>CAZSYN010000007.1:0-335615 GCA_964610975.1 uncultured Phycisphaeraceae bacterium
GCTATCATACTGCCACTATCATCACTATGTAAAGTATTTAGTGATTAGATTAATAACGTCTGTGAGCAGAACTGAAACTGGGATGGGAGGTGATCAGCGTTCGGTGGTGGCAGGTTGCTGGTAAGTTGCGATGCGCCGGCCACAGTGACGGCATTCTCGCCGGCAGATTTGCTTGCCGCTGGGCAGCGAGTGGATTTGCACCACCGGAAGATGCCGGCAGCCGCAGTGCGGGCATTCCAAGGGTCTGATAGGTAGTTTTTCACGTGAAGATTTCATCGCCGCCTCCCCTGGAGGTCCGACAGACGCACGCGCGCCTTGCGCGGAGCATCCTTACTGTCCGTTCCAAATAAAACCGCGCCCTGCATGCTGGCGCCGACCGCACAACCGACCAGGCAATCCAGCCAGTGGTTATCCAGGCCCGGCGTGCGGAGTTTCCATTCATCAAGCTGGCGCCCACGGCCGGAAGTCTTGATGCAATACTCGGCGGTCAGATGCTCGGAGAGCAGCCGATGGTCCGTGCCGGCAAAGAGCGATAGGCATCCCGGATCGCCCATTGGCACCAAGAGTCGCGCATGCACGAAACTCTTCCAGTAGTTGGTATCAATCAAGGCATATCGGACCGCGCGCTTGCCCTGCAGGTTGGGGATGCGCCAATGTAAGCCCGTCCGGTCTCCCTTGCGCGGTTTGTATTCTGAGAACGGCGTAGAGGCCGCGCCGACATACCGGCCGTGGCTGGGCATGACGATGGCCGAATGTGCCGACTGCCGGCAAAACTGATAGACCACGTCCGTACTGTTACCCCAGTTGGCGTCAATCAGACAACGTTCAATGGTCATCTCCGCGCCATCATCCCGCTGGAACTTGCGGGATAAATGCACCCCCGTCAGCGCTTCCATACCCGCATAGATCGCACCTTCTTGTCCCGTTCCGGCGTGAACCGACATCAACGTTCGCTTGGCATCGCGCAGCGTAAAATAACTTCGCCTCTGATCGGGATAAACGCCGTAGTCCAGCATGTAACCGGTAAAATCATCTTCCCACCCGCAGATGAGCCAGTACAACAGCGTCCCCTGCACATCCACAAACATCGTTAAATGGCAGACGCCCACCGGCAACTCGCCGCGTTTCATGCCGTTGGTCTTCTCGGCGATGGTGTCGGCCGAAAGCATGTCAGATCCCGGCGTCTCCTCCGGCAAAGGCTCGTTTTGGTATTCGGCCCAAAATGCAGCCTCGCCGTGGTCGAGTTTCAGGTTCATGGCGTGCTGGATCGCCGAAAGCTCATCCGGATTATGTCGCTGGGGCCAGGCAACCTTGGCACCGGCATCCATGTCGATCTGGTTAGTGCGATAAAACTCATTAGCATCACCTACACCCCGGTCATTTCGCTGACCTTCGGCGCGGAGCTGGGCATACTGCTGCCAGAGTTTTTCATTACTCGGGAAAGCGTACACCATCTTCGTCCGCTGGCCTTGCCACTGCGGATGTTTCTCACGATCCAGAATGCGGTCAGCCATGTCGTCGGGGCGAACGACAGTGAGTGTCATCAGGCCGGCGATCTTTCTTCCCGGTCCTGCCAACCCCAAAATCGCCCCGGCCAGAATCTGCTCACGCGTGACGCACTGACTCGGCGACCGTGCCGATTCATCGGTCTGCGGATCATCCAGCAGCACCAGTGACGGCCGCACGGTCTTCCCGTCGGCCCGCTTATGCTTCATGCCGCGAATACGTCCGGTGATCCCGGCTACCTTGATGACCGCACCCGATGCCGCGCTCCCCGGTATGGTTGGAAGCGCAATATCCTTGGCCGTCCAGCCGATATGCGTGCGCGCCCCTTGGTATAACTGACCGGCCGCTCGCTGGTGGATCCCCTCCAATGCCCGAATGGGTCCGCAGACTTCGGAAAAATCCTCCTCCAAGAGATCATTGTTCTCGAGTTCCGACTTGATCGACTCGAGCATATCCCCGGCGTGCTCTTCATCGGCGCCGATCAAAGCCACAAACTCCCGGTGGCCATACAGCAGCGCCCACAGGCACGCTGTCTCGCACAAGGTGGTCTTGCCCGAGCCGCGCGGCATGGCCATGGCAAAGAGGCCACCGTTCAGCACCGCCTCTTCAATTTTGGCAATGACCTTGAGATGGTCTTCCGACCATGCCAGATGGAAAGTCTGTAAAAAGTAGGATTCGCAGAACTGCCGGAATGACTTGCAGCAGTGTTCCTTCCGCTCGGGATTGACCGGCGGATGAATCCAGCCTTCGGCGCCGATGTCGCGAGAAGATTCTGACATGCCCCGGCTGCGGGCGTTCACCGCCTCTTTATGCGCCGCGTAATCCTTTTCCGTCCAGCCCGATTCAAATGCCTCGTGCCGCGCATGAAAGAGCCATGTGGCATAGCGTACCAAATCAATGCGCCGACCGTCACCGATGCGGTAGGCCGCACGGTTGAGGTGCCGATAGACCACGTGCGGCTGCACCACCTCACCCAGCGGTGTGGAATTCAGCAGCCGCACGACATCGGCTACGCGAAGTTGTCGCGGATCAATCTTCACTGATTCTGCATCACCTGCAGCAACCAAGCTGTGTAGTTCACCAGGCTGATTCGGCCATCACGGCCCATCGGCGCGCCAGCGTCGATATCGGACTGGATTTCCTGGGGGGTGATCTTTTTCCCGCCGGCGGCTGACAACATACGTGCCAGTTCATCTACGGAAATCGATAGCGGGTTCACTCTGGGTACTTCATTCGACATTGTGAATCCTTTGCAGTTCACATTCATTTGCCTTGATGTGATGTAAAAAGAATGGCATGAATGTCCATGGAATTGGCACCCTACACAAAGGAGATTTCGTTATGTCCAAACGCAAGAAAAACATTACCAAACCCAGCGGAACCAAAGCCGAGCGCCCACCGATTCTGAGCGGACGCGAAGCCGTTGCGGCACTCAATGGAAAAGGTGGAGCCAAGAAACGTTCCCGGCTCGAGCAGGCGGCGGCGCCCAGCCAGATAACGGACCAGAAGCCTGAAGAAACGCAGCCTGCCGCTATCGGCACAGAAACTAAACCCGCGCCCGACGGCGCTGATAAGCAATCCGCAGCCAAGCCGGAACGGAAGATGTCGGCGCTGGATGCCGCCGCGCAGGTGCTCGCTGCCGCCGAAACGCCGCTGAATACCAAGATGATCGTGGAGCGGATGATTGCTCAGGGGCTTTGGACTACCGGCGGTAAGACGCCTTCGGCGACTCTTTTTGCTTCTCTCATCAGAGAGATTGCGACCAAGGGTGAGCAGGCCCGTTTCAAAAAGACTGATCGCGGGCTCTTTACCCTCAAAACCGGCCAACCCTAACATCCAGCATTGATTATGCTTGCGTTTGCTAGTTAAGTATGCTTTACTAGCGTCCGACACTAGCAAAGTATACTTAACTAGTGAAAGCCGATAGTTAAAAGGACCGCCATGCCCAGAGTCACTGGCACATATCGCATCACGCCGTGGGATCAGGAGCAGGTACGGGCTTTTGTTCCCCATCCGCTTCCGCCGGCCGATCCGCCACTGGTTTTGAGCGATCAGACCCAGCGGCGCCTGGCCGAAGCCATGGTGGCGCTGGGCAAGCTTTCGGTGGCCGCCGATCTGGTGCCCAGCGCCGACTGGTTCCTGTACGGTTTTGTACGAAAAGAAGCGCTGATCACCTCGCAGATCGAGGGCACACAGGCCACACTTCAGGATGTGCTGACCTTTGAGGCCGGGGAACACACCGATCGGCCCGACGATGTCCGCGAAGTCTGCAACTACGTGGACGCCTTGACTTACACCCGCCGCGAAATCGCCCGGCCCAAGGGCCTGCCACTTTCTGTGCGCCTGTTGTGCGAGGCCCACAAGCGCCTGATGAAAGGGACGCGTGGCAGCGACAAGCAACCGGGCGAGATTCGCCGCACGCAGAATTGGATTGGCGGAACGCGTCCCGGCAACGCCCGTTTCGTGCCGCCACCGCCCGATGCACTTCCTGGCGCGCTCTCGGCGCTTGAAAAATGGATCCACACTGAGGACTCGCTGCCACCACTGGTGCGCGTGGGGCTGGCGCACGTGCAGTTTGAAACGATTCATCCCTTTCTGGACGGCAATGGCCGCATTGGCCGGCTGCTGATCGCGCTGCTGGTCGAGCACTGGGGTCTGCTCAAAGCGCCGCTGCTCTACCTGAGCGTGGCGTTCAAGCGCCACCAGCAGGAATATTACCAGCACCTGAGCGCCGTCCGCACAGAGGGCGACTGGGAGGGCTGGACGGACTTCTTTCTGGCATGCGTGGCCGAAGCGGCAGACGACGCCGTCAGCACCGCCCAGAAACTCTTTGCCATTACCAGTGCCGACCGAATTAAGGTTTCCGGCAATCGCAGGGCCACCGTGGCGGCGATTCATCTTGCCGAGTTGCTGCCGGCCAATCCGGTTATCACGTTGCCACGGGTCATTAAGCTGATGAAAGTCAGCAAGCCGACGGCTGCCAGCACCATCAGGCTGCTGGTGGATGCGGGTATTTTGCGTGAAACAACCGGCAAACGCCGCGACCGGATCTATACGTACCATCGTTATCTCCAACAGTTGACGCCGGACACGTAAGAACGCCAACATCTCCTTGTTGCCGGGTTGTTCTGGATGACGTACGGTCTCGTTGCGATCATAGGATGGTGAAAAGCGGGTGTTCAATGCCAGACCTTCTCATTCGCAGAATTGATAGTCAAACGCTGGCCAAGCTCAAAGCACGCGCCACGCGAAATAGGCGTTCGTTGCAAAGCGAAATCAAGCTGATCCTTGAACAAGCTGCCGGGATCACGCTGATTGAGGCGATGGTGGCCGCTGGCCGTTGGCGTAAGAAACTTGCACCACGTGGCAAGCAGCTTGGCGATTCAGTCACGCTGCTCCGTAAAGACCGCGAGCGTTGAAACGGTGATCCGTGATGTAACCCTCTTGATTAGGCTGTTTATGGCCGACGAGCATTCAGGTTCCTCAGCTTACGCCCTGGCCTGATTCTGCCGCAATCCGTTCCGCCTTCCTCCCAGTGAACTTCTCCCAACGCTGGACAATCACATCACAATAGAGTGAATCAAGCTCCATGAGGAATGCGTGGCGATCCGTCTGTTCCGCCGCGATGAGCGTACTGCCGGATCCGCCAAATAGGTCCAGCACATTTTCGCCCGCCAGCGATGAATACTGTATGGCGCGCACAGCGAGTTCCACGGGCTTTTCGGTCAGATGCACCATGCTCTGCGGATTGATCTTTTTGATCGGCCATACGTCGGTGGCGTTGTTGGGGCCGTAATATTTATGCGCGGCGCCTTCTTTCCAGCCGTAGAAGCACCACTCATGATTCCCCATGAAATCCTTGCGCGTCAGCACAGGATGTTCTTTCACCCAGATGATCGCCTGGCTGAAATACAACTCATGCTTCTTGAGGAACGGCGGATAGTTGGCGCAGTTGGCATAGCCGCCCCAGATATAAAATCCGCGGCCGGCGAGCAGCACACGTGCGATGTTGCCGAACCATGCATCGAGTAACCGGTCGAATTCCTCATCAGAGACAAAATCATTGGCCAGCGGCCGATCCTTGGCGCGCAGTTTTTTCTGGGTGGGTTTAGATTTTCCCGGATAGCGTGCCAGGTCCAATCCTTGATGATGCGTTTGCGGTTTGGTGTTGGTTGCTTGGAACGATGAAAGCCCGGCCGCAATGGCATTGTTGCTGCGCGGTTCCACGCGCACTCCATATGGCGGATCACAATTGCATAGATGGACTGGCTGGCCATCCAGCAGGCGATCCACATCATCGGCCTTGCTCGAATCGCCGCACATGAGGCGATGATTGCCCAGCACCCAAATATCACCCGGCTTAGTCGTCGCTTCATCCGGCGGCGCCGGCACATCGTCCGGATCGGTCAGTCCCTGCTGCACGTCGCCGGACATCAACTGGGCAAGTTCCGTCTGATCAAAGCCCAGAGCCCCAAGGTCATAGTTCATCTCCTGGAGGCCAGAAAGCTCGATCGGCAGAAGTTCATAGTCCCAATCCGAGAGTTCATGAAGCTGGTTGTCGGCGACACGCAGCGCCTTCACCTGCGCGGGAGTCAATTCGCGAGCCACATGCACCGGCACTTCCTTGAGCCCCAGCTTCTGGGCGGCCAGGAAGCGGCCATGGCCGATGATGATGGTGCCATCCGGTTCAATCACCAGTGGCTGGCGAAAACCAAATTCCGCAATAGATTTGGCAACCGCGTCAATGCCCGCCGCATCATGCGTGCGTGGGTTGCCGGGATACGGCTTGATCTGGTTAATTGGGCGCAGTTCGATCTGCATCAAAAACTCCTTGTTTCATCAAAGATTTGAGGTGTCAATTTCAAGCAAACCATCCCAACACAACTCCGGCATCGCTTCGCCGGGTTCTTCCGGTGGCGGCGGGTTGGCCGGCTTTTGGCGATGCGAAGCCAACTTGAAGTTGGCGGTGGTAAACGCGGCACGCACACATTGCGGTGTAACACCCGTGCAGTGGGCGATCTGGCGGGAGGTCAAACCCAATGCGGTCCAGACAATCGCCGTTTTTTGCCGATGTTTAAGCCGGACAAAACGCGGGTGGTCCAGCATCGCCAGGGCTTGCTGCATGCGCCCGGCAGGCACACGGTGACGCGGCCGCTCGCCGTCGGCCACCATACGCAGGGTGGCATCGCAACCGACATCACGGAGAATCGCCCGCACACGGGTATGGCTGATGTCATGCTTCTGGGCGATCTGGCGCAGGGACCATCCGTTTTGCCAACAGGTCAGGCAGTCCAGCAAACGCTGCGTTTTGGCACTGGGTGTAAACACTTCTAAAATCGCCGTTTTCGGTTGTAACTCTTGTATTTGGCGTAGCATGCCATCTCCGAATGAGAGTTTTTTATTGCCTCAGACAACTCTGTCATGCTCGGCGAGCGTTCCCGCTGGCCTCACAAAACGAGTTTTTTGCTCGGAGTACCTATTCGCGAATCTCCACGTTCGCGTATCGCGCCTTTGGCCACAGGGCGTGCCCTTGCCCCCCGGTGGCCTTACGGGCCAACCTGCGCGTTCCTTTGCGACGTGGGCCAAATGGGTGCGAACGGGTGGCAGGTGAATTTGCCTTGCCTTGGGTTTTGCCAACTCGTTTGGTGATGCGTTTGGAACGCGCCGCACGCCTTCCGGATCTGATTCGTTTTGTGTGTGTCCCTTTAGGGGACACACAAAACGAATTCAGATCAGGCGTGCGCATTTCGTTTTGTGCGTTGTGTTTGGTCCACAAAACGAATTGATTTTCATATTGTTTTGTGCGCACAAAACGATTCACAAAACGAGTTGTCATGGGCGTTCTCCCTGGCTCTTTTGGATTTTGTTTGAACGCTGATAGAAGCAGGGTTGGTTACGCTTGCCTTCACCTTCACGAATGATAAGACCGGTCGCATCGGCGGAACGAAGCAGGTTATCTGCCGCCCAGCGGGACAAACCAGCATCAACGGCTTTGGCCAATATGACCGCGCGTGTGGTGCGTTGATCGGGTACAAAGGCTTCTACAAAGGCCTGCGCCGTCCACTCGTCTTTTTTCTCTGCCTTCTTCTTGCCGCCATCGCCTTTGAGCTGCTCGGGATCCAGTTCATCCGCTGGCGACCAGACGGGGAACGACCAGCGCAAACAGCGCGGCGCCACCGGCGGCCAGGAGCGTACCGCCGCATCCAGCACGACCACGTCCTCTTCCTCATGCGGACGCAGGACAAGGTGGGTATCCGTCGCGCGGCTTTGGCTGCCGGCGCCGGCGCCGACATCGGTGACCGATTTGGCGGACTGGTTTCCCTTGGTAGTGTGATGGATCAGCACAAATGAGCAGCGCAACTGATCGGCGTACCTGTCTATGTGGTTGTACAGCGACGCCATCGTGCCGTTGTCATTCTCGTCCATGTCACGCGGCATGAAGCGATAGAATGCGTCCAGAATGATGACTTTGAAGCGCCCAGGCGTCAGAGATTGAAAATAGCCGCTCAGCGTAAAGACATCCTGCAGACACCCGCGCAGGTTCTGTACCCACACACGATCGGCGTACATATCCATCGGAACGCCGCGCGCATCACCAACCTTCGGAACACGATTGGCGCTGGTCTCACCATGAAGCTCGTTATCCAGGATCAATACATCGCCACGCTCACAGCGGAAATGCCCCAGCCAGTCTCGTCCGGTGGCGATGGAGATTGCCAGATCCGTCACCAGCCAGCTCTTGCCCATCTTAGGCGCGGAGATGAGGTTCATGGTCTCACCCTCGCGCAACAGGCCGTGAATGACTGGTTTGCGCAGCGCCGGATATTGGGTCGCCAGCGTGCGTACGGTGATCGGCTGCAATGCCGGAGGCGTAGCAACCGCTTCCACAACCGATGTTGGTGGTACAGACAATGCCGCTGGCGGTGCGCCATAACCCTGTCCTCGCAACGCCGATGCGGCGCGTGTGTAATCGCCACCCTGTTCCAGCAGTGTGTAGACGGCAAATGGCCCGTAGGCCCGGCCCGATTCAAACGGCGCGGCATTGGAACTAAAGACGTAAAACACGCGGCCCTTGAGCGTGGCGCTCCAGCCCTGCGTCTTGCCAGGACGCCGCCAGTATTGGTTTTCACCGTCGCGCGCCAGGGACCAGCCATGCGCTTTGAGCAGCGCAACAATATCGCCACGCTGGTTATAAGCATCGCCGGGACGTTCGGCGCCAGGCATGGGTATTGATGCCGGAACATCAATCGGCACGGCTACCGGCGAGGGAATCAGTTCATTCAATGACCATGCCGCCTCCAGCAAAATCTCACGCTCGGCGGCTGAGAGTACAGGGGGCTCATTGATCGCGCCTTGAACGATTTCGTAGCCGGGTGTGGGCGAGCAGAGGAAGAGCCCGCCTTCGCCGCGCGTCTCGATCAGCGTGAGAATGATCTCCCACTGGCCGGCCGTATTGCGGCGCGGCTTGTAGGATTTGCCGTGGAGGACAACAGGCATCTCATCCTGCGCCGCCACAGCACGCTGAGCCAAATGAATATTGCCGCATACCGGCTCCGTGCAGCGGTAAATCACATGCCAGCCACCGGACTGCGACTGCTCGATGACTACCTTGCCCATCAGGCCAGGTGACTCAGCCTCCACGAACTGCGCCCAGCGGTCAAAAAGCTCGCCGCCGTTGTCAAAATCAATGAGTTCCAGATTGCCAGAGACACTGCCCGTCACCACGCAGAGCGCATCATGCGCGTTGGCAAACCATGCCGAGATCTCTATCTCGGTCGGCAGCTTGGCCTGATAATCCTTCCACCCGGAAAGCGCTGGCCGCTTCTGGTCTCGCCTGGCGGGCAGCACGCTCAAGCCGGAGCGCAGGTACGTGATGGCTATTTCCAATAGAGACATGAAACGTACCTGCGTCAAAAGGGAATGTCATCGTCGGCAATGGCTGGTTCCGGATCAGGCACAGCATGATCCCATTCATCCGAATTTGGTGAGTCAGATGACAGTGTATTCGCCAGGCCCAACGCCACTGGATCGGGGATCTCACCGAACTGGTAATCCACGATGCGGTCGTATTTCTCGCCGGCGACGCTACGAACGGTAATGGCCTTGACATCGGCCAGCGCACCGGACTCTGCCAACCTCACGGCTTCATCCACGTTGTCCGGTACCGGCACATGCGAACGCTGCTTCCACCAGGCTTCTGCTTTCTGTCTCGCATAGCCGGTGTGCTCCAGACAGACCCATTCGGATTTGTACTTGTAAAATCCGATCTCATAATCGACACGCAAAGATCGCGGCGCATCGGCCGCGGCATTCTGTTTCACATGCACAGAGTACTGGACGCTCCGCACGGCGTAATCGCTGAGCGTGACTTGGCCAGTCAATACGCCATTGGCCGATGCTTCACCGTCATGCGACAATTTTTCCGGCGGCGGGAATTCGTAGCCGCACTCCGGACACTTGGCATAACCAGTGGCAATCAGCGCCTGGCACTGTGGACACTCCTTGGCAGGAGCCACACCGGAACCTTTGGTATTGGCATTCGTAACCCGAATCTGATCCACCGGCCCATGGCGCAGCACGTTGCCGCCGAAATCCAATACCAGGCAATCTGTTTTACCCGGACAGATGCGGAAGCCCCTCCCGACCATCTGGTAATAGAGCCCCGGCGACATCGTTGGCCGCAAGAGCGCAACGCAGTCGACATTCGGTGCATCAAAGCCGGTGGTGAGCACATTCACATTGGTCAGATACTTCAGATCTCCCTCACGAAAACGCCGAATGAGCTGATCCCGAAAGATGCTCGGCGTCTCGCCATCGATAAACCCGCATTCCTGCTGGGCGTATTGCTCGATGAGTTTGGCGACATGCTGGCCATGCTGAACGCCGGATGTAAAGATCAAACATGCCTTACGATTCTGAGCTTGCTCGACGATCTCGCGGCAGGCTGAGTGGACCAGTATCTCTTGATCCATCAACGCTTCAACTTCGCCGGCGATAAACTCACCTCCACGCAGATGCAGATCGCTGGTATTTGCCTTGATCTTGCCCGCTTTGGAACGCAGGGGCGAGAGATAACCGTCGCGGATCAACTCGCGCACACTGATCTCATAGCAGATGCTGTTAAGAATGCCCTCCGGCGGCGGCACACAGATCGGCCCGCTGGACATACGGAACGGCGTGGCGGTGAGCCCGATGACGCGCAGATGTGGATTGATCTTTTTGGCATCCGCCAAAAAACGCCGATACATCCCATCACCTTCCAGGGTAATAAGATGCGCCTCGTCTACGATAATCAGATCAAAATGACCCAGCTGTTCAGTCTTCTGGTACACCGACTGAATGCCGGCGACAATGACGGCATGCTTGGTATCACGCTGGCCGAGACCTGCGGAATAGATGCCGATATCCAGGGATGGCGCTAATGTCTGGATTTTATCCGCCGCCTGCTCCAGCAGTTCGCGCACATGCGCCAATACCAAAACGCGGCCCGACCACATCGTGACCGTGTCCATGCAGATTTGCGCAATGATCACTGCTTTCCCTGCGCCGGTGGGCAACACCACACACGGATTGTCGTCACGCTCGCGCAGATGGCGATATACGGCATCGACGGCATCCCGCTGGTACGGCCGCAGAACTAGATTCTGATGTACAGGCGTAAAAAGATTCACCGCGCCACCTCGGGAATCCCAACTGCCTGCAACACCAGATCACGATGCTCCGCTTGGCGGAGTGCTCTGGCGCCAGCAGCGCGAAGCTCGGTTTCAGCGCGCGTGAAGATGGCCATCGCCTGGCAAACTGACATCTGCTTGTGCCAGGCGCAGGGAAACGATTCAAACCAGTCCACTACGGCGCAATAGCGCAGCGCGGTACTGAGCAGTTCATTTTGAATTTCCTGTTGTTTATCACATGTGCTCATTTCGCCTCACGCTCCTGCGATTCCTCACGCCAATCCTGAAATTCAATCAAATGCGCCTCGGCCGACCGCCGGCGGGTGAACTCCTGCCGCCGGCGAATATCTTTCGTCCAGATCGCACCGCCGAAGGGTTCATCGCTCATCCAATGTCCGAACTGAGGATCGTGGATGGCATAGAAGGTCCGGAGGACAACGCCGTCACAGATCTCCTGGAGTTTCACCACGCGCTCGGTGCTTTGTGCTGCAAGATCATTCATGATGATGCTCCTTACCGCTTCCAGGGCGGCGTGGTGTTGGCGTAAGGATTGCCGGCGACGGGATTGGTGGTGGCTTGCGGCGCCTGACTATTACGTTCGTATTTCTCAAAATTGCGAACTTCATTGGTCGGCTCGTTGGTGTCTTTACGATTTTTAACTTTCACGACAAGAACCACCGGCAGATTGTGAATTTCGGTGCTGTCACGCGGCTGCATGACACCGACGCAGCGGCACAAGGCCGACAATTGCCCGCGGGCGATTTGCGTCGTGACGATATTCGGATGCTGAAGACATAACCTGTGCCATACAAACCGCCCCTTGTATGGGCCCTCCAGAATTTCAAATTGAAGTTCCAGGTACTGTCCCACGCCGTTTTTGGTGGGTTTCTGTTCCGATGCGACAATGGCGGCGACATATTTGCCGGCCGGTAGAGGTTCAAAACTGGTGGCCGGTTCCACTTCGCTGGCGTTGAATCCATTGAGATTGGCCATAAATCAATTCTCCTTGTTACAGGTGGTAATGAGTTGAGCAGTCGCTGGTCACTGATTTGCACCGGCGGCATGGGTTAAGGGTTGGGTGAGTCCCTGCATAAGCGCAGGCCATGACAGAGGAAGTTCGGGCGGCAGCCCATAACGATTCTTGGCCACGCACGCCGGACTGCCGACAGTACGCAGAACACGTTCGCCCCCGTCCTTGCCCAGGCCAGCGGCGATGGTGCGGTCGCGGCCAAAGCCGCTTTCTTCGGTTTTGGTGATAATCTTGCGTGTGGCAAACAGCACCGCATCCGACCATTCGGTCAGCAGGGCTGTGACATGCTTGTGCAGGCGGGGTGAATAGCGGTCATAGGCGGCATGCTCCGGATCTTCGAACTTCTCGACCTTGGCATGCGCCAGGAGAATTATGCACATGCCGCGCTGCGTGCGGAGGGTATTAAGATCCGCAAGCATATGACGCCAATGGGTGAGCGCGTGGGTGTAGCCGCGCGCGTAGCCGCCATCAACTTTTTCAATGCTGGTCACACTGTACTGCTCGCAGAGCAGGTCCCAGACCAGGCGCTCCAACCAGTCGGCTGAATCAATGACCACTGTTTCGTACTCGTGCTGCTCATGGATGAGCGTCTGGAGCGCCGCATCGACATCAGTCAGATTTCTGGCCAGCGGAAAACTGGCGCAATCGATCTGATCCAAGCCATCTTCTGTCGGGATGAAAATCGGCCGGGGCGCCGCGGCCGCCAGCGTGGATTTGCCAATACCCTCGGTTCCGTAAACCAGCAGGCGCGGCGGGGAATGTTTTCGTCCATGGTGAATCTGGTCGATCATGCGGTTTTCTCCGTGATTCTGAGTCAACATGAGCAGTTGCGGGAATCGAACCCGCATTCAAGAGATCCTTTGTGAGGATTCCGGTCACCCGACCAGGGACTGCCAGCCCGGGGTGGCCGCCGCACAATCAATGGGCTGGCCACAAACCAAGCAGGCGAAAAGAGGTGCTAATTCACAATAGACATGGGTTTCAGGATGCAATGGCTGATTAGGCTACCCCTGTTCGCGATCATGATTTGTTCTCCTGTCAGTTTGCCACAGGCAAATGAGCCATCCTTCTTTACATACCCGGCGCCGAGGCAAATTGTCGGCGGCCGTTATTTACAGGCAGCACTCAAACCCTTTATCTGCAAAAGCTTCGCGCAGATGAACAAGGTGATTGTCATAGAAGGTCGCGTGCGGAATTTCCATCTTCCGAGCGACATCCGTGATCGACAGGGTTTGCAGCAATTTGGCCGCACGGCGCAGGGGTGGCGGCAGTTCAGTCAGCATCGTCTGAACGTCAATACGCAGATGGGCGCACTGCTCATCGGTCCGTCTGTCGGCACGGAGATCCAGATCATCCTGACTCATCAAGGAAAGGCGTTGTATGGGGTCATCTTCGCCGGTATCGATTTCATCGTTGAGCGAGCAGACTTCGCGGCGGTGATCGCGCACTTCCGCCCGGCGGTCGCGAAGCATGTTGGCAATCTTGCGATCCACCACGCGGGACACAAAGGTGTTGTAGGCGGCCTTGGCGGGATCAAACTTGGGCAGGCGCTCAAGTAAGCCCACGATCAGTTCCTGCTTGATGTCGCCCAGATCGCCCGAGTGGAACCCTGCCTTACCGACAAGCCGCCGCGCTTTGCGATGGATGAGAGTAAGTGCGTAAGGAGTCAATTCGTAACGTTTGGAACGAGTCTTCATAGAAAATCTCCCGCTGGCCGGGAGACGTTGGTGGATGCCGCGCGGGTCATGCATGCCATGGAGGCGCTGCAGGATAGCCGCATTTGCGGCACCCACAACGCCTCCATCTGAAATGGCCGGTGAGTTGTCTGGTACTTGGTTTTATTCGATTGAAACATCACGCATGGGAAGCCCAGCCCCACAACATCAGGCGCAGACATCCTCCAGAGTCATCCGAAAGGGAAGGCCGCGCTGGATTTCAATGCAGGGAATGACACCGTCGCCCAGCGCCTCCAGCTGGGCCAGCAGGTCGCGAACCTGCGACTTGAGCGCGAAATCAGCCTTCGCCGCCTCAGGGCGGGGGCCATTGTCACTGCCAAACTTGATTTCCCGAATGATGCGCGGCCGAGGATCCAGCACCGGCTGGCCAGCACGAACCACAAGGCCCTCAATGCGGCCGTAGTTGATCTGTTGCATCAGCTCGATGAGCTTTTGTCGGGGTGGAGGTAAATTGTCTTTCCGATCAGGAATAGTCATCACTTTGCCCTTTTCTGCGGGTTGACTGGGACCGGCGCCGTGCCGGCCTGAGCAACCGCGATGGGGGCAGTAAAACCGATGTTCTTTCACTGCAACGTGTGCGCAACAAAAAAAGCGGCATGGAGTGATGGGTTCCAGCCGCTTTGGTAATGAAAATGGAATAAAATGCCGTGAAAAACCTTTACTGCGCAACTTCAATGTTCAAGTTGCGCTGCTTTCGGCTGCGAATCTCGCTCATGACGGCATCCATAATCTGGAGCAGTTCGTCATGGGCCAGGCCCTTGGTGCGTCGGATCCATTCCTTATAGCTGTCGATCTTCACCAGACATTGCCGTCCCGACATGCCATTGGTTTCGATGTGACCGGCCTGGATCGCTCTGGAGAGGGTTCCTTTGTTTGGAGTTTCCTCTTCTCCCAGCACGCGCCGTGTCGCACGGCAGAGTTCCGCCTGGCTTGCCCAATCGAAAGTGTCGTCTGTAGACGATGTGGAGTGCTCAATCACCTTAACTGGCACTTGGATACGATACGTCGCGCCGTACTTCGTGAATTCGACGTCCATTGTCATTGGAGCGCCGGATGCGGCCAATTGAACGGACTTGCCGGGACAAAGATCTACGCCACCGGAGGTTTCTGAATTGCTGAACAGGATTCCCGACGGCGCCGCACGCACGTTGTGGGCTATCCCGATGCCATCATTTCGGAGAGTGACCGTTCGGTTTTCTCGAGTGGCAATCAGGTATGGCCAGAGAGGCAGACCAAACTGCTTCAACACTGCATCATCAAGGGCGACCAGATCGGAGACCCGATCTTTGAGAACCCTTGAGGCCTCAGCGACCGACGATGGTACTTTACCTTCAGCGACAAGACGTAGCGCTGGCGTTAACTTGGAATGGGTCGGCGGTAATCCCTTGGCCACCGTCATGCACCAGTCGAAACGGCGGAGTAGCTCGTGAGCATTACTGTTGGCTTTTATCAGGCGATCATGAATCAGACCAACCACCTTGGCCAGAACAGCGGATAGCATGTCAAGTGATAAGTCCGTGATCTGCCAGCGTAAATTGTAGACCAGTATTTCACCTGCTTCTGGATCCACATCCCATGAATTGATTTCTTTTTCTATGGTCCATGACAAAAGTACCTGTTCAAGCTGTGCGCGGATCTCAGCGGACTGAGACTGTAATCGGCTGGCCAGAAGGCAGGCAACACAATGACCGATGCGGTGCAGTTTGGCATCCTGCTGGCACTGTGTCAGCAATCGGCCTGCAAGCAGGGGATCGTGCGAAATCATGTTGGCAAGCAATGCCGTCACATGATCCGTGATGTTCGCAGTGGACAAAATTTCATCAAGGGCGCGTAGGTGGGGTTGCCATTTGCACCACGGAGCATCAAGATCGAGTTCCTGAAAGAATTGCTCTCTAGCCGTAGTATTGAGCATGACATCACGGAAATTCGCCAAATCGACATTATCAACAAATAAACCAAGTTCGACGTCCAGTTCATCCAGCGATCTGGGCAGATGCATATAGTAATCGGCGTCAAGGATCGAGTTTTCGGTGATGTCCACGATGTGATAAAAGATGCGGGCCTGTTCATCCATTGTTTTAGGTTCGGCCTTGTAGCTGATCTTGGGAAATCGCAGGCGCAATGCTCCGCTTAAGCCGCGGATGAAAAAGCGTACCTGTATGGGTGCCTGGAGATCTGGGGTGCGTATTTCTATATCCGAGTCAAAGGACTCGATACGGACCCCCTGATCGGCTTGAATCTCATGAAGCCGCTCGGCCTGCGGATCAATGTACTGTCTGCTCTGGAATAACGCGTGATCAATACTACGATATTCCTCTCCTGAAGGATCGGCGAAACGAAGCATGTAAAGCCGATCGGCAAAACGTTCGAAGCAAAGCTTGCGAAGTTTATCGAGATCAAAATCTCGCTTTTTGACAGCATCCTTGGGGATTTTCAAGAACGCAGAGTTGAAATCGTGTAGCCGGTCCTCAGTAATACGTCGCCCGCCACCGGTGGCCTTGAATCGTAATAGACCGTTTTCGTCCCTAAAATAGTGAATGCTGATAGTTTCGATAACGACGTTTTGCCATGTAAACCAAAGTGGCCTGCGCGCATCATAGTCGTAAGCGCGCACGGCTAATTCATCCTGCAGTGCAAGTACAACATGTAACGTATCTTGGCCGTGAAGTGGTGTGTGGGAAAATACACCAAAACGTACTTGGGGAGAAAGCCACGCGGATTCAATACCTTGATTCAGAACTTCATAATCGAAGAGAATATTGGTTTGATACGACTGGATGGTGATTTCACGCTGGTCGAGAAAACAATCAGTACGTGGGGCAATCGCCAGATGTTGAATGTGATCCTTGGGATCGTACAAAGTGTGCATCCGCGCCTCTCACTCAAATGGTGTATATCTTGTGTTAATTTGCGCGGCAGTATTGGTATAAAGCCCTATCTTCTATCAATCGGTTATGCGGCGTAATCTCTTTGACTTTGAACCTGGCCGTGTTTCGCTAACTTACATTGTTCAGATTGTTGAAAACCGCAATACTTCCTTCGCAAGCATCATTTTTATGTTGCAATTGTTGTTATGATTTATATCGTTCATCCATTTTTTTCAGAAGGTGACTGAATCTTGATCGTGATCAATTGGATTCTGGACAAATCGAAAAACTTCCTGGCGCCAGGCCCTCGGCCGCGACGGGACCGATATTGGCCTTCACACTCACGCCATTAGCAAAGGTGCTTATGGCCACATGCTTGCAGAGCGTTTCATACTGCGTCAATTCTGCTCCCCATGTCGCCGCACGCAAGGTATCAAAGGCACGGCATCCAGCCACAAAACGATTCCATTTCGGTGTGCCTGGCTCCATTAGATGCGTTGAGTCCGCAATGTAAATCGGATTACCCCCAAACAGCGCGCAAAGTGCGTTCTTGGCATCCCACGATTGGGCGTGACGATCCTGGCCGTGGCCCCACCAGAGCGTCTGCGTCACGCTGTGGCGCGCCACCATGCTAAAAAGCGGTACGCGTATATCAAGATTGAACTGTGTGTCATACCAGGCCGGATCAAAAGGATAGTCGGTCAGCGTATTATTGTTGATGTTACCTTCGCCAAAGGAGAGCACGCCCTCAAATCCGTGCGCCAGATCAAGCGCCCACCAGCGACCACCCTCAGATAAAAACAGGTGGTGACTTTTCAGCCCTTCCGCAAAGACCTTTCGCCGTTCCTGAACATCCCGCCGGCGATCACATGGATGCTCTTCACTGTAGCATTCGCGGCCCGGCATGGCTGTCAGGATATCGCAGAACACGCCGGTGTAGCCGGATCTTTTCAGCATTGGCGAGGCGTAACGCCGGAACAGATCCGCATGAAACACCGGGCATCGACGCTGTGTGGAGGTGATATGTTCATGGTGCGTCGCGATAGCCCGCTGCTGCATATCGCCGGTGGCGGCCAGAAACGGTTTCATCCGCCAATGTGGCTCGGCATGGCGGCAAGGCATGTGTGTCCACGCTTTTTCGTACCATCCCTGCATATCGCGAATGAGCTGCGCCGGCCAGCCGTGCGTGGCGCCCTCAGGAGGATACACGCCGCGCCATTCAAGTTCTTTGCCAAAGCCCGGTTGAAATACATCGTAAGTTTGAAAATAGGGTGCGATGATATATCCCGCGGCGGCAGCCTTGGCGGCTGTATCTGAGCCATCGGCAACCCGTCCCAGCAGGACTACCGATTTGAGTCCCGCCGCATACAGGTTGCGAATCAGTCGCACGGGTATTTTGGAGGAGTGCCACCAGAGATGCGTTCCGCCTACGGAGCCGTGCAGGTTTGCCGGCACACCGGATTGCGAAAGTTTTTCCTGCAACGTTGGTATCGCGACGCCCATACGATTGATTTCCTGGCGGATTTTGGCCGCCAGTGCGGAAAGCCCGCCATGCGGAATATATATCACGCGCCAACTGCGGCGATAGCCCCAGCGTCCCAATGTCGCCATTTGCGAAAGATTGAATCCTGGTCCCTGGCCATTCTCGGCAATCAGCGGCAATGCGGCATGATCGTGTCCTTGGCAGGCCACTAGCAGCAGCGCTGCGCCCGTCTTGAAAGGTTGTTGCATCAATGCCGCGGCGGGCAGTGGGGAATCCCAGAAATTCACGCGGCCGAGAAATGGCGTCTGCCGATCTGCCGGCAACGCCAACCCCTCTCCTATAGGCAGCACAAACCGCCAATCACCGGCCTGCCCGGCATTCATATCAAGCCGGAAAGGTCCTGGCAGGGCCAATTCCTCCATCGGGTAGTCTGGTGGACCATCAAGCGAAAGGGTCATCCCTGGCCCATCTTCATCAAGTGCAAAGGATACATCAAGCACCAGCGCGCCGTAGCCGGGAATTTTCATGCCGGGATACGGCATGACCTTTAAGTGAATAGCCCGTGAAGTCCTTTTCGCCGAGAGCATTTTTCCGCCCTTGAATAGTTCAAAGGAGCACGAAGGAAGGGCATCGGCGGTAGGTTTTATTTTCAATGAGCAGGCATCATCAAACTTTGATTGAAACACCAACGCCAGTTGACCGCTTAAAATCGTCAAGTTTTTCATGCCGTATTGTTTTCCAGCGTACAATCCTGCAACACTATACCGTAGGCAAAATCCCACCTGTCGGGGAAAATACTCACCAGGTATCGCCGAGTCGCGGCAGCATCGTGCCGTTGCCGGCCCGCCAGCCGTACCAGCCGGCCATCAGGGCCTGGAGCAGTCCGCCAATACCCGTCAGCATCACCGCAGTATCGTTCTGGCGGCACTCAAAGGGCACCAGAAACGGCCCCCGCACATAGTCGCGATAACAGGTAAAGAGGCGCGCCAGTCCGTCCGCGCGATCTCCCAACCGCATATAAATGGCGGCCTCAATCTGGGTCGTCATCAGCGGCCCGTAATTGAGAATTTTATCATGATAATAATCCACCGTAGCCCGGACGATCTCCGGCGGCGCCGGGTAATCAAGCGGGAAAAAGGCCATGATCGTATCGGCCTGCTTGATGCCCTGATCCACATAAGCGGCATGCTCCGGAATCACACCGTTCGCGCGCGGCGGGAGCACCGTCAGCTTTTGAGCGATGGTCAGCCATGCCGGATCAGCCGGCGCTCCCACCAAGCCGGACGCGGCGTAGGTGGTCTGCATCAGCCAGCGCACCGCCAGATTGACCAGCACATTGTCATCGCAGGTATTATGGTATACCTCGCCGACCGCTTCATCCGGGCCGATGACGCCGCGCAGGTGCCAGGAACCATCACTGTCACAGACACAGCGCGAGGCGAAAAACTCCGCCGCCGCGCGCAGCAGCGGCCAAGCCTGCTCGCGCAGTACTGTTGAATCATGCGTCTCCAGCCACAGTTCCCAGGCGGTATGCGCGGCCCATACATTGTTATGAATCTCTGGCAAGTATTCCGGCGGGGTGATGTTCCGCCCGGCTTCGTCGTGGGCCCAGGGAAACCATGCTCCGGAGTATCCGTTCTGGGCCGCAAATTCCCTCGTCGCCGGCAATATTGCCACCCGATAAGCCGGGAAGCGCCGGGCTAGTTCCGGCCAGAGTCCCACCACCGCGCCGCCGATCCACCGGTCGGCATCCCACAGCGCCGCACCGTACCAGTTATTGCCGGAAACGCCCAGCGGGCCGAAAGGATGGTGTGTTTCATCAAGGCTGGCCAGCAGATAATACTGCTGGGCCAGCACCAGCCGGAAGTCTTCGGTGCTGAGATCATCGCAACGTAGCGCCCGGCGCCAGTATGTTTGCCACAGCGCCATATTGCGCTGGCGCAAATCCTTTTCCCAGGATTGCTGCAAATCAACCAGATCGGCGCGGACACGGCTCTCGGCCCCCTCAGTACCCTCCAGGCCGCCATGAACAGCGTGAAAAACCGTCAGCGTCAGTTGCCCCTTCCGTGCTGTGGCTTCAATGTGCGCCTCGCCGTCCTCAATCTGGCTCTGATGCAGTTCCCCGTCCGTAAACCACAAGAGCCCTTGTGCTACCAGGCGTTTTTGGCGCGCGGTGCTGCCCGTGCCGAAAATCGTGTCACCTTCCCGCCGGTATTGCATGACCAGATCCGGCTTAAGATGCCTGGCCCGCAGCCCAAAACCCGCCTTGACCGCCGCCCCTGAACTCCGCACCTGAAGTTCCCACAGTGAAGCATGAGGATGAGTCCGGGGAATCAGCAGCCGGATCTGCACCTGCGCCCGTCGGCCCGGCGTATATTCCCAGTCGTCAGCCAGTTCCGCTTCGCCGGTACGCAGGTCAAGCATCTGGCAAAAATGATGCGTCCCGTGCTGCGGCGTAAACGGTACGTCATCAATGGAAAGTTCAAGTTGATTCCAGCTTGGCAGGGCGTACTGATAACCGTCGCGCACAAAAGAACTGAATGTCGGCAGAGGGCGAAACGGATCGCCGGGAGGCAAATCCGACCAATGCTGCGGCACGCCGCCGCAACCAGACCATTCCGGCGCCCGCGAATCAGTGCCGAGAACCAGCACGCCAATTCGTGTTCCCAACGTGCCATTACCGACGTAAGGCGAAGCAAATCCAATCAGCGACCTGTTCTCCAGCCGCCATGCGGACGCGTCTTCCCAGGATAAACTCATAAATAGCTACTATCCTAAAAATAAAATCACCAAAAGAAACCGGCAGATGCCTGCTGCCGCTCAGTGCAACTGCAATTTGATAACCACAGGCGAATCCCACAACGGCACATCCAGCAGCCGAGTCTGGTTTTCACCGGATTTCTGAGCTTCAATCTGCACCTCAATACCGCCAAACAGATCGGTCATCGTGGCTCGCATGGCGTCGCGATCCAGCACCGTGGGAATCGTCAACGTGCACTTGCTCCAGGACTCCGGGTACGGGTACTGATCCTTGGCCCGGCCGGCTTTCCACAAAAACAGCAGCACCGTCTTGGGATCGGTCTTCAGCGCGTAGACGTGCAGGTCTCTGACCGCCGGCTCGGCGGTCACCGCCCAGTCCTGAACTTCAATATTCTGCTCCTGCGGCAGCACTTTGGTTAAATTGCGCAGCGCGTAGTAGGCCGGACGCATCTGCTGGTTGCCATATTTGATCCCAAAACTGCCCGTGATGTCATACCAGTACACGTGACTGATCCCCAGGGCAAAATTCTGAATGTACGCCCGCAACAGGTACTTGGCCTGGGTATCAAGGCTCACCCCCCACTTCTTGGGCAAATTCGGCTCAGCATCGCTGGTCCAGTAACCCATCTCGGTTACCCATAGTGCGATTTTCTTCCCCGCCGGCGTGTATTGATCCACCGTTTGGCGGATCGCCCTCACCTCATCGGCATAACACTTTGTTTTTTCCGGATCAAAACCGTTCTCAACGAGCGCGAAAGGCTCCTCCGGCGAGCGATCCTCGCGATAAGGATGAAAGGCCACCGCATCTACCAATTCGCCGGCCCCATCTTTCATGCATTCGCGAATGTATTTCAGGTTGGCGCGCGATACGCCTCCCATCACGATGTAGGCCAGGGGATCTTCCTCCCGGATGCGCTGAACCGCCTGTCGCAGCAGATTCATGTATTGATCTGCCGCCCCAGCATTCTGTTCATTCCAGATTTCCCAATAGTGGATCTGCCCTGTCCCTTTGCTGCCAAAAGTGCGCGCCATCCACCCGCAATAGTCGGCGTAACCTTTGACAAACTCCGGCCCCTGATCAAGGAACCAGCCGAAATCCGGTAGCTTGTTTTTCGGAATTTTATCGTACAGTGGGTTGTCATAGGCCAGAATATGCAGCAATTCCAGCTTTGAGCCTTGTAGGTCACGCATAAAATCAAAGGCGCTGTGCGGCAGATCATAGTGTCCTTTGGTTTGCTCCACCTCGCTCCAGAGGTAATGAAAACGGATTGACCTAATGCCGGTATCGGCCATGAACGCCAGACCGTCAGAACTGAACCGCCCCCCGCCGCATAGGCCAATCACCGGCCGAACAATCTGGCGCGTCGGGATGCGATAGGTATCGCCCGCAACCTGGGCCGCCGCCTGTATGGCTGTGGCCTGCGTCTGCTGCTGGGCCGTAACCGGGATGGTGATGACCTTGATGGAATCAAAGAAACTTTCCGCCCCGGCATACACATCAAGGCCGACCTTGGCCGCATAGGCAGCTCCGCCCGTGAACGCCACGGCCTGTTTTCCGCCAAAACTCACCAGGTTGGCGTCGCTTAATACCGTGGGATTGCCCGCCTTCGTGACGCCCACGTAAATTTTCGCCTGTCCTGTGGTGTAGTCCGCGTCAATCAGGATGTGATAAAAGGTATTGGGCTTAACCGTTAATCCGTCGGCCGCCGCTTGCTGGCCGTCTTTGGTTTGGTATTTCAGCGTGCCGTCTTCGCCCAGTGTCACGCCAATGTCCCAGGCGACTTCCTCCTGGGCCGAAAGCAGCCCGAATGATGCGCTGCCCGCGCCTGGCGGCGCCGTGTTTAGCAACACGTATCCCTCCACGCGCACGTGGGCCTGCGCCGGATCGTGATTGAATTCAAGACACCCGGTTGATGTGCCCCACAACCGGACCGCCCGTCCGCCGTCAATGGCGTTCCAGGCGGCGATGACCGGCTCGCCGCCCGCCCAGGTACGCCACTGCGGCGGATTTTTCAGCCGGCCCACTATGGAGCCGCTCTCCGGATACCCTTCGTTCGGCTCAAAACTGACATTCAATAAGGTGGTATTGGCCGTGGCTGCGGCGCAGAACATCAGCAGCACCACGCCCGCAATGCAGGCTTGAACACGGGCCAGGCAACAAGCAAGCGACATACAGTGGCTCCTGAAGTGCAAAAAAGGATGATATGAACTCGCGCGGCGAAACGGCGTAAGTTGAACCGGGTGCGATCCGGGATACGTACCAGCACTCAATCCTTCTCAAACCGCGGCTTATTACCTCCGTCGCAATAAGGCCAGGCCGCCAAAACCCAATAGTGACAACGCCGCAGCCTCGGGCACCGCCGTCACATTGGTAACCGAAATGTTATCAAAAAAGCCCTCAATTCCCGCATCGGCCGACAACCCCAGTTTGCCAGCATAGGTGTTGCCCGGCGTAAATTGAACCTCTGAATTACCGTCAAATGTCAGCAGATTCATATTCGTCAGCGTAGTGGGATTCCCGGCCGTCGTGGTTCCCACGTACACTTTGGCCATGCCGGTGGCATAATCGGCATCCAGCATAAAGTGATAGTACTGGCCATCCTGAAACGTAAATCCGTCCGCAGTATGGGTACTACTGCCAGAAGTCAAAGTCAGGGCGCCGGTTTCGCTCATCACCACCTGAATGTCCCAAGCCAACGCGCTCTGGGCCGTCAGCAGGCCGAAAACAACAGTGCCCTCGCCGGCAGGCGTGAAATTGGGCAGCACATAGCCTTCCAGTTGAACATGAGTGATCGAAGGATCCGTGTTGAACTCCAGCCCGCTGCATGCCGTGCCCCAGAAACGAGCCGACTGCCCGCCATCAATGACATTCCATGTGGCAATCAAAGGCTCATTGGCCCAATTAAACCAAGGCGCTGGCGCAGCCGGATGCCCCACAATGGATGCGCCATTGAGGGCCGGATATCCCTCGCTAGGTTCAAAACCGGTTGAGAACAGCAGAGTGCCAGCCGCCGTGGCAGCGCTGAGCCCATGTAATCCGCACAAGGCGGCCATCAGGGCAATAGAACGATTCGTGAAACTCCCCATACGATTTCTCCTAAAAGGCCCATGAGATCGCGAAGAACCTGCCATTAGCCTGGGGCGGCCATGCCCTCACCGGATCCCCACCTCAGGCTACTTCATTTTGACGATATAACTAACGGCGATGAACAAAATGAACAAATAGCATATTGATCATGAACTAGTTGTAACCTACACCATGAACATAGAGGAGTCAAATAACAATTTGAAGAAAGTGAGCTCATGAACCACCGAGTCTCGACGTTAAATCAGCTTTGTGGACAGCGGGCATGTCGGCGAAGATTTCAGGTTCATATAGAAAGAAAATCTTGCTCTCTCATATCTTATTTGGAATGCGTTTGAGCAAAGGCCTGGGGCATCTGCTGGTCTGTCGATGAAAACTTATGGTTTATCTGGTTGACTCGCTACTATCCTGTTGTATAGTGTAAAAGATCAGTGAACGTTCACCGGAATTCATGAAATGTCGCATGATATCACAATTCGTCAAGTTGCTCAGCACGCCGGTGTTTCGGTGGGCACGGTGAGCCGTTGCCTGAACGGTTTTGCGAATATTAATCCGGATTACGCCCAGCGTGTGAAGGTCGCCGTGGCCGAACTGGGCTATCAACAGCCCCGCTGGGCCCGATCTTCAACCACAGTGAATAAAAACTACCGCACCGGCAATATCGGCGTGTACTTCAGCCGTTCCACCGCCGAGTGGGCCACCAAGTTGAATTTCCTATCCTATTTTCACGGCATTGAGACGGCTTGCGCGGAATACAACATGCATCCGCTGATTGAATACGCCATTCTGGGCCGCGATGAGCATCTGCCCCGCTTTCTTCGGGAAAAAAAGATTGAGGGTTTTCTCATCAACGGAATCTCGGCGAATTCGCTCTGGCTGCAGCCGCTGCTTAAAAAGCACACGATCGTCGGTTTCGATTGCCAGGAACCCCTGTTTGAGATCCCGCAGGTGGCCCCCAATGATCATGCCGCTGGCCGGCAGGTCGCAGAGTATCTCTGGAGCATGGGCCATCGCCGCATCGCCTTCATCGGCATGGGATGCGACAACCTGGTGTTTATCACCCGTCGGCAGGCGATAGAGGAATTCCTGCTGCAAAACCAAGCTTTTGATCCGGAGCTGGTTCCTTCGCTGCATTACGACTCTTCCTCGCTTCAGATTTCTCCAGAGGCTTCACCGCCAGATCTGAGTGGAGAACTTCGCCGACTCTGGGCTCTACCGCCCGAGCGCCGGCCCACTGCCATCATCGTCGCCAACGACTGGTACGCGATCGGCCTTTATAATGCCCTGAAACAAATGAAGCTCACTCCCGGCCAGGATGTCAGCGTGATCGGCTTTGATAACGAAACTTCGCTCTGTTGTTCAGTCGCGCCGACGCTCAGTAGCTACGCCATTCCTTGGAACCAAGTGGCCTACGTGGCCACCAAGCTGCTTCTAGAGCGGCTTAAATCCAGTGAAGCTTATATACCCAATTCCATTCAATTGATCACCGGTAAAATTGTCCTCAGGCAGTCGGTAAAACGCCTGAATTAGCCGCCATATCAGTACCGGCGTTACGAAGTGATAATAATATTTTGAGGGTGCCATATGCTACGATCCATATCGTCCGTATCCGTATCGAGATATATCTTTCCTGTCAGATCGACGAGCCGGTCCGACACTAGCGGTTTTACTCTCATCGAGCTTCTGGTTGTTGTCGCTATTATCGCCATTCTAATGGCAGTTCTATTGCCTGCGCTAGCCCGCGCGCGAAATTCCGCCAAGACAGTCAAGTGCCTGGCCAATCTCCATCAGATCGGCATAGCCCTGCAAATGTACGCCGGTGACTTCAACGGCGCCCTGCCATTCTTCAATACTCTGGATGCCGCCACCACAGGCGAATGGGGAACAGCATGGCAAAGGCGCCTGACTCCCTATTGCAGCGGTGAAAGCCGGCCGGAAGCCGCCGCCGACGGCACCCCTGCCGTCTCCACCAGCGTCTACTGGTGTCCCAGCCAAAATCCGCACAATCCGTCACCAGGGTGGCCCGGCGACTACTCCATCAACACGCTATTGTTTTACAGCTCATGGATGACTGATCAGGACCTGACCCACCAGCAACCCATGAAATTACAGCAGCTTACAGCGCCTGGGCAATTCGTCATGATGGCGGACGGTGCTGGTTGCTGGGCCAATCCTTTTCCTCCCGGGAGCGACAGCAGCCGGCAAGATATCTGGTCCCGCCATTCCGGTACTGGCGAGCTGTACCACGGCGGCACCAATGCCCTGTTCGCCGACAGTCATGTAGAAACTTATCAATGGGAAAAACTGCTCCAACGTGAGCTGTGGGTTCCGGCGCAGTAAACGTCTCGATTTCATGAAGAAGCCTTGAGATGACTTGCTAAGGTATCAAATCAGCCGGACTCGTGCATATCATGTCAGGCAGCGTCAAAAATCATCCAATTCGCATTTTCAATAATTACGGGCGGCAGCCTTCTTAATCAGGTTTGGATTCACAGGAATGCCAACCGGAATGGCTTTGACAATACCGTATATCATGGCCTGTAATGCCTATCTCTCCGCCTGTTAACTCAATATTCCCTTTGTTTGCAATGCTTTACGAAAGGCAGCCAAATGATCTCTGGTCCATGCTCTCTCTGCGAATTGTTCTAACGGGGTTGTGTACGGGGATCGGGTTGGAACATCCTTTTTAACAGCGCCAGTGCGGTATTTGGGTGCGGAATGCACACCTAAACGAGAATCTTCTCGATATTAACACTGTCGAGTTAACAGCTCTGTCCCAACCGGATATACCGGCATTTCCGAACGAAATTTACCGCTGCCGTATCGTCCACTTTGCGCCGCGTCCGCGTCCGGCCAAAGACAATTGCCCGGCCATTTTCATTTCTGCCAGAACCTTTTTGAGTAGTTGGGCGCTGACTCCTGGAAGCTGAGCCTGAATGTCGGCCAAGGTGAAATCACCCACCTGGCTCAGAATGGCTCGACGAGCCAGCTCTGTTTTGGCGGGTTGGCCGGAGCTGCTTTCCACCTGCCTGGAGAAATCAACGTAGGCGCGCCTGAGCATCCCCAGGAAGTGGTTCCACCAAGGTAGTATAGGATTGCGGCCTTCATGCCAATCCTGGGAACATTCGCCCAGCACACGGTAGTAGTCTTCCTTGCTCTCTTCTACCAGTCGCTCCAGACTGACATACCGGCCCACGCTAAAGCCGTGCTGCAGCAGGAGCATGGTCGTCAGCAGGCGAGAAACGCGGCCATTGCCATCACGAAACGGGTGAATGCACAACAGATCGAAGACCATCGTCGATACAATCAACAATGGTGGCACACGTTGGGTATCAACCATCCGCTGGTAGGCCGTGCAAAGATCATGGACGGCATGGGCAGTCTGTTTGGCTGTCGTCGGCTTGAAACGAATACGACGTTGGCCGTTGGGAAGAATCTCAATGATCTCATTGTCACGGCTCTTGAACTCACCGGCATCACCTGCTCCTGCATGGGAGAGCGCGTGCAGATGCCGGATCGCCCGCGCATCAATGAGTACCGTTGATTTCCGCGAATAAATCCAGTCTAGCGCCCGACGATAGCCGGAGAGTTCTTCTTCCGAACGATTGCGCGGCCGCGCCTTGCCCAATGCTAGGGGCGCCAGGCGCTCTGGGGAGACCGTGACACCTTCAATACGATTGGACGATTCCACACTTTGGATCATGGCCTGTTGCCGAAGTGCTTCAAGCACTTCGGCGCGCTGGCGGCTCCACAGGTCCTGCTTGCCGCGGAATTCCATGCAATCGGCCAGCAGCCAACTCGTGCTAAGGGGTATCGAGGCATGATTAAAAGTTTCTTCACGGAGTGTCAATAGAGTCATGACATATCCTGTATAGTAGCTAAATAATAGCCTATTCTATCGGCGAGTAGCCAATTGTCTATTGCGGGTGGTAATAAATCATAAAATGCCGAGAGTTTCTTGCCGCTATTGGGCGAGAAGCTGCATCATGATGTGCAGGCAAATCAATGGGCGGTATTACCCAGACTCAAGTTCATGCAGCTTGGTGATAGTAATGCTTGAGCAATCCTCCGAGGCGCTCGCGGCAGGCAATATCCTTGAGACGCAGAGGAACGTCAAATGAGTGTGATGACGCAAATTGATCCGATGTCCTAGTGGCGGTCGCGGCAACGTTCAGTGGCATATTACCTTTGGACTGATGTGGGCGCTCGCTATGATAATAGGTCAAATATTCGGAGACGAGGTAATTGAGGTGTCGTTCACCCAAGGTCCATGTGGGACGTTTGAAGTGTTCTTTGCTCAGATTTGCTTGTTTTATAATTGATGCAATTGTTGAATCACGGAGCAATGCATCCACATCATGTATATACCGAACTGGCAATTGAACAGGCTTTGCTTCTCCTGAAGATTTAAATAGTCGATAATCCGTAGAGACTGCAAAAATACCTTCGCTTGTACGGCTTACATATGTTAAGCGATGGGCAATTGTATAAGTTGCTAATTTTCCAATTCCAAATTTGCCAATAACTTTTCGATGTTTCTGTTTTTCAATATCTATATTTCGTTTGCCGCTCTGGCCGATACGCCAAAGCTCTGCTAGCCCAGACATGTTCATACCGTGACCGTTATCAAAAATGCATATAAACGTTTTATTAGGAAATTCGGCCTGTTGAGTGGATGTAGGAACATATAAAAAACAAGCATCGGCGGCAGCATCATATGCATTTACAACCAACTCTTCGATTGCCTTAAGTGGAGACTTGTAAAGCTGATCGGAAAGTAATTGCACTAATTCATTAGACAATACAACGGTTATAGGGCCTTTTGAAGAACCGAACTCTTCGAGATGGTGGGCTAAAGTGTAATCTTCCGCCACGGTGTGTATCTCCCTGATTTAGATTCATATGGCGAATTCTCAGGTAGCATCATAATACAAAAGTGCAGCAATACACCACTCAGTTAGATTCGCATTAATGTACATTCCTCGTGAATCATGTGCACTATGCTCACCCGGCTAAAATTGTTTCCATAGCAAAAGTCTTGGCGTCCGCCACCATTTGCCGGACATGCTCAAGCATCAGCCGTGAAGCTTCGACGGCCACGGAATCGGGGCGGAATGGAGAGAGCCCCGCGGCAATGAGACCAGTATTGATGAACGTGGGGCAATGACCCTCCACCGTCAAAAACTCTGTGACAAAGGTGGTCTTCCCGGGGCCATTGGCCCCGCCAATGATCATGGCGCGAGACGGGGAAGGATTCATACTTGGCTTCCTTCTTCGCACAAACGTTTGTAATTGCTTCAGGTCGAAAGTGGGATAGTTTTGTTAACTGGGTAGAGGCTGTTCACCAGAGACTCAGAGAGTTTATCCGGTTGCCTTTGGTTATCGGAGCCAAAGGTCTATATTTCCTGCTGCGGCCAGGTCTGGGCGGTTTGAAATAGAGAGTCGTCCCGTTTGCGTCCCAATCGCCGTAACTCTTTGCCAACAATAGGTTACGAAAACGCCCGGCCATTCTCATGGTCGGGCGTTTTCGTTAACTTGAACCGATGATATTATTCATCGGAATGAATTTTGCTCCCCGAACGCAACGAGTTTCAAACTTTGGCGATTTTCAAAGCCAGCCGAGAGCTTTTTAGCGAATTCCATAAACTCTTATGAATCAATGAGTTATCTTGTTAACCAGATTTCGCACGCCGTGGCGATTCCTCCGGCAGTGGTGGCAGATCGTCGGGCATCACTTTGACGACTCGCCCATCCCGCCACAATACAAGTGGTTGGTGGTGCTGACGTGCGATCTCCGCAGCTCGTTGTGCAGCACGGATCATAGCCTTGCGACTTCCTTCCAAGTCCCCAAACTCGGCGAGTTGCTGAGTCATGAATTACGTCCTTCATTCAGGAGAATCGGTGGCCACTGGCTGGCATCATACTCCTGCCAGACATCAACGATTTGACGGTAAACGGCGTTAAAGTTTGCCAAACCTCGTTCAAATCGTCGCCGAAGGTCAGCTTCCGGGATATCATGTCCACCTTGGGCAACACGTTGCCGAACACGCTCAATAGCCATTTCAGCAGAAGGTAACCCAAGAAACAATAATTTAACTTGATAACCCACTCTTTGCCATTCGGGAATCATTCGCAAATAGGCACGACCCGACAAGGTCGTTTCAATGGCAAAATCTTCACGCTTGGCCACAATTTGTCGAACCTGTTCGAGCATCAGAGACGATGCTTCAAACGCCTTTTGCTCAGGACGAAATGGAGAGAGTCCCGCCGCGATCAAGTCGGCGTTGATAAAAGTAAGACACCCACCTTCCAATGGTAAAAATTCCCGTGCGAAGGTCGTCTTACCGGCACCGTTGGGACCAGCAATGATCCATGCTCTTGGAACTGAACTGGAAGGAGACGAACTTATACTCCACCTCTTACTTTTAGGTCGTACCACACGACATACATGTTATTCCAATTTCATCAGAAAAGCCATCCGCATTATGATTAGCTAATCTTATTACCCCCTGGAGTAACAACGTGTCCTTCTTTTCGTCAACCACCGTTTTTCGGCTGGTTGATTCTGTTGCCATTGCCATGAGTCAAGCCTATCAACTTGCTCGGGTGCGTTTGGCTTCTGCCTCTTCGCCGGTGTTACGTTTGATGGTGGATCGTGATCAGGCTTTGAGTGAAGTGGCCTTGTTGCAACGCGAGATAGATATCTTCCGTACTCAAAGGGAGCAGATGCCGTCTCATCGCCGGCCGGATTATTCGCCCGAACAGCGTCTGGCTATTCTGCAACTAAGGCGCATGCGGGGATGGAATATTCGGCGAACCGCCGAACGATTTGTGATTCATCCCAACACTCTTCGCTTATGGATCAAGGCGGCAGAAGAGCGAAATAATTCCCAGTTGCTTGCCGGTACAATCGTCTGGAATAAGCTGGATGATGCTGTCAGCTGGACCGTTCATGAACTTCGGCGGCTTTGCCTGGAACCGGAATTCGGCAGCCGCACCTTGGCTCGCTATATCATACGGGCGGGTATCCAGGTCAGCCGTTCGTCTGCTCAACGTATTTTGCGTGAATCTAAGCCCAAGTACCCACCACGCCGTGCGCGGCCAGCGATGGCTAAACCAGCGGGAACGAAACCTTACCATCTTCTGCGGCCTAACTATCCCAACCACGTTTGGCATATCGACCTGCTGACGCTTCGCTTGCTGTGGTTCCGTTGGACGGTTGTCGGGATACTTGATGGCTTTTCTCGCAAGCTGCTGGCATTGCACGTTTATTCTCGCACCCCGCGGGCACGTGATATCGCGGCATTGGTTCGGCGAAAGATAAAAGAATATGGCAAGCCACGCTTTATCATCACCGACCACGGCACTCAGTTCCGCCGCACTTTCCATCAAACGATGAAGCAACTGAAGATCAAGCACGTGCGCGGTCGCGTCCGAGCACCCTATTTGAACGCTTATGCTTCATACTACACCTCATTGGCGGCGTGAGACACGAGTGGTCCGTAACGTGCCCGGTTGGCAAGTTTACTCCAGAGTCCGTGCTGTATTTTAGGCCGGAGTTCCGGTGGCGGCAATTCATAGAGTCGTTGTCCCTTGCGCGTGTAAGCGTAGCCTTGAAGAAGTCCATGGCGCCCCCATTTGATGATGGTTGGGCGGGCGACGCCCAGTTCTGCCGCCATCTCCTGGGCCGTGTGCAATCCCTGCTGACGCAGACGCTCATAGCGGCTGCGCAAACGATAGGCGCGGCATATCTTCCATACCAAGCTCACAGTGAAGACCTGAGCCCCAAGTCGGTGTCGATGACCACGATCTGCTCGGCCGGCCAACCCAAGGCGACCGCCCGCTGCTTCAGGGCGTATTGCCGTTGGGTGCTTTCGGTGTTGTGGAAGACCTGCTGGAGTGTGGACTGACGGATGTACAGGTAGGCGTTGCGCTGGAGATGTTCGGCGGTGACCTTCTGATGCGGATCGTGTTCCAAGTTCATGGGTTGGTCCATGTACCGGCCGGCACGTTCGGACCTGCTTCGGCCGACCTTACAACCCCTTTGGCGTCCGCCGGGCCAGCGCCCGTTCGATACTCCGCGGATGAATCGCCAACTCAACAAGCGGGGCTGGCACAATAAAATCTGGACCAGCCGCGCGGGCCAAACCATGGGCGGACGGCCGTTTGACAAGCCGACGCTTTACCGGTTGCTATGCAATGTGGTGTATCTCGGGAAGATCACGCATGGGGATCATGTCTATGCCGGCGAGCACGAGGCCATCGTAACGCAGGATCTCTTTAACCGCGTGCAATCGATGTTGCGGCGCAACAAGAACAGCGGCGGCAAATACGTCCGCAACAAGCATAACACGCTTCTTAAAGGCCTCGTGCGCTGTAGGACTCACTAGAGCGTGTTATGCACTTTGACGTTACCTGTGACTCAAAAACATCCGTTACGGCCTATTCCGAGATGCGGATGACCCAAAGGTCGATTCAAAAAATCGACTTAATGTGCCAAAACCGCTCTGGCGTGGCTAAAAACGAGGTTCAAAGTTCATAACACGCTCTAAGCCCGAGTGAACAGGCCAGTGTGGTCCACCTGCTGGTCGAGCAGGTGTGTTACGACGACACCCTTCTCCGCGAACGGGTTTCCCGTGTTGCGCGAGCATTCCTTCTCGGCATGCCGTCATCTGCCACCCCGGCGGAGCGAATCGGGCCGCGTCGTTCTTGTGCCCGATCCATGCCAGCCTTCCCCAAGCCCAGACAGGGTCGGCCTCCACATCGTGTATTTCGGGGCTTAAAGATGTTCATTCTCATTACGGCCTGCCGATTCGCAAGGCGGCCTGACGCCGCCACTTGTCTCCCAGGCTCCGACGGCTTTGTTACCTCCGCCGCCGCTGGGATAGTTTCCCGGCCGGAACGACCTTTACCGGGACGGGACTTACACCCGCTGGAACACTCCACCTTGGCACGGCGCACCTGGGCCACTACACCGCCCACATCTTGTCTTGATCGTCAGTATCCTAATGCTTGAAGATTCGCTGGTTCTTGATTGCGAATATCTAGCACTCCGTTATTGATGTCTTCAACATGCCCATCTAGATAGCCGAGATTGGCGCGATCTGCGCCGCTCGTGTTCTTGTGGCGATAATCAACCATCGATATATCATGGTAAGGACCAATAAACCAAGGAAAACCGCCTGTATATGTGACATCAGCAAAGAGATAAAAAGTTGCTTCATTTGGGATGAGAGAGGCTTTTACCCAAGTGATAGGATTTCCGTAATGCGGAGCGCCGGTGGAACTGAACCATGTGATGGCGTAGGAATGTGGATAGCTCTGATCCCAACTGCTGCCTGACTCGGGACGTACAAAGGCTGGACAGATAGGGATGCCGCGTCGTATGGAATTTGTATCAATGTAGGTTCCGCTCAGATAGGCGGAAAGTGAGTTGAACCACCATTCATTACCGCTCCAAGGATATCCATTGCCGCCAAATCCCCAGGCTGGCAGGTAATTGCCGTTTTCCTGGCGGTACATCATGGATGCGAGTGCTAATTGCCGAAGGTTGGACTTGCATACAACTGATTTGGCTTGGAAGCGTGCGTTGTTCAATGAAGGCACTAAAAGTGCCAACAAAATGACGATTATTGCGATAACAACGAGTAATTCAATGAGTGTAAATGCCCGTAATTTATATGCTGGCCGAATTGATATCATAAAGGTACTCCATGAACATTGAAGATTGCAAACCGTTATGCTTAGGCCAAGTCGTTACGTATGACTCAATATGTATCAGTATAAAAAATGAGCACACCGAAGTGCCCGAGGTGCAATTCCATAGAATTTCAACTCTCAGCCTACAACAGTATTAACGACCTGTCAAACAAATATTGCAACAAATAATACATGTTGCATAATACGGAAACATCATGTATGCTTTACATGGCGGATTATGTATATAGAAGGGGTAGGGAACGTGGCAGACAGCTTAACCCAGGAATTGCCGCGGGACCGGGTCTTGCGTCAGATAAGGCAGTCTATTCTTGATGGCCGCTGGCTTTCAGGTGAGCTTTTGCCTCCAGAGCATCATCTGGTAAAAGATCTTGGCGTTTCTCGCAGTACATTACGGTTAGCACTCAAGCGGTTGGAAGAGGAAGGATTACTGCAGGCATCTAAAGGTCGCGGACGTATGGTGGCCACCGGGTCTGACGCGCCGACTGGTTTGATGTCACAGGTTTTTGCATTTCTTGTAGGTACAGCTGGAATCATAGACGCCTATCGCAACCCTGCTTATGAAAAAGCGGTGGAAGTAAATGCGATGGATGTTTTGCATCGTGCGGAATTTCACGCTTTGACTCTGGCTTTGCCAGCAATCAATGAAGTTGTCGTGCGAAATTTGATCCGCGAACATCCGCGTTGCCTTATAGCTGATCACGATGCGGCTAATAATGTCTCAGGGCAGCATTTTTTAAAGCGCATTGCTTCCGCCGGAGTAAAGGTTGTGGTGCATGGCGATGGGGCGGAACTCTCCGGCTATGACCGTGTGGTGACTGATCACGCGTTAGGTGCATATGAGTTGACTCAATGGTTGATTCAACAAGGCCGAAGGCGAATTCTCAGAGTCGTTGAGGAAGATGTCTGCCGCAGCTATTGGTATGAAGCGCGTAATTGTGGTTTTTTACGAGCGTTAGGCGAAAATGCTATTGAACCTTTGCCACAGGTTGGTATCTGTGGACTACAGGATCGTGAAGTAAGTCGTGGGCAAGTGACACGAGAGCATTTTGAACGTCGTGTGCGGCAATTTGTTGGATTTATAGCAGAACACGTACTGTCGTTGCAATCTATTGATGCCGTGATGGTTGCGACTGATTCAGATGTATATCTTGCGGCTGCGGCATGTCGAATATTAGGAAAAGTCCCCAATCATGATGTGGCCATTGTCGGCTACGACAACAGTTGGTTTGAGTGGGCGGAAAAAGAATGGGAACCCACTCGGCCGCTGGCAACGGTAGAGAAGCATAATGATATCGTCGGCGTGAAGTTGGCTGAGTTAGCCTTGGCTCGCGCTGATGAAACATTACCACTAGAACCGCAACGTGTTCTCCTTGCACCGAAGTTGGTGATTATACCGCAGTAATACGTAATGACGATAACGCTGCAAACTTGGCGGTGTTATTTGGCTGATATAGACGTGGTTATACGTCCTGTTGTTGTTTGTATATATACTCAAGATATTCTAATGCCATATGGCGGCTGGCCGGAGAATTATCTCCGTTTATCAGCACATATCATCATGCCATAACCGTAAACATTGTTGGGACAAGATAACGTGGCAATCGGCATGCAAGGTAGGCCAACACGGACAGTAGTGACATCATGTATAAAATATGTTTCTTGTACGTCGGTTGTTTAAAGCTTATCCCTTCAAGGAATTGCTATAGTATCGACTTGGATGATCGATTTAATTGGCTTGAAATAAAACATCATGTATTTTAAAAATACAATTTGACTAATGTTGACTATGATGTAATATGTGTCTAGGTTGGTTACATAGCATTTCTGTCCACCGATTTATATGTGACGGAGCCAGAGAAGGTGCAGTGAGTGATGCTGCAATGGCCTGTTTTTGGCAACGGAAGAAAATTCGTGTTGCTAATACCTGCCTTATGAACGTTAGTCGTTGAGGAGTAATTGAATGGCTGAGAATATGCGAACCAGAGCTTTTACTTTAATAGAGTTGCTTGTTGTAGTTGCAATTATTGCATTACTCATGGCTATATTGCTGCCGTCATTGGGTCGTGCGCGCGATCAGGCTCGATTGGTAGCTTGCGGAAGTAATCTGCGTCAGATCGGGTTGGCTATCGAAATGTACTCTGCGGATAACAGTGGATATCAGCCTGCGCCAAACCTGACGTATTCGCCGGGATATATCAGCGATGCCAAGGGATATTCCTGGGATGACGCGCTTTGGACATATCTTGGTGGACCGGACGGGCGCGATTTCAACACTAGAGTGCTTGAGGATACTGCCAATGGACGCTCATTTGCTCCATTAAAAGTATTACAGTGTCCATCGGACATCGGCGAGGTTAACGGGCAGCAAATGGTTGACTTCAACTCTTATTCGATGAATATCGGCCTGGGTGGAGATACGAGCAATCCCAACGTTAATCCAGTTACCGCGCCGCGCAAGATCGCTAATATCTCCGGTCCCTGGGGTCGTGACGCATATTCGCCAAGCGGCGTCGTCAGCATGCTTGATAATCACTATTGGCGGCGCCAAGGCGAGGGCGGCTATAACTACAGCGGCCATTACAACGAACCCTGGATCCCTGTATACAAGGATTGGTGGTCTTTCCATGGCGTGGATGCATCTGTAGCCAACGGCCTGTTTTTTGATGGCCATGTGGAACGGCTTTCTCAAGTCCGTGATCTGCGGGACCCATACAACCCCATGATCGGCTTCGTCATCACAGGACCGGTGGTGGTGGCTTCACCGTAATGATTTCCGATTGAAACCGGCAAGATATTCCAAAGCGTATTTCCTGGCTCAGGACATGGGCTGCGCGGTCTATGATTCTTGCGTCTCTATCTCATGAAAATGGTTTTACTTAGAAGGAGGATGTAGAATGTCAGTTGTCAATTTCAATCGTGTAGTCGGTTCCTATGTAGCTGCGGCTGTACTGGGCGTTGTGGCGGCATCTCTTGCGTCAGCGGCGGTGGTCAGCACCCTAGATGGCACGACGTCGCTAGGTGGAAATCGCGTGACTCTCGCCAATGAAGGTGCGATTGAGACGCTGGCGACAGCGGGTTATGTTCTCTATGGGACTTCCACCAATTTTGATGATGTCAATTCTCGTCAGAGCGTTGTTCATCTTCCGTCGTGGGCAACTGTCAGCCTGGCGCCTGAGTTACAAGTGGAATACATGTGGAATGTAAGCAAGATTTCCGCCGGCGGCACGACTTATAACACCGGTTCAGCTTACTACGATGTTGGTACCACCCAGACTGTTGCATCCTTGGGAACCATCACACTTGGGGCAGATGTCCCGTCTTCATTCACGTTGGGGCTACTGATTGGTAATGGATGGAATGGCGCCATGTACTCCGCAGCTATTGAAACGAGCTTAGTGAGCGGGTCGAGTACCGCAACACTCAATACCGCTGATCAGCTTGGAACCGAACGCGCAAACAATTTTTACCTCTTTACAATAACCGGAGCATCGGCAGGCGATACCATTGAAATTCGCCAGAAGACTGCTTGGTGGAGCGGTTACACGACGGTTGCCATCGGCGGTATTACGTTCAGTGTTGTTCCCGAGCCGGCTTCGCTTGGCATGCTGGGACTCGGCGCGATCGCCATGATGGCCCGTCGTCGGCATTTCTGATCCATAGGTGGTGGCGCAATATAGTCCCGGGGTCCCGGGGATGGTGGGATCCCTGGGATTTTTATTTTGAAATAGCGTGGCGTTTTGTTTTTATGAGGTGGTCGATGCGCATATGGCGAGTGGTACGGAATGGAATGATGACTGCGGCCACGGTCGTGGCGGTGATAAACGCAGCAGGCTTGGTCTGGGCTGACGGAGCCGCGCCCCTGATCGCGAGTTATGAAATGGAGCCGGATCCCTCAGCGGCCGCTCGCCTGGTGGATTCAGGCCCGCTGCATTTGAATGGCGAAATCCCACCGAGCTCGTACGTTCCCGGCCATAAGGGGATGGGTATCCGGATCGGTTCTGATGAGCAGCGCGTAAAGGTTTACCCGGCCGGGCTCGCGGACAAGATTGGTAATGAGTTGACGATTTCAGCATGGGTAAATCCTTCAGCACGGCCGTCGTGCAACCCTGTCTTGTGCAAGCGTGAGAATAACCAGGGTCAGCCGTTCGCGTTCGGAATCGCCGGCAACGGTAGGCTTTATTTCAGCGGTAGCGGCGGGGCGGAATGGTTCAATTTTTACAGTAACGGCGGTAACGAAATACCACTCAATCAATGGACCCACGTGGCGGTGACCTATCGTAAAAACGGCGATTCGGTTCTATATGTCAACGGCAAAAAAACAGAACAGCGCGAAGCGACTTATACGCTGCAGAATAACGATTTTCCCCTTGTCATCGGCCGCGACTGGTATTGGGATGTTGGTTCCTCGCAGATGAAAGCGGCGCTGTTTCAGGGAACTCTTGATAGTATTCATATTTTTGCCGTAGCGCTTTCGGAACAGCAGATTACGCAGGATATGAGCGGCCAACTGGCCACCCGCGCCGCGAAGGATGCGGACTTCGGCGCGCCGATGCTGGCGAGTAAACTGCGGCTAGTGCGTTATGACATGCTGATCGGCCAAGTGAATGAAAATGTCGATCGCGGCCGGACGCGGCAAACAGCCCTACGCAAAGGGGGGCCGGACGCTGTCGACTGGCCGGCGATCACTATTAAGCTGGACAAGCAGTTGCCACGGCAGATCTTCAAGGAATCAGGAGAGACTGCCTTTGAACTGCCATTGATCGATGACGGTCGTAACCGACCGCTGTTTCAGGAGTCGTACGATAACACCATTGAGCCGGGCGCGCATTGGCTGCGCGCTCTCAAATGGATGTGGGGGCAGACCTACATATACTCGACCGATGGCACAGCACGTAGCTGGATGGCAGACTACGAACTTTGGACATTTCCAGTAATAATTCAGGGAACTGGCGAGCGCGATGTGCGCAACGTGACGTTAAAATATGATGGGCAGACGATCTACACCAGCACCGGGTCGCTTCATTCGCTTACCCTGCTGCTGCCGCAGAATATGCGCGGGAAAAAATATTCGCTGACGGTAGCTGGCGGAGCGCCTGTGGAATTTGATGTCGGCCTGATGCCCATCGAACCGGGTAAACCTGTCGAACAAGCGATCAGCTTCCAGCATACAATCTCCGGCGGCTTGAGCGTCGCATCACTGAGCCGGCCGGAGGAATTTCCAAATCAAAAAAAATGGGATGAGGATATCGCTGCGCTCAACAAACCGATTCCCGCATCCATTACGTATGTACCGAGAAAGAATACGCTGGATTGGCATTTTGGAATTGATACTCAGCGTTCGCCTCTGACTGTTTATTTCAACGCACTTCCGCACGGCATGAGCAGCGGATCATTTTTTGAAAGTACGTGGTATGGTGAGGAACTTCACAAACGCACACCAAAGGCTTTTAGTGAGATCGGATCGGCGGATGACTACGCTGACTATCTCTCTGATACCGGCTACGATCTGACAATTGAACGAGCATTTATTGGCTCACTAGAGGGTATCAAGGCCGGATCCAAAGATAAGGATTTCGGTAATCTTGCCCGTGCGTTGGCCGATCACGGTGTTCGGATCGGTTTTTCCCCTTCGGATTGGGATATCGCATCTCCCAGCCATCCGAATATTGCTTTTTTTTCATACAACCTTCCACGTTACCATCAACCGATTTATCGGCAAATGCAACTTGGCATGCAGCGACTACGCGCTTATCCGAATGCGATGGGCGCTGCCATGGGGGCCGACAATGGTGCGTACATCAGCTTTTGGGATTGGGCTCCGCCGGTGCCTAACCGCCCGTGGGGAGAAGCATATATCAACCAACGCAAGGGACGCCCGGCGGTAGTGCCCATGCCTGCACAACTTGATTTGGCTTATTCGCACAGTGTGCGGGCGAAGAATGTCGCAGAGTTTGTTGACTGGGTGGGCGAATACGATCTAGCATTTGGCCAGTATGGTTACTTTGCACACGCGATTTCGGAAGTGGATCCCAAGTTCACATTGACCACAGGATCTTTCGGCAGTTCGCCGGGCATTGGTGCAGGCGGCGGATGGCCATGGGCTACGGTTCCAGGCAAAGTTATGTTCAAGGATATGAGTGTTCTTCAGGCCTACGACTGGAACGAACTGCTTTCCTCAAAACCGATGCATATTGAGGCGTTGGTCGATCGTCTACGTTCATACTATCCAGATAAGCCGTGCTGGGCGCTCATTGACGATTTCGTGAATTTATTCGGACGCGAGGCGCGCCAAAGACAATATGCACTGGCTCTCACACGCGGTGTAAAATCCGTCGGAACGACTTTTCTTGCCAATCCAATGGGAGCAATCTCCCGGCGTGAAATCATCAAGGAGCAGAAAGAGCTTTACGATTGGATTCATAAGTTCGGCGGCGCTTATGCCATGACCGAGCCGACGCCAGTGGTGGGTATAATGTATGTGAACACACAGTCGCTGATGCGCCCAATTGATCAGGGTGCGCAAGAAACATATGAGGGACGCATTCGCGGTGGACATGAAGGCAAAACCAGCGAAGCATTATTCTTCTGTCATGCGGCAGGACTGCCAGCAAAGATTATCACACCTGAGGAACTCAAGCGTGGATTGCCCAAAAGTATTAAGGTGATTCTGCTGACAGGGCTTAACGTGTATGATGATTCGTGGCACTGGTATGACGGAATTGAGCGTGAACTCAGTCAGTTTACCGCCGGTGGAGGAAAAATCGTGGCGGATGACGAGTCGACGGCGCCATTGCAGGTGATAAAAACCGATATGGTCGTACGTTCTTTCATCGCCCAACGGAATATGGATTGGACGCCCGATCTGCTCAAACGCAATCAAGATAATATCAGCAAGCTGCGCGCCGCTGTGAAGGGTGTTAATATTCCGGTAGCCGAGTCTGACAGCCAAACGGTATGGGCGGTACCGACGATTGCCGGTAATACCCAGTATTTGACGGTGGTCAATCAGGCGACACCTGTAGGCAAGAATGGTAGCGAGTTTGTGGAAGGCCAGATCGGAACGATTAAGTGGAATACCACACGACCGATATACGATGTGCGCTTGGGTAAAAAAATTACTCCTCAGGAGGCACAGCGCGTAAACTTGATGGAAGATGGATTCCAGTGGTATGCGCTGCCCGTAGCTGAAGTGACGGTGCCGCAGGTAAATGTAACCAGAAACGCTTCGGGTCAGTATGAAGCAGCAGTAACGATCAGCAATCCATCGTCGATGACTGGTATTCCTGTCGAGATCGTCATACATACTGCCGCGGATTCTAGCGGTCGGCGGGCGGTGCGAATCTACACAGCAACCGGAATGACGGCCGCGCTGCCACTAGCTGAAGGTGACCCGGCAGGAGAGTACGTGATCAAAGCAACCGAGTTGCTATCAGGGTTGAATGTATCGACGAAAGTAAAACTAGAGCCAAAAACGGAAATGAATGTTGCGGCGCCAGTTGAACTGGTTGGTGTTAATGCAATCCGTGCCTTTGGTGAGCGCTTGGATGTGCCACTGACTATCGGCATGACACCCGCACAGGCTGGCAACGCGAGCATTAAAGCTGTATGCGATCGACTGGTTCGTCACTATCAGTCTTTGGGTCGCAAAGTTGTATTAGGCAGCGTTGATGCGAACGGAATTGTCCTGTCACTTCAGGAACAGGTAGGTTTTGCGATGTATCCGCAATGGCGTACGATAGATTCCGACCTTGTGTTGATTGGAAAGCCGAACAATAACGTGCTGTTGATGGATCAAGCCAGAGGGTTTTTGCTGCCGTCTGCTCCAGCCAGTGGAAAACCAATGGTATGCGTCACGTATTCTCCTTTTGTCGGCGAGCGTCAATCGCTGAACCTGCTGGCTTCCGATGCTGAGGCGATGGATGAGGCTGTCAGTGCGTTAATTAATTTGCCGCGTGCGCCAGGCGCAAAGTAAGTATTGTGTTTAGAGCCTATCCGAATATAACCCAGCGGCGGTCTGCTGGTCTGCCGGTTCATCTGCGGCGTCCTCGGGCCTCGGAATATTATAGAATATGCCTCGGCCCTGCGTCCTTGCAGATAAGCCGGCATCCTGCGCATCCCTTACCACTGGGTTATTCGGATAGGCTCTTAGTATGCAGGAGTTTGAAAATGCGTGGTGTGGTTGGCATGTTGGTTTTCACTGGAATATGTCTATTAGGAACGGGGTGTCAGATCACTCCGTTCTCCAATGTGCCGGTAGCAATCGAGCGAAATAATCTTCCGGAACTCACCGTTCCCGTAGCGCGGCGAATTCCCCGTGTAGATGCTTCCGCCGATGATCCTGCATGGCAGGAAGCTGCGGTTATTTCCACACTATCGCTTTCCCGTGGCGGGGATAATATTGGAATGACTGCCTCGTCTACACGAGTATTGTTGCTCTGGCAGGAATCTTTTCTTTACGTGCGGTTCATCAGCATTGGTCGCGAGTATTATTCTCCTATCCACGGACGTGACGCTCAGTTGTATCAGGCTGATGTTGTGGAAGTATTTCTCGATCCAGTGGGTGATGGTAGGCAAATCGTTGAACTTGCGGTATCACCCGCAAATGATGTTTTTGACCAGGTTCTGTTGCTGACGTGCGATGCCAAATGCAATGAACATGGCCGCTTGTTGCAGGATATTTTGGCGCGCGACTTTTGGTCTGATCGAAGCTGGGATATCAACGGCCTCAAGACTGCTAGCCGGATCGAGGGATCATCATGGATTGTGGATATAGCGATTCCGGCGGCGGATCTGCTCCGTCGGCGTGGAGTGGAGACTTTTCGGACGATGGATCTTCGGGCAAATTTTCTCCGTTATGAATACCGTGCACAATCTATTGGTCAGCCGCGCCGTCACATTGCGATGAACTGGTCCGTAATTGATCACGGTTGCCCGCATATTTCCCCAGGAGCGTTCGGGATTCTCCGTTTACGCTGACCTTTAGAAACTATCCCAAAAGGGGCCGGGCGTCAGATGCGCAGGATACGAGCCCGGATGCGAGGACGCAGGACCGAGTGATATTCGCCAATATCAGCGAGCGTCCGAGGACCAAGCAGACGGGCACGCAGACCAGCAGATAACCCCGGAAGCTTTTGGGATAGTTTCTTAGCAGTCGGGATTAACACGCTTCGTATTTTATCTTTTGAGAGTAAGTTATTAATTATTCATTTGGGGCAATTACTCATTATAAACAGGAGAAGCATATGAGGTATAAGATAGCGTTGTTGATGCTGGCTATCTGCGTACATGGCAAAACAGCGTTGGCCGCTGCCGAGACGCCGATTAGCTCGGCTGATTTTTATAATTCAATCGGAATCAATACGCATTTTGCATTTTCACTTGATTCAAATTCGATCTGGTATCAATCAACCATGCTTACTGATGCATTGATCAAGTTGAAAATTACGCATGTACGTGATAGCTTGATCCCAGCATATGTACTTGATTCCCAATATGCAGACTCCAATTATCTTAAAGCTTTTAAGACCATGGGAGTTGCGGGCATCAAAGTGAATCTCATTACTTCGCCTACTGAGACTTATGGCAATCTCGGTACAATTCAGTCTTCCGTGAACAGTGTCATCGCCATTAACGCTCTTCATACCGGTACGGTTGAGGCCATTGAGGGGCCAAATGAACTAGATAATCAATCGTCTTGGACTTATAACGGCACAACTTACTCTGGTCGTACCGGCTTCGCCAAAGGAATCGTGCAATATCAAGCCGACTTGTATTGCGCCATCAAGACCAACAGTTCAACACACGATCTTACTGTTATTGGCCCAAGCGAGGGCGGAACGTATTCGTCGCAGTATGGCAGCACCAGTAGCGGCGCACAACCCATCCCTAACGGCGCTCTGTATGACTATTGTGACTGGGGCAATTTTCATCCTTATACGTTCGGAGGTAATTTTGCCACACAGCATTATAGTTATGATACCATTAAGGACTGGTACTTTGGTAACAGCCAGTCTCCAAGTGTTAATCTGAGCCCTTCAACTACCGCTGGAATGGCTGATGGGACCAAAGCTTTCGCGTTTCAGAATTATCAGCAACCGTACCAGCGGTTTACTGACGGAGTAGTCGTTGATTCGCGTCCTATGGCTGCTACCGAGAAAGGATATTTCACCGGCACTGCGCAAAAGAGCGTTTCGCAGAGTACTTTTGCCAAATATATACCGCGAGTATTTGCAACGGATATGCGATACGGTATCGCTCGTACGTATTTATATGAATTGGTGGATGAGGGTGCAAATACACAGGATCCAGAACAGAATTTTGGGTTGATCCAATACGACGGTACTGCCAAGCCGGCGTACTATACGCTTCAGCATTTGCTTGCATTAACCGCCGATACCAGCACTGCTAAAAGTAAAAGTACGCTAGATTTCACTCTGAATGTCACCATTCCACAAGCCTATCAGACTGCCGATCCGAATTATTTCGGTATTCCAGAAACGGTTGAGCATCTGCTACTGCAAAAGGATGACGGCACTTATCAGCTGTTGTTATGGAATGAGGTATCATCATCTTCACTGACGGATTTGAATGGCAATACGCTGACTGGTACTGCGCGTGACATTGACGTTCCGGTATTCACCACAAAATTATCTATCGCGACGCCGATCATGAGCAACGCAACGTTATATATACTGAATCCGTATGGAACCACCGCTGAAGATACCCTTATTACCCGCAATGTGTCTTTTTTGAATAACGAATTGGTTTTGGATGTTCCGGATTACGTTATTATACTTGAATTCAGCGCCGTGCCTGAGCCGACTACTATGACTATTCTTGGATTGGCCGGTATCCCTTTGATTTGTAGGCGGTCGCGCAATTGGGGTGTATGATTCTGGTGGGGACAAATTCAACCGCGGTTAGCCTTAAAGCCGATCTCAACAAAATGATCACTTTAATCACCAAATTTAGTCATGGCTGATCATCTATTTGTGATGAGAGGATTCAAACCACCAGGTAGCGTCTGTCAATATGCGCACAATTAAAAAGAGCTTCTCCGCAGGAAGCTTCAAAGCAGATCGCCAACAGCCCTGCCAGTCTCTTGAGCCACTCGACCACCCGTATCCACGGGCCAATCAGCGTAGTCTGCTGAATTTGCTGGCCATTTTCAGCCAGCACGCACACGGATGAACGCCGCAAATGAACATCTATTCCCACATACCACATGAGCAAGCTCCTTTTCGTGAGTCTTTTTCCCGGTCGTGTCTGTCAAATTGCGCACAATTGAGAAGAGCTTCTCCGCAGGAAGCTTATGGCGAGAGGATGAGGCCTGAGCCGTAGGCGAAGGCCTCATCACCTCACACGCGCGGCTCACGCGGCCGCCGGTTCTGGGGTCTTCTGCTCGTGTTCTCCTGCTGGTCTCGGATTCTCTCCGCCGGCCTCCTGTTCCCATAGCCGGTTCATGTCCAGGTACTTGCGCGTTCCCCACTTGGTTCCGGCTACATGCCGCAATCTTGCTGCCGTGAGCATCAGGGCGCTTTGTCCGTCTGGGAACGCTCCCACCACCCGCGTGCGCCGCCGGACCTCCCGGTTCAGCCGCTCCAGCGGATTGTTGGTTCTCAGGCACCGCCAGTGCTCCCGCGGGAAGGCGTAGTAACTCAAGGTCTCCATGGCGCCTTCAGAGACGATCTGCGCCGCCTTGGATAGCTTCATCTCGATCAGCTTGGCCGCCACCGCCTGAACCTTCTCCTGGGCCGCGGGCTTGTCTTCCTGCGCGTGGATCGCCTTGAGCATGGCCACTACCGGCGCCATCTTGTTATGTGGAACCGCCGTCATCACGTCACGGTAAAAATGCACCACGCACCGTTGCCATTTGGCCTGCGGATAGCACGCTCCCAACGCTTCCACCAGACCCAGGCACTTGTCGCTGACAAACAGCCTGACTCCCGTCAGACCGCGCTCTTTTAAGTGCCGCATAAAATTCAGCCAGCTTGCGCCATCTTCCTTGGCCCCTTCGGCCACGCCCAAAACCTCCCGGTAACCGTCCTGATCGACTCCGATGGCAATGAGCACCGCGACATTCTTCACTTCGCCGCCCCAGCTGCGTTTGAGCCAGATGCCGTCCAGATACACATACGGATGCTGGCCTTCGATCTTCCGGTTCCGCCAACTCTCGATCTGAGAGTAAACCTTCTGGGCCATCTGGCTGACCGTGCTGGCGCTGGTGCGCACGCCCCAGAGCGCCTCGGTAATGTCTTCCACCCGCCGCATCGAGACGCCTGATAGATACATCTCTACCAGGGCTTCTTCGACCGACGATTCGCGGCGCTTGTAGCGCTCGATGATCGCCGTCTCCAGCGGCAACTTCCGCAGCCGGGGCACCTTAAGCGTCACTTCGCCCGCCTGGGTCACCAGCTTCCTGGAATAACTGCCCGCGCGGGTGTCCTGGCGCTCGGGCGAGCGTTCGTAACGCTCGGCGTGGCAGAGTCGGTCGGCCTCGGCATCCAGCAGGCTGTTGAGCGTCTGTTCCACCGTCTCGCGCACCATCTGATCCACGTGCGACCTGACCTTGGCCGCATCCACTGAAAAGGCCTCTTTCAGCGGTTCTACGGCCGATTCGGTCTGCGGACTGACTTCCTGGGTCACTTCTCTCGTGCCTTCCTGACTCTGATCTGGTAACTTGTCCATTGCAGCTCTCCTTGTGGGTTTGGGGTTGCTCGTACACAACAACACCTTCCCGCGGAGAGTCTGCTTTTTCAAATCTGCGCATCTTTCAGTACGTTATCTTTTTCCCTGTCTGCTATACCACAGCAGGTACTTTAACAACTCACCTCAAGGCTTCCTCATGGAATCAGGACGAGTGATTTTACCGCCCATGTTGCAATAACCAAATCCACTATGAAATGACAAAAACAGACGCTTATAAAACCTCCGGTTCGATAACGGATGATGCCCATTAAAAGACCGAATACTCCCGCCGCTAGCATGCCGCTAGTTCCAGCTGGCACCCCATGGTTGTGTATTGCCCCAAAAGCTGTGGCCTGAGCAATGCACGCCGCAGACCGCCCAATTTCAACTTCAAAGGCATCCATCATGATGCCACGAAACACTACCTCTTCCATGATTGCATTACCTGCTGCAAACACAAAAGAGCCGAATAATAATACAAACGGATGTATAGTTTCCAACCAACCGGGAAGATTTGGTATTTTCCAATGCACCAAGATTAATACACATAAAGCCGATACTATTGCAATGCCTGCTGTCAGCATCCCTATCTGCCATGTGATCCGTCCCATCCTCAGCCAGCCTGGTCGACACTTAGCACCCAAGCCAAGCCAACGGAACAACACGAAATAGACAATAGTTGCTATAGTAAAAACAAGTTTGGCATTCCAAATACCTAAGCTGAATAATAGATAAACTGTTCCTATCCAAGCAGCAAAAACAGTAGCGCCACGGCTGCCCACAGACCATCCGAAAACACTTAACACACCCGCAACCATAACCACAAACGGCAGATGATCGCGACTCAGGGTAAGCCATCCAAAAATGAAAGCTACATAAAGTATGACATCGATGCAGCACTTGACCACGCATATCCATTTTTTCTGCTTGGATACAATATGGACCGGCGCTGCAACTTCGTCAGCTTCTACGACAATGTCATTTTTAAGGTCAGTTACCACAATTCAGTTTTACTATCGTTAAATATCTATAGCATTTCTCAAATAAAGTATTGTTCATGATAAGCAATAGTGCCTTCTGAGCTAAATGGCATATCAACATATAGCTGTTTTCTATGAAACTTTATAAGCACCGATTCGAAATATAATTAACACTAGTAGCATTCTATTGTTTTCCCATAAATATCAAATCGGAAGATTCAATTCTACTTGTTGTGCGCCGATTATTATTCGTTATCAATTGCCCACGCGGTGTTTTTCCCGTCTCCTTTATATTGATCAAGAACCGGGGACTCCACACCTGAAATCAAATCCTGCATGTATATCGCGTTCGACCTATAATAGCACAAAAATCGCCCACTGTGAGATATTCTCGGCCACCACCCCTTTGCAATAAATTTTGGAGGTTCCTGTGGCTGAGCAATTTTTATAGCGTAAATGCCCCCTTTAACAACATATGCAACATTCTGTTTCACATCAATTGCAGTGCATAACCCTGCACCAAATCGAATAGGCGTATCATTTCCGCTCACATCAACTTCATACAACATTGAACCAAGCTCATTTTTATATGCAGCTTCAAAATAGATTTTGCGCCCGTCATTGAACCATAATGGCATCTCACGCGCTGGTCCCCCAAACCGTGTGGCGTTACTTGGACCAGCTAATTGCTTTGACTGCCCACTAGTAACATTGACAATGCGGAGGCATATGTCACCTGTTAAGTTCGCTGCATAAAATGCAATCCACTTTCCATCGGGCGACCATGCAGGAGATAGCAGTATTTCTTTTTGTTCAAAAAGAGATCGCGTTTGATTCTTTTTTATGTCTAGTACCCGAAGGGAATAAAGGTCGTTCTCTTTTTGAATAAATGCTATCGTGTCATCATAACAATCCATGCTCGTTTCACTATTGATTTGCGGAAAATGAATGAGATCGATAGTTGTAACATTCAAGCGCCCACGCTTTGTTGTACTAATTGCCTGTTCGCCGTGTTTATCCGTTTTGAGAAGAATAACGCACTTTCCACTCGACACCGTAAAGTTGCACACGATCTCATCCGGTCTCGATATTGGAATAGTTTGTATTTGGCCACGATCAAAAGTAGCTTGGTAGACTTTCGCATCATGCATATAAACAAACACATCGGCTAATGGACCGTCAGGACGAGTATCACCTCTGCATTGCATACAGATATTTATATTTAGAGCAATGAACAAAATAAATAAAATGCGATATGGCATTGGCATAAACTATCCTTACGCTATTTGATAAATAATTCACGGCCGTTTAAACACCTTAACAGTCATTGGTTGGAATGCGGCGTTGCAGTTATCAGCCCACCGTCCAGCACTGGATTCAGCCCATTTATAAGACTCGTCTGCTCCTGGAACTCCACCGTGCGTTGCAGTTACCGGCTCATTGTTTGCCCCATACGTCGTACTGCCTGACCAGACAGTTTGCGAATGCGCAAGAGTCCCATCGTTTGTGTAATAAACCACAATATTTCCTCGTGCACACGCATCTTGTATTTTTTTTATTTTTGTTGCATCCATTGGTAGTTGAACCTCAGCAAGCACATTCCAACCTCCAGGGATTGAACCAGATGATCCACTTCCTGAACCATCATATAGATGGTTTGTTGATCCGTGGCAGTTCCAAGTACCTGACATAGTGACCGTAATACCACATTTTGTGAAAGTTCAATTGTCTTTGCATGAAATTCCGACTCCAAAATTATCACGGTCTCGACTCAAATGATCTTGGTAAATGACAATTTTTCTTTTATCGGGAGTCCCGGCCACTGCTGCAGGGCTGCCTGTCTCGGCGCTGAGTGTGACAAATCCCTCGCCTGATGTAGCGGGTGCGGTGTGAGTTGGATTGAGTGTATCAGCGCTAGCGAGTGTGCCCACTGCAGCGTCCATTTCCCACTTGGGAGTATAATTGCCACTCTTGGCGCTTATTTCGCCTTTAACTGTAAGTACATATGGTCCTGGCGATCCGGTGGTTACTCCTTGAAAATCAAAACGCGATTTTGATGAATCCCAGGAAGATTGTATATCAGCGGCGCTTAATGCAGACCCTGTGGGTTTTACGCCATCAGACGATCCTTTCGGATTTGTGATTTTTATCGTCAAAGCTTGCCCTGTATTCGATCCTGCAGCTGGCTGACGGCCATTTTTCCAGGACAAGAGTTTTTGTATAGGACGCTATTTGTCTTCTATTGGTTGCATATCAATCTCTGTTATGGCTTTTCCATTTGTTGTATTTATCACTCGAACAGTATTAGAGGCCCTTTTGGCTTCGACTGTATTAGAAACCGCTGCTTCCGGCGTTTGTTTGCCGTTCGCGATTATCTTTGGAAGAATAAAAAGCATCTGTCCGTTAGGTGAAAATAAGCAATCCTGCTGATTATCGATGTGTATCGATTGTACAATACCCTCCTGCGGCCAATTATAGAACACTAGCTGTCCGCCTAAGATAGCGGCTTGGCGAGAACAGTCATTAGAAATTGCCACTAATTGTCCGACGTCCGTGAAACGCTTTTGCCAGATAACTGTGCCTAGATTCTTTAAAATGCCGTATATTATTCCGCGTTTTTCATCTGAGACGACTAAGATCTGCTTTTCTGCCGAAAGCACTTCAGGTAAAGGTATCGACCATTCGCCACCTACCATAGAGGGTAATTGCCATAACTCTTTTTTTTCTGGTGAACAGGCCATGATTGATTTGGGTGTTATTTTTATGGTTCCACTTCCATCAGTTATTACTCCTACCATCGGACGCAATATTAGCGGCTCACGCTTTTCTTCTTCATCCAGAACATCGGCTTGCCAAATTTCTTTTCCTGTCGCAACGTCTATCGCATTTATTTTACCCGTTTGAACTTCTTGATAGAAGAAAAGCTTTCCGACTGGGCTAATACCCAGACTGTTTACCAAGCCAGATTTCAGTACAACTTCAATAAAAGCCTTTTTTGTATCAACGGGAATTAATCGAAGTTTAAATCTTCCTGAGACGAATTGAACTACAGCAATCTGCGATTCATTACTTGGAACGGTGAGCATCTGGATATTATAGAGCTCGTCTGAAATTAACCTTCTTGAAAACCCTATTTGTGGTGCTGCGACTGATCTTATCTCAAGATTACCTGACGCAAAGTACGCCGCAATATTCGTGTCATTACCAACCCATCGTATAATCTGGCTGGCAGAGTATGTTAGTGAAGGCGACTCATGCTTTGCAATAACCTCGGGAGAGATAGCTATCGAAAAAAACAGAGCTACCACTGAAAGCATTTTTAGCGTGTAATTCTTTATCATGGGTTTCCAATATCGCATTATATTCTGCATTGCTAAACCATCGCTTATTCGGCAATCAAGGTCCTTTCATAGTCGCAGCAGATTGGGTAGTGGCACTTTGTGTGGCGGCTGCAACTGCTATTTTTCCTTCTCTTGAAAGAAGATTTTGATATTCATTGATCAAATACGCTTTAAGCTCTGTCGCGGTTGTTATTTTCTTATTTATAACTTCAGTTACAGCAGCATGTAGTATGTTGGTAACACTATCGATATGTTCAATACGAGCATTAAGATTATTATCGTTAACACCCGCAATATGAAGCAACCTTTCACCATCAATCCGCCATTTGTTATCTTTTTTAGAAAAATAAATGGGCTCATGAATTCGCAAATTCGGAATAAATTTGGCGGGCTGTAACACCGCAATATTCCCATTTATCTTCAAATCGAAATCACCTTCGTGTGTCAGTATAACCTCAATTTGATCTTCAATTGGCAATATAAAAACGAGACCCGACAAAATCTTTGCCTCTTCACCAAATTGTTGCTCGGCTATACGATTTAATGCCCGCCGAGCGATAACCATGTCGCATGATTGCTCAAGGAATTTATGGGGTGGGCCTTGCGATTCTGCGAAAATTTTAATTAGTGCATTTTTATTTTGACTTTCAATAGCAGCTTTCCACTCTTTTAACAGGGCTCTAATAAGTCGAATATCAGAATCTTGCTCAGAAGTAGTCTGAGCGCCTAATTGAATAACAAGCGTCAATACAAGTATGATGGTTAACCAACATTGAATTCTTTTTGTAAAAATCATCAGATAATCCAATTAATCTTGTACCCAATGAAGAACATCATTACCACCATTTTGTGTCCAAATCGGGAAATCGTGGCTTGCTGCTAATGGATCACTTCCCTGATTCAAGGTACCAGCTACCGGCACCCATCCAGAAGGATCAGAGGTATCAGGGCGCCATCCTTGAGCACTCCACCACCAACTACCCTTAGCGACCGGTACATAGATGGAATTTGTTTCTCCGGGGTTATAGAGTACGTAAAAATTGAAAGACATCACATCAGTAAAGCGGTAATCGTAACTTCCTCTAGTAAAAGCATCTCCGGGGCTATCGCTAAAGTACTCAATATTATCATATGGAAATGTGGTATCCAAGCCAGAATTGGGTTCTAGGTGTTCAGTCCAGTCACCCAGCCATCCGCTATGCACGCAAGTCGTAATCTCTGATTGAATCAGTTGCACCCAACAATAGGATCCGGTGCTGGCAAACGGTGCGGGCGTGGTCGCACCATGTCGAGCATAAATGCCAACAATTGTAGCAAACGGATAGGGAACGCCCAATGCTGGTGGCAACCGATTTGCAAGCCCTATATAACTTCCGGCAATATTATATGTGCCACTTGTGCTGAATCTTTTGTAATCTACATGAGCAACGTCCAATACTTGCGAAAAAGGATTGCACGAAGGCTCTTTTACATTACAAGTTGTTTTAGCTTTCAACGATTTGCTACTAACGGTGGCATCAACAGTTAATGCGCGACCATCTTGTCCATCCACCCAATAGTAGGTTACGGACTGTTTTTGCAGATCGCTCTGAGACAGCTTTACGACGGACGCCGAAGTGGCGGCTGATGAAGTCGAATAAATAATTTTGTAGTCACGAACATAGGTTCCTGGAATTGACCAAGAATATGTTGGCGTTAAATCCGAAGGTAGCACCACGGCAGTATAATTCATTTGACGGCCGATAATTTCATCACTTGTCTTGTCTGTTGCTAAAGTAGTGGCACGGTAGATATCTAATTTAACAACCGTAACTTTGCCGGTTTTGGCGTCGGCTGCACCACCCCAAGATGCATTGGGGTCATTTGGTTTCTTCTTATCAACCCAGCCAAGCGAGCCTGAAACGGTAAATGTCCAATATCCTGGCGTTTTAAGCAAACAACGAATAGATGCCGACGAATTTTCGGTCGAAATGGAGGCTTGCATGTTGTTATCTTGAAATCCGATCTTGTCATCAACACCTGGCGCATGTGGTGTTCCATTTTTGGTATCTGCGACCACCGCGCTGACAGAAAATGTCCACGACTTTTTTAGATCTGCTTCTTTATCTGGTTTTGGATCGCTTGGTGATGGCTCTGTGTCACCACTCACCTGAAAGCTAAAACCTTTACCGCTTTCCTGTGGTTCCGTAGGCAAATTGCTTAAAGAGATTGCAGGGGTTCCATCTAATGAGCCGGCATAGGCCATTGGCAAGCAAAACACAAAACCAAGCAGTAAAAATTGTTTAATTATGGTTTGCTTTATGTGTCGCAACTGGTAGTACATTTAATTCTCCTTTGCGGTTGATTTTAAGTTATCATTTAGCTGAGAGTCTCTTCGCTGTCTCAAAATCTGAATCCATTTTTCACGAAATTGACGATCATCATCATTGAATATTCCGAGCTCTGCTCGAAAATGACCAAGAGATTGCTCATTAACCTTGGCAGCAAAGGCGTGACGATAAATCAGCGTTTTCAGGTAGCGTGCATTATTCGGCTGATATCTTAATTCTGCTGATCTTGCCGTTTCTAAAGAATTATTAAAATACTCTTGCAAAGCTGGCAAGGAAGACATTTGATTGAAAATCGCACTCGTTGGGATACCAAGGTCAGCTATGCAACTTGGGGTAACATCCTCAAGGTTCGTGCGGGGCCCAGAGATTTTATCTAACAATATGGCCGAGCAAATTGTATTGAAGGAATAGTTCCTTTCAATAGCGACAAGATATTTGCAGGGTCCCTCGACCAAGAATGTTTTGTACACACCGCCCCAAAAATCTCGAATCCGCGTACTCGCCAGCATTGGCGAATTCGGCATTACACCGTACGTTGATGGCAGCGAAGGGTAAATTCGAAGCATATAATCGCGCCAGCGATTTGCGGAGTTATGACCGTCCTTGTTCATAAAATACAATGAGAGACGGTGCGTCCCGGCCGGAACATCAACATCAATCCAAATATCGGGTCCCTGCACTGACATCCTGTAGGTTTCGCCGTGATCGTCAATTTCCGCTTGTCTTCGAGTTCCATCTTTTGGATCAATCATACAACGTGGGTTCGTAGTGCTTTCCCAATGTAGCCACCGCCGAAGGGTGTCGTGATCTCGAAAAGCGGGGCTTATTTCCGCACGCACTTTATAAAAGGCTTCACCGCGGCCAACATAATGGTCCCAAGGCCACCCAGCACCGAACAGAACGGTATCGTCTAGACCATAGCGGCCAAGCCAATCTCCTTGAGTGCACCAGTCTTCTTTGTAATAAACTGCCCGAGGTCTGGCTGCAGGTATTGGTTTTCTGACTAATTGTCCGTTTTGTTCGACAAGAATTGGTGTAATATATTGCAATGTACGGTCCCATACTCTATGGCCATACTCCGCTTCTTTACCAATCCTATCTTGTAAATATTTTGCAGTAGCAGTTAGGTCATCTGCACTTGGTATCTCTGCCACGCTTGGCATCGATGGCAAACTAGAATAGTTATTAGTGGGACCTGATTGTTGTATTTTCGCCAATCCAAATTTTGAAACATATGCCGCTCGTTGTCGGCTGGGCATCTTCTTTGCAAATTGTACCAACTTACCGCCGTAACGCGCGATGAGTGGCTGCTTATCTGGTAATGGTTGAATCGCGGAAATGTAGCCATCCACTAATGTCATCCGCTCATCTTCCATGCTACGATATTTCGCGTTAGTGATGGGATCTATGACTTCATAGCCCTTCTGGCGGTAGGTCACCCATACGTAGCCATTCTGGTCTGCTGCGATACCCGTGATATAGTCTTCCAAAAGTAAATCGGCAAGTTGTTCCTTGGTCGGTTCTTTCCAGTTTTTGGGCGGTCCTCCCCAAAGCCCCTTGACCTTGGCAGCATAATCTTTACCACGAATATAGTTCCATGTACTTCCGCCATCCCGACTGAAGGCGATACCTGTAGTTGTACCTACGCAAATATTTCCATTGGGAAGAATCGTAATGCAGTTGATAAGATTGGTCGGCAGCCCTCGGCCAGTGGGTGCGGTGGGCATCTGGTCAGGTCCTCTGACGGTCCGCCAAATCTTGTAATCGCCCAAAGGAGTGCTGATCGCCAGACCATCACACTGGGTGCCGACGAATAGCGTTCCCTTTTTGTCAAACGCCAGAGCCTGGATTTGATCCGAAGGCAAGCCATCCGCGCGGGTGTAATATGTCCAAGTGTATTTGCTGATCGAATAGCGGGAAAGCCCGGCATCGGTGGCGATCCAGACGTCGCCATCCACCGGCGATGTAGTCATGGCAAAGACGCGCGGCCCGAGTGGACCAGTGACAACGTCGTAATTCTGCCATTTTTCACCATTAAAGACGCTCACGCCATGATTGAGATGGCCGACCCATACACGGCCAAGATAATCACAAGTGATAGCGTACGCATAATTGTCAGCCAAGCCGTCGGCAACAGTGTATTGCGTCCACGTTTCCTTGCCGTCCGTGCCAACCTGATAATAGTAAACCCCGCTGTCCTCGGTACCGACCCACACGCCACCGGTGTAATTATATTGATTGGGTTTATCGCTCCGGTCACGATCCAGAGCGAGCCCCACAATAAACTGGGCCGGGCATTGCAGGGTGGTTTCCACTTCGGCACGCTGCTTTTCCAGCTCTTCACGTTCTTCGGGAGTGAGATCTGAGAGTTTTTTGTTGGCGGGTTTTGTGGAGGCAGTTGAGGACGACGAAGAAGCGGAACCAGCATTTTTTGAGGGGTTTGTTTTATTTGAAGTTGGTTTGGAGGTTTGATTTTGCGAATACACGTTGGCATTGGCAAGCCAAAGCATGCTCAAGGTAAGGGCAGCAATGATGCACGGACTACGCACGGGACACTTCCGTTAGCCTGCATTAAACAGCAGGCTTAGCAAAGGAGACAAACAAAGGGGCTAAAACGCGAAGAAATCCAACGCAATTTATATGAAAGCGGAATCGCCTACGAATTGATTCCGAAGTTGCCAAAAACTCAGTTGCTGAGCTGTGAAAATACTCCTTCCCTAAAAAAGGTCAAGAGAAAAATAATCGAATTTACAAAGATCAAATAGGTTGACGGATACTGAAAAATCGTATCACTTACGAGCCAAATAGCATTTTACCCAAACTCATCACCCTGTTTGAAAAAAGAGAAATCCTGGAAAATTATCTCTGTTCGTACATCTATCTATTGAGGAAGAGAGGTTCCGGTAAGTAAGGAGAAGAGTTATGAAGACCATGAATTGCACAGATGTCCGGGAAATGATCGCCGACCATGTGGCCGACCACCGCAATAATAAATGGAATGCCAATATTTGTTCCCACATACAACACTGTCGAACCTGCCGAACCTTTGCAGAAGACTGCGCCAGAATTATATCGATTCTTGATTCTGAATCAGAACTTGATGATGCGGAAAATGCATGGACTCAGAAGCTGCCCACAGAGTAGACTTTGAGGCAATATGATGAAACTCAGTGAGCGCATCAAGCTTCTCCACGGCCCATACCGTTCGCCCCGCGTTCGTCGCGGCGACGTAATGTTTTGCGAAATACGCGGTTCCGTCCGGGTCACCAGCTTTACCAACGGTCCCATTCCTTGGCCACGTGCCTTGATTCTTGGCCACGGCCGCAGAGGGAAACCCGCCATGGTGATCTGCGGAGATCTGCTGCAGGCCATACGCACGGAATCCAATCTGGCCGTTCAGTATTGGTGGGGAGTTAAGGAATGCTGCGTGACGCGCTGGCGGAAAACTCTGGGCGTAGCAGAGTTCAATGAAGGATCCAAACGGTTGTGCGTTGCCAAAATGGAGGATATCAAGCCACCAGACTGGCGCGAGCGAATCGCGGCCAGAAGCCATAAGCTGGAGTCTCATATCAAAGCATTAGCGACCCTGCGTGCCAATGGACGGCACAGGGGCAACCTGCGTCAGTGGAAGCCCGACGAAATCACACTGCTGGGGACCATGCCTGATCCTGCTCTGGCTATGATGTTGGGTTGCTCGGTTTACCTGATCGCCAAAAAACGTCAGGAGTTAGGCATTGCATCCTATCGCGGTTGGAAAGAGCGCAGAGGAGTCTATCGCGCCATTTCACGGACCAAATTGATTGCTCGCCGCTATGAATTGGGCCTTACCCGCGCCGAAGTGGCGCGCCGGATGGGCTGCAGCGGTACGCGTATCATGTATTTTGAAAATATCAGCCAGAGGGTCAGACCCGAAACGCTTACGCGGCTCGCACATGCGCTGGAATGTCCGCCCAGCAGGCTGGAAGAAGTCAAAAATAGCAGTGTTGATCGCTAAATATTTCCCAACGATTGCCCCTGCATGATATATCGAGTTGCCTCATAGCCGTGAACATGGGCGATGGTATTGATATATAGATGTAATGATATTTGTATCTATTAATTCGATTTATGATGAATAGTTTGCATTCTTATCCATACGAGAATTCCGGCTTAAACAGCACCAACTGCCAATCATACGGCTGACAGCCATAGGCTGGCGAGTAATGCTCACCATATCCAGTGGCATCCACCGGCGCGGTCTGGAATGTCCCCGGCGTGGCCGTGCCGATGGTCACGCTGATCGGAAAAGCTTGGTTGATGTTCTGATCGTAGATCTTGAGTGGCCGGTCCTGCACAAATCCAAGCCCCGCCTGATCAAAATACGTTGGTGTCTGATCAAATCCTGTTACGCCATGCATGGCGGCATAGGCTTGAAGATGCCCAGTCGTCGGTAACTGATTGGTTTGCAAATTCACCTGGGCGTAGCCATTAATGCGAAGCGGATACGTCAGTACGGCACGATAGCACCAGGCGAAGCAGACATACGGGCCGGGATTATCATTGGTTCCCCGGTTATAGATCATGTGACGCGTGTAGGTCATCGAAGCGTAATTAATATAGTCTGCCGGCTGAGTAATGATGTTGGCTAATGCATAATCCAACGCCTCTTGCGGCGTGGGGAATGGAATCTCCGAACCAAACGACCACGTATAATTCCACCAGATATCCCGACCATAGCTGAACGCATAACGGGTATAGCTGATGGTTCCCTCATTGGTATAGGTATAAGCGCAGAGAATCTTGAGTGCTTTGAGTACGGCACGCATTTCTTCAAAGATCCACGGGCCTATATAATCACCACCAATATTGCCACCACTGCTGGAATTTGCATTGATGACACCATACGCGGTGATGACATCCGGCGGCGTGGTCTGATCTTCATGGAGGATCCACTTGGTTCCATCGTGACGATAGATGGCGCCAGCCACCAGGCCGCCATAGCCATACCAGCAGCGTGCGACATTGCCGGCGGCGCCAGTGTCGTTGACGTAACCAATCTCGCGAGGATATTTGCGCGTAAAATGACTTTGGTTGTATCCTGCGGCGGCCAGCACTTCGCCGATGTTCTGGTAACGCACCTTGATGGCCGGTGTGCCATCAGACGTGGAAGCAATCTGATTAACCGTGTACTGCTCGATCGGCAGCTTGGATTCATTGAGATAATAGACACAGACTTCGGCGATGGCCCGCTGCAGATAGGCGTATTTCTCGGCAACGGAGCCATCACCCGGCGATACGTAACCGTAATAGTAGTTGTCGATGTAGGCGCCGCGCTCTTTGATGGCATCGCGCAGCATGTTGTAGACGGCCGCCTCAAGCAGCGATACTTGAGTGAGATCAGTTGCTTCCCATGTCGGATTGTAGGCCATAATGAATCACCAAAAGCGTGGATAATCCCACGCGTAGGTTGTGGCGGATGTCATCTGCAAAACCTGCCCGCGCGCGGTACCGGCGGCCACGCCGGAGGCCCGGCCGAGCGCAATCAGTGCCCACTGAACACCCGTGCCACCTTGACGCCACAAAATGGCGGACGATCCCGCGGTGCCGGCTCCCAGATAGGCAACCTGGCCATCGACAATTTCTACATACGGATAATCATTGGTAGTGTCCGGAACGGTGATCTGGACCGGGCAGGCGCCGGCAGCATACGCCATGCCAATAGCTCCGGCTTTCAGCGGTTCTAAATTGATGATGTACCGGCCGATATGCGTCTTGGTGCGCGGTATGACGCCGGATACCGCCACCTTGTTTTTGAAGGAATCCAGATTGGCATCCGGCGTGATAATCGGGCCATTGACGCCCAGCACGCAGAAGCGATTGAGATCACTTCCCGTATCGTTGCGTACCAGAATGATGCCGCTGGAACGCTGGGCAGCCTGGGGCGTCGATGAGAGATTCCGCTGGCGGGATTGATAATCGAGGGCCGTATCAATGAACGCATTGTACGTGGCGGCAGGGATGCGCAGCTTGTCGCCGGACTTCACTTTTTTAAATGAATCGCTCATGGCAATCTCTTTGTTCCAAATAAAATGATTCACCACTGAGAAGAACAAAACAAAGAATCATTCACCACAGAGATTACAGAGCACACAGAGATTAAAAACAAAAAACATTTTTATTCTTCTCTGTCTCCTTCCTCTGTGTTCTCTGTGCGCTCTGTGGTTAATCTTTTTTATTTTCTCAGCGCCTCCGTGTCTCCGTGGTGAATGTGTTAGTTGATAGCCAGTCCTGCAAAATCCGCCAGGTCATAAACCTTTTCGATGTACACCGCCACCGGCTTTTTGATCAGCGTCTTGGATGATGTATCCTCGGCATCCTGGTAGCGCACCCACATGTATTCCCAGCCTTTTTTGTTGATGCCCGTGATACTGCCGACGGTCAGATTGGTGACATTGAGCGATCCGGCGAACTTGAAGGTGATCTCCCAATCATCATCAGCCGATTTGCCGCGCCTCGAACCCGAGGCGCCCAGGAACAGACATTCACCGGCCTGAAAGCCGCGGAACACGGTACTATTCGCCTTGCCGGTGAGCACAAACAGCTGGCGCTTGTAGGCGTCCGTCACCACGGAGGCCGACAGGTAATGCGTCTCGGAGAACTGGTAGACCGGGATCGTAATATCCACGCCTTCGACACTGTCATGCGTGACACCCACGGCGCCGCCCATATCCGGCGCACTGCTGGGGTAGCGATTCACGGTGCCCAGGCTCTGGGTGATATGCTGTGTCCCGCCGCCGGTATCAAAAGAGAAGGATGATTCACCGGTTTCCGGCTTCTGGTTGTCAGGTGTGACGTAGCGAACCGTGCCATCCCACAGAGAGGGGCCGACCGGCTCAATCCGCAGCGTCTGGCGGATCAGACCGTTGTAATCAGTGGGTGCAGTTGCCGCCAGTGACTGCTTGGCCAGCAGATCGTCGTCCGTACCGGAGACGACATATTGCAACTCCACCTGCGAACTGTCGGCGTCGGTGCTGTCCCGGCTGATGAGTTTTTCAACAACGGTGATAGGCATTGCGATAGGCTGTTAGACTGTAGACTATTAGACGGTTAGGAAGAAGGGTGCCGTGTATGTGTGCCTAATAGCCTAACAGTCTGTAGTCTAACAGTCTCTTCTGCCCCTCCTTTCAGTCAAACTCCATCTCGTCATCCTGCTCGGCCATATCGACGAGTTTCTTGGTATGCTTGGCCGTGTCTTCGGAGGCTTTGGCAATACGATCGGCCATGTTCCCACCAGCCATCCCACGGGCCTCAAAAGCATTAAAGGAACCGACGACGCCGATGGTCTTCTGGGCAATCGTTGGCCCGAGTCCCTCCAGGTAATCCGGCATGGAGGGCGGCTCCTGTAAACGATCCGGTCCCTGGGCGTTCTTGAGTTGGCGTTTCTTCTTGGCTTCGGCGATGGACTTCTGCCATTCTTCGCGGGTCTTGTTTAGCTCATCCTGCGATTCCTGCATCTTTTTGGCGTACTCATCGTCCAGTTCTTTCTCTTTATCCTGGGATTCCTGGCCGATCTGGGTGAGCGCCGCTTCGTGGGTTTGGGTCTCATCAGCGCGTTCCTGCCGACGTTGCTGTTCGCGCGCCTGCAGGGCGGATTGTTTCTGCTTATCGATCTCGGCATTGGTGGCAGCCAAGTCCTCATCGGCCATCTTCTTGGCCGCATCCACATCTAGGCTTGAATCAAACAATCCCTGCAGATCCAGCAATCGCTTGGCCGTCCAGTTGATGGCGGTATTCCAGGCCTTCTGGAATCCGGCTGTAAAGCTGGTCCAGACTTTGGATAGGAATGCGGTCGTCTCAATCCAGGCGACTTCAAAGCCGTGCCAGACGATCTCGCAGGCCGCCAGTGCGCCATAAAACGCGTCATAGGCCATCTTGATAAAGAAGTTTCGGAACGTCAGCCAGACTGATTCGAGTACCTGCACTCCCTTGATCCAGGCAATCTTCAAAGTGAGCCACAGAATCTGTGCCGCCAAGGCGATATCGCCGGCCGCCAGAGCATCGGAGATGCCTGCAAATGCCTGCGAGGCAAATTCTGATAGCTCCCCAAACCGCTGCCCCAGCCAGTCCAGCGCCTTGCCACCCAGACCGGAGGCGTAAACCAGATACGCTCCCAGCGCCACCACGGCCGCCGTGACCAGGCCAATCGGAGTCAATAACCAGGCAATCACCGATCCTACCGCACCCAATACCGTACCGACCCCGGTGACAATACTGGCCAGCACGCCCAATACACCACCGATGAACACGATGGCCTTGCCTAATAGCATGAGCGCCGTGCCGGCGGCCGAAACCACCAGGGCAATTTTGAACACGCTGACCACCAGATCCTTGTTCTGCTTGATCCAGGTGGTTCCTTTGACCACGATGTCAATGAGAACATTGGCCCACTGCGTCAGCAGCGGTGCAATGGAAGAACCGAGCGTATTGGCGAGCTTTTTGAGCACTTTCCACAGGGTAGAGAGGGTTTCTTCCAGTTCAGCGCCGATCTGGACGCCAGCGGCGGAGGCCGTAAGCCCCAGCCGCCGGGCCTGCTCCTGCATGGCCTCAATACCGGCCGCGCCTTGGGAGAGCATCGGGAGAAGAGACGTACCGTTGCGGCCGAAGATCGCCAGCGCCAATGCCGCGCGTATCGCTGGGCTTTGAATGCTGGCAAGTTTGTCGGCAATCAATTTGAACTGCTGGTCGGGCGACAGGCCGCGCAGGTCATCCACCGTCAACCCCAATTGCGCCAGTGCATCGGTGGCAGCTTTCGATCCCATCGCGGCGGCGGCAATGGTCTTTTGCATCTTGCGGATACCCAGTTCCAGCGTGTCGATGTCGGAGCCGGAGATCTGAGCGGCATAGCCGAGTTCTGAAAGTGCCTCCACGGAGATGCCTGTCCGCTGGCTCATGCTGAGTAACTCTTTGGAGCCGGAAGCGGATGCCTTGGCAAAGGCAATCAGCGGCGCGGTAATGACTGACCCGGCAGCGGCCAGCTTTTTACCCCAGCCGCTGATGGCATCGCCGAAGGCCTTGAGCTTCTTGTTGGCGCTCTGCAGGCCGCGCACGAGTTTGGAATCGTTGACAAACAACTCCACATAGGCGGCCCCGGCGCGTATGGAACGGGCATCGGCCATGGGGATTAGGCTATTGGGAAAGGCATTTAGGCTACAGGCTGTTAGACTATTAGGTCAGGCAATGTCATACACTCCTCTTTTTCCTAACAGCCTAATAGTCTGCAGTCTAATAGTCTTTCTCAATAGCCTCCTTTCTTTCAAGCGGTTTGTCCGGTTAACTCACGAATGTCCTCCACCGGCGAGGTCTTGATCGCCAGCCAGAACGACCCGCGCACGAGACTTTCAATCAGCACCCATAAGCCGACCGTCAGAATGACCCCGCCGGCCACCCACGGCAGCCAGTGCTGAATCTGGCCGACGATCATGCAGGCAACCACCACAGCCAGACCACCGGCGCCGCCGGCAATGGAAATTCGGAAGTCGTGCATCAGGACGCCGACCGCCACGGCAATGCCGATCGCGACAATCGCGAGCCATGAGATGGTGCGGAACATCGACTCCCACTTGCTGTTGGCGGCGGCGAGCTTTTTCTCCCAGGCGGTGTTGTCGTCGGCCCGGCCTTTTTTCTCTGTTTCCAGTGCGGCTGCTGTCTGCTGCATTTCCTTCTTGCCGGCTTGCACTTCGGATTTAAGGGTATCGATGTCCTTGCGGACATCGGCGAGCGCATTGCCCTGCGCCAGCAGTATCTGGGCGTTTGCAATAATGCGCGACCAGAAGGGATCCAGTGTGGGACGTACGGATTCCGGCGTGGCATCATGACCAGCGCGCGCGGCAGTGGCGATTTCGGCTGCCGAACCGCTCACCTGCGTGGCCGCCGACGAGACCTTCTGGCCAATGTCATCAGCATGGCTATCGGCATTGGACCAGGAGGATTCGGGCTGGGTTTGCGAGACGCAGCCATAAAAGGCGCCGATGAGCACTATTAATAAGGATAGGAATAACGTCAGTTTGAGAACATCACGGTTCATCAAGGATTCTCCTGTTTGGGAGGGTTATCCACAAAAACGGATTTGAGCATTTGAATGTCACCCCGCAGCGGGCGCTCCTGCGTGTGCCCGCGGACCGGCATGGGATGAAAATCCACTGGCTTGAACGCCCGTATCCGTTTGGGGCGATTGACGTTGGCCAGCATTGCGAGAATCACAGACGTGTGATTCCACATTTCGCGCTGGCGCGACTCGGTCATCTCCAGCAATTGCCTCAAGGTGAAGCAGCCGGGGTTGATTCCGAGCATTCCGGCGCACTGCCAGATGAGTTGCTCGGCGTGGATCGCTGCACGGCCAGCAGATTCTGAAGCTGGTTTTCCAGTTCCGGGCTTTCCAGACGAGTCTCCACCGCTGTCAGCGCGGCCGTCTCGAATTTCCGCAGCCTGGCCAGAGCCTTGCTGAGTACTCTCCGCCGGCCCGCAGGGAAAAAATCGACCAGTTCCTCCAGCAGCGCGGTCGTTGCGCCATCAATGGCGTCGCCCGCCATCGCCCGGCCAAAATCAACATCCGAGATCTTCTGGGCGTCGGCCTCCGGCTTGCAGATCACATAAATGATGTCGCAGAGCAGCAGCGGATCGGAGATGAGCTGCTCCAGCAGTTTGCCTTCGACCACTTCCAGCAGATTCACCTTGACGAGGTCGCGCACACGCCGGATCACATCCACATTGACCTGGATGGTCCACGTGCGGCCGGCGTTGTCGACAAAGGTTTTCATGGGAACTCCAGACTGTTAGGCTGTAGACTGTTGGACTGTTAGGAGAACACAAACATGCGTGATCACACCAAACTCACCGCTTTCCACAAAGCTGATGCTCTGGCATTGGCGGTCTACCAAGTCACGCGGAGTTTTCCGCGCGAAGAACAGTTTGGGTTAACCAGCCAGATGCGCCGCGCGGCAGTTTCCGTCGCGTCGAACATCGTCGAAGGCTGCGCTCGGCGTACCGAAGCTGATTATCTACACTTTCTTGATATGGCATTCGGATCACTCCGTGAACTAAGCTATCAGTTGTCTTTAGCTTTCCGACTGGGCTACCAAACCCAGGAGACTTACGATCCAGTCCGATTACAGGCCGAAGAATGTTCCAAGGTGCTTGCAGCGCTGATCCGCTCTTTCCGCAGTGCCTAACAGTCAAATAGTCTGTAGCCCAACAGTATGGGGCCTACGGCCCCACGGTCTTCCACACCGGCGGATTAACCGAATACGTCGGCTTGGCCGTCACCTTCACACTGATGGCATCTTCCAGCGGTTCATCCCGGCTGAAGTCCGTGATCATGCAGTCGGCCCACAAGCCTTGGTTGCCATTGGAGCCGGCGCCGGTGATCGGGCCATCCATCACGGCCAGGCCGATGATCGAATTATTAAAATACGCATCCTTGATGGCTGTAAAGCCGGCGTCGGCCGTGTCCCACACCATCTCAAACTCAATGGTTCCTTCCTTGAGCGTGCCGGCGGTGGCCTTCCAGCCATTGTTGGCACGCGTGGTGACATCCGCTTCACCTTTCTGCAAGGTCAGCGTGACATTTTTGACGTTGGTCAGCTCGGTCCAGGTCGGCGTACCGCCGATGCCTGCGGCGCAGAAGTACAATTTTGCATCTAAGCCAAACTTTACACCCATAAAAACTCCTTGGATAGACTGTTAGGCTGTAGACTGTTGGACTGTTAGGAGTAATTAAGACTATTAGACTACAGACGGTTAGGCGGTTAGGAAAAAAACCAAAGACGTCGTTGCCCGACCTAACTGCCTAACAGTCTGTAGCCCAACTGCCTTACCTCACTGATCCGGCCCACATGGCAGGCAGACGGTCTTTTACTTGTTCCAGTGCCGGTCCCATGAACGGCCTCCGGTCGTAACGCTCGCGTTTGTACTTGCCACCGAACTCATGCGCTGCGCCGGAAGTCCCGGCCACCTGACGATCCGGCCCGATCACCACGGACTGCTTATCTTTCACCACTGCGTATTTGATCGCGTTACGCATCCGCCCTTTGCGTGTGTTAGGCGGCGTACCAGAAGGAGATTTCTTGGGCGACTTTTTGATCGAATGCCGCGCGATTAAACGTACGGCAGCGCCCGCGTGGCCGAGATTACGGATGTTGGCCTTTTTGGCAGCCCACCGAATCTTGCTGTTATCCGTCTTGATCTTGGCTTTGGCCTGAATCATGGTTATGTGAGACTGTAGGCTGTTAGGCTATTAGGCTGTTAGGTCAGACAATGACGCCTTGGACTCTTTTCCTAACAGCCTAACAGTCTGTAGTCTAATAGTCTTAATTCCTCCCAAAAGTCAAACAGCCTGTAGCCTAATAGTCTTCCTACCGTGCCACTCTGTACGTGACCGTCAGCACGCTGGTAAAGACCTGCTTCTGCTCCAAATGCTCGGGCGAATAAATCGGAACATTTTCGGTTTTCACCCAGATCGCAGAACCTTCACAGCCATCCTTGCCGAGTACCAACCGCCTGAGACGCAGGTAATCGGCGATCTGCTCTGCCAAGGCCATCAGGGGATCCAGTTCTGATGTACTGATTGAGCTGATTTTCTTCTGAACCGCCACATCCACTGACACATCATGCTGATTGATATTGCGGCCCAAACTTGCAATCTCAATCTTTTTGGGCACCACTGTCACTCTTAAAGTTTTGAGCTGCGCCAGATCATATTCTGGTTTGTACTGACGCTCCGCCGTAAACCCCTGTGCAAATGTCCCGGCCTGCGCGGTATTGAGTACATTAACAATCGCATTGGCAACCGATACAACCATGCTCATGACGATTCACCACTTCTCTGCGGCCGGCGTGGCCGCTTGGGTTCCAGATTCAGACGAGAAATTTCAGCATCAATCTCTTCTTTGGTCCCGATCAACATCGTGTTGCTGGCCGGCGTACCGACCCGGCCTTCACCAGGTGCAAGCAATTCAATAACCTGCTTGCCATCATGAACCAGCACATATTTGTCCGGATAAACATCCGACTGCTTGATCTCCACTGTGGAGGAAGCGATTTCCTGCATGTTTGGAATCCTTAATTGGTGGTGACGGTCCAACCCCGGCTGATAAGCGTGTTTTTCAGTGCCACTCCGTTTGGATTGGATGGCGCAGCATTGGCGCCACTGCTCATATCCAAATACCCATTGGTCATGCCGCTGGCCACCATGTCGGTAAGTACCTGGTCAATCATGGCCTGCGGCAATGCACATCCCATCAGATAGAGATAGTGCATATTCGTACATCCCTGAAGATTGATAAAGGTCAAACTGGTGCAGAAATAGACATCCAGTTCGGTAATGTTCGTATTGCCGTGGGCATCCACTTCCAGCAGACTTTTGTTATTACCGGCATAGCAGCCATTGAGTTTGGGCAAACGCCAAATTTCCAGTTTTGTAAGCTGGCAACTGTATACATCCAGCGAAGCAAGATTTTTCAGGTCGTTCCACGGTAAGGTTGTGAGTAGCTGGTTTTCACAAATCAGTTCAGTCAGGTTCGGCATGTTGATACTATCGATTCGCTCAACAAACCCGGACCAGGGCAATACCAGCATGGGCCACTGTTCCAGTGGCGGATAGGTAATCAGAGGCTCAGACTTCCATGCCGGCATCAGCGAATCTCCACAAACAAGTCTGTAAAATTCACACCGGCTACCAGGTTCCGAGCAACGATACGTGCGCCAACGGCAATACCGCCGGGAATGACGATCTCCCGCCAGTAGTTGGGCGGGATCAAAAACGACTTCTCCTGGCCGGCGGCATCACCGATGGAGACCAGGGCGCCGCCGGAACCCACGCGAATAAAGGCCAGCCGGCTCTCGTGGGTGACACTGCCTGAACTCGCGGTGGTGTAAGTATCACCACCGGTTGACCAGTAAAGCAGATCCGGCTTGCCGGCGCCCTCCAGAACAGGTCCGCCGACATCCACATGCATAAGACCCATGACATCAGCCTCCGACGATGATGAGTTTCCAAAGAGCCGACACTGCCAGCGATACCACGGCGCCGGCAATAACCCAAAGCACGCGCGAACGCGTGCGTTCAGAGGCTTCCAGCCGATCCAGCCGCGCATAAATACCCGGCTTGCCGTTGCCACGGATGGCCTCATCGAGCCGATCAAGCTTGACGTGGATCTCGGCTAGTTCCTGCCGATGCAGGCGGTCCAGTTCTTCTTCAGCGTGTGTCATGATGCGTCAACCTGCTTCGTGTGTATCCGGTACGTTCGGCGATAAGGATCGCTGTAACGCCAGCAGGGCTCATCACCCGGCGCCATGACTTCGTACACATAAGAATGGTCGCCATCAGTCTCGGTGATGCGATCTCCGCGCTGGGGTGTTACCGCCTGGCCACCCAGCACCAAATCACTGGCCGTAATCAAAAAGTCTCGGCTCTCCACGCGCAGTGCGGCGCCGGTGCCGTCATCTACTTCAAAGACGGTCTGTCCGATGGTGGCAGCGATTTGCAGTGTCTGCTCACCACGCTGATATACAACCATGCGCGACATGAATTTTGCGCGCTGATTCTGAAGCCAGTCAGATGCTTGTTGAAGAAGATCAGGCATAGGCTGTTGAAACAGACTATTAGACTACAGGCGTTTTGGCTGTTAGGAGAGAAATCAATCGCACAAATGTATGACCCAACAGTCAAATGGCCTGTGGTCTAACAGCCTTTCCTTCTGACCAAACAGTCAAACAGTCTGTAGCCTAACAGTCTCCTCCTCACTGGCTCAGCCGCGCACGAACCTTTTCATCATCATCCGAGGCCGCGCGAACCGTTTTGCCGATTCCCTTATTGCCTGCGGAAGTCGTGGTCGCCTGCTGCGCGGTGGCATTCCAATAAAGAATTGCCCCAACCGCGATGGCCGTACCAGCGCCCTTGGCCTTGGGAAAATCAAAAATACCATCCACGACCAGACCGCCGGTGGTATTGGCCGGAATCGGCCGAGCGGCCACACCCACCAGTTCCCCCTGTACCACTACCGATCCAGCAGCAACATCCGCAGCGGGGGTGTAATCAATCGCCGATCCATCACTGACAAAAGTCGCCATGTGCGAGTTTCCTTTTTTTAATTCATCATTCAGACTTCAGCATTCAGAATTCGCTCTTACGCTTCTCCTTTGTTCTTCACGCCCGCGCGCGGATCCTGCATCGCCACGCCAAAATCGTGATAACCGCGCACCGTGATGCCCAGCACATTGGGATTGGCTTCAATCGTTTCAATGGTGGGCGACTCATTACCATTCAGGAACGCGACTTCAATTAGCGGCAGGTCGTTGGCATCCGCCAGCAGGTACCAGGCCTTCTGGCTGGAGCCAGCGTACCGGGCATTGCCCAGGTATCGACTGACTTCCACCCGGTAGGCATTCTGGTGCGGGTTGGCGATCGGCATTTTGGTATTGCTGGTCGTATCGCGGATTTCCGTCGACTTATAAAGCTGCGTCGCCATGGCCGAGAGTGACGTCGGCACCAGCAATACTTTCGGATCGACGCTGATCGGCTTGCCATCCGAATCGACCTGATCATTAAACGCCTGCACTGCATTACTCAGGGAATCAATTCCCAGCACCGTACCGGCGCCGGAGAGATAATTCTTATTGGCGGCGGCGAAGATGGCAGCATTGTTCAGGAAGATCGTCCAGAACACATCATTGATCTTCAGACCCGACCCACGGCCGAGCTTGCGCGGCACGGTGGTGATGGCGCCCAGATCATCATTGATGATGTCGCGCCGTTCAATCGTCAGCATCAGGCCGTAAGTGTCGGCCTTGTTGGTGTAGATTTCATTACCGAGGGTGCCGTGCTTAAGCTCACCGCCGGGCGCAATCAATTCATACTGATCGGTACCGATCAAGCGGTAGCTCGTGACGGTCTTAAAGTCCGTCACACTGCGGACCGCACAGATATTCCGCCAGGTCCGTTCAACCGAGAAGAATCCGTCGAGCAGGAACTTATTACCGACATTCGAGAGAATCGGCGCGATATCAATCGTGGCATATCCCGCCTCAATCTGCGCTTTGCTCGGGAAGGCCATCGCCATGATGGTATGCGGATCACTGCGGAAGGTGCGGCCGATGTAACCATTGACCATCGCCGCTTCCACCATCAGGTCCTGCAGGCTGATTCCGTTCCGGAATCGTTTGCTGGCGGCATCCAGATCCTGCTCGCTGCAGTGGTTTCCCGGTTTGGATAAACCTGCCGAGAGCAGACAGGCCGCCTCCAGCATGGCCGATGTCGTCGGTCCAGGCGAAGCAAAGCTAAAGCCCATCGGCGCACCCATGACATTGCCACCCGCCACGGGCGCCTTGGGCCGACTGGCGCGCAGAACTTCCAGTTCCGTCTTGGTCTGATCCCAGCCATCACGAATCGCCTGCGCTTCAATATCTGTACACTTGCCATTGCAGATTCGGCGAATGCCGGCGATGCGGTTGGTCTCCGCAAGCGCTTCGGCGCGAATCTGATCCATACTGCGAACATCCGCTGCATTGACCGCAGATACGGCGGCCGCCTGAACCGGCGGAGCGGCAACAGCGGTGCCAGCAGAACCAGTACCTGTCGACGTGCTGGCGGATGTTGAATTGGTAGTGGTGGAAGTGTTTGTGGTAATACCGTCCATCGTGGCGGTCTCCTTTTCATGTACTGTATCGATCTGCGACGCGGCCACCTGCGCAGAGGTGTTGCCGTCGGCGCCCAGGTCTACAAAACTGATCTCGCCCAGTGTTGCCTTGCGGACAACATTCACCGGGCCCTCAAACGTCCGGCCGTTGACAATGGCCTTCTGGCCATCTTTGACGAATTCAAACTCTTCCACTGACGCGCCAATACTGGCCTGCCAGGGGAAGCCATTCTTGGAACTGACGACAATCTCCCGCGCCGCCGGCGTATCCCGTGAGACCACGCCAGCCGCGATGAGTTGCCCGGCCTCTACGGAGATGGCATCAGTATGACCGACACCCGCACCCGCGCTGGCATCATGGCCAAAGCGGATCGGCCTGTTTTGACTCGGGATCGCCAGACCTGCCAGATCCACAATCACCGGGAAGCGCCAGCCGGCGATCCTCATCGGCCCGCCGGTGTAGGCCACCATGCGAAAGCGCGGCAAGGCTGGCGCAGCACCGGTTTCGCCCGCTGGCATGCCTGCCTCAATTTGAAAGCTCGCCAGCAGCGCCAGCGGACCGGCCTGATTGTCATTCTTCTTGGGCGACTGACTCATCGTCATTCTCCTGATCCACAGGTGTACTTGCTGGGGTTGAGGTCGTCGGCGTCGCAACCAACCCGAGTTCCTTCATCAACGCCATTTCCTTGGCTCTCTGGCGCAGCTCAGCTTCCCAGTCGCGTCCCTGGCGCGCATATTCATAGGCAAGGGTGGTGGTATTGCTGGCCAGGCGCGTGGCCTGAGCATTGGCTTCCTTGGCCGGGTCTACATGTTCCTGGCCATCCCAAAACCACTGGTGGAGAGGCAAGGCTGTTTGGCTGCAGGCTGTTTGACTGTTAGCTTCGCCTAACAGCCCAACAGTCAAACGGCCTAACAGTCCTTCCACTAATCTGGCTTCGCTCAACCAAGCCCGCAAAATCGGATCGAGTACCACGCGACCCATATGCGCCTGATCGACGCGGATCGATTTGTAATAGACCTGATGATCCAGACGTCCCGACGCGTAGTTGTAGCCCGATGAATTGCCCGCCGCGACATTAAACGGCATGTTCAGGCAGCGAGAGATTTCGTTGAGGATTTCCTTTTTGAATTCACCGTAAGTCGTCGTCGGCTGCTCGGCGGTGACCTGACCCAGTTTCCATCCACCGGGCAAGACCGTTGCCATGCGCCGTTCCAACTCCACGATATCCATCGGTTCAACTGGATCGGCCTCGCCGTTGGCGGGCGCATCGGTATACAAAACCGCTGCAAAATCCGCAGCCGTCTCCGCTGCCGCAATCACCGCAAGCGTGTAACGCCGCAATTGGGCAAACAGTGGCAGCGCGGCCGTGATCTCTGGAATCCCCCGGCTCTGGCCGGGACGATCAGTACGGTAATAATGAATCATCGCACTGGCTGGGATCCGATCAAAGCCAGAAAGCCACGATCCGAAGAGTGAGTTATCACCTGGATGCGCACGAAGCAAATGATATTCAACAGGATTCCCGTAGTTGTCATACACAATGCCATCAGTCAGGCTGTTAGGCTGTAGACTGTTAGACTGTTTGTGCCTAATAGCCAAACGGTCTAAAAAGCTAACAGCCTCCCACGGCGTGCTGATCTGGTCCGCTTCAAAGAGCTTCAGATCCAGCTTCACCGGCGAATCAATCATGGGATTGGCTACCAGCATGCCAAAGACTTCACCCGATTCGGCGCGCGAAGCGCGCATGGTGCGGAGCTTTTCAGGGAGCCGAATTGCCTCCGCCCAGTGCATAAACTCCTGCTCGGCCACCCGGTTGGCTGCATCCTGCTCGGTGAGCATCTGCAAGCGCGGGCCGGTACCGACGACATCATTAGCGAGCGTGAGCACAATCCCACGGGCATACGAGTTGTTCGCTACCTCGTAGCGCGCACGAGCACGCAAGGTCTTGCGTACGGCCGCACTGTTGGCGGCGTTCGCCGAGAGATGATCGGCGGCGGCCCAGTGGCGACGGTTATCGTCATTGGTGGCCGCCGCATCATAGCGGCCGCCAATCCGCATGGGCACGTGCACAAAGCGCGTGACCCGCTGCACCGATTGCGCCGGCAGAAGTTTTTTGAGTAGTCCCATCATCACTCGGCACCCGACGGAGAGATCTTTTTCAGACTCACGCCCAGACCTTTGCGTTTGGTGGCGTTCTTGCTTGCCAAATACTTATCCGCCGCGATCTGGTCCGGCAGCGGATGCTGCTCCATCTCCACATTGTCGCCCTTGGCCTTGCGCGGGCCGGCGGCGTTATCGCGGATCGTCTGGGTTAAGTTATCAGGGGCACCAGTCATGCAAGCATCTTTCGTGAACAGTTACATCAGCCAAACACATCACATCCCTCACTATTGTATTTTTGAGAAAAAATCGCATCCTGAGCAACGAGACAAAGTTTTTTGTTGAAAAAGAGGGTGTAGGGCAGGTGTGGCTACCGATGGTTACGCTAATGGAACAGCAAGATAATTATGCCCGTTCGCGCGTAGGGATGCGCCGGCCACAATAACGACACTCACGCAGACGCATGATGCAACCCGGCCGGGCACGCGTATACACAACATCCAGATGCCGGCAACCGCACTTGGGACATGCAAGACCACGCGGAACGGGTGCATGGTCCGTCCTTGCGGAATTTTCGTTGATGGGTAATGGGTCTCTCATCTCCGCCTCCCCTGGATATCGGATAAACGCACGCGCGCTTTGCGTGGCGCTTCCTTGCTGTCCGTGCCAAACAAGACCGCTCCCTGCATGCTCGCACCGACCGCGCAACCGACCAGACAATCCAGCCAGTGGTTATCCAGGCCCGGCGTGCGGAGTTTCCATTCATCAAGCTGACGGCCACGACCGGATGTCTTGATGCAATACTCGGCGGCCAGATGCTCTGACACAAGCCGATGATCTGTACCAGCAAAGAGTGACAGACATCCCGGATCACCCATCGGCACCGCCAAGCGTGCATGCACAAAACTCTTCCAGTAGTTGGTATCAATCAGCGCATACCGCACAGCGCGCTTGCCCTGCAGGTTGGGGATGCGCCAATGCAGCCCGGTGCGATCTCCCTTGCGCGGCTTGTAATCAGAGAACGGCGTACTGGCCGCGCCGACATAACGCCCGTGGCTGGGCATCACAATGGCCGAGTGTGCCGATTGTCGGCAGAACTGATACACCACATCGGTACTGTTGCCCCAGTTGGCGTCAATCAAACACCGCTCAATGGTCATCTCGGCGCCATCATCACGCTGGAACTTACGGGATAAATGCACTGCCGTCAGGGCCTCCAGCCCAGCGTAGATCGCCCCTTCCTGGCCGGTGCCGCTATGAACCAACATCAACGTCCGCCGAGCATCACGTAATGTAAAATACGCTCGCTTCTGGTCCGGATACTCCCCATAGTCCAGCACGTACCCAGTAAAATCATCCTCCCAACCGCAGATCAGCCAATACAGCAGCGTCCCCTGCACATCCACAAACATCGTCAGATGGCTCACGCCGACCGGCAATTCGCCACGCTTCATACCATTGGTCTTCTCGGCAATCGTGTCCGCCGAGAGCATGTCGGATCCGAGCGTTTCCTCCGGTAGCGGTTCATTTTGGTATTCAGCCCAGAACGCGGCGTCCCCCTGATCCAGCTTGAGATTCATGGCATGCTGAATGGCCGAGAGTTCATCGGGATTGTACCGATGAGACCAGGCGACTTTGGCTCCCGCATCCATATCGATCTGGTTGGCATGATAAAACTCAGTCGCTTCGCCGACGCCACGGTCATTGCGCTGACCATCCGCACGGAGCTGGGCATACTGCTGCCAGAGTTTTTCGTTAGCGGGGAAAACATACACCATCTTCGTGCGCTGGCCCTGCCACTGCGGATGTTTATCGCGATTCAGGATCCGATCCGCCATATCATCCGGTCTCACGACCGTCAGCGTCATGAGACCAGCAATCTTGCGTCCCGGACCCGCCAACCCCAAAATCGCACCCGCCAGGATCTGCTCACGCGTGACACACTGGGAGGGTGACCGTGCCGATTCATCGGTTTGAGGATCATCCAGCAGCACCAGCGACGGGCGCACCGTCTTGCCATCGGCCCGCTTGTGCTTCATGCCACGGATACGACCGGTGATGCCGGCGACCTTAATCACCGCACCCGAGGCCGCGCTCCCCGGTATCGTCGGCAGCGCAATATCCTTGGCCGTCCAGCCAATATGGGTGCGCGCCCCCTGGTAAAGCTGCCCGGCTGCGCGCTGGTGGATCCCTTCGAGCGCCCGGATGGGCCCACAGGCCTCAGAAAAATCCTCCTCCAGCAGGTCGTTATTCTCCAGTTCCGATTTGATCGACTCGAGCATATCCCCGGCATGCTCTTCGTCCGCGCCGATCAGGGCCACAAATTCCCGGTGACCGTAGAGTAGCGCCCATAGGCAGGCAGTCTCGCACAAGGTGGTTTTGCCCGAGCCACGCGGCATGGCCATCGCAAACAGACCGCCATTGAGGACTGCCTCTTCAATCTTGGCAATGACTTTGAGGTGATCGTCCGACCAGGCCAGATGAAACGTCTGTAGAAAGTACAACTCGCAAAATAGACGGAAGGACCGGCGGCAACGTTCCTTACGTTCCAGGTCCACCGGCGCATGGATCCAGTTCTCCTGGGTAATATCGCGCGAGGATTCCGACATCCCCCGGCTGCGCGCATTGACCGCCTCTTTGTGCGCCGCGTAATTCTTCTCCGTCCACCCCGGCTCAAAGGATTCATGCCGCGCATGAAACAGCCACGCCGCGTAACGGACAAGATCGATACGTCGCCCATCACCGATGCGGTACGCCGCTCGGTTCAGGTGCCGATACACCACATGCGGCCCAGCCACCTCGCCCAGCGGCGTGGAGTTCAGCAGCCGCACGACCTCGGCCACGCGAAGTTGTCGGGGATCCATTTTCACCTGGATTGCATCTCCCGCATCAGCCACGCCATGTAATGCACTAAATTCATGCGTCCGTTACGCTCCAACGGCGCGCCGGCGTCGACATCCGCTTTGATTTCTTCCGGCGTGACCTTTTTCCCACCGGCGGCTGACAGCATGCGTGCCAGTTCCTCTACGGAAAGGGATAACGGGTTCACCTTCGTCGCTTCATTTAGCATTGTGAATCCCTCAGAATTTATATGCATTCACCTTGATATAACATCAAAAGCATGGCTGAATGTCTCTGGAATGGACACTTTAAACAAAGGAGAATGTCACATGTCCAAGCGTAAGAAAACTGTTTCCAAAACCAGCGCCGCCAAAACTAAGCGTTCGCCCATCCTCAGCGGCCGCGAGGCCATTGCCGCCCTGAAGGGAAAACAGGGCGGCAAGAAACGCCCCTGGCGCGAGCAGGCGGCAATCATCAACCAGGAGCGGGACAGCAAGATTGAAGAAACGCAGGCACCTGGTAGTGCAGAAACAAACCCGGCGCCCGAAGTTGCCGATAAGCAACCAGCTCCACCGGTCGAGAAAAAGATGTCGGCGCTGGACGCCGCCGCCAAAATCCTGGCCGAGGCCGAGATGCCGCTGAACACCCGGATGATCGTGGAACGGATGATCGCGCAGGGTCTCTGGACCACGCAGGGACGAACGCCATCGGCCACAATTTATTCGTCCCTCATAAGAGAGATAGCCGCCAAGGGTGAGCAAGCCCGCTTTAAGAAAACCAACCGCGGCTTGTTTGTCTTGCGGAAAAACTAATGCTAAACCGAGACTGCTCATAGGTTTCCTTTCACCCCGGCCACGGTGACCGGGGTTTTCTCCGACCACAAAGTTTCATTCGCTCGATGCTGCCGCTTGTTCTCCACCGCCAATTCGCTGGCGCAGCGCTTGCAGACGCCCATGACGCCCGTGGTGCCGGGGTAGACATAGAATTCATCCGCCACCCGCTTATACCAGCGGCAGCGGCGGCATCGCTTCCACCAGGTGTCTCCCGTGCGGTAACACCGACCGTGGATGCGCTTGTGCGTCAGCCGGGTGACCAGACAGAGGTTCTCGATCCGGTTGTCGAGCTTGTCGCCGTTGATGTGATGGATTTCCATCCCTTCCGGGACCGGGCCGTGGTGATCTTCCCACACCACGACATGCTCCATCACGAGCCGACGACTCCCCGGACGCCGCACGCGCCGGTAGCCATACTCCGTGATGGTGCCGCGAGCCGGAGGTCTCATCGCATTGCCTCCTCGCGTGGTTTCATGGGGATTGGCGAGTGCCCCGTGCGCTCCAGCACGGCGGGCTGGCCGGTGAAACGCTGGTAGCGGTCCGCAATGAGGTCCGCGTAGAGGGGATCGAGTTCCATTAAAAACGCCCGACGGCCGGTTTGCTCGGCGGCGATCAGGGTGCTACCGCTGCCGCCGAAGAGATCCAGTACGTTTTCACCGCTGAGGGAAGAATATTCCATGGCGCGGAGAGCCAGTTCCACCGGTTTCTGAGTTAAATGCTGCATGCTCTGCGGATTGATCTTTTTGACCGGCCAGACGTCGGTGGCGTTGTTCGGCCCGTAGAACTTATGCGCCGCGCCTTGTTTCCAGCCGTAAAAGCACCACTCGTGATTCCCCATGAAATCTTTCCGCGTGAGCACCGGGTGTTCTTTCACCCAGATGATCGCCTGGCTGAAATACAACTCATGCTTTTCGAGGAACGGCGGATAGTTGGCGCAGTTGGCATAGCCGCCCCAGATGTAAAACCCGCGCCCGGCTAGCAGCACGCGGGCGATGTTGCCAAACCAGGCATCAAGCAACCGGTCAAACTCCTCATCAGAAACAAAATCGTTGGCCAAAGGCCGATCCTTGGCGCGCAGCTTCTTCTGGGTGGGCTTGGCTTTCTCCGGATGGCGAGCGAGATCAAGCCCCTGGTGATGGGTCTGTGGTTTGGCGTTGGTCGCCTGGAAGGATGACAAACCGGCTGCAATCGCATTGTTGCTGCGCGGTTCCACGCGCACCCCGTAGGGCGGATCACAATTACAAAGATGAACCGGCTGGCCATCCAGCAGGCGGTCTACGTCGTCCGCCTTGCTGCTATCGCCGCAGAGCAAACGATGGTTGCCCAAAATCCACAGGTCGCCCGGTTTGCTGATCGCTTCATCCGGCGGTTCCGGCACATCGTCCGGATCAGTGAGTCCCTGCTGTACGTCGCCCGACATCAGGCGCGAGAGTTCTTCGGAATCAAAACCCAGCATGCCCAGGTCAAAATTCATTTCCTGCAGGCCGGAGAGTTCAATGGGCAGAAGTTCATAATCCCATTCAGCAAGTGTGGCTGTCTGATTATCGGTGATCCGGTAAGCTTTTACCTGCGCGGGTGATAAATCCGTGGCAACATGTACGGGAATCTGCTTGAGCCCCAGCTTGAGCGCCGCCTTGTAGCGCGTGTGGCCGACGATGATAACACCTTCGGTGTCCACGACGATTGGCTGGCGGAAACCGAATTCCTTCAAACTTGCCGCCACGGCATCCACCGCTTCATCGTTTTGGCGCGGGTTGCCGGGGTACGGCTTGATCTGGTCCATGGGGCGCAGCTCGATCTGCATAAACTTCTCCCTGTTTTCAAAGATTTGAGGTGTCAATTTCAAGCAAACCATCCCAACACAACTCCGGCATCGCGGTGGCGGATTCTTCCGCTGGTGGCGGGCCGGTCGGCTTTTGGCGATGCGAAGCTAATTTGAAACTGGCGGCGGTAAACGCAGCACGCACGCATTGCGGTGTAACACCCGTACGGCGTGCGATCTGGCGGGAGGTCAAACCCAAAGCCGTCCAGGCGAGCGCTGATTTTTGCCGGCGCGTGAGCCGGGTAAAACGCGGGTGATCCAACATCGCCAGGGCCTGCTTTACGCGCTCGGCAGGCACACGGTGGCGCGGCAACTCACCGTCGGCCACCATACGCAGGGTGACATCGCAACCAACATCGTGGAGAATCGTCCGCACGCGGGTGTGGCTGATATGAAACTTCTGGGCGATCTGGCGCAGGGACCATCCCTCTTGCCAGCAGTTCAAGCAATCCAGCAAACGCTGCGTTTTTGCACTGGGTGTAAACACTTCTAAAACTGCCGTTTTCAGTTGTAACTCTTGCGTTTGGCGTAACATGCCATCTCCGAGTGAAAAATTTTTATTGCCTCAGACAACTCTGTCATGCTCGGCGAGCGTTCCCCCGCGCCTCACAAAACGAGTTTTTGGCCCGGAGTACCTATTTGCGAATATTTGCGGCTATAAATGAACATTATTGTGAATAATTCGTGTTTACGGGCTAATCCTTCCTTGTTTGATTCGCTTCTATGAACGATCACAACCTACTTCCTTCTTTTGCAGAGCGGTCAGTCACACGCGCACAAAGGCCTTTCCCTTTAGGCGCGGTCCTCTCCGCGCCTAAGGGGGGTGTGGGGGGTGTGCGTGACTGACCGCTCGGCTGTTTTTTCGCTTTTGGGTGACTGCGGCAGGGTTGAAAAGTCCGCCCGATTGGCCGGTCCGATGCGCCAGCGATGGATCAAACCATCCTCCTCGGCCACCGCCAGCAGGGACTTGGCGCGCCGCGCGGTCAGGCCGGCTTCCTGGGCTTTGGCCAAAATTGAAGCCTGGGCATGGGGAGTCGTGCTGATAAACTTTTCTGCAAACCGCGCGGGCGTCCAGTCATCGGTTTTGGGTACTGACGCCGTGCTCTTTCTAGAGCCGGGTGAACGCAGCGCCGTGGGATCAAGGCTTGGTTCGGGCAGCCACAGCGGGTATTGCCAACGCAGACACAAGGCGGCGGGTTGGGGCCATGAGCGCACTTCGGCCTGAAATACCGCGCACCCTTCTTCCTCGTGCCAGCGCAGGGCGATGTGGGCATCCGGCGCGCGGCTTTGCGCTCCGGCGCCTGATCCGACGTCGGTAATTGATTTTTGCGACTGATCCCCTTTACTGGTGTGATGGATCAATACAAAGCTGCTGCCGGTGATCTGGGCATAGCGGTCGATGAGGTTGTACAATCCCGCCATGGCGCCGTTGTCATTTTCATCCATGCCGCTGGGTAAAAAGCGATAGAAGGCATCGCAGACAATCAGATCAAAACGTCCCGGCTCCAGGCTTCGGAAATACCCTTCCATGCCCGGCAGGTCACGCAGTTTGCCGCGCAGGCTTTCCACAAAGATCTTCCGACCCACCAGTCCCATGCCGATGTTGCGGGCGGCCATGACCTTGGGCATGCGATGGGCCAGGGTTTCCCTATGCAATTCGTTGTCAATCAGCAGCACCCGGCCGGGTTCACATTGAAACGTACCGAGAAATAGTCCGCCCGTGGCGACCGCCAGCGCCAGATCCAGCGACATCCAGGACTTGCCGCATTTGGCCGCTGCAACCAGGTTGGCAGTTTCACCACGCCGCAGGAGGCCGTGAATCAGCGGCGGACGCTCCTGCGGATAAGCCGCTACCAGATCCATGATGCTCTGAGGCTGGGGTAACAGCGGCTCCGGCTGCACACCGAAGGTAGTATTTGTGGGCATGACATCGGCGCCATAGCCCTGTGACCGCAGCGCGGAGGCGGCACGCGTGTAATCGCCGCCATGTTCCAGCAGCGTGTACACGGCAAAGGGGCCGTAGGCGCGGTCGGATTCAAACGGAGCCGCGTTGGAACTGAAGACATAAAACACCCGCCCCTTGAGCGTGGCGCTCCAGCCCTGTGTTTTGCCTGGCCGGCGCCAACATTGGTTTTCGCCATCACGCGCAAGCGTCCAGCCGTGCGCCTTGAGCAGCGCGACGACATCGCCACACTGGTTATAGGCGTCACCGGGCCGCTCATGCCCGGCGGCGGGCGCAATCGGATCCGTTGGCACAGCCACGGGCGATGGGATCAGTTCATTGAGTGACCATGCCGCTTCCAGCAGAATCTCGCGCTCGGCCGCAGCGAGCACCGGCGGATCGCTGATTTCCCCCTGCACAATCTGGTAGCCTGGCGTGGGGTGGCAAAGGAACAAGCCACCTTCACCACGGGTCTCAACCAGCGTGAGAATAATCTCCCAGTGGCCGGCGGCATTGCGGCGCGGTTTGTACGATTTTCCCGCCAGCACGATCGGCGACTCATCCTTGGCCACTACCGCGCGCTGCGCCAGGTGGATATTGCCGCAAACCGCTTCCGTGCACCGGTAAATCACGTGCCATCCACCCGATTGCGATTGCTCGATGACCACGCGGCCCATCAGGCCGGGCGCTTCCGCCTCAACCAGTGCTGCCCAGCGATCAAAAAGCTCACCACCGTTGTCGAAATCAAGCAATTCCAAATTGCCCGATACGCCGCCGGTCACCACGCAAAGCGAATCATGATCATTGGCAAACCACGCCGAGATCTCTGCTTCGGTCGGCAGTTTGGCTTGGTATTCCTTCCAGCCAGCAAGCGCGGGCCTTTTCTGCGCTCGCGACGCTGGCAGTACGCTCAAACCCGCGCGCTGGTAGATAATGGCTGTTTCCTGTAATGACATCTCACGCCCGTCTCAAAATGGAATGTCGTCTTCGGCTATGGCCGGCTCTGGCTCAGATGAATCACGATCCCACTCGCCGTCGTTTACAGGCTCCTCCAGTGCCACTGGATTAATCGCTGCGATACCCAGCGCCACCGGATCGGGAATATCTCCGAGCTGGTAATCCACGATGCGGTCGTATTTCTCGCCGGCCACGCTGCGCACGGTGATGGATTGCACGTCGGCCAGTGCGCCGGACTGCGCCAGTTGTACTGCTTCGTCTACGCTATCCGGTACCGGTACATGGGAGCGCTGTTTCCACCAAACCTCGGCCTTCTGCCGTGCATAGCCGGTGTGCTCCAGGCAGATCCATTCCGATTTGTACTTGTAAAAGCCGATTTCATAATCGACGCGTAAGGACCGCGGCGCACCGGACGCCGCATCTCGCTTCACATGCACAGAGTACTGAACGCTCCGCACGACGTAATCATTAAGCGTGACCTGCCCGGTCAGTACGCCATTAGCGGCGGCCTCGCCATCGTGCGCCAATCGTTCCGGCGGCGGAAATTCATAACCGCATTCTGGACACCTGGCATATCCCGTGGCGATGAGCGCATGGCACTGCGGGCATTCCTTCGCTGGCGCGATACCTGTGCCCTTGGCGGCAGGATCGCTCACCCGGATCTGATCCACTGGCCCATGGCGCAATACGTTGCCGCCATAATCCAGAATCAAGCAATCGGTCTTGCCAGGACATATGCGGAAACCTCTGCCAACCTGCTGGTAATACAAACCCGGCGACATGGTCGGTCGCAATAACGCCACGCAATCAATATTCGGCGCATCAAAGCCGGTGGTCAGCACATTCACATTGGCCAGGTACTTCAGTTGGCCATCACGGAATCGCCGGATAAGCTGATCGCGAAAGATGCTCGGCGTCTGGCCGTCAATAAACCCGCATTCCTGCTGGGCGTATTGTTCAATCAGCTTGGCCACATGCTGGCCATGCTTGACACCCGACGTGAAGATCAAACAAGCCTTACGCTCTTGAGTGAGTTCAACAATCTCCTTGCACGCCGAGTGAACCAGCATCTCCTGATCCATCAGCGCTTCCACTTCACCGGCAACAAACTCGCCGCCGCGCACGTGCAGATCGCTGGTATTGGCCTTCACCTTGCCCGCTTTGGATTTCAGCGGCGACAAATAGCCGTTCCGGATCAGTTCCCGCACGCCGATCTCATAGCAGACGCTGTTAAGGATGCCCTCCGGCGGCGGCACGCAGATCGGCCCGCTAGACATGCGGAATGGCGTGGCGGTCAAACCAATCACCCGCAGATGCGGATTGATCTTCCGGGCGTCCTCCAGAAAATGCCGGTACATCCCGTCGCCTTCCAGGGTAATAAGATGCGCCTCGTCTACGATAATCAGATCAAAATGCCCCAGTTGATCGGATTTCTGGTACACCGACTGGATGCCGGCGACAAGGACAGAATGCTTCGTATCACGCCGTCCCAAACCTGCGGAGAAAATACCGACATCCAGGGATGGCGCCAGAATCTGGATTTTCTCCGCCGCCTGCTCCAGCAGTTCGCGCACATGCGCCAATACCAGCGCGCGACCTGACCACATCACGGTGTCCATGCAGATCTGCGCAATGAGCAAGGCTTTGCCTCCGCCTGTGGGTAAGACCACGCACGGGTTATCCTCTCGCTCTCGCAGATGCCGGTAGACAGCATCAACGGCTTCGCGCTGGTACGGCCGCAATGTCAGCAGCTTATGTTCAGGTTTGAACAGATTCACCGCGCCACCTCAGGTATACTGCTTGCCTGCAACACCAGATCACGATGCCCCGCCCGGCGCAGCGCGCGATTCCCGGCGGCGCGTAAATCTGCCTCTGCCCGATTGAAAATCGCCATCGCCTCGCAAAGAGACATTTGTTTGCGCCAAGTACAAGGGAAAGATTCGAACCAGTCCGCCACCGCGCAATAACGCAATGCGGCGCCAAGCAGTTCGCTTTGAATTTCTGATGGCAGTTTCTCTTTCATGGTCGCACCTCAAGAAATATCATCATGGGATTCCCGCCAGTGAGAACCGCTGACGGGAAGTCCCATCGAAAGGTGGGTTCGTTGAAATAAACATTTTTCTGTGACGACTCTTGGATCACTTGAAACCGATGATCTTTCCATCAAAGACCGGCGCTAATGGTTCCACCGGCGCGGACGCCTCGCCATGCCCAACCAAACCCCGCCACGCCACGTCGTGCCCAACCATGCCGCACCCGATCCAACCACACCTTGTCTTGGCATTGGTCTGTGTGCTATACGTATCACCACGCTCATACTTCCATGACCGTGTGATTTTGTATGGGAATGATTGGCCGCAGTGCCGATGCTATTCCTTAAGCACCTCGAAGTGCGTCACCTGGAAGCGACCGTAAGTCGGACGAAAATCCGCAATGCCGATCAGGCGCCCGGCATCGGTGAGTAAAGCGTGAAGCAGTTCCGGAGATACATACTCTGGCAGATTCACCAGGAAGATAAACCGCGCCGTCCAACCGGCCTTGATCGCCGGCCGCACACGCGTGATGCCACTGCGCTGTATTTGCACCCGGCATTGATGTTCGTAATCCCAGGCCCGAATACCCAAGCTGGCCAGGGGCGTTAAATTGACGACGGCTGCTTTGACCAGATCGACCGCGCTCTTGCGCGGCGAGCGCGGGTCCTGACGAAACTTGGCCGCGCCGATAACGGCCTGGCGAACATATTCACCGGGCACACATAACTCACGATTTTCATTGCGATAAACATACGATTCGATGTCGTCGGTCTTTTTGGCCGCCGATCCCTTGGCGGATTTGGCTTTCGCTTCAACCGCCTGGCAGTTCCAGCGGTGCAGGAGCAGATCCGCTTCACCCCGCAAAACAATTTCCACACGGTATGGCGCAGAAAGCTCAAGTGTTCTGGCCGCACCGTTGGTCACATCCGGTCCGATGGCCATTGCCGTACTCATGTAATATTCCCCAATGATTGTTTCTCAAAGGCCTGCGCCGATGTTTCCACCGGCGCGGGCGCCTTGCCACACCTCGCCTCACACAGCCCAGCCTCACCATGTCACGAGAATGCCGCCGATCATGATGGTGGGCCAGATTCATGTCGCTTCACGCTCCTGCGGCACGTCTCGCCAATCCATGAATTCCGCCAGATACGCTTCAGCTTCCAACTGGCACGCGAAGTTTTTCCGCCGGCACGGATCCTTGGTCCAAATCACGCCATCAAAAGGTTCATCACTCATCCAGTGCTCAAACTCCGGATCATAGATGGCGTAAAATGTTCGGATGACAATCCCATCCATGCTCTCAGCGAGTTCCACCACGCGCTCGGAGTCAGTGATCGCAAGATTCTCCATGGCGGTACTCCTTAGCGTTTCCAGGGCGGGGTTGTTCCGGCGTACGGATTGCCGCCAGCGGGATTGGTGGCAGCCTGCGGTGTTTGGCTGTTACGCTCATATTTCTCAAAACCACGAATTTCATTGGCCGGTTCATTGGTGTCTTTACGGTTTTTGAGTTTCACGACAAGAACCACCGGCAAATTGTGCAATTCCGCAGAGTCGCGCGGCTGCATCACACTGACACAGCGACATAGGGCCGACAATTGCCCACGAGCAATTTGCGTCGTGACCGGATTCGGATGCTGGAGGCACAACCGGTGCCACACCATGCGCCCTTTGTACGGACCCTCCAGGATTTCAAATTGAAGTTCCAGGTATTGTCCGCTGCCATTTTTCGTAGGCTTTTGTTCCGAAGCGACGATGGCGGCAAGATACTTGCCGGCCGGAACGGGATCGAAAGCTTTTGAGGGCTCCACTTCATTGGCATTAAAACCATTGAGATTGGCCATAATTGGCTCCTTGTGATGATGGCAAAATAAGATCAGAAACGGTGGTACATATTGGTGTTAGGAGGTGGCGGTTTCTGTCGCCGATGCAACGGTGTTCATCGGTAATACATTGGTTGCGATTGATACCGCTGCATGCGCCTGCTGCTGGAAATATCGATAAGCTTCCCACTCCAAGGGCAATTCGGGCGGCATGTTCAGCCGGTTCTTAGCCACATGCGTCGGCCCCTCGCTGGTCCGCATGATGCGCTCAGGGGTGACATTCTTGACTTTCTTGGGATCCGTGGCGCTGCTGTAGCAGGCGAAAAACAGTTCATCGGTCCATTCGGCAATCAACGCGCTGGCCAGCTTGTGCAGGCGCGGAGAGAAGCGATCAAACGCTGAATCCTCCGGGGTCTGGAATTTCTCGATCTTGGTATGGGCGATCAAAACAATCGCCATGCCGCGCTCGCGGCGCAGCAGATCCAGGGCATCCAGAAACGGCCGCCAGTAGTTCAGCGCGTAGGTATATCCCTTCTGGAAGCCGATCTTTTCGATGTTGCTGACATTCTCAGCCGTGCAGACCTCCGCCCAGATCAAGCGTTCGAGCCAATCAAGACTGTCGATGACCACGGTCTTAAAGTCATGTGGCGTGCCGCGCAGTTCTTCCAGCGCCGCCATCACTTCACCAAAACTGCGTGCCAGCGGGAACTTGGCACAATTGATCTCACCCAGGCCGTCCTCGGTCTGGATGAAAATCGGATGGTCACTGGCGGCCGCCCAGGTGCTCTTGCCCACGCCCTGCACGCCGTGAATCATGCAGCGCCGGGGCGCCGGCCGTTTGCCAACGTGAATTTGCGATAACAGGCTCATGCTTAAATTCTCCTATGGGGATAATGATTCGTTCATAAAAGCCGGGGTCGGTCGACCAGCCGGGCCGCGCCATGTAGGTCAGACCCAGGCCAACGTTCGCGGCTCTTCATAACCGGTAGGCCAAAAGCCGCTCTGCCGGCATTGCCGCAACTGCTGGATGGCAATTTCGTTTTCCCGCGCGGCCGTTGCCAGCACCTCTTCGCCGATCTTCCAGACGCCGCAGCGGAACGGCTGCTTTTTCTCCACCGCAATCAGATGCACCGGAATTTCACGCGGATCCATCCGTGCAGCCGCCGCCAGAATCGACCTGTAAAACGCCAGTTGATGCGTGTATCCATACCGCCGGGCATCCGCCTCAAACCAGGTCAGATCGTCGCAGGTCTTGAGATCCACAATCGCCGCGCCGGCCACCAGCGAGAACCAGTCCAGCCGGATCTGGCATGCTACGCCATGCCACTGACAGCGCGTCACGGCCTCGGCAATTCCTTTGGAGAGCAACTGCCGCGCGATGCTCTGGCTCATCACCCCCTCGGCCATCTGGTCGATCATCCGCGCCTGGTCGGTGGTGATCACCGGCTTGCCCTGCGCCATCGCCCACTCAGCAAAAGCCTTGGTGGCGGCGCCATACGGCTCGCCGGTTTTCGGATTCACCGGCCCGCCGATGGCATACTCAGAGAGCAGTTTCTTGCGGCCTTCCAGAATCAGCGTGTGAGCGGCCCGGCCGATCTGGTACGCCGGGCGATCCTCATCGGCGATCTGCCCCGACTGTTTTCGCAGGTAAAGCTGCGGGCAGCGCCGAAAGTCCGCCAGCCGGTGACTGGTCAGGTAATTCACTCTGGCCGCGTGGTACTTTTCCGCCGGCTCGTGAATGAGCAGATCCAGGTTGATTGGTGTGGGTTGGTCCATGGTATTCAAAATTCACTCCTCCTATAGTTGTATTTTTGGGCTTTGGGACGATTGTGAGCAGAAAAATCACAAAACAGCGGTCGGTGCGATCTGGGCAAAGACGGGCCGGAGCCTTTTGAGCGTGCGATAGACCGCTGAAGGGAAGACTCCCAGCCGCTGCGCGGCCTCATAGGGAGATTTACTTGTCATGACCATCTGGCAGATATGTTTATCCTGAGCCGGGAGCGTCTGGAGTACATGCTGGACATCCAATGCCGTATCGATCTGCGCAAGCGTCAATTCGGCCGCCGGATCAACGATAAATGCTGTGATTTGCTCTCCCACATCTTCCAGCGAGATGGCGTTTATCACCTGGGCCTTGCGTGCGTGTTTAAATTCGCGCACATGAAACTTATAGCGGACATTGAGAACCATCGTGATGTAGCGGTCCAATGGGCATCGGGTCGGATCGTAACGCCGGGCGGCGCGAATCAGGATCATCCAAAAATCCTGCCGCAAATCTTTCTGATCTGCACGCGAAAGACAAAACTTGCATCCCAGCCGCGCCACGCGGAAGTTGATGCGCTGGGCCGCGGAATCGGAAAGGAACTCGGAATCAGCCGGTGAGGAAGATAAAAGCATCTGCAAACTCCTGGAGGGAGAGAATGGAGCGGCCGTCCACAACAGACAGCCTTCAACCCCCAGGCGATTTGCAGATAAGCGCAAGTTGAAAGTGCAAAAAATCAGAAAACGGCCAATTGACAGGGCATTGAAGCCCATAAAAAAACTCTTGCACTTGCGCATCAGAGCGCTAAGTGCAAGAGTTCGTGGCTAAACTGCAAAGAGAATTACGATCCGAAATTCAGCACGTCGTCCAGGTTGGCGGCGATTTCCCAGAGTTTTCGGATTTGCGGATCGTCGTTAAAGCACCGGGTGATGTCATACGATTGAACGCCGGCCCGCAACGCCAGTTCGCTCTTGGAGGGCCGGGGCAGCAATTCTGCCGACTGGCCGCTCTCGTAGAGGTCGTTGGCGTGTCGATGCGAGGCTCGGATGTGCTCCAGTAACTCGCGGCGGATGGCTTCAATTTTGACCGCCCGCTCCGTGCGTTTGCGTTTGGGACGCTTGTTTTGAAAGTTTTCCGGCAGGTGAAGCTGCCCCATCCATGCCGCCTGATGGGATGGCCAGGAATCGCCGGCAACAAGCGTTGTTCCATTGTGCGTGATGATGTCATTCAGGGAGATCAGCAGACACCGGGCCTCACGGCAGCGATCCGGCAGGTCGGCGCCCCACAAATCCCGTGTCGGGGTCAGAAGGATGGCGGGTGTCTTGGCGTCGGCAATATATAAACGAATTGCGTCATTCACATCACGTGCCGACTGCCCGCAAACCATGATCACTGGAAATGCCGCGGCCGGCTTGGGTTCCCAGTTTCCCAAGATCATCAGATCATGCGTGATTTCAGCTTTGGAGCAGACCAGTCCCAGCGTCTGGCACAAGACCTGCCGGAGTTTTCGCCGGTCCAGCTCATAGAACACCAGATCCGCAGCATTGAGCTGAATTTTATTGCTGCTATCCTCGGTATCAATAGCCGCCATGCTCCCGTTCCGATACCGTACCACCCGCCAAGGAAGCTGATGCGGATAAGAAGCGGGATACGACGTGGCCCATCGATCCGTCGGTTGCAATAACGGCTTAATCGCGGGAAAACAATCCTGCATGCGGCTGCGCCACTCGGCCATGACCGCCACAAGATGTCGTCGCGATTCAAGCAACTGCCATAAGGGAGCGGACATAACCATTACCTGTGCGCACAAAGCCCCGCGCATTCATCCAGCGGGAGAGCAACTCCCCATCCGATTCCCGATCAAAGATCGTGACATTGGGCGGGCGGATGATCACGGTGCGCGGGCGAAGAGAATCCGCGAACTTCACACGAAAGCCCGCCCGCAGCAACTTAGCGCCATGCGGAATGATGCGGCCGATCTGCTCCATGGCATTCAATACGTCATCGGCTCTATGCACTTCCACGTGATATTGCATCACATCATGCCGGAACTGAAGTTCCACCAGGCGGATCTCCTCAATCCCTTCAATATCGCGGCAGCATAGGCAGGCTTTCTGCTGTTCGATGATCGGCTCAAGGGTCAGCTTTCCCTCAATGCCCAGGGTATCAAAGAACGTATCGCTTCCAAACACATGCTTGCCCAGGCACCGGCAATAAGCCAGCTTCTCACCCTTGGTACCGGCATGAATGGCCAGCTCACCTAAATCCGGATGATAAACCAGGACATCGAATTTCTCGGGACGGTAATACACGCTGGCCGACTGGCCATTTTCAATAGCTCCTTCCCGCTTGAACGGCTGGCCATGACGAATCAAAAACCACAAACCGTCCTTGCGAAGAAACGAAAAGATCCGCGTCCCCCGGCCGCGCTTGCGGGTTTCAAACCAGTCGTTGAGGTCGTTTTCGGCTGCCTGCATGTATGATGCCGCCGGCAATGTGTTGATTTCCGGTAAATGGGCCGCAGTGGATAAAAATGACTGAAATGACTTGGGCTTGATCAAAAAACGCTCAGCATGCAGGCTCTCCAGAATATCCGGATTGGCCAGCCATACCCTAACCGCCAGATCCGCCGGGCTGATGTGATCGCCTAAGCCCAGGTCAAGGTTCTGATTCACAGCTTCGGTACGCAAATCCTCAAAAGAATCCGGCGTGGAGAGTTCGTCAATGAAAAACAGCGCGTCGAGCAGTGCGTCAGGCGTGTTTTCATCCGGCGACATGAGAATCCCCGCCAGGAAGTCGTAATAGACCGGAGTTTCATTCCCCAGCACCAGGCCGCGCGCCTTGAAAAAATCCGCGAAAGGCTCCAAAAACCGTACCAGCAAACCGGGATCGATTTGCCTCAGAATGGAAGGATGACAAAAATGCCGCAGCTTAAAATGGCCCGCCATGACGCCCCTCAACAGTAACTTGCCAGTGTCAACCGATACCTAACATATACAAAACAAATTACTACTGATTCGAGCTTGAGACAAGTGAAAAGTTTGTATTTTATTAGGTAATGTTTTTACCCCATACACAACGTCTTACGTAACAATGTTTTGCGCTAATTGTTAAATTTTTTGTTTCTATCGATAGGGGTATTGAGAGGGATATGGCGGCAGAATGCAATGATGCGGACCATGTGATAATGTGGAGCAGACCGGAGCGGGGGTTGGCGAGTCGGCACGTTACTGCCCTATTTACGAAAGCGATATCAACCATGTCCGGAGTGGAAACGTTTACTTACCCTCAAGTGCCTTGCGGGTCTTTTCCAGTTCCGCAGCAATTTCTTTTTCTTTCGGGAGTGTCATCTTGTATTGGGCGGCCATAACCCGGCTTGGAAGATTTTCCAAGGCGTAATGGGCCAGCGCGGCATCCTTTTGGGTGCAGAGAATAAGTCCCACGGGAGGATTCTCATCCGGCAGAACCCAGTGCTCCCTGGCATAATTGCAATACAGGTGCATTTGTCCGGCATCGGCATGGGTGAACGCCGTGGTCTTGAGGTCGATAATGACCAAACACCGCAGTCGGCGGTGGAAAAAGATCAGATCAATGCGATACCACGTGTCGCCAATACGCAGGCGCCGCTGACGCCCGACAAACGTAAAATCACCGCCCAGTTCCAGCAGAAACGTTTCCAGATGCTGTATCAGGGCCTCCTCCAGCGTGGATTCCGAGTATTCATCTTTAAGTCCCAGAAATTCCAGCACGAAGGGATCTTTGATTTGTTCTTCCGCCGTGACCGCGTCTTCGGTTTTTGGGCGATTATGTTTGGTCAGCATGGCCGCTTTGTTGCGACTCAATGCCGTACGTTCGTAGAAAGCCGATCCTATCTGGCGTTCGAGTTGTTTGACCGTCCAGCCGCCGCGAAGCGCTTCCGTTTCATAAAAGCGGCGGGCTGGCTCGTTTTCAACCGCAAGTAATCGAACATAGTGGGACCAAGGCAGGGGGAATACTTCAGATGCCGTCTGAAGTTTTTGGCCGGCCGATTCCTGTAGCCGCCGCTTTCCCCAAATCAATTCTTCAGACGTCGTCTGAAGAATCTTTTTCATGGGCCAGCCAAGATAAAATCGACGCATTTGAGTGAGATTGACATATCCGAAGCCACGGCCAAATCGCTGCGTCAAATCACTCGAAAGCCGCTCGATGAGCCGTTCACCATATTCGGCGCGGTTTTGCCCGGCTTGCTCGGCCTCCACGATGCGCCGGCCGATCTGCCAGTACGTTGCGGTCAGGATGGCGTTGACAGCTCTTGCCGAAGCGCGTCGCGCGGTTTCAAGAAGATCACTAACCTCCTTTAAAATTGCGCCGTAGCGTTCAGTTTCAGAGGTGGTCAGATCAGACTGGGGTCGTTTTCGTATCTTCATGCCGGAGTAGCATAACATCTCGAAAAATAACGTCGAGAATGAATCGCCATCAGGCAGTAAAAAAATTACTCGGATGAAGTGTTGACAAGGACTCGCAAACGAAAACGTCAAAAACGGCATTGTTCGCATTCTACTCAGTTCAATCTACAGGCACGATGAGATTGGGGATGGGTTGCCTGCCAGAGGCGATGGGCGTCTTCCTATTCTCATCGTCCACATCTGGCGTTGCCTGGGCCACGATACTTCCGCCGCGATATCGCGGATATACCGTTCCCGGACCGGATCGCGGCCGGTCTCCACCGGCGGCAATGAGAGAATTTCTTCCTGAATATCCGGCGCCAGATGCAGCAGGTTCATGATCTGCGTCACGCGGGCACGGGTCACATGGCCCAGTTCCGCCAGCTCGGCCTGATCGCGCACCGCGCCCGTGGCCAGCAGATGATCAAAACGGATCGCCAAGGCCATCAGCCGCGCCAGGCGGGGGACGCGACCGTGGAAGTTTGCCGGGGCCGTTTCCGGCTGCGCCGTGCGCCGCTGGTTGTGCTTCTGCACAAATGCTGGGGTATAACGTTGCGTTACTCCCATTTCAGACATATGCCGGTTCCTCCGCATCCCGCAGAGCCGAGAGTCCGCTGGGGTGATACATGATGGTGATGGCGCCCGCCGCGCCATCGTATTCAACGTTCTGCACCAGCAGGTGAATCAGCCGCGCCCGCTCATCCGGCTCCATCCGCTCCCACATGGGATTAAAGGCTTCAAACGCGCCGGTCAGTTCATCCCGGCTCACCATGCGCTCTTCCAAAACCGCAATCTGGCGATGGGTTTCCAATAACGTCGCTTCCGCTTTTTGCAGTTCTTCTTGCAAAGTGGCCAGTTCCGCCCCTGCTCCCGGTGCATCCGGCATGCGGGCCAGCTGGCCAAGATCCTCATTGATCCGCTTGACACGCTGGACCTGAAAATCCCGTGCCTGCTTGCTATCATCCATCTGCCGCCGGAGTTGCTCCAGCGCCTGGTTGACTACATCTGCCAACAAGGCCGGATCGCTGCATGTGGTTTTGATCTGGTCGATCACAAATTGCTCCAGCTCACCGGCTGGCAGCGAGGGATAGGGGCAGGAAGACCAGCCCTGTTTTAGCGCCTTCATGCAAACGTAATAGCGATAGCGTTTGCTTCCCTTGGCGGCATAGTGATGCACCATGGCGCAGCCGCAATGTTTGCAGCGGACCAGTCCCCTAAGCAGCGCGCCGTATTTGTTTCGCTGGTATTTGCCGCCGCTGTTGCGGTTGCGCGCCAGCAGGCCCTGCACCCGACCGAACAAATCCTCATCCACGATGGCCGTATGCTCACCGGAATAAATCTCCTGGCCGTATGTGATCTTTCCTATGTAGAGCACGTTGGTGAGTAATTTTTGGAGAGTGGCCTTATCAAACGGAGTGCCGCCGCGCGTTTTTCCGCTGGCCGTGGTGAAGACCTTATTGTGCCACTGCTGCTCACCAAGCCAATTTGCCACTTTCATCAGCGAGCCGACCTTCAGGTATTGCATAAAGATTGTCCGAACGCGCTGGGCCTCGGCTTCATTAATCACCAGGCGCGCGCCACGGTTATCACGCACCCGGTCATACCCCAGAATGGGCGGTCCGCCGGTCCATTTGCCCTTGCGCCGCGCCGCCGCGATCTTGTCCCGCGTGCGCTCCGAGATGATCTCTCGTTCAAACTGGGCGAAGGAAAGCAAAATGTTTAATGTGAGCCGGCCCATGGAGGAAGTTGTGTTAAATTGCTGCGTCATCGAGACTAATGAAACGTTGCGTCGGTCCAGAATCTCCATGATTCGGGCAAAGTCCATGAGCGACCGGCTCAAACGGTCAATCTTGTAGACCACGATGCAATCAATCCGGCCCTCCTCCACATCCGCCATCAAACGCTGGAAGCCTGGGCGGTCAATCGTTCCGCCCGAAAAACCGCCATCATCATAATGATCCGGCATGGCCACCCAGCCGGCATGCTTCTGGCTGGCAATGTAGGCTTCGCCCGCCTCACGCTGGGCATCGAGCGAATTAAAATCCAATTCCAGGTTCTCCTCGGTGCTTTTACGCGTGTAAATCGCACAGCGCACGGGGGAAGGTTTGGATGATGTCTGCTTGGCCGGGTATTCACTCATGCCGGGCCTCCTCGCGCTTGGTGTAGTTCAATTGCTCGCGAAAGAAATGAAACCCGTTCCAGTGCGATCCGCTGATGGCATACGCCACGGCCGTGAGCGATTTATACATATGATTGTCATATTCAAAGCCATCGCTCAGCACCGTCACCACATGCTCTCGCCCTTTGAACGGCCGCACCAGCACCGTCCCCGGCAAGGGTAAACGATTCTCCTGGCGAATCTTCACCTTTTTGATCTGCCGTGGCGCGGCGGAATCAGGAGTAGTTTCGCGTGGCGCCATGACCCGCAGGTCCGCATCGTTGGCGATCTGGTCAGCATGCTCACGAATTTGCAAAATTCGCTGATCCAGATCCCCCTCGGCCAGCGCCTGCACCCGCCAGGTGCAACGGCGGAACAGCCACTGTCGATTACCCGAACGCGAATCTTCACCATAGAGCTGGCGGTAGCGCTCTCGCAGTTCCGTCGCCGTCATGTTCTCAAGCTCGGCCAGTTCTGCCCTGATATTGGCATTCATATCGCACTCCCAGGGTTCTCTGTTTGGTTAACCCGTAAGTCATAAGGAGCGGCATTTGGGGTAGGAATGCAAGGCAAATTGGGCTGAATGACGGGCTTTTTCAAAGAAATAGACAGATCTTGCCGATACGGCCGCCCCAGCGCCTGTGAGAGCAAATTGACCAGTTCCCTCCGGCGCCCTTCGGGCGATGGGTTTGCAGATTGAAATGAATTTCGGTGCGCCAACGGCATGCTCCCCCAAGGGCGCCTATCGCCCCCTATACCGTTGTATTTTTGGCCGTAAACGGGATTGTGAGCAGAAAAGGCATGAAATGGGCAGATAACCGTCAGAAAAACGTCAGGCCTATTCCCACAATCGTCAGATAGCGGCCGTTTTTTTACGTTCGCTTCCACCGTAGGTGCAAACAGGTTGCCAGCGGGGTCCGGCGGAAAATGGTCTGGTCTATTCCCAAACTTTATGGCGTGCAAATTGTTCGATAGGATCGTATCATTTGCGTATGTGGATTGAACGAGAAATTTCGCCGAGACTGGCCAAGCTGGTGCAAACCCGGCCCGCCGTACTGGTTACCGGAGCCCGGCAGACGGGCAAAACTTCTCTGTTGCGGCACTGCTTCCCCAAGCATCGCTTTGTCTCTCTGGACGTGCCCAGCGAGGCCATGCAGGCGGAAAACGACCCGGAGGCGTTTTTTACGCGCAATCCTTCGCCGCTGATTATTGATGAGGCCCAATACGCGCCACGTCTTTTCCGGCACTTAAAAGTGCTGATCGACCGCGACCGTGGCGCGAACGGGCGATTCCTGCTCACCGGATCGCAGAAGCAGCAATTGATGGACAAGTCGGCCGAATCGCTCGCCGGGCGGATTGGATTGCTGGAACTCGAGACGTTATCGCGGCGGGAACTGGCCGGCGGCGACCCGGCCAGCGTGGCCGGCCATATCCTGCGCGGCGGCTATCCGGAGTTGGCAGTCAATCACCAAATTGAGCCGCGGGAATTCTATCACGCCTATCTCGCCACCTACCTGGAACGCGATGTGCGGACGCTGCTGGCGGTTTCGAGCCTGCGCGATTTTGAAAGATTCGTCCGTGTGTGCGCCCTGCGGTCGGGACAACTCTTGAACAAGGCGGAACTGGCCCGCGATGTGGGCATTGCCCCCTCCACGGCCGGCCAATGGCTTTCAGTGTTGCAGGCGTCCAACATTGTGCTGCTGCTCGAACCGTGGTTCTCCAACAAGACCAAATCGCTGGTGAAGAGTCCCAAACTTTATTTCGCCGACTCGGGGTTGCTCTGCCATCTGGTAGATATTGACGAGGAGGCGCAACTTTTTTCCTCCCCGGCCTACCCGGCGGTCTGGGAGACGTACGTATTCTCCGAGATTCGCAAGCGCCAGACGGCCGCCAAGGGATATTGGCAATGCCATTTCTGGGCCGACCGGAACCGGGAAGTGGATTTTCTGATCCATCAGGCGGGGCACTTTGAGATTTACGACGCTAAGACTACCGCCCATCCGGACATGTCCTACGCCAAGCAACTGCTTTATGCGATAGGGCAGTTGGGAGAAAAAAATGTATCGCGCGCCGGCATCATCGGACGGTCGGCCAACTCCTATCGGCTGGAACAGTCCATCGAAGCGATAGCGCTGGATGATTTATAGCCGTTGTTCACTCATGCTCGTCTGCCAGGTGCGAACAGGTTGCTAACGGGGACCGGAGGAAACTGGTCTGTTAACCCGTTTCCAAGAGCCGGGCAGAGAGTCTGAGAGTTTGGCGGGAGAGCGGTCGGGTAGCACTCTCGTGGTTAACGGCACTGCCCGCATGCAAAGCCGGCAGAGAGTCTTAACCCCTTGTCGCAAGCTATGTTACGTGCTATAGTTACGCGACGGGGTGGCCGTTAAACAAAAGACCCCGCCACTTGTTTGTGACGGGGTCATTCTCCCCGAACGCAACCCTTTTCAAACTTTGGCGATTCATGGAGAGTCGTCAATATTGTTTTGGCACCTATCGTAAGTCCTGCAAAGTCAATGAGTTATTCTGTTAACCGAATTTCAGATGCCTCGGCGCTTCTTCCGGCAGTGGCGGCAGATCATCAGGCATAACTTTGACAACCCGCCCATCTCTCCACAATACCAAAGGTTGATGGTGCTGACGGGCAATCTCTGCGGCGCGTTGTGCGGCACGGATCATAGCCTTCCGGCTTCCTTCCAAATCACCATACTCGCCGAGTTGCTGTATCATCACTTACCTCCTTCATTCAGGAGAATAGGGGGCCACTGGCTGGCGTCATATTCCTGCCAAACATCAACGATCTGGCGGTAGAGTGTTTGAAAGTTCACAAGACCTCGTTCAAATCGCCGCCGAATGTCCTCTTCCGGGATATCGTGGCCGCCTTGAACGACGCGCTGCCGAACACGTTCTATGGCCAAATCCACAGAAGGCAACCCAAGAAATAATAATCTAACTTGATAACCGGCCTTTTGCCATTGAGGAATCATTCGCAAATAGGAACGGCCCGCCAAAGTCGTTTCAATGGCAAAATCTTCATGTTTGGTCACACTTTGTCGAACCTGCTCAAGCATCAGGTACGAGGCTTCGAATGCTTTTTGTTCAGGACGGAATGGGGAGAGTCCTGCTGCAATAAGATCCGCATTGATAAAGGTGAGACATTCACCTTCCGTAGGTAAAAATTCCCGCGCAAAGGTCGTCTTGCCGGCGCCATTGGGGCCAGCAATGATGAATGCTTTGGCAACTGAACTGGAGGGAAGTTCACTTATGTCCCACCTCTTGGGTTTTAATACCACATGATACGATGATCATATTATTCCAAATTCAGCCGCGATACCATCTGCATTTTGATTTGCCAATCCGGCCCAAGATGATGATCACCAGGAGGAGTTCAGTGCCACTCTTTGCATCAACCACCGTATTTCGGTTGGTTGATTCCATCGCCATTGCCATGAGTCAGGCCTATCAACTGGCTCGTTTGCGTCTGGCCTCTGCCGCTTCGCCTGTACTGCGCTTGATGGTGGACCGCGATCAGGCTTTGGATGAAATAGCCTTGTTGCGACGTGAGTTGGAGATTCTCCGTACTCATCGGGAACAGATCCCTTCTCATCGCAGACCCGATTATCCGCCCGAACAGCGCCTGGCCATTCTGCAACTGCGCCGGCTGCGGGGATGGGGCATTCAGCGAACCGCCGAAAGGTTTGTGATTCATCCCAACACCGTGCGTTTATGGATTAAAGCGGTTGAAGGGCACGGCAATTCACGCTTGCTTGCCAGAGTCATCGTCTGGAATCGGTTGGATGATGCAGTCCGCTGGACTGTTCATGAGCTTCGCCGATTGTGTCCGGAGAAAGAATTCGGCAGCCGTACGCTAGCACGCCACATTTTGCGAGCGGGTATTCAGATCAGCCGTTCAACCGCGCAACGCATTCTGCGTGAAACCGAGCCCAAGAATCCACTACGCCGGGCGCAGCCGGCAATGGCCAAACCGACGGGGGTTCAACCGTATCATCTTCTGCGGCCCAAATACCCCAACCGCGTTTGGCATATTGATCTACTGACACTTCGCCTGCTTTGGTTCCGCTGGACAGTTGTAGGAATTCTGGATGGCTTTTCACGTAAGCTGCTGGCTCTGCATGTTTACTCCCATACACCCAGAGCGCGGGATATCACATCACTGGTGCGACACAAGATCAAAGCGTATGGCAAGCCGCGTTTTATCATTACCGATCATGGCACACAGTTTCGCCGCACTTTCCATCAATCTTTGATGCGCCTGAAGATCAAGCATGTGCGTGGCCGTGTCCGGGCGCCATACTTAAATGGCAAAATGGAAAGGGCCTTTAAAACATTCCGGATTTATTGGCGGTTGGTTCTGGCCGGTCTGACGCGACAAAATATTCAGCGGCGGTTGGATGACTATCAGCAGTGGTACAACCACTTCCGCCCGCATAGCAGTCTGCAAGGGATAACGCCTGATCAGGCGTGGCAAGGCGATGAGTCATTGCCGGTGCCAATACCCATTCGTGCTCGTGATCATCTGCCTTTGCAGGTTGATGTCATACGCCGGAAATGCCGTGGCGATCCGCGACTGCCAGTGATTGAGATCACCCTGCGCTCTGCGGCCTGACGACCGGCTATTTGGTTATCAAAGAACGTTTCAATACAATCATCAACAAGATTAGTTTACAAGCTTATGAATGTAATCATAAATATTACTATTATTACTTGGATTAAATCCCTTGCTGTCTGAATCCGAAATACCTTTTCAGAAGCCTATCAGATACCGTACAAAAAAGCCCGACAATTCGCTGAGCCACTACAGCCACTACAATCATATGCTGTAAAACAAACCTGACAATTCGCTGGGCCACTACAATTGACACGGCCATTTTTCCAGGACAAGAGATTTTGTACAGGACGCTACTTTGATAAATAATCAGAAGCTGCTCGAGCTACGCTAGGGTTTACATCTTTAGTAGCCAGATTTAATAGTTCTAATCTTTTGGGATGCTTATTCTCACCAAGAAATTGGACGGTCCGAAAGCGAATTTGGTCATTTGGTGATTGCAAGAGTTGGCGTAATTTTGCCTCATCAATAGCCACATTCTTTGCCGCAAGGTTTTGCAGGGCCTTATAGACGACATCAGCATCATTAATTTTCAGGGATTCAAGCAAAAGTTTATTCGCTTCAGGTTCTTTAATAGTACCTAAAGCATCTATTGCAAGGAGCCGATTTTGCCCAGAATTTAGAACTTTCTCAATGTATGGCAAAGCTTCCTTTGAGCTCAACGAACAAATGCCCTCTGCCGAATTTTGAGCAACGACGCTGTCTTTTGAATCTAAATCTTGACTTAAAGATTCTAATGCCTGTCTAATTTTAGAGGTATCTGCAGAATCCAATATCTTAATAGTCACAATACCCGTATACTTAGCCGGCGTTCTGTCGGTAGGAAGACCCTCGTTATTAATCTTCCACGTCGTCACTTGGTATTGATAATTTAAGGAAATAATTGTAGGTTCTGAAAAATGAAAATATCGATTAACGTAAAAAATAAGTACCTTTGTTTGCCCTGCCGCGAGTTCTACGGGTCTGACCGATCCAATAATTTCTGCCGTACGAATTTGAGACTCACGTGGCTGGACACCTTTACCTGTTTCCAAAACAAAGGGACCATAGATGGGCCTTGGCACAGTTACATATATTTTATCTGTTCCTATATTTTTTAAACGAAATTCGACTGCCATCGGTTCGTTTATCGGAAAACTATCTTTGCTCGGTTTTACTTCCAAATCTAAAAACGAAGGAACATCTGCCATCAATACGCCGGACGAAAACATGCCAACAGAAATAGCCAGGCAGAAGAGAACATAGTTATGTTTTTTAATCATATAACGCTCCATGAAGAGTATTAAATTAAGTTACGGCAGAGGATGTTCTGGGCTTATCATCGGTGGATTAACTATTGTTGCAGCATCTGAACTTAGGCCGCCAATTGTCAACGCTTTACCAGCACATTCAGTGGTATGAACCCATTTGCCCGCAGCGTTCAACTTAACTCGATGCGTGATAATAACGCCAGAATTTTTCACTGCAACTTCGGACGCACCACACCGATTGCACTTAAAAGCAGACAACTGAAGACGCTCATAGATGCCTGCTGGACCCGCACTAATAGCTGCTCTCTCAATTGCAAAAGTATCTCCGATCCACTGGTCGCTGCCAGGTTGATAATCTGTTGGACTATTGCTGACAGCGGGAAATGGAGGTCGATTTACTGTTCCTAAAGACAATACTTCCTTTATAGCCACCTCAGTTAAATCGTTATGTAGTGGACTTGAAGGTACACCATCACTTTCCCATTTACACAATACAGAAAGCCCATAGTAATTACCATTATAATCAAGTTCGCAAGGACCATTAATGTTAGACGGAGACGATAAACTCCAATTTTGTGGATGTGCGCATACGCCAAAACCGTCCGACAAGGCCATTTCGGCTCCAGATCCACTATCTTTGGCACGAATTTGCAACTGCTGACCGTGCTGAGGAGCGTTTTGGTTTCCGCCAATAATTTTGATTTTCCCAGAAGCTGTAAGTGATATAGTGGTAGAATCTACTGATGCTGTACCGTTAGTATCATTTCCATTTATAATATCGAAATTGACGGTACCTCCTGGCGGCAAAGTTCCTGTAATTGTCACATCTACCTCACGAGTTGCCCCCGGGGGCACGCTTGGCGGTAATGACGGTGTTGATGAATCACGAACCACCTTTCCAATTTTGACTGTATACCCTAATGCGGATCCATTGCTTTTTCCTTTAGCTGGTGGCGTGGCTTCAGGTTTACATGCAACGACAATAAGTATTATCAGTGTTAGAAGAATAAGTCGACGTATACAAACCATATTTGCTTCCTTCTCTTATTTGGATATATCCTTGGAGTGAAGTATTTGTTCGATTAAGTTTTGATACTGAACCGGCACAACAGGATTAAATTTCATCGCACGAGCCGTAATTTCACGAATCATTGTGAATTCTTTCGGTCCTCTATTTTCAAGATTTTCCTTCACAGTTAATCTTTCCAAAATAGGCCACATTCGTTCAAATTGTGCATTTTCAAACATCGCGATATACGCCATGGAAGCAGCCTGGCACCGATCACGAGGATCACGGTTTTGGTCCTCAAAAATAGTTGCTAATTCAGCCAAACGTTTGTCAGCATGCTCTATGGATTCCTTCGTGTGATCTTGAATATTGTATTCGGTAAGCGTACATTTCTTATCGAGCAACTTGAACACAAAACGTTCTTCTAAAAACTTAGGAATGGACGGAGCACCCTGAACTGGTAACAACCAAACGGATTTTAAAATAATTGTTAGGCTACCATCCGACTCTTGTACATCCCGTGACGATAAATAGAGTTTTTCCGAAGGTATTTTATTCCGATTTTTTTTGGCACTTTCCAAAGTAAGATTGTTACCAGATGCCTGAGTCGAAAAAAAACGACTGCAGCCGTTCCAATTACCATCTTTCCACGCATCCAAATAATAGTTCGCTTCGTTCAAGAAAAATGATGATGTGCTATCTTTTGGCGTATCGGCAAACATAGAACTACACGCAAGGAACAAAAATACGGATACAAACGGAAGGTTTCTTTTAATCAAAATTTGCATCATTGTGCTCCCGGATCGGCGACCGAAAAATCATACGCTGTAATCTCAAAACCTGCGACATTTGGGTCAACTACTTTAAATTGCGTCGATATGCTCGGCGTATTCATAGCTGTCGTGTCCGCCTCATACGTATGATCGTACCATGCGTTCGGATCAACCTGCACATATGCGACCAAGCTGGTCGAACTACTGGAAGAGTCTTCGAGATCTGGATTGACTACAGTTCCATCCTTTAAGTTTACCTTTGTCACAACCAGTTTCATAGAATGGCCATCAACTGGTTTAGAGCCAACTGTTGCGGTAACGGTATAAGGTGTCCAGACACCAATGTTCGCGGATTGATTGCCTAAATCAACTTTAATATCCGGGGCCGAAAACTTAACAGTCAAATCCTTGCTAATATTTCTCGATGGAATTTCGAGTTTTACCTTTGTACTCTCGGCCTTATTGCTGGAACTCAACGTGCAATAAATTCCGCCGACAGTACTAAAAGTTAATGGCTGCGAGTCACCAAAAGTATACACTCGCGTTCCGTTGACCAACTTAGCTGGGGTCGCTGTTACTCCCCAATACCAAGAGCTAGATGTATATCCGGCACCACCATCCGACAGACTTAACCTTATTTCACCCTTAATTGATACTGCCGGGGAAACGTTCACACGAATTTCGGCTTGATGTACATCGCTTCCAAGAGCACCAGCGGCAATAGTAACGTCTGAAGTGCTATAGTCACCCGTATTCTTCATTCGCCCATCAAAGGTAAGTTCTGCCACGATGATATTCGCCGAGACCGTGTTGCCGCATTTCGCGGTGACGGTCTTAAAATCCTGGTCACTTGTAGAAACATCGGACAAAGTACCAGACGCGGTGTCGCTTGAACCGCTTAGATTTGCGGTGCCACCCCATTCAGGCTTCCCTGATGGGAAGGATGCGTCGGAAGGAGTAGGGATTGCTTTGATCGAAATCTGCTCATCTTTGAGCATGCCGATTGGATTTGGCACGTCGATAAACTCGCTGTTGCCAATTTTATATTGCAGTTTTGAAATTCCCACAGCTGTGGCACTCATGGCTGGCGACGTATTCGAGCCACTCCAAGAGTGACCTTCTGGTTGGCCGTCGCTTTCCCGTAGCGCCACAATGGAACCGGTGCCGGATATGGTAAACTTGAAGTAGGCCGCTGTTTTGAGTTTAACTCCATAAGTGGCATTGGAGGAATTGCCCGGGCTACTGGTGATCTCATAGTCGCTGCTAGAAGCGACAGTGTACGAGCCACTCTTACTTGACGCGATCTGTACAGATAAACCCCATGTCCAACTCTCATTGCCGCGCTTGGTTTCTTGATGGGGCGACGGCTGACCGGAAAATTCTCCGTCCGCCGACACCTGCACCGTTTCGCCCACTGTCACAACACTTGGCGTGGCCGAACCCGCCGTTACTCTAACAGGGACGCCCCAGTTGTCATCGGCTCGCAATACCGAAACGAGAACTGCAATCGTCAATGTAAACAGTGAAAAGCTAAACCATAATCTCTTTGCAAATGGAATTTTACTCACGGTTGAAACTCCTTTTTGGATCACTTTTTAGTATCTTTTACAACCAGTTCTTTTCGTGGAGTATGAATCGATTCGGCCCAACCTGGGTTAAGTGCAGTAAATGCATCCCACCCAGCTTTCATGGCTTGCTGGAATTCACTGCGGTCGTCAGCCGTCCAAATATGACTCCGCCAGCGTACGGTACTGGCGAATAATGCATCCTGCGAACTCAAGCGATAAATGTAAGCGCGATATTCCTGCTGAAGAAACAGTGATACTTTCTTATCCCATGATGCTTCGAGTTGATTCCATAGCATATGAACAGGATGCGTTGAATTCTTGTAAGCATCATCAAGTACCGGCGGATCGTAGCTCTTGCCGCCCATCCGGCTTAATGGCAACTTGTCATATTCATTCGACGGACCAGCAAGTCGATCTAGCATGACCGATGAGATAATCGTGTTAAAGCTGTAGTTGCGATCCACTTTGACCAAGTATTTGCCAGGGCCGGCCACAACAAATCGCTTATGCACGCCGCCCCAAAAGTCCCGTACCCGAGCTGAAGCCAAGGGTCGGATGGCTTCGGCTTCGGCAAAAGTATTGGCCAACGGACGCAACTCAATTTCGTAATCGCGAAAACGATTTTGTGAGTTATGTCCATCCTTGTTAAAAAAATACATGCTCAGACGGTGAACACCAGTAGGAACAATAACCTCAATCCACAGATCCGGGCCTTCGCGGTACATGGGATAGGTTTCGCCGTGATCGTCCCATTCCGCCTGGCGACGTACCCCTATCACCGGATCGTATAATACGCGTGGGTCGTTTGATTCCAGCCAATGCACCCAACGACGTATCGCATCACCTTTTGCCTGATGAGGGCCATTCTGGGCATCAACAAGATAGTACTTATTCCCATAGGACAAGACATGGTCTACAGGAGCATTGGCAGCACACAGGATCGCATACTGGCGGCCATATCTGCCCACCCAATCGCCCTGGGTAACCCAATCATCACCCAGATACATGGCATAAGGATAACCGACTTTGGCCATATTGTTTTGAAGTTTAGCACGCATCGCCAAAAAATCTTCAGTAGTAGGTGGTGCCGCATCGGTGGGAAGCGACGGGAATTCGGTACTATTGCTGCTCGCCGCATTCGCCTGCGACGCTTTTGCAAGGCCGAATTTTGAAACATACGTTTCCCGCTTACGGCTGGGCATCTTTTTGGCAAATTGCACCAGCTTGCCGCCATAGCGAGCGATAAGCGGCGGCTTGTCCGGCAACGGCAGCAAGGTCGAGATATAACCATCAGCCAAGGTCATCCGCTCATCTTCCATGCTGCGGTACTTGGCGTTGGTGATCGGGTCGATGACCTCGTAACCTTTCTGGCGATAGGTCACCCATACGTAGCCATTCTGGTCGGCTGCGATACCTGTGATGTAGTCTTCCAGCAGAAGATCTGTCTGCTTTTCCGGCGTCGGCGGTTCCCATTTCTTGGGCGGACCGCCCCAAAGGCCCTTGACCTTGGCGGCGTAATCCTTGCCACGGATATAATTCCACGAGCTGCCGCTATCACGGCTGAAGGCCAAGCCGGTGGTTGTTCCGACACAGACATTGCCATTGGGGAGGATGGTAATGCAATTGATGGAATTGGATGGCAACCCTCGCCCGGAAGGCGATGTGGGGATTTTGTCTGGACCGCTGACGGTTCGCCAGATCTTGTAGTCGCCCAAAGGAGTGCTGATCGCCAGCCCCTCGCACTGAGTGCCGACGAATAGCGTTCCCTTTTTATCAAACGCCAGCGTCTGGATTTGATCTGACGGTAAGCCGTCAGCACGCGTGTAATAGGACCATGTATTTTTGCTGATCGAATAGCGGGAGAGCCCGGCATCGGTGGCGATCCAGACGTCGCCATCCACTGGCGAGGCGGTCATGGCGAAAACGTGGGCTCCGAGCGGACCGGCCACAACATCGTAATTTTGCCACTTCTCGCCGTTGAAAACGCTTACACCGTGATTAAGATGGCCGACCCATACCCGGCCGAGATAATCACAGGTAATGGCGTATGCATAATTGTCAGCTAAACCATCGGTAATGGTGTATTGCGTCCATGTCTCTTTGCCGTCCGCGCCAACCTGATAGTAGTAAACCCCGCTGTCCTCGGTGCCGACCCATACGCCGCCGGTATAGTTGAATTCATTTGGCTTCTTGCTGACGTCACGATCCAAAGCAAGGCTGACAATGAACTGTGCGGGGCACTGGAGGGTTGTTTCCACTTCCGCCCGTTGTTTTTCCAGTTCTTCACGTTCTTCTGGTGTTAGATCAGAAAGTTTTTTGTTTGCATGTTTTGTTGAGGACGAAGCAGAGCCCGCATTTTTTGAGGCACTGAGTTTATTGGGAGTTGATTTGGATGTTTGATTTTGTGAATAAACGTTGGTATCCACAAGCCAAAATATGCTCAAGGTGAGGGTGGCAATGATGCATGAACTACGCACAGAACACTTCCGTTTGGCCTGCATGACAAACAAGCAGGCATATCAGGGAGACAAACAAAAGGAGCCAAAACGCGAAGAAATCCAACGCAATTTATATAAAAACGGAATTGCCTACAAATTGATTCCGAAGTTGCCAGAAACTACAAGTACTAAGCCGTAAAATACTCCTTCCCTAAAAAAGGTCAAGAGAAAAATGTTTGAATTTACAAAGATCAAATAGGTTGGAGGATACTGAAAAATCGTATCAGTTACGAGCCAAATAGCATTTTACCCAAACTCATCGCCCTGTTCGAAAAAATAGAAATCCTGGAAAATTTTCTCTGTTCGTACATCTATCTATTGAGGAAGAGAGGTTCCGGTGAGTAAGGAGAACAGTTATGAAGACCAGGAATTGCACAGATATCCGGGAAATGATCGCCGACCATGTAGCCGACCACCGCAATAATAAATGGAATGCCAATATTTGTTCCCACATACAACACTGTCGAACCTGCCGCAATTTTGCAAAAGACTGCGCCAGAATTGTATCGATTCTTGATTCTGAATCAGAACCGAATGGTGCAGAAAGCACATGGACACGCCAACCGCCCCAAGAGTAGACTTGGCGTAACATTATGAAACTAAGCGAACGCATCAAATTGCTCCACGGCCCATACCGTTCGCCCCGCGTTCGTCGCGGCGACGTGATGTTTTGCGAAATACGCGGTTCCGTCCGGGTCACCAGCTTTACCAACGGTCCTATCCCTTGGCCGCGTGCATTGATTCTTGGCCACGGGCGCAGAGGAAAACCCGCTATGGTAGTCTGCGGAGATCTGCTGCAAGCCATACGTACGGAATCCAATCTGGCCGTTCAGTATTGGTGGGGAGTCAAGGAATGCTGTGTGACGCGCTGGCGGAAAGCTCTGGGCGTAGCAGAGTTCAATGAAGGATCCAAACGGTTGTGCGTTGCCAAAATGGAGGACATCAAGCCGCCAGACTGGCGCGAGCGAATCGCGGCCAGAATCCATAAACTGGAGTCTCATATCAAAGCATTAGCGACCCTGCGTGCCAATGGACGACACAGGGCAACCCGCGCCAGTGGAAACCCGACGAAATCACACTGCTGGGAATCATGCCTGATCCTGCTCTGGCGAAGATGTTGGGCTGCTCGGATTACCTGATCGCTAAAAAGCGTCAGGAGTTAGACATTGCATCCTATCGCGGTTGGAAAGAGCGACGCGGGGTCTATCGCGCCATTTCACGGACCAAGTTGATCGCTCGCCGCTATGAACTGGGCTTCACCCGCGCCGAAGTGGCGCGGCGGATGGGCTGCAGCGGCACGCGCATCATGTATTTTGAAAAGATCAGTCAGAGAGTTCGACCTGAAACGCTCAGCCGGCTGGCCGCAGCATTGCAATGCGCCCCCGAAAAACTGCTTGATACAGCTTTGCAATAAAATAATCCGGACGATCTCCAAGAATAGGCATAAGTCGTGTGAAAAAACTTGAAACACCTTCGCCAATACTGCGTCCCAACTATTGCATCCGAGCTCAGCAAATAACCTGAAATACCTAAGAAATCCGTAATTACCATGCCATGCGTTACCATAAGCTCTGGCGGCTTGCCGTAACGGCCCAGCATGAGTTTCCCCTATCCGAATCAATATATAACGCACATGGATCTGCTTCGGAATGTATGGGAAAATAACAACTTATTTCCCTCCACGGTACGCAGCTTGGTCCGGGAACTCCGCTGCAAACTTCGTAGCGGTGGCATGACGGATCTGGCCTCCGCCATACGTGGTTGCAACGAGCAATACGTACTGATGCTGCGTTAACCAGAAAACATGAATCGCACACCATCGCACAGCAGTCCCCCACCGGATCGCACGGACCCAGTGCATAATCTCCCGCCAAAGTGTAATCCAAGGTTACCGGCAACCAGAGTTCATGATCATGATGTCCGAGAGGCGGTAATGAGTAATACCAATCCGTGGTGGGTTAAGGAACCGGCTATTGCTGAACCGGCGTTACCGCCCTTTCGCGCCGTGGCCTATTACCGCCATTCCGCCCGAGATCGCCAGGAAAATTCCGTGGCCATCCAGCAGGAACTGGTTCAAAAGTGGGCGAAAGAAAACGGCGTGGACATCATCCATGAGTTCGCTGATCGCGGGAAGTCCGGGCTCACACGGGAAAGCATCATACTCGCAATTCTGGAGCGAGAAACACGAGGACTGCCTTTTACAGTCGGAAGTGATGGCTTTGACCAAAGCCTCCCCATACGCAACTCATTCCAAACATTGGCGATTGGTGGAAATGCATAACCTTTATCTGTAGACGAATTCCGGCTCAAACAGCACCAACTGCCAATCATACGGCTGGCAGCCATAGGCAGGTGAGTAATGCTCGCCATAGCCGGATGCGTTTACTGGTATCGTCTGGAAGGTCCCTGGCGTGGTGGTTCCTATGGTCACGCTGATTGGGAAAGACTGATTGATGTCCTGATCGTAAATTTTGAGTGGTTTATCGAGCTCAAATCCCATCCCCGTCTGATCGAAGTACACCGGCGTCTGGTCAAAACCTGTCAGATTATGCATACCCGCATACGCCTGAAGGTGACCCACCGTCGGCACCTGGGTGTATTGCAGGTTGATCTGGGCGTAGCCGTTGATCCGCAGAGGATACGTCAGTACGGCGCGATAGCACCAGGCAAAGCAGACATATGGGCCGGGATTATCTGTGGTCCCTCGGTTATAGATCATGTGCCGTGTGTAGGTCATTGAAGCATAATTAATATAGTCCGCCGGCTGAGTGATGATGTTGGCCAAGGCGTAATTCAAGGCCTCTTGCGGCGTGGCGAACGGAATCTCTGATCCGAACGACCACGAATAATTCCACCAGATATCCCGGCCGTAGCTGAAGGCATAGCGGGTGTAGCTGACGGTTCCCTCATTGGTATACGTGTAGGCACAGAGGATCTTGAGTGCTTTGAGCACGGCCCGCATCTCTTCAAAGACCCACGGCCCGATGTAATCGCCTCCAATGTTGCCGCCACTGCTGGAGTTGGCATTGATAACACCATACGCGGTGATCACATCCGGCGGTGTGGTCTGGTCCTCATGTAAAACCCACTTGCTGCCGTCATGGCGATAGATGGCGCCCGCAACCAGCCCACCATAGGCATACCAGCAGCGTGCGACATTGCCGGCGACGCCGGCGTCATTGGCGTAGCCAATTTCGCGAGGATATTTACGTGTGAAGTGGCTCTGGCTGTAGCCAGCAGCAGCCAGGACTTCACCGATATTCTGGTATCGCACCTTGATGACTGGAATGCCATCAGACGTGGATGAGATCTGATTGACCGTGTACTGCTCGATCGGCAGCTTGGCTTCATTGAGATAATAGACGCAAACGTCGGCAATGGCTCTCTGCAAATAAGCATATTTCTCGGCAACGGAACCATCACCCGAAGACACGTAACCGTAATAGTAATTGTCAACGTATGCGCCACGTTCTTTGATGGCGTCACGGAACATGTTATAAACCGCCGCTTCAAGTAAGGATACTTGAGTCAGATCTTCGGCTTCCCATGCTTCATTGTACGCCATATTGAATCACCAGAATCGCGGATAATCCCACGCGTAGGTCGTGGCGGATGTCATCTGCAAGACTTGGCCACGCGCGGTGCCAGCAGCCACGCCCGAGGCGCGCCCGAGTGCAATGAGTGCCCATTGCACACCAGTGCTGCCCTGTTTCCAGAGAATGGCCGAGGAACCGGCTTTACGCGCTTCCAGGTAGTCCGTAACGCCATCGACGATTTCCACATAAGGATAATCATTTGTGGTATCGGGAACGGTGATCTGTACCGGGCAGGCTCCGGCGGCATAGGCCATACCGATGACGCCAGCTTTCAAGGGTTCCAAGTTGATGATGTATCGTCCGACGTGCGTCTTGGTACGGGGCACAACTCCGGATACAGCCACTTTATTTTTGAATGAATCCAGATTGGCGTCGGGTGTGATGATCGGCCCGCCGACGCCCAGTACGCAATACCGATTAAGATCCATACCTGTGTCGTTGCGCACCAGGATGATGCCGCTGGAGCGCTGTGCAGGCTGAGGCGTCGAGGAGAGATTCCGCTGGCGGGATTGGTAGTCCAGAGCCGTATCAATGAACACGTTGTACGTGGCGGCGGGAATCCGCAGCTTGTCGCCGGACTTCACTTTCTTGAAAACGTCGCTCATCGCCTCGCCGCCCGTACTTTAGTTGATACCCAACCCTGCAAAATCCGCCAGGTCATAAACTTTCTCGATGTAGACGGCCACCGGCTTTTTAATCAGGGTTTTGGATGAGGAATCTTCCGCATCCTGATAGCGCACCCACATGTATTCCCATCCCTTTTTGTTGATGCCCGTGATGGCTCCGACGGTCAGATTGGTCGCGTTGAGCGACCCGGCGAACTTGAAGGTCATCTCCCAGTCGTCATCAGCGGTCTTGCCGCGCCGCGATCCTGACGCTCCCAGGAACAAGCATTCGCCGGCCTGAAAGCCACGGAATACAGTGCTGTTCACCTTGCCGGTGAGCACAAAAAGCTGACGCTTATAGGCATCTGTGACCACCGAAGCGGATAGGTAATGCGTCTCAGAAAACTGGTAGACGGGAATCGTGATGTCGACGCCTTCGACACTGTCGTGCGTGACGCCCACGGCGCCGCCCATGTCGGGGGCAGTGGACGGATAGCGCGAGACGGTGCCCAAGCTCTGGGTGATATGCTGTGTGCCGCCGCCGGTATCAAAAGAGAAGGAGGATTCGCCGGTTTCGGGCTTCTGGTTGTCAGGAGTAACATAGCGAACCGTGCCGTCCCACAGACTGGGGCCGACCGGTTCAATCCGCAGCGTTTGGCGGATTAGGCTGTTGTAGTCGGCGGGTGCGGTATCCGACAAAGCCTGCTTGGCGACAAGATCATCCTCCGTGCCGGAGACCACATACAGCAATTCCACCTGCGACGTGTCCGCATCGGTGCTATCCCGGCTGATGAGTTTTTCAACGACAGATACTGGCATTAGGCTTTGGACTTTGGGCTTTAGGAAAAGGCTGCGGCATGATTGCCAAAGCCTAAAGTCTAAAGCCCCAAGCCGTCCTCCTTATTCAAACTCCATGTCATCATCCTGCTCGGCCATGTCCGCCAGCTTCTTGGTGTGCTTGGCGGTGTCTTCCGTTGCCTTGGCAATCCGATCCGCCACATTGCCGGCGCCCAGCCCGCGCGCTTCCATGGCGTTGAATGTGCCCATCACACCAATGGTCTTCTGGGCAATCGTCGGCCCGAGCCCCTCCAGGTAATCTGGCATGGAGGGCGGTTCCTGCAAACGATCCGGTCCCTGAGCATCCTTGAGCTGGCGTTTCTTCTTGGCTTCCTCAATGGCTTTCTGCCATTCCTCCCGGGTTTTATTGAGTTCATCCTCAGATGCCTGCATTTTCTTGGCGTATTCGTCATTGAGTTCCTGCTCTTTGTCCTGCGATTCCTGGCCAATCCGCGTCAGCGCTGCTTCATGAGTTTGCGTTTCATCGGCCCGTTCCTGCTGGCGCTGCTGCTCGCGAGCTTTGAGCACAGCGTCTTTCTTTTGGTCAATCTCGGCATTGGTGGCTGCCAGATCTTCGTCGGCCATCTTCTTGGCCGCATCCACGTCCAGACTGGAATCAAACAATCCCTGCAAATCGATAAGCCGCTTGGCCGTCCAGTTGATAGCCGAGTTCCACGCTTTCTGGAATCCGGCGGTAAAGCTGGTCCAGACCTTGGAGAGGAAGGCCGTCGTCTCAATCCAGGCTACTTCGAATCCGTGCCAGACGATCTCGCAGGCAGCCAGCGCACCATAGAAGGCGTCATAGGCCATCTTGATAAAGAAGTTTCGGAAGGTCAGCCAGACCGATTCCAGCGTCTGAACACCCTTGATCCAGGCAATTTTCAAACTTAGCCATAGAATCTGCGCGGCCAGTGCAATATCACCGGCCGCCAGGGCATCCGAGATCCCCGCAAACGCCTGGGAGGCAAACTCTGATAGCTCGGTAAACCGCTGGCCCAGCCAATCCAGCGCCTTGCCGCCCAAACCAGAGGCATAGACAAGATAAGCTCCCAACGCCACCACGGCTGCCGTCACCAAACCAATGGGCGTCAGCAGCCAAGCAATCGTTGACCCGATGGCGCCTAATACTGTACCGACCCCGGTGACAATACTGGCCAGTACCCCCAGCACACCGCCGATGAAGACAATGGCCTTGCCCAAGAGCATTAGCGCGGTACCGGCGGCCGAGACCACCAGCGCCACCTTGAACACGCTGACCACCAGATCCTTGTTCTGTTTGATCCAGGCGGTTCCTTTGACCACGATATCAATCAGCACATTGGCCCACTGCGTGAGCAGTGGTGCAATCGCGGACCCCAACGTGCTGCCGACTTTCTTCAGAACTTTCCACAGGGTGGAGAGGGTTTCCTCCAGTTCAGCACCAATCTGAACGCCGGCCGCCGAGGCGGTGAGCCCCAGCTTCCGCGCCTGCTCCTGCATGGCTTCAATGCCGTCTGCGCCCTGTGAGAGCATAGGGAGTAGAGATGTGCCATTGCGGCCGAAGATCTGCATCGCGAGAGCCGCGCGTATCGCTGGGCTTTGGATTGCCGCCAGCTTATCGGCGATTAACTTGAACTGCTGATCCGGCGACAAGCCGCGCAGATCCTCGACCGTTAACCCGAGTTGCGCTAAGGCATCGGTGGCGGCTTTGGATCCCATCGCGGCGGCCGCGATGGTCTTTTGCATCTTGCGGATGCCCAGTTCCAATGTGTCAATATCAGATCCAGATATCTGGGCGGCATAACCAAGTTCCGAGAGCGCCTCGACCGAGATACCCGTCCGCTGGCTCATGCTCAGAAGTTCTTTGGAACCCGACGCCGAGGCCTTGGCGAAGGCGATCAGCGGTGCCGTAATCGCTGACCCGGCAGCGGCCAGCTTTTTACCCCAGCCGCTGATGGCATCGCCAAAAGCCTTGAGCTTTTTATTGGCGCTCTGGAGACCACGCACCAGCTTGGAGTCGTTGACGAATAACTCCACGTACGCAGCTCCGGCGCGGATGGAACGGGCATCGGCCATGGTGGTTAGGCTATTAGACTGTAGACTATTAGACTGTTAGGGAACAAGCATGAATCGTGTGGCTTATTCTCCTAACAGTCTAACTGCCTGTAGCCGAATGGCTTTTATTCCTCCCGACAGAGTAACATTCTGTAGTTCAATAGTCTTAATTTCACCTAATAGTCTAACAGCCTACAGCCTAACAGTCTTTTCTGCAGCACCCGTCAACTCTCGAATGTCCTCAACTGGTGACGTCTTGATCGCCTGCCAAAACGACCCGCGGACGAGGCTTTCAATGAGTACCCACAATCCGACCACCAGGATCAGTCCGCCGGCTACCCACGGCAGCCAATGCTGAATCTGGCCCACGATCATGCAGGCAATGACCACGGCCAAGCCACCCGCGCCACCGGCAATCGAGATCCGAAAGTCGTGCATGAGCACGCCCACCGCCACAGCGATGCCAATCGCCACGATGGCCAGCCAGGAGATGGTGCGGAACATGGATTCCCACTTGCTGTTGGCGGCGGCGAGCTTCTTTTCCCAGGCAGTGTTATCGTCTGCCCGGCCCTTCTTCTCAGCCTCCAGCGCGGCGGCGGTCTGCTGCATCTCCTTCTTGCCGGCCTGCACTTCTGACTTGAGGGTATCAATGTCATGACGAACGTCCGTCAGAGCATTGCTCTGTGCCAGTAGCACCTGGGCATTGGCAATGATGCGCGACCAGAAGGGATCAAGTGCAGGGCGCACAGATTCCGGCGTGGCATCATGGCCGGCACGAGCGGCATTGGCGATCTCGGCCGCCGAACCGCTGACTTGCGTCGCCGCCGACGAGACCTTCTGGCCAATATCATCCGCATGGCTATCAGCATTGGACCAGGAGGAGTCTGGCATGGTTTGCGATACGCAACCATAAAAGGCGCCGATGAGCACTATTAATAAGGATAGAAATAACGTCAGTTTGAGAACATCACGGTTCATTATCATTTCTCCTGTTTGGGAGGGTTATCCACAAAAACAGCCTTGAGCATCCGGATATCGCCCTTGAGCGGACGATCGGCAGTGTGCCGGCCGGCCATTGGGTGAAAGTCATCCGGTTTGAAAGCCCGCATCCGCTTGGGGCGATTGACATTGGCCAGCATCGCCAGGAGGGTCGACGTATGATTCCACATCTCCCGCTGACGCGCTTCGGCCATCTCCAACAATTGCCTTAAGGTGAAGCGGCCGGGGGCGATGCCGAGGATGCCGGCACACTGCCAGATGAGCTGCTCGGCGTGGCGGGCGGCTCCTGTAGCAGACTCTGAAGTTGTTTTTCCAGTTCGGGGCTTTCCAGCCGCATCTCGACCGCCGTCAGCGCCGCCGTCTCGAACTTCCGCAGCTTGACCAGTGCTTTGCTGAGTACCCGCCGCCGGCCCGCGGGGAAAAAATCGACCAATTCCTCCAAGAGCGCCGTCGTGGCGCCATCAATGGCATCGCCGGCCATGGCCCGGCCGAAATCGACATCCGCGATCTTCTGGGCATCCGCTTCCGGCTTGCAGATCACGTAGATGATGTCGCAGAGCAGCAGCGGATCGGAGATCAGTTGCTCCAGCAGTTTGCCTTCGACCACTTCCAGCAGATTCACATGGGCCAGATCCCGCACGCGCCGAATGACATCCACATTAACTTGGATGGTCCAGGTGCGGCCGGCGTTGTCGATAAAAGTTTTCATGGGAACTCCAGACTATTAGGCTGTAGACTGTTGGACTGTTAGGAGAACACAAACATGCGCGATCACACCAAACTCACCGCCTTCCACAAAGCCGATGCCCTGGCATTGGCGGTCTACCGGATCACACGGAACTTTCCGCGTGAAGAACAGTTTGGATTAACCAGCCAGATGCGCCGCGCGGCGGTCTCGGTTGCGTCAAATATCGTCGAAGGCTGTGCCCGGCGTACCGAAGCTGATTACCTACACTTTCTCGATATGGCATTTGGATCACTCCGTGAACTCAGCTATCAGTTGTCTTTGTCTTTCCAACTGGGCTACCAAACCCAAGAGACTTATGATCCGGTCCGATTGCAGGCCGATGAATGTTCCAAGGTGCTCGCAGCGTTGATCCGCTCCTTCCGCAGCGCCTAACAGTCAAACAGTCTGTAGCCAAACAGTCTGGGGCCTACGGCCCCACGGTTTTCCATACCGGCGGATTGACCGAATAGGTTGGTTTGGCCGTAACCTTCACACTGATCGCGTCTTCCAACGGTTCGTCCCGACTGAAGTCGGTGATCATGCAATCGGCCCACAAGCCCTGGTTGCCGTTGGAACCGGCGCCCGTGATCGGACCATCCATCACAGCCAGGCCGATGATGGAATTATTGAAGTACGCGTCTTTGATGGCGGTAAAGCCGGCATCCGCCGTATCCCATACCATCTCAAACTCGATGGTTCCTTCCTTGAGCGTGCCGGCCGTGGCCTTCCAGCCATTGTTGGCACGCGTCGTCACATCCGCTTCGCCTTTCTGCAAGGTCAGCGTGACGTTTTTGACGTTGGTCAATTCCGTCCAGGCCGGCGTGGCGCCGATGCCCGCCGCGCAGAAGTAGAGCTTCGCATCCAGGCCGAATTTCACACCCATTGGGAACTCCTTAGGGGAGACTGTTAGACTACAGACTGTTAGGCTGTTAGGAGAAGAGCAAAGGCATTGCTGCCTGACCTAACAGTCAAACAGCCTGCAGCCTAACAGCCTTACCTCACTGATCCTGCCCACATCGCCGGCAGTCGATCTTTCACCTGCTCCAGCGCCGGCCCCATAAACGGCCGCCGATCAAACCGCTCACGCTTGTACTTGCCGCCAAACTCATGCGCCGCGCCGGAAGTTCCGGCCACCTGACGATCCGGCCCGATCACCACGGATTGTTTATCCTTCACCACTGCATACTTGATCGCATTGCGCATCCGTCCCTTGCGCGTGTTGGGCGGCATACCAGCAGCGGACTTCTTCGGTGACTTCTTGATCGAATGCCGCGCGATCAAACGTATCGCCGCACCGGCATGACCCAGGTTGCGGATACTGGCTTTCCGAGCGGCCTGACGTACCTTGCTGTTATCCGTCTTGATCTTGGCTTTGGCCTGAATCATCGCGCCACCCTAAAGGTCATTGTCAATACACTGGTAAAAACCTGCTTCTGTTCCAGATGCTCCGGCGAATAAATCGGAATGTTCTCGGTTTTCACCCAGAGGGCTGATTCATTTTCACTCAATGCCAGTCGTTTCAATCGCAGGTAATCGGCAATATGTTCCACCAGTGCCATCAGGGGATCGAGTTCGTCGATACTTGCAGATGCCACCTTCTTTTGAATTCCCACATCTACTGCCACATCATGCTGATTAACGTTTCGGCCCAGACCGGCAATCTCCATCTTCTTGGGAACAACCGTGACTTTGAGTGTTTTAAGCTGCGCCAGATCGTATTCCGGCTTGTACTGACGTTCCGCCGCAAAGCCCTGCGCAAATGTCCCGGCCGGTGCGGTATTGAGTACATCAACAATGGCATTGGCAACCGATACGATCAGGCTCATGAAGATTCCCCGTATCTCTGCGGCCGGCTCGGCCGCTTGGGTTCCAGATTCAGACGGGTGATTTCTGCATCGATTTCATCTTGGGTGCCAATCAGCATCGTGTTGCTGGCCGGCGTACCGACCCGGCCCTCACCAGGAGCAAGCAGTTCAATGACCTGCTTGCCATCATGAACCAGCACATACTTGTCCGGATAAACATCCGACTGTTTGATCTCTACTGTAGAAGAAGGGATTTCCTGCATAATGGACTCCTCAATTAGTTGTGACCGTCCAGCCACGGCTGATGAGCGTGTTTTTCAGTGCTATTCCGTCTGGATTGGATGGTGCGGCATTGGTGCCGCTGCTCATATCCAAATACCCATTGGTCACGCCGCCGGCCACCATGTCGGTAAGCACCTGATCAATCATGATTTGCGATAATGCACATCCCATCAGGTAGAGATAACGCATATTCGTACATCCCTGAAGATTCACTGATACCAGACTGGCGCAAAAGTACACATTCAGTTCGGTGATGCTGGTATTGCCATGGGCGTCCACATCAATGATCGTGCTGCTATCGCTGGCATAGCACCCATTGAGCTTGGGTAAACGCCAGAGTTCGAGCCGAATTAACGCACTACCGTACACATCCAGACTGATCAGATTCCTGAGATCATTCCATGGCAACGTGGTTAAGGGCTGGTTTTCACAGATCAGTTCAATTAGATTGGGCATGTTGATGCCATCAATCCGCTGGACAAATCCGGACCAGGGCAACACCAGCATGGGCCACTGTTCCAGTGGCGGATAGGTGATCAGAGCTTCAGCCTTCCATGCCGGCATCAGCGAACCTCCACGAACAGGTCGGTAAAATTCACGCCCGCGATCAGGTTCCGGGCCACGACACGTGCTCCGACAGCAATCCCACCAGGAATCACAATCTCCCTCCAGTAGTTGGGCGGGATCAGATAAGGCTTCTCCTGACCCGTAGTATCACCGATGGAGACCAGAGCGCCGCCGGAACCCACGCGGATAAACGCCAGCCGGCTCTCGTGGGTCACACTGCCCGAACTGGCCGGGGCATACGAATCGCTGCCGACCGGCCACTGGAGCAGGTCCGGCTTGCCGCCACCTTCCAATACTGGCCCACCGACATCCACATGCATCAGACCCATCGTCAGCCTCCAATCACCACGAGCTTCCAGAGTGCCGATACAGCCAGCGATACGACGGCGCCAGCAATGATCCAAAGCAAGCGAGAACGTGTGCGCTCAGAGGCTTCCAGCCGATCCAGCCGGGCATTGATCCCAGGCTTCCCATTGCCACGGATGGCTTCATCCAAACGCGCCAGCTTCGCATGGATCTCAGCGAGTTCCTGCCGGTGAAGGTGACTGAGTTCTTCTTCAGCATGACTCATGGCGCCTCCATCTGACTACTCACAGGCAACCAGTTTGGTGTGAATCCGATACGTCCGGCGATACGGGTCGCTATAGCGCCAGCACGGCTCGTCACCCGGCGCCAGGACTTCGTAAACATACAAACGACTGCCGTCAGATTCGGTAATACGGTCCCCGCGTTGGGGAACAACCGCCTGGCCAGAAAGAACCAGCTCACCGGCCGTGATCAGAAAATCCCGACTCTCGATCCGTAGCGCCGCGCTGGTGCCGTCATCCACTTCAAAGATCGTCTGGCCGATCGTGGCCGCGATTTCCAGCGATTGCTCGCCGCGCCGGTACAACACCCTACGCGACATGAACTTGGCGCGCTGTCCCTGAAGCCAGTCGGATGCTTGTTGAAGTAGATCGGGCATAGGCTATAGACTTTGGGCTTTGGACTTTGGCTGAGGGAACCTTTTCCCAAAGCCTAAAGCCCAATGCCCACGGCCGTCTTCTCCCTCATTGGCTCAGCCGCGCGCGAACCGTTTCATCCGCATCTGCCGCCGCGCGGACGCATTTGCCAATGAGCTTCCCGCCGTTAGCCGTAGCATTGGCCGCCAGCGTATCGGTGTGCCAATACACCTGCACACCGATGGCGATGGCCGTACCGGCGCCCTTGGCCTTGGGAAAATCAAAGATTCCCGTAACTGCAAGGCCGCCCGTGGTGTTAGCAGGAATCAGCCGGCTCGTAACGCCCACCAAGTCTCCCTGCACGATCACTGAACCAGGCGCAATATCCGCTTCCGGTGTAAAATCAATCGCCGAACCATCACTGACAAAAGTCGTCATTTCCACATTCCTTTTTTAATTCAGCATTCAGCATTCAACATTCAGAATTCGTTTTACGCTTCGCCCTTGCTCTTCACACCCGCGCGCGGATCCTGCATGGCCACACCAAAATCGTGATAACCCCGCACGGTAATCCCGAGCACGTTCGCGTTCGCCTCAATCGTTTCAATCGTGGGCGACTCGTTGCCATTCAGGAACGCCACTTCAATTAGCGGCAGGTCGTTGGCATCCGCCAGCAGGTACCAGGCTTTCTGGCTCGCGCCGGCGTAACGGGCGTTGCCCAGGTAGCGGCTGACCTCCACCCGGTAAGTGCTCTGGTGTGGGTTGGCGATCGGCGTTTTTGTGTTACTGGTCGTATCACGAATTTCGGTCGACTTATAAAGCTGCGTCGCCATCGCCGAGAGGGATGTCGGCACCAGCAAGATTTTCGGATCGACGCTGATCGGCTTGCCATCCGAATCCACTTGGTCATTGAACGCCTGTACGGCGTTGCTCAAGGAATCAATACCCAACCCGGTGCCCACGCCGGCGAGATAGTTCTTATTGGCTGCAGCGAAAATCGCCGCATTATTCAGGAAGATCGTCCAGAATACATCATTGATCTTCAGGCCCGATCCACGCCCAAGCTTGCGCGGTACGGTGGTGATCGCTCCCAGATCATCATTGATGATGTCCCGGCGTTCAATGTTGAGCATCAGGCCATACGTGTCGGCCTTGTTGGAGTACATCTCGTTACCGAGCGTTCCGTGCTTAAGCTCACCGCCGGGGGCAATCAGTTCATACTGATCTGCGCCAATCAGGCGGTAGCTGGTGACGGTCTTAAAGTCCGTCACACTGCGGATCGCGCAGATGTTCCGCCAGGTACGCTCAACCGAGAAAAACCCATCAAGCAAAAACTTGTTGCCAACATTGGAGAGAATCGGTGCGATATCAATCGTGGCAAATCCCGCTTGAATCTGCTGCTGGCTCGGGAAAGCCATTGCCATGATGGTATGCGGATCACTGCGGAACGTCCGGCCGACGTAGCCATTGACCATCGCCGCTTCGACCATCAATTCCTGCAGGCTGATGCCGTGGCGGAAGCGCTTGCTGGCCGCATCCAGAACCTGTTCATCACAATGTTCTTCCGGCTTGCTCAAGCCCGCAACGAGCAGACAGGCCGCTTCCAGCAGGGCCGGCGTCACCGGGCCGTGCGATGCGATGGTGAATCCCATCGGCGCGCCTGCCACGTTACCCGCCACCGGCGCCTTGGGCCGGCTGGCACGCAGAACCTCCAGCTCGGTTTTGGTCTGATCCCAGCCATCTTTGATCGCCTGGGCCTCAATATCGGCATAGTGCTTCTGGCCCGCGCCCGGATTGCAGATCTTGCGGATGGCCGCAATTCGGTTGGTCTCCGCGAGCGCTTCGGCACGAATGTGATCTGCGTTCTGAACGGAAGTGTCAGTGGATACGGCCGTAGCCTGAACCGGCGGAGCCCCAACGGCGGGACTGGCCGCCGCGGTGGTGTTCGGGGCCGAAGTTGCTGACGTATGAGTTTGCGTTACACCGTCCATCGTGGCGGTCTCCTTTTGGTTTGCTGTGTCGATCTGCGACGCGGCCACCTGCGCAGAGGTGTTGCCGTCGGCGCCAAGGTCTACAAAACTGATCTCACCCAGCGTTGATTTGCGAACCACGTTCACCGGGCCTTCAAACGTCCGGCCATTGACAATGGTCTTCTGCCCATCCTTCACGAACTCAAACTCTTCCACCGACGCGCCGATACTGGCCTGCCAGGGGAATCCATTCTTGGAGCTGACGACAATCTCCCGCGCCGCCGGCGTATCACGCGAGACAAGACCTGTGGCAATCAGCTGCCCAGCCTCGACTGAGATCGCATCGGTATGGCCGACACCGGCACCAGCGCTGGCATCATGACCAAAACGGATGGGCCGGTTCTGACTGGGAATAGCCAGACCTGCCAGATCGACAATCACCGGGAAGCGCCAGCCGGCGATACGCATCGGCCCGCCGGTGTAGGCGACCATCCGAAAGCGCGGCAGCGCCGGAGCAGCACCGGTTTCGCCCGCCGGCATGCCTGCATCAATCTGGAAGCTCGCCAGGAGTGCCAGCGGCCCGGCCTGGTTGTTATTCGGTTTGGGCGACAGACTCATCGTCATTCTCCTGATCCGCAGGTGTGCTTACCGGGGTTGAGGTCACCGGCGTCACAACCAGCCCCAATTCCTTCATCAGCGCCACTTCCTTGGCACGTTGGCGAAGTTCGGCTTCCCAGTCGCGTCCCTGGCGCGCATATTCATACGCAAGTGTGGTGGTATTGCTGGCCAGGCGCGTGGCCTGGGCATTGGCTTCCTTCGCCGGATCGACATGCTCCTGGCCATCCCAAAACCATTGGTGCGGCAAAGCTGCGTTCATGCTGCGCATTGATTGCGGCATGAGTCCTTCAATAAGAACCGCTTCATTCAGCCAAGCCTGAAGAATGCGATCCAATATGACGATCTCAATCTGCGATTGATCCACGCGGATGGATTTGTAATACACTTGGTGATCCAGGCGGCCGGAAGCATAGTTGTAGCCCGACGAATTGCCCGCCGCGACGTTAAAGGGCATGTTCAGACAGCGGGCGATCTCGTTGAGAATTTCGCGTTTGAACATATCGTAGGTCGTAACAGGTTGTTCCGCTTTGACCTGGGACGGCTCCCATCCCTCCGGCGTAAAAACCGCCATGTTCGGGACAAACTCCATCTCGGTCATCGGCTCCACTTCCGCCGCTTCGCCGCCCGCCGGTGCGCTGGTCTTCATCAATATGGCGATGTTGGCGGCGCTTTCGGCGGCGGCGATCACCGCCAGCGTGTAACGCCGGAGCTGGGCGAATAGCGGCAACGCGGGCGTAATATCCGGTATGCCGCGCCTCTGGCCCGGCCGATCCGCACGGAAATAATGGATCATGGATTCGGCCGGAATGCGGTCAAAAGCCAGGGGATCCCCGGCAAAAAGACCGCTATCGCCGGGATGCCGACGCAGCACACGAAATTCAACTGGATTGCCATGCGAATCGAAAACCACGCCGTCATCCTGCGTCGCTGCAGCGCCAGAAAATCCGGGCGTAGTCACCTGATCCGCTTCAATCAGATTCAGGTCCAGCGACACCGGCGAATCGAGCGCCGGATTGCTGGTCAAAATGGCGAAGGCCTCGCCAGAATCCGCTCGCGCCATACGCATCGTCCGGAGTTTGTCCGCCAGACCCACCGTGTCTGCCCAGTCGGCAAAGAGTCTTTCGACAGTGCTATTGCCGCTGTCATCCCCGCTGAGCATCTGCAAGCGCGGCCCGGTGCCTATCGTGTCATTGGCCAGCGTCAGGACAATTCCCTTGGCGTAGGAATTATTGGCGACTTCATACCGGGCGCGATTGCGTAAAATCCGGCGCACCTGCGGACTTAAGGCTGCCGCCGGGGATAGACCATCGGCGGCGGACCAATGTTTCCGGTTGTCCGGCGTGGTCTGCGCCGCGTCATACCGCGCGCGCACAAACATCGGCGTTCGCGGCGCCGATGTCTTTTTGGATTTAGACCAAGGCCAGAATCCCATACGTTACACCGCTCCCGGAGGGACAATTTTGACGCGAGTGAAAGCTTTGGCGGGATTCTTTCGCGCTTCCTTGGCGGCCAGATACTTGTCGGCAGCAATCTGATCGGGCAGCGGATGCTGCTCCATCTCGACGTTATCGCCCTTAGCGCGCTTGGGCCCCTGGGCACTCTCTTGAATTGCGTTACTCAAATCTTCTACCATCGCGCACCTCTCCTTAACTATCTACTGCGACGGTGGCGAAAGTGTCCTGAATTTGCATGGGCAAAGCGGCCAATTTATACCATGATGTATTCGTAAAGAGTCTGCCGCCGCCCGCAATGTCGGCAATGGCAATGGCGCGCAACCATGCTCTTTCCTTTGCGAACAAAATCCACCAGGAAATGCCGGCAGCCGCAGCGGCGGCATTTCAGGTCGCGCGTGATGGTTTTATCTTGAGACGGCCATGTCTTACGTTACATCAACGGTTCATCCATCAGCCAGTCCTCCGCAAATCGGCCTGCGTGTAATGTTTGCGTGGGCGGACAGTGGCGGTTTCGCCAGGGGATTTGACGCCGCTGATGGACGCCGCCGCCGCACATCCCACCAGGCAATCAAGCCAGTGATTGTCCGGACGGTTGGGGCGCGGCGACCATTCATGCACTACCCTCCCAAGGCCGGTGGTCTCGACCCAGGTTTCCGAATGGGCGATATGCTGGGCGAAAAGCTCATGCTCGCGGCCATCATGGCCGAATAGGCTCAGGCATCCGCGATCACCCGCCGCCGTTCCTAGCGCCGCATGCACAAAGGTTTTCCAATAGTTCACATCCACCATCACATGCGGGAACTCGCCCGTCTTGCGTACATTCGGGATGTACCAGAAATGCCCATGCACCTCGCCCGGATGGTGAAAATAGGCTGCCAGCGGCTTGCGGCTGGCACGGATACCCAGTCCCTTGGAGGCCAGGAGAGCCGAACCTCCGACCTTGCGCCGGATATCGGCGACAATGCCCGGCTTGTAGCCCATATCCACCAACAGCCGATCGATCTTCATGAGCCCGTCGCCGCGCTTCCACTCGCGGCTTAAGTATGTGGAAACGAGCTTTTCCAGGCCGGCGTGAATGGCGCCATCGCAACCCATGCCTGGGAACATGCGTCCCAATGTGTAGGGCGCGGTAGCAAGCGTAAATTCAAAACGTTTCTGCTGGGGAAATGCGCCATAATCAATCACATAGCCGGTAAAATCCTCCTGCCAGGCGCAGACGCAGTAAAACAGCAGCCGATCGTGCACGTCGATGAACATGGTGAGCTTCGTGCAGGCCGCCGGCACCTCGCCGCGCGGGTATCCGTTGATTTTGGCGCAGACCTGCTCGGCGGTAAGGATTTCATCATTGACCTGCTCCAGCGCCGGCTCGTTCTGGTACTCGCTGGCGAAAGCCTCCGGGCCAACCTTGAATTTCAGGTTCATGGCATGCTGGATGGCGGAAGCTTCCGTCCTGGAATCGTAACGCTCGGCCCAGGCGACCTGGGCGCCGGCATCCATGGCCGCCTGATGGCGGCGATAGAATGCCGTGGCGACGGCGTGACCATTGGTTTCGCGAAGGCGGCGATATTCCTCCCATAGTTTTTCATTGGCGGGAAAAGCGTAAACCAGCTTGGTGCAGGCGCTGTCCCATTCCGGATTCTTTTCGCGATCCAGAACCTGATCGGCCAGATCCTCATCATAGATTTTGGTGCAGGTGAGCACCGCGGCGATCTGTTCGCCAGGACCGGCCATACCCAATACATCGCCATTGAGTAATTCCAGGCGCCGCCGGGTTTGCGTCGGAGAGGCGGCCGACTGGCGGGTCTGCGGATCATCCAAGAGCGCCAGCGACGGCCGGATAATCGAGCCGTCTGCGCGGGTATGCTGCTGGCCGCGCATGTTGGCATCCAGGCTGGTGGTCGTGATGATCGAGCCGCACGACGGACTGGCCTTATAACCCTCCTCACGCAGGGCCGCCGGCAGGCATTCCTCCTCCACGGTGGGAAAGACCAATTTGTCCTGTCCCCAATGCACGTGCGTCAATTGCCCACGGATATGCTGCTGGAGTTGCCTTTTGGAACTGTTTTCCAGCGCCCGTAGCGGATAGACCGCCTCAGGAAAATCCGCCAGGAGCAGGGGGTTTTCCAAAATATGCTTTTTGATGGGAATCAAGAGTTCACGCGCGCGGTCTTCCGCCGCTCCGATCAGGCATACGAATGGGCGATAGCCATACAGGATCGCCCAGAGCGCCGAGCAGCGGGCCAGGGTGGTTTTGCCGCTGCCGCGCGGCATGGCGAAGGCGAAGAGTCCGCCCTCACGCACAGCCTTCTCAATCTGGCTGATGATGCGAAGATGGTCCTCCGACCAGCGGCGATGAAAGGCGGCGGCGAAATAGGTTTCGCAAAAGAGCCGGAAAGAGTCGCCGCATTGCTTGCGCCGAACATAATCCTCGATCTCCGGTATCGGGTATATGTCCTGCGAGGATTTGGTGGCGGCGCGATTGCGCTGCGCCTGCTTGCGCCGCGCTTCATTGTAATCGGCTTTGGGCATACGCGGCCGATGAAACTCATCTATCAGCCAACGCACGTAGCGCACCAGATGGATATGCGTGCCGTCGCCGAACTTGAGCCCACCGGCGTCCATCTGCCGGCGCAGACGCGAACGCGTCAGCACCGCGCCCTGTGGCGTGGCGTTGACGATCTGAAGCAGTTCGCTTTGCGAAAGTTGGGCCGGGTTAATCGACATCATATTCCTTGAGCTTCCGATTCAGCCATGCCGCCCAATGCGCCAGGTTGACCGTGCCGTTTGGAGCGATCGGCGCACCGTCGGCAATATGCTGTTGGACGGCCGCTTCTGAAATTCCAAGCACGCGCGCTAGTTGCGCCATCGTCAAAGAGGCGGGATTGGCGGCCTGGGGATTACCGCTGGGCCGATCATCATGAGCCATTTTTCACCATGCTCAGATTAGAAAAAACGCACATTTAAGATCGAATTCCGCTTGATGTTCTTCTACTTGCATGGCTCAATGTCCATGTAACGAGATTCATGTACACAGGAGAACAGCCCATGGCCAAGCGTAAGAAAACCACCCCTAAAACCAGCGCGACCAAGACGGAGCGCCCGCCCATTCTTACAGGGCGCGATGCCATTGCCGCCCTCAAGGGAAAGCAGGGAGGCAAGAAACGCCCGTGGCGCCAGCAAGCGGCGATACTCAACCAGAAGGAGAATCACAAACTTGAAGAAACCCCGGCCGCCACCAGCAACATAGAAACGAGGCAAATACCTGAAGCTGCCGATAAGCAACCCGCTCCGAAGGCCGAGAGGAAGATGTCGGCGCTGGACGCCGCCGCCAAGATCCTGGCCGAGGCCGAGATACCGCTGAACACCAAGATGATCGTGGAACGCATGGTCGCCCAAGGCCTTTGGACCACCAGCGGCAAAACTCCTTCGGCGACCCTTTATTCGTCTCTCATCAGAGAGATAGCGGCCAAGGGCGAACAATCCCGTTTCAAAAAGACGGATCGCGGATTGTTTACCTTGCGAAAAAGTTGAATCGACATCTGGCGTGTTCATAGGTTTTCCTCCACCCCGGCTCCGGCCGGGGTTTTTGTTTGAAACTTCCGATCCACCTGATCGATACGCTTGCCGATCCACGCCATCACCGGCACGGCCATCGAATTGCCCAGCGCCCGGTAGCGCGGGGAGTCCGCAACCATGTGTGCAATCTGATCATCAGTCAGTTGCGGATGGGTGCGGCGCAGATACCGCGCTTCTATTGCATCCACACTCCGCCGCTGCCGGCGCGTCAGCTCAATGAGCGTGTAATCATCCGGAAACCCCTGCAGGCGTTCATATTCACGCGGCGTGAGCCGACGCACGGCAGGACCATTGACCACACACGAACCTGAATCCGATGTCGCGCCTGCTACCGTGAGCGTGGGAACAACCGGCGAAGGAGCACCCCGGCCGCAGCGTCCGATGCGCGGCTGAAACGTATAAGCGGGCAAGCTGACATCCGGGCTCGCCACAATCGGTGCCTCGTGGTTGCACGAGAGTGTGGGCGATAGTTCCATTGCAATCTCCGCTCCCGCCTGGCCATGCGCCATGCACAAGGCATTCAGTGGTCGTCCATTGCCTCCGATGAAGGTATGTTGCTGCTCTTTGCCGCTACAGCCGCCAGTGCTGCTCGTAAGGGTTCGGGCAACTGCCTGCCGCGCCGGTGGGCGCGGCGCAGAATCCCCACGCAAGCTTTGGGACTCAAAAAGTACCTGGACGGCAGGTCGCCAGCCTCCAGAATGTCCGACAACCAGCACGCGACGGCGTCGCTGGGGTACTCCAAAGAACTGAGCGTCCAGCACTCGAAAGGCGAACCCATACCCGAGCTGTGCCAGCGCCCCAAGGAAGGCGCCAAAATCCCGTCCGCCGCTGGAGGACAAAACACCGGGGACGTTTTCCCAAAGAACCCAGCGCGGGCGCAATCGATCCACAAGGCCGAGGAAGACCAAAGCGAGGTTGCCGCGCGGATCGGCGAGTCCTTTCCGCAGGCCGGCGATACTGAAGGACTGGCAGGGAGTTCCTCCGGCCACAAGGTCAACTGCCTCTTCGTCATAAATACTCCGTATCAACCTCATGTCGCCAAGGTTTTTGAATCCCCAGCGTTGATCCACAACCGCCGCCGGGAATGGGGCAATCTCCGAGACCCAGGCGCAGCGCCAACCCAGCGGATTCCACGCCACATGCACCGCGCCGATGCCATCGCACAGGCTCACATACGTCAGCAAGGCGCCACCGCCTTCCACCGGATCGGCGGCACATCTTTTTTATGAATCAATTTTTCTGGAACAGATGATAGCGCAATGCTATCATTTCCACTGTTCCCTTGTGGAGGATGGACCATGTCGGATGTTCTTGTCCGAGGCCTCAGCGGCCAGACAGTCAAATTGCTCAAAGCCCGCGCCAAGCGCAATGGCCGCTCACTCCAGAGCGAAGCCAAGATGATTCTCGAGCAGGCATCGGGATATGCGCTGCCCGATGCTTTGGCCGCAGCCGGGCGCTGGCGCAAGAAGCTTGGATCGAGCGCCAAGCGCGGCAGTGATTCAGTCTCCATGATCCGCGAGGACCGCGAGCGATGAAACGACTGGTCCTTGACGCAAGCATCCTGGTTAAACTGTTTGTTTCTGAAGAACATTCAGATACCTCAGAGCGTGTTGTAGACCAGACCATTGAACTACTGGCCCCCGATCTGCTCTGGGCCGAGGTCGCCAGCGTGATGTGGAAAAAGGTCAGCCGCAAACAGCTCAGTTCCGCTGATGCCACTGCGATCTACAGCGACATGCTTCGCTTTCCGATTACCACTTGTGGAAATGGAGAGCTGGCCGCTTCGGCGTTAGCTTTAGCCATCCAGACTGGCCGCAGTGTTTACGATTGTCTCTACCTGGCATTGGCCGTCCGTGAGAATATCCCGTTTCTGACGGGCGACGAGAGGCTGGTCAACGCTTTTGCCGGCGGTCCCCATGCCAAGCTTGTCCGTTTTATTGGCGCTCTGGCCTGATTCCGCCGCAATCCGCTCCGCCTTCTTCCCGGTGAACTTCTCATAGCGCTGGACAATCACATCGCAGTAGAGTGCGTCGAGTTCCATTAAAAATGCATGCCGGCCAGTCTGTTCGGCGGCGATGAGCGTACTGCCCGATCCGCCAAACAGATCCAGCACGTTTTCGCCGGCCAGCGACGAGTACTGGATCGCGCGCACGGCCAGTTCAACCGGCTTTTCCGTCAGATGCACCATCTTCTGCTGGGGAACCTTGTCCACCTGCCACACATCACGGATGTTGTTGGGACCGAAGAACTCGTGGCCGGCGCCTTCGCGCCAGCCGTAAAAGCACCACTCATGCATCAGCATGAAGTCTTTGCGGCAAAGTACCGGGCAATTCTTGACCCAGATGATCTCCTGATGCCAGAACAAGCCGGCTTTTTTGAGCATGGCCGGATAATTGCTAAGGTTGGTCCAGCCGCCCCATATGTAAAACGCGCGGCCGGGCACGAGCACGCGAGCGATATTGCCGAACCAGGCGTCCAGCAACTTGTCGAAATCTTCATCGGAGACAAAATCATTCTGTAGCGGGCGATCCTTAGGCCGCATCTTTTTACTGGTCGGTTTGGCCTTGCTCTGATCACGGGCCAAATCGAAACCCTGATGATTGCCCAACTGCTTTTTTGCGTCGCGGGCTTTGGCTTCATCGCTTAGGTAAGCGGCGAACGTCGCCAAGCCGGCGGCCACCGCATTTTTACTGCGTGGCTCCAATCGCACTCCGTAAGGTGGATCACTATTGCAAAGATGAATGCTCGCGCCGTTGAGTAATCGATCCAGATCCTCCGGTTTGCTCGAATCGCCGCACATGAGCCGGTGGTTGCCGAGAATCCAGATATCGCCGGGCTTGGTTATCGCTTCATCCGGCGGTTCTGGCACATCGTCCGGATCGTTCAGTCCCTGCTGCACGTCGCCCGACATCAACTGCGCAAGCTCAGTCTGATCAAAACCCAGAATCCCAAGGTCAACATTCATCTCCTGAAGGCCGGAAAGCTCAATGGGCAGAAGCTCATAATTCCAATCCGAAAGCTCATGAAGCTGATTGTCGGCGATGCGATACGCTTTTACCTGCGCCGGTGTCAAGTCGGTAGCGATATGTACCGGGACCTGCTTGAGCCCCAGCTTGAGCGCCGCTTTGTAGCGCGTATGGCCGACGATGATGACGCCATCAACATCCACTACGATCGGCTGGCGGAACCCAAATTCCTTCAGGCTCGCCGCCACCGCATCGACGGCGTTATCGTTGATGCGCGGGTTGGCCTCGTAGGGACGTAATTCGTTGATATGGACCAATTTGATATCCATCGCAATTCCTCGCAAAAGACCGCAAAACACCGTGTTCGCTATGTGCAACAAACAAAAACAGGAAGCCCGACCGTTCCCCCGGCCATCAGGCGGAAAAAGTGCCCGGAAGTACCTATTCGTGAATACTTGCGTCTATAAATGTATACTTTTACGAATAATTCGTTACTGTGTTGGTTTTAGCCTTCGCTATTTCATAATGACGAACAAGCCAAGTTCTGTGTGGTGAGATCAACTCACCACACCCCATGACGTCTCGCTGTGTGGCGAGACGTCTGGGGGGGTATGGGGGGACACTCACCACACACAGAACAGGTTTGTGCTGTGTGGTGAGATGCTCTCACCACACAAGAAACACTCCAAAAGCGAATCATGAATGCTCTCCTGATTCAGGCGGCTGCGGCTTACGGGCGTAGCTTGTGGGACGGTTCCGACCGGTTTCCCAGCGATGTATCAGGCCCGAGGCCTCGGCGCGCCGCAGCAAACGTTCAGCTTTGTAGTCGGATAAACCGGCCGTATTGGCAGCGGACAGAATAGAGGACCGGCTTCGGGGTTCATCGGCCACGAATGATTGAGTAAATATCTCGGCCGTCCAAGTATCGGCGGGCGGCTCTTCGTCCTTCTTTTTGGGTTTGTCCCCACGCAATTGGGCCGGATCAAACTCTGGAGCGGGATTCCACACCGGAAACGACCATTTGATGCACTGCGGCGGAAACTTGGGCCAGGCGCGGGTTTCACCCTCCATCACCGCTACGTCATCCTCTTCATGCCGGCGGATCACAATGTGTGCATCAGCGGCTCGCCCAAGGCTGCCGGCTCCGGCACCCACGTCGGTAATGGTCTTAAGAGACTGGTTGCCTTTAGAAGAATGGTGGATCAATACAAACGACGAACCGGTATGATCGGCATAGTGGTCCACCACGTTGTACAGGTTGGCCATCGTACCGTTGTCATTCTCGTCGGTATCGCGCGGCAGGAAGCGATAAAACGCGTCGCAGATGATGAGCTTAAAGCGCCCCGACTCCAGGCGCTGGAAATATTCTCCCAATGAAAAGATGTCCTTGAGCCGGCCACGCAGGTTGCGAACAAACAGCCGATCAGCGTATTGGTCGGCGCCGATCTGCCGGGCCTCCGCCACGCGTGGAATGCGATTGGCCAGGGTTTCCGGGTGGAGTTCATTGTCCAGGATCAGCACATCGCCGCGCTCGCATTGAAACTGCCCCAGCCAGGTCCGGCCGGTGACCACGGAGAGTGCCAGATCGATCACAAGCCAACTCTTTCCAAGTTTTGGAGCCGAGATCAGGTTCATGGTCTCGCCGACGCGAAGCATGCCATGAATGACCGGCTTACGCATGGCCGGGTAGTCATGCACCAACTGACGCACGCTCATAAAGAGCGGTTCATCAGGCGGATCGGTAACAGGTGCCGAAGGTAGTGTTACTGGCGCTGCGTCATAGCCCTGTGATCGCAGTGCCGATGCAGCGCGCGTGTAATCACCGCTATGTTCCAGCAGCGTGTAAACGGCAAACGGCCCATAGGCTCGGCCGGACTCAAACGGCGCAGCGTTGGAACTGAAGACGTAAAACACGCGTCCCTTGAGCGTGGCGCTCCAGCCCTGCGTTTTGCCTGGACGTCGCCAATATTGATTCTCGCCGTCGCGCGCCAATGACCAGCCATGCACCTTAAGCAAACTGACGACATCGCCACGCTGGTTGTAGGCATCGCCGGGACGTTCTGCGCCGGGCATGGGCGCTGATGTCGGAACATCTATCGGCACCGCCACAGGCGAGGGAATGAGTTCATTAAGTGACCAGGCCGCCTCAAGGAGGATTTCGCGCTCGGCGGCTGTGAGCACAGGCGGCTCACTGATGGCGCCCTGGACGATTTCATAACCCGGTGTGGGCGAACAGAGAAACAGACCGCCCTCACCGCGCGTCTCAATCAGGGTAAGAACAATCTCCCATTGGCCGATGGCATTGCGGCGCGGTTTATACGATTTACCTGCCAGCACAATCGGTAAATCATCTGGTGTTGTGACAGCGCGCTGCGCCAGATGAATATTGCCACAGACCGCCTCCGTACAATGGTAGACCACATGCCAACCGCCGGACTGTGACTGTTCAATGACCACCTTGCCCATCAAACCGGGCGACTCGGTTTCGACCAGCGTAGCCCAGCGATCAAACAGCTCGCCGCCGTTGTCAAAATCGATAAGTTCCAGATTGCCGGAGACGCGGCCTGTCACTACACACAGCGCATCATGCACATTGGCAAACCACGCCGAGATTTCCATCTCGGTCGGTAATTTGGCCTGATAGTCTTTCCAGCCAGAGAGCGCCGGGCGCTTCTGATCCCGCCTGGCCGGCAGCACGCTCAAGCCGGCTCGCAGGTATTGCATGGCTATAGTGTGTAAAGACATACCTACCTGCGCTAAAAAGGAATATCGTCACTGGCAATCGCCGGTTCCGGATCAGGTAGCGAGTGGTCCCAATCGCCATCTGTGACCACCGAAGAGGATTCGGGCGATACATGGGGCAGACCCAACGTTGCTGGATCAGGGATTTCGCCTAACTCGTAATCCACGATGCGGTCGTATTTCTCGCCAGCCACGCTGCGGACGGTAATGGCCTTCACGTCCGCCAATGCACCGGACTGCGCCAGCCATACGGCTTCGTCCATGTTGTCCGGCACCGCCACATGCGAGCGCTGCTTCCACCAGGCCTCAGCTTTCTGACGTGCATAGCCGGTATGCTCGATGCAGACCCATTCTGATTTGTATTTGTAAAATCCGATTTCGTAATCGACGCGCAAAGATCGTGGCGCATCTGGTGCCGCATCCCGTTTAACATGCACGCTGTATTGCACGCTCCGTACCGTGTAGTCGCTGAGCGTGGCCTGGCCGGAGAGTACGCCATTGGCCGCGGCCTCGCCGTCATGCGGCAGGCGCTCCGGCGGCGGAAATACATAACCGCATTCCGGACATGTGGCGTAACCCGTGGCGATCAGCGCCTGGCACTTCGGACATTCTTTCGCCGGCGCGATGCCTGTGCTCTTGGTATTGGGATCTGTAACCCGAATCTGATCCACCGGCCCGTGGCGCAACACATTGCCGCCGTAATCCAACACCAGGCAATCGGCCTTTCCCGGGCAGATGCGGAAACCTCTTCCGACCATCTGGTAGTAAAGTCCGGGCGACATGGTCGGCCGCAAGAGCGCCACGCAATCCACGTTCGGCGCATCAAAGCCGGTCGTCAGCACATTGACGTTGGCCAGGTATTTCAGATCTCCTTCACGAAACCGCCGAATCAATTGATCCCGAAAAATACTCGGCGTGTCGCTGTCAACAAATCCGCATTCGCAACCTGCATACTGTTCAATCAGCTTGGCCACATGCTGGCCATGCTGCACGCCGGCGGTAAAGATCAGGCAGGCTTTGCGGTTCTGTGTCTGATCAACGATTTCACGGCAGGCCGAGTGGACCAGCATCTCCTGGTCCATCAGCGCTTCGACTTCGCCGGCAATAAACTCGCCACCGCGCACGTGCAGATCATTGGTATTCGCCTTCACCTTGCCTGCTTTGGATCGTAGTGGCGAGAGATAACCGTCACGGATCAGTTCCCGCACACCGATCTCATAGCAGATGCTGTTGAGCAATCCCTCCGGCGGTGGTACGCAGATCGGACCGCTGGACATGCGGAAAGGTGTGGCGGTGAGCCCAATGACGCGCAGATGGGGGCTGATCTTCCGGGCATCTTCCAGAAAGCGCCGGTACATGCCGTCGCCATCCATCGGAATCGTGTGGGCTTCATCCACAAGGACCAGATCAAATGGCCCGAGTTCCGCAGCTTTTTGGTAGACCGATTGAATGCCGGCAATAATGACCTTGTGATGCTTATCCCGCCGTCCCAGACCAGCTGAGTAAAGACCGACATCAATCTCCGCGCAGATGGCATACAGCTTGTCATACGCCTGTTCCAGAAGCTCTTTTACATGTGCCAAGATCAGCACACGGCCTTGCCAGCGCATGACGGCGTCCTGACAGATCGTGGCAATCACCGGCGTTTTGCCGCCGCCAGTGGGGATCACGACGCATGGATTATCCTCCTGCTCGCGCAGGTGACGGTACACCGCATCCACAGCGTCACGCTGGTACGGCCGCAATATCAGAGATTGGTTCTGAGGCGCAAAGAGATTCACCGCGCCTCCTCGATGATCCCTGCGGCTTGGAGAATCAGATCGCGATGTCCCGATTGGCGCAGCGCCCGCGCGCCGGCAGCGCGAAGTTCAGTTTCCGCGAGTGTGAAGACGGCCATCGCCTGACAGACCGACATCTGCTTGTGCCATGCGCAGGGGAACGATTCAAACCAGTCGGCCACGGCGCAATAACGCAGCGCGGCGCCGAGCAGTTCGCTTTGAATTTCCTGCTGTTTATCAAGTGTGGTCATGTCGCCTCATGCTCCTGCGATTCATCACGCCAATCCTGAAACTCAATCAAATGCGCCTCGGCCGACCGCCGTCGGGAAAACTCCAGCCGCCGGCGAACATCTTTCGTCCAGATCGCACCGTCGAAGGGCTCATCGCTCATCCAATGTCCGAACTGAGGATCATGGATGGCATAGAAGGTCCGGAGGACAACGCCATTACAGGTCTCCAGAAGTTTCACCACGCGCTCGGTGCTTGTTGCTGCAAGTTCATTCACGATGATGCTCCTTATCGCTTCCACGGCGGCGTGGTATTGGCGTAGGGATTGCCGGCAGCAGGATTGGGGGTAGCCGGCGGCGTCTGGCCTGCCGCTTCGCGTTTGGCAAAGCCTTTGATTTCATTGCCGATGTCACCAGTGTCGGGGCGCTTCTTCTGGCGCACCGTGATCAGAAGTGGGATATTGTGCAATTCCGTGCTGTCACCTGGCGTCATGACACCCACGGCGCGGCAAATGGCCGAGAGATCCTGGCGAGCGATCTGTACTGTGGTGGGATTGGGGTTCTCCAGATTCAGCCGCGCCCACAAAATGCGCCCTTTGTACGGGCCATCCAGAATCTGGAATGTGAGCTGAAGGTATTGCCCGCTGCCGTTTTTGGTCGGCTTCTTTTCGGATTCGGTGATGACCGCCAGGTATTTACCCGCGGGAATAGCGTCAAATGCCTGGGATGGTTCAACCTGATTGGCATTAAAGCCACTGAGTCCGGCCATGAGCTGGCTCCTTAAATGGTCAAAATGAATGATTAAGAACGAAAAGAGATATTGCTGGATTATTGAAGAGCAGATTCCGTAATCTTCGAAATGACTCCGGCAGTTGGATCCGCGCCGGCAACCGATGGAACCTGCGCATGTACTTGCATGCGGAAATACTCATACGCGGCCCATTCCAGCGGCAGCTCATAAGGCATGTTCAATCGGTTCTTGGCCACGTGCGTCGGCCCCTCGCTGGTGCGCATGATGCGCTCAGGGATCGTGTTTTTGACTTTCTTGGGATCAGTGGTGATCGAATATGTCGCGAAGAAAACCTCGTCGCACCATTCCATCACCAAAGCGGCCGCCAGCTTGTGAAGGCGCGGCGAGAAACGGTCAAACGACGAATCCTCCGGCGTCTGGAATTTTTCAATTTTGGTATGAGCAATCAGAATGACGGCCATCTGGCGGTCACGACGCAGGCGATCCAATGCGTCGAGAAATGGACGCCAGTAATTCAGCGCGTAGGTGTATCCTTTTTGGAAACCAATCTTTTCAATATTGCTGACATTCTCGGCACGGCAGACATCCACCCATATCAACCGTTCCAGCCAATCCAGAGAATCGATCACAATGGTCTTGAACTCGTGTATGGCCGTACGCAACTCTTCCAGTGCAGCCATCACATCACCCAGAGTGTGCGCCAGTGGAAATTTGGCGCAGTCGATTTCGCCAAGACCATCTTCCGTCTGTACGAAAACAGGATGATCGCTAGTGGAAGCCCATGAACTTTTGCCCACTCCCTGCACGCCATGAATCATGCAACGGCGCGGAGCGGGGCATTTGCCATGCTGAACGAGAGACATAAGCATCATGCGTATCAATCTCCAAATACGGCCTGAGGGCTGAGGCCGAGCAAATCCCGGATGCATAACCAGCGGCATCAAATGCAATCACACAGGTGACGGCCTCAGCCCAATATCAATGGCCGACCACAATTCCTTGATCCTCTTTTGTATATTTGGAGTACAGGCTCAAGATGAGCATTTGCGTCATGAATTTGGGATAATATTATTTTCCACAAAAATCGCACGAAGCCTGTAAAGCGTGCGATAAACGGAGGATGGGGAAATTCCGAGGCTGCGTGCAGCCTTATTCGGCGACGAACATTGCATGACCGCCAGACAGATTTGCCGGTCATTGGAAGGCAAAGCCGCTATTACCGCACGCAAATCCATTGCTCCGCATAGTTCACGGATACCATTATTCGCGTCCGGATCATTCAGCTGCAGATTGGTGCCGTCGATGGAAATCGGCATGGTATATGCATGTCTGGCATTACGAATGAATTTACGGACATATTCCTTGTAACGTCGATTGAGCACCATGGTGATGAAGAGTCTGGCGGAGGTTCGCTCCGGATTAAACCTCTTTTCAGCACGCAAAAGAGAAAACCAGAAATCCTGACAAAGATCCTGCCTGTCTTCGATGGACAAATAGAACCTTTGTTTCAATCGGTTCGCTCGATAATTGATCTGTCGCGTCGCGGCATCAGAAAGAAACTCCGGATGAATGGTTGATCTGGCAAACAGCATGGGATGGCTCCTGTCGGATTACTTCGCAAAGCACCGCTACATGCGTCTTTGCAATTGACAGGAGCAATCATTACGGTCTCATCGATTGCGCAACGTCTGCGCAACAAACAAAATAACCCGAGCGTGAAAGCTCAGGTCATTTTCCAATCAGATATTATTGAAATGCTGGAATTCCCTTCCACTTTTTCGATTCGGCGCAACATTATAAATAAATTTGCGCATTATTTTCGCGCCGTGATCTCGCCGAGAATGGCATTGCGGACCTGATCCAGTTCGTCTTTTTCCAGATCGCGTTTCTTCCTGAGCCAGGCCATGAAACTCACCACTTCCACCATGCTGCCGCGGCCGGGCTTTCCATTGGTCATGATCTCGCCTTGCGTGCAGGCTCGAGATAACACTCCGGGATTGAGTCCGTCATCGGCCAGCACGCAATGTGTCGCCTTGATCAGCTCTGACTGGCGCGCCCATTGGTATGATGTTTCTTCTTCGGAGTTTGTGACTGGCGATGCAGCAGCGCATGTTTTGTCTGCAGAATTCTGTGGCACATCCACGCCACTGTTCGGATCGCACTGAACAACCGCATGCATGACAGACGATTCAGCATGATTGATCATGACAATAGCGGGATGAACTCCCGATGATTTCATCTTTTCAATGTCGGCATCCGGCTGCTGTGAATCAGTAAAATCGATTTCCGCCGTTTTGATGGCCGTGATAGCCTCATCGAGATGTGCCAGATATTCCCACCGTACCAGAACGGACGAATACCAGTGGGATTGCCCCTGATCATGGGCCAAACTTCGCACCTGTTTGATAACGCCGTGAAAGCGATGAGTGCAATCCATTCGCATCAGCAATTTACAGGCGGCAATGAGCTTGTCTGATGATTGTTCCACGATTGGGCAGGATAATTCATCCAATACCCACAGGGGTTCAGAGTGCTCAATCTCAATATATTGCCCATCACGCCAGAAAGTTTTTCTGGCCCCCTTGCCGGGCCCAAACTGACTGATGGCATCCTGAGCGTATTGTTCCAGGCGCCAGGCATGCCTGAACAGAAATTCCCCTTCACTGTCGATGTCATCCGTCGGAATATCCTTGTCGGGAAAATTCCGCGACTCGAGAGTTTCAAGATCAAAGTGCTCGCCTTTGGAAATACGTCGCTGCGGACGCGCAAAGAACAGAAAGGTAAAGCGATGTAATTCGACAGCATGCTGCAGATGTTCAAGCGCCTCCTGAATGGTCGCAGGGGACTTATCAGATGTTTCCACTTTGGAAGCGGGATCATGGTGTTGATTCATGGTACACATCGTTATACAACAACGAACTACACTACCAACTGCCCGCTTACGTCATCACAGGCAGAATCAACACACTATTATCTGTATCGAACATCTGCTCGGCAATTACAAAGAGCATGGAATTTGAAAAAAGATGATGATTTGAAAACTATTGCTTATTCAATGAATCATGGCAGCCCAAAGTTTTCTCTGCTCCTGCCAATCCGATATTTTGACAATGTGTCGTATATACCGTTCCCGAACAGGATCGCGTCCGGATTCAACAGGCGGAAGGGACAAAATCTCCTCCTGAATATCCGGAGCCAGATAAAGCAGATTCATAATCTGAGTGATCCGGGCGCGGGTGACCTGGCCCACCTCGGCAAGACCAGCCTGATCATACATCGCGCCTTTGGCCAGCAGCTGATCAAAGCGAACCGCCAAAGCCATCAGTTTGGCGAGCCTTGGAATTCGGCCGCAATACGGAGCAACCTTGCCTTCCGCTTCCAACTGCCGTATGGCACGCTGCTTATTGTGTGTTTGAATAAAAGAGGGTTTCCCCTTGCGGACCAACCCATCATGCATCATGTGCTGCAATCTCCCTGTTCTGTATAGCAGCCAGACCTCCCGGATGATAGACAATGGAGATTTCGCCGGCCTTTCCGTCATATTCCACGGACTGAACCAGCAGATGAATCAAACGGGCCCGTTCATCCAAACGCATCTGATCCCACATCGGATCAAAGGATTCAAAGGCCCCGGTCAATTCGTCTCTGCTGATAGCTCGCTGCTCCATGGCCACAATCTCGCGATTGGTATCCTCCAGTCCGGATTCCGCTTTCTGTAGCTCTTCCTGAAGAGCGAACATTTCGGATTTGGTGCGCGGCGTCTGCGGTGTGCGCGCCAGTTTACACAGATCATCGTTGATTCGCTTGACGCGATTGGTCTGCACGGCGCGTGTTTCTTTCATATCCTGAATCTGCCGATGGAGTTGCATCACGGCCTGATCAACGACATCCGTCAGCAACGCAGGATCTGAGCATGTTTCCTTGATCTGACCAATGACATACTGCTCCAATTCTCCGGCCGGCAACGAAGGATAAGGGCATGTCGCCCAGCCTTTTTTGTGAGCATTCATGCAGACATAATAGCGATACCGCTTCCTGGCTCTGCTGGCGTAATGGTGAACCATGGCACATCCGCAGTGTTTGCAACGCACCAATCCCTTGAGCAAGGCTCCGTATTTGTTTCGTTGGTAAGTGCCGCCATGATTGCGATTGCGTGCCAGCATTCCCTGCACACGGCCGAACAGATCTTCATCAACAATGGCCGGATGCTCACCAGGGTAAATCTCACTGCCATAGGTGATTTTGCCTATGTACAAAACATTGGTGAGCATCTTCTGAAGGGTGGACTTGTCAAAATCCTTGCCGCCTCTGGGTTTGCCGCCGGCCGTGGTAAAAGCTTTGTTCATCCATCCGAGTTCATTGAGCCAGTTGGATACACGCATCAAGGAGCCGACTTTCATGTACTGTTCAAAGATGGCGCGTACATGTTCAGCCTCCGCTTCATTAAGCACCAAGCGCGTGCCATGGTTATCACGGACGCGGTCATATCCCAAAACCGGCGGACCACCGGTCCATTTCCCCTTGCGCCGGGCGGCGGCGATCTTGTCCCGCGTGCGTTCTGAGATGATTTCTCGCTCAAACTGGGCAAACGAGAGCAGGATATTTAGCGTCAGTCTGCCCATGGAAGAGGTGGTATTGAACTGCTGTGTGACCGAGACCAGTGAGACATTTCTGCGGTCCAGAACTTCCATGATTTTGGCAAAGTCCATCAGCGATCGGCTCAACCGATCAATCTTGTAGACCACAATGCAGTTGACTCGTCCCGCCTCCACATCGTCCATGAGTTTCTGGAAGGCCGGCCGATCTATGGTTCCGCCGGAAAAACCGCCATCGTCATAATGATCAGGAATGGCCAGCCAGCCGGCATGTTTCTGGCTGGCAATGTATGCTTCAGCCGATTCGCGCTGAGCATCGAGAGAGTTGAAATCAAGATTGAGATTCTCTTCCGTGCTCTTGCGCGTATAGATGGCGCATCGCACGACAGGAATCTGTGAAGATTTGGCAGGTTGATTATCCATGCTTCACTTCCTTGCCCGGAGCAAGCTGCTCACGAAAGAAGTGAAAGCCATTCCAATGCGATCCGCTGATGGCATAGGCTACAGCGGTCAGCGATTTATAAATCCGGCCATTGTATTCAAAACCATCAGATAAGACGGTCACCACATGCATGCGCCCTTTGAATGGGCGAGGCAGTTGTGTACCGGGAATGGGAAGGCGGTCATCATGCGAAATCGAAACGCGAATGGTTTTACGTGGCGCATTATCCACAACCGCATGATCTGGCGGTGCCATCACGCGGATATCTGAATCATTGGCGATTCCGTTCGCCTTTTGACGAATCCGTTCCATACGCTCGGATATATTCCCTTCGGCTTGGGCCTGAAGACGCCACGCACAGCGCCGAAACAGCCATCGCTGATTCCCGGATCGTGAATCTTCGCCATACAATTCACGATACCGTTCCCGCAGTTGCGTGGCCGACATGCATTCAAGTTCAGCCAATTCTTCTCTGATGCCTCTACTCATTATGACTCTCCTGGTTCTCGGCAACGTTAACCGTTGAGTCATAATGAGCGGCATTTAAGCGGCAAATGCAAGGGATTTTACTGGCGATTCGCCAAAATCTACGAGTTCGTTGCCCGTAATTTACTAACCGACAAATCCCACCAGAAAATAACCCCACCAATTCTCGGCGAGTCCGTTGAATCGACAATATCTGATTAGAATTTACATGATAGTCCTCGTTCACTTCACAATCCCTTGCCAATGAATGGTTAATGATGCGGATTAACCATATATATTTGACAAGGACGATCCGGTTGTGCATCAATATGCAAATCAGCAAATACAACTAATATTGGGCGTAGTGTGTGTGACTTTTAGTATTACTAATATGCCGGTACGTTATCTACAAATATTCTCCGATTTTACAGTAATGGAATCTCAGATATTAATAATGCAAACATATATTTCACTATTTCTACACTATTTCGGAATAGCCATCCAACTGGCGCGAGACCCTTTGTATAACAGATATGTTTTATCTTTTTCGACATTAAGTTCAAACTGAACATTCTGAGGGTATTCTTTATCCGAGTACACATCGTACAAAGCAGAAGATTTAGGCAAATCAAGCTTAATATCTTGAGTTTTTCCAGCATGAATGCACACGAATGATTCATTGGTCATAAATGCATCTTCTGTATCAATGTATTGAAATGCCCCGGAAAGATCTGATGCATAACGCAAGAGAGAGGGAGACAGTGTTGTGGATCCACAATATATAACCCATCCATTTCCAAGCTTCTTTGACGCCACAGCAACTTCGCGGCTCCCTTTGTAGTAAGCGATGTTTGTGGCTTCTGGATCAGTCACAATAAAACGCGGAGAATACACGTTATCCGAGGGTACAGGTTTTCCCGGCTGCCATCCTTGATTTTGGAAACGCGTAATATCACCTAATGGGTACAGGTCCGATGGTTTATATTTGGCTGTAAACCACGAAGTCGGATCCAGTACAAAGTTGTGCAATGATTCGTCCATTCGAAGCTTCATGCCTATCGCATTTGACATTTCATTTACGTCCATTCCATTGGATCCCATCAAGAAGTCTGCCCATATGAAAATAGCCACGCCACCGTTATCTCTGACGATCTTTTCGATCATGGCTCGCTTCTGGGATGACAATTCATAGTTATGAAAAAATATGTATATTTTATATGGCTTTGCACTGGCGATCTGGTCCATAAAAATCATATCAAAAGGCATACCTGCTCTGGTCAGTGTATATCTGGCGACATCATAAAGCGCAACCGTGCGTGGCGGGCTGTTAAATAGAGGATCATAACCAATGTATTTCTTGTAGTCTGTATCGCAAATCATCGCAACTTGAGCAACGGAGCCGCGATTGACCTTAATGGCTTTTTCAAAGACAGGTGCTATTATTTTGTACTCATCTATTAATTGGGGTTTATTGAATGTGTAGTGGGATTCGCCTACACACCATTCATACGGATAAAGACCAGTCATAATCGCATGTGAGTAAACTCGGCGGATGTGATTGCGATGTTCTTCCATTGATACTTTGGTATCGTATCCCCAAGGATAATCATCCTGCACCATGATCAGTTTGTGATGCATGGCTGCGCCGAGCGTAGGTATATTCGGAGTGCCTATTCCTCCATCATATCCCAATGATCGGCCAGGATAAGGCTCCTGCAATTCAAAAATGTCATAAACCGGACTCTTAATAAGTAAGTCGATATTTGGTTCATAATTTGTATCGGGGAAACCCTTGGAGAAACCAAACCATTGTCCGCCTATAAAATTGCCGGTGCGCGATCCGGTTAATGCACGATCATGCGTTGCTTCTTTAATGATCGAACACAGATCTATAAGCATTTGCTGATACACCATGGACCGAAATTCGTATCGATCCAGATAAGCACGGCGTTTACCTGGATCAATTAACAGCGTCATTCCCTGACGGTCATAGGGATGCATCATGCTGAACATCGGGTCAGGGCGAGCGCTGTCAAATGTAACATCGAGTTGTTTCCACGCATCCTGAAGAGCATTCGAAGTCTTATACTTTTGGCGGAGAAATTGTCGGAATCTCTTGAGTGCTGCGGGAGTTGCATCATTTATTTCCAAATTGGTATCTAGGGATGATCCACCCCAGATCTGGTATCCAATTATCTTTTCGCCATACGGTTGTGACTGGATATGTGCGATAATCTGACGCAGCATATCACGTACAGCATGTTTCCATTCATCTGAAAGATAATCCGGAACACCACGTCGTTCATCATTACCCGCTGATTCCGGATGCAAATAATTCCACCATTTGTTTCCTTCAATTTGAAGATAAATCATAAACACTGATTGAGGTGATGCTTTTGTCACACGATTCATCTGTTCATCGATGTAAGCATAATCAAATTGATCGGGCCCCACCCAAATATGTGGCGATGCCAGAAGGTATATATCTTCTGTAGCAGGAATCACCACCCGTCCCAGGGGAACCGTATACCCAGTCTGATTCAACATCGCATCCCAGTACTTATTGGATGCCTGTCGCGTGCTTTGATTGGCAAATCCCATTGCCGAAATGGGATTTCCATCGATGGTAATAACAGGCACCCCATTGGGAGTCGCCACGCGGACATCGTGTTTGGGCGGCACCGCTAATACGTTATCAGCATCGATGCGATTATTGATTCGTCGTGCAAGTATTGAAATAGTATGCAAATTCAATTCACCCCAGCCGACACTGGGATTGGTAAACTTCACTCCCATACGAAGAAGCCCTTTGCCCTCGTAGTGAGTTGGAAGTTTAAAATAAAACAAGTGCCTCTTCCCATCAACATTCAAAGGCACTCCCACATTCAGCGCAATCTGTGAACCATCAGTGGTCTCTATCCATATGCGTAAAGAACTTGCTGCAGTTAATCCAGCCGCACTGTATTCTATACCAATAATCTCGCCGCCATATAGCCTGATCTTATCTGTTTCGATAGTGCCGAATCGGTAGTATCCCCAAAAAACGTCATCTTTATTTTTGGCAACAAGCGAAAGACCATCGTCAGACTTAAATGCGAGCTGATTATCATTCGGTTCTGCAATCTGAAATTTATCGGTATGATCATAGCACGTATATGGCCTGTCATCTCCACACTCGTACACCATCTTAAAAAAATAATCGTTTTTACTAAGGTTATTAGGAAACAAGCGATCATAATAATCTAGTCTTGATGTATTCGCATTGCGCACTATGGTATTCCAGTAATTGCCGTAGGGATAGGTCAAGTCCCCCTTTGGATCAAGGTTACTGAATGACAAAGAATGCAATTTTATCTGAAGTGGATTAATCTTCGGCATCTTCTGCGGATCAAATATCAATTTAATGTCCCGTATGGGGAGATGCGGCATGAGCGAGCGAATTGAAATGTCTCTGGAGGAAGGCTTTAGATCTTCTATTTTGAAAGATACCGTATTCCAGTTTCTTGAATAAAGCGTTTGTGTTGAATAGTAACTAATTCCCATATCATCGGTTAACTGTAGTGTAATTTTAGTTTGAACAGGACAATCGATTCTTATTATGCAGTTTATAACATCAAATTTATCGGCAATATTTGTTGAGATTTGAATTTCAGACGGCCTATCGGATTTCATCAGAAAATCGACCGTGTTCGCTTCCAATTTCGCTAATGTCTGATTATAGCCTGCCGAATCATTGCCTGTATTAAAGATATTTTGCATAACCGCTACAGACGGATCATTGTGTCTTTCTAGCTGGCCGTTAACACACATGGCATTCTGTATCTGTTCAATGGCTACAACATTGTTGGCATAGCATGATATGTGCTTGATCGCTAAGAATGTGGTTAATAAAACACAGAAAATAGAATGTCTAATATTCATAGGGACTGCTGACCTTCGATTATGCAAATAGTTTAGGTCTGGTACATAGCACAAATATATGGTCAAAAATCATGGAGGAGATTCAGACAAGAATCTCCCCCATGATGAGACAATATTCGTTCTCAACGTTTACGGCCGCATATCAATAAAGTCGGACCTAATGCCAACAGCGAAAGCGCGCTTGCTTCTGGAACAGCGACTTTTGTAACATCCATAGTGAAATCAGCGATTGTCGCAGTATTTGATCCCCATGGAGAGAACCAGAATACAACCTTCTCGCCGGAGTTCAGCCATACTGCGGTTTGGGATTGATAACTCCAAGATGTCAATGGGCTGGTATCGACCGACACCGGTGTAGTCATGTCCTTGATCCATAGCGATTCCTTTGTTGAATAATTATCCTTGGTAATATTATTTGCTGTAATGGATATGCTATAGTAGCCAGCTACTGGTGCTGTCCATACAATCTGAGCAGCTTCACCCTTCATCTGCGAGCCATTCCAACGCAACCCGGCAGTGATTTTATTATTGTAAATTGCAGTTTTCCAATTTTCGCTGCCGCTATAACGCCAACCGTTGTCAGTCCACGAGAAATATGCCCCCATTAATGCGCTACTATCGGGCGTCCCGTCCACCCAGGACCAGCAATATTGGTAAGTCCTGTTACCTTCACTATCAGCGGCACTCAATCCTTTTTGACTGCTATCTGTGCCAAATAGTGATTTATAATCCCACGAGTAACCATCGATGTAAGATGCAAAACTTGTGGATGCAACTAAACAGACTGTTGTTGCTCCTGTAATTCCAGCCAATCGAAGTGACATTCCTAATCCTCCTTTAAAGTTTACTGTTATTATTTATAATGAGCATATCCATGAATAAAACAACAAAAAGAAATGCGTGTTGAAATTTTACCACCAGTAAATGCTGTACAGGAATCTATGTTTCGTATAGTCCATCGCATTATCCTGACTGACTAAATCGATGTGGTAATCAACAAATAATACATTGCTTCCTTTTGAATGCCGCGTCATTCCATAATTTGCAGCAGGATCGGGCGTATAATTCATCGCTTGATTGGCGTTTGCCACACGCGCGCGGTAATTTTGACTATAGCCAACAATTACCGGCGCGCAGGAGTCGGAAACGATAGGTATAATCTCTTTCAGGAAGCCATCGGCAACAGCCACATCTCCTCGCTCAGGGATATTGGCAATTTTTACATTTGGCCACCATGTTTGATCGCACAGATACTGGTTGATTCCATATGAGATATTTATTGTCTGGCCACGAACAATGATTGGACGTTTGTAGAGATCCGCTGGGCAGGTATATTGCTTCCCTGCACTCATTACTCCTGTATCCTGCAGTACTGCAATCCAATTACACCAATCAGATGTGTAGCGGGGATCTGATACTGGTAATGCAGTTGCAGCAGCCCGGGGCAGATAGCCATTCCACTCGTCCGTGTACATCGCAAATCCTATTCCCATCTGCCTGAGATTGCTCGAACATGCTACCAGCTTGGACTGTTCTCGCGCCTTGGAAAGGGCCGGTATCAATATTGCAATCAAAATTGTAATAATTGCAACAACAACCAGAAGTTCGATTAGTGTAAAAGCTTTATGCAATCTGCATTTCATAATAGGTATATCCTATAAAACAATATCGAATATATTCAGTAAAGATCAAAGAACAGACGACAGATCATTGCCGTGCCGTTCCTGTGCTTTCTCGAACTGTCAGCAATGGCATGAGTCGTGGGTCACGATGCATATCAGTGATATCAAGGTCACGCATTTGGCGATGAACCAATCTTGCGGCCTGATACCCAAGTAGATCATTTGGAACACTAACTGTTGTCAGCGAAGGTACAAGAAATTCACTTTCTGGATATGCGTCGACGGAGGCAATCGATAGGTCCAGTGGGATCGGTATTTTATCATCTGCGGCGCCGCGGATTGCGCCAATGGCCACTGAATGGCTCAGCGCAATGACTGCAGTTACTTCCGGATGCTTCTTTCGTATTATCTTGATTTCATCTCGGCCGAAAACCAAGCCGTTCTGCCCCTCATTCGGAGTTAACACGAGAGGTGCTGTCTCGATTTCTGCGTTCTTGCAAAAGTTAATTGCCGCAGCTATTCGCTGACGAGAGGAACTGCTCTGCGGAGCATGATCTAATATCGCCAGATGGCGATGTCCTAGCCCCCATAAGTGATCCATAATCAATTTAATTGAATATTCTTCATTCGCACCAAGATAGTTATTAAGATGACGTCCATCATTAGCCAAAAGGCTAATATACGGAAAACGCTGGCGTTCCAACTGTGGGTAAAACTGGCTTTCCTCTGTTGCTCGCAGGATTACAGCCCCGCTGACACTACGTTTTTTGAGTTCACGCACGATGTCCACACTGTTAAGCTCATTGACATCAGCCGCATATATACTCAATTCAAGGTTTTCCTCACGTATGTATTGCGCAATTCCTTCCAGTACATGCGCTAAGTAATGTGTGAAATCGAGTGGATGACGCGAAACCTGTTGAATAAGTGCACAGATGTTCGGTACACGATTGCTCACCAGTCGAGGACGGAAGCCTTGAGTTTCCGCTAAATTTTGGACACGCTCACGCAATTCTGCACTAATCTCAGGCGAATGATTCAGCGCTTTACTGACGGTTGATGGCGCAACACCAAGTTGCTTGCTTATGGTATAAATCGTAGTTTTCGGTTCAGTCTGAGTCACGATAACCTCGAACGTTGTTACGAAATGCCAGGCAATAGTGTTTCGATTTGTTTCTTAGATAAATATAACACCACAAAATTGAAAAGCAAATTCTTAAACAAGAATATTGATGCATACTAATGCTTATGCTAGGACAAGAGATGTAAAGCCTCTGTGCGAGGATGTTATGCTTGGGTGTTCAATGCAAAGCACCTTTTGGCTAACCTTTCTGGAACTGAGATCACAGAATATAGAGACTGAAACTGTATGGTAATTCGTTGATTCATAGGTAGATGAATGCGTGATAGGGTATGCCGCAGCAGCTCCTTGAAAATAACGCATTTTGCGAAAAGATCATTACTTGGGTTCACTACGAACGTACCTGTTAACCCGCGTCCAGAGAAGATCAGAGAGCGTGAGAGTTAAGGCTGACAAAGAGCGAATAAACTCTCTGACTGGTTAACCATTTACGAAAGCGGATCAAGATTTGATTGTTGTAAGTTATTGTCGATACTCGTGATACAATCGCGAGTTAGGGTGAGTTGTGTATACCAACGAAAAACCCCGATCACCTGTAGGTGATCAGGGTTAAGCTCCGCGGGTAGGATTCGAACCTACAACCAGCCGGTTAACAGCCGGCTGCTCTACCATTGAGCTACCGCGGAAGGTAGCTTGGCCGCGGGTATTGCGGCCGAGATGGAATAGAGTACCTATTTTGCGTAATAAGTCAAGGTGACACAAAAGAGATACGTCTAAAGTGTATGGCCAAATAGTGCGGGGCGTCATCTCAAGGGGTGTTGTATCATGACAAAGAATGGCGTCGTTGTGAACTGATATAACTTTTTGATTCCTTGTGATTTACTATTAATTTTGTATTGCAAATTATTCTGTGGTCAATTTGATCGGCGCGGATTCTTCGCCGTACCAGGAAACGGCCGAGAGGTAGAGATCATTGCCCTGCCAGATGGAACGTGCCAGCGTCAGCGGTGCGAGGTCGGTTGTGGATGGCACGGGAAAGTGAATTTTGCGGAGTTTCCATGCCAGGTAGCGTCGGCCGCGCCAGTCGTCTGGCGGCGGAAGCTCAAGGTTGGCGCCCCATCGGCCGGCCAAACCCTGGCGGATTTTCTGGCAGCCCAGGATCGGGTCCATTTCGTAGATCTTGTGGCCGGTGCGGTGAATGATGCCGACGAGATGGCTTTCGTCGATGGTTTGGGGATCGGCGCCGGCCGCGATGGCGTAGAGGCGCACGGAGTTTTGGTTACTGATCGGGGCGGACCAGGTCAGCGTGAGTTGGCCGCCGGAGGCGGATGCGGAGGCGGCCGGGGCGGGCATCTGCGGATCTATCTTGCGTTCAAGCCATGCGGAATCCTGCATGATGTTTGTCATGTAGTGGGCTTTGGTGGGGTGAGCATCCGTATCGGCCTGCTTGAAAGTGCCGTCATCCAGAACATTAAAGCGAAGAACATACTCAAAGGCGTCACGCACGCTTGATTCTACTTTTTTACGCGTTTCTTCATCTACATAATTTGATGATCTGCGTATCAGGCTGATGGCGTCCCACGTGGTTCCGAAATCACACTTTTGTTTTGAGGCGTCCGGCGTGGTGGTATATCCGTATGCGCTGCGATTCCAGGCGGCTTTGCGCGTGACGCCCTGCGGATCAACCCAGCTTGCCTGCATCATAAGGGAAGTCTCTATGATTTTGCCGGCACGGGGAATATTTTTGAGTCCAAGATCCATGTCGGGATTGATCACGTCAGGCCGATCCGCACGCGGAACATCCTTGTAGCGAAAATGCGCATCAACCAGATGAAAAGTCAGGCCGAGGCTTAATGATTTTCCGTCATGCCAGTAACCGGTATTTTCGTCCTGATCGGAAATCAGAATCTGCGCGAAATTATCAAGCCAGCCATCCTCCATCGGCGGCAGAAGTTTTTTCTTCATGCCCGTTCTATAAAGCATGCCCATATACAGGATGCCGTGGTTCATGTGGTCCGGCTCGTTTTTGGCTTCCTGAAAATAATAGGTGCGAAAACCTTCTTTTGTGGTGATGTCAAAAGGCTGGCCGATAAGTCCGATTTTGTCGCCGAGAACAAAGCGCCAGGGATATTTGTCCGCGCCAAGCGTGCCGCGCGTTTCGTCTATGTGATATGGCATCGGGTCATACATGGGATTAAACGCGAGGCTGCCGGTGAGAGGGTCCTGTTTTTCGTTGGCGGAATATGTATTCTGATCCGTAATCAATTCCCATGACGGCATGGCAAAGGATGCCGCGCCGGTAAATTTGTTAAAGAGGCTCAAATAAACGCCGGCCGCATTTGCAGGCACAAAGCGATCGGCATAATAGCAATGCCAGGGAAAAGTGCGTTGCGTTTTGAAGCTGGCATCGCTTGAAGAAAGCACTTTTCCGCCGGCATCCTTCATCATGACGGTCATGCTTGGGCAGTGGTAATCGTTATTGCGCGCGCCGGCGTTATCGCCCTTCATCCAGATGAAAATGCGGATGCGCTGGCCGCGGACTTTCTGCATATCCATCGGAAGCGGATGGGCAAGCTCCATTTTATCAGAGCGCGACATTCGCAAAACACTCAGAGTACCGCGGCGAAAAGGCGTATCAATAAGAATTTTTGTGCGATACTGTTTGGCCGCGCGCTGCTCATCAGAAAGAAGCGAATCAAGATCAACCGTATTGGCAAAATGATCCACAATGCCGTGCATGTAATACAGCCACAGGGCATCAGGGCGATTTTCCCTGCGTGTTTCGGGCGTCCACGGGCCGCGGACAATCAAATCCGGTTCGGCAATGCGGCGCTCCGTCAATGGCGCGCCGAATACAGGAAACGCAATCAGCAGCGCAATGAGCGAACACACTTTGATCATCGGACAAACGGACATATAACAGCTCCGCAATACAAAAAGCGGGAATGCACGCGGCATCCCCGCAGGAGAACTATCAGCGAGTGGCGTTGAGAGTATCCCAGATCGTCATGCGTTTTTCATAAGTGATATTGAGTGCGTTGTTGTAAACAAGGTCATTACTGTCAACCATTGTCAGCACGCTGGCATCGCTGAAGACCACATTGATGCGTTTTTCATGCAGTTGCGCGCCGCCGGTAAAACGGTCTGAGGCTATTGCGCCGGTGTTATCATTCATGCGTGACGGGCCATGAAAATTACCATAGCGCATATGCCAGGGATCGCTGGCGGCCGGCCAGATGCCGCGAAATGAATAGCTGACTCGGCCCTGTTGATTATTGCCATCCGGAAAATTCTTTTGAACAGACAGCACTTTGTCTTCCGGGCAATAAAGGATTTTGGGCACAATGGTCTGCGCGTAGTAGAGCGCCCAGAAGCTGAAATTTTTGTACTCAATACCGCTGTTGCTTTTACTATCAAGATAGTAATCGTATACGCTTGGCGAAACGGAAGCCTGATAGGCGCATCCGGGCGCAAAGTTACTGTTGTTTTCCTGTGCGTATATCAAGCTGCCGGAGCCAATGCTGCGAAGATTTGATTTGCAGGCGACTTCCTTAGCCGCCTGCCTGGCCCGGGCAAGGCCAGGCAACAATATACCGATCAGCACGACTATGATTGCCACAACAACCAGCAATTCAATTAACGTAAATCCATTTTTACGCATCATATCATCTCCCGGCGCAACATACGCACATCAAGAGTCATCACCATCTGGCAGTACGAACAGCCGTTAAAAACACAATCAATTTTTTGAATACACCTTATGTCCGCGCCGGATCTGATATGTGGCGCGCCGAATATACATACTTTTGATTTGTCTTTGCTCTGTTGAAAAGATGATCAGCCAAGCCTCGTCGCCTTGATGGCGCGGAGCGCAAACTGTTAAAGGACACGAGTAACACCCAAAGGATGCAATCGTTTCTGGATCATTGTTTGTGCCCCATCCTCTAAAAGGATGGGGCTTGTTCAATCTTTTCAACAGAACAATTTATCTTATTTGCTATATACCATATCCGGCATCCTCTTGGTATTTATTTTACCGTATGCGCCAAAATGTTTGGCACATGACCTGCCGCCATTATGGCGCGAGGCACAAACTGTTAAAGGACACGCGTAACACCTAAAGGATGCAATCGTTTCTGGATCATTATTTGTGCCCCATCCTCTAAAAGAAATGGGGCTTGTTTAATCTTTTTAACAATGCAGTATTTACTCTACAGCCGAAAAATGACAAATAGCACGGATCAATTATTTCCGGCGCAGGCGCGATAATAACAGCATTCCGCAACCGGTCATGACGCCAAGCGCCGCTGGTTCAGGAACGGCCACAACATCGGCGTATTGCGTACCGATGCGGATTTCGTCAAATGTCGCGCCGGTATTGGCGTGATTTTCAATCTTGATGCGGTTGATTGTTCCGGTTAACAATTCCGTCGTGGCGGATTGCCAGGTCACCGGCTCTGATGTTGGCGGCGCGTTATCCGTAAAAACGCTCACGTAAACTTCATCATTGGTGCTGCTGTGCGTCACAATCTTAGCCACAAAATAATAAACAGTATTGCCGCCGACAGAAATTCCGACATCCGGCGAGGTTGTTTCTGAATACGTGAGCCCAAAACGCCGTTTATCCGTGCCTCCTTCACGCAGCCACAAATAAGCACTCTCATTGTTACTTGCCGAAGTGGATGTTTTTGTCACCAGAAAACTCAGGTAATACACGCTGCCTTCTGAATCCATATTCATATAGTTGCTGGAATCAAGATAACGTGATGCCGTGGCGGTTGTGGTATAGGTTGCGCTTCCGCCGGTGAGCAGACTGTCATCAAATGCGCCGTTATCAAGAGATGTACCGGAAATGACATAGCCGCTGCTGCTCCATGTTGACGAAGCCGCAAATCCGGTGCCGCCGCTACGCTGGTTAAGCGATAGCCCTGCGTTGTAATCAAAACCTTCATAGACCATCAACGATGCACACGCCTGTGAATTAAGAACATACTGGCCCGCCATGCAGCTCAGCACCAGTGCCGGAAACAGTTTACGCATGGTCTCCCCCATGATAATAAGAGTATTTTTATATACATGACTGAGAACATCTCAGCATAAAGCCAGCATTGAGATTTGCGATATTACATCAGGCAAAATAGACGGATAGTTATAGCGAAAGGCTGTTATATGCCTTTTTTACACTGATTTTCCCGCGCCGCGCGGCACAGTGGATTCCCTGACGATCAATTCCGGCGGCACGAGATTGCGGCCTACTTTCTGGCCTGTAATCATGCGATCAATCAGATCGCATGTCATCCGGGCGATCATGGGCCGGGAGACTCGCACAGAAGTCAGCGGCGGAGCGATATGCGTATCCCAGGGCATATCATCGCAACCGATGACGCCGATATCCACGCCGGGCGTAAGCCCGCAGGCGCGAATGGCCGCATAAACGCCGCTGGCCGTGCCGTCGTTGATCACCAGGGCCTGCGGTTTTTCCTGGGCTTTAAGCAATGGGCACAGCGCACTCATCACGGCGTCATTTTCCCATCGCGAGTTGACGACCCATCCTGGCCGCAGTTCAAGGCCGTAATCAACGCACAAACGCAGAAAAGCATCACGCCTGGCGTTGAGAGGACGAATGTATTCGTTATCCGCGGCGGCATGCAGGTAAGCAACCTTGCGATAGCCGCACTTCACCAGATGCTCAACCTGCAATCGCACAATCGCCTCATCATCAAGAATCAACGATTCATTGATCGGCTCCGTAAAATTAGGCAGCAGATGCAGAACCGATATGTTGGCCGCCGCCAACTGCGCCACTTGCAGAAGATCGCTTAACCCGATGCCGCAGGTGATCACCGGCACGGTGGCGCTGCGGATCAACCGCGCAACAAGAGCCGGCACATCTTTTTCGCACTCCATGACATTGAGCCTGAAAAAGCGCGACTGCATGGCAAATGCGGAACTCAAACACGAAAAAAGATCACTGTGAAAACGATTCCCCTCAAGGGCAATCGCAGGACAAAAATAGAGATACTCAACAACCGTTTCTTTGACAGACGCCCCGCCGATGCGATACAGACCGGACCGCGCGCGCGACTCAACAAGCCCCTCGCCCTGCAAGCGCGAGAGGGCGCGCTCAACGGCGGACTTGCCGGCATTGCAACGGCGCATCAACTGCCGCACAGACGGCAATCGCTCGCCATTATCCACGGCCATAATCGCGTGGCGGATGTGATGCTCAACCCGCTCTGACGGATCAACATCCTGCACGGATAATTCTGAACTTGTGACCATAAACATTCCTGCAAGGCTTAACAGCAAGCCATCTTAATGAGCACCCAGTCTTCGCGACAAATGCTGCCGTATAATACTGTCCGGACAGTTTACTCATCTGTGTTACTATACATCCCAAACTGTCCTTGTCAAAAAAATATCACATATTCTGCTTCTATCATTGCACAAGATTCAATGTGAAGCATTTTATGTTGCAGACATAACTGCTTAATTAAAAATAAATTACAACTTTATGTCACCCTTTAATAGGAGTACGATTTTACTACGAAGATCGCGCCAAACCATCACATGACAGCGCTTCGTGACTGCTCATACTGTTATCAAAAACAAATATTTGACAATCTCTATATAGAGGTTATATCTATATAGAGATCAAGCTTGAGTGAGCCACGTCTGGAGAGCCTGATGCCATCTGCTGTTAAGCCGGACAAAAAATTTAAGAGCGTTGTTGCGTATTTGACCACAAAAATACGCAGCAATGAATTATCAGCCGGAGATCGCATCCCGTCGGAGCAGGATCTTGCTGAGCTTTGCGGCGTAAGCTACATGACGGCTAGGCGCGCGGTGACGGAGCTTGTCGAATCAAATGTTCTCGAAAGATATACCGGCAGCGGAACATACGTGCGCGATGCGGCCAGCGAAAGATTGGTGACAACGCTCAATCTGATTTGCAGTGTGTATGAGGGCCCGACGATCAAGACGTTTTTGCGCGCCGGCGATCAACAGGCGCGGAATCTGGGCTGGCGCGTGAATATCATACGTCTTCCCCAGGGTGAGGATTACCGCGCGATTCGCGAGATTCTGAGCGACAATCTATCAATACTTCTCGCCGATACGGCATATATGGATGGCCCAATTATTGACGCCATGAAGCAGGCTCACGGCCGGGCCGCTCTGGTGGGCGGGCACCTGAATATTCCGGGCATTCCGTGGGTGCGTTCAGAAGCTCAGGCGGCGGTCAACCAGGCGGTGCAATATCTGCGTGATCATGGGCACCGGCATATGGCATTCATGATTGAGAGCACCCAATGGAGCATGGACCGGATTCGCGCGGAAGCATGGCGCCAGTGCTTCAGTGATCCGGATCTGGCGGACAAACTTGACCGGCGGCTGATCAGCCTCGGCACTCCGACGTATGAATGCCCCGCTGATAATGCCTACAGGGCCATTACGCGGTATCTTGCGACGCCTGATCCGGAATTGACCGCGCTGGTCTGCATGGGTGCGGAAATGACCTTCGGTGCCGTTCATGCCTTTCGCGATGCCGGTCTGCGCGTGCCTGAAGATATCTCTATATTAACGCTTCAGGATACAACGCTGGCCAGCCATGTTTCGCCGTCCATCACCTGCGTGGACGAAGATGTGTCCAGCCAGGTCAAGGCGGCCGTTGAAATTCTGGAGCAGATTCACAGCGGCAAGGTTCATCGTGAAGCGGACTGGCGCCAGTCGATACCGCCTCTTTTGATAGAACGTCAAAGCGTGAACCTGAAGCACTCGTAAAGGATACGAACCATGAAAAGAATATCCGGCTTTACTCTCATTGAGCTTCTTGTTGTAGTAGCGGTCATCGCTGTTTTAATTGCGATACTGATGCCTGCGCTTGCCGGCGCCAAAGAGGCTGCCAATCAGGTTAAATGCGCCGCCAACATGCGCGGCATCCATCAGGCAATCAGGATGTATGCCGAGGAATTTCAGAATTGTTATCCGGCAGGCGGCGACAGCGGGCCTTCGCACGGAACGCATCCGTCCGTCTACTGGTTCAACAACTGGGTGGCATACTCCATGCTCTTTACCGGCGAAGTCACATATGAAGATGCCCGTAACAGTTGGGGCATTTCTCGCGGGATATGGGATTGCCCCAGCAATACGAACCGCTGGCTCGCGGCGGGATGGGCCGGAAATTATACCTACAACGAAGAACTGGGCTATGACTTCCGGACGTCGGCCGGCCAGAGGCTTTGCAACCCGTACCAGATGCCGGCTCCGGACGGGCTTTTGGTGCTTACCGACGCCAAGGAATACAACCACACCGGACTAGGGATACAAACCATCAGTTCAAACGGAAGTTATCGTGCCGCGGGGCTCTGGCACAAAGGCAAATATAACGTCATGTTTTTAGATGGACATGTATCGCTTGAAAAACCCGTTGCCGCCACCGGGTTCACAATGGACGGCGATCCGATCAATGTGCCTGAAGATTATTTTCCGCAGGGGCGGATCTGGTACGGACGCTGGTGATATCGGCGGCAATCAAATCATTTTTTTAATGGAGAAGAAGATGAAGATAAAACCGGGGATGATGATGGGGATGGCACTGCTGTTTGCGTCCGGCGTATCAGGCATGGCTGATGCCGCAATTGAAACAGGAAAGAGCATTGATTTTGCCGCGGGAGATTTTACCAACGGAACCGCGACGAAATCATGGTCCGTGGCGGCTACTGACGGAACCGCCAACGTATGGGCTGTGTATGGAGTCATCCAGGACGGCGGCGACGCAAACCGTCTGAATATTTTTAACGGCGAAGAAGCGATTGACCAGACCTATGTGTCGTGGAAAATTACCGTTCCCACCCAACAGCAGATCAAGTCATTCAGTTTTAAGGCAACGAAATTCTATTTAAACGGCAACGGCGACGACGTATTCAAATGGGAATACAGCACCGGCGATAATGTATGGCACGAACTGTATACCAAAACACTTGATCAGAATCATGGTTTTGTCGATCCCGCGCCGCTGTTAACCGCGACGCTGGCGACACCGTCACAAACGCTTTACATCCGCGCCGTCAAGTACGAAGGCACAAACCAGACGGATACGGGATATTATGCCTTCTGGGCATACAGCGATACATCATCCGTTTCCGTCACAACCGTTCCGGCGCCCGAAGCCAGTTCGCTTGCGTCGCTGGGATTGATGTCCATCGCCACTTTGCTCAAGCGTAAATGACCCGGCGGCTCATCGTTTTACCTGAGTTTCGGATAAGGAAGTCCCGGGCATCACGGCCCGGGACTTGCCTGCCAAGCGGTTTTGTGTCAATCCGTAACGATATGGGCAAGCCCCGTTCTTTTAGAGAATGGGGCACAAATGATCCTCTAAAAATAATTGCACCCTGTGATTTTGCATAGTTTGCGCCCGTCCCATAAGGGAGCGGGACCTGGTTGATGATCTTCTCAACAAAGCACCATCCTGTTATATGTTAATTAAAGGAATTGTATGCCGCGATTTCACGCCAAAATAGCAGCCTGCTGTCTGATGATGTTCATGATCGGACGGGAATCTCACATAATGGCACAGGCGCAAAGCGATCTGATGAATATCAAAGCGCCGGGAAAACCGGCCCATGTTTTATGGATTGAGGGTGAATCATTTAACGAAAGCAATGGCCGAATCATTGCCGAATCAAGCTGCTATGGCGGCCGCGAGGTTGTTTTCGGCGGGCAGGAAGCACAATACGCCACTTATTATTTTAACAGCTCCGCAGAAGGCTTTTATCAATTGCATATTGCCGGCGGCCCGGTGGGCGCGGACTATATTTCTCCCATCTGGCTTGCTCTGGATGCCGGCGGCTCGCAGCTCCAGTGGATTCACAAATCACAGGCGGATAAAACCGGCAACGCATCGTGGGGAGAGTCTTCGGCCACGCGGTGGACAACACTGGGAACATATCGTCTTAAGGCCGGCCAGAACCGGCTGTCAATCAAGGTGACAGAGCCTCGTCAAATGGACAGCAATAATATTTATTATATTGACGCGATCGCATTCACACGCGCAGATGCGGGTGTTTACTCCAATATCAGCGAGCCACCGGTGACGTTTTACGGCGATGCCGCCGAGTTTGCTTTTGACATTCTTAATTCAACACCCGGCGCGGTCAGCGGTAAAGTCATTCTCCGATGGAAAAATCCTCAATTACCGGAAAAAATCCTGGCGGAAAATTGCCGCATTGAACCGCAGTCGGCCGGCCGAATCACCGGGAGCATCAACGGCATGCCCTCCGGCGCACACGGATATGATGTGCTGCTGGTCTCTCAAAATCAGGCGCAATCCACCATGCGGCAGATCGGCTCAGGAGTGCTGCGCGTGACAGAAAACGCGCGCCCGCAGGCCGGGCGAAACATCCTGCGTAACGCCAGTTTTGAACTTGCCTCACAATTCAACGGCACGCCCATGCGCCAGGGAGATGATGAAAAAATCCGTTATCTGCAATGCGTACAGGCCGATCCGGGAAAAGCGCCCTGGTCGGTTCTTCCGATAGAAGGTTGGTGGTGCGCGGGTCCGGATGCGGACGGAGTAAGTCTTGACCGAACTGACGTGCGCAGCGGCGGCCAGGCGTTGCGTGTTGTTGCTCAGGCCAATGCGCCGCGGTCGGTTGTCTCATCATTGGGAAATTACGTGCCGCCCGGCGCGCTGACGATGAGCGCATACATCAAAACAATTCAAGCCAAAGCGCAGCTTGAACTGGATCTGACAACCGGCCTGGCCGAACAGATTCATGGGAAAAGCCAGCTTAAAAAGGTGATTGAATTGCCGGCGGATTCAGGATGGCGGCGTGTATCGCTGACGGCCGAAAGCCCCGCCATGCTTCAGGCGCTGCTGCGTTTGAAGGTCAGCCGGGGTACGGTTCTGCTGGATGACGTTCAGCTTGAATTGGGCACGGCGGCCACGGCATTTAATCTGCGGCCGGAGGAGTGGTTCCGCCTTTCCGTTGACGGTCAGGATGAGAGCCGGATGCCCAAGTGGACGGCCGGCGCTGAAATGCGCCACGTCACGCTGGCCAATGATTCGCGCCTGCCATTGTCCGGGCTGATTCAAGTTCACTTCGGCACGTGGGATCAACCGTTGACGGAAAAACTGGCGGAAATTAAGGCATCGGATCTGGCGCCCGGCCAGGTCCGGCGGATGACTTTTTCAACGCCTCTGCCGGATGCTTACCTGATTTCGGTCAACGCGCAAAATTCCCAGTCCGTTGGCATAGTCAACGGCGCGCATGAGTTGCGCACGGATCAGCCGACCGGCGGCAACGCTCCGCCGGCCATGTTAAGATCGCGCAGCGCCCTGCGCATTGCCGCGGCGCCGGCGATTGCTCCCAATGATTATTTCGGCATCGGCAACTCCACGCTGATGATTGACGGAAACTATCACGCCAGTGAGCAGCGCATGCACGCGTTTCTTGAGGGACGGGAAATCGGCCTGATCTCAAATCGCAATCGTTTTGATGATGACCGCACCTTTATGTCCGCGGCCGGACGCATCAGCATTCATGCCTGGGATGATCTTGTGGACGCAAATCCTCCGAAGGGCAGTTCCTTTGTCAATCCGGTATTTCCTGATGGTATTGACATATTTAATCCCGACGGATGGGAATACATCATGGCGCGCGCCCGGCGCGTCGGCCGGGAACTGGCGGATAATCCGCTGGCCACATCTTTTCAGATGGCCAACGAGCAGGTGTATTTCAACAGGGCGCATTTGTGCCCGACACCCTGGGCGGATGCGGATTTCCGCGCCTGGTGCCGCCAGCGTTATGGCGATCTGACAACGCTCAACAGCCACTGGAATACCCGCTATACCAAGTGGGAAGAAATTGAGCCCATCGTCAATGCGCGCATGGCGGAGATGGCAAGGGTTGAAAAGAAAACCGGCGCGGCCGCCGCCGACTGGACGGCCCAGCTCGGAAACCTGACCGAGCCGGTCATGCAGAAAATGCAGGCCAATCCGGGCCAGGCGATGGACTGGATGCGCTGGTGGAGCGATTCCTCGCTGCGGCTTTATCGCTCTTTCCGCGCGGAAGCCCGGAAAGCCGATACCAAGACGCTTTACGGCACCAATCTCTGCTGGCCGGCGTTCTGGCCGCATTTTTTCATGCCCTTTGCCAGAGCGATGGACGTCAACATGCTTGATGTTCAGTACACCGCGGGCCTGACGCATGACCTGGGAATCCCTTCAGAAATGATGGATAATCTCGAGATGGCCGAGTCCGCCGACCGCTCAAAACGCGTTTGGGGCGCGGAAGTTTATCATCAGCCGACATTCCCCGCGGAGTTCATGCCTTTTCAAAACTGGGGCCTGGTGGCTCATGGCATGACCAACAATATGACCTTTGCATGGCGGCCATACGCGGATGTCGGCGCCATCACGGATACGCGCGCGTGGGAAAAACCTGACGCCCCGCCGATGTGGCTGCTGATTGATAATGATGATTTTCGTATTCCGGCTTTTGAGACGTACAAAAAATCCATTCGCGAGATTAATGCTTTTCACCAGAAGTTCAACGCGCTGAAAATCAACCGTGCGCGCACAAACATCGCCTTTTATGTTTCTCCGGACACCGGCCATTATGTTGTCATGCAGACGGGCAACAAACCGTGGGGGTCCGCATGGCAAAGAACACGCAATACGCTTATTTATACGCTTCGCATGGCCGGTATTACTGTGGATTATGTGGATGACGAGACGCTGCCGGATCAGCCGGGACACTTTCAAACGCTGATCGTGACGCCAAGTTACGTTTTAAACCAGAAGGCCGCGGAAAAAATCGCCGGCTTTGCCCGTTCCGGCGGAACCGTGATCATGGCCGGAATGTCCGGCATTTGCGATCCGTGGCTGAACCGCTATCCCAATATCGGCGGCCAGGCGTGGAAAGAACTCGGATGGGCCGCGCCGGAGTATCGTGATCAGGATCGCGCGGCGGCGGTTTTTGTACCGGATGCCGGCGACACGCGGAAAAAATCCTCACTGGACGGCCGGGACGGCATGGACGGCGAAAAAGATCCGGCGATTGTGGAGTCCAAAACATTCCGCGGCAGCGGCATTACGCCGTTGCCATCGGCAAGACCGCTGAAGGATATGACAGGCCGCGATATCGGCTGGTCTCGTCCGTGGGGACGCGGACAATTGATCGCATACGGCATCATCGCCGACAGCTATTCGCGCGGGCCGCATCCGTCGGCCAACATCACGGCATGGGTCCGCCAGATGATCGCTACGGCCAGACTGCCTTATACCGGGCGCTTTATTCCGTCAGGACGAACCGTGATGACGGGAAAAATCGGCCAGGGCAGCCCGGTGGTTGAAGTTGTGGTGCGCGAAAAAGGCGACCACGAAAAATTTGTGTTCTGTCTCAATCAGGGCGGCCGGGGATCAGGCGATGTTGAAGTGACTCTTGCAGGCGGCAACTGGATTGCCACGGATGCCCTTACCGGCCAACCGATTTTGGACGGCAAGGTTCAAAACGGCGCCTGGCGCTGGCCGGTTGAATTGGCGCCTTTTGGCTATCGCGTCATTCATCTTCAGCAACAGTGAGTTGCTTGCTTTACCTGAGTTCGGGATAAGGAAGCCCCGGGGTTTTTAGCCACGAGGTGCGTCCGTTAACACCAGATTGATCCTTATCCCGAACTCAGATTGCTATAAATAAAAAACCTATGGACGTGCGAACGGTTTGTTTCTGTTATGAGTAATTTTATTTCTGCGAATTGCCATCAACCATCAGGCGGAATTGATCGCCCGCTTTATTGACCAGCATCTGGCGGCCGGTGGGAAGTTGATTGATTTTGTTGCCGATAAATTCACCCGAACCGGTAACGGAGGCGTCAATCATAATGGCATCTTCACCGGGAGCATTGATGATGTTCTCTTTGAAAATAATATCCTGTGACTTTGTGCCTGCCAGGTGAATGCCACGAAACAAGGGGCTGTCAATCAGATTATTCTCAATCACCATTCCGCTGATGGCCGCGACGCCAGGATAACTCCAGATTGCACCGCGCCGCTGGCGGTTAAAATTGGTTCCGCAGCGCGATATCGTATTATTCCGGAATATGGCGTCCGTCATCGGCCGCATCGGGTAGCTGGCGGGCAGGTTGATGGCAAATCCCACCGGGCTGTCGGCAAGAATATTATTTTCTATGATATGCCCGCCGCCGCCGGCAAGATCACAGGCGCAACCCCAGCGGACCGCTTCTACTGTATTGCGGCGCATGGTAATACGCGCCGTGGGCTGCGCGTCCCGTACTTCGGACAAAATAGCAAGACCATCATCACCCGTGCCGCGCACATGATTATTTTCCACAAGAATATCATGCACGCCGCCGCCGTTTATATTGATGCCATCGGCATATGTAGACCTGATTCTGCATCCCGAAACAACGCCGTTTTCCCCGCCCATCCACAGGCCGGTATTGGTATGCACAATCCATATATTGCGTATGACCCAGTTTTTACCCTGTCCCAGAAAAGGTTTCGGCCCTTTGCGCGTGCGGCGAACCGTGGCCAGGCTGTCAATAAAAAGATCGGATACGCTTGAGCCGTCGCCGTTCATGCGAAAGCCGCAATTGGCGGACCACGTCGGAGCATCATTGCCCACCGTGTCATAAAGGCACGAGTACCACATGCCCGCACCCTGCACGCGAACGCCATTAAGTTTCCACGCCTCATTCTGCAAGTAATTTCCCGACGGCAGCCAGACGATTTTATTCTGCACGGCGGCATCATCAATGCATTTTTGTATGGCGGCCGTATCAACCGCGGCATCCTCACCGCGCGCGCCATAATCCGCCGCTGAGAGTGAATTATCCGGCCGAGGCAAAGGCGCGGGGATCACTTCCGCGTCAATCAAGTCAATCCTGTAATACGCGGCCGTATCCTGCGCATCTTTTTGCAGGCGAATGACATCGCCCGCATTGATGCGCCCTTCTATTTTAACGCGTGATTCATCCCAGAACGTATGGGCGTACGGAGTGGGGATATTGGTGTCCGCGGCTTCCTTGCCAAAAGCATCCGCGTGATAAAGCCAATTGTATTTTGAACTCAAAATGAGAGTCTGCCGGCGCTGGCCATTAACGTACAATCCGAGCGTGGCGGTGACGCCGCCGCCGCTCGGTGAATCCGGAATACAGTGCCTGATCGTGAGCCCGTCGGCGGCGGTATCATTCCGAAATTCAACATAATCCCCGGTGTTGCTCAGTTCTACAAAACCGTGGCCGGACGCTTCAGACTCAAGTATGCTCGCAGATACGGCCTTTGCGTAAGTAAGCTGAGTCACGGCCGCGTTTGTCTGCTGAGTTTCGGCCTCATACGTGATAAACGGCACTTTGGCGCCGCGAATTTCCCGTAAGCCTGACGTATCTTTGTCAGCGGCATAACCGTGGGCCGCTGCCAGAGCAAGAATGCACGTCGTCACAGCGGATAAATGAGAATGAAAAAAACAAATCTTCATGACGCATTCCTTATGCATTTGATCTGGCAATCACTTTGCTATTTTTCTTTGCGGCCAATCATCCGTCCTGAAGGGAACCGCCGGCAGTCCCTGCGTGTTATAAAGATTGGCTTGCGGGTCATCACTCCACGCGTAACGCACCGCCTGAACATCCGTCATGCCGCCGCAATCAAGGATCACGGAATTTTTTTCAACAATACCGGATGCTTCCTTGAAAATCCGGTCCGTCCCGGCCACGGAGAACCCTGTCAACGCGCGCTGATCCGACAGCACCAATCCACCGCCGGTGTTTTTGAATGTGATGCGGATTTTATTGCCTTCTCTGGCCATGCCATCAAACATGGGTCCCGGCGATGTCGTCTGCTTATCATCATACGCCACGGAAAGTGCCGCGAGCATCAGCCGCCGGCCGACCACTTGTTTATTTTTAGGATGAATATCGCCGGGCTCCCCGGCGTCAATCGTCACCGCCATGCCTGTGCGCGGCAGCTTCAGCGCCGAGGCCTGAGCCTCACGCGTGCGCGTCCATAAAGTGTCCACAGGATCGCCGTTGGCCCCCAGCGAAAGCCAGTTGGGCAACTGCACAAATACAAACGGCAGATCCTGCTGACGCCATGCCGCGCGCCAGCTTGTGATCATCGGCGAAAACAGCCGTGCATAGTATCCCGGCGAGCCGGAATTATTTTCCGCCTGATACCACGCGACGCCCTTGATTGTCATGGCTGTCAGCGGCGCAATCATGCCGTCATACAAAGCACAGCAGCGATTTGAATCATTCGGCGCAACCAGGTTCGGCTTGCGTGGTTCAGGTTTGCCGGCCGAACGCGCTTTTTCAGCGTCCTGCGTCCATTTGGCGGTGCGGTTGTTATTTTCCTTGCGAATCCACTCCGGATCATCAAGGCGCTGCGCCTCTTCCTTCATCATATTGCGACTGTATTCGTCGGCCAGCAATACTTCAGGCGGCGACCATGCCTGTATCCGCGTGCCGCTCCACGATGCGGCAACAAGCCCTATCGGCGTATTGAGCTGCTTGTGAAGATCCCGGCCAAAATAGTACAACACGGCCGAAAAATCCTTCACCGTTGCGGGTGTGCATATTTTCCACTCGCCCTGAACATCCTCCTGCGGCGTCAGCGCGGCCGTCTTTTTAACATGAAAAAGACGCAGTTGCGGATAGTTTGCGGCCGCAACTTCTGCCGTTCCGTCTTTGGCGCGAACGACCGAAAACTCCATGTTGCTCTGCCCCGCGCCAAGCCAGACATCGCCAATGAGTACATTTGTCAGCACGATCCGGTTTTGGCCCTGAATCACGACTTCAACCGGTTCCGCCTGTGCACGAAGTTCCGGCAAAGTCGCGCGCCACGCGCCGTCAGTCCCCGCAACAGCCTCGGCCGCACTCATGCCGCCGACGGTCACACTGATCTTTTCTTCCGGCGCGGCCTTACCGCAGATGGCCGTTCCCGCCCCCTGCTGAAGAACCATATTGCTGCCGAAATACGCCGGAAGTTTCACATCACCATATGCATGCATGCCCATCGCAATACATGCCGCGGCACAAAGATGTGCAAAAGATCGCATTGACTTCATGAATAAACTCACACCAGAAAAATACAAACGAATATCCGCATCAGGTTCAGTCGCGCCGGCGCATCATCATGCACATGGCTCCGGCGGCAAGAACGCCCAGGCTGGCCACTTCCGGAACGGCCACGGTCGTAAAGGACAGTACGCCATCCGTGCCGATATTGGCCACATAATGTTCAGAATCATAATTCGTAAAACTCAGGCCCGATACGCTGATGCCGCTGAATCCGGAAAAGACCTGGTACGTCTGACTGTAATCAATGCCGGCGCCGAGCAGATCCACAACTCCGCCGGTGATGCTCAGTACGCCGCTGCCGCTGATCGTATCATACTGGCTGCTGCCGACGATGGTCAGCGCAAGCGTACCGCCTGAAATGGTCACATTTTTACCCGCCGCGATTGTCAATGCCGCGGCGCCGGCATCCTGGCCTATGCTCAAAGTTCCGCTGCTGACCACAAGATGGCCGCCGATTGTTGCCGCCGCTGAAGATTCAAGTCTTCCGCCGCCAAGTGTGACGGTTCCTGTCGCATCGGCAATGGTGTTTGCCGCGCCAAGAAGCAACGTGCCTTCGGAGATCACCGTTTCGCCGGCAAAGGTGTTGGCGCCGGTAAGGTTCAGCACGCCGTCGCCTGTTTTGGTCAGGCCGCCTGCGCCGGAAAGCACTCCGCTGAGCGTAATGTTATACGCCGTTCCGGAAGCATTTGCCGTTTTGATTTTGATATTGCCGTTCGTCGTCGCCAGCGTCATGGCCAGCGATGAGGACCAGTCCGCATTGGCGCCCAACGTTCCGCCGGAAAGCGTGACGATATCGCTGACCGGGTGGTTTGTTCCTTCATATATGCCGCCGGAGCCGACATACAGGCTGCCGTTGCTGAGCGTCAGCAGCCCGGCGCTCCCCGTCGTGAACGTAGCCGTTGAATTGTTGCCGAAGCGAATGCCCTTGACGCTCATCGTGCCGCCGCTGATGAGAAGCTTTGCGGTTTTGTTATTGGCGGTGCCGCCGCCGCTGTTATTGATGATGACGCTTCCGACGATATTGGCCGTTCCGCCCTCCATGTTAAACGTTGCGGTGGATGTATAATCCGACGAAATCAGATACAGGTTCCCCGTATTGACGGCCAGGTTTCCCTGCTTGAGATTAAATGTCGCGGTTCTGCCGTTGCGGGCGATCTGCATGTCTCCGGTCGCTACCGTCAGCGCGGCCGATGCGCTGTCCATTGTATAACTCGTCGTGCCGGAGCTGGTTGGCGCCGACGGGCCCATGATAAAAGTACCCGTGGTGATCGTCGCGGCGCGCTGGGTGACATTTGTTGCGGTGCTCTGCAATACGGACATATTATATGTGCCGCCGTTGATGTTGACAGAGCCATACCCGCCCAATCCCAGCGAAGTCATGGTGCCGCTGGTTCCGCCGGAAAGCGTCAGCGAAGATGCTGAGCCCGCACTGGTTGTTCCCACCACAAACAGTTCATATCCGCCTTGAAAGCCGGATGCGAGTTCGGCGCTGACTCCGTTGGCAACCGTCAGCGCGGCGCCATTGCTGTAATTGTTGGACCCGCTGTCAAAACCAAAGACAACCGAACCTCCCGTCAAAACATAACCGGACTGCGCAAACGTCATCTTGTTGACGTTCTGCGCGGCGCTCAGCGTGACGGTTCCGCCCGCGGAATTTGTGCCGAACACTGCGTCGCTGCCTGATGCCCATGCGGCCGCGGCGGTTCCGTTGTACCAGTTTGTCGTGCTGCCGCCCCACGCGCCTGCGCCGTCCGAACCGCCGGCGGCATTCATGGCGGGATTCCAGGTCAAAGCGGCCGCCGGCGCCTGATTTGCAATTGCTAATATACCAATTGCAGATGCTACTATGGCAGACTTAAGAATTGCCTGTTTATTGTTTGCCTTTTTCATCAATTGACCTGTCATATGCATTTTCTCTCCCATCTGTAGCAAGTAAACATGAATTGAACACCGAACATCCGATGAATGAAGCGGAACCGCATTCCCCAGGCGCCGGCCGCTTACGGATAAGCCCATTCGCGCTGAATCGTATTGCTGTCGGTGTCGCCGGCCACACGGTCAAACTTCCTGTAAATGTTGTCCATATAGCGCCACACGCCGTTGTCAGGCATTCCCTGATACCACGCCACGTTGCCCTGCGCGCCAAGAACGTTAAATCCGTCATATCCGTGATTCAATGGCGACGACCAGTCCGTACCGGACCCCGAAAATATGTCAGACGCGATAAATTTGGATGCGGCCACAAGCTGATTGCCGATCTGCGGAAATTCCCACTGCGTATTGGTGCCGCTGCGATAATGATAACTGCTGCGTATCGGACTTGACGCCGGCGCGGGATTGGTCGGGTCGTCCGGATTCATCCGCCCCGCATTTGTCCACTGATTCGCAATCTTATAACCCGACGTCGGACAGAAATAAACTTTGGCTTCTTTCACGTATTTATTAACCCAAAGCCGCCCCAAACCAATCCAGTAATCATTTTCGCCGCTCGGAGTTTTGTAGCTGCTGTCAGCTTTGTAGATCACATAGTTGCCGTTGATCTGCGCCACGTAATTCCACGCCGTATTACCGGACGGCATCGGGCTTGGCACGTTGCGCGGATAACCCCACGGCGGCAGTTTGCCGCTGGCATCGCTGGCGTACATCATCACTCCCACGCCCAACTGGCGCAGATTTGACGCGCACACAATACGCTGAGCCTGCTTGCGCGCATTACTCAGCGACGGCAGAAGTATGGCCATTAAAAGGCTGATAATGGCAACAACAACAAGCAATTCAATCAATGTAAATGCCAGTCGCCTGTTCATATCATACCTCTTCAAAAACTTACGATACCGATGATTTGACCTGACCCGCCAATCCACTCAGCTTCCGCCATGCGCTCATAGCGAATCGGCGGCGCATCCCTGCGCCAGAGGCGCTGAACCAGTCCGGCTCATGCCGAAATCAGCGCGCACCGGGCTGACTCCTGCGGAACTTTTGCGTACTACCAGCGAAGGCTGAATCTTCACCTTCCTCGGCGGAGCGTCCGGATCATTCAGATGCTCCTCCAGTTGCTCCACGAGCATCAGACCATACTGCGCCATGTCAAAATGAATGGACGTCAGCGGCGGATTCAAAAATGCGCCGATAACGGATATGCCCGATGATCCCACCACGCTTACGTCTTCCGGAATGCGCCGGCCATTCTCAAGGCACACGCGCGAAATAGCCATTGCCGCTTCGCTCGTCGCGCCAATCATGGCCGTAAACTGCGGAGGATCATTCTGTATCCATTTGACCAGCGCATCATAGGTCCACGTCAGCGAATACTCGCCCGTCGGCACCTGCGCATCCACCAGCAATTCATCAACATCCGTCTGGCCAATACGCTCAAGCGACATCCGCCAGGCGCGAACAATTTCCCTCATCGGCCCTGACTGTATCGACGGAACAACCATCACAATCCGGCGATGCCCCAGCGATACCAAATGCTCTACGGCTATTTCTGCCACACGTTGCTCATCCGTACACACAGTTGACACCGGTATCGCGTCCAAAGAATCCTGCGCCACAACCACTGGCCGCGTGGGCCGCGAAAGCGCAGATACAAGATGTCTCGGCAAACTACCGGTTGTGGTTAACAGAAGACCCGCGTCCGCATCCTCCATCGCCAGGCTTAATTCAAGTTTTTCTATTGTGCGGTAATGCACAATATCAAAAGCCCAGTCGCGCGGTTTGCCCGCCGCCAGCGTCGCCCGGACAATCTCATCAAAAACCGCCGACGGATAATCAGGCCTCACTATCGAGATCCGACGCTTGGCCGGGTCTGACACACTTGAAACAACCAGCCTGCGCTGACCATCGGGCCGATAAATCAGTCCCTCGCGCCTGAGCTTCGCCAGCGCCTTATCAAGTGTCGCTTGCGACATCTGAAATCGTGACTTTAACTCATCAAGCGTAGGCAGCACTGTGCCTGGCGTCATCTGCCGGATCTCATCGCGCAAAATATGCGTGACCTGAAAATGCTTGGTTGTCGCCGTAGGAACTGACATGAACACCTCATATCGATGTAAATAATTTACATCGCGTTTTATAAAAAGCAAATGAATATTCCAAAATCAGTAAGGCACATCATCCTGCTATATGAATTTTATTATCGCGAAAATATTTTATCCGAAACTCTGTTTGCCAACATACTTTGCCACTTCGTCGGCCACGCGGTCGGCGGCAAGTTTGCCATCCTTGCCCGGACGCAGCGGCTGAACCAGAGAAGCCAGTTCGCGTGACATCTTCGCACGCGCGGATTCGTCTCCCAGCAGGCGAATACATTCGTGCGTCACAGGCCTCGGCGAGCCGTAAAAAGGAATGAACTCGCGCACCATTTCGCGCCCGGCCAAAATGTTGACCAGCGCAATAAACTTGGTTGTCACCAGCCATCGCCCCACCAGATGCCATTTCCACGCGGCCACCGCATACATCACCACCATCGGCTTGTGGTGCCGCGCGATTTGCAGCGTTGACGTGCCTGATTTGGTCAGGCACAGATCGGCCCAGCGGATCACCGCATCGGCCGCGCCGACATGAATCTCAAGCGCGGAGCCATGCTTTTTAATGCACTGGCGGATCTGCCACGCGCGCTCTTCCGATGGCGCCACGGCCACAAAATGCGTCCCCGGAAACCGCGCGCTCATTTCCGAAATCATCTCCAGCATCGGCACCAGGTTGTTGTTGATTTCGCCCTTGCGCGAACCGGGAAACACCGCCACGCGCAGATGCTGGTCATCCGGCTGTTCGTGCATTCCCGGCAGCGGCGGCGAAACATTTTCCGGCTCCGTCTCGCGCGTGATCTCCGGCGTATCAAACATCGGGTGGCCCACATACACGGCGTTAACGCCGCGCGTGCGGAAATATTCCTGCTCAAACGGCAACACGCAGCAAAGCGTATCAATATTGCGCCGCACTTTTTTAATGCGCCACGGCCGCGACGCCCACAACTGCGGCGCCACATAATAACAAACCGGAATCCCCGCATCTTTGGCCACGCCGGCAATACGCAGGTTAATGGCTGATGAATCAATCGGAATCACGACATTTGGCTTAATCGTGGCAAATTCCGCGCGGATGAGCTTAAGAACGCCCCACCAGTACTTGGCCTCGGTAAACACCGCGCCGATGAGCATGGCCGAGCGCGCCGTGGGATCGGCAATCGTTCTGCACCCGGCCGCGCGCATCAGCGGCCCGCCAACGCCGACAAACCGCGCCGCGGGATATCGTTTTTGCAGCGCGCGGATCAGCGCCGCGCCCAGGGCATCACCAGAATGTTCCGCCGCTGTAAGAAAAAATGTAGGCGTTGCCGCCATAATTCGTTGTTCCGTAATAACACCAGGTACCTGAGCTTCGGATAAGCAAGCCCCATTCCTTTTATAGGATGGGGCACAAACCGATTATCGTTGGCGATTACTCATAATCGCAACGAATCGTTCACACATGATGCGCACTCCATAGACTTTTGATTTTTCGCACATCCATTGTGCCCCGCCTCGTGAAGAAGCGGGGCTTGAAATCAACACCACTTATCCAAAACTCAGATTATCAGTATATCCGAGATCGCTGCGCATGAGTATTCGCAATGACGATCCGGCCCGCCGCTGAAAATTACTTCAGCGAGTAGCGCAGTTCAATTTGCTCCGCGCGATTGGGTGACGATGACTCCAGAATTTTCAGCGCGTCGCGGATAAACACCAGCCGCGGATCATCCGCCAGCGCCTGGCCGCCCGGCGCGCGATCCACGCGATCAAGCGTCGCGGCAACCTCAATCAACTTGCACCGCGCCTCTAAAAAATACGCATCCAGAACCTGCCTGGCCGTCATTGAACTGGGAAGTACCGTTGCCATACACCACCACCTTTGCTGCCAGATGATACGAAAACTATCAACCTGAGCTTCGGGATAAGCAAGCCCCATTCCCTTGACGGGATGGGGCACAAACCAATGATCGTTGGCGATTGCTCATGATCGGTACAAACCGTTCACACATCATCAAGAACTCTACTGATGACAATCGTTCGCACATCCATTGTGCCCCGCCCCATGAAGGAGCGGGGCTTGAAATCAACGCCCCTTATCCCAAACTCAGGTTTTGAAATTTGTTTTGTCATGTGCCATTTGAATTTTGTCATTTCCCCGCATTGTATCGCCGGCCGGCCTGCGACGCAGTGCGGCCCGCAAAAGTTGTTACGCTTCGTCATTTTTTATTCCTATGCGTCATTGCCGCAATCAGGAACATCTCCCTGTTCAGACCGGCGTCAATCAGGACACCCTTACTTTTTTGACGACATGCATTTTAGACTCAAATATTCAATTATTATCAGACTTATTGCGCCACGACATTCTCTCACATTCGCTAAAATCAATCGTTTGATCTTCATGTAAATGAATATAACAACACCACCAGAACTTCAGATGAACCTCTTGCGAACGGAATGTGAATATCCTAGCATTTTGTAGAGAGATCTACTGTTTGTGATCGAAGATACGAGCAGTAGATCATTGGCCCCGCGTCACAACCCGTTATTCAACGGATGCACGGGGGCTGTCTTTTTGCGGAAACCGGGGCAGGCGGGATGCTCCCGACCGAAGACCGGTCCGCGTTATGGAGATGTGTTTTCCATGGGTCGGCGCTATCGCATCGGCTGCATCGGCTTTGGCCGAATGGGCAGAGGTTTCGTGACGGAACTGCTGAAAAGCGAAGTTTGGGAAATCGCATACATCTGTGATGTGAACCCCGCGGCGCGCGAACTTGCCGCCAAAGTGTGCCCCAACGCCCAGATCATCTCAGATCCCAATATCATTTTTGCGGATAAAAAAGTTGAAGTTGTCGGCCTCTATACGCTGGCCGATGCGCGTCCCGCGCAGATCCGCCAGGCGATTAAGGCAGGCAAGCACATCATTGCCGAAAAGCCCATCGCCCCGGACGCAAAAATTGAATGGGAACTGGTCAACGAAATTGAAAAATCAGGCCTGCTCGTCGCGGTGAACCTTTTTAACCGCAACGCCTGGTATCACAAGGAAATTCAGCAGTTCATCGCCGAGGGCGAAATCGGCAAGCTCGGCATCATCCGCGTTTGCCACATGACGCCCGGCCACATGCCCGGCGAAGGCCACGAGCCCGAAGGCCCCTGCTTCCACGATTGCGGCATGCATTATGTGGATGTCGCGCGTTGGTACGCCAAGAGCGAGTACAAAACTTTCCACGCGCAAGGCATTCGCATGTGGGCCTATAAGGAACCGTGGTGGTGCCAGGTTCACGGCACTTTTGAGAATGGTATCGTCTTTGATGTCACGCAGGGTTTTGTTTACGGCCACCTTGCGCGCGAAAAAACCCACAATTGCTACGTGGATTGCATCGGCACGCAGGGCATTGCCCGCATGCGCCACAATTTCCGCGAAGCGACGATTGAGTGCCACGGTGTCAACCAGACGATCCGCAAAACCGGCCCGTTTGACGATAAGAAACTCGACATCATGATTGATGTCTTTGCCCGTTCGCTCATCGCCGGCAAAAATCTGGGATTCCCGACCGCGCGTGATTCGGCCATTGCTTCTGATTACGCATGGAAAATGTTTGAGAATGCTGTTGCCAACGATCCGCCGGTCGTCGGCACGCCCGAGGAAATGCAGGCTATTCTTGAGCATCGCCGCACGCTGCGCGACGGCTACGGCCTGCCGGCGCGTCCGGACCAGATGCCCAAGAAACTCTCTGCCGAGCTCTTGCCCTGCGGCCAGCTTGCCTGCGGCGAAGACCTTTGCGATACCGCCGGCGAAAAGAGCACCAAAAAGAACGTGGTGTAAATTCAGCTCGCTCACACGCGGCGCACATGATTCCGTTTACCACAAACCTGAGTTCGGGATAAGCAAGCCCCATCCTTTTATAGGATGGGGCACAAACCAATGATCGTTGGCGATTGCTCATGATCGGAACAAACCGTTCACGCATCATAGAGTGATCTACAGATGACAATCGTTCGCACATCCATTGTGCCCCGCCCCATGAAGGAGCGGGGCTTGAAATCAACGCCCCTTATCCCAAACTCAGGTCACAAGGCCTGATTCGCAAGAATCAGGCCTTTTTTATCATTCGTTTTTTGTCATTCGTCACGTTACTTGATCGTAATCAGCTCATATTGCCGGCGGCCCAGACCGATTTTCTCGGCATGCTCCAGACAAGTCCGCCATTCGGATTGGGGCGTCGAGTTAACAAAGTGATCATGATGATCTTTAAAATCCGGCCGGTGCATGTTGTCATAAAGCTGGCTGCCGCGCAGCGGCGTGGCATTCAGACACGCATCAACACACGCTTGATCAAGAGCAAGCGGATCAGTCGATGCGAACATTCCCAGATTGGGCAAAATCGGAGCGTCATTTTCGCCGTGACAATCGCAATTGGGCGACACATCCACAATCAGCGAGATATGAAAATTCGGCCGGCCGTCCACAACAGCTTTGGTATATTCGGCCATGCGGCGATTCAGCAATGCGTTGGCAACATTGTTATCAAACGCAATCGCATCAAAATTGCACGATCCCAAACAGCGCCCGCAACCGACGCATAACGTCTGATTCACCGACATCTTTTTGGTTGCGGCATCAAACTCAAGTCCGCCATTGGCGCATTCCTTTTGGCATTTGCGGCAGCCCCGGCAACTCTCTGAGTTGATATGCGCCTTGCCGCTGCTGTGTTGATCCTTCTTGCCGGCGCGGGAACCGCAGCCCATGCCGATATTCTTGATCGCGCCGCCAAAACCGGTCATCTCGTGGCCCTTAAAGTGCGTCAGGCTGATGAACACGTCAGCATCCATAATGGCCCGGCCGATGCGGGCTTCCTTCACATATTCTCCGCCGGCCACGGGAACCGCGATATCGTCAGTTCCTTTCAGGCCATCGCCGATCAGAATCGGGCAGCCCACCGTCAGCGGCGTAAAGCCGTTTTCCCATGCGCACTGAAGATGCTCAAGAGCATTCTTGCGGCTGCCGGGATACATGGTATTGCAGTCCGTGAGAAAAGGTTTGCCGCCGAGTTCCTTGACCACATCCGCCACGGCCCGGGCATAGTTGGGGCGCAGATAGCTGATATTGCCAAGTTCACCAAAGTGCAATTTGATGGCCACGAACTTGCCATCCATATCAATCTGGCCGATGCCGGCGCGCTTGATAAGTTTTTTAAGTTTGGTGGGCAGTCCGTCGCCAAAGGCCACCGTACGAAAATCCGTAAAATAGACTTTGGCCTTTTCCGTCATTTTTTCAGTTGCTTTCGATACCATGAATTGTGCTCTTTTACTTACTTCACATACCTGCCGTATTGCACGGGCGTTCCGATATCACCATCTTGCAGTGCGGTTACTCTATAGATGATACTCTATTTACCTGGCTCATCTCAAGGATTCGGCATGGCATGAACATGAGAATGGCCCGAAATAAATGACAGGACATTCATAATCTGAATTTAGGATAAGAATCAAAAAAAGAAACCCCGAAGCGCACGCAGTGCGCCTCGGGGTTCTTATTTCAGCATTCAGAATTCTTAATTCAGAATTTCATCAGGCTTTGGCTTCGGCCTTTTCTTCTTTCTTGGCCGGCTTGCTGGCTTTTTCAACGCCAACGAGCTGAACGATGACGATGTCGCCGCCGTCGCCGATACGCCACTTGGCCGTCTTCAGGATGCGGGTATAGCCGCCGTTACGGTTGGCCATCACCGGCGCGATTTCCTTAAAGAGCTTCTGAACCACGGTGTTCTCGGCAAAGGTATCCTGATCGCCCGGCTCGGTCATGAAGCGATCATTCAAGCGCGAAATCACCAGGCGGCGGGCGTGCAGGGTGCCCTTCTTGGCCTGCGTGATCAGCGGCTCAACAAAACGAACCAATTCCTTGGCTTTCGGCAGAGTCGTCTTGATCTCGCCATGCTCAATCAGCGACTGTGCGAGGTTGCGCAGAATCGCTTTGCGATGCCACGGCGTAACCGACAGCCGGCGACCAACTACTCTATGACGCATGATTTTATCCTTTCAGTCTCATTCATTCATCCCGGACTTGACCGGGGGTTCATCACTGGGCCGGCGTCGTCGGCGCGACCGGGGCGACGTCACCGCCGCCAAAGGTCATTCCGAGCGAAAGGCCCAAATCCTGTAACTTACGTTTAACTTCACGAAGGCTGGTCTTGCCGAAGCTGCGAACCTTCAGCAGGTCGTTTTCGCTGAGCTTGACCAGCTCGCCGACCGTGTGAATGCGAGCCGACTCAAGGCAATTGCTTGCCCGGACGCTCAGATCCAGTGACGAAATCGGCATGTTGAGTTTGGCTGTGGTTTCTTCATTGACCTGCGCCTGAACCGGTGCTTCCGGTTCCGGCAGTTCAGCGTCAAGTGATTCGCCCGGTTCAAAATACTGAATAAACGCGTTGAGGTGTTTACGCAGAATCTTGGCCGCTTCTACCAGCGCCATTTCGGGGCTGATGGTGCCGTTGGTCCAGATTTCCAGAACAAGGCGGTCATAGTTGGTCTTCTGGCCCACGCGGGTATCTTCCGTCTTGTAGCGCACGCGGGTAACCGGCGAGTAGATGGAGTCAATCGGAATCACGCCGATGATCTGTTCATCCGGCGTATTTTCAAGCGCCGTGACAAAGCCGCGGCCCTTGCGAATCTCAAGTTCCATGTTGAACGTGATGTCGCCGGTGATGGTGGCAAGGACCTGATCCTTGTTATACACCGTCACGGCCGCATCGCCGACAAGATCGCCGGCCGTGACCACGCCCGGACCCTTCTTTTCGACCGAAAGAGTCTTGGGCTGGTCGCCTTCCATGGAGACGATCAGGTTTTTGATGTTCAGGATGATATCGGTGACATCTTCCTGCACGCCTTCAACCTGGGCAAATTCATGTTCAGCGCCTGCGATTTTAACGGAAATCGGGGCCGCGCCTTCAAGGCTTGAGAGCAAAATGCGCCGCAGCGAGTTGCCGACGGTGGTGCCGAAGCCGCGTTCAAACGGTTCAATGACAAACCGGCCGAACATATCTGTTTGTACGGCTGTGTCAACATCAACTTTGGTAGGCAGCTCAAGACCGCGCCAACGAATACGCATTGTGTTTATCCTCCAATTTAATCGCCACGGGATTATCGCCCACCGGAGCATCCGGGAGCATCTGTCACTGTGGCGGAAATCTTCTTAGAAGCCCCGCGGGTTTTAACCCCGGGGTGAGTCCGTCAATGCCGGACTCCCACGTTAACGAACCTACCCCAGGGTTAAAACCCTGGGGCTTTCCCATAACGTTTACACGCGACGTTTCTTCGGCGGACGGCAGCCGTTGTGCGGCAGCGGCGTGCAGTCTTCAATCGCGGTAATCTTCAATCCGCTGTTCTGCAACGCGGTGATCGCTGATTCGCGGCCTGAGCCGGGGCCCTTGACGCGAACTTCAACTTCCTGAACGCCGTACTTCTTCGCCTTGGCGGCGCAGTTTTCAGCGGCGCGCGTTGCGGCAAACGGGGTGCTCTTGCGGGCGCCCTTAAAACCAACGGTACCGGCCGAATCCCACGAGAGGGTTTCGCCGTTCACATCGGTGATCGTAACCTGCGTGTTGTTAAAGCTCGCCTTGATGTGCGCGATGCCTTTGACAACATTCTTTCTGACTTTCTTCTTGCCTGCTTTGGCCATTATGAGAACCTTTCCTAATGTGGGCTTCTGACGGATTCGGCCCGGCAACACGCCCGGCTAGTCCTGACCCAAGTCTCGTTTATCGTGTCTCGTTTATCGCTGATCGTTGAGGATTTCCTCATCACGAGAAGCTGATGCCATGCCGGCTCAACTTCCCGGTTCGCAGGCATTATCGATTGAACGATAAACGACCCACGAACCACGATCAACGATTCAATTAACCATGTAATTCCTTGACGCCCTTCTTGCCGGCGACCGTCTTGCGCGGGCCCTTGCGGGTACGGGCGTTTGAACGGGTACGCTGGCCACGGGTCGGCAGGCTGCGACGGTGACGGCTGCCACGGTAGCTGCCGATATCCTTGAGACGCTGAATGTTCTGCTGAATCTGGCGGCGCAGGGCGCCTTCTACCACGTAAGCGCGGTCGATGATCGCCACGATGCGGCCCACTTCATCTTCGTTGAGCTCGCGGGCTTTCTTCATCGGATCAATGTTGGCTTCTTTGAGGATATCCATCGCGTTCACCGGGCCGATGCCGTAGATGTAACGCAGGGAAATGCGGACTTGCTTGTCGAGCGGAATATCAATACCGGAAATACGAGGCATTTAACATGCTCCCTTGTTAGCGATCTGAATCATGTGATCCGGAACACCCCGGAGTTCATGCATCAGACCAAAGTTTTTCAAAACTCGAAAAATGAACCGCGAAACGCGAAACTAAAAACACGATATATCCGATTATGGCCCGGTTATTTAGCGTTTGGAGTTTCGCGATTCGCGTTTTTAATGGCCTTAGCCCTGGCGCTGCTTGTGACGCGGATCGGCGCTGCAAATGACGCGCAGTACGCCATTGCGGCGAACAATCTTGCAATGCTCACAGATACGCTTGACTGACGAACGAACTTTCATGATACACTCCCAGATCCAATCTACCGACAGCGCCGCGTTTTACATTGGCCAGCCCGATTAGGTTCGGGTACTTGTTTAATGTCGGCAGCTCCGACTGGCCCGCGGAAATTTGTTAAGCCCGGCCCTTACGGGCCCGGAACTAGTTTCTCATCACAATCCGGCCCCGCTGAAGATCATAGGGGCTCATTTCGACAGTCACATGGTCACCCGGGAGAATGCGGATGAAATTCATACGCATCTTGCCCGACACATGAGCGATCAGCACGTGGCCATTTTCGAGCTTCACGCGAAACATGGCGTTCGGCAACGCTTCCAGCACACTCGCTTCAACCCGTATCGCGTCTTCTTTTGGCATTCCATCCCTCTAACAACAATAGTACCATGCGGCCGGTACTCCGGTCGTAGATGGTATCCAGCATGATCGAGCCGAGCATCATACCAGAACACATGCCAAAGGGCAAATGCGACGGGATTCGCCTAACATGATGTAAAAACAGCACTTATCATTTTTCTGTGATATTTGGTGATGCGGCTTGTAGGTTTGTTTTATTTGCTAAACGTTCTTAAAATCAACAGTTCCGTCATCATGTATCGCTGGCTCGGCAGAGATGGGGGTGTTAAACTCAACCTCAAATTGCCATGAAAAGAGCAAACGTGAAGGTCATAAAGGGCAAAATATATTCCGTGATCACCGGCGACATCGTGGCCTCTTCTCAATTACCGGCCCGAATGCGCCGCCAGTTGCCTCAAATCATGGTTTCGGCCGGGCGCATCACACAAAAAACGTTTGCCTCCTGCATACCCCTTGAGCCTGCCATTTTCAGTGGCGACGGATGGCAAATCCTGATATCTGAACCTGAGTACGCTTTGCAGGTGGCGCTTTTGTATCGCAGCCTGATACGCTCAGCGCTCACAGAATTTTCTCTGGATACCCGCCTGGCCATCGCACTCGGAACCGTCGACTTTATTCCGGGCAAAAAAATTACCGAGGCGGACGGCGATGCCTTCCGCAAATCCGGACGCGCGCTGGCATCCATGCCGCAATCGCAGCGCATGACGCTTATCGCGCCGGCGATGGATGTTTCTGCTGAATGGGAGCTGCTTTTCCTCAGTCTGGATGTCATCATCCGCGAACAGTGGCTGCCCAGGCGCGCATTGGCTGTTTCCGGCATGCTCAGAGGATTCCCCCGCAAACAGGTAGAAAAAATATATCGGCCGGCCATCTCGCAGCAGGCTCTCTCAAAACATCTGCTGGGAGCCAGATGGCAGGAAACGCAACGTATCATAGATGGGTTCCGCCGGCGTTTTGCAGATCTTTAGCCAATACAATCTATTTTGATTGTATTGATCTATAACAACTTAAATAAGTTGTTATAGGCTTTGGTAAATACAACGGAGTGAAGTGCAATATGACCAATGAAATAAAGATATTCATTCCTCTGTTGTTGGTTCATCTGCTGGCTGATTATGTCCTTCAGACAAAACGGGACGTGCTTAAAAAGAAGGAAATGCAAGCAGGAACGCATCTGCGCCATGCCTTGACCCACGCGGTTCTTTCCGCTTTGGTATTGCTGGATTTTCGCCTGTATTATGCGCCGATCGTTATTCTGGTAACGCATCTTGCCATTGATCTGATCAAGGAGCGCGTGGCCCGCACATTCAAAGCGAATCAGGAACCATATGCAGACTACAGGCCTTTGCTGCTGTTTATTGCCGACCAGGCACTGCATATTGCCGTGCTTTATGCGCTGGTCCTGCTCATGAAATATGACACGTTTGGCCATCATTTCTGGCAGCGATTTGAAAATACGGAATACCTGCGCGCGTGCATATGGATATCGGGATTTATTTTTACCGTGTTTACAGGCGGAGTTGTCATCGGGCTGGCAACTGATTCCTTCCGCAGTGAACTGGAGAAAGTCCGCCTGGCAGACGGACCAGATTCGCGCAAAGCGGGTTTTATCTCCGGCGGGGCAACCATCGGCAAAGCGGAACGGATCCTGATTTTTATACTGGCCGTCAGCGGAAATATGGCGGGTATCGGATTTTTAATCGCGGCCAAATCCGTCTTTCGTTTTCCGGAAATCAAGGCAAATCGGGATCGCATGGAGGCCGAATACGTCATCATCGGCACCATGTATAGCTTTGCCTGGGCCATTGCCGCTTCTTACCTAACGCAGTGGATAATTTGGCAGATATACTGAAATTACTCTTAAGCAAAAAATCAGAGCATACTCATTCTTTGATAAGCGGAGATACAAAAACACCTGATGCGCCGCCGGCCGGCGTGATGTGCGTTTATAAAAAGAAATTCTCTCCGCGCCTCTGCGCCTCCGCGTGAGATTCTATCTTGCTTCCTTTTTTTCACGCGGAATCACGGAGACGCGGAGAGGAAAAATATAAAAGATGAGGCATAACACTTCTGCACGGTAAACGTATGACGCATAAAACACAAAAACGCCTGATGCGCCGCCGGCCTGCGTGATATGCATTTATAAAATAAGAATTTCTCTCCGCGTCTCTGCGTCTCCGCGTGAGATTCTATCTTGCTTCCCTTTTTTCACGCGGAGACACGGAGACGCTGAGAGCAAAAATATAAAAGATGAGGCATAACACTTCTGCACGGTAAACGTATGACGCATAAAACACAAAAACGCCTGATGCGCCGCCGGCCTGCGTGATATGCATTTATAAAATAAGAATTTCTCTCCGCGTCTCTGCGTCTCCGCGTGAGATTCTATCTTGCTTCCCTTTTTTCACGCGGAGACACGGATACGCGGAAAGGAAAAATATAAAAACAATACTTCTGCACGGCCTATGCATCATGATTGAGAAGTGTTGCTTGTTCGAGAAGCCTGCGGCCCGTTCTTCCTGAAATTTCAGCTGACGTAAGCATCGCGGCGCGCGGCGTATGTTTCTACCAGATCCAGCAAATGCGGCAGGTCAATGGGCTTGCTGGCAAAATCATCACAGCCGGCCTCAATGCATCGCTCGCGGTCGCCCTGCATGGCGCTGGCTGTCAGCGCGATGATTGGTCCGCGATATCCGCGTGAACGCAGTTGGCGCGTGGCGGCGTATCCGTCAAGCTCGGGCATCTGCATATCCATCAGAATCACGTCAAAAGCATTTCCCTGGCGATACGCCTCAATGGCTTTGTTGCGCGCCAGGATGCCGTTTTCGGCCAGCTCAACTTCCGCGCCGACACGCACAAGGTGGTGGCGGATGAGCCGCTGATTATCCGGGCTGTCCTCGGCCAGCAACACGCGCGCGGAAATTTTTCGCACCGCCGCCAGTTGGTCGCTGTACTGGTAACTCGGGCGCACAGATGGCACCAGCGGCGTATGCACAAGCCTTACGCCGTCAATGCATCCGATCTTGATGGTCAGCGTAAAGATGCACCCCTGCCCCGGCGTGCTATGCACGCTGATGGTGCCGCCGAGCATTTCGGCAAGCCGCCGCGCGATGGTCAGGCCAAGACCCGTGCCGCCGTGAGTGCGGCTGACGGACGCATCAACCTGAGTAAACGGCTCAAAAAGATTGCCGATGCGATCCTGCGGAATGCCCGGGCCGGTATCAATGACGTGAAAACGCGCTTCCGGCGGAATGACGTTCTGCGGAATCTCCACCGATACGCGCACGGAACCTTTTTCCGTAAATTTGATGGCGTTGCTCAGCAAATTCACCATGATCTGCCGCAGGCGCGTGGGATCAGAACGTATCAGCTCCGGCACGGGCGTGGCAAGCTCAATGCGGAAATCAAGCTGCTTTTTGGCCGCACGCGGACGCATCAGAGACTCAACTTCCGCCAATATCTCAAGCAGCGGAACCTGCATCGTCTCAACCTGCATCATACCGGCCTCAATCTTGCTGATGTCCAGAATGTCATTGATGATCCGCAGCAGATGCGAACCGTTGCGCTGAATGGTTGAGATGCAGTCGGCGCGTTCCTGCTGAGACTGCCCCTCCTCCATCAGCATGTCGGCAAAACCGACAATGGCGGTCATCGGCGTGCGGATTTCGTGAGACATATTGGCGAGAAATTCCGACTTGACCTTGCTGGCGTGTTCGGCGGCAAGCCGCGCGGCCTGAAGCTCAAGCTGAACGCGCCGGCGATCCGTAATGTCCTCAATGACATACGAAAAATGCGGCGCGGCCGCCTGCGATTCGGTCATCGGGCAAACCGTCATGCCGAACCATCGCTCATCGGATGTGCCTTCTTTTTCGGCATATTCAAAACGAACCGGGAGGCCACGCGACTGGGCCTCCTTGACGTTTACCACCCATACCGCAAGCAAATCCCGATTGATCCCGATATCACTGGCGCTTTTGCCGGCAATATTCTCCGCCTTGATTCCCAGCGCCGCGGCCTCAGAAGGATTGACCGACAGGTAATAAAGCTCATTGGCGTGCAATTCAAAAATACCCATGCGGAATCCCGGGCAATTAAAAAACGCCCGCAAAATGGATTCTTTCTGCCGCAACAGATCCTCGGCGCGCCGGCGATCCGTAACATCGCGCATGGCGCCTGTGATGCCGCTGAATTTGCCCTCTGCGTCCTTGCAGGCCTGCGCGTAAACTTCAACCCAGCCGATATGCCCGTCACGCGCGACATAACGCAATTCAAATCGGCATGATGTATCAACACCTTTGGCCATCGCCTGAAAATATTTCAGGGCGACTTCGCGATCTCCCGGATGCGTGGTGCGCGAAAAATGCGACCCCAGCGACTCGGCCACGGTATATCCGCTCATCTCCTGCCAGGAATGATTCAGGAATGTCCACCGGCCGTCGGAATCCATCTGAAAAATAGTTTCCTTGAGATGATCAATCAGATTCAGATACTGCTGATGCGTGTCACGCAGCTTATGCTCAAGACTCTCATGCTCGCGCACACTGCGGGCCATCTGCGCGATTTCGTAGCTGCGCAGCAGCAGATGCTGCATCAGCCGGGCAAGCATATGCGTCTGATTCATCACGCACTGCGTCAAATGATCATGATCACCGGCAACAAAAAAGACCGCCAGCGCATTGTTTGCCTGATCATACAACGCACATGAGCCTATGACCGGATTCTGGGCAGGACGGTCCTCAAACAAACTCCGCAAGTTCTCGGGAATAGACTCACCACGAAGATATTTAAGTTCATCATTTCCCGGCGGGGAGATCTCCAGAATGTTCTTGACACAACAAAGGGCGGCCTGCTCCTTTATTCCGCGTGATTTGCAATACCACACATCACGTTCCGGATCACGCACAAGCAAACCGGCCACCGGCCAGGGCGCAAGGTCCACAAACTGGGTATCCAGTTCATGGCGGCACCAATTGACCCACGGTGTGGCAGACTGACGGTTGTTGGTCTTGTCTGATTGTGTTGTCGAATTGTCCTGACTCATTCCGTACTGCCTCTTGTGCGAAGGATAGCGAACAAGGGGTGCATCGGCATGCAGAGATTGACGCTGAACGAATGGTTTGGTCCTTATCAGGGGGGATTTTTGACAAAAAATCGTTTATATCGCCTGGCCAAAATAGGCGGTTTGCCAGCCACGAAAATGACGCACAGGCCGATGAATTATCGCTCGTTGCCGCCGGGGCTTTATCACGCCTTCCTCACCAATTTAGGGCAGCGCTTTTTTTCACATAATCACTTTGAACTCCGGCCAGGCTCCGCAACTCGTACTTTTTGGTTTGTTGTATTAAAATAGACTCATCATTTCGTCATGCGAGGCCAATTATGGATGTTTTTGGATTATTAACGCTCTGCGCCGGCATATTTGTACTGATCTTTGCCGAATCCATCTTTTTTACCGCCATCGCCTGGGCATATCATCATTATGCTGAGCCAACGGAATTTGGCCCTCTGAATTTTGATCGCGCGGATCAGGAATCTTTTCGCAAATATGCACCTTTGGTCATCATGCTGACGGGCATACCTTCTGTGTTACTGCATGTGGCCGGGTACTTTTTTCAGCAGTGGTGGATGGCGCGCTCGGGTTACTGGATCGCATTCATTGTGCTCAGCGCGCTGCAATTCGGTTTTCTGGCGTTCATGATCCCGATTCAGTTTAATAACATTGACCAAAAGAAGGCGACGATCCTGGCCGCGGCCAATACCGCAGTGTACATGCTGCTTTACCTGATGGTCATGGGCAAACTGCTGAGATGAGTATCAACGGACTCGCGGCCAAACAAAAAAGCCCTCATGCACATGTGCATGAGGGCTTTTTTATGTATCAACACAACACATCCGCAAATTGACGCATAACCGCGATCAGCGGCGGCGACGCATCAGCAATCCGCCGGCAGCCAGCGCCATCATGCCAAAACTGGCCGGTTCAGGAATACCCACATCGGTAAAGACCAGGCTCACATCACCCCCGGCCGAGCCAGCGCCGGCGGCGCTATTGTCATTGAGAATCGTCACGCTATAGACCCAGGAGTAAATCACTCCCGCAGCCAATTGGCCATTGGCGCTGCCCTGCGTATTGATGTTGCTGATCGCGGCGACATCCACTGCGCCGCTGTTGGCGCCGATTGAACCTGAATCGTAATTAAACAGCACGCTGCTGTCGCTGGTATTGACAAGGCTGGCCGAAACCGCGGCCGAACCGCCAGTAAAGGAGGAAGCAAAATTCAGCAGACCCGCGAAGCTGTAATTCGTGGCGTCAGTGACTGAAAAATTAATCACGCCGCTGACAATTGAATAATTGGCGGCCGTGCGCGCCTGAGAAATATCAGAAATCAAAAATCCGCTATCGCTGATGTTATAGGTTGCCTCGGCGCGATTCGCGCCATGGAATGTGGCAAAGCTTGTATCCATTCCGAGTATCGGGGTTCTGTTATCCGCGGCACCGATGCCTGGAATGGTCAGCGAAAGAGTGCTTCCGCTCTCAATCACCACGCCAGCAAACGAAGGCGCCGAAAGAAGGCCGGAAACAATAACACCCGCGACTGCAAAAGAAGCAAAATTTTTCATCTGATTACCCCACTCAAAATAAACAAGTTGCCACCGCAAGACGGCCAAATAAAATGCATAATTTTAAATTTGCTTGGCCGTGCCCACTACCAAACTACCTATAATATACTAGGCCAAACGTCGCGTGACGAGCATTATTTCAGACATTTACAAAAAATTAGCACTACATCGCAATGCACCATTATTTGCGATAATGTAAATTCAGAAATATTGGGTATTTATAATGTAAAAAGAATGGCCTTTGCGGCAAATTTTCTGAGCAAAAAAACAGCAACGACTCAACTCATGCGCTCAGCGCGGCCTGAATAAAATCGCGCATCTTGACGGGATCTTTTTGCCCCGGCGTGTTGGCCGGCTCAACGCCGCTGCTGACATCCACGCCCCACGGCCTGGCAATGCGAATCGCCTGTGCCACGTTATCCGGATTGAGTCCGCCGGCAAGGATGATCGGCGGCAAACCGGCGAGATCACCCGCTTCGCGCGCATCGGCAATCCACTGCCAGTCAAACTTTTTGCCCGTGCCGCCGGCCATGCCCACAACAAACGTATCAAGCACAATACCCTGCGGCCGCGACTTGAACGTGCCCACCAACCCGCGCAGATTTTTCAATGATGCCGGCGACGCCACCGGCACAACGGCCCACCAGTCAAGCTGATCATTCATCCGCTGCGAAAGCGTATGCTGCTCGGTCGCGGAATACGTCTGAAATGTGCGGATGTTGAGCTCGCGCGCAAGATTGACCGCGCTGTTGGCTTTGGGATCACTGGCGACGATATGCTCAACAAGCCCCACCGGCGTGACCATCGGCGGCAGCGCGTTAATAATCGTCAGTCCCTGCATCGGCTCAATCTGCCGCGGACCACGGAAAAAATTAAGCCCCACGGCGTGCGCGCCAAACTCGGCCGCACGCACCGCATCACCGGGAAGAGTAATGCCGCAGATTTTTACGCGCGTCATAAAACAACTCCGTGGTGATTCTGTTTACAGTTTCAGCTTCGCAATACGATCAACCGCTTCCTTGATGCGGCTGACATCCACTGTCAGCGCCATGCGCAGATAGCCTTCGCCGGCCGGGCCAAAACCGCCGCCCGGTACGGTGACGACGTGCGCTTCTTCAATCAGTTTGCTGCAAAGCTCCATGCTCGGCAGATTTTTTGGCGTGTTGGCCCAGCAGAAAAACCCGGCCGTGGGCTTGCGAAAATTCCACCCGATACCCGTTAAGCCGGCATGCAGTGCGTCGCGACGCTCGCGATAAATGGCCATCTGCTTTTTAACATCCGCATGATCGTAATTCTGAAGCGCCACCGTGCCGGCTACCTGAATCGCATTAAACTGGCCGGAATCCGCATTTCCCTTGACCTGTGCCAGCGCGCCGACGACGGCCTGATTGCCCGCCGCCCAGCCAATGCGCCAGCCTGTCATGTTAAAACTCTTTGAGAGCGAGTGAAATTCAATTGCCACGTCAATAGCGCCCGGAATTTCAAGGATGCTATGCGGCGCTTCTTCAAAATAAACTTCGCCATACGCCAGATCGTTGGCGATCACCCATCCGTATTTGTGCGCCAGTTCAACCGCTTTTTGATAGAAGCTCAGCGGCGCGGTTGCGGCAGTGGGATTGTTGGGATAATTCAGCCAAATCAGCTTGGCTTTCTTTTTGATCTCTTCCGGAATGGCGTCAAGATCCGGCAGGAAATTATTTTTTTCGAGCAGCGGCATCATATACGGCACGCCGCCGGCAAAGACCGCGCCGGAGTTATAAACCGGATATCCCGGCTGAGGGACCAGCACCACATCGCCGGGGTTGACCACGGCCAGCGGAAGATGCGCGATGCCGTCTTTTGAGCCGATTGTCGTGATGACATTTTTGGTCGGCGCGATATCCTTGACGCCAAAGCGCTTATTCATGAACGCGACGGCCGCATCCAGAAACGCCGGCACACCTTCGTCAAAAGGATAGCGGTGATTTTTGGGGTCATAAATGGCCTTGGCCATTTCGTCGATGATAAATTTGTGCGTCGGCAGATCCGGATCGCCCACGCCGAGGTTAATGACATCCTTGCCGGCCTGAATCAACGCGCGTTTCTTTTTATCAATCTCAATAAACAGATACGGAGGCAGGGCCAAAAGACGCTGTGTTTTGGTAAACGGCATGGTCAAAAACCTCAAGAAATAGGCACACAATATTCAACAAAAGCCCTGATAGGATAGCGGAAAAAAGAGAAATAGGAAATGCGAATATGCGGGAAAGTATCAAGCGAAATTTCAGGGATATGACGATAAGAGAATTTCGCTTTATACGTTAAATAGGCATTGTCGAGGACTCAAACGGGTTGATCACTTTGAGTTTTCTGTAAAAAACCTGTTCATGCTGCATGTCTTCTGAATACAAAATTTTACATCCCGCACCAAGAGCAGATGCCACAACAAGACTGTCCCAGTATGATAATTGATATCGCGCAGAAATCGTCATAGCGCGAAGAACATGCCTCTGCGTTATGGGTTGAGCAACATATTGCCTGGTAATACGCGTCACAATATCAGCGGCATCAGCGGCCGATTTGATTTTTTTTCGCGTTAATACATTATAAAGTTCGCCAAGTATCTGCGTACTTATGACAAGATCGGCGTAATGTTTCAGTTGTAATGATTCTACGATGGCGCCTTTGCTATCGTTTGAAAAAAGATATACCCATAAATTCGTGTCAAAGAACGCCCCTCTCATGGAGTTCCTCTCTGTTGAATTTATACCCGGCAGGTAATTTTGCGCGATGCGATTTTGCAAATCTCATAAAAGAGGCCATGCTGCGGCTGGTGCTTTTAGCGACAAGCGTTCTTTCTTCCTTAACCGGCCGAAATACGACCTCAATTGCTCTATTACGCAATGACACGGGAACACTCAACGTGATCCGTGACGCGCGATTGTTTCTGATCTTTTTAATAATCTGCATGAACCACTCCCTGAATCTCACACAATTTATTATACCCTGTTTTTCGCTTATTCAATCATAAATTTCCGCACTACCACGTTCCTCTCACATTTCTCCCGGCATATCCGAGAGTCCTGTGCGGCTGTTGCGGCGGATTGAGATGTTCAGCAGCAGGCCCACGGAGACCATATTGGTCAATAGCGAACTGCCGCCGTAGGACACGAACGGCAGAGCAATACCCACGACCGGACTCAGGCCGGTGGTCATAGAGATGTTGATAAACGCCTGGCTGAGCATCAGGCACGCCAGGCCAACAACCACAAGCCGCGCGTAGGGATCTCGCGAGGATGAGGCAATCTCCATTGAGGCTGCAAAGAGCGCGATATAGAGCGCGATCACCACGGCGCAACCCACAAAACCCCAACGATTGCCGACCACCGCGAAAATAAAATCGGTGTGCGCTTCCGGCAACAATCCTTTGCGAATGATCTCGGCATCTTCGTTGCCAAGAGGCCCGCCGGTGGCGATGGCGATTTTAGAAATATTCTGCTGATATCCGCCGCGCGTGAGATGCTGCTCGCGCGCGTGATCGCTGAACAGCGGAGTGCTGAGAATCAGCGACTTAATGCGGTTCTGCTGGTAATCCTGAAGAAACGGATAAAAACCGGGCAGCGAAATCAAAGTGACAACGGCGATGATCACCAGATGCCGCGCGCGCGCTCCCGCGGCCAGCAGCATGCCGTAAAGAACGATCAAAAACAGCAGCGCCGTACCCAGGTCAGGCTCAATGAGAATCAGGCCGACCGGAATAAGCGTAAACAAAAACGGTCCTATCAGCCCCCTCATCTCACGAATGCTGCGGCGATAACGCAGATACCACCCGAGAGAAAGAATATAGACGATTTTGGCAATTTCGCTGGGCTGATACTGAATGCCGCCCGGCAGCCTGAACCAGCGATGCGAACCATTAATCGGCGCGGTAAACATCACCAGAATCAGCAGTAAAATAGCGCCAATCATGAACGCAAATGACGCGCGGCCGATCAACTGGTAATGCGGAATGAGCGTGATCAACGCGACACCGACGCCCAGTGCGAGGAATTTTTCCTGCATGTCGGCGCGGCCGGGCTCGGCCACATCAATGGCAAAAATTCCGATGGTGCACAGCGCCGCAACCGTCAGCAGCACCGGCCAGGCCACATGCGTGGTGATAAGCTGTTTGAGAATACCGCGGAACTTTCTTGGCATCATGGCTGCACATCCATAGCCGGCAGGTAGCCGCGCCGCTGCATGGCCAAAATGGCTTCGCGCACCATCGGCACGGCCATCGTTCCGCCGTGGCCGCCAAATTCCATCACGGCCGCGACGACATATTGCGGATGATCCGCCGGCGCATAGCCGACAAACCACGCATCGGAATCCGAAACAACTTCCTTATTGCCGTCCGCATTGATGACGGTGCGCGTGGCTTCGGCAGATCCCGTTTTCCCCGCTATCGGCAAACGCAGGCGCATGCTGCGCGCGGTGCCGTGATCTCCCTGAACCACCAGACTCATACCCTGATGTACCTGCTGAACGGCCCATGTCGGAATCGCCACCGGCCGCGTGGGCGTGCGCGATTCTCCCAGAATAATCCTCGGCGCAAGGCGCGTTCCGCCGCGCAGCAGCGTGGCATAAGCGTTGGCCATTTGCAGCGGCGTCACGGCGATTCGCCCCTGGCCGATGGCCATGAACGTTGCCTCAACGCGCGCACGATCCGCATCCTTGACACTGCCCGGCGCAAGTAATGAGCCGTCCGTTTCCTCACGCAGATTTATACCCGTGCGCTTACCAAAACCGACCAGATCATACGCATTAATCAGGCGATCAAGTCCCAGTCGCTGGCCCATTGTGTAAAAATAAATATTGCAGGACATCTCAAGCGCCCGCGGCATATCAAGCGGGCCGTGGCCATGTCCGGTCAGCCGGTAAATCATACAGCGATACGCATTTTTGTTGCTCGGGTACAAATATCCGTTGCAGACAATCTGCTCACTGGGAGACACAACATTGTTCATCAATGCCGCGGCGGCCACGATCGGCTTAATCGTGCTGCCCGGCGGATAAACTGAAGCAACCGTGCGATTGAGCAGCGGAATATTAGGATCTGTCACCAGCGAACTATAGTCATACTCGTAACGATCAAGATCAAAAGTCGGCAGCGACATCATCACCAGCACGTCGCCATTGAGAATGTTGAGAACCACAAGCGCAACATTGTGATCCTTGCCGTCTTCGCCGCGCAAAAGGCCGCGCCGCGGATTTTGCAGTGCCGCCTGTAGTTCCTTCTGCAATTCAATATCAATAGTCATGCGGACATTTTGCCCGGAAATCGGATCAACGCGCCGCTCCTGATCATTATCATCAAGCGTAATCAGGCGCACGCCGCGCGCGCCGCGCAGAACATCTTCCGCATAACGCTCAACGCCCACGGCGCCCATGCGATCACCGACAAGATATCCGTGCAGGTTGCCCGGCTCATCATTCCAGTCATCATTGCTCAGGTCAGGCCGCTCAAAAGGTTTTGCCCGACGCGTTGCCTCATCAACCGGCCGCATATAGCCGACGATATGCGCCGCAACATCTTTATAGGGATGCGCGCGTTTTTTAGAATCCTGAATCACCAGTCCCGGATAATCATCAAGCACTTTCTGAAGTTCAAGCGCAAGCGTGTTAGGGATTGCGGCCACCAGGGTATGCGCCGCGCGTTCATCACGGAACTCAACGCCCCAGTCAACGTCATAATCGCCGCGGGCAACGGCTTCGGCATCCGTATCTTTATTGTATTTAATGACACGCTGGCGCAAGGCCGAAATGCGCGAGCGCACATTCTGATAACGCTCAAGAATCTGTTCGCGCGGAATATTGCATTTCTCGGCAATCAGATCCGGAATGCGTTCAACCTGCGCGGCGATTTGCTCTTTGGTTTCCGCAAGATAGGGCCGCTGCGAAATGCGCGTCGTCAATCCCCGGACCGCAAGTCGTTTGCGCGCCAGGCGCGTGAGCCACAGGTCGTCAAGGTTCATGGCGCGGTAATCAATCGCCAGATCGTAGGCAGGTTCATCAATGGCCACCGGCCGGCCGAGACGATCCGCAATGGTCCCGCGATTCGTCTCAATGGGATTATGGCGCTGCATGAACATTTTGGCCTGCCGCTCCCACTTGTCCGATTGCGAAAGCTGCAATCCGGAAAGCCGGGTCATCAGCACAATGCCAAAAAGTCCCAGTACCAAAAACAAAACGATGAGGCGGCGAATAAACAAGAGTAATTCCTGCGCACAATATCCCGAGTATTATCGGCCTGAATAATCCTCTGAGCTTAACATGATTGTGCGCGGGAACAAAATAACGCAAATCGTTGCGGAAAAATATTTTATACCGCAAAGCGTTCAGGCGGTGGCGCTCGTGTGACGTGCGGCGTGATGCGTGCGGTAATCAAGATCAATCACGCCACACGTATCACGTCACACGCCGCACGAATTTTTATCCGGCAATTTTGGCCAGTGTTGCGCCGATGTCGGCCGGAGATTCGCAGACGGCGATGCCGGCTTTTTTCATGGCGGCCATTTTGGCGTCGGCGGTATCGTCGCCGCCGGAGATGATGGCGCCGGCGTGGCCCATGCGTTTGCCGGGAGGCGCGGTGCGTCCGGCGATAAACCCGACGACAGGCTTGTGGACGTTTGCCTTGATGTATTCGGCAGCCTCAACCTCGGCCGTGCCGCCGATCTCGCCAATCATCACGATTGCGTTAGTATCGCTATCGTTATTAAATAATTTGATCACATCTACGAAATCAAGTCCCTTAACCGGGTCGCCGCCGATGCCGACGCAAGTGGTCTGCGCCCAGCCAAGTTGCGATGTCTGAAAGACCGCCTCATACGTCAGCGTGCCGGAACGGCTGATGATGCCGACGCCTTTTTTGCCGGCTGTTTTCGGCGTGTGAATATACCCAGGCATGATGCCGATTTTGCATTCGCCCGGCGTGATGACGCCGGGGCAATTCGGGCCGATGAGCGTGCTGGCGGGATAACCTTCTAAAAATTTCTTTGCGCGCACCATATCCAGAACCGGAATGCCCTCGGTAATGGCAACGATCACGCTGATGCCGGCGTCGGCCGCCTCGCAGATGGCGTCGGCCGCAAACGGCGGCGGAACGAAAATCATGCTGGCGCTCGCACCGGTTGCGTTAACAGCCTCAGCGACAGTATCAAAAATCGGCAGTCCGTTATCGTCCTTGCCGCCGCCTTTGCCGGGACTTGTGCCGCCGACCATTTGCGTGCCGTAATCAAGGCAGCCTTTGGTGTGAAAAGCGCCGCCGCCGCTGCCGGTAATGCCCTGCGTGATCACTTTGGTGTTTTTGTTGACTAGGATTGACATGTGTTAATTCCTGAGATTCAGTTTGTTTTGTTATCCGTTAAACGAGTTAAGCAACTTAAGCCAGTTAAACAAGCAACACGCAACGCTGAACGGCCGCGAGTATACGATTAACTCGCTCAACTCGTTCAACATGCTTACTTAACTAGGCCGCGCCTGCGGCGCTTACTATTTTCTTCGCCGCGTCGTTGAGATCTGTTGCGCTCTGGAGCGTCGGCAGATCTTTTTGCGCGCCGGAGAGAAGTTCGCGCGCGCGCTCAACGTTTGTGCCCTCAAGGCGGACCACCACCGGAACGGTAAAGCCAACTTCCTTGCCGGCCGTAATGAGCGCTTCGGCAATCAGATCCGTCTTGGCGATGCCGCCAAAAATATTGACCAGAATGCCCTTAACATTTTTGTCTGAAAGAATGATGCGGAAAGCCTCAATGGCGCCTTCGGCCTTAACGCCGCCGCCGACATCCAGAAAATTGGCCGGCTTGCCGCCATGAAGTTGAATGACATCCATTGTGGCCATCGCCAGGCCCGCGCCGTTGACCAGACAGCCGATGCTGCCGTCAAGTTTAATGTAATTGAGGTTCGCTTTCTGCGCGCGGATCTCAAGTGCATCAGTTTCCGCGTCATCCTTCATGGCCACGATATCAGGATGGCGGAAGAGCGCGTTGTCATCAAAGTTGACTTTGGCGTCAATGGCCAGCACTTCGCCGGTTTTGGTGAGCACCAGCGGATTTACTTCAACAATAGAGCCGTCATACTGCATAAAGGCTTTGGCCATAGCGACCATCAGCCGGCCGGCGATCTGCGCCTGCTTGCCGGTAAACCCGATTTTGCGAGCGACTTTTAATCCCTGAAATGGCTGAAGGCCCAGCAGCGGATGCAGCGGTTCTTTGATGATGGCCGAGGGATTTTTGCGTGCGACTTCCTCAATTTCCACGCCGCCCTCGGCCGAGGCAATCAGCACCGGCGTGCCGAGCTTGCGATCAAGAACGATGCCGACGTAATACTCATGGGCGATATCAACGGCCGCGGCAATGAGGATTTTTTTGACCGCGATGCCATCAGGCCCGGTCTGAACGCTGACCATTTTATGCGTGAGCATAAAATCCGCGGCCGCGCGCGCTTCGTCAGCGGTCTTAACAAGCTTGACAAAACCGGCCTTGCCGCGCCCGCCGGCAAACACCTGCGCCTTAACGACCTGAAGCGGCGCAGCATTCTGCAAAAATGCATCGGCCGCGGCGGCTGCGGTCTCTACGACGCGCGCCGGCGGAACCGGAACTCCAAATTTTGCCAACAGTTCGCGCGCCTGATACTCGTGAATTTTCATAACCCCGCTCTCCCTGGTATGCCTGCGAATCCGACACCCACTGCCGCATCCGCATCAGAGCACAATCCGAAGGCGTGCTCAATAATAGGAAGGATAAATCATAACGAGGCAAAAGAAAAATTTCCGACCTGAATAAACTTAGTTCACCGGCGCGTTGACGATGCCGGCATCATCCTTTAATTGCGGAGTTGTCAGTCGTTTTATCAAGGCGGTTAATGTCGGAACATCAATCGGTTTTGTGGCATAATCATCACATCCGGAGGCGATGCATTTTTCGCGGTCGCCGGCCATGGCGTGGGCGGTAAGGGCGATAATCGGCAAATGATATCCCTGATTGCGCAGATATTTGGTGGCCGAGTAGCCGTCCATTTCCGGCATCTGCATATCCATCAAAACCACATCAAAAGTAACGCCCTCGGCAGATTGCCGATTCAGGATATCAACAGCTTCTTTGCCGTTATTGGCCAATTGAACAATGGCCCCGGCGCGCTTAAGGTGAAAAGAAATCAGCCGCTGGTTATCCGGTCCGTCTTCGGCCAGCAGCACGCGCAGGCCGGCGAGCATATTTTTTTGCTCGGCCGATGTCGGCAGGTTCTGATGCGTGCGGGAATCATAGGCAGTTTCCGGCTGATGCATATCTTCCGAATGAACCGGACCGGTGGGCAACGTCAGCACAAAAGTGCTGCCTTTGCCGGGTTCTGATGTGACGGTGATATTGCCGCCGAGCATATCGGCAAGGCGCTTGCTGATGCGCAGGCCCAGGCCCGTGCCGCCGAAGCGGCGCGTAGTTGAGCTGTCGCCCTGTTCAAAAGCGACAAACAGGCGCGCAATCTGATCAGCACTCATGCCGATGCCGGTATCGTGCACCTCAAAGCGGCACATCGGCTCGGGCTCAGAGATAAAGCTGACAGTGATGTCAACACCGCCGAGTTCCGTAAATTTCAGCGCGTTACCGGCGAGATTCAAAAGGATCTGTCTGAGGCGAATCGGATCACAGAGGAAATTTTTAGGGATGCGCGTGGCATATTTGCGCTGAAGATAAACGCCCTTGCCCACCGCGCGAACATTAAGCAGAGAAACGATTTCCTCTACAATTGAGGCGGGGTCCGTCGGGATACGCTCAAGGGTCATTTTGCCCGCTTCTATTTTTGAGATATCCAGAATATCGTTGATGATGGCAAGCAGATGTTTGCCGTTGCGCTCAATGGCTTCCGCGGCCGACTCGCGCAATTTGGGATCGGCATCGGCATTGTTGTTTTTGAGCAGTTCGGCAAAGCCGAGGATGGCGGTCATCGGCGTGCGGATTTCGTGGCTCATATTGGCCAGGAACTCGCTCTTGGCCTTGTTGGCGGCCTCGGCGCGCATCATGGCTTCGCGGATCTGGTTTTCGCGTTGCTTGCGCGCGGTAATGTCTTCCTTAACGCCCAGGTAATGGGTAATTTCTCCGCGATCGTTCTTGACGGGAGAAATGGTGGTCATTTCCCAGAACAGTTCGCCATTTTTGCGGCGATTGTGCAGTTCTCCGCGCCATTCGCGGCCAGAGCGCAGCGCATCCCACATTTCCTGATACAGTTCGCGCGGAGTAAATCCTGATTTGAGTATGCGCGGATTTTTGCCGATGAGCTCTTCTTCCTCATACCCCGTCGTCCGCGCAAAGGCGGGATTTGCGTACTCTATAATGCCGCGGCAATCCGTAATCACAATCGGCGCGGGCGCCTGCTGAACGGCGCGCATGAACTTGCGCAGATCATTTTCCGCCTTGCGCTGGGATGTCAGATCGCGGACGTTGGCGAAAATCAATGGCTGATTGTTGTAGTAAATACGCTGAAGCTTGACTTCGGTGGGAAAATTTTCTTCTCCGCGTTTACCACGCCACTCAAAAGTGGCAGGCGTTCCCTCAAGCACCGAGGCCCACACATCGTAAACCCATTTGAGCTGTTCAGGCGGCAGAGCACCCATCATGGATATGATCGCATTCTCATAGTCTCTGCAATTATCGGGTAAACCGAACATCCGAAGCGCAGCCTGGTTGATCTCAACAATGCGGCCATTGCCATCGTGAACCAAAATGGCGTCATTGACATGATTAAAGAGCAACTGGTAGCGGTCTTCGGCAACACGTAATTGTTTGTTGTTGCGCCTGGCGCTGTTGCGATTGATCACCACGAGGCCAAGCAGCAGAGCCGCCTGCGTTAAAAACAGCAGTGCGCCGCCCCAAATCCAGTTGTGGTATTTTTCGTAGAAGGAACTGGTGTCATTAATGATGACGGAACCCGATGGCAGAGAGCGTACTGAAATATGCCACCGCTTAAGCTGCATGGCGTCAAACATGTATTCGTTGGGACTCGTGGTGACAAGAGTGATATCATGGGCCTTTTCGCCCGAAAGTACGCGCAGGGCCATTTTTGCGGCGGTTTGTCCCTGTGCTCGGCCGCTGATGACTTTTCCGCCGATCACGCCCTGGCCGATCGTAAAATCCCAGAGGCTAAAGACCGGCGCGGTGGACTTGCGCGTGATGCGATCAAGACTTTCGTTGACGCCGATGGTTTGCCCCTGGCTATCACGGGTGGCCATAAGGTAAATCACAGCCGTTTTGGGCGGCAATGACGCAAGCTGGCCATCAAGTTTGTTAAAAGGAATCTGCGTCAGGTATGTAATACCGATCTGCGATTGATAGTCTCCCGCCACTGTGCGGAATTGCGCCAGCATCGCCTGGCCTGTGGTATCGGTACCGGCCACAACGGCAATCTGCCGCATATCCGGAATGAGCCTGAACATCAGGTCCACGGTCGACTTGATGTCCGGAATCTCAACGACACCGGTATACGGCGCGCCATCGGGATACCGCCGCATCACATTTTTATTGATGCCGCAGAATATCACTGGCGCGTTGCCGAAAAGATCGGCATGCCGGTCAATGACAAAATCAAGAGCATCATCATCACTGACAATAATGGCGTCCCAATGCTTGCCACGATACTTGATGGCCAGGGTCTGGGCGAACGTGTTGAGCCACACATCCGTGTCATAGTGCTTGGTGTCCATGTACTCCACGGATACGTCGCAGGGGGCAGTGGAATGCGCTTCCTGCAAGACCGAAAAAACGCCCTGGTTGATGTTGTCAGTCCATACGTAACCGGGATGATAGGAATGCAATAGCAGCACGCTGAACCGACGTGCGGCATCACCCCTGGCTGATGCATTGAATACAAAAACCATCAGGACCAGTAAAACAGGCAGCCGTATCCGCTGGGGGACACTCATCTGGGTTCCTTGTGAAATACGGGCCCTTCGGCTGACGCAACTCAACACCGGCGGAAAACGACCCCGGTTTACCGCATATCATCGTCCTCAAGTTGTGCGCTGTTAACCCTTTACCCGATTTAGGGAGTCTGAAAATAAGGCCTATATACGCAGATTTTGCGCATATCACCTATATGTGGTAGAGACGTGCCTTACGCTTTTTAGAATCGTCACAGTTGTAGGAGAGGCCGCGACGATGTAACGTGGATATATAAGAGGAATATCGCAGAGAGCATGTCATCACTCAGACAGGTCGCCCCCGGCGATCAGGACGCGTTGTCCGCTGAGCGATGTTGTGCTCTGCCGAATCCTGATACAAGGATGAAAGGAATACGCATGATCGCTCTTCGTCTTGTCAAAACGAGTCTGGTGCTCAGCCTGTTGAGCATGGGGCTGATGGCCGGTTGCCAGAGCAACAAGCCGTCACCCACGGCAACACATGATCTGCCGGCCGTTGAGCAGACGGCTCCGAAAGCGCCGGTGGTAGAAGCGCCGCCGTCAACACCGTCGGTTCCGGATGTCGCTCCGGGCGCGCCGGCGTCAGAGCCTCAGCCGGTTGACGTGACACTTAACCCGGACAAGTCCGTCAAACATGCGAAAGCCAAACCGGGCGCCAAAGTAGAAAAGAGCGAAAAGGCATCCGCCAAAGCCGCCAGCGGCAAACGCAGTGGCAAGGACTGGTATCTGGTGGTTGCTTCAGACAAGACACATGCCAAATATCTTGATGAATATGCCGCATACCTGAACAAAAAGGGTGTATCGGTGACGGTTGAAAAGCGCGGCGATCACTATACCGTGCTATCAACGGAAGGTTTTGCCAGCGCCACGGCCACCGATGCAAAGGCGCTTAAGAGCAAGATTCTGAAGCTGGGCAAGGAATTTTCGCCCAAGAAACCGGTATGGCAGGATGCTTATTTCCTCCCGCCGCATGGCCACAAGGCCGCCAGCGCCAAATCAGCCACTAAACCGGCCGCCAAGAAGTAACAATTTCCGGTCAATCGGAATGATTAAAAAGCTCCGGAGTTTTACTCCGGAGCTTTTTTTATTCACCGGCACTTGATCCTGCGTGACAAGCTGCCACAATCGTTGTGATGAATCAGGCACAGCAAGGTAAATTCAGAGATCTTTACGCGCAGGTTGCCGTTGATCAGCCGATTGACGGCGAATTGACGTATCGCATACCACGCGAACTTGCGGCGCTGGCGCAGGCCGGCTCGCGCGTGATGGTGCCGCTGGGCCGAAGCAACCGCGCCACGAGCGGAACCATTCTTGAATTGCGCGACGAATCACCGGCCACGGAGCCCGCCAAAGAAGCACCCGCCGAGCAATTATTTGAGCATGCTGAGCCGGCCGCAGTTGCGGGCATTAAAAATATACTGGCGATTGAGCGGGATGTACCGCCGGTGCCGAAAGATCTGCTTGAGCTTGCGCGGTGGCTAAGCAGCTATTACTGCTGCCCGATCGGCATGACGCTGGCGACGATGGTTCCTGCCGCGGTCAAAAAAGCGACGCGCATGCCGACATTTGTAAAAGTATCACTGGCAACGCGCCCGGCCGATGCTCCGGCGCCGAAGCTTTCGCCGCAATCACGCAAGGCGGCAGAGGCACTCTCGCAACTGCTGGCCGCAGGGCCGCTGACACAGGTGCAGCTTCTTGAGCACGGATTTAAACAGCCGATGATCAAGCGCCTGACGGATGCGGGCATACTTAATATGCACCGCGAAATGGAGTTGCCGGCGCCCACCGGCGCAATTCTTGAACCGAGCATGCCCGGCGAACTGCTGACGCTTTCGGCCGAACAGCAGGCCGCGCTCAAAGAGATTAACGAACTGACAAACCGCAACGCTTTTGCCGTACGCCTGATACATGGCGTGACCGGCTCAGGCAAAACGGAAGTGTATATCCGCGCGATTGAGGAAGTGGTCAAGCGCGGCAAACGCGCGATTGTGCTGGTGCCGGAAATTTCGCTGACACCGCAAACCGTGCGGCGATTTACGCGCCGTTTTCCGCGCGTGGCGGTTCTGCATAGCGGCATGCGTGACGCCCAGCGCCATCAGCACTGGCAAGCAGTGGCCGCGGGATGGGCGCAGGTGGTTGTCGGCGCACGCAGCGCGATCTTTGCGCCGATATCCGATCTGGGATTGATTGTTGTGGATGAGGAGCATGACCAATCCTATAAGCAGGATAATGCGCCAAAGTATCATGGCCGCGATGTGGCGATTCGCCGCGCGCAGATGGCCGGCTGCCCGGTGCTGCTGGGTTCCGCCACGCCGTCTCTTGAGACATGGCGCAATGCCGCGCCGGTTGACCAGGGCGGCAATCCGCATTACGGCGGCGGGCCGATCGTACTCAAAACGCGCCCCACCGGCGCGCAACTGCCGCGCGTACAGGTCGTCGATATGCGAATGCAAAGCAAGGAGCGCCGCGGACTGCATATACTCAGCACGTTTCTTGAACATCATCTTCAGCAGACTTTTGCCCACAAAAAACAGGCCATTTTGCTGCTGAACCGGCGCGGCTATGCGCACTATGTGATGTGCCCACGCTGCGACTGGGTGCTGATGTGCGATTTTTGCGACTCAACGATGGTTGTTCATCGCAATAAACCGGTTGATGATGCCGATGCGCAGGCTGACAACATGGCGGCGACGCACGGCGGCCGCGAAAATTTTGAAAAACGTTACGGCCAGGTGATGTGCCATTACTGCTCAACGGCCATGGTGCTGCCGCGCACCTGCCCGCAATGCCAGGCGAAACTGACATTTCTGGGACAAGGCACGCAGCGCGCTGAAGATGAGGTGCGCCGCAAGTTTCCGGGCATCCGCGTGGCGCGCATGGACTCTGATACGATGCAGAATCTTCAGGATTATCAGGAAACGCTTGACCAGTTCGGCCACGGTGATATTGATCTGCTGCTGGGCACGCAGATGATCGCCAAAGGACTTGACTTCCCGAATGTGTCGCTCGTGGGCGTGCTCAATGCGGATCTGGCAATGGCAATGCCTGATTTTCGCGCGGCGGAGCGAACTTTTCAGCTTATCTGCCAGGTTGCCGGACGCGCAGGCCGCTCTGCTGAACGCGGAACGGTTGTGCTACAGACTTTTCAGCCTGAAGAACCGGCCATTGTACATGCGGTTCATCATGATTATCTCGGATTTGTCGCCACGGAATTGCCGCATCGCCAGCAATTTGGCTATCCGCCTTTTGGCCGAATGATACGCGTTTTGTTTTCTGATAAAGGATATACAAAAGTTGAGAAAGAATGCCAACGCATAGCCGGCATGATGCATGCGGTAGCGCAGCAGCAGAAACTGGCCGTCAATATTCAAGGACCACGCGCCGCGCAGATGCAGCGCGTACAGGAAGCATATCGTTTTGAGATTGTTCTTCAGTCACCCACTCCCGGTCCGCTACAAAAGCTCATCGCCATCATGCGCCACACGCTGATGAGCAGCCTCGTGGACGTGGCAATTGATGTTGATCCGCTGAGCATGCTCTGACGCGGTGTTATTGGCATACGGACGAAGGGTAGTAGGTTATTTCAGGGAGCCCTTGGCCACGCCACATGACGCTGACCACATCAATACGCACAGGCACATGCTGCAAGTGACGATTTTTTATATACCATTTGGCGGCGCTGAGCACACTGCCCCGTTTGCTTCTGCGTATGCTGTTTTCCGGCATCTTGACGCGCTGTTCATGCTGCGCGCGCACTTCAACAATAACCAGCGTACCGTGATCGTCCGCCACGATATCAATTTCACCGCGCGGCGTCCTGATGTTGCGCGCCAGAATTCTCATACCCCGTTTTTTGAGAAATTTTTCGGCATGACGCTCAGCCCGTGCGCCAAAGGTAATACGTGAGCTGAGCAACCATCTGATAAAATGGATAATCTTAAACAATGCTACTCTTTTGCGATGAACTGACCTCATCAGGCGACCCGGCCGTCCACTGTTACCGGCGGCTGATAATGACTAATAAAAGACCCGTTTTTCTTAATTTTTTAACCCTATATAAAATGATCAATTAAATCAATTCATTTTTATCAATGTTATAAAGTATTGAGAAAAGTATCACACATTCACGCTTTTGAATCGGACAAAATCCGCATAAATACTACGATTTTATACCATTTTTACGCCGATGATTGTTGCAGAATCACTCGCACAACGGGCGATAAGCATCGTAGAATATGTACAGTCATAAAGGAATCGGAGACTATGGCAAACCAAGATAATCGTGAGTATGCATCAGATCAGGTTAACCCGGACCCGTCACGCAAAATCTCATGGGCGACGGAAAATTACGATGAGCAGCTTGAGACACTCAGAGCTCGCAACTGGGTGACCGAAAGCATGATTGAGCAGTACGCCAAGCACTGGCACTGCAATCGCCACGAAGCGCTTGAGCGCCTGATGACCAAATCGGCACAGGCTTAAAAAACGGATCTCCGATTAACAGGCCCACAGTGTGCATCGCGAACCTCAAGAGGGTGTTCGGGGCGCATACCGTGGGCCTGTGTGTCTTATCGGCGGGCAAGTCGCAGCGCGCTACCGATTCGCGCCGGGATCGTATACACTTGCCGTATGGTGGAAACAAAGTCAAAAAATCATCCCTTGTGGCGCGACCTGGTATCGCTGCAACTGGCGCTGGTCGGCAGCGTGGCGGGCTGCTATGCCGGTTCGTATCTTTTTTTCATGATCTGGGATCGCGGCCCTTTTGTGCCGGGTATCGTCGGGCTCTGCGCCGGTATCTGCGTGCTGATATTGACGCGCCGAGGCGGAATCAGCGTGGCGCTTGTCGCGATGATTGCGGCACTGCTGATGCAATTATCATTAAATTACGAAACGCGGCCCTATGGTTTTGGCACTTTTGGCCAGTTTGTCATCAAACTGATGCATAACATCACGCCGCGGCTTTTTCTGGATCACGCCATCGGTCTTGTACTGGCAGGCGCGCTTGCCGGCCTGCTGCCGCGCATGTGGAAAAGAAAATGACCCGACCTGCTCTGCAACAACTTCTGGCAGATGCTTCGCAAGCGCCGGTGCTGATGGGCATCGTCAACATCACGCCGAATAGTTTTTCAGACGGCAATCTGTTTCTTGATCCGGCCGCGGCCATTGCGCATGGCCGGCAGCTTATCCGCGACGGCGCGGCGCTGCTTGATCTGGGTGCGGAATCATCCTCGTTTTTTCGGCCCGGTGTTGTGCCGGTTGATGCCGATGAGCAACTTCGCCGGCTGCTGCCGGTGGTTGATGCGCTGGCGCATGAGATACCGCTGAGCATTGATACGCGCAGCGCACGCGTGGCTCGCGAATGCGTTCGCCACGGCGCGGCCATCATCAATGATATCTCCGCCGGCGCGGATGATCCGGATATGCTGCCGGCCGCGGCGGAACTTGGCGTGCCGATCGCGCTTATGCATATCATGCCCGGATATCCTCAGCCACCTGTGGCGGATGATCCGGATATTGTCGCCAAAGTGCTTAACGATTTGCTTGCGCGCGCGGAAGCGGCGCAGAAAGCGGGCGTTACCAGAAACAATATGATGCTTGATCCCGGCGTTGGCTTCGGCAAAACGATGGCCGATAACTGGCGGCTTGTGGATCATATGGCGGATTTCGCGAAAACGGGATATCCGATTTTACTGGGCATCAGCCGCAAGCGTTTTTTGTGCCCGCCGGAAAGCACGCCCACGCTTGAGGAAAAAGATCGCGTCACGGCCGAGATAACATGGCGCGCCTGGCGCAGTGGCGTGCCGATGCATCGCGTGCACAATATCGCAGCCACATTACGTTTGCCTCATTGATGATGCATGCCAAACATCACGGCTCAATGCGGCGCATGGCGGTAGCAAGATTAAATGATCCGAACCTGTGCGGCAGAGTCAGTTCGCCATAAATCGCGCCATGAACTCCGGCCGGCGGTTCCCAGTGAAAAATATAGGCGTCATCCTGGCGCGTCATGCTCTGCGAAGTCCATTTGGCCGACCTTAAATCAGCCGTAGGCGCAGTTGCCGTCCACGCCTGAACCGACATCGGGGCGGTATCACATTCAACCCTCAGCGTAAGAGAACGCCCCTCGTTTTGGTACGTCCATGCGATCCGCGGCATGGTTCCTTCTCCGCACATAACGGAAAATTGCGCGGCAAGCCCATTATAGTAGCGTGATTTATCACTGCTGCCGTGGCCGGCGTTTGGCAGATACACGATATATTTTGGTCCGCGCAGCCCATCCCAGTACAAATTCAGCGAATCAGTGGTCCAGTACGGATCGTTTGTGCCCAGCGTGATGATTTTGGGTTGAGTGATCAGGGAACGATACTGGTAGGGATCAACGATGGCCTCTAAAATTTTGCCGCGCGGAGAATCAAAATTGCTGAGCACGTCATATTTTTTAAAGCTGCTGAGTCTGGCGGAAGGCGCGCCGAGGATGCGATTTTGATACGACAATTGCGCATCAAAATTCAGCGAATCAAAAATGGCCGGCGCAATGGCAGCGACGCGTTGATCCACAACAGCGGTCAGCCAGGTCGCCCATCCGCGTTTTGATGCGCCGGTCACAAGATAACGTTCAATCGGTTGCTGCCCGTTTTTACGCGCGTGCGCATCAACCGCGTCCATCGCACGGACAACGCTTTTAGTCATTGGCAGCAGTAGCGGCCAGTCGCTGACATCCGTATTTAAAAATTTCTGAAAAGAGTATGCCAGCGCGTCATCTTCATTGCGATTTTCAAACAGAGGCTGCGGCGGCACATGCGTAACCATCACCATCGGCGCCTGAAGCTTCAGCGCCAGAGTCCCCATTGCCAGCACTTTACCAGGCGGCTTTTCCGAAGTATCCGCAGCTCCGCCGGAAGCGTCTTTCCACCGGCCATCCTCAATGAGCAGCATGGCATCAGCCGGATACTTCAGCGCCGCCGGCCGCGCCACATACACAAGATGCCGCCACACCGCGCCGTGCCATGTCTGCGATGTCAGGCGAAGTTCGCTGACATTAACGCCCTGCGATGACCATGTGCGCCCTTGCGTCCATGCAAACGAGGAATCGGCCGCATGAACATAATTCTGTAGCGTGGTGTCAACTTTGTCCTGCGCTGCGGCGTTTCCGGCCGGAAGGAGCATCGCGCCGAGCGACAATGCGGAATAAAGCCATCGCCGGAATCTGCGCGCCATGATCATCAATTCACCATGCCTTTTTATCACCGGTAACCGATATTTTTTAATCATTTCAGAATCAACTTGCCGCGCTCTTTGGTCGGCTGGGCTTCCGTCGGAACATCGCTGACCATATCACTTGCGCCGCTGAACCAGTATTGCCGGCTGACAGTGCGGTTGCCGCTGGGATCTGAGCGCAGGATGCCGAACTCCGCGGGAATCTCAAGGCCGGGCCTGGGATCAAAACCCAGGATGGTCCAGGGCATGATGAGCTGCACCACATAGGAGTTGTCCAATTTTCTTACGGAGACCGGAATATCCAGTTTCTGCACGTCCGGCACGCGTGTTTCGCCGACGTCTGATTTATAAACCACTTCGTTGCCGCTGTTTTTAACGTCGTATTTCATGCTGATCACGCAGGGCTTATCCATAAACGTCGTAATGACAAACCGGCATTTGCCGAATACCGGCGAATCCACCTGAAAATCGCATGCGTCACCGGTGGTAAATAGCATGGTCATGTCCTGACCGGCGTTGACAAACGGAGATGCGTCATTTTTAACCTGCCACTTCAAGAGCAGGCCGCGCGCATCCCACGAAATAAACGTCTGAGTTTCTTCGTAAGCGGCGATTTCAGAGGATTGCGAACCGTGCGGTATCTTGAGCGGCTTGGGCGCGCCGCGGCGCGCCGGCGCGGACTGCTGCTGCGATACCGCAATCAGCAACGGGCCGGCCGGGGCCGGAGGCTGTTTTGGTTTCCCGTAAAGGCCCGCGCCTTCAACAAGAGAAATTGTTCCGCCGGAAAACCGGCGAATTGAATCAAGGCCGGTCAGTTCAAAAATCAACGACCGCCCAAAACCCGCCAGGTAATAATGCCCTTTTTCAAAACCCCGCCCATCGGCGGCGGCACGCGTGAATGACCCGTTGAAGCATTCGTTCTGAAGCGAATAGTCAATCAGATCAGAACCTTTTTTGGCTTCCGGAAGCGTATCAAGTCCCGCGGCAAAAGCGTACGGACGAAACACGGTGCCGATAAACAGCCCATCGTCCCGAGTGAAGAGGTAGCACATTCCTTCGGTGCTCTGGGCAAGGAAAAGATCACCCAGATCGCCAGGGCCCGGGGCCACGCCCCGTAGTCCGCGCAGCCGATACACGCTGCCGGGCCAAAGTTCACGTTCCTTATCACGCCCAAGATCCTTTGCGCCTTTGCGATCACTGGGGTAATGCCAGCGTAACCGGCCTTGTTTGTCTCTGAGTTCAAGCATGCCGAGCATGCTTCCGTCTTCGCCGATCTGCGCCACATCAAAAGGGCCCTCTCCGATCTGCCGCAGATTGCGCCAGGAATATGACGGGACACGGGCTGAATTAAACCCATCGCGCGAAAGACAATATACCGCGCCAGGCCCGTCACGTTTGGGCACGGTAAAGTACGCATTAAGCTGGCTATCAAGCGCGATATCATCAAAATCGCCGATGGCCTGAAAGCTGATCTCCTCAGCCTGCAAACGCGCATCGCCGTTGGCATCAACCCAGAGAAAGCCGCTGATTTCCCGCGGCCAGGGATGAACCAGCCATGCCGGATCATTCCGCTTGTGTTCAGTATGCGGAACATCCGCATCATCCGGGCTCATCTTCATGGCGGCGGCATACCTGGGCCAATCCGCAAGCCGCCGCGCCGCATCCAGAATCACCGGCGATAACCATTGTTCTTCGCGTCGGGCATTGAGTTCCCGGCTGCGCATCCACATCCGGATATTGCCGATGGCTGCCTGCGGCACAAAAGTTTCACCGCGGTATTCGCCGATCATGACAGGGCCTGTGGCGCCGAAACGAGTGGGCTCCCAATTTGAATCCGGCCCGTGCCCATAACCTCCGTGACAGGCGGCAAAGCGCCTGCCATCAAGCTTAAAAACGGTTGTGGGTTTTCCGGCAAAGGGCAATTCCGGGCGCCAGTCATGTCCTTTCCACACGTCGTAATAACGCCAGGGAAGTTCAACGGGGTCGTAACGCCCGGTTTGCAGATTCACATCAAAAATCACGCCGAAGTTTGTATCCATCAGGCGCCAGGGTTGTTCCGGATCAATCATGGCCGCACCGCCGCCGTACATTGCCGGGCCAATAAACTGCGCCGCAAGCGCCGGCGTCGCGGCGGCCGGGTCATCAGGAATGCTCCAGACGCTCACGCGCCTGGGGCACATGGTCAGTTCCGTCACCCATAACCGGCCGTGTGAATCAAGGGCCATTCCGGCGGGCCTGTAAAACGAATACGGATCAATCACGCCGTTTGGCTGGCCTCCCTTTTGCCCCATGACGCGAAGCAATCGACCCGTTGAATCAAAAATTTTGACCTGATGCGAAGGCTCGCCATTGAGCCGCATCACCAGCCACGGAAGCTGGCCGTCAGGAGCGTATTTTGTGCCGGCGCCGCCCTGGTCTGAAACATAAATCCGGCCTTTGGCATCACACACAATACCCCAGGGGCAGGAAAGCCCTGTGCCAATGAGCGGAGAGGTGCGGCCGCTCTGCGTATCAAGTACATCCACGCCGCTATCCATGGCGGCCAGGCAACGGCCGTCCGGCAGCCAGGCCAGTGACCAGGGCCTGACCGGCAGGGTGCGCAGAAGTTTGAGCGCGGACGCACGCGCGCCGATATCAAACACATAGGTACGCGGTTCCTGGCCGCAGATATCAGCAACGTAAAGTTCATTGCGCCATCCGCCGATGATGCGAAGGCCAAGCCGGGTCAGTCCCGGCAAGCGCGGTTTATCGCTGATTTGCCCGGCCGGAATATCTTTTTCTTCGAGAATAATTTTGCTCTCACCGGTTGATGCATTGACCTCCCAAAGCGTATTGGCTTTGGTAAAACTGCTGGCAAAGACGCGATTGCCGATGCTGACCAGCGAAGAAGCGCCGCACCAGGCTTTTTTGTTCAGCCACCGGACGCCCCACTGTTTGCGGCCGTCGAGATTACAGGCAATCAGGCCTGATCCCCATTCCGCCTCAGTTGTGCCGATCAACATGCGATCACCCACGGAAACCACTGTTTCTGACGGACTGTGATCGCCGGTCCACCCTCCGGTGGCGCCGTACATCCACGGCGGCGTGCCCTGCTGAAATGTTCCCTGGTAAATTGCGGATAATTTTCCACGTGTGAGCCCGACCCATTGATAATCACCCGGCGGCAACTGCTTGCCGGCATCATCGCGGCCGTCCCATTCAACTTTGTGCGTGCCGGACTTCATGGCGACCTCGCCCATCAGGTTGCGCACGCGCACGCCGTCGCGATTATTGATAGCCAGCGTGACCCAGCAATCCTCAGTCAAATTCAGATTGATGACGCCGGGTTCGCCGGCCGGGGATTGCCCGTCCGCCTGAGCGTGCGCAAAAGGCGAAAGACCCGCGCACAGGCACGCCGCGGCGATCAACCGCCATACACCTTTTATCTTCTGATTCAATCGCATGGGCCAAACCGCTCCTGCTCTGGCGATGATTTATTTTACCGACCCTGAATATTCAGCACACCCCAGTGCTGGGGATATAAGCGCGATTCAGTGGGAATATCATCAATCATATTAGTCCTTGAATTACGCGGCGAGAATATGTAATACCGCGAAACGGTCTGCAATCCGCGCGCCGCCTGTCCGGAAAACAGCACTTCGGCATCCGCGGCCAGCGATTTGCCTTCCTGCATCGGTATTTCAATAAAGGATCTGGGCACGGCCAATACGGCCGTATATCCGTTGCCGGATGAATCCTGCGTCAGCACGACGCGCCCCTGCGGAACATCGCCGATAAATTCAAAAGAAGATTCACCGCCTGAGGGCGTGACGTAACGATCGGGCCGTTTTGCCTGTGCTGTTGTCGGCTTCATGGCGATCAGCCGCGGTTTGCCGGCAATCATGCCGGCCAGGATTCGCATATCACCCGGCACTATTGCCGTTCCGGAACGTTTGGCCGGACCCAGGTACAATCCCACGGCGTCGCCACCGTGAAAAATCAGATTCGCGCTGTCAGCATTATTGAGCAACGGCGAATCATCCGCCACTTCAAAACGCGCATACATATTTGCATCATCAAAAGCGATCTGCACGGATGCCAGGTCTTTCCCGTTTGCCTTTATGTTTTGCCGGGGCGTATTGCTCCACGCATCGGCGCCGGAAAACGGATCGGCGCTTATTCTTGCCGCCGTCAGAGCAACCGGCCTGTCTGATTGCGCAACCGGCGTATTGTCATACACGCGATCAAGCGTGACCACGCCGGATTGGCGGATCTCGCCGGCCACTTTACCGTGATCAAAACCCTGAACCTGGTATGACATGCCGCACGAAAAAGCCCAGACTTCATTGCGTTGCGGATAATCCTGCACGCGCCCGCCGAAAGTTTCGCTGCCGAAAGTATACGGACCAGCCGGCGGCGAAAGCCCGGGGTTGTTCATGATCGCATCCACAAAAAAGCCGTCGTGAGTGTAAAAATAGATCTGCCCCCACTCACTGGCGCCGGCGATATACCGATTGCCAACCAGTCCTCCCATTGCCCAGAAATGATACATTTCGCCGGGTCTGGCGGCCGCGGTGGCCTTGCGGCCCACGGTCCACAATGGTTTGCCATCCGGTGAAAATTTGCCAATTTTTACGGCCGTCATCCCGGATGTATGCCCCAGCCCTTCGCGCATGGATTCGGTCATACCACCTGCGGCATACGGCGCATTTGCGTTGTAGCAGACGTAAATATTCCCCTCATGGTCCACGCGCACGCCCAACAAGCCGTTGCGCGGAGAGGTATTCCACTTGTTATTTTCCGTTGGCATATTCGCGGCCACGACGGGCACAACCCAGCTTGCCTTCGCCACATCCCAGCGGATCGCGCCGGATGCGGTAAATCCCGCGCCGGGAATTTTCAGGATTCTGTTTGAGCACGTCATCAGGTATACATCGCCGTTGGGCTGCATCCACATGGACCCGGCGCTGTTGCCGAGCCTGCCGATGCTCTGGCCGCCGATAACGTCAAGGGTCTGAATTTCGCCAGGTTGAGATAGGCCGTCAGCGTTGGCATCACTCCACACGGCCAGCGGCCCGCCGCGGCTGCGCGGAATCAGGCTGCCGACAGGCACCAGGCGGTCCGCGTCAATTCTCAGCACACCGTGGCCGCTATCGCCGAAAATGTATGTTTGGTGATTATCCGCAAGCACCGTGACCGGCGAGCCAAAATAATCCGAAAGATTGCCGACATTTTGCCCGCCAAGCCGCGGCAGGTACCAGTATGCGTCCGGCGATTCAAAAGGAACCCGCGCGCGGCAAATGCCCCCGCCGAGCGCTTTGCGATGCTCTCCGTCCGGCGTGACCTGATAATACTGCAATGCGGGATCAAGCGGATCAGGCGTATTCTGGCTGGCATAGGCGACGGCGCCAAACCAGCGCCGAAGCAGTTTGCCGTTGGCGGCATCAAAGCGCGACATGACTTTTGGCAACGAAGCCTCAGCCACCAGAATGCCGCCTTTGGCATCCGCCGAAATACCGGCCGGCAGCAGAAAACTTGAGGCATCATATGCGCCGCCCCAGGGCCGGCCGCCGACTTTGCCCAAAGTGCGCAAGAGCCTGCCCGATGAACTAAATATTTTAACCTGCTGACTTTTACCAAGATCCGTCACATGCAGATTGTCCGCGCTATCCACAGCCACACACCACGGAGCCACCAGATCTGTGGAAATTACCGTCGCCGGTTCACCATCGGCGCCGGTAAATTTTACAATGCGCGCGGGGCCATTTTCCGGAAAAGAAACCGCATACAGGTCGCCAAGCCCGTCAAGCGCGACACCGCGCGGCCCGGGACAGCGCAAATTGCGAGTGACTTTGCCGGTCATGGCATCAACGACATGAATTACGTTTTCAGGATATTGCGGCATGAAAATTTCACGCTCGCTTGCCGCAAGGCCCGCTGTGACCGGAGGCATGCGGCGGACAGTCAGCAGCGGCGTGGTATCTTCCGGCATTTTGATCAGTTTACCCCGGGCAATTCTGGCCAGGCTCTGTCCGTTGGGAAAAGTCAGAAGTTCTCCGGTTCCGGCATCAAGCCGCGCCAGAAGTTGCCAGTCATCCGATTCATGCGCGATATACACATACTGCCCATTGGCGGCGATAGCGTAGAACGGGCCGAATCCGCCGCCGACAAAAGGAGTCTTACGCCACAGCACATTGCCGTCATAATCCGTTTTCACCACGGCCCGGCCGGATTCCGCCACTGCCCAGAGGAAGTACATGCCCGTGGCATCGGCCGCGACGCCGACGGCAGCGCCATGATCTCCGCCCCACAAACCGCGGCCATCCTCCGTTTCAAATCCTCGCCCGCCGCTTGTGCCGACAGTGCCGACATAACGCGCCTTAAGCCCCGGCGACAAATACGCGCCCCACTTGTACGTTCCCGGCGTCAACGGCGCGCCCCACTGATCCCGCCCGTCCCACCGGACTCTCAGCGTACCTTTGTCATGCGGCTCGCCGCCGATGACTTCGCGCAACACTTCGCCCCGCTCTCCTAGAATATTGACCGACACCTTGAGATTGTTTTCCGGAACGTCAATTTCAATCGGCACGCCGTCATGCCTGGGCCGCTGCGACTCAATCGCTGACTCCATCGTGGCGTGGCGCGCATCAATTTTCCCCGTTTTACTAAATTCAACCTGCCCCCAACACTCGGGCCGCTTGAACGCAAAACTGCCGGGATTGACCCGGTAAAGCGCGGTCACCTGCGTTTCGCCGCCCCAGTGCACCGCCATGACCGCCGTCATGCGCCGGCCGACGCCAAAGGGATTCTTCCCGTCCGGCACATTCAGGGCGGACCACGGTATGCGCGACTCAAGAATGTACTGTCGATTGGCGTTCTGCGTGAGGGCAACCTGAGATCCTTCCGGATTAACAGCCTTGCCCTGGTTGAGCCTGGCGCCATATGCCATGTGAATGTAATTTTTACCCGTGGCTGAATTTTGCCATAGCGAACAATGCACAATTGAACGGCTCGCGCGCACATTGGCGGCCTCGGCATTCACCGGCCAGTCAATCGCCGGATCGCTCACCAGCCGCAATTCAAGCATGTCGCCGTTCCAGAACGGGTCCACAGGATTATTGGCATTGACCAGCGGCCGGTCCGGCAAACTTACAACCGCGGAAAAATACAGGGCCTGGCTGTCATACATGATCGCGGTTCCGGCGTTGAACCGATCCGCTGTCTCAGGCGTGATCCACATCGGCTCCTGCGCGGAAAGATCCCAGTCATCAAGCTTGCCGTCAATGACCGGCGGCCTGCCGCCAGGCAATGGTAAAGCCATCATCAACCCGGATGTAAGATCAAGCGCATCGGCATGTCCGGCGGCCATCAGCAAGCCGGCAACCAGAAAGCCCGCCATCAAAATTCGCCGCATGAAACAAAGCCCCATTGCAGATCACCAAAAACAAAAAGAAAGGCCGCAGACCAGCATCTCCGGCCTCTCTTCATCATCGCATGACGCATATCGGCGGACCGCACACTTACGAACGGCGCCGGCCTGCCAGCATCATCATGCCGCCGAGGGCCAGCATCGTCAGCGCGGCCGGCTCGGGTACAACTTCAACCACGCCGGTGCCGGAAAAATATGCGCTCTTGTAGGTGGCGCCGCTGCTGAGTGATCCGTAAGTTCCGCTATCCGTCTGAAGAATGCCGCCGAGTGTCAGGCCCGTCACAATTTGATGAATACCGCCGCCAAGCTGCAGGATAGCGCCTGATGCAATCGCCACGCTGCCGCTGCCCAGACTGCTGGCCACATTCAGCGTGCCGACGTTCACCACGGTATCGCCGTAGGCATTACTGATGCCTGTCAGATTCACAGTGCCGGCGCCCAGCTTGATTACACTGGTCACATTGAGGCCGATGTTTCCGGAAACCGATGTAAAATCAGCGGCGACGGACGTCGTGCTGTTATCAAGCGTCAGCGTGCCGATGTTGTTGACATCGCCGTCAAGAGTGACAAAACCGCGGTTGCTCACGGATACGGACACATTGCCCGCGCCGCTGATGGCATTGTTAAAATCAATGGCGCGCGCGCCGCTTTCTCCGCCGGTCCTCACAATTGAAAGATTTGTGTTATCAAGATGAATATCTACGTTAAATGTCAGTGTATTGCGCCCGTTCTGGGTGATCGTTCCTGTGCCCGACGTATTCTTCAGCGTTAATGACTTTCCGCTGCTGGTGGAAATAACCGGGCCAACCCGGCTGTTTGCCGTCAGTGCGCCAATAGTTGCATTGACATCGAGATCAATCGCGATAGTCACCGCCGTGCCTGAAGTCAGGTATGCGACATCGTCCGCCGCATTCGGAACCTGCGCATTCCATCCGGCCCGGGTGCCGGCCTGATATACATCAGACCAGTTGCCGTTGATGTCGCTGCTTGTTGTATCCGGAGTCCATGTGCAGGTCGCCGCATGCGCCGCCCCTGCCGCCAAAAGAACCGCTCCGGCACAAGCCAGTTGAACTCCCACCCTCCCCTTGATTTTTTTTGTGCAACTCAACATTCGTAACCCTTCCTTTCTCATTGCTTGACTTAAATTCACACACTTATAGTAAGTGTCAAAATAAATCACACATGACATGCCGCCACGCTTTGCGGAGCGGCCCGATCAATTTGTGATGCGTGATCTGTTTCTGGCGATTCCTCAAATACGCATGTTTTGTTCAGTACTGTTTGAATGGACGCAAATTAACCGAATTGATCGGAAGACGTTTCGGATATGTGAACCGGGGAATGCCCCCGTTTCGCGATTAATTACATATATAACGTACTATACTATATAAGAAAGTCAAATTAAAATGAATTATTTAATTTAAGGCCTGTTTATAGCTTGAAATGAGCATGAAAATGCAGAAAAAATCTGAAATTTATGACGTGGTAACAGAAATTTACTAAAAACTACAGTATTAAATATTAATTTGGTGAAGTAATCCCGCCGCCCAACGAAACAACTTCATCCTCAAACATCGGCATCGGATGCTCCGGCGGAGGTAAAACACGGCTGTTGCGAGCCTTTTCAAACAGACCCAACGCCTGGCGAAGAAGTTCACCGGCGTGAAAACCAATCCGCTTGATGGGCAACATGCTGGGTGTGGGCCAGGGAAAATTGCTGTGCCCCACGACATCCATCATGCCCGGCACATCAATTCCGGCCGCCATAATGCCTGCCGTCGCAGGCTCTACCAGATTGTCATCCAGAATAATCAGACCGTCCGGACGATTGGCGCCGGCCATCATCAGATGCATCAGATTTTTCGCCGCGCATACGCCATGCAGACTTACGGATTGAATCCAGAACGGCTCAGTGCTCATGCCGCGTGTCAACAATAAGTTACGAAAATATTCCGATTGCATGGCAACCAATTGCGGCGTGGTCAGCAGAGCAATGCGCCGACGGCCCCGGCCATAAAGATACTCCACCGCGCGATCCAGAATACGCCGATGATCCAGAACCATCAGCATCATGTTGTCAACACCAGGCGGAAAACTCAGCAACCCCACCTTTGGCGGAGAACCCGGCGCGAACAACGGCGTCTGGTGAAAAGACATGGGCGTGGTGGGATTAAAAGGCAGAATCATGCCGGCCAGACGCGATGATCTGATATCCTCCATCAACCGCACGTAACCGGCATTGGCTGTGTGCGGCTCAAGCCCATAAAACACCGGCATCTGAATCGACGCATCTTCCGGCAGCGCCGAAGCCTCATTGGCCAATGCGGCGGCAAAACGCGTCCACTCTTCATCCGTCGGGCGCATACCAAATAGCAACGCATAACGCGATAAATGAGGCGGGTTTGCGGAAACAAAAGTACCCAGACGGCCGCGCGGATGCACAAAACCATCCTCAATCAATGAATCAAGCACGCGTTGCAACGTCGCGGGGCTCACCTGATATTGTTTTTCAAGTTCAGTACGCGTAGGCAGACGGCTGTCCGGACCCCACGTACCGCCGACGATCCGCGAACGCAGCTCAACTACAAGGTCTTCTGTGCGAAGGGCCGGGCGGGAATGCTTTCGTTTCGCTGGTCTCATCACTGTGATTCTACTCATAGCCAATTCCCCATGCTACCCGGACGGAGCATCATCTGCCGACGCTCACGCATCGGACCACCCCTCTATAATACACGAAATACTATCTTATATCAATTTATTTTATGAAGTATTTTATCGCCTGTTTTCCTGTTATTTTAAGGCATTTTATCGCATATTCTGATTATTTATGCATTTTCTATGTTTTTTAAGAAAATTATTTTGCTATTACACATTATCAATGTATAGTATTTACTGGTCATTCAAAATCATATCATGACATACAACTTCAAAAAGAAGCCCGTAATGATGGTGTTGATGACACCTGCTAACATTGCAAATGCGTATGGCGCATGCGCTTGCGGTTCTGTTTGTATGTCATGCCGCATCCGGCGCGCACGCGAACATTCGTACATAAGAGCCAGATTTGGGAAGTAAGCGGCGGGCAGATCGCAGGATGTATTCGGGACTGCAAAGACGCAGGACCGCGTGATAGTGTGGCGAATATCATTGAGTATCCGGGGACGCAGCAGGCCTGAATGCAGGCCGGCGGATGGTTCCGGATGCTTCTCAAATACGCTCTCAGGTGTATTTCGGCGTCTTTCGTCATTCTTTTGGATACAAAGTACACACGGGTTGCCAGCGGAGGAGTCACACATGTTAAAACCATTGCGTCATCATGGGTTCACGCTTGTAGAACTGCTTGTTGTAGTGGCAATCATTGTCGTTCTTATGTCAATTTTATTGCCGTCTCTTCAAAAAGCCCGGGAATCCGCCCGCACCGCGGTATGCGGAAGTAATGAGCGCCAATTGTACATGGCGTCCGTCTTTTTTATGCAGGATCGCGACGGGAAAATGCCGGGGGCCGGCTACAACAAGGGCAAAGGATGGGGCCAAATCATCGGATTCACCGTGGAAGAGCATACTAAAATCGTCAAAAAGAATGATCAGCGCAGCAGCCTGATACGATTGGGCTATCTGCCGGGCGATAAAGTGTTTCGGTGTCCGGAAGCCCTGGTTCAACCGGCCACGCTGAAGGAAGCCGTCGCCAAATATGGGTGGGATTCATCGTATCACTATGGTGTGGCTTACCAGACTTGCGGCAACATGTATTACGGCGCGTTTGTGAACGTCAGCGACAATGATCCGCTGAAGTATACCGCCGCATATAAATCAAGTTCAGATGAGTTTGAGGAAGCCTTGAACTACAAGATTCAAAACGCGGTGGCGCCGCATTATTCCGTTTACATCGCGGACAGGCTCGGCTGCTGGGATTATCTTGATCGTGTCGGCGCGATTGCGGGCAACAATACCTACGTATACGTTTCGCCGATGCACAACAAAAATACATTTTCTTCGGTATGCTATCTTGATGGCCATGTTGAAATTGTGAGAGTAAGCTATAGCAATCCCGGTGCGATCGGCAAGACATCCATTCCGATGGTTGATCCGTTCTGATCCGCTTGCCGTGAACATGGCCGGCGGGCATGCATGCCGATGTTACGCGCGGATGGCATGCGTCAAAAGAAGTCACATATGATATACCGCCACGCTTCGCGGGGCTGCCCGACAAACGTGTGAAGTGTGATTTGCACTTGGCAATCTCTCCATTGTATGCGGGCGATATGATGCCGACAGATACAGCGCAAGCGCTGGCGGATCACCAGTACGAAACAGCGCGCCGGCGTTGTCTGCAAATACTGGCGGATCATGCATCGGCGCCTGAGTCATGCGGTGAAGTTTTATATGATCTCCACAAAGCATTGCGCGGACTCGGCGATATTTGTGCATGCCAGAAACTGCTTGAACAGATGCGCGCGCGCGACGGCCGGGAACAGTTTGCCATTGAGCTTTTGGCCGCAGAAAACCATCATCTGCTGAAGTCCGAACATTTTTACCGCAATTCCATTGAAAAACGCAATGGCTTAACTCTTGATGAGTACCGGGAAGTTCACGGCCAGCTTGCCGCGGAATATCTGAATCGTGCGCGCAGGTTTGCGGCAACCCGGGAGCAAATCGCCAGGCTTGAAGCGGCGGAAAATTGTATCATCAGGCGGGCCAACACAATCGCCGCCGCGCCACAATGCGCCGCAAAACCGGCATCACCAACCGGTACATATTCGTGTGACGTGTATGATGCCGACGGCCAGCCGGCCGCGGGAATCCGCATCACGCTGGGGCTGGCGGCGCCACATGAAAAAATTAATGTTCATCAAGCTGAATTTCGACCTGACTTGGCGGATATGGATTTTCGCCCCGCGATCGGGCCAGCAGAAACAATGACGGCCATGACCGATGATTCCGGACGATGTATTTTTGAAAATGTGCCGGCCGGCCGGCATGACTATATCGCAGCCACGCTTAAGGATCAGGAGCAGCAGATTCTGACTTGCTTTCTGGCGCAGGACATTGATGTTGTGGCCGGGGCGCAGAACAAAAGCAGGCTGACGATCACCCCGTGGCAAAGCGCCGCACCCGAGGCCATACATCATTCATTTCCCGCCATACGTGATGACGGTGCATTGCTCGTGCGTGTCATCAGCGTGCGCAATCCATTTTATTATGATTTTCCGCGACAGCTTATCTCTCTTTCTCTTCAGAAGAACTGGGAGGCGGAGAACCTGCTGATATTCTGCAATCAACAGCCGGATCGCGCGATTACGTATCAGATCGTTGACGGCCGAGTGACATTCTTTGCCGATTTGCCGGAACAATCCGAGCGCACGTGGGCCGTATATCAGTCTCAGGCATCGTGCCGGCAATCTTCGGAACATCTGCGGTTGATTCAGGACCCCGCCGCGCAGACAGCCGTCATTCATACGGGGCGTGCGGAATTTCGCATTCCTTTCGGTACATCATCTTCCGCTTTGCCGCCGCTGCTGGGCGTGCGCGGAGAAGACGGATTATGGCGCGGGACCGGGCGGTTCATATTGCCGCCCGGCGTATCAATTACGCTTTATGACTGCCAGGTTGTGAATCATGGCCCGCTGCTGCTGCGCATCAGGCTGGCATATCGCACATCCACCGGCCATGAGTACCGCATCACGTGGACCGCGCACGAAAATGAGCCCTATCTGCTGGCTGAGGAAATCAGCGAGGACCTTGCCGGAGGCATGTTTGAATTTTCACTTGCGGAGTTCAGCGGCGGGCGGGGATATCTTTACTGGATGTCCGAAAACGGCAGTTACCATTGGTCGGACCTGGCGGCCCAGGAGCGTGAACTGGCCAGACTTCAGGAATCGGTGGCGTGGTGGATTCCGCCACAGGGTTTTGGTTATGCGATGATGGGCAAAGATGCGTCATCGCGCGACTATATTGCGGTATATACGCAGCGGCGCGGAGAATGGGTTGACCGTCAATTTGAGCGCATCGCACAGGGACCGGGAGATAACAATCGTGAACTGGACTGGCCATTTCCGGAAATGGTCGGCTCAACAATTTCAATGATCACCGCACATACAAGTTCAGAAGGTGACGCATTTTTCAGATTTCGCTTTTTTGACGGCCGCAGATACTGGGGCATCCTGGCCTCAACGCTTGACCGCAATGACGGCCCACGCAAGGAACTCTCGGCCGTGAGCCATAAAAATTCATCGCCGAGGCTTGAAGATTTTATGCGCTGGCGACTTGATGAGCAGGATCAGGTTGAGCGGCCGTTCCTTGTCGCACGGAGGAAGGATCTGCCGGATCTTCGCCGCAAAAGGGAGTCAGCGGCATTCAGGGAAATCTGGCGGAAAATCCGCGAAGAGAAAGTCGCCGGCCCCGCCGCGGGACTGCGCTTTGCCGTTGAGGGCGATCCGCAGATCGCCTGGCGTAAAAAACTGGAAATTCTCAGCATCGTTCATCTGCGCGCGCGCCTTGTTTTATCAGGGCGTGAAATTTCAGACGTATACAGTCCTGTCGGTGCACGGCCGCTGACACGCTGGGCGGAAGATTATGACCTGATTGCCGGCAGCGGCGTTTTTACTCCGGATGAAGAACGGCTTATCCGCTCATTTTTCATGTTGATGGGCCACCTTTACATGTCTCCGGACATGATGAACTGGCGGTTCAATTCGCGCAATGCCAATTTTGAGGCGGATCGCGTGGATGTCATCGGCACAATCGGCCTTGTTTTTCACGGCAATCCGGATGCCGCGGAGTTTGTCCGCCACGCCGCGGAGCTGATGGAAAATTCACTGAATATTTACTGCACGCCGGGAAGCGGTAAATGGTACGAAAATCCCGCATGCTACTATCTTCAGGCCGCCAGATGCCGGCTGAATCTGGCGTATCACCTGGCCAGTCATGGCATACAGAATCCGGCGCTTATAGCCCGGTTAAAGGATTTTCTGCGGTGGGGTATTTTGCTTTTGACGCCGCCTTGTCCGCACGATTACGGCCAGATGCGCGATGGTTTATCATCGGCCGGTTATCGTCAGGCGCCGAAAGTCCGCCGCATTGCACCGATCGGCGATCATGCACACCTGGGCCCGTGGGTACCGGAGCATTATGCACTGATGGCCAAACTATACCGGCAAAGCGATCCGGAATTTGCCCGGATGCTGCTCTGGGCGTGGCAAAGCGGCGGATGCGACGGCGGATTTTTCGGTAATCTGCCGCTGGTCTTTGCCCAATTATCCGCGGAAGATCTTGAACCTGCCGCCCCGGCCGCGCTCACCAGTCGCCGGCTTGAAGGTTTTGGCGCGGTGTTCAGGGGCCAGTTCAATCAACACGATGAATTTTATCTGCTTTTTAAACAGGGGCCTGGCGGATACCGCTATCACCGCACGGAAGGCTCCGTGATTCTCTTTGCGGATGGCAAACCGCTTATTTACGACGGCGGCGAAGGAGGCGAGACATGGCGCCACACCACGCTTTCTTTTGGCGCCGCTCATACGCCGCTTGCGCCCGGACATGTTGAGCGATTTTTCTCCTGTGATTCCGCTGATTTTGTTCAAGGCGTGCATCCCGCGGCGCTGATGCCGGAAGATCCGGTTTTTCTGAGTGATCTTTGCGAAGATCGCCTGGTCGCGCTGGCGCACGAGCGATTTGCAGAAAAAAAACCGGCCGACGTGCGATCCGTGTTCTGGGCCAAAAATCATTACGTGATTCTTCATGATGATCTGGCGCTGCCGCGGAATCTCCTGACACACTGGCATTTGCAGGCCGTCAGTGATTCACATACCGGTGATCCGTCATCAGGTTTCCGTTTTAATGGGCGATTCGGGACGGACCTGCATGTACGGCTGCTGGGGCCGCCTTTTCAGGATATCCACATTGAGCAGACGCCGCTTTTGGATTACCACCGCTCACCGAAAGAAACATTCAGCATGCGCCACATGAGGGCGTCGGCCGTCAGTCCTGATACTATTTTGGCGGTTCTTGAGCCTCTGTCACAGAACCAGGAGCCGCTTGCCGCCGAGCCGCTGCGTGCCGGTCAAAAAATTGTCGGCGTAGAAATCCACGGGCCAGGCATGCATGATTATCTTGTCATACAGCGGGAAAAAATGCGTATAAGCATTTCAGATGCATTAATTGACGCACGTTACGCGGCTATTCTTCTGCGTGAGGCGTTCACCAGTATTCTTTTGCTTGGCGAGGGCTTCTGCCGCTGGCAAAATATCACCGTCAGCAGTACGGGAGCGCATATTGTACTGCGTATGACACCAGGTGACGCAACAATCACGGCCGAAGGCTGCGGTATGGTGGTCATTCGGGGCCTTGCGCGGGAACTGACATTCAATCTTGATCAGGACCGTAAGCAAGTGACTCTGCCGCTTACGAGATGATACCTCACTCAAGTCCCGGTAACTGGCGGATCTTGATCTTGCTTGCGGTGATCGTATAAAGACGCTTGACCGTCAGGCGTTTGTAGCGATCAAAAAGTCGGTCAACCGCGGCGCCCTGATCATTGAGCACATCCGGATTATCAAGCATCAGCACGATAATACCGCCGGGAAACTCAATTTTTTCTTCAAAGATACGATGAATCAGCGCCGTATCCGTCGTAAACAGATGCCACTGTTTCTGCTGAAGAATTTTAAAAAGTTCACGCGGATTTTCTTCAAGTTCACCGGGCACATCCGTCTCGGCCGCAGAGAGCTCAATGGCGGTATGAACGCGCTGCTCATGCTTGAGCAAAGCTTCCTGGGCATCGGGCGATACCGCGCCGTGAACGAAAAAATGCATGCGGAACTCCTGTTATCTGGCACAATTCAGAGGGGCAATTTTACGGGACATCTGGCATTAACGCCACAAGTACCCTGTTATTTACGGTTTAAGCGCGCCGCGGACAATCAAAATTGAGCACGGCGCAAGCTGCGCGACGGATTCCTCATGCAAAGAAAGTATGCCCGTATCAAGATTCCACTCTTCAGCGAGCCCCAGAATCATCAGGTCATAGCGGTGGCTTTCGGCCGTCACAACGTCCGTCGGCGAATCACTCTCAATGACGCTAAAATGCACCTGCTGGGCCGCGCCGGAGGAAGCGACGTATTTGTTCATCAGATCGCGCACGCCAAGCGGCTTTTCTTCGCTGCCGCGATGAGAATGCACCACGTGCAGAATTGTCACCTCAACATTGGGCATCTGGCTCAGGCGTTCCGCGGCCACCAGCGCGGCATGATCCTGCGGTCCGCCAAGATACGGCACCAGCACGCGCGTGATTTTTTCAAGTCCTTTATCAATCAGAATGCCAATATTGGCGGGCGTTTCGTTGAGTACGCCGCGCGCGGTACCGCCCAAAATAGACTGCATGAACACGGGCTTGTGATAGCCAATGATCACCCAGTCCGGATTCAGGCGCTCAGTTTCGCTGGTGATGTCACGGGCGGCATAATTGGTGACAAAGCTGCGCGTTGAGGCCAAAATCCCCAGTGCCCGCGCCTCCTCGCTGCCGGCCACAAGCGGATCTTCCTTGCCTTGTTTTGGCAGTTCCTCAGTATCTTCCGCACGCTGCATGTGCAGCAAATGAACAGTTCCCGGATCAGCCCCCATGAGCATGCGCGCCACACGCACAAGCGCCGGCGCGGAATGCGCCAGGCTCACCGGCACAAGCACATCGCGATGTTTTGGCGCTGGGGGAACAGGCGCGGGATGATCTTCCGCCTGCTGAACTTTTCTCGGATATACCAGGGCCAGCAGCGGCGTCGTCATGAATGTTGTGGCAAGCGCCATGACCACCATAATCGTAAAGAGCGCCGGCGAAAGAATACCCAGGTCATAACCGATGTTCAGGATCACAAGCTCCATGAGGCCGCGCGTGTTCATCAGCACGCCAAGCGTGGCCGAATGACGCCAGTTGATTTTGAACATGCGCGAGGCAAGCATCACGCCGCCGAATTTACCTGCCGTGGCCACGGCCACCACCAACGCACAGATCAGCCACAGGTTGCCGTCATCAAGCAGACCAAGCCGCGTGCGCAGGCCGGTGAGCGCAAAGAAGATCGGCAGGAGGAAAATGATGGTAAAATCTTCAAATTTTTCTGATAAATGCCGCACAAATTCGGGCTTGCTTGGCATAACCGCGCCGAGCAGAAACGCGCCAAAAATTGCGTGTATGCCGATATAGTCGGTAATAACGCTTGAGAGCAACAGCAGCAGAAAGATGCCCGCCAGGATGCTTTGCGAGAGATATCCGCGCAGGTCAAAGTAAGTTTGCAGGCGCATCAGCAGCGGCCGCACGATCAGCAGCATGGCCGCGATAAACAGCGCCGCCCACAGAACCGTAAACGCCGCGGTGCCCAACGAGTGGCCCGCGGCGTCATCACCACTGACTTTAACGCGCGTATACGCCACAACCACGCTAAGAATACACCACCCGAGCACATCATTGATGGCCGCGGTCGCCAGCGCCATGATGCCCAGATTATTTCGCTGCATGTTGCGTTCAAGAATGATGCGCGCCAGCACGGGAAAAGCTGTGATGCTCATGGCCGTACCCATAAACAGCGCCAGCGCGGAAAAACTTTTTGTTCCCTCAACCACGGACTGAAAACCAGGCGTAACCATCAACAACAACGTCATGCCGATGCCGGCCGCAAAGGGAATCACTATGCCCAGCGACCCCATAACCATCATTGAGCGACCCTGTTTTCGCAGATGCATCGGATCAAGCTCAAGGCCGATGACGAACATAAAAAACATCACGCCGATTTCCGCCAGAATATTCAGAAACCCGAGTGATGATGGAGGAAACAGCAGGTTCACAAGCTGGTTATCATGCCATAAACCCAGCACAGAAGGCCCAAGAACGATACCGGCCAGCATTTCGCCGACGACCTGAGGCTGGCCCAGAAAACGGACAAGCATTCCCATGATCCGCGAGATCAGCAGAATCACACCAATCTGTAGCAGCAGTAAACCGAGTGTATGTTCCATGGCGACGTGTGTAACAGATTTTCCCGTAAATAGAAAGCAGAAAGAAAAATCATCGGCGAAATAATTATCACGCCAATTTTTAGGTTCATCCGGTAATTGCGGGGTGACTGAAAGGTGAGAGCACTCAGCGAAACTCAGGCACAAGCCGGTTCTTCAGTCTGAAAGACTGGCATAAAGTAGCCCGGGGTCGCGTGCGAATGCGAGCACCCCGGGCAAAAGCTTTATTCCAGCCTTAACAGGCTGAAGACAAAAAACGCGAATCTCCAGAATACCACGCTATCGGAATGACCCGTGAGCCTACCCCGCAATTACCGGATGAACCAAAATAAAGCGGGTCTGATTACGTTGGCCGTGATTTTTGCGTGTCGCGCATTTCTCAAGGCGCATTAAATCCTGTAAACTGCTTGCCTTGTGAAGTTGGTTTAAGCAATTTCGGGGTTTTGGCACGTGGCCTACACGCTTTACATAACGCGCGCATCTCATCACGCTCAAAATGACGATCACCAGATCTCGCTTGAAGAATGGCGCGCGACCATGAACAGTGACGTGACGCTTGAACGTCACGGCCCGGAAGGCGTCGTCGCCTATCGCTCGGCCGCGGGCGAGCCGGCCAGTCATCTTTTCTGGAAAAACGGCAACATCTGCTGCACCAATCCTGATCCGCCGACGGTTGATAAACTCATCGCGCTTGCCGATATGCTTCAGGGCCGCGTCATGGGCGAGGATGCCGAGCTTTACTCAAGCGGTTACGAGCAGCCGCTGGCCACGCAATATGCGCTTTTTGAACAGCGCCTGCCGAATCGCCTGCGGGTGCGTTTTCCAGAAAAAATTCCCACGCCGCGTTCATCGCGCAACGGTAAAAAACTCAGCAGTGACGAAAATCGCATGCCGGTCGGTTTCCCCTCATCAGAGCGCAAGCCTTCGGCCGCCATCATGAAGCTTCTGGGCCATACGGGCGAAAACAATTCTTAAGCCAGATAATTTCCGTATTTGTTCCTGGGGAATGTTATGAATAAGTTGATGATTGTATTAGCCATGATATGCGGCATGTGTCTTTCTGCTTTTGCACAGACAGCCGCTCCGGCCACTCAGCCGTCTCCGGATAAATTGATTCTGCTGGTAGGGCAGTCAAATATGGCCGGCCGCGGCACGGTAACGCCTCGGGATGAGCAGACGCATCCGCGCATTTTGATGTTCAATAAAGACATGGCATGGGTGCCGGCCAAAGATCCGGTGCATTTTGATAAGAATATCGCCGGCGTAGGTCTTTGCTCTGAATTTGCCCGCACGCTGGCCGCGCGCGAGCCGGATGCGGTTATAGGCTTGATTCCCTGCGCCGTCGGCGGCACATCGCTTGATCAGTGGAAAAAGGGCGACAAACTTTATACAAACGCCATCACCCGCGCGCGTGCGGCCATGAAAAATGGCCAGCTAGCCGCCATTTTGTGGCATCAGGGCGAGGCCGATGCATCTCCGGAAAAATCAGCAACGTATCCGGAGCGTTTTATCGCCATGATGAGTGCCATGCGCCAGGAACTTCATGCGGACAATGTTCCGGTCGTCATTGGTGAGATCGGTTACTTTAATCCGCGTCACAAGGTGATTAACGAAAACCTTGCCAAGATTCCGTCGCAACTGGCTTTATGCGCGTTGGTGACGGCCGAGGATCTGAAAGATCGCGGCGACAAACTTCATTTTGATACGCCATCGCTTTACGTGCTTGGCAAGCGTTATGCGGATGCCTATTACAAATTGACTGGCAAAGCGGATTCTGCGGGCAAATAAGGGCAATATAATTGCCAACTTTTTCTTTTTGTGAATCATCTTCAGTAAATGTTTGAATCCCTCTGCTCATGGTTCTATTATGGGCAGTTCAGGAGTTCTCATGAGTACTGAAGAATCGGCGCCGGCCACGCAAGGTCGGCTTTACATGGACAACGCGGCCACCAGCTTTCCGAAACCTCAGGAGGTGACGGATGCGATGGTGCATTATGCACTGAAGATCGGCGCTTCGGCCGGTCGCGGCGCATACGCAGAAGCGATGGAGTCTGCGCATGTGATTCGCACATGCCGCGAACGTCTTAACGAATTATTCAACGGCGAAAATCCCGATCATTTCGTGTTCGGCCTCAATTGCTCTGACGCACTGAACCTGGGCATTCGCGGCATGCTGCGGCCCGGCGATCACGTCGTGACGACATACATGGACCACAACTCGGTTCTGCGCCCGCTTAACGCGCTGACCAACGAAGGCATCATCACGCAGACGCGCGTGCATGTTGATCCGGTCACCTGCGTGGTTGATCCGGACGACATTCGCAAAGCCATTACGCCGCAGACGCGCCTGATTGCGATGGTGCACGGATCAAATGTCACCGGCACGCTACAGCCCATTCACGAAATCGGAAAAATCGCCCGCGAAATGGCCGTGCCATTTCTGGTTGACGCCGCGCAATCCGCCGGCCACGTGCCGATTGACGTTCAGGCCGATCACATTGATCTGCTGGCATTCCCCGGCCACAAAGGCCTGATGGGCCCGCTGGGCACCGGCGCACTTTATATTCGTCCCGGCATTGAAAAACGGCTCAAGCCGATTCGTCAGGGCGGCACCGGCAGCGTATCGGAATCTGATTTTCAGCCGGACTTTATGCCGGATAAATATGAGCCCGGCTCCCATAACGCCATCGGCATCGCCGGATTGAGCGAGGGTGTTGCGTGGATTCTTAAGAAGACCGTGCACGCCATTTGGGAACATGACCGCGCACTATGCAAATGTTTTATCAGCGCCGTTGATGGCGTTGAGGGACTGCAATATTTTGGCCCGCAGGGCATTAAAGATCGCTGCGGCGTATTTTCGGTTCGCGTTGGCGATTATGAGCCGCTGGCGCTGGCGCGCCGGCTTGAGAAAGAATACGGCATCCTCACGCGGCCGGGACTGCATTGCGCGCCGCTGGCGCACGAAACCATCGGCACGCTCAGCACGCCGCATGGCGCAGGAACCACGCGCTTGAGCTTTGGCCCGTTCCTGGAAATTCCGGACGTGCAGTATGCCGCCAATGCTCTGGCCACCATCGCGCTTGAGTCGTATCGTCATCCTTCCGCAACGGTATTAACCTGATCGGGTGATACGGAATTTGCTCCTTGAATCAACGCAGGCGCGGCTTATCAACCGCGCCTGTTTGTTTATGCGCATGCAGGTTTACGCCTTTTAACAACGCCACCCCAAAACCATGCTCAGAACCTGTTCATTTCTATAAAAAACGTGATTTTTGGGCCATTCTCCCCTCATAAGGTTTGCCTGCCTGCCTCAGTTGAGCGCCGCATGAACCGATGTTTTTTGTGTCGTCGCTTTCGTTTCTTCACCATGAGTAAACAAGGCCGTTCTCTACGAGGGCTCACGACATTTGTATAGCCACCAATTTGAGCCCAGTAGTACTAAGGAGCGGTCAATGGAGAGCAGTGTCCTCATCATCGATAATTCAAAGATGATGCATGCACTGATAGGTACCCGTCTTGCGGACATGGGTTTATCGCTGCATTCTGCCTGGTCTGGTGAGCAGGGATTGCAGATGGCCCGTGAACTCTTGCCGGATCTGATTCTTCTGGATGTTGATATGCCTGGCATGGACGGTTTTGAGACATGCCGCAGACTCAAGATTCATGAGACGACGGAGCACATACCAGTTGTTTTCTTAAGCGGCACGGCCGCAATTGATAAAAAAATTGAGGGTCTTGATACCGGCGCGGTTGACTGGGTCGTCAAGCCTTTTGATCCCGCTGAACTCAAGGCGCGCATACGCGCTGCGCTGCGCACCAGCTATCTTGTACGGCAGCTTACTTCCGCGGCCATGATTGACGGCATGACCGGCGCGTGGAACAGATTTTACCTTGAGCGCCGTTTTGCCGCGGAGCTTTCCGTTGCGCGCCGGCGCCATGAGGCTGTTGGGCTCCTGTTGATTCATGCCAATCTCGGCGTTGATACCAGCGAGGCCATGCAGTACGCCGCGGCTGGTTTTCAGAAGATCATTCGCGTTGAGGATATTCTCTGCCGTTATTCATATGACACTTTTGCGCTGCTGGTTACGGCATTTCCCGAGGCGGAATTGCAGATGCTCTCTGAGCGCATGCGGATTTGCGCGCAGGGTTGTTTTCCGGGATTGCAGATCAGCATCGGCGCTGCGACGCTGATGCCAGGCGCGGATCTTACACTGGCCCAGGCGCGTCTGGTTGACGCCGCCGAACAGGCTCTTGCCGAAGCGCGTCAATCCGGCGAAAGCAAAACCGTGATGGCTTTGCTCCCGTCACTCAAGCTTGATTTTGCCGGACGCGTGTATTCTGAACTCTGAGCGCAAGCCATAAAGTTATTGGCGGCGGATGTTGAAATAAAAAAATCCCGCGTCGGTATGACGCGGGATTTTTTTATTTGATTCATTTTGCTATGGCAGTATTAGCTGCGGGCTTTGCCGACGAACAGGCCCACGGCCGCAAAGAGCGCGGCCACGACCGTCAAAATACCGGCAAAGATCAGAACTTTGGTGGTGTCTTCCGTGGCCATCTTGAGCCAATCCGGCATAAAGCCGCGGAATGTGGCGGCAAGGGCGACGATCGCTACGAGCATGACCAGCACGGTGCCCAGCGCCAAGCCGCCGAAGAGGCCTGATGACGGATCGTTGACTTCGGCAACTTCCGCAAAGGTCACCGGAGCCGCGGTGGCGATGGTGTTGCCCGGTTCAGCGGCATTCTCAAGGCCCGAGGCCGCGCCGGAGTCTCCCGAGGCGCCTGAGGATTGTTCAAAAATGCCGGAAGATGAGCCGATGCCTTCCTGTTTTTCCTTATCGCCGCCGGGGTAAATTTCGTCAAGAAGTTCCGCGCCCAGCGAGGTATCGTCTGATTCGCGCGTCAGGTCAAGCAGGCCTGAGCCTGAGCCGACTGACTCAAGGGAGAGCTGGTCATCAACGGCCGGCTGAATCTGGGTTTTTTCAGAAGCGCCCGCGCTTTTGACTTCACCCTGATCAAAGACAGAAATGCCCGTTGAGCTGGCGCTGGCGCCTGCGTCCTGAGTGGGCGAGCCGGAAGTTGTAGAATCCGCCAGAGAGATGGCATCGCCTGCGCCGGTATCGGCCAGCGGAGCCAGGTCAATGGCCGTGCCGCTTGCGCCGGCATCCGGGGCGGCTTTGCTGGGCATGCTGGCAGCCAGGCCGTCAACCTGGTCTACCTTGAACATGACCTTCGGCCCGTCGCGAAATTCGCGCAACTTGTTGTTGGCGACATATTCCTTGAGTTGATCCACCGAAACACCCAGCTTCTGGGCTGCTTCTTCGCTAGAGTAAAACATCTTGGCCATGAGAGAAGCTCCTTGAATTTGAGCCTTGCCTGCCTGCCACACTCAACCCGGCCAGGGCCTCAGTGCGACTTATCATCACCTTCCGGCGTATCTTTGCGCCGGCCCTCAATTTCTTCACGCGCCTGTTGCTGCTGCACGAGCTTTTGCACCTCGCGCGGCGTGGGCGAATCATTGTTAAAGTCTTCCAGTAAACGGTCATGACGGAAGCTTCGCGCGGACATTAACCGCATCCGATTCGTCGTGGCGTCCACGCGATAAACGCTGATCGTCCCGGCGTCAACATCCATTAAATAACAGCCGTACTCACGCGGGCCGATCTGCGCGGGCGCTAAAAACAACCCGCGCGCGCCGGCCGATTGAGCTGTTACCTGGCCATATGCCGGCACTGAGAGCAACGCCGGCGGTCCGAATTGCGACCAGCACCATACGCCGGCATTGGCCAAAAGACCAATTCCGATGCACCACGCGGCGCCAACCGACCAGAGCCGTTGTTTGCGTTCACTTGCCATCATCAACCAAAAGACAGGGTCCGCCCGTGCGCACACCACGCCATAAACATCACTTATCCTACGCTGGCAAGCGGACATGTGCAATCGGCGCAAGGGGGAAAAATTAAGTCTTGATCCTCAAGGGTTGCGGCCCTGAGGCGCCGGTGGTTTTAACCCCGGGGTTAAAACCACCGGCGCTTCCTCATTTAGAGCAGTTCTCGAAAATATTGTCCGATGGGCCCAAACGGGTCCGTGCAAAAAACGGCCTGTCTCGGCCGTTTTGTTTCTTCACATCCGACATTATTTTCCAGAAATACTATAAAAATCAGATATGCAAAAAAGGACGCGTTGGGTAACGCGTCCTTTTGATTCATGCCTTTATAGCGGATTTTTCATGTCCCGATCATGTTGCTTAACGTGCTGACGACCGTTGTTAACTGTTGCGCCTGTCCAGCAAGTTCTGTGCATGCCGAAGCTGATTGCTCCGCCGCGGCCGCATTACCCTGCGTGACCCGATCAATGGACGTGACCGCATTGGCCACCTGCGTAATGCCTTCGGATTGCTGCTGCGTGCCGGCGGCAATCTCGCCGATGAGCGCATTGACTTTGGCGCTGGCTGTAACAATTTCGTTGAGGCTTTTGGCCACTTCTTCAGAAATTTTGACACCGCGCTCGGCGTACTGCACGGATTGCTCAATGAGTCCCGTGGTGTTTCGTGCGGCCTCGGCCGAACGTATTGCCAGCGCGCGCACTTCCTCGGCGACAACCGCAAATCCCTTGCCGGCTTCTCCCGCGCGCGCCGCTTCTACGGCTGCGTTAAGCGCCAGCAGATTGGTCTGAAATGCAATTTCGTCAATCACTTTAATGATGCGGCCGGTGTCATCCGCCGATTTGCGAATTTCAGTAATGGCTTCGCTCATGCGTTGCATGGCTTCGTTGCCGGTTGTGGCGGAATGCTTGGCTTGCTCAGAAAGCGTTGTTGCCGATTGCGCTGTTTGCGCGGCGTTTTGCGCCTGCGAGTTGATTTCCGTGAGTGCGGAGGATGTTTCCTCAAGATTGGCGGCCTGTTGGCTGGCGCCTTGCGCCAATGTCTGGCTTGCGGAACTGATTTCTCCGCTGGCCTTGTGTGTTTCCTCGGCCGCCTGATTGATGGCCCAAATGGATTTGCTCAGCGGAGCCACGATCATTTTGCGATTCATCCAGTAAAATCCGCCGGCAATCAGCAGCACCACCGGCGCAATCCACAAAAATGTATGCATCATGCCGCGCGCGACCACATCATCCACGCGCTTCATGTCGGCCATGAGCACAAATGCGCCGTGCGTTTCGCCGGTCTTCCAGTTTTCCATCTGAAAACCGGCCAGATCCTTGCCGTCTTTTGTCGGGCTTGTGGCCGGATCACCATGACACGACAGGCAATCAGGCGTCAGTTTGATCGGGCGGGCGTATATGATCTTGTTGGTTTTACTGTCAACCGTAAAGTATTCTTCAAGCTGCTCGCGCTCTATTTTGTCGATGATTTCCTGCTCCTGGGGCGTGGGCGTGTTTTTGGGGTTGCGAGCCTGGGGTTTGGGGACGCGAAATTCAAAATCTTCCTTGTTAGCCACTTCCTGAATTGCAAGCCACGCAGCCACAACCGGTATGGTTTTGTAGAGCTTGGTCTTACGCATATCCGGCGCATTTTTAAGTTCTTCGACCAGCTTGGGCGTGTCAAAAGAACCGGACTGATTCAGCTCTGATATGACAGAACGGACATTTTCCGCCTCAAGCACGGCGCTGCGCATCGTATTTTGCGTCAGCTCAATGCCTTGTTTACGTATGGTGTTTCTTTGTATGACCAGTCCCACGGCCGTGGCAAGAATAACCGCCCCCACGCCGCCAAGCATGATTTTGCCGCCCAATTTCATAGTGCCTCTCCGAAGTCCGATTTGCCCTGGCGCCCAGACATATGCCTCACGGACTATCGGAGTGACGGGGGCTTCGGATGATCGGAGTGCCCCATTTTCAGAAGACCTTTTTCAGGGAGACAATTTGTCTTTTGCGGGTATTTTTGTTACATTGCTCCTCCTCACGCGGGCGTGGCGAAATTGGCAGACGCGCTAGATTCAGGTTCTAGTGGGTAACTCCGTGGAGGTTCGACTCCTCTCGCCCGCATAAAAAAGTCTCAGCTTCCCGATAGGGGATGCTGAGACTTTTTCGTTTTTGCGGTTATTTTCCCTTCCTGTTCCTGCTTTGTGTTTGTTTGGCATCAGTTTGCTGAAGGGTTTCTCGAAATTCTTGTTCAATTTGTTCTACCGTTGGCAGGGAGGATTTCAGTTGCCTGGGCAATGCGCGTGTGAGTTCATACGTAGAAATACCGATAGGTTTATCAATACCGGCCAAACTATATTCAGCTTGTAAATGGACCAGAATGGATCTTTTTGTAATTGTGCAACAGGCTGTTGCACAATTGAATCGGATCTGTTCTGGGCGACTGCGGAATGAATCAACGATGCCGGGTTGGGATATTCCCGGTAAAAAGCCAGCATCAGTTTGATGTTGCGCTCAGAAAATCCTTTGAGTTCGGGTAGTTCATTATGCAATTCACGCGCCAGACGGGGTATGACGCCTGTGCCCCAGCCTTCGCGTTTTTGCCGGCCATCAATCATGCGCCCGATATCCCAGTAAAGATTTACCAGCTCAGCATTTACGGTTGATATAGCGCGAGCTTGCGCAGTTACGATACGATTCTTTACGTCTGCGAGTATGGTGGCGAAAGTAGAATCTGAAGGAAGTTGCCGGGATCCTTTGCTGGGCATGATGAATCCTTGTTGTATGCGATTAAAGCACGGCCAAATATTTCATGATCAGGAATAAATGTCAACACAATAACGACCGGCCCCCCCAAGAAGCCTCAACATGCTAACACGGAATGCCATTTTGCCACTTTCTTTCAATTGCAAGCAAAATGCGCATGCAATTCACTTGCAATTGGCATAGATGCGCTGGTATAGTCTTTCCTTCAGAGAGGAAATGCGCGCGGCCGTGCCGGCGTATGGGGGCGATTCATGATGATTTCTGGCCGCAGAGGCCATAAGACATTTTCCGGCTTTACGCTCATTGAGCTGCTTGTTGTAGTGGCGATTATCGTTGTGCTGGTGGCGATTCTTGTTCCGTCACTGGCGCAGGCGCGTAAAAATGCCAAGACAACCAAGTGCCTTGCCAATGTGCGCGGCATGGAGATGGCCCACTGGATGTATATGACTGAAAATAACGGTCTGTTCATTCAGGCGGGCCTCTCGCATGGCGGGCATGTGGTGGCGGCCGGCGTGGGATGGATTGATACGATGGCGGCGTATTACGGAAAGGCGCTGCTTTACCGCTGCCCGGAAGATAACAGTACGTACTGGCCCGTTGATCAGGGCGGGTCGGGCAATACGATCAACGGCCAGCCGCGCAAAACCAGTTATGGCATTAATAATTATCTTGATCGTGATATGACTCAGACATTGCTTGGCGTGCCGTATACCAAGCTCTCGCAGATATCATCGCCGCAGGCCACCGTGCAGTTTATTGAGATGGCCGAGGAAGGCGAATTTGCCGTGGCCGATCATCCGCACGTTGACGGATGGACCACCGTCAGCAGTTCGGCCTATGCGCCTGTGAACGCCGCGGAGCAATTGCAGACGGACCAGCATGGCGGGCCGAAGGCGTCATTCAAAAGCGTGGCCAACTGGGGTTTTCTGGATGGCCACGCCGAAACGCTCCGTTTTTATGATGTTTTCAGAACGCGTTCAAAGAATATGTTTGATCCGGATCTTCAGCATTAAGGGGCTATCAGAATGTATCAATAACAAACAGGAGGGAAGGATTCATCACAACACGCGGGAAAAATAGAACGGCAGAGAGTCATTGTCAATCATATTTTTATACCAATCATTACAGGAAGGCTGAATCATGAAGTTGTTTGAATTAACCGTTGCCGCGGCCGTAGTCGCCGGATGCTCGGGCATCGCAAGCGCTCATTTTGATGTATATCCGACAATCAGCGGCGGCAAACTGATTGCCCTTGAGACGGATCATACCGGCTATGTCGGCGGGCAGGCCACGGTTTTTGGTTATGACTTTGGCGAAACAGAGGATGCCTACAACGCGCATGACCCGGGCTTTAACAACCAGGGCGCGGGCGTGCTTCAGGGTACGCTGGGACTGCAAATTCTCACGGGTCTGCAATATTGGGATGGCACGGGATCGGTCAATTTTGCCCCCGTATCAGCGGGCCAGCAATACATGACGCTCAGCGCCAGCAATCAGGCTGTGATCAAAAGTTCCGGAACCATTTACAGCAGCGGTTCGTACCTGGTGCTTGCCGAAAGCATTCCCTCCGGCGGAAACATTCACGTGCATATCACATCGTCTTTGTTTGCCGCGCCTGGTACGCACAATACGGAATTGATGTTTGATGACAACACGCTTGAGTATGTGGCCGATCCGGATTTTGCGGCGCCAACGGCCGGCATTTACGCTTTTCAGGCCGTGATGCTGAATGTTGATGGCGCAACCACCATCACATCCGATCCGATCTGGTTTGTGTTCAACAACAGCGTGGGTCTTTCAGACACTGCGGCCGACGCAATGGAAGAATCGCATGCCGCGGCGATTGCCTATTTTGCATCTGTGCCGGAACCGGCCACGATCAGCGCGCTGGGTCTGGGCGCATTGGCGCTGCTGGCGCGCCGGAAGCGCGCGTAAATTGTGCGCACAAAAAGAACATCCCATTGCCAAAAGCGTGGATGTCAAAACCAGGCCGCATCTTCCAAAAAAGATGCGGCCTGGTTATTTGCAACATTGATAGTACCTGCCACAATAAATCACGCATGACATGCCGATACACATCGCGGCATGTGATTTTTTCAATCATCATATTGAAGGTGCGTTACCGTTCATCACGATCTCGCCCGGGGCTCCGATTAAAATGCCTGCGATATACTCGGATGAAGTAATTGGCGCTTGAAAAACCGCAGGCGAAGGCCACTTCTGAAATATTCATGCGCGGATCTTTCATGATATTCCGTGCGCGCTTGAGTCTTGATTCGAGAACATGATCAGAAAAAGAACGGCCGGTGAACTGGCGAAACAATCGCGAAATATGGTTGGGGTGCAGATGCAGAAATGCCGCGATTTCCTTGCGGCTGATGGGGTGATGCAGATTTTCCTCAAGATAATGCTGGGCAGCGCGCCACGTAAAATAAGCCTTGCTTTTTGGTGTTTGTGCGTGATCAGCCAAAAGCGCTTCGCGCGCGCCGGCCAGCAGCGCAAATCCCAGAGAACGCGCATATATGTTTTCCGGCGGATATGCGCGGGAATAATTCAGGGCATCGCATATCAGCGTGGCCGAGTGGTCAAGCCTTTGCGGCGCGTGGTAAACGTGAAGAATCTGGTGCAGAAATTGTCCTTTGGCCCCGGCACTTACTCGCGCCAGCAGAAAACGAACGAAGTCTTTCTGGAAGACAATTCCCAATGACTCATAGGATGTTGACAGGTGCGGGTCCATTACGCAACCGGGAGCGATATAAATCATTTCCCACGGGCGAAGTTCAACTTGCATTCTGTTGTCATGCGGCACCACGCTGTAGCGGCCGCGGCCAAAGAGACACAGGCTCAGTCGCGGGCAATCAAGCGCGGTACCGCCAAGAGTGTACTTTCCGCGGGTATTAATCAGATGAACGCGCCGGGGCGGTGTGCCGCGGAGAATGCGGTTAAGAATGGGGACGAATATTTCTTTACTGTCATTTGGCATTTTATAGTATGTGCCAGAAATAAATCACACATGACATGCCGTCACGCTTCGCGGGGCGGCCCCGATAAACTTGTGACACGTGATTTGTTTTTGGCAATCCCTGTAATTGTTACATAAGTGCTATTAATGATTGACTGTTTCTGTTGTTTATATGAATTACGGATATATATTGCAATAAGATATTGTTACATTCAATTGTTGGCAAGAAAAGAGCGCATGATGAAAGAAACAGTGTATGAGAACGGGCGCATGATTCCGGTGGTGCGTGATACGGATGTGCTGGTATGCGGCGGCGGGCCGGCGGGCATCGCCGCTGCGTTTACCGCGGCGCGCTGCGGCGCTAAGGCAACCATTCTTGAGCGCCACCCTTTTCTTGGCGGCGTGTGGACCGCCGGCGCGCTGACGATTCTGCTTGATGCGGAACGTAAGGGAGGATTTGCGCAGGAGCTGCGGGAGCGCCTTGCCGGGCGCGGCGCCAGCACGCCCTGGTTTGATCGACCGGATTGGCCCGTATATACCCTTGAGGCCATGAAATTTTTGCTTGACGATCTGGTTGATCAGACTGGTGTTGACGTACAGTTATATACACAAGTTGCAGATGTTCATCGTAACGGGCCCATCATGGATGGGGTATACACGGAAAGCAAATCGGGACGTGAATTTGTCCGCGCGAAGATCGTCATTGATGCCACTGGCGATGGCGATGTTGCCGCGCGGGCGGGATGTCCGTTTGAAATCGGCAGGCCTGGAGATGGCAAAATGCAGCCGATGACTCTTTACGGGCGTATCGGAGGCTATCGTGGCGGGCCTGTTCATATTGAACCGCTTTTGAGTATTGCGCGTAAAGCCGGTCTGGAGCCCAGCTATGAACGCATCACGCTTTTCCCACAACCCGGGCAATCCGGAGTTTTTATGCTCATGGCCACGCATCTTTATGGTGATGGCACCAATGCGCGGGATCTGACACGGGCGGAATTTAACGGCCGGCGGGAAATCCGTGAACTGGTCCATGTGCTCAGGCGTGATGCCGGACCAGACTGGGAAGATGTTTACCTGATTGATACGGGGCCGTTTGTCGGCGTGCGCGAAACTCGCCGCATTCTTGGCCGATATTACCTGACTGGCCAGGATGTCGCCAACGGACGATTATTTGATGATGGTATCTGCCGTGTCGGTTTTGCGCCGGATATTCATCATCCGGACCCGGGAGAAGGGCGCGGATTGATCAACGGAGCTTTTAAGCCGTATGACATTCCGTATCGCTGCCTGTTGGCCCGCGATATTGATAACCTTTTGCTTGCCGGCCGCTGTATATCGGGAGATCACATGGCGTTTGCAAGTTTCCGTGTGACCGGCGATGCCGTGGCGATGGGTGAAGCCGCAGGTCTGGCTTCGGCTCTGGCTCTTCGTGATGGTATTCATCCCTGTGATGTTGATGCGGGCGAACTTGTGGCGCGTCTTGGTTATATTCGATCACATGCATATCAGGATAATCCCTGGCCTGATGCGATGAATGTTCCGACAGGGAAAAAAGAAGCTGCCGCAAATGCATAACGATAAGTGGGTTGTCATATCAGTTGTTGCATGATGTTGAGCCGCATTGATGAAGGGTTGTGATTCTCTTTTGATCGTGAAATCCTGATGCGTTTTGTGCGTAAAAACGAAAGCGGCTGAGCCGTAAAGGCTCAGCCGCGTTGTTCGTCTTACTTAAGAAGACCGGGGATGATCAATAGCGACCGCCACGACCGCCGCCCTGGCCACGGCCACCGCCGAAGCCACCGCGACCGCCACCGAAGCTGCCGGCCGGACGTTCTTCACGCGGCTTGGCAACATTCACCGTCAGCGGACGGCCATCGTACTGCTGACCGCTCAGAGCGGCAATAGCAGCGTCAGCCTGTTCCTGAGTGTTCATTTCGACGAAGCCAAAGCCTTTTGAGCGGCCCGTCGCGCGATCCGTGATCACCTGAGCAGAGAGAACTTCGCCGTGCTGGGCAAAGAGCTCATTGAGCTGCTGGTCGGTGACGCCCCAAGAAAGATTCCCCACAAACAACTTAGTGGCCATGTTAAGATCTCCTGTAATGGCCCGACGACCTTCTGAATACCGCCGAGGTCGAAGCGGCGGGAGCCCTTGAAGTCCCAGGCCCGAGAACAGTGGAACACGATCAATCAGGAGAAGCAGCGGAGACTCAGGCAGGCCAATTCATTCCGAACGTGGCTAACTAGAATCGTCGCGGACGCGACTCGAGCAGACGTGTCAACTGTCAACTATTATACTTCACATTTTGTAAATAGCGAGCCAAAAATTTCAAAAAATGCACAAAAAACGAGCATTTGGTCGTTGTTTGCACAGGAATAGGTCGCTCTGTTGAGCCTTTTTTCTTCTTTTTTAGTCATTTATGCTCATGTGTTGTCAGGTTTCTTGCAGGTACGGTAAATTCTTCATCTGCGGTGTATGCTCGTCCTGATGTGAACCACAACAGGTTGTTGCGATTGTATATTCATGATGCTATGGGTGTGGTTGAGTTGAATTTGATGTATTTCGGCCAAGCGGTTCTTGGCAAATGGCTGTTTTTGGCAGTTGCCGGATATTGTTGCCTGATTCGGCGCATGTCGGCCGCGTTCCTAACGAGGGTCAAATTCAGGTACGCATCCTGCTGTTCCGGCGCGACGAGGGCATTATACTCTTGTGCATCATGTGCTCATGAATATCCGACACATATTCTGGCATTATTATAAGGATATGGCAATATGTCATCATTTTTTTATGTATTGATTTTTATTGCGCTTCTTTCATCCGCCTCCGTTCTTTTCGCGCAAAGCGGCCGGCCGGGCGGTTCTTATTGGGTATACATCGGCACTTTTACCAACGGCAAGGGGCAGGGCATTTACCGTTCGCGGCTTGATCTGGCATCCGGCACGCTCAGCACACCGGAACTTGCGGCCGACGTGGTTGAGCCGACCTATCTTGCGTTGCACCCGAAACTTTCGGTGCTTTATGCCGCCACCGGCAGCAGCGCTCCTGCCGATCATTATGATGCCGCGGCCGCGGCGTATGCCATTGATCCTGCAACTGGCGGGCTTACGCTGATGAGCAGCGTTAAAACCGGTGGCCGCCATGCCGTGTACGTCAGCATTGATCCTTCCGCGCAGACGGCTTTGCTGGCCGAATACATCAGCGCCACGGTATGCGCCGTTAAAATTGCTCCCGATGGCAATCTGGTCAAGGTGACGTCATCACTTCCGCAAACAGGATCAAGCATTCACCCCAAGCGCCAGCAGCATGCCTATCCGCATTCGTTTACTTACGATCCGGCCGGCCGATATGGTTTTTCGCCGGATCTTGGCGCCGACAAGGTTTTTGTATACCGTGTGAATGCTGCGACGGGTTCTCTTGAACCCAATGATCCGGCATTTGTCACGGTTGCGCCGGGTTCTGGTCCGCGTCATATGGTTTTTGATGCCGCCGCAAAGCACGCTTACCTGGCTAATGAACTGAGTAATACAATAATTGCATTCAAATATGATTCGGCGGCGGGCAAGCTCACGCCGGTTCAGACCACCAGTACGCTGCCGGATGATTTTAAGGGGCAAAACACGGCTGCGGATATCCGCCTGCATCCGTCAGGCAAATTTTTGTATGCCAGCAACCGTGGCCACGAGAGCATTGCCATTTACGCGGTCAATTTTCAGGACGGTACGCTGAGCTTAATCGGCTTCTCCCCTGTTCAGGTGGGTATGCCACGCGGATTCGCCCTTGATCCTACAGGCGCATATCTGATTGCCGCCGGCCAGCAATCGGACTCTTTGTCGCTCTTTGCCATCTCTCAAGCGAGCGGTTTATTGACTTTTAAGGGTCATATTCAGGCTCCGAAACCCGTATGTGTGACATTTTTTCATACCCAGCCATGAGTAAGGGCCTATAATAACACGGCATAATACATAATAGGGTAGGGTTTCGGAAAACGAGAGCCATATACCCTCATGAAAACGAAAAGTCGTCCTGTTTATCTATTGACCATTCGGCGGGGTGGCTCTTATCCTTACATAATTGTCCTGTGACTCAATTGCCGTTACACCAACGATTATCTCACACCGATTCAGGCAGTCGACGCCGCAGCATGATTAATGCCGCCGGTTTGCCGAGTTGTCGCTGAAGGCTCAAGCAACTGATGAATGAAAAAACTGGCGGATTGTGAATTGTACTTGGCAGGAAGTACATATTTTGGGATTTGTTGTTGATGCGGTACGCGTGCCGGGTGCGCACCAGTGTATGTGACACCTGAATGGCGCATGCGGATCGTTCAACACAACACCATGAGAGGCCAGGAATGCAGGTTACCGAAGTACGTGTGGAAGTCATACGGTCAACGAATGACAGGCTTCGCGGATTTTGTACGGTAGTCTTTGATCAGAGCTTCATCGTCAGAGACATCCGTATTCTTGAAGGTCCGCAGGGTTTGTTTGTGGCCATGCCCTCGCGCAAGCGCACGGCGCCATGCCCGCGTTGCCGTAACAAGAACGTGGTGCAGGCGAATTATTGCAACAATTGCGGCGCAAAGCTTGATCCGGCCGCCCACATGGGTATTGAGAATCCGCATGTGGATGTGGCGCACCCGATCAATGCGGCATTTCGCAGCATTGTCACCAATGCGGTTTTGAACGAATACCGCCGTGTTGCCGGCGAGCAGCCGCAGACCGATGGTAATATCGTGCCGCAGGCTCCGCAGCCGGAAGCCGGCAACAGCTAAGCCGCAAACGATCATGCCAATTCAAGCACGAAGCAGAGTGATTCCTGCTTCGTGTTTTTCTTTTGCCGCCTGACTATAATTTGCTTATGGAGAAGGAAAAGAAACAAGACGCGCAGCGTGAGTCCGGTGAGTATGATCTTGCGGAACCGGCACCGTTGGCCCCGCCGCCGGCCAGCAGCATGCCTGATCCGCGCCTGGCGGATGCGGAACCGGCCACGGCACGTCCGGATCTGGACACGGCGCCGCCACGCGCGGAAACTTCGCCGTCGGAGCCACAGCTTTCCGGTTTTCGTCCGGATCTTGATCTCAATGAGAAAGCCAAAACAGTCCGCATGCATCTGCCGTGTGCGCGTTGCGGGCAGGATCTTAAAGGTCAGCCGCGTGATGGCGAGTGCCCGTCTTGCGGTTTTGACGTTGCGCTTTCCTTACAGGGTGACCGTCTTGATTTTGCCAATCCGCAGTGGATTGCCAGGCTCCGCGCCGGCGCGCGGCAACTTCTTCTGGCGGCCATTCTTTACGCCGCGGCCATGGTCATACTGATTTCCGTTCATCAGGTGCTGGTCGTCAGCACGCTGCTGATTGTGGGCGCCGTTTTTGATTTGCTCGGTATTGTGAGCCTCACGGCGCATGAGCCGCTGATGTACGCCGGTAAAAAAGGTCTTTCGCCTTCGCCGCTGATCCGATTACTGGCGTTGCTGGCCGGCGCCGGCGGCGTTGCCGTCGGCTTAAGCGTTTTTTGGGATGCGATGCCCGCCGGTCTTTTTACGGGATTAAGCATGCTGGCGCTTGCGGCGCTGGCCGCGCGCAGCATTCCGCTGGGTTACGCCATGCAGGCGCTCATCAAGCGTATCCCCAATGACAGTGCGGCCACAGAGTGGATGATTTTCGGCTGGCTGCTGGCCGGAGCGTCGTTGTTTGTGGCCGTGGTTTATGTGCCGATGCGGAACGAATTTTCCGGTCCGTGGGGCATTTTTCATCTCTTCGCGATCACCCCGGCGCTGGCGGCCGCAGTCTGGTATCTCAAAATCACCCGCACTTTGGCCAGCGATCTTGGCCAAAGCCTTTACGAAGCGCTCAAGCCGAAAAAGAAAAAAACGTAAACCACATTCAAGCCCCGGCATTATCAACGGGCACAACAAAAAAAGGCGCGTTCCTTTCGGAACGCGCCTTTTTGTTTTCTTCAAACAGCGAAATTCGACATGCGAACTTCGTTTTGATCTTACTTGGTGTAGAACTTCGGCATCGGTTCGCCGAGTTTCTTCCACTGGGCAACAACCGCTTCGGCCTTGCCGGCGCTGCACAGGCAGCCGTCGCTGAGCTTGCGGCGAACCATGCTGATGATGGCTTCGCGGCCAGGGCCCAGGTACATGCGCGGATCAAATTCGGCCGGCTTGGTCACGAACACTTCGCGGATCTTGGCCGTCAAAGCCAGGCGCAGGTCGGTGTCGATGTTGATCTTGCACACGCCGTACTTGGTTGAGGCGATGCGGAGCTGTTCTTCCGGAACGCCCTTGGCATTCGGCATCTTGCCGCCGTATTTGTTGACCAGGTCAATAAATTCCTGCGGAACTGACGAGCTGCCGTGCATAACCAGCGGCAGACCCGGGCAGGTCTTCATGATTTCTTCAACGCGATCAAAAGCCAGCTTGGCTTCGTGCTTGAACTTGTAGGCGCCGTGGCTGGTGCCGATGGCGACTGCCAGTGAATCAATGCCGGTGCGCTTGGCGAAATCAGCCGCCTGGTTGGCATCGGTCAGGAACTTGTGGATGTTCTTTTCGTATTCGGCGGCGTCAAGGCCGACGACTTCTTCTTCAATACCGCCGAGCATGCCGAGTTCCGCTTCAACCACGACGCCGTTGGCGTGAGCGTGTTTGACGGCATCGGCCGAGAGCTTGACGTTTTCTTCATACGGATGGTGTGAACCGTCGATCATGACGGAGGTAAAGCCGTCCTTGATACAGGTATCAACCAGATCCACGGTATCGCCGTGATCAAGGTGAATGGCGATCGGCAGCCACGGATATTCAGCAACCGCGGCGTCAATGATGGCCTTCAGATAACGCATGTTGGCGTACTTGCGGGCGCCTTTGGAAATCTGGAGGATCAGCGGGCTCTTTTCGGCCGCACAGGCCTCAATGATACCCTGGCACAATTCCATGTTGTTGACGTTAAAAGCGCCAACGGCAAAACCGCCGTCATAGGCTAAGTCAAACATGGGCTTCGTTGTCATAAGCGGCATAGCGCACCTGCCTTGTTAATAAATAGGACTAAAATGAAAAAAGGACCAAACCCTAGTATATTAGAGGTAACCGGGTTGTCGTGCAAGCTAAGCAATGGTATGAAAATCATGTCGAATTAAGTGTGATCCGCATGTCATCCGTCGATTTTGTCAGGTTTTAGCTTGATATAGGATATTGGTCAGAATACAGTATTTCGTGTTTGCGTATTTTCTTGGGGGCCATTCACGCAGCGGCTATAATCATGTTGATGCTTCTGAAGTTACGCCTCCGCTGGAGATGCCATGACCACGCCGGATACCAAAGCCAAAAAGAAGAAGATCACGCCCCGCCCTTCCAAAAAGCGTGAACCAGTTCAGCAGTTTTTGCAGCGTGTGGATCAACAATATGGCGAAGCGTTGAGCAAACTGGCGAAGTAAATTCCCGCCTCAATTGAAATTGCCGATCACCATTGAGAGAGAATGTGGAAGTTGAATTTGTTACATGGGATGAAGTGCTTGAACTGCACCGCCATCAGCTTGCGGTTTATGGCGGACAGGAAGGATTTATTGATGAATCCGTGGTTCATTCTGCATTAAGTCGCCCCCAGTTTGCACTGCAATATGACGCTGATGCCGACATGGCTGACTTGGCTGCCGATTATATGTACGGCCTTGCGACAACACAGGGATTTATGGACGGCAACAAGCGATCTGCTGTAGTCATTACGGAACGTTTCTTATCTATCAACGGGCTGCGCACCGTGATGTCATCAAAACTGATGTTCCTTGTGACGATGGCCGTGGTACGCGGCGAACTTGATCGTGACGGATTGGCGGAAATTCTTCGTGATCATATTGTGGAGTTGCCGTAACGCCGGTTATGTTTTTGGCGATGGCCGGTTTGCCTGTTGGCGTTTTGCGTTTTGGTGCGTTTTCGGCTATTTTGTGGGGCTTTGAATATGGCGTGTTTTAGGGCTGGTTTAAGTGGCCTGCCATCATAGCCTGCTGAAACGGTGAGCACATATGGGTATTGTCGTTCAGAAATTTGGTGGCACTTCGGTCGCCACTGCTGAAAAGATTCACATTGCCGCACGCAAGGTTGTTGCCGCCAAGAAGGCCGGCAACAAGGTTGTGGTTGTGGTGTCGGCCATGGGCCATACGACCGATGAACTCATCGCTCTTTCAAAGCAGGTGTGGGGTTCTGCGGCCGGTCAGCCGCCCAAGCGCGAAATGGATCAGCTCCTTGCCACCGGCGAGCAGGTGACGATCGCGCTCATCGCCATGGCGCTGGCTTCGCAGGGGCATGAGGCTATTTCGTTCACCGGCGGCCAGATCGGGATGATCACCAACAAGGCGCACACCAAAGCCCGCATCATCAAGGATCTTGATAAAAAACGCATCACCAAAGAGCTGGATGCCGGCAAAATCGTGATTGTGGCCGGTTTTCAGGGCGTAACGGAAGAAGGCGACATCACCACGCTTGGCCGCGGCGGCTCAAATGCGTCGCTGGTGGCTCTGGGCGCGGCGCTTCAGGCCGACGTGTGCGAAAACTTCACCGATGTTGACGGCATTTTTACGGCCGATCCGCGCATCGTGTCTGACGCGCGCAAGATTGACCGCATCAGTTATGAAGAAATGATGGAGCTCTCAAGCGTGGGCGCAAGCGTATTGCAGACCCGCGCCGTCGAATTTGCCATGAAATATAACGTACCGATTCACGTGCGTAATTCTCAGCACGATGGCCCCGGTACATGGATCGTTGCGGAGACCCCGGAAATGGAACATATCGTTGTCAGCGGTTGTGCGCTCAAAAAAGACCTGACCCGTGTGACCCTCAAGGGCATTCCGGATCGTCCGGGCGTTGTGGCGCAGATTTTCGGCGCCATCGGCGCGGCCAACATTGTTGTGGATGACATCATCCAGAACGCTATGGAAGACAAAACTGCCAACATCAGCTTTACGGTTGAAAATGGCGATATCGCCGACCTCAAGAAGGTCATTGAGAGCCAGATCAAGGAAATCGGCGGCGGCTCAGCGCTTTACGATGCTAACCTGGCCAAAGTTTCGGCTGTCGGCGTGGGCATGAAGCAATCAACCGGCGTGGCGCACAAGATGTTCAAGGCGCTGGCGGATCAGAAGGTCAACATTCAGAACATCACCACATCTGAAATCCGCATCTCGTGCATCATTGACAAGGCGGATGCGGAAAAGGCGCTCAAAGCCGTGCATGCGGCTTTTGAACTGGGCAAAAAATAAAAAGATACGGGGACACGGCGACACGGGGACGCGGAGAATACTGAACATTAAGTATCTCCGCGTCCCCGTGTCGCCGCGTCCTCGCGTCATTTTTGCCGCGGGCGGGTATAGTATGCACGTTCAGTTACGATTATTCGGAACGTGAGATGACCGCAGCAAAATCAATCTCTCTAAACGATCCGCAGATCAGCCTTTCGCCCACGCGGCGGGCGATGAGGCGGTTTTGGCGCAATCGCCTGGCCATCTTCGGGCTCATTGTCATTGTGCTGATGGTGCTGGCCTGTTACGGCAGTCTTTTCAGAACGGCCGATTCTTTTAGCCAGCAGAATCTCAATCATGTATTACGGTCGCCGCAGTTATCCCCGACATCAGAAGGATCGTGGTTTTTGCTCGGCACGGATCGTCTGGGCCGGGATCTGCTTTCGCGGTTTTTGGTTGGCGGATGCATTTCGCTGGCTGTGGGTCTTTCCTCGGCCGCAATAGCTGTGCTCATCGGCACAAGCGTGGGCCTGATCGCCGGTTACGCCGGCGGGCGCACGGATGCGTTTCTCATGCGCTTTGTCGATATTCTCTACGGCCTTCCTTATATATTGCTGGTGATTCTCATGCGCGTGGCGCTGGTGCCGCCGGCCATCAAGGTCCTGGGCCTGTTTGTTAAACATCCTTCTGAATGGGCCAACGTGGTCGTGCTGCTGGTGGGCATCGGCTCGGTAAGCTGGCTGACGATGGCGCGCGTGGTGCGCGGGCAAGTGCTCTCGCTGCGTGATCAGCCGTTTATGGAGGCGGCGCGCGCTCTTGGCTATACGCATCGCATTATTCTGATTCGCCATCTGCTGCCGAATCTTGTCGGGCCGATCCTTGTTTATGCCACGCTGATTGTTCCGCAGGCCATTTTGAGCGAATCGTTTCTCTCCTTCCTGGGACTGGGCATTTCGCCGCCGCTGCCAAGCTGGGGCAATTTGACAAGTGACGGTATTGGCGCGCTTAATCCGGTTAATCCGCACTGGTGGTTGCTGCTTTGGCCCTGCGTGGGATTAAGCCTGACGCTGCTGTGTCTGAATTTTGTCGGCGACGGCCTGCGCGACGCACTTGATCCGCGACGGGGATGAAAAAATTACAGGACGCGGCGACACGAAGACGCCGTAACGCGGAGAGTACTTGTCATTCATGATCTCCGTATCCCCGTGTCGCTGCGTCATCGTGTCGTTTTTGCTGTCCCCTGAATGCTTTTTACGCTACCATGCGAACAATTCAATGGCGGACGGCAACGTCCTGATGGTAAACCTGACATGGGGTTGTCATGGACAATCGCTTTACGTTCAAAGATTTTGTGTTCACGCTTCTGCTGCTGGCGCTCATTGCGTGCACGCTGCTGGGTATCTGGCAATTTAATTACCAGGAAAAGCGCGTCACCTCTTTGCAGGATGAGGTGAAGAAACTTGGCGATGTGGGCCGCCAGCAACTGGCCGTGCTTGAGAATATTCAGCGCACGCTCAAGGATGCGCCGCGCGTGGCCGTGCAAAGCGCGACCACTCCGCAGGCGGATGTCACGCAGGCCGCGGCCGATGGTATTGTTCGCCGCAAAACACCCGATGGCGGACTTTATGTTTACGCGGCCGTGCCGCCGCGCACGCCGCGCGATCCGCATGATCTGCCTGATTATGCCCAGGGCGACTGGCGCGTGCAGAATCTTGGTTCAGAACCGGCCGTGATCACACCCTTTATTTATCGCGATGCCTCCGGCGCATCCGCGCAGGGGCCGGTGCTTGAGTCTCTGCTGACGAGCGATCCGGAAACGGGCGAAAATCTTCCTCTGCTGGCCGAAAGTTATGAGTGCCTGCCTGACGGCGTGACGTTTCGCTTTGTTCTGCGCAAGGGCGTGACGTTCAGCGATGGCGTGCCGATGACCATGACGGACGTGCTCTTCAGCTATCACACGCTGATGAATCCGAAGGTTGAGGCAGGCCCGATTCAGTCGTATTTTTCCGGCGTTGAGTACGTGAAGTCTCTTGATGAGCGCACGCTTGAGATCAAATTCAAGGAGCCGTATTTCCTTGCGCTTGAGAATGCCGGCGGCGTATCGATTATTCCTGAACACATTTATAAGTTTAATAATCCCGAAGAATACAATAAGCGCACTGATACGCTTGTGGGTACCGGGCCGTATATGCTTGAGCCTAAAAACTGGATCAAGGGCCAGCAGATCACGCTGACGCGCAACGATAAATACTGGGGCGAGCGGCCTACGTTTGACCGCATCGTCATGCGGTTTATTCCCAATCCGCAGGCCGGTTTACAGGCGTTACAGAATGGCCAGATTGATTATATGGGCGCGCAGCCGGATCAATTCATCAAGTATTCAAAAGATTCGGAGTTTACCGCGCGCTTTAACGTGATGAAGTTTCAGAATCCGCGCTCCGGCTATATGTATATGGGCTATAACCAGAAGAGCCCGATTTTTCAGGATAAGCTTACGCGCCAGGCGCTGACGATGCTCATTGATCGTGACGGCCTGAATAACAGCATCGGCATGGGGCTTTGGTATACGGTGGCCGGGCCATTTAGTTCGCTGGGCAACCAGGCTGATCCGGCGATCAAGCCGATGCCGTATGATGTGGACGCGGCAAAGAAAAAACTCACCGAGGCCGGCTGGCGCGCCAATTCAAGCGGCATTCTTGAGCGCGACGGCAAACCGTTTCGCTTTGCGATCATGATCCCGGCGCAAATCAGCGTGTATGAACAGATCTCCGCGTACATTAAAGAACAGTTCCGCAAGGTCGGCATTGATGTCACGATCAATCCGCTTGAGTTTTCGGTGATGGTTGAGCGACTTGATCAGCGCGATTTTGACGCATGCGTCCTGCGATGGACCGGCGGCGGATCGGAAGAAGATCCGTACCAGATCTGGCATAGCAAATCGATTGAGGGACGCGGATCAAACTTTATCAGCTACCGCAATCCGGTGACGGATAAACTCATTGAAGATGCGCGCCGCGAAATGAATCCGGACAAGCGCCTGAAGCTTTGGCGCGAATTTTTTGACATCATCGTTGATGAGCAGCCGTATACGTTTTTATCCGCCAGTTACTCAACGGTTTTTATGGACAAGCGATTTAAAAATGCGATTCCTTATAAGCTTACTGGCCTGAATGCTGACGACTGGTATGTGCCGGCCGCGCAGCAGAAGTACCGTTAACCGGCAAGTTGACGACGCATGCTGAATTATATTCTCAGACGCATCGCCCTGATGATACCGACGCTGATCGGCATGACCCTCATGCTGTTTTGCGTGGTGCGTTTTTCGCCCGGCGTGGCCAGCGGCAGCAGCTTTGATGCCGGCGGCGGCATGACCAGCGATCAGGCGCGCGCTGAACAGGTCAAGCGTTTACAGATGCGCCTGCGCATGGTGGATGAGCAGGGCAATAAAATCAGCCTGCCGATGCAGTACGTGTTGTGGCTCAGCGATACCGCGCGCGGGAACCTGGGCGAGTCTCTACAGTACCGCAAACCGGTAATGGATCTGGTAAAAGAACGCCTGCCGATCACGCTGTCGCTCAATATCATGGCGACGATTCTGGTTTATTTGATTGCGATTCCCGGCGGCATGCTTGCGGCCGTGCGGCGGGGAAAAATGATGGACGTGTCGTGGTCGTTTATCACGCTGGCGCTTTACTCCATACCGACGATGTGGGTCGGCTCAATGGCGATCGGTTTTTTTGCCAATCCGCAGCATATGGGCTGGTTTCCCTCGGCCGGTCTGCATTCGGTTGATACGTCGCGCATGACGTCGCTTGAGTACGCTACGGATTACCTGACGCATCTGATTTTGCCGGTGATGGTGATGACCTACGGCGGGTTTGCGTATCTCTCAAAGCAAATGCGCGCAAGCATGCTTGATAATCTGTATTCTGATTACGCCCGCACCGCGCGCGCCAAAGGGTTGAGCGAATTTACCGTCACCACGCGCCACGTGCTGCGCAACAGCCTGCTGCCGCTGATCACGATTGCCACAAGCATTATCCCCGGCCTGCTGGGCGGGTCGGTGATTATTGAACAGATTTTTTCGATTAAAGGAATGGGCGAACTTTCGTATCAGGCCACGCTGGCGCGCGATTTGCCTCTGATTCAGGGACTCGGCGTGATCTCGGCCGTGCTGGTGCTGATTTCGTATCTTGCGACGGATATCTGCTACGCAATGGCCGATCCGCGAATTTCGTATGATTGAGAATCAAAATTTACCACGGAGGCACGGAGGCACGGAGAAAGACATGCTAAAGGATGAAGAGCTGACTAAAAATATCATAGGCGCGGCCATTGATGTTCATAAAGCAATTGGCCCCGGTTTGCTTGAATCGGCCTATGAACAATGTCTTTGTCATGAATTGTCGCTCCGCAATTTATCGTTTAAAAGGCAGGTCGACCTGCCTTTGCGTTATAAAGAGGTCAACCTGCAATGCGGATATCGTGTTGATCTTATTGTTGAAGGTTCTGTTATTCTTGAATTAAAGTCTGTCGCTAAATTAATGGAAATTGATCGTGCGCAACTCTTGACGTATATGCGTTTATCAAAAATTTCGATAGGTCTTTTAATCAATTTTAACGTTCCTGTGCTACGTGAAGGACTTGTGCGTCTCATACTATAATTATAAAGGATGTTTTCTTAACTATAGTTTTTCTCTGTGTCTCCGTGCCTCCGTGGTGAATCTTTTTTTACGAAATCAATGACGACTGAAACAGCAAAATCTTCTCCCGCTCTGCTTGCCGGTAAATCTTATTGGCAGATTGTGCACGCGGCTTTTGCTCGCCGGTATCTGAATCTGGCGGCTTGCGGGCTTATTGTGTTTTTGGCCGCGCTGGCGGTGTTTGTGCCGTTTGTTGCCAATGGCCACCCGTATACGATTGTGATGGTGACGGATGCCGGATCGCAGCGGTTCTGGCCGATGTTTGCGAATTTGACGGCGATTGATCTTTCGCTGCTGATCGTGGCCGGCGCTCTGCTGGCGTATATTCCCGCGTATAAGTTCGCAGGCCGGCGTGCCGCCACGCGCGAAGAGCGTTTTGCCCGCCGCGTGCGCTGGGCGCTGGTGTTGCTGGCCGTGGCAATTGCCGGCGTGACGGCCGTGTGCATCATGCGTGCGCCGCGTGTATCGCCCTACGATTACCGCGCGTATGAGGCGCTGATCAAGGAGGGCAAGGCTTCCGGCGCGATCTTTGCGCCGGTGCATTGGGGATATGCCGAGCAGGAACCGTTGAGCGCCAAACGCGTGTATGAATTTCCCAGTCGCGATCACTGGCTTGGCACTGACGGCATCGGCCGCGATGCGCTTTCGCGCTTGCTCTGGTCGGCGCGCGTGGTGATGGGCATCGGCTTTGTGGCCGAAGGCATCGGCCTGACAATCGGCGTAATTGTTGGCGCGCTGATGGGTTACTTCGTTAATAAAATTGATCTCATCGGCATGCGGCTGATTGAGATTTTTGAGGCGATTCCGACGTTTATCCTCATTTTGATTTTTGTTGCCATTTATGGCCGCGACCTTTTTTTGATCATGGTGATCCTGGGGCTTACCGGGTGGACCGGCGTTGCGAGATTCACACGCGCGGAGTTCTTGCGCCTGCGCAATCTTGATTATGTGCACGCGGCGATTGCTTCTGGCTTGCCGCTGCATCGCGTGCTGTATCGTCACATGCTGCCAAATGGATTGACTCCGGTCATCGTGACGGTGACTTTTGGCATCGCCGGCGCGGTAATGAGCGAAAGCGGATTGAGTTTTCTGGGTGTCGGCGTTGAGCCGCCCACGCCGTCATGGGGCAGCATGCTCAATGAGGCCGGCAACCCGGCCGAGACGTTCCGCTGGTGGCTGGCGATTGCGCCGGGCGCCATGATTTTTGTGACCGTTCTGGCGTATAACATCATCGGCGAGGGCCTGCGTGATGCGATGGACCCGAGCCTCAACCGAACAAAGTAAAACGCTCATGCAAAAATAAAAAAGCGGAACGAGTTAACTCGTTCCGCTTTTTTGCGTTTCGTCTTTTGAATTTTCTTAATATCTGTGTTCGCCCGGCATTTCGTCAGGTACGCCGTCGTTGTCATCATCATCGGGGCCGGTGTCGCCGTCATCTTCAGCAAAGTTGCTGCCGACCTGTTGTGCGTAACCGGCCGTGTTGCCCATGCCGTTGCGGCCGCCGGTTGAGCCGGGCGTGCCGTCGCCGCTGGGGATATTTTTGGTGGTGTCTGCGTTCTTCATGGCTTCCCATTCTTCTTTTGTGATGAGCACATCGGAAGCCTGGCTGCCTTTATATGCGCCAACGATTCCCAGGCGGCGCATCTGGTCAATAATGCGGCTGGCGCGGCTATAGCCGATATTGAGCCGCCGCTGAATCAGCGAAACTGAACCGCGGCCGGTCTCAACCATGATGTCAACGGCGTCGTTATAAAGCGGATCGCGCTCTTCGCCATCCTGTAGTCCTTCGGAAGTGCCAAGCTGCATGAGCTCCGGATGAAATTCCGGTTCGGCGATTTCCTTCAGGAATTTGCAGACGTTTTTGATTTCCTTATCGTCGACAAAAGCGCCCTGCGCGCGGATCAGGCCGCCGCCGGTGGGCTTGAGCATCATCATATCGCCCTGACCCAGCAGCAGTTCGCCGCCGGATTGGTCAAGCATGATGCGGCTGTCAAGTCGGCTGCGAACCTGAAAACAGACTCGGCCGGGCATGTTTGATTTAATCAGGCCTGTGACCACCTGCGCTTCCGGGCGCTGCGTGGCAAGGATGAGATGTATGCCAACGGCGCGCGCCTTTTGTGCGATGCGCACGATGTGGCCCTCAACTTCCTTGCTTGTCATCATGAGGTCGGCCAATTCGTCAATGATGATGACGATATACGGCATCTTATAAACGAGCTTGGCTTTGTCTTCTTCGGATGTCGCGCTGAAGCGCGCGGCGATTTCTTCCTTTGAGAGTTTGTTATAGTCCTTGATGTTGCGCACGCCGGCCTCGGCCATGATTTCGTAGCGCTCATCCATTTTGCCGGTGGCCCATTCAAGAATGCTCTCGGCTTTGCTCATGTCGTCAATGATCGGCGCCATGAGATGCGGAATGGCCTTATAGTCCTGCATTTCGACCATTTTGGGGTCAACCATGATCAGCTTGACCTCATCGGGCATTTTGGTCAGCAGCAGAGTCATGATGATGCTGTTGATGCATACGGATTTGCCTGAACCGGTGGTGCCGGCGATGAGCATGTGCGGGATTTTGGCAAGATCCTCAATCAGCGGATTACCGGAGGCGTCTTTGCCGAGGCACATCGGCAGCGCCATGCGATTGATCTGGTCCGCGCCGAGCAGAAAGAGTTCCTTAAGGCGCACGCGTTCGCGGTTGAGGTTCGGAACTTCAACGCCCATTGTGCTTTTGCCGGGGATATTATCAATCGTGCGGATCGGCGGGCTCTTGAGCGCGCGCGCGATATCCTTTGCCAGTGCGCCGACCTGCGATGACTTGACGCCCGGAGCAAGATCAAGCTCAAACATCGTCACAACCGGGCCCGTATCAATCGCGGCCACGTGGCCCTCAATGTTGAATGATTCAAGCGCGGAATTGAGCACCTGCGCTTTTTCGCGCACGCGGGCGTCGTGATCCGCCATGTTGATCGGTTCGGGCTCATCAAGCAGATCAAGGCCGGGCAGTTTGTAGTTGCCCAGATCCTGCTTTGGCGAAGCCGGCTGAGCACGCGGCGTAAAGACCGGCGTGGTTTTGGGAGCAACGGGCTTGCGTACGATCGGTTCAGCGATCGGCGGACTGTGATCTTCCTTGTCGTCTTCGGGGGCGTCGTCCGCTTTGGCGTTTTCTTCAACTGCGATGGCCACCGCTGACGGTTTTTCTTCCTTTGTGGTTTTTTCGTTTTTGTCTTCTTTGACTGCCGGGAGTCTGTCGGCTGATTTATTTTTAGGTTCATCCGATTCAGAGGCAGATTCTTTCTTTGCCGATTTTTTGCCCATCGGGCGCGGCGCGGTAATTGAATCAATCAGACCGCGGAATGAGCTGGTAAATGAATCAAGCACGCCGTCGGTGGTGCTTGCCATCTGTTTGCGCGGCATACGACTCCAGAGAAACGCCAATCGTGACGGAAGCGCGAGCATAAATTCATCGGCAACCAGCAGCAGGCCCACCAGCAGAGAAGGCAGCAGAATCAGCCAGCTACCGAGCAGATTAAATTTGTTGCGTAAAAAAGTGCCAAGCGCCACGCCCACCACGCCGCCGCGGCCATCGGCAGTGGCGGCCGAGTGCGATCCGCCGAACATATTAAACACGGCCGAGACGCAGCAGATTAAAAGCGCTCCGCCGATGACGCGCAGAGGCCACTGATCAATGGTCTGACGGCGACTCCATGCCAGCAGGCCATAGCCCAGAAGAACAATGGCAACAAAAATGCCCGGGCCGATTTTATTCATCGCAAAAAACGCGATGTGTGCGCCTACGCTGCCGCACCAGTTTTGCACGCTGATGCGTTCTGTGGTGTAAATCATGCCGTCCGTCGGGTGATAGCTGACGCATGACAATGCGAAAAACAGCCATAACGCCCAAAGGGCGCAAAGCAAAATGATCCGGCCGACCTGCGAATTATTTTTTTCTTTGCTGCGTGCCATTTTGTGAAAAAACGAAGAACGATAAACGCTAAACGCTGAAAAACAGGAGAACTTGTTTAATTTTTTCAGCGTTCATCGTTTAACGTTTAGCGTTTTATTTTACTCCTGTACTGCCAAATCCGCCGGCGCCGCGATCGGAAGCCGGAAGATCTTCAATTGATGATTTCTCGTCCCATGCCGCCTGAGTAACCGGGCAAATGACCATCTGCGCGATACGCATCCCGCGGGTGATCTCAAAAGGTTCCTGGCCCAGGTTAATCAGCAAAACCTTCACCTCTCCGCGATAATCCGCATCAATCGTGCCGGGCGTATTGACCATGCTGATGCCGTTTTTGAACGCCAGTCCGGATCGCGGCCGGATTTGCGCTTCGTAACCGACCGGCAACGCAATCGTCAGCCCGGTCGGGATCAGCATTCGCTGCATCGGCGCAAGAATCACTGGTTCTGCGACGGCGGCCAGCAGGTCCATTCCCGCCGAGTGGGGGGTTTGGTAGGCCGGCAGCGGCAAATCGGCGCCATGCGTCAGGCGGACAACAGCTACTCTTATCGGTTCGTTCATGCTTTTTTCTCGATTCAAAAAGGCGGGTATCTTAATAATATAAATAACGTTGACGCAAATACTTGTGAACATACCCCGGTATGCGTATTTTATACCGGAGCAAGAGAGGAAATCATAGGATAAAACTTGGCGGGTGTCATGGCGTTTTTTCGCAAAAATAAACCGGCTGATCCTGCTGTATTTATGGCCGCGATACCGGTTCGCAATCCGCTGGTCAAAGAACAACAGGTTAACCCGGAATTATTGCGGCTCACCGGCCCGTTGCGTCATGGCCGATTGTCGTCATTTTTGGGCATGGCCGCGACGCACAAATCATTTGAGCTTGATGCTCTCGGCGTCATCGTGTGGCGCGCCTGTGACGGGCACACTTCCGTTGAGCAGATCATCATCACCTTTGCCGGCCAGCAGCGCATCAACATTCAGGAATCACAAGTGGCCGTGAGTGCTTTTCTCAATACACTCCTGAGCCGCAACCTCATTGCGCTGGTGATGGGAGATCAACGCAATACACAAATGGCGAAGATATGACGGCATAAAAATTGGTTCATCCGGTAATTGCGGGGTAGGCTCACGGGTCATTCCGATAGCGTGGTATTCTGGAGATTCGCGTTTTTTGTCTTCAGCCTGTTAAGGCTGAAGAACCGGCTTGTGCCTGAGTTTCGCTGAGTGCTCTCACCTTTCAGTCACCCCGGATTTACCGGATGAACCTTTTTTCAGTTTTGGGTTGAGTCGCGGCCGATTCCCGCACGAATACGCCCGGCTCGCTCAAAAAGCCCTTATCCTTATAGTGCTTGAGGATGAACGCCTGAAGCTCATCGGTTGTGGCCGTAATCACTTCATCCTGCGTGCGCAGATCATTGGGATGCGCCTTGATAAAATCCTTAAACCAATCATACGAAAGTGCGCTGAGCGACACATCACGATCCGTCTTTTCCACAATCAAAAACGAATGCAGCGGCAGCAGCATGGCGCGCGGATAATCGTCGATTTTTTTGTTGATCTCGGCCATCTCCGGCGTGTAATCAAAAATCAACAGCTCGCCCACTTTGCCAAGACACCCCTGAAATTGCGCCGACTTGCTATCATGATCCGTATACGCAACGCGATACATTTTATTTTCGCCGGCCGGCAAAACTTCAATAATGGTTTGCTTGTCCTTGCCCTCATTTGAGATCCACCGGCCGACAATAGAATCATCCGTCACGGCCTGGCTTTCCTTCACGACCGGCGCAACCGAGCGCACACACCCGCCAAGCATCAGCGCCAGCATCACAAGCCAAAGTCCCCACATACGAACGGAATGAACCACAAATAAATATTTCTTCATGGCTTGCCCTCATTGTGAGAAAGGATATCACTATTATACTCGGCATCCTGACAAAGATTAAAGCTGGCTTTTGGTACCTATTTTATGCCGAATTGACACAACTCGGCTTAACCCTATACTCTGAATTTCCGCGGCATGGCGGATGTTGTGTGGGCGATGTAATGTCAATTGAATATCTCATGTGTACGGATCGCGGCGAGTCGTTCTGTTGTGAGACTGTGCGCATCGTGTGCAAAAAACTTATCGCGCCGGAGTTCCGGCGTGACGTGGCTCTTGAACCTGACTGAAATTCATATCTGACTTTTTTGATGGGAGGGTTTCTCGTGGCCGACAATTCAAGCAAAATGGTGTATTTCTTCGGTAAAACGTCCGAAGGTTCCGCCAAGATGAAGGCTCTGCTGGGCGGCAAGGGCGCAAACCTTGCCGAGATGAGCAATATGGGCCTGCCGGTTCCTCCGGGTTTTACAATTACTACAGAAACGTGCGCCGCATACTACAAAGCCGGCGAGAAATTCCCTGATGGGCTCGTGGCCGACATAGAAAGCAATCTCGCGCGCCTTGAAGCGGAGACGGGCAAAAAACTTGGCGATCCCAAAAATCCGCTGCTGGTGTCGTGCCGCTCTGGCGCGGCCGTGAGCATGCCGGGCATGATGGACACGGTGCTCAATATCGGCCTGACGGAAGGCATGATTGAGGCCTTCGGCGAAACCTGCGGTAATCCGCGCTTTGCGTGGGATTCTTGGCGCCGGCTCATCAACATGTTCGGCGATACGGTGATGGGCGTGGCGCATGAGCTCTTTGAACATGAACTTGATCAGGTTAAAAAGAAACGCAAAGTGCGCCTTGATACCGAGCTTGATGTTGAGGGACTCAAGGAAGTCTGCAAACGCTACCTGGCCGTATATAAAAAACATACCAAACAAAACTTCCCCAGCGATCCCAAAGAGCAGATTCTCGCATCCGTTAAAGCGGTGTTTCAGTCCTGGAATAGCCCGCGTGCGATCAAGTATCGCCAGCTTAATGAGATCACCGGCCTTTACGGCACGGCCGTGAACGTTCAGGCGATGGTCTTTGGCAACATGGGTGATGATTGCGCCACGGGCGTTTGTTTTACGCGCGATCCGTCAACAGGCGAAAATATTTTTTACGGCGAGTTTCTTCAGAATGCGCAGGGCGAAGACGTTGTGGCCGGCATCCGCACGCCGCAGCCGATCGCCAAACTCGGCGACATTCTGCCGGCGGCTTACGAAGAACTTCTGCGCGTTAAGGATATCCTTGAGAAACACTTTAAGGATGTTCAGGATATGGAGTTTACCATTGAGCATGGCCGGTTTTACATGCTACAGACGCGCAACGGCAAACGTACCGCGCATGCGGCCGTGCGCATCGCCGTTGAGATGGTCCGCGAGGGCCTGATTGATCAGAACACCGCGCTGCTGCGCGTTGATCCCGCATCGCTTGATCAGTTGCTGCATCCGTCATTTGACCGCAAGGCCAAAGGCGACCAGATCGCAAAGGGCCTGCCGGCTTCGCCCGGCGCGGCCGTGGGCAAGCTGGCATTTACCGCCGAAGAAGCCGAAGAGCGCGTGCTGAAGGGCGAAACGGTTATTCTTGTCCGCAAGGAAACAAGCCCGGAAGATATCGGCGGCATGCATGTGGCCAAAGGCATCCTCACCAGCACCGGCGGCATGACATCTCACGCGGCCGTGGTGGCCCGCGGCATGGGCAAACCGTGCGTGGCCGGTTGCGGAGAATTGTCCATTGACGCCAAAACGGGCATCGTCATGATCAAGTCGGCCGACGGAAAGACGCGCAAATTCACCCGCAAAGATACGCTGAGTATTGACGGCTCAACCGGCCAGGTCTTTGCCGGCGAAGTGCCGACGGTTAAGCCGACCGTCAGCGGCGATTTTGCCACGCTCATGGATTGGGCCGACAAAACGCGCAAACTCAACGTGCGCACCAATGCCGATACGCCGCACGATGCCAAAGTCGCACGCGAGTTCGGCGCACAGGGCATCGGCCTGTGCCGCACGGAACATATGTTCTTTGAGGGTGACCGCATCATCGCCGTGCGCGAAATGATTTTAGCCACGAATGAAAAAGACCGCCGCAAGGCGCTCAAAAAACTTTTGCCGTATCAGAAAAAGGATTTTGTCGGGATCTTCAAGGCAATGGACGGCCTGCCGGTGACGATCCGCCTGCTTGATCCGCCGCTGCATGAGTTCCTTCCGCATGAGGAAAAGAACCAGAAGCAGATGGCAAAGGAAATGAAGGTTAAGCTTGATGTGATTCAGCGCCGCGTGACGGAACTGCATGAGGCAAACCCGATGCTCGGTTTCCGCGGGTGCCGCCTGGCGGTGATCTTCCCGGAAATTCAGGAGATGCAGGTCACGGCGATTTTTCAGGCCGCGGCCGAGTGCGCCAAGAAAGGCATCAAGGTATTTCCGGAAGTGATGATTCCGATCGTCAACACGGTCAAGGAACTTGAGTTCCTGCTGCCGAAAGTGCGCGCCGTGGCCGATGCGGTCTTCAGCAAGGCCGGCGTGAATGTTGAATATAAACTCGGCACGATGATTGAGCTGCCGCGCGCGGCCGTCACCGCTGACGAAATCGCCAAAGAAGCCGAGTTCTTCAGCTTCGGCACCAATGACCTGACGCAAATGACTTTTGGCTTCAGCCGCGATGACGTGGCGAGTTTTGTGCCCAAATATGTTGAGATGGAAATTCTGCCCAAAGATCCGTTTCAGTCGCTTGATCAGGACGGCGTGGGCAAACTGATTCAGCTTGCCGTCGAAAAAGGCCGCAGCACCCGGCCGAATATCAAGCTTGGCATCTGCGGCGAACATGGCGGCGACCCGGCATCCGTTGAGTTCTGCCATCGCACGGGCCTGAGCTACGTCAGTTGCTCGCCCTACCGTGTGCCGATCGCGCGACTGGCCGCCGCGCAGGCCGTGGTCAAGTCCCAGGGCGCAACGGGATACTCAACAAAGTAATCATTTGAACCTGAGTTCGGGATAAAGGGCGTTGATTTCAAGCCCCGCTCCTTCATGGGGCGGGGCACAATGGATGTACGAACGATCAAAAGTTTTTTGAGTGCGCAATCATGTGTGAACGATTCGTTGCGACCATGAGCAATTGCCATCCATGATAGGTTTGCGCCCCATCCCGTAAAGGGAATGGGGCTTGCTTATCTCCGCGTGAAAAATGAAAAAAAGAACCTCACGCGGAGACGCGAAGCCGCGGAGGAAAAGGAAGTATAAAATTGAGTAACCTCAATTTTGAATAGATGCATCAAGAACCAATAAGAAGATCAACCACAAAGACGGCAATGGCAAAGGCCAAAACAGAGATGTTGAGTCATTTGCCCACATTCTCTTTGGTTGATGACGCTTGATCCGAAACCCACATTGACAGGATCTGAATTTATTTGCGTGTTGAGGTTAAAAATGCCGCGCCGACGAAAAGACTTGAGCCGGCCATGACCAGCAGCACGGGCAATCGCGGATCGCCCATGATGCCCAGGAGCAAACCCAGCAGCAGCAACACCGGCCCGCCGTAAAGAGCCAGCGAGCAAAGCCGGGCATCCTTTTTTGGAGTATGTGAGGTATGTGAGGTATGTTCAAAAATGGCCATTTTGATCACCTCGCATCGTGAAAAAGAGTGCTTCTATCAAAAAGACCCGCCGAGCTGCGTTTGGTTAGCGGCAATAGAATTATCCTCCATTACCGCATGAATCGGCCCCCTGAGAGTTACCGTTTCTCCGTTATTTTTGAGATTTTTGCTTAACAACGCGTTTGTGCGCTAAAAACCACTCATAAAGCTCCGGATTGTTGTAGGCGGCCGTCCAGCTATCATGGCCAACCCCCACATAACGAGTGTATTTCACCTCTGGCGCATGGGCGGCCTTAAGCGCCTCAACCATATCATCACTGCATTGAACAGGCACAATGTTATCTGCATCACCATGAAATACCCACACCGGAACGTCTTTGTAGTGCTTGACAAAAAACGAATTTCCCGCACCACACACCGGCGCATAAGCAGCAAAACGGCCCGGATATCGACTCATGATATCCCACACGGCAAAACCGCCCATTGATAGCCCTGTTAAGTATGTGCGGTCAACATCCACAGCATATGTGGACTGAATTTCGTCCAAAAGCGCCATCACCTGGTAACTTTCCCATGTGGTGTTGGGAGGACACTGCGGCGCAATGGCTATAAACGGAAAATTCTTTTTACCCTGTAAGTAATTCGGAAACCCGAAGATTTTAACCTTATTGACGTCGGTGCCGCGCTCGCCTGAACCATGCAAAAAGAGAATCAGCGGCCATTTTTTATTCGGGTCTTTGCCGTAATCTTCCGGCAGATAGAGCAGGTAATTGAGCTTGACAGCTACCTGCTTGTGAAATTCCCGGCCTGTCAGATCTCCTTTGACCTGCGTGCACGCGGGCATGGCCAGCATGAGGAATAATCCGGCAATGCACAGAGAACGAATAGAAAACCGATTCATCAACGACGCCCCCATTTTCTATAAATGCTCAGGCACGCACATCATGCATGACTCAAGATCTTGATACATATTGAATTAATTAAGTATGTTATGTTGTAGTTCAGTATCGGCAAAAAAGCAAAACCCCCGGGACATAATATCCCAGGGGTTTTATTTTTACTTTGGCAAGATCAATTGACGTCGCGCTGTTTCAAAGCTCTCCCTGCTCAACAACATCATTATTTTGATAGAGTTGAGGGGCGGCTCAAAACTGATTTTAGGCCTTGATCTTGACGAACACGCCGGCCGGGACGACCAGGCGGTTGAGCGCCTCAATCGTGCGCGGGGTCGGCTCAAGGATGTCAATCACGCGCTTGTGGGTGCGGATTTCAAACTGTTCGCGGCTCTTTTTATCGATGTGCGGCGAACGGAGAACGGTGAACTTCTCGACGCGGGTCGGAAGCGGAATCGGGCCACGAACCTTGGCGCTGGTGCGCTTGGCGTGATCCACGATTTCCTTGGCGGAGGAATCCAGAGCACGGTGGTCATAAGCTTCCATACGGATACGAATACGTTCATGCGGTCCTGCGGCCATGGTATTCCTCTCATAAAAGGTCGGCGATGCATGCCTTGCGGCCATTTCTGGCCATAAAATTGGGCATGATGCCGGATTTACTTTCTCGCGCCGCCCGACGAGCCTCAGATCAGCATAACTACTGATTTATTCAGTATTTATGCCATCCTATTACCCTGGGAGCAAGGCTCACTGAGCCTCGTTTCGTCGCCGCCCAATCATGGGCGAGCCATGTAGTTTATCAACCTATTAATAAATAACAAGCCAGGACTGACCTTTGATTTACAGCATGGCATATATGGTTTGCATTTTGTTAGGTATTTTCCATTGATTTTATGCTCCAGAATGGTATAATTTGACGATGAGATGTAAAACATCTCATCGTCAACAACATGAGAGAGCTTGTCAGCAACGCGGGGAAAGGGTGTATCATGCCTACAGCATCGGATGTAGCTAAATATTTTTTGGCGCAGATGTCTGAAGAATGCGGAGATACTATTTCCAATCTCAAGCTTCAAAAATTGATGTACTACGCACAAGGATTTCACCTTGCAATTACTGGCAAGCCGTTATTCGAAGATGTTATAAAAGCTTGGGAGCATGGTCCTGTAGTTCCCTCGGTCTGGCGTGAATATAACCAACATGGTTCAGGTGCATTACCAAAACCTGAGGGATTTGATTTTAGTGTTTTTTCGTCTGAACAGCGTGAAGCACTTGATGAAGTTTATAAAGTTTACGGACAGTTTTCTGCTTGGAAACTCCGTAATATGACACATGAAGAAAGCCCTTGGAAAAATACTCCAAGAAATGGCACAATCAGTCCAGATTTGATGCGATCATTCTTTAAGTCTCAACTCATCGAAGAATAAACATCATGAAGAGAATCCAGCCCCCACAAGCTGAGCGGGGACAAGGTCGTTTGTCACCGACAAAGACAGATAGCCCCTCGCCTGATTCATTGTTTCCTGTTTTTAGTTTGCGATTCGTTGGCGGTGATTATTGCTTGTCTCATTGTGAGAAAGATGACAAAGCTAGTTTCGCAGATCGCATTCACAAATTGAGCAAAATGTCTTGGTCGGAAATAAAACAAGCCCCAAGACATGGGTGGGGAATTGAACCAATTGATCAACTAAATAATCGCCTCCCCCATCAAGCGCCTGAGGGCGCAAGAGCGTTGGCATTGCGTTTTTCAGGGAAAAAGCCAATGGTCGGATATCGTGATGGCAATATATTTTACATAGTCTGGTTCGATCGCAATTTTACACTCTATAATCATGGATAAGAATGCAACAGATCCGCAAATATATGCATTTAGAAATAAGCAAGTCGCAACCCCAGGGCTTAAGCGGCCAGCGCATCACAGAATTGCAGCGGTTGACGGATGAACTAAAAAAACTCTTCAAGCCTGAGGCCATCGGGCCGTGGTTTGATACACCCAATCCCGCCTTTAATGGGCTAAAACCTGTTGAAGTGATTGAGCGCGGCGAAAGTGACCGGCTTTGGCTGATGGTTTTTGAACTTAAATCCGGCCTGCATACGTGAACTTCCGCTCGTTCATAAACTCATCAGAGATCTTATATTACAATCACCGGCAATAACAGAATAAACCCTTGCTTTGTTAGGCACCTGTAAGTTGTGTTTCAGGCCCATTTTGCCTATAATTTTGGGATTATTGTGGTTGTGAGAAACTCCCCCTGAATGAGCATTGCTTGTGGCCTTTTTGAAGGGTCAATTTCAAGACTTGCCGGGGTGTTATCTTTTGCAATCACAGCCTCTTAAGGAGTGCCCACCGTATGGCCAAGGAAGAGCCGAAAATCGCCGGGACCAAACCGGAAGTTTATGGTGAATCGCAAATTCAGGTTCTCAAGGGTCTTGAGGCCGTTCGCAAGCGCCCCGGTATGTACATTGGCGACACGACCACGCGTGGCCTGCATCATCTGGTGTGGGAAATCGTCAACAACTCGGTTGACGAAGCGATGGCCGGTTATTGCCAGAATATCTGGTTGCGGATCAATGCCGACGGCTCGGTATCTATTACGGATGACGGCCGCGGCATTCCGGTGGGCAAGCACCCGACGGAAAAAGTCTCTACGCTTGAAGTTGTCATGTGCGATCTGCACGCCGGCGGCAAGTTTGGCGGCGGCGGCTATAAAGTCTCCGGCGGTCTGCATGGCGTGGGCGCATCAGTGGTCAACGCCCTCTCGGAATGGATGGAGGTTGAGGTTGCCCGCGACGGCAAAGTATGGCAAATGACTTTTGAGCGCGGCATCAAAAAAACCGAGCTTAAGGAAATCGGCAAGCGCGCCAAGACCGGCACAAAGGTCACCTTTAAGCCGGACCATCTGATGTTCCCCGATACGCATTATGATTTTGACCGCATCGTGGTGCGCTGCCGCGAACTGGCGTATCTCAACGAAAGCCTGGCGTTCTTTATTGAAGATGAACGCACCGGCAAAAAAGAAGAATTTAAATACACCAAGGGCATCATGCAGTTCGTCAAGCAGCTTAACGAAGGCAAGGAAGTACTGCATCAGGTGATTTACCTTGAAAAGAACGAAGAAGGTAAAGATCCGCCGATGTCTGTTGCGGTCGCTCTGCAATATAACGACGGCTATAACGAAAATCTTCATTCGTTTGCCAACAACATCAACACGCCCGGCGGCGGCACGCACCTGTCAGGCTTTAAGACGGCGCTGACCCGCACGCTTAATGCGTATGCCCGCAATAACAATGTTGTTAAAGATGAAAAAGATATGCCCAACGGCGATGACCTGCGCGAAGGTCTCTCGGCCGTGGTGACGGTTAAAGTCCCCAATCCGCAGTTTGAAGGACAAACCAAAGACAAGCTGGGCAACGGCGAAGTTGAAGGTTTTGTCACGCAGGCGCTTAACGATACGCTCTCAACGTGGCTTGAGGAACATCCGGCCGACGCCAAGCGCATTATTCAAAAAGGCGTTGTGGCCAAGCAGGCGCGCGAAGCGGCCCGCAAAGCGCGCGAACTGACGCGCAAAGGCGCGCTGAACTCCGGCGGCCTGCCGGGCAAGCTCTGGGATTGCTCCTCGCGCGATATGGAAACGACGGAGATGTATATCGTCGAGGGCCAGTCGGCAGGCGGCACCGCCAAAGGCGGACGCGACCGCGTATTTCAGGCGATTTTGCCGCTGAAAGGTAAAATTCTGAACGTCGAAAAAGCGCGCATTGATAAAATGCTCGGCCATGAAGAAATCCGCACGATCGTTCAGGCGCTGGCCTGCGGCATCGGTTCGCAGGATTTTGACATCGCCAAACTGCGCTACGGCAAAGTGGTCATCATGACGGATGCCGACGTTGACGGATCGCACATCCGCACGCTGTTGCTGACGTTCTTCTTCCGCCAGATGCCGGAACTCATCAAGCAGGGCCGCATTTATATCGCTCAGCCGCCGCTTTATAAAGTGACGCGCAAGAAGCATGTTGAGTATGTCAAAAATGAAGGAGCCATGCGCAAGACCCTTGCCGACCTGGGCATTGACGGCACATCGCTGGTGATCCGCGATAAAAAAGGCGGCGAAGCGGTGCGCTACAAAGGCGCGGATCTGCGCAAGATCCTGACGCTGCTTGAACAGGTTGAAGATTACGCGCACATCAGCCAGCGCCGCGGCCTGACGATGAGCCAGCTTTTGAGCCAGCGCAAGGAACATGGCAAACTGCCGACTCACCGCGTGATTCTGGACGGCGACGAAAAATTCTTCTTCAATGTTGAAGAATATGATGACTTTGTCGACGCCAAGAATGTTAATGAACTTGAGGAACTGATCCACGCCGTACACACTGAAGAAAATAATGGCAACGGCAATGGCAACGGCGAAGAAGAAGAGAAGAAAAAAGAAAAGAAAATGACCAAGGCGGAAATGGAAGAGAAAAAGAATCAGGCTCGCCGCCGCCTTGAAAAGAATGAAGAACTGCACGAAAACAAGAAGCTTGAAGAACTGATCAAGCAGCTTGGCGAACTGAATCTGCCGATTGACGATTACTTCCTGCGTATTGAAGAAACCGTCTCCGGCGAACGCAAGATGACCCGCTACTACATCGAAAACGGCGAGGATTATAAGCGCGATATCGCAGGCCTGTCTGATATCGTGCATGAGATTCACGCCATCGCCAAGCAGGGCATTGAGGTCGGCCGGTTTAAGGGTCTTGGCGAAATGAACGCGGAAGAATTGTGGATTACCACAATGGACCCGGCGCGCCGGACACTGCTGCGCGTGACGCTTGAGTCCGCATCGCAGGCCGAAGCGATGTTCAGCACGCTCATGGGCGAAGATGTTGAGCGCCGCCGCTCGTTCATTGAGATGCACGCGCTTGAAGTCAAGAATCTTGATGTGTAGAGAAACGAAGTCCGAAGACCGAAGTTTGAAGTCAGAAGTGTGAAGAAAAGGCTGATCCCAAAAGGATCAGCCTTTTTATTTGAGCTTGGGAATAAGCGATGTTGACTTTAAGCCCCGCTCCTTCATGGGGCAGGGCACAATGGATGTGCGAGCAATCAAAAGTCTATTGAGTGCGTCATGATGTGTGAACGGTTTGTTCTTATAAACGATTCGTTGCGATCATGAGCAATTGCCAACGATAATTGGTTTGTGCCCCATCCTGTAAAAGGAATGGGGCTTGTTTATCTGTTTATTTGCGCCAGATGGCCAGGCAGTTGTGGGCCTCGGTGATGCGGACTTCGGTAAGCGTTACGCCGCGGGCGCGGCAATCGGCATTGGCCGAGATGTGCGCGGAAAGTTGGTTGGCGATTTCCTCGGCCACGCGCTCAGCGGAAGGATTAACGCGCGACTTGAACGGTTCGTGATCATTAAGATGGCTGTTGCGCCACGGCGCGATGAGAGCCGCGAGGTCATCCTGCAATACATGAAAATCAATCACCGTCTCAATGGCGTCAAGCTTCTGGCAGCCGACCTGAACCGTCACGTGCCAGTCGTGGCCATGCAGAGGCTCAAGCTGGCCGCCGGGAAGACGGAGCTGATGCGATGCGGAAAAAACGGATGTGACTTCTATATAATGCATATTCTGTAAGCCTCATCCCTTTACGGGATGGGGCACAATCGTTATTCAAAGCAGATTGCGCCTCAGGATATTTTTTGCGTGTGAACAGTTTGCGCCCCGCCCCATTAAGGGACGGGGCTTGCTATTTTATTTCCCCAATTCTTTTGAGCGTTTGGCCGCGGCCTCAATGGCGCGGGTCATCATGTTGACAAAGTCGCCGGCCTGCATGGCCTCAATGGCGGCCTGCGTGGTGCCTTTGGGCGTGGTGACTTTGCGGCGCAGCTCGGCCGGAGTTTCTTTGGCCTGCTCAAGGAGTACGGCCGCGCCGATGACGGTTTGGCGCGCGAGCAAATTGGCCTGCGCCTCATCAAGACCGACGGCGATACCGGCCTGCGCCATCGCTTCGGCCAGGAAGAACACATACGCCGGGCCCGAGCCGGAAACGGCGGTGATGGCGTCAATGAGTTTTTCCTCAACGCGCACAACTTTACCGGCCGAGGCAAAGATCCGCTCAACCAGCATCATGTCGTCATCCGTGGCATGCTGGCCGCGGGCAATGCCCGACATGCCTTTGCCCACCAGCATCGGCGTATTGGGCATCACGCGAACCACGCGATGATTGCCGCCAAGCATTTTTTCAATGCTGGCCGTAGAGATACCCGCCGCAATCGAGATGATCAGCACGTCGGGCTTGAGCAGCGGCTTAACCTTGGCCAGCGCTTCCTCAACAATAAACGGCTTAACGGCAAGCAAAACCACGTCACTGCCGGCAACCGCCTTATAGCAATCACTTTTGCAGGTAATGCCGATTTCCTGATTAAACAACCGCTGGCGATCCGCATTGGGATCAACCGCATGCAGATCAGCGGCGGCGAAAAGAGCGGAACGCAAAATACCGCGGGCAATGGCCTCGGCCATGTTGCCGGCACCAATAAAACCAAGAGTCATGTGCGAACTCCTAAAAAATGGCAGAAAGCCATTATAGTATGTGTCAAAAATAAATCACACAAAACGTGCCGCCACGCTTCGCGGGGCGACTCCGATAAATTTGTGGCGGGTCATTTGTTTTTGGGTTTATCTTTTTATTGTTGATTGCCGCTTACGCCTTAAAATACGGCGCTACCGCAAAGGCATACCAGGCCACAATGCCAATGGCGCCGATGATGATGCCGATGGCCGCGCAACAGATGCCCCAGCGGCGTTTGGCGCTGTCACTTTTGCACAAATCCCAGATGATCGCGCCAGTCCATAAACCATTTGCCAGATGATACGCCACGGCCACAATCGCGATGAGATACATGCCCAGTGACAGCACGCCAAGCGGAGATGCGGCCGTTCCGCCGAGAGTCGCGGCCATTTTGCCCACGACGGAATCATAGGTCATCGCGGTCGGGGCTGGCGCGCCATCGGCCACGGGCTGCGCGTGAGCGCTCGTGTAAAAACGCTGCAAACCCCACTGAGAAAAAACCGTCACATGAATCAACAGAAATGCCAGGAGAACCGCGGCGCTCAATCTCTGAAGAAAATAGCGCATTTTGCCGCCGCGATTGCATTTGTTGACATGATATTTCAGACCCGCTTTGTAAAGCAGATACACGCCGCAGACCAATAATACCGCGGCCGGGAGAAGAACGGCGATTATTTCCACAAATGGGAGATTTTCTGACAAGACATGCAGCGCGTGACTGTTTTGCGAAAAACGTTCAGGCGCAAGCGCCGTGGCCAGCACGCTTAAGTGCGCCACGATAAACAACCCCAGCACCACGCCCAAAACCGCATGCACTCGGCGATAGGGCCGAAGCGATTGGCATTTGCAGGTATGCCCGGCAGGCTCAGTGGCAGCAGGAGTTTCTACGGCATGATGATGGCCGCAGCCGCATCCGCCGGAGTGACCGTTATGGCCATCGCCGTGACTGTGGCCGTGGCCGCCGCAGGAACAACCTCCGCCGTGGCCGGTGCCGCATGATTTTTCTTGAGCCGCGGGCATTAAAACACCCTTTGCGCTAAGCGCGGATGAACTATTTTGCATACGAAAACAACAGACTTTGCCAAGACTCAGAGTATGCGTGCAAAAGAGATACCGGCACCGAGTCATATGTATTAAAAAAGGACTAATAAGTCTTTATTCATGATGACTCAAGAGGTTATGAGCCATACTTTTTTGACCCGGCAAATCCGGGGAAAAATAGAGTGCCATTAGCATGTGTATGAGTGCCGAATTGTTATGCAGCGGAAATGCATATGCGAATAGCCACCAGCGCCAAAAACGCAAAGCCCCGGACATACTTTGCAGCATGTGGCCGGGGCTATGCAGTGCTGTGCGCTACGGATGACGGGCGAAACGTCAGCCATCCGAATGCCTTAAGCAAACTTAGGCGCCGAGGATGGCGTCCTTAGCGGCTTTGGCAACGCGGAACTTGACGACCTTCTTGGCCGGGATCTTGATCTGCTCGCCGGTGGCCGGGTTGCGGCCGATGCGAGCCTTGCGGTTGACAAGCACAAGCTTGCCGAGGCCCGGCACGGTGAACTTGTTCTTGGCTTCCTTGTAAGCAAGGGTGGCAAGGGCGTCAAGGGTGGCGCCGATGAGCTTCTTGCTGACTTCCTGACCGGTAGCCTTGGCAACGATTTCGGCGAGCTTGGCAGCGGTCTGAGACTTCGTGAGACTCTTGGCCATGAACTATCTCCTTTTGAAACATGGCTAAATGATATGACATGGAAGTGCCGGCTCTCCATCGCCGGTAAATGCGGGGTCACCCCGTCTCCTTCGCCTCCATGCATGTGAAACACCTAATAAAATAAGCTGTTTTTGGCAGTTTGCAACTGTGATTTTAAGAATTTTCTCAGGAAATTAACGATTTTCTTCCTGCCGCGTGGTTTATGACGCCTTATTTCGCGTCATTTTGGCCGAAAAACGGGACTTTTTGCGCCTTTTTGATTAGACAGGCATCTGGCCACGATACAGAAAATCACGATTTTAAGCACTTTTTGCGTCCGTAACCTGTTGACATATCAGGGTACTCATGCATATCCGCTATTTTTCCCAATGCGCAACGGCAAGCCTGATGACGCCAATAATATGAGTATCAATATTTATATATTTATAAATATTGACATTTTTTCAGCCTGCCAACCCATGACATAAAAACAGATCATCACCGGTCAATGGGCTCAGGCGCCAAAGCGGATATCCGCATTCCTATTTCTCCTGGCATATCGCGGCCGGAGATACTTTTTTTGAAAAATTTTTGCACCACCGAACATACACCCCGGATAAGGTCAATGAACGCCCCATAAATTGCGGAAATTCGTATCCGAATCAAGATTAATTCGTGTGACGAATCTGCCGATAGTCTGATAATCCGAGATCTATAACAAACGTTAAGCGTCCCCTTCTTTGGTCCGATGAACCACTTGAGAGAGTTGTTTTTTTGGGTCATCGGGCGCATATGGGCATGGCGTTCCAGAGACAGTCAAGTCAACCGGAGAGGTATCCGCAGGATGCCATGGCGGCGACGCGGAAAAATATCCGGGTACCGCTGCCTCGCAAAGTGATGATCGGCCTGTTGATTCTGCTGATCGGCGCGGTGGCGCTTTGCGGGTTGATCTTTATGTCATTTACCAAAGACATGCTGCACAAGGCCAAGCGCGGCGAACTGCGCGAAGTCTCGGCGATCATTGCGGCCAGTCTTTCGCAGAATGGCGAAAATAATGAAATTTTACTGCAATCTCTTTCGCGCTATGGGGTAAGCGATATTGATTTTGCAGCATTTACAGATTCAACGCTTACGGAACACACGTCTTTTATTTCACACCCGGCAAGCTGGCAGCAGTATCGCTCAAATTTCCTTGCCAATAGCGACAGCACACGTGCGCTGGGAACGGTGCACGCAACCAAACTCAACAACCATGACATATATACGCTTTCGCTGCCGGTTTTTGCGCCCACATCCGTCGGTAACAGGGAATTACTGGGCTATCTGCACGTCGGAATGGACACCAGTGTGGTTGATGCGCAGTTGCGTTACCTGCAAGGTTATGTGCTGGTGACATGCATGGGCGTGGTGCTGCTGGCATTGCCGCTGGCATTCCTGGTGGCGCGTCATGTGACGGCGCCGATTGAATCTTTGGTCAAAATGGCCCACGCGCTGGCCGACGGAGAATCGGATTATCGCGTTTCGCTGCATCGCGCTGATGAATTTGGCGAACTTGCCGATACTTTTAATCACATGGCTGACGAAATCAATCGCCAGCAGGAAGATATCCGCGCGGCCAACGCGCAGCTTGAAAACAAGGTTCAGCAGCGCACTGCGGAGCTTGAGAAGCTCAACACGCGCCTGAAGGCGGAGATGGCCGAGAAGGAAGATTTCCTGCGCGCGGTATCGCATGATCTCAATGCGCCGCTGCGGAATATTTCCGGCATGGCCAGCATGCTGATGATCAAATATCAGGCCAGTCTTGAGAAAGATGCATTGCAGCGTCTTGAGCGCATACAGAAAAATGTTGAGATTGAGTGCGAACTGATCAACGAAATTCTTGAACTTTCGCGAATCAAGACGCGGCGCGAAAAACTTGAGCAGGTTGATTTACAGTTGCTCCTTACGCAGGTTGCGGATCAGTTTGAGAATGATCTTGAGACGCGCGGCATTACGCTGCGGATCAATACGCCGCTGCCGGTGATGACAGCCGAGCGTTCGCGCATGCGGCAGGTTTTTCAGAATCTGGTGGACAACGCGATCAAATACATGCGGCCTGACGGACCGAAAGCCATTGATGTTGACCTGCGCCAGGAAGATCACGAGATGATCATCACGGTGCGCGATACCGGCATGGGCATCGCGGCCGAGGATCTGCCGTTTATGTTTCACGTTTTCCGCAGAGCCAAAAACGCTCAGAACGCCAAGATACCGGGCAAGGGAGTGGGCCTGGCGAGCGTCAAGAGCATCATTGAGAACTACAACGGACGTTTGTGGGTACAAAGCACGCAGGGAGAAGGGACCACGTTCTTTATTTCGCTGCCAGAAAGTCATTTTTCGCGGGTACCCGCAGAGGTCGCATCATGACAACAGAAACCTGCAATTTTACGGCGCAGGCCGTCACGATTCTTCTTGTGGACGATGATCCGGATTGCCGGATGCTGATTCGTGACGCCATTGAACAGGGAAAACTTGATAACCCGGTCTGCGAAGCGGCCAGCGGCGAAGAAGCGCTGCGCTTTTTACGCCGCGAAGGCGAATATGCCAACGCGCCCCGGCCAGGGCTTGTTTACCTTGATATTGAGATGCCGGGCATGAGCGGGCAGGAAGTGCTTAAAGCCATCCGCAATGACCCGCGGTTCAGTGATATTTGTATTGTGATGATGACGGGTGTAACTGATGACGAACAGAAGCGTTTAGCCATGAGCCACGGCGCCAACAGCTATACCAACAAGCCGACGGATGCGCTGACGTTTATAGCCACCGTGGTGCAGTCAACGAATTACTGGTTGCGGATACATCAGTATCCGCATCCGGAAACGGAAAATCCGGATATGTGATTGTCTCGCAAGTGAGGTTGTCAGGAATTGCAGGAAAATGGGCCAGGATAGGACGCGGTAATGCGGATTCTTGTAGTTGAAGATGATATGGATCAGCGCGAGCTGATACGCGAAACACTCCTTGACCACTTCGGCCAGGACACGGTGACCTGCGCAGAAAGCGGCCATGAGGTGCTTGGCCGCGATCTGTCTCAATTTGATATCATCCTGACGGATTTTAATCTGCCGGATATACCCGGTATTGAATTTCTCAAGGCGGTTATTGAGCGCTGCGATAAACCTGTGATTGTTGTTACCGGAGAAAATGTGCGCCAGACGGCCGCGATGGCCATTCGCGTCGGCGCGTATGACTATATTGTAAAATCGGGCGATTATCTCTTTACGATCCCGCTGATCGTGGAGAAAAACCTTGAGGCCTATAAGGTACGCCAGGAAAATAAACGTTTGCAGGAACAACAGCAGCGCGCGGCGCGCGAAATTTCCATCAAAAACCAGCAGCTTAAGGAAGCTCTGCAAAAGATGGAGCAAATGGCCGCGACCGATCCGCTGACGGGTCTTTATAATCGCCGCCACTTTACGGAAGTGCTTGAGCGTTATTACGCCGAGGCCACGCGTTACGGCAAGGATATGGCCTGCGTGATGTGCGATCTTGACGGATATAAAAAACTCAACGACACCATGGGCCACCAGTTTGGCGACAAGATTCTTCAGGTGACCGCAAAAGTCATTACGTGGAATTTACGCGTAATGGACGTGGCGGCGCGTTACGGCGGCGATGAATTTGTGCTGCTGCTGCCGCAAGCCACGGCGGAGCTTGCCGCATCAGTGGGCGAACGCATTCAGACGCAATTTGTTTTCCAGATGAAGTCAATTGTGCCCAGCGAACTGACGCTGACCATGTCACAGGGCATCGCCAGTGTGATGCACAATAAACCGATGCATGCCGACCAACTTGTGGCGATGGCCGACGCGGCGCTTTATAAAGCCAAACATCTTGGCAAAAACCGCACCATCATCAGCAATGCTGAACGCGGTGTGGAAAAAGAAGAAAGCCAGAAGTAAAACGCGAAAGACGAATCACGAAACGCGAAACGAAAAAATAAAACGCAAAGCGCAAAACAAAGGAACTTCCTTTGTTTCGCGTTTCGTGATTCGCGTTTCGTGATTCGTCTTTCGCGTTTTTTCACAATCCCAGCACATCTTTCATCGTATAGCGGCCGGGGTTTTGGGCGCTGAGGAATGCGGCCGCGCGCAGTGCGCCGCCGGCAAATACGTCGCGGCTGGTGGCGATGTGCTTAACCTCAACACGCTCACCGGTGCCGGCGTACATCACGGTATGCTCGCCGACGATATCGCCGCCGCGCACGGCGTGCATGCCGATGGTTCCGGGGACGCGCTTGGCTTCGTGACCGTGGCGGCCGTAATCAAGATCTTTTTCGGTGGTGCGCCCGGTGCTTTTGCAGATTGATTCGGCAAGCGCCATGGCGGTTCCGGAAGGTGCGTCTTTCTTTTGATTGTGATGCGCCTCAACGATCTCAATATCAAAATCAGGGCCGAGTTTCTGGGCGATCTGCGAGACTATGGCCAGCAGAACGTTGATGCCAAGACCCGTATTGCCGGCCTGAAGAATCGGGATTGTGGCGCCGGCCTGATCAATAAGCTTCTGGTCATCGGCCGTCAGCCCGGTAGTGCCGATGAGCATGCCCCATTTGCGATCAACCGCGGATTTGAGCATCAGGCGCGTGGCCACAGGCGCCGAAAAATCAATGATCACCGGCCGGGGTGATGGGGAAAGCGCATCCGGCAGTGTTGCTGTAATAGCAACACCTGAATTGGCGCCTGCGCCGGCGACTTGCGCGGCATCCTGGCCGAGGAACGGAGAATCCGCACGATCAACCGCACCCACGAGCTTGAGTTTATCCGGTTGCTGCATGACCAGAGAAATCAGGCGTTTACCCATGCGGCCAGCGGCGCCGGTGATAATAACGGGAGTAACGGAGGATGCGGACATGTGAACTCCAGAAGATACGGTAAATATAAAGAAGAATAAAACGGGGACGCAGCTAGTTTTTAACTAGCTGCGTCCCCGTTTTTCTCATTGCGGGCGCGGTTTGGGTTGCGGCGGCACGGCCGGGGGCGTATAGCTGCCGCTGCTGCTGGCGCCGCCGCCAAGATCGTTGTCATCTTCTTTATCGTTTGCCAGGTCAACATCAATCGTGGCGGAATCCTCCATTGATGCGGTCTGAACCGGCTCAACGGAACTTTCTACAATAACGGTGCGCACAGGCTTAACCTGCTCAGGCTGGCCGTCAATGACAACGGTAAACACAACCGGACCAATGGTAATCGTGTCGCCAGCCTCTACCTTGGTTTCTTTTACGCGGCGATTGTTGACCAGAGTTCCGTTTGAGGAATCAAGATCAAGCAGGAACAGGCCAGCCTCGCTGACGGAAAGCTGGCAATGCTGGCGCGAGACAACCCCAAGCGGAATACGAAGTTCGCACTCATTGCCGCGGCCAATGTGAGTGACCGCTTTTTTGAGCGTAAATTCTTTCCGCTGGCCGTTTGCTTTGAACATGACAAGGACAACTTGCATCGCGACTCTCCGGAAGTTTGCTGAGTGTTGCTGTATAATACGTGATGACTCCGCCGAATTAAACGTTACGCTACCTGTGATGTCTTTCGCTTTCAAGCAGAAATGATTATTGATGTCAGGATTACCGATTCTCAATGCCAAACAGACCCGCTATGCGGCGCTTCCGGATGTGATGCCGCAGGCCGATGTGCGCGCGGTTTATGTTCATGTGCCGTTTTGTACGGTAAAATGTCATTATTGCGATTTTTATTCTGTGGCTGGTCATCTTGATCAGGCCGAAGCGTACCTGGCGGCGCTGAAAAATGAGATGCGCATGGCCATTGAGCATTTTGGCAAGCCCCGGCCAGAGACCATCTTTATTGGCGGCGGAACCCCCACACTGCTCTCGGCGCAACATCTGCGGCAACTGCTGTTGCTGATACAGCAACATACGGAATTATCGCAAGTTACTGAATTTACCATTGAGGCGAATCCGAACACGTTTTGTGCGGACCGCGCGGCCGTGCTGGCGGAATTTGGCATTAACAGAATCAGCTTTGGCGCACAATCCTTCGTCCCGGCGGAACTGGCGGTACTTCAGCGTGATCATGACCCGGAAAATGTTGAGCGTGCCTTTGCCCTCGCGCGCGCGGCGGGAATCAATAATTTAAATGTGGATCTGATTTTTGGCACGCCGGGACAAACGGCCGCATCGTGGCGCTATTCGTTGCGAAGAGCCATTGAGCTGGGGCCGCAGCATGTCAGTGCGTATTCGCTGATTTATGAACCGAATACGGCCATGACGGCGCGCATGCACGCCGGCGAATTTGCGGTGATGAACGAAGACGCGGAACTTGATCTCTTTAGCATTGCTTATGAGGAGCTTACGCGCGCGGGACTGCATCGTTACGAAACAAGCAATCACGCGCTGCCGGGGCGCGAATGCCGGCATAATCTGCATTACTGGCAGGGATCAAGCTGGCTTGCCTGGGGCCCGAGCGCCGCGAGCGGTTATGGCCAGTGGCGGTGGAAAAACGTGCAGAATCTGGCGCATTATCTTGATGCGCTCAATGCGCCGGCGCCGCAATTACCGCTGACGCAAATGGAGAAACTGACGCCTGAACAGCGCGCCGGCGAATTGATCATGCTGTGGCTGCGGCTGGCGGAAGGAATCAATCTTGATGCGTTTGCGCGCGTGACGGGTGTGAATCTTCGGCCGGCGGCGGAAAAAACGGCACGCAAATATGCGGGACTTAATATCCTTGAGCTTGATGAGCAGCGCATCCACCTGACGGATAAAGGCGTGCCGGTGAGCGATGCGATCGTAAAAGAACTGGCGAGCGATATTGGGTGAATTGAGGAAACGCTGAACGCTGAACGATAAACGCTGAAGAAAAAAACGATAAACCATCAACAACACACGATCAACGATAAATTGATTCAGTGCGCATTGCGCTCTACGATTTTATTTTACTACGCGTTATGCGCGCGCGGACACGTGGCTATTTTGCCGGTTGCGTTGTCGGGATCGTGGTAACGAGGCCCTTGTTGGCGCTCTCAAGCTGCTGAATGCCGCCGGTGTTGGCGCCCATGTTTTGCTTGGGACTATATTCCGGATAAACAAATTCAAATTTGCCAGGAATGGGAGCGGGGTGAATTTCGCCGGCGGTTGGCAGATAGCCCTGATACAGACCGGCAGGCACAGGTTCGTGTGACGTTTTTTGCGACCAGGGGCAGGCGAAAATGGCCTGAACAGGCAGCGAAATGATCTGGCCAAACCAGATCGGCGCCTCAAGCAGATCACCGGCGCAGGGATTAAAGGTGGCCTTGTTGATTTCCTCACGCCACAGGCCGCCGCGCACATATTGAGGATTATGCTGAACGCCAGGCGAAATAACGCCCGTGGTAATGACCGGCCAGGCGCGTTGCTCAGTGGCGACAAGAGCCTGCTCAGTACCCCAATCAGGATCAATACTGTATCCGGTACCGGGAACCAGTACGGTTTTGCCGGGGACCATGACGGGTTTATCTTCGTTATAAAGCTCTTTATCGCAGGATTTCTTTTTGGCCTTTACGCAGCAGCCATCTTCGCCGCACATGCCATCGGCAAGCAATGCGACGGGACGCATGGCGTCATCATTCTGATCAAGGCGAGACTGGCCGGGAAATTCCTTGCTGCCGCCGCTGGCCGGAAGTTCGCGCTGGCGGCCCTCAAGCTCGCGATGCTCGGCGTCATCTTTGGCTTTGTTGCTTTCGGTAATAAGCGGCGGGCGCTCAATGCCGCGGCGATTCGGGAGAGATTCGTCCGCGCAACCGGTCATCATCGCCGCGCCTACAGCGCTGGCGAGAAGCAGACAAACCGTCACAGAAGAAAAACGCGTCATAAGGATCTCCCGATCATATGAGTTCCCGTGATAACGGGGATTTTTGCACACCAATAATGAACTATCCGCATGAGGTTTGTCGCCCACACGCAAATCGTGCCCCGGCCCGCAAAGGGACCGGAGCTATAAGCCGCATACTGATTCATTGTAGACGCGATAAAACTTTTGTAAACCCGCAGCGGGCCGGGTACGCTTATTGTCGCAAATCAATCAATCGTGAGGGTTAACCATCATGTCATTAACACCTGAACTGAACTACTCGCAAGCGCCGGTGATGCAAAACGAGGCCATGAGCAGGCTCTCAAACGGATTTCTGGTGCTAACGTGCATCGGCATTGGCCAACTTGCTTATTTGTTATGTCATTTGGGTATCAATTTATTGTCCCAGGTCGCAGTTCAATGGGGCATGTGGCTGATGAGAGCAATGAGCTATGTCTCTCAACCGTGGGGCATACTGGTCAGTGCCGGTAATATCGTCGGTTATGTCATGCTATTTTCCGCGGCCGCCAAAATATCGGAAAGCAATCGCCGCAGCACGAGACTGGTATATATCGTATTGAGTTTACAGTTGGCATTTACAATCACTTACTATCTTGCGAATGTTATGCTGTTGCGAACTAGCATGACGATTGAATGGATTGTCGCCATGAACGCATTCAGCGCGTGCTTCAGCACGGTTATGTTGCTGATCATTGCCTATGCCATATCGCGCGTGACGATAACGCTCAATCGCCGCCAATGGGCCGCCGAATACTGGGCGATTACCGGCTTGCTGATCATGAATACGTTTATTGGCCTGACGCAGACTATTTTCTGGATGCTGGCATTTAAGTCACACGTATCCTATGGCAGAACGTATCTGATCACAGCGGTGGGAATTGCGGCCCTGGTGCTTCGCATCGGAGCGGGGGTATGGTGTACACTGTTTTATTTTCGCGCGTGGAGATTCACGCGTAAAACCTCTCTGACAAAGGTGTGATGTGCTGACATATCGCGGTGCTACGATTGAGGATCTTGATGCGGTTCTTGCGCTGATGAAGGAACTGTATACCCATGAAAAAATTGCACTTGATGAGCGTGTCATCAATGCGGTGACGCTGCTGCTTAATAATCCGGTGGCCGGGCGCGTGTTTTTGATTGAGTATGAAGGACAAATCGCCGGCTATGCGGTGCTGACCGTGCTGATGAGTCTTGAGTTCGGCGGGCCGTGCGGTTTTCTGGATGAGCTTTATATTGTGCCGGGATATCGCGGCAACGGCTTTGGCCGCCAGGCGCTGAAGTATTTTATGGAGTCCGCCGAAAAACAGGGACTGCTGGCCGTGCGTCTTGAAGTAGATCGCGAGAACACGGTCGCGAAAAAATTATACGAGTCTGCGGGATTTAAGGCGCATAATCGCGACTTCATGACAGCGAGGTTAAGCTAAAACGCTGAACGCTAAACGCTGAAAAAGGGGAAAATGCAGCGTTCTTCTTCCTTTTTGCGTTTAGCGTTCATCATTTAGCGTTTCTCCACATTGAGGTTGTCATGCAAAAATCAACGGTACAGGAAATCCGGGAACGTTTTGATCACGATGTTGAGCGATTCAGTAATCTTGAGACAGGGCAATCGGCCACGATTGATTCGCCGCTGTGTCTTGATCTGGTAACGCAAACGGCCAAAGAGTTAACGCCCGGCGCGCGGAATCTGCTTGATATCGGCTGCGGCGCGGGAAATTACACGATTAAAATGCTGACCCGCCAACCGAATATGAACTGTACGCTTGTGGATTTAAGCCAGCCCATGCTTGATCGCGCCGCCGAACGCATTCGCCCGCTCACCAGCGGAACCGTGCGCACGATTCAGGGCGATATGCGCGATATTGATCTTGGCAAGGAACAATTTGATATTGTGCTGGCCTCGGCCACACTGCATCATTTGCGCGGCGATGAAGAATGGCATGCGGTGTTTACCAAAATCTACTCGGCGCTGCGCACCGGCGGCAGCTTTGTGATTTTTGATATGGTGGAGCAAATGTGCCCCGGCATACAAAAGATGATGCATGAACGCTGGGGTGACTATCTGGCCAATCTTAAAGGCGGCGGCGAAACAGGAGAAAAATATCGCGACGCGGTCTTTGCGTATGTTGAAAAAGAAGATACGCCCCGGCCGCTGATGTATCAAATTGACCTGATGCGAAAAGTAGGCTTTGGCGAGACGGATATTCTGCATAAAAATTCGCTTTTCGCTGCGTTTTATGGGAAAAAATAAGCGAAGAAGCAACGATGAACGCTAAACGATAAACGCTGAAAGAAGGAAGAACGCCACGCTTTTCTTTTTCAGCGTTCACCGTTTAGCGTTCAGCGTTTTTTCTGTAACAAAGTAAAGCAATGCGGCGGCGGGGAAAGCTGCGCCGAGCCAGGTTGTCAATGACCATCCGCCGTGGGCAAAGGCCCATGCGCCGAGGGCCGAGCCAACTGCGCCGCCGGCGAAGAAAATGGCCATATAAAGCCCGTTGAGGCGGCTGCGAAATTCCGCGCCGAGATTGTAAATGGCGCGCTGGCCGAGAACCAGATTGGCGATCACACCAAAATCAAGAAGAATGGCCGAGGATACCAGCATCGCCAGGCGAAGAATTGAGCCATGCGCACCGATAAAGGTCATCAGGAATGAGCCGATGGCCAGCAGCATGGCAAGCGCGGTGGCGCCGCGGGTAAAGCCGCGATCCGCAATGCGTCCGGCAATGGGCGCGGAGATCGCGCCGGCCACGCCGGCAAGAGCAAAGAGCGCAATGCCGCCTTGCGACATATGAAATTCAGGCCCGGCCAGCAACAGCGGCGTGGTGGTCCAGAAAAGACTGTATGCACCAAACATAAAGGCGTGATACAACGAACGGCGCTGAAGCACTGGCGTATGCAAAAGCAGATGAATCATAGAACTCAGAAGAGAACCGTAACGCAGTTGCGATTCAGGCATGCGCCGGGGCAATGCGCGGCGCAACAAAGCGGCAAGCAGGATCATGGCTACGGCTGAGCCGTAAAAAACAACGTGCCAGGAAAAAAGCTGCGTGACAAAACTGGCGACCGGCCGCGCGAGCATAATGCCCATCATCAGGCCGCTCATCACGTTGCCGACAACTCGGCCGCGCGTGGCATCCGTGGCCATGTGCGCGGCGAGAGGAACCAGAATCTGAACGGAAACCGCCAGAAAACCGATGGCCAGCATTGCGGGGAGAAATACGGCGGCATTGGGCGATATCGCCGCGGCCAGCAGCGCAAGCGCACAAAGCACGATCACGCTGACGATCAGCTTGCGATTCTCAAACAGATCCCCCATCGGCACAATCAGCAGCAAACCCAGACCGTAACCGATTTGCGTCATGGTGACGATCAATCCGGCGGATTGCGTTGAGAGGCCCAGCGATTGGCTGATGGGCCCGGCCAGCGGCTGAGCATAATAAATGTTTGCGACGATTAACCCGCACGCGGCCGCGATCAACATGATTAACGATTGCGGAACTTTCTGAATGGCAGACTCAACAACAGGCTTATCTAAAACATCCGCGACACTCATGGCTTATGACTCCGGTTTATAGATCATCGTCTATGATTATAAGCGATGAAACAAAAAAAGACCCGCAGCCTCGCGGCCACGGGCCCTATGAATCGTCCCTACGCCGGGACGGTGTCGCATATCAATTGCCTTACGCCAGGCTCGGCACATCAAGCCATTTACGCTGTTCAGAACTCTTAAGGCCCAGCTCAGCAAGCTGAACACCCTTTGCGCCCTCAAGCAGCGACCAGCGGAATTCGCCGCCGAGCACGATGTGCTTGAGGAACAATTCCCACTGAATCTTGAAGGCGTTGTCAAATATCTGCTGGCTGGGGACTTTGGCCCATGTGCCGTAGAAATCAATCGGGTTATCAATGTCGGGATTCCAGACCGGACGCGGCGTGTTGTTATATTGCTGGCTGACGCAATCACGCAGGCCGGCGACAGCCGAGCCTTTGGTGCCGTCAACCTGCAAGGTCAGCAGGTCATCGCGGCGTACGCGCACGCACCAGCTTGAGTTGAAGTGGCAAACGATGCCGTTTTCGAGCTCAAAAGTGCTGTAGGCCGAGTCATCGGCCGTGCATTTATATGTTTTGCCGGCTTCGTCCACGCGTTCTTTGATGTGCGTGGCGCCGAGGCACGAAACCGCCTTGATGTTGCCGAAGACATTATCAACCAGGTAACGCCAGTGGCAGAGCATATCAATGATCATGCCGCCGCCGTCTTCCTTGCGGTAATTCCAGCTTGGGCGCTGCGCCGGGACGACATCGCCCTCAAAAACCCAGTAACCAAATTCGCCGCGGACAGAAAGGATCTCGCCAAAAAAACCACTGGCGATAAGCTGTTTAAGCTTCATGATGCCCGGCAGCCAGAGCTTATCCTGAACGACGCCGTTTTTGACGCCGGCTTTTTTGGCCAGGGTATAAAGCTCAAGAGCGTCGGCCGTGTGAACGGCGGTGGGCTTTTCGCAATAAATATGTTTGCCGGCGGCGATGGCCTGCTTAACGCTTTCGCAGCGGCGATCGGTAGTCTGCGCGTCAAAATAAACCGTATACTGCGGATCGGCCAGACACTTTTTAAGATCCGTGCTGATCTTGGGATTAATGCCGGACATGGCGGCGAGCTTCTGAAGCTTGCCTTCGTTGCGGCCGACGAGAATCGGATCAGGCATGATCACTTCGTCATCGCTGATTTTAACGCCGCCCTGCTTAACAATGGCGACGATTGAGCGCATGAGGTGCTGATTGGTGCCCATGCGGCCGGTGACGCCGTTCATGATGATGCCGATTTTGTGCGTTGTCATATGAGTCCTTTTATCTTGCTTTTTAAACTTATTCACAGCGAAAACTCGAAAGACGAACCGCGAAACGCGAAAGGGAAAGACGACACTTTTTTGTTTCGCGTTTGGCGTTTTATCGTTCGCGTTTTTACTCTTTTGGTTTCTCTGTGCATTGCGGATGCGCGCCGGCCGGCAGCGGAGGCGTATCGCCAACGCCTGCGGGCGGCAGCGTGCCGGCAAGTTCCTGGCGCCAGTGAGCCACGTCACCGGCCGGGCCGTAAATGTAAATCATGCGGGCCGGGGTGCTGCCGACGTTCGTAAGCTGATGAAAAATTTTGTGCGGAATATACGCGGCCATGCCGGCGGTGAGGATTGTTTTTTCCGTACCGAGGCAAAATTCGCAGGTGCCCTCAATGATGAAGTAAACTTCTTCCTGCTCCTGATTGTGCCACGGAACCTGGCCGCCGTTGGGATCAAGCGTGACATTGCCGACGGCAAAGTTTTTAGCCTGAACCGGCGATGCGCCGCCGACAACATTCTGCGTCAGCCGGCGTGCGGGATAGCGGCGACCCGGCGTTTTTGCCAGATCCTGTGTGGTAATCATAGGTTTCTCCTAAACAGACGCGATGACACGGAGACTCGGCGACGCGGAGATGCTTGACGTTGAGAAATCTCCGTGTCCCCGCGTCTCCGTGTTCCCGTGTCATTTTTTAGCGTCAAAGAACGTCAGGTACGGTTGATCTTTCGCGAGGCGGTTGACGTATACGCCAAGCTCAAGCAGGTGATAATCGCCCCACATGCTGCTTTCGTCACACGGAACTTTGCGGCCGGCGGGAATGTTGTCCCATCCGTTGGGGCGGTGATAAACAGAATGCAAAAGCAGGCCCTGATGGCTATCGCTGACGGCAAGGTACGCATCAGTCAGCAGTGTTTGCGTGACGGCCAGGCCGGCTTGCATATATTGCGCGCCGGCGTTGCCCAGATAGTGGCCCAAACGCAGCAGACCCTGTGCGGCAATGGCTGATGCGGAAGCGTCAACCGGCTCATAATCGTTATAAGGTTCCGCATTGCGTGTGCGGTAATCGCCAAGTTTGCTGATGTTGAGCGCGCCGGTATCCCAGTATGTGATGCCGTCGGCGGCCGCGGCTTGCGTGATGTAAAAATCACAGGTGGCGCGGGCGGCTTTTTCGTAAACCTTCAGAACTTCGGCCTTCGCGGGCATGCCATCCTTGCCAAATTCGCTTTCCGGCAGAGAGGCAAGAAACTCCAGTTCTTCGGCATAACCGACGATGGCCCAGGCCAGGCCGCGCGTCCACGTGGTAAAGGGCGAAAAACCCTGCTGTGAATTGGGGCAGCGGAAGCGGCCGTCGTTGCGGTTAAAGACCGCTTCGTGCGTGGTGCGGCCGCGAAGTTCCGGAACATCGTAACCATCGCGACCTTCGCCGTAATAAATGCTATATTTGGCGGAAGTCAGGCCATGAATAACGCTGCGCGCCAGCAGATTGATCTTGCGGTCATTTTCGCCCATGAGCACGTGGCCAAGCTGATGCGCCACGCCCAGAATGCGGATCGTGCGGACCGTATCGATAAAAAGCGAATGCGGGCCATTAAAGGAATAAACAAAACCGCCATCGGCGACATCAGCCCAGCGCGCGGCCTGAACCGCGCCGGAAGCTTTGAGCGCCATCTCATAAAACGCCATTTCCCATGCGTTGTTATCAATGCGGCCTTCCTTCATCAGGCGGCGCAGATTGCCATACGTTGAGAGATTATTAAAACCGTGATCGTGCACGCCGATATGCGTGACGTGCGGCGTCATGAACTTGAGCGTCTTGCTGCGGCCGATCTCAAGAAGATCCTTTTCGCCGGTGACATCAAAAGTCAGCAACGCACAGCCGTACTGAAAACCTTGCGTCCATTCGGTCCATCCGCGACTGGTATATTTGCCGCCAACGGTAAACACCGGCGTACCGCGCGAAGTATCCCAGTTTTTATCAAGATCACGAATCTTTTTACCGGCGAGCGAAAAAAGCTTCGTCAGTCCGGAAGAAAGATCGGCAGGCTTGAGGTTATTGTTCATCTTCATTGTGCTGGCACCCTTAAAATGGTGTCGAGAAAAACGCGAACCGCGAAATTCAAAACGCGAGACCGAAAGATAATCATCCGCGAATGGTTTGCGTTTCGCGATTCGTCTTTCGCGTTTGTTTACAGTCTCTTAATCTGAAAACCGCCGCTGACATCAATGCTTACGCCGGTTGAGTAATCAAGATCGCCGCGCGCAAATGCGCCGACCGCGCGGGCCACATCCTGCGGCTGGCCCCAGCGCTTGATCGGAAACAAACCATCGGCAATCAGCTTGTCATACTTGCCTTTTACGACGGAGGTCATATCAGTGGCGATGACGCCGGGACGGAACTCAAGAACCGGAATGCCAAATTCGCCCAGGCGATCCGCCCAGAGAGAAACAACCATCGCCAGGCCGGCTTTGCTGATGCAATATTCGCCGCGGTTGGTGCTGCTGGTGTATGCGGAAATAGAGGTGACAAAACAGATGCGGCCTTTTTCAATCGTGCCGGCCTTCTGCAATTCAATCATGTAATTGGCGGCAAGCTGAGTGAGAAAATGCGGGCCTTTGAGGTTGATGTGGATGAGGCGATCAAAACTGCCTTCGGTAGCCTCAAGCATGTCTTTGCGTTCAGTCGGGGCGACGCCGGCGTTATTGACCAGCAAGTCAAGGCGGCCAAAGTTTTCCTTGATGAAGTTGATGAGGTTAACGCGATCAGCGGCGACGGAAATATCGCCGCGGCAGCATACGGCCGATCCGCCGGCAGCCTCAATTTCGTTTTTAAGAGATTCGGCCGGGCCGATGGCCGGCGGAGCCGGCGGCGGAGAAACGCTGTTAATGACCACGGTATACCCAAGCGTGGCAAGGTGAGCGGCGATTCCGCGGCCGATACCGCGCGCCGCACCGGTGACTAAAGCGACAGGTTTCTGCGAAGCCATAAGAACCTCAAAAAGCGTTGGTCGTTGGCCGTCTATCGTTGATCGTATGGCGTGGTTCATGTGGCGCCGGTACACAGGCAACCAGCACGATCCCGCTTCCGTTTTTCTCGATCAACGAACAATGATCTACGAAGGGTGTCAGTGTCAATCCCGACGACTTAGTGCCTGTTTGAGAAGTATCCGGGGCCATCTGCTGGTCTGTCTTTGGGCCTGCACATCTGGCCGCCGCCTACTTCTTAAACAGGCTCTTATAGATAAATTATGACCCGGAACCAGTTGTTTGCTATGCACGCGGTAACCGATTTTTGTATAATACGGTCATTATGCCAATCAGCGCCTTAACCTTCCTTTATGGCGAATATGTGCCGCAATGTGACCATCACATTGATAAGCACTATGAGGGTTATTGTACCCTGCAATTCATGGCCGGCGGCATTGTGGACCTGACTATTGCCGGTAAAAGGACGTTGCTGAAGGGGGCGCATTTCTGGTCTGCGTATCCGGGTCCGAGAATCAGCTTTCGGGCCGGGGAAGGGACGCATCACTGGGTGCATCGCTATCTGGCTTTTCGCGGGCCGCTGGTAGATCAGTGGCAAAGTGACGGACTATTCCCCGTGCCGCCGCAACCGGCGACTGCGCGCGAGCAATATGCCCGTCGTTTTGATCAGTTGCTGGCGCTGGCCAATCAAACAAACCGGCGATCCCAGTTGCGCGCGGTGCACACACTTGAGGGGATATTGCTTGATTTGGCTGATGCGCGCGCCGGAGAAATCATGCAGCAGCATGATGCTGAATCGGCGCCCAGCGAGCGGTGGATTGACCGCGCCACGGCACTGCTTGCGCCGTTTATCAACGGAGGCACGCCGGATTATGCGCGCGTGGCGCAGAGTTTGGGGATGTCAGAGTCCACATTCAGGCGAAAATTTCACGCGGTGGCGGGAGTATCGCCGCATACTTATCTGCTGCATACGCGCATCGGCGCGGCGCGGCGGCTGCTGGTGCACACGGATGACCCGATCAAGCTGATAGCCTCGCGCCTGGGTTATCATGATGTTTATTTTTTTTCGCGCCAGTTTCGGTTGATCACCGGCGTGCCGCCGGCGATTTATCGCAGAAGCCGCCAGGGATAAAAATAAGTTCCTAAAAAAAGTCAGGCAATCTGTATTATTTTTGAATTTTCTTCCGAATCAGGGTTGTGTTGCGCGGCCGCATTTGTTAATGAAAAAAGTGCGGAGCAATATGTACCGGCATTCGGAGGAGATGATGAGTTTTTGTTTTTTGAATTGGGCCGCTCAGGCCACGGCCACGGCGCCGACAAGTTCTTTATGGCGCAGCAATCCTTATGAGTGGGTAACGGTGTGGTTCAGCAGCCGGCCAGTGATGGCGGATTTTGTGCAGATTTGCGCGGCGCTGGCGGTGGCGTGGGCCGGTCTTTTTATCACGCAGCGATACGGCCTGAAGCTGATTCAGTATTTTGCGGCAAAGAGCAAAACGACATGGGATGAAAAATTTATTCAACATGGCGTTTTTGCGCGCTTAAGCTGGGTTGTTCCGCTGATGATTCTGCATCACGGCATTCGTCTGCTGGTGAGCATGCCGCCGGAATATGGCGCATTTATACACAAATTATTCATCGGCGCGCTGGTCATCATCATGCTTCGGGTTCTTTCGGCGGTGCTCAGCGCAATCAATGATATTTATACGAGCTACACCATTTCGCGTAATCGGCCGATTAAAGGATTGCTGCAAATTGTCCTGATTATTGCGTATATTTTTGCGGGAATTTATATCGTCGCGGTGATGATGGACGAATCGCCGTGGATGTTTATCTCCGGCCTGGGCGCAATGATGGCCCTGATTCTGCTGGTGTTCCGCGATACGCTGCTGTCACTGGTGGCGGGCATCCAGTTAACGCACAATAACCTGATATGCGTCGGCGACTGGATTGAGATGCCGCAGTTCAACGCCGACGGCGCAATTGTGGATATTGCGCTGCATACGGTGAGCATTCGCAACTGGGACAACACCATCAGCGTGATCCCGACGCATAAATTTCTGGATAATTCATTTAAGAACTGGCGCGGAATGTCGGAATCCGGCGGGAGACGCATCAAGCGCGCGCTTAACATTGATATGACCAGCGTGACGTTTCTGACGCAGGAACAGGTCCTGCACCTGCAACGCTTTGACGTGCTCAAGGATTACCTGGCAAAGAAGATTGAGGACATCGGCAGGTTTAACGCGGGAAAAGCTGTTGATTCTGAGACAATAGTCAACGGCCGGCGGCTGACGAATCTCGGCACATTCCGGGAATATGTTCAGGGATATCTGCGCCAGAATCCCAGCATACATAAGAGCATGACGCTGATGGTGCGCCAGCTTGAGCCCAAAGCGCACGGACTGCCGCTTGAGATTTACGTTTTTTCAAACAATACCAAATGGGTTGATTACGAAGGCATTCAGGCGGATATTTTTGATCATCTGCTTGCCATCATGCCGGAATTTGGCCTGCGGGTTTTTCAGGAACCCACAGGCCATGATCTGACGAAATTCAGCGCGGCCAAAGCGTGACGGAAAAATCTTTGAGAAGATTTATTCCTTCTCTGGCGGAGCAAAATCCTTGCCGCCAAAATTAAAAGGCATCCTGAATGCGTTGCCGTTGATATCACAAAAATGCAGATGCGAAGGCGACGGTAAATAGCCGGTAGAGTCGGCCCAGAGCGCGGCAAAATCAGGCTGAGCGTTAAGCGGCTTGCGCGCATACGTATGATTCAGGCCCGGCGAGGTGGTGATTTCCTTGATCCGCCGCCAGGTTACGCCGCGGTCACGGCTTTGCCAAAGCATCATCTGTCCGCCAGTGGCATACGGCGCAACGCCGGGCGATGTTGGCGCGATGATGCGCCAATCATCAGGCGAAAGCAGATACATTGAGCCGTGATCGTAATTATGCTGACTTGTGGTGATCGGGTGATGCTGCCATTTTTTTCCGTCATACGCGGCCAACATCCACTGAACGGGAGGATTTTGCGGGCCGGGCACCCAGCTTGAACCGACCACATATAAAATCAGCGGCCGATGATTTTCGTCATACGCAAGATCCTTGAGATAAATCAGCTTGCCTTCGCTTTGCGCGTCATAAACCAGAGCGGGATTTTGAATTTCCGCCAGCGGAAGTTTGAGCGTTTCGCCTGTGACGGTTTGCCATGTTGCGCCGGCATCCCGTGTATGCAGATAATAAATGTTGGTGCGAAAATTCAGCGGAATCTGGCCGGCCTTTACCGGCGGATGCATGTCAAATGCCGTGCCCAGACCGCCCTGCCCGTCAGGCCAGCTAATCTGATAATTACCCTGGGCAATACCCGAAAGCTGGTAACGATCATCCCAGCCGGACCATTTTTGCGTGTCATGCATACGCTGAACCATCAGCCGGCGCGAGCCTTTCTGATACGCCGTATGCAGAAAAGCAATGCCGCTGCCCGGAATGTACCAGGGCTGCGGATATGAAAAATTATTCTCCGGCCGCATTGTGGCCATGACTTCAAAGGAAGAAATGTCATATGGTTTGCGGCTGCGAAGAATAAAACTGAGCCGGCCGCTGCCGTGACTGGGCGCAAAAACCAACAGATAGCCGTCCTTGTCAATGCTGAGGACGGGATTTTCGTGCGGATCAAGCACATTGCGGCAATAAAGCCGACGCGGCCGGGCGAACATTCGGGTTTTGTGATCAAAATAGCTCACGCAGCCGATGGTGTTGCCGAGTTTTTCCATGATCGGCGCATTTTCAGCGGTAAACAGCTCAAGCTTTGTTGAACTTGCGCCATATACAAAATAAGTACGATCAACAGAAGCATCATATATGGCTATCGGCGCGTGTTGCTGGGGATAAGTCGCCAGGCCGCCGCTGTACTTGAACGCATATTGGGATTTGGTGGGCTGATTGCCGTACCAGATGCCCTGAATGCCATCTGCGACGGGGCATTCGGCGAGAATCGGAATCTCAACGGCGGGAGGCATATCGGCAGCCATATTTTATCCTTTGTGCCAAAAATAAACTATCTTATACTTGCTGTATGACAAATGGTTGTTCTGTATATATTGTGACTTATCCTTCGTAAAATACCATATAAAGAGATAATCAATGTCCGCTGAACACTTATTAAAAACCGCTATAAACAGCGACAAGATGTTCTTAAAACACTGGCAGCAGGTCGGCCGCAGGCTGGTCTGGGTCAGCGAAGGCCGGCCGGGCGTTTATGCGGGAACATCAGGAAACGAAGGCCAGCTTTTGGCATGGCGAATGATTCAGGGCGGCGTTGAGATTGCGGATTCAGGCAAGACGATTCGCGCCCACAAAAATCAGTGGGTTCTGCTGCCGGATCGCACACTCAGGCGCCAATTTGATGCCGATGCGGTTTTGCTCTCCATCAAATTCACACTGCATTGGCATGATGGCAGAGCACTTTTTCCGTTTGCGTCGCCGATTATCGTGCGCAAACCAAAACTCATTGAGCAACTCAATCTGGCGGGCAGTGAATTACTTAAACAAACGCCGCGAACGCTCGGCGCCGCCGGCCGCGGCCTTGCCGAAAGATCGGCCGATCCGCTGGCGCATCTTGAACTTGATACGGCAATGAATCACTGGTTGACAGCATATATTCAGGTGATGACGCAAGCCGGGATCGCGCCGACATCATGCCAGTTGCCTGACGAAAGACTGACGCATACACTCAGCCTGCTTTCGCAGTGGGATTGGCGCAAAGGTTTTTCCGTAGAGAGCCTGGCGCATTCCGTGGGCCTGTCGGCAAGCAGGCTCTCGCATGTTTTTACGGAATATTTTCATATTCCGCTGATGCAATATGCCTCGCGGCAACGCGTGCAAAGCGCATGTCAGCTTCTTGAGCGCACGTCCCGGCCGGTCAAATTGATCGCATATGATCTCGGGTTTGCGCAGCCTTCCCATTTTGCGGCATGGTTTAGCAAGCTTACCGGAATTTCTCCCAGGAGATACCGGCAGCTTTATCACAGCGGAACCGCCGATTAAGCATGAACAAATGACGGATCAATTATGACGGATTATTCCCTGACGTACTATACGCGAAAACATACATGTCCCCACCAATGACGGAAATTTCCGCAATCTGCAATTGCGGCGCAAGAGCAAGTTTTGCCAGCGGCGCTCCGCCGATAGGCCGGCGTGCCGATGCGCCGGGGATTAATTTGGGCGCGATAAAAATGTGAGCCTCGTCAATTTCGTCTGCGGCGAAAAATGCGGCGAGCACTTCGCCGCCGCCTTCTACAAGAATATTGGCGTATTCGCGGCTGCCGAGATAGGCGAGCAATTCGGAAATATTCGGCCGGCCGGTACGGTCAACCTTTATGCCGATTGTCATGACGCCATGATCAGCCAGCGCCTTGCGGCGTTTTTCAGCGGCGGGAGAAAGTTTTTTTGCGTGCGCCACCATTACCGGCGCAAACTGTATTGTCTTGAGCAACCGGCAATTGAGCGGCAAACGACATTGCGAATCAAGAACGATGCGCGTGGCAATCCGTTTATAATCGCGGTAATCATCCACGCGCGGCAAAAGAAACGGATCATCGGCAAGCGCCGTCTGAATGCCGACCAGAATGGCGTCAACGCGGCCACGGATTTTTTGCACGATGGCCCGCGAAGCCTCGGAGCTGATCCATTTTGATTCGCCGGCCGCCGTGGCAATGGCGCCATCAAGCGACTGCGCCCATTTGGCAATCACATAGGGCTTGCCGGTCAGCACGCGCTTGATGAACGGCGCGTTAACCATCCGCGCCTGACCTTCAAGACAACCAACATCAACCTTGATTCCGGCGCGGCGAAGTTTTTTAATTCCTTTACCGGCCACAAGTTCAAAAGGATCGGCCATCGCGCAGACCACGCGCCTGACTCCGGCGGCAATCAGGGCGTCTGTGCACGGCGGTTGCTTGCCATGATGGCAGCACGGCTCAAGCGTCACATAAAGAGTTGCGCCGCGGGTTTTGGCCGGGCCCCCGGCGTTGCGAACCGCGTTAACTTCCGCATGGGCCTGACCATATATACGATGCGATCCTCTGCCGATCACACGTCCATTTTTTACCAGCACGGCGCCGACAACCGGATTTGGCTCAACTGAGCCACGATTGCGCTGAGCCAGGGCCAGCGCAAGGGTCATGAATTTTTCGTCCTGTGAGTTCTGCATGCAACAATTGTACGGTGTCGGCAACGTCTGTAAAACGGATCGGCATGGCAAGTACACGTCCGAAAAGCAGCAATTTGAGATTTACCTCTTCTTTACGCTGCTGACGTGACTTTTAAGCACTTTTGGCGTATCCTGCCATGTCTCAGATCGACATGATGGTATACATTTAAGATACAGGGAGAATTTTCATGACCGAAGCCAATCAGCCTCAGCAGCAGGTTCAGGTTCAGATCAAAGATGACAAAGCCGCCACGGTATATTCAAACGTTTGCCGCGTGGGCGCAACGCCGGAAGAAGTCTTTATTGACTTTGCCGTCAATCTTCAGCAGGAAGCTCAGCCGGGCGTGGCTCTGATGGAGGTTAACACGCGCGTACTGATGAATTTTTATGCCGCCAAGCGTCTTGCGCTGGCCCTGAGCCAGGCCGTTCAGCGTTATGAGCAGACCTTCGGCGCTCTTGAGCTTGATCCGCGCCGCCGCGTTAAGCAGCAGGGTCAGTAAATCTTGAGTCAGCAGACTTGAGTTTTGTATGATTCATCAACCCCGGAGCAATGCGCTTCGGGGTTCTTTTTTGGTTGCGATTTCTTTTTGATATAATGCGGCCATGAGCAACAACCCCAACACACCACCTAAACAACCCGGCAATGACGGCAATCTTTTTCGCTGCCCCATGTGCGGCAAGTACCTACCCAGCAGTGATGTCAAAACGTTCCCGTTTTGTTCAGATCAGTGCCGGCTGCTTGATCTTGATAACTGGGTTGAGGGCCGCTACAAAGTCTCCCGGCCCGCGGACCCTACGGATCAGCTTGAAGAAGGCGGCGAAGACGAGCGCCACGTCGTCAGGTAAATGCCATTGATGACCACCTGCGCCGGGGATTCCGCATGAATTTGGCTGCGATCACCACTTAAGCGTGCGCGAATCAAAAACCGGGCCATCCGTACAGGTCAGCTTATAGGCCCAGCCGTCGGGCGCGGTTTCGTTCTTGACGCGGATCACGCAACTCTGACAAGTACCCATGCCGCAGGCCATCGGTTGCTCAAGACTGACCTGACATGGCAGGCCTGCTTCCTCGGCCACGCCTGCCGTCGCGCGCATCATCGGCGTGGGCCCGCAAACAAAAACAGCGGTATCCGCGGCCGAGAGCGAAGGATTTTTTTGCAGATAACGCTTGAGCGCCACCGTAACAAAACCCCGCATGCCAAGCGATCCGTCATCCGTGGCCAACACTGTGGGAAATCCGCACGAGGCAAATTCAGTAGCATTTAATACCGGGTCGCCGTCAATACTGGGCGCGGGAGTCGCGGGCGGCAATGTCAGCGGGACAAGATCTTTGCGTTGTGCGCCGACGAAGCCGACGGCCTGAATGCCGCGAGATTTTAGCACGCGCGCCATGTAAAACATCGGCGGGATACCCACGCCGCCGCCCACCAGCAACGCATGCTTAAGCGTGGCGGGAATCATAAAGCCATTGCCAAGCGGGCCAAGAATGTTGACCACATCGCCTGTTTTAAGATGAGAAAGATAACCTGTGCCCCGGCCGACGACACGATGAATAATCTCAAGAGTCACGCCGGTCGGCTCATCTTTGCGGCCCGCGATTGAAAAAGGCCGACGCAGAAACGCCTGGCGCTCGGCATATTCTTTATTCACAAGGGCGGGCATTTTGTTGCTCGGTTCCCATGTCAGTTCATGAATTTCGTATTGCTGGGCATCTGGCGCGCGACAGGCCACCTGAACAAATTGCCCCGGCAAAGAGGCCGGGAATGATTTAAGCGCGAAGATTATTTTATAATGATCCGTGCATACGGGCCTGTTTTCCACAACGGTTGCCGCAAACATGCCGCGACGTCCGGAAGTGCCCGGCGTTGCTGGGGTTAAGCGAGAAAAGTCACTCACGACAGTAGGCTGATCAACAGGCACGCGTTTCTCCTTTGCCCGCCGGGAACTTTTGGCGGATGTGTGTCGGAATATTGTAGCGGATTTAAGGCCGCTGAGAAAATCAGGCCTGTTTTTGATATCATATTAGCCATGACACAGAGCCAGCATATTTTAAGCCTGACACTTGATGAGCTTTCGGCCGAACTTGAGGCGGCCGGGATGCCCAAATTCAGAGCGAAACAGATTTTTGAGTGGATTTTTCAAAAGCGCGTCAGCGATTTTGCCCAGATGACAAACCTGTCTCTGGCGGATCGCCAGATGCTGGCGGAAAAATATCACGTTTTTTCATCCGAAATCGTGCGCACGCATAAATCGGAAGACGGAACTGAAAAACATCTGTTCAAGTGGGCTGACGGCGGACTGACCGAAACAGTCATGATTCCGTGCGATGATGATCAGTGCGATGAGTACGGCAATACAATCGTATCCCACCGCAGAACGGTCTGTCTCTCAACGCAGGTAGGATGCCCGGTCAAGTGCGCATTTTGCGCGTCAGGCCTTGAGGGACTCAAAGGTAATCTCACCAGCGGACAAATTGTAGAAGAAGCGCTGCGCGTGCTTTACGCTCTGCCGGAAGAGCGGCGCATCAGCAATGTCGTGTTTATGGGAATGGGCGAACCGCTGGCGAATTTTGCCAACACGGCCAAGAGCATTACGACGCTTATGGCGCCGTGGGGTTATCATATCAGCGGCCGAAAGATTACGGTCAGTACCGTGGGCCTGCCGCCGCAGATGAAGCAATTGGCGGATCTGAATCTGCCGATCACGCTGGCGATTTCTCTGCATGCGCCCAATGACGCGCTGCGCAAAGAAATTATTCCGTGGGCGGGAAGAATCAGCATTGAACAGATTGTTGAGGCCGGGCGTTATTATTTTGAGAAGACCGGCCGCGAACTGACGCTTGAGTATATTATTCTTGACGGCATTAATAATCTGCCCGAACACGCGCGCGAACTGGCGCAGGTGGCGCGCAAGCTGCGCGCTAACGTTAACCTGATTTATTATAACGAAGTTCCGGAATTGCCATTTAAGCGGCCGACGGGACAGGCAATGTTTTCTTTTCAGAATATTCTGCGGAATAATTCCGTTAATGCGCACATCCGTAAATCACGCGGGCGGGAAATCGCCGCGGCCTGCGGACAGCTTGCGCGACAGGACCGCACGGATCGCGTGCAGGTAACAGTGAATAAATAACCGCGCTGCGCGGTAAAAATTCAATCATTACTTAAAATCAAGCAGGCGAAAGCGATTGAGCATCAGAGTCAGCGCGAGGCTTGTGACGCCAAGAGCAAGCACGGCCGGCCAGGCTGCGCCGATGTCATTACTGACGGAAGTCTCAATATAAATTTGAACCGGCAACGTGCGAACGTTTTCGCCCGCGCCTACGACCATCAGCGTAGCGCCAAATTCGCCAAGTGCGCGGCCAAAACCGAGCATGGCGCCGCTGAGTATGCCGCGAAACGCCAGCGGAATGGCGACATGAATCATCATCTGAAAACGTGACGCGCCCATAAGCTGTGCTTCTTCCATCATTTCGCGGGCGATTGAGGCAAAGCCTGCTTTGGCGGGCAAAACCAGCAGCGGAAGAATCACAATTGTGCACGCAATCAACGCGCCGGTGCGCGTAAAGAGTAATGATGTTGCGCCGCGGGTCAGCCAGCCGACAAGACCATAGCGGCCCAGGACATACAGCAAAAGGAAGCCGACAACCGTTGGCGGCAGAACCAGCGGCAGCATTAAAACGCCCTCAAGTAAAGAGCGGCCGATAAATTTTTTACGGGCAAGCAGATAAGCCAAAGGCAAACCGATCACCAGCGCCAGCAGCGTTGCGCCGCAGGCAATCTGAAAAGAAAGCAACCAGGGTCGGGCGATTTCTTCCATAAATCAACACAAAATCACGGGAACAAAAAGAAGCGGAAGCCCGCAAAGCGTGCTTCCGCGCGATATATCAACAGCGGAATCACTTGGCCGAGGGCGTTTTGAGTCCGAAGCTGACGAAAATCGCCTGAACTTCGGGACTGAAGATTTTCTCCTGAACTTTTTTGGCCGCCTCAATATCTTTTGAATCTTTGATGATGGCCATCTTGTAAATCACCGGCTCATGGCTGCCGGCCGGTGCAATATCCACAATCTTAAGTTTTTTGGAGCTTTGGGCATCTGAGCGATAAACAAAACCTGCGTCCACTTCGCCGCGCTCAACATAGGTGCGCACTTCAGAAACGTTGCCGCCGAGGACAAGCTTGTTGGCCGACTTGAGGCCGTCATAAAGCTTGAGCGAAATGAGAGTCTGCTGGGCATATTTGCCGGCAGGTACGCTTTTGGGCTCGCCGATGGCAAGCTTTTTGAGCTTGTCAGTACCCAGATCTGCGATGCTTGTGATCGCGGCTGATTCAAGCGGGGCCACAAGGACAAGTTCATTGACGACGAAATCTTTTTCGGTTCCTGCAAGTGTCAGGCCGGCCTTCTGAAGTTTGTCCACATTCTGCTGATCGGCGGAAAAAAACAGATCAACCGGCGCGCCGCTGGTAATCTGCGCGCTGAGCTTGCCGCTTGAGTCGTAATTGAAGTTGATTTTGCCGCCGGCCGCTTTTTCAAGCTCTGGCTTTGCCTTATCAAGCGAAGCCTTCAGGCTGATGGCGGCGGAAATCGTCAGGTCGCCGGCACACAACGGCAATGCGCCAAAACCCACGGCAACCAGCGCGGCGCCGACCAACAGACTTTTAATCATTTTATTCAACATACCAGAGTCCTTGTTCATAACCCTCAATCAACGGAAAACGTCACCACCCCGCCGCCACGGGGTGAAAATTCATATCGTATTTCGCCGGAACGCGCAGTGTGATAACCGGGGATATCGCCAAGAAGCTGCCGGAAACCGGGTGAACGCAATGTGGTAAGCAGCGCCGTCACACGCGGATCATCAGGTGTTAAGTAACAGAGATCAAAAACTTCCGTGCGTACATGCAGATAATCAAGCTGTGCGTCACATGTAATAGAGCGAAGACATGCGCCGGCCTGCGCAAAGCCGCTGCGAATGATATCAACCACCGCATGATGATTGGCCGCGATATGACGCGGAATTGGCGCATCCTGAAGCACTTCGTCCTGACATGCGCGCGCACCGGCGCTTTCGTGCCGGCCGATCCAGGATAATTTGCGCGATCGCAAATCAGCGAGATCTTTAATCTTCAGCCCGGGAGCAAGCGCAATACCCATATCCCAGTCGGCAAGGTGAACAAGATTAAACGGATCTCCCAAGACCTGGCGCACCGCGGCAATATTGGGATCTTTTTTGCCCACCGGCCCCAAATGTACGCCGGCCACATGAACAAGCCCCTGTTTGAGCAGATTCAGCGCATCATGACTGGGACGATCAAGCAGCAACATGCGATACGGCGTGCTTTGCGTATAAAGCTGGGCCAGCAGGGGCGCGGCCGGATCGCAACAGGCAACGACCAGCGTGCGATCTTCCGGCACGTCACGCAGTTCCTGGTATTGGCCAGAGGAATATACGCCGTCATGAGGAAGATATGCGCCCGCGTCAACAGGATAAATAAGGCGGCGCTCGCCAACTTTGGCGCGCCAATAACGGCAGGAATCATTGATCGGAGGCCAGGCCCATTGTGATTTTTGTGTTGATTCAGGAACGTTCAGCGAAAAAATATCTTCTACACGGCAGGCAAATACGCGCGCCAATGCCAGTGCCGCTGCTGCGGAAGGAACAAGCGTACCGTTCTCAATGGCGCTTACGCCGGCACGGGAAATACCCGCTTTTTCAGCCAATTGCTCCTGCGACCAGCCTTTGGCCAGCCGGTGAGCACGAATATGGTTGATGAGTTCCGACACGATACTGTCAGTATGTGATTTTTTCCTGTCATGTCAATATTAATTATTGATAAACATACCGTGGCTGCCGCGGGATAAAAACATAAAAAAGCAGGGCGCGGCGGAAAACCGCCGCGCCCTGCTGCGTTGTGATCAGGAATTTACTTCGCTGAGCCAAAGTCCGAGAAATCACTTGAGCCTTCGCTGGCATCAAGCGGTATCGCAGAAGCAGCCTTGCTTGCCTTGCTGGTCACTTTGGGTTCCGGCTTTTCGTGCACGGCCGGTTCCGCATGCGCCACCGCGACAGAGGATGATGCGGCATGCTCATGATGCGATGATGATGAACGTGCGGATGCGCGCGCATGATCATCATGCGTTTCTATGCGCCCCGTGACAAGCGTCTGAAGACGCGCAACAACGCTGTTAAGCTCAACGGCCTGGCTTGAGAGTTCTTCGGCAGCAGAGGCCGATTCTTCCGCAGCAGCAGCATTTGATTGCGTCACATGGTCCATTTGGCTCATGGCTGTGTTGATCTGGCTGATACCCTGCGCCTGTTCATTGCTGGCGGCGGCAATTTCGTTAACAAGGCTGTGAACCTTGGTGCTTGATACGTTAATGCCCTCAAGCGCTTTGGCCACATCCGTCACGATAGTCACGCCGTTACGGGCATTTGCCACGGATTCTTCAATAAGCGCACTGGTGTTCTTGGCGGCCTCGGCGGAACGCATTGCCAGGTTGCGGACTTCTTCGGCGACAACAGCAAAGCCCTTGCCGGCATCGCCGGCGCGCGCGGCCTCAACGGCGGCGTTGAGGGCCAGCAGATTTGTCTGAAATGCAATTTCGTCAATGACCTTGATGATCTTGGCGGTTTCGCCGGCGGATTTTTCAATCTGCCCGATGGCATCACTCATGCGGGTCATGGCAAGATGGCCATCTTCGGCGGCCTTCTTGGCATCCCCGGCATACGTAGACGCCTGCTGGGCCGTTTCGGCGTTTTTCTGCGTCATAGCGGCCATTTCCTGAAGGGCCGAGGTGGTCTCTTCAAGAGACGCGGCCTGCTCTGAGGCGCCCTGAGCAAGGTTCTGGCTGCTGCTGGCAACCTGGCCTGATGCAGAAGCGGTTTGTTCAGAACCGCCTGTTAGTGCGGCAATAATGCGCTGAACCGGCTTGGTAATGCTGCGCGTGATGCCAAAGGCCAGCACAACACCCAGAACAACCGCAAATGACAGACCGATCAGCATGACTGTGGTTGATACTGACAGAGCCTTTGCGGATTCGCCTGACGCCGAGGTGGTGGCGGTAAGGCCGCTATCAATAATCTTGCCGGCTTCTTCAAGAGCCTGATCTGAAACTTCAAGACGACGCTTGCCGATTTCGGTAAGCGTATTGAGGGCTTTGGCCATCGTCTGCGAACTTACGCCATATGCGGCCGTGGCCGAGATTACATCGTCAATCAACTTCTGGTCTTCCGCCTTACTGGTAATCGCTTTGATCTGTTTGCAGGAATCAAGCAATTTCTTCTGATTTTCGAGTACTTTTTCAATACGCGACCCACTGCGCTCAGCCTGCATATATACATTCTGAATGCGCATTGAGTATGCATTGGCAAGGATATCGGTGGCCAGTTCATTTTTTCTGACACGCTCAGTAATTTTGTTTTCTTCAAGTTTATCCGCAAGATCTTTACGGAGTTTGGTCGCCTCAACATCATTAAGCTTGTTAATGTTATCAACAAATGCGACACCCGTATTTTTGGCATCGGCAAGAGCGGCATTGTAGGCGTCAATGTTGGCTTTGGTGTCATCCAGAAGTTTCTTATACTCGTCATATTTGTTGCTGAACGCATCAAGTTTGACCTTCAGTTCGCCGCCATCCGTAATTTTCTTCAGATGATCGCGGCCACGATCAAGCGCGCCGTCAACATCCTTGAGTTCCTTTTGTATGTTCTCGTAGCTTTTCTGGCTGCCCGTAAAGCCGTATTCACGGGCAAAAAGCAGCACTTGCTGAAAGGAAGTCATCAAATCAGAACTGATGTTGACTTCCGGAACACGCGATTCGGCGACAGTGGTGACTTTTTGCCCTACTGTCTTCATGTTCCAGATGGCAAGCCCGCCCAAAGCAATTGCCAGAACAATCAGCGCGACAAAACCGAGAGTGATTTTGACACCCAAACCCATCGTTTTCATTACGGGACTCCTGGATCACAACCAAAATTGGATAGGTGGCGGAATCCCAACGCGGGTATACCGCCTGACCGTTTTCTGGTCGGATAACAGGAAGGGCAGGATTATCTGAAGTCTGTGACCTTTTGAGGGGCAGCAGGAACTGCGCATTTTCTTGGGAGATGGCGCAGGCTATTTACGTCGTGATTTTGAGTGATATTAAACGGGCAAGCCCTGCTTTTTACGCCAGACTTCTTCGGCTTCGGCCAGGCGGATATAGGTGGGCACAAGCTGCTGCCAGGGCGTAAATTCACCGTTTTTGGCCATTTTTTTGCCGATGGCATAAATGCCTGCGGCCGTGCCGAACCAAAGCTCGCGCGACAACTCACGATAATGTTCACCGAGAGCGGATTGCAGGATATCGCGATGATACTGCACCCCTTCGCCGGTGAGAGTCACCGGAAAAGGTGTATTGCGGACAAAATCAGCGGGATTTGTCAGGCCCGGCCCCCATGTGCGTGTGAGGACGCCATTTTGCCGTTCATAGCGCGCGGCAAATACCTGGCCGCGCTTGGCGTCGAGAATGGCCGCGAGATTCATCACGTCGGCCGGGGCATTAAGAGCGATCGCATCAAGTGTCGGCACCGCAACCAACTGGCAACCGAGCGCATGAGCAAATGAACGCGCAATGGTGATGGCAATTCGCAAGCCGGTAAAACTTCCTGGCCCGGTTGATACATATACATGATTCAGATCGCGCGGCTGCCAGCCGGCATCGGCAAGCAACGTCTGAATGGCGGGCATTAACTCAACAGCGTGACGCATCTGCGGCGGAAGATTGATCTGCCGGAGAAACTCATCGCCGCGCGCTATTGCGACGGAACCCGTGCGGCTGCTGGTCTCTATGGCAAGGATATTCGGAAGACTGCTCATCCGGGATATTGTGACGATTTATTGCCGCAAGAGCAATCATCACAAGCGGGAGAAATCACGGAAAGTACGTTATAGTGGTGACATAAACTTGCGAGGCAGATGTGGCGGTTCAATTCATACTAGGCAGGGCAGGCACGGGCAAAACGCACCGTTGCGTCACGGAGATTGCCGATGCGCTTAAGCGCAATCCGATCGGTGACGACAACAACGGCGAGCTTTTGTGGATTGTGCCCGCACAGGCCACATTTATGGCCGAGCGCCTGCTGGTGGCACATAGCGAACTGGGCGGGATTATCCGGGCCAGAGTGCTCTCTTTCCGCCGATTAACGCTTGAGTGCGCGCGCGCGCTGAACCTGGGGCAAACGCAGGAAGCGGATGATTTGGCGCGCACGGTGCTGCTTGAAGATCTTGTGCTACAGAATCGTGACAAGCTTGAGCTTTTTAACGTCGTGGCGGATCGGCCGGGGTTTTTGCAAAAACTTGACGGCATGCTGCGCGAACTGATGCAGGCCGGGCATACCGGCCCGACGTTGCGGCATGTGGCGGACCGCGAAGGAACCGATCCGGTACTCAACCGCAAACTGCATGACCTGGGCAATTTGCTTGATACCTGGGACGAAGCGCTTTATCAACGCGGAATGGTCAGCGACAGACTGCCGCAGATCATTGCGCCGCGATTGGGCGAAGTTCAGTTCCTCAATCGCGCCAGAATCTGGGTTGATGCGTTCTCGGCGCTGACGCGCGCGGAAGAAGATCTGCTGGTGGCGCTGGCCAAACGCGTTGATCAGGTCACGCTGACTCTGCTGGCTGATCCTGATGCGCACAGTGTTCATGACCCCAAAACTGAGCCGGGCGACTGTGATTTATTCAGGCGCACTGAAAAACTTTATCGCCGCCTGCGCGACGCTTTTACGCGCGCGCGCGTGCCGATCCTGAAGGATATCGCGCTGCGGGACAATCATCGCAACGGCAATGTTTTGCCTCTGGCGGCCATTGAAAAAGAACTCTTCTGCGATAAGCCGAAAAAAATAAACAACAATCAGAATGCCGTGGAAATCTGGCGATGCCAGAATCCGGAAGTTGAAGTGCGGGCCTGCGCGCAGAAAATCAGAGAGTATGTCACCAAAGGCATGCGATATCGTGACATCGGACTGATTATTGCGGATCTTGAAGGTTATGCGGAGCCGGTGCGCAGAATTTTTCAGCAGCACGCCATCCCGCATTTTGTGGATCTCAGAAGAAGCATTACGCATCATCCGCTTGTTGAGTTCTTGCGCATGGCCGGGGCGATGATGGCCGGCGGCATCACGGCGGAGAGTCTGTTGCTGATGCTGAAAACGGGGCTTACGCCGGTACAGGATGCGGATGTGCATCTTGTCGAAAATTATATGTTGGCGCACGGGATCACGCGCATCAACCCCGGAGAACAGTTTACGTATGTCCGGCCGAATGTCAGCGAGGATGATCCGGCGCAGCCGGTATCCGCGGCCGAAAAGCAAATGCTCGCGCGCACCAATGCGGTGATGACGCTGCTCAAAAATCCGCTAAAAAACCTGACGCAATCGGCGGAAACGGAAAATGGCGACGTACTGGCGCGCCGGCTTTATGAATTCATCATCGCGCTAAAAGTGGATGAAAAAATCATCGCGCTGACCGCGGAAGAAAGCGCGGCCGAGGATACGCAAATGCATCGCCAGGCGTGGGCGCAATGCATCAGTCTGATTGAGACGCTTGAGCGCGTCACCCACAATCGCGCCATCACGCCGGTATTTTTTACGCGGCTGTTATCGGCAAGCCTTGAGACGCTTTCGGCCGGGCTTATTCCGCCGGCGCTTGACCAGGTGCTGGTCAGTTCCGTGGCGCGCTCGCGCCATCCGGAATTAAAAGTGACATTTGTTCTGGGGGCTCTTGAGGCGCAAATGCCGCCGGTACGGCCTGAAGATCCGATGCTGACCGATGCGCAGCGCGCGGCCGTTAATCAGCACAGCGATCTGAAAGTTGAGCCGGGCTCTGATGAGCAGCTTATTGAGTCACGCTTTTTTGATTATGTGGCCTTTACGCGGTCCGGCGAAACGATGATCGTCAGCTATCCGTCAGCGGATATGCAGGAAAAGCCTGTTGCGCCCAGCGGTTATGTGCCGAGATTAATCGCGTTGCTGAATGTGACGCCAAAAGAAATCAACAGCGGCATTCTGTATGATCCGCAGCATCTGGCAACCATTGACGACGCGCTGATATCGGCCATTACCCGAGAAACAACTGATGACACCGCAATCAATCGCGATAACCTGCTGAATTGGCTGTTGAGCGATGCAAATACGGCCCAGGCGTACCGCGATGTTAAATTAGCGGGCGAAGAAGCAGACGCGCCGGTGCTCTCTGACAAAATTGCCCGGCAAATTTACGGCCAATCGCTGCAAATGAGCGTATCCCAGCTTGAGACTTACGGCGCGTGCCCGCTGCAATATTTTTTCAAATATACGCTGGGACTCAAAGCGCGAAAGAAATTTGAACTTGACGCCATGTCGCTCGGCACTTTATATCACGCCGTACTTCAGAAAGTTTTTAATCACATCATTGCCGGCAAAATGGCGTGGCCTGAGTGCACATCGGAAGAATTAACAACTGCGTTGCGTCAGGCCGTTGCGGAGGCCACGGATGAACTGCAATCCGAAATGGCCCGCAACATGCCGCAATACGCGCGTTTGCAGGAACGCACCGTGCGCACTTTGGGCCTTGTGCTTGAGGCGCAGCGGCGCGCGGCCTGCGCCGGGAACCTGCGGCCAGCGGCAACCGAGGCTGTTTTTGGCGGTGATACAAAGCGGGACGATGGCCGCGGACCATTTGCGCTCAATCAATACCAGGTGCGCACGCCGCAGAATCACACAGTAACGCTGAATGGGAAAATTGATCGCGTTGATGTGGAGAAAAACGGCAAAGCAGCGATTGTTGTTGACTATAAATCAGGTGAGGAAAAGAAACTTGAACTTCAACAGGTCTTTTTCGGCATCAGCCTGCAATTGCCGGTGTATCTGCTGGTGCTTGAGCAAACGGAACTTGAACCGATCGGCAGCTTTTTTGTGCCGCTGAAAATGCGGCGCGCCAGCAAACCCGGTGACGTTGCGGAGCCAGGCACGGACCCATTTTATCAACAATTCAAAATACGCGGCGCACTTGACGCATCAACCATCAGCAAACTGGATCGCGACGCGCAGGATCGCAGCGCGTGGTATCCGTATGACAGAAAAAAGGACGGCACGATCCGCGCCGGCAGCGACGCGCTTGAACATCAGGATTTTGCGGCGTTGCTTCATTTTACAGAAAATAAAATCGCGCAGATGGCCGATGACCTTGCGCAGGGGCATATCACGCCCGCGCCCTATCAAAAAGGAACAGAAACACCATGCGATCATTGCGAGTTTTCCTCCGCGTGTCTTTTTGATCGCATGACCGGCACCTACAGGCAACTTCCGAAAACCAAACGTGATGACGTTCTTGCGGCAATGAGTAAAGCGCTTGCGGATCAGGAGCGCACATCATGAGTCAGGCGATAACACAACCCGCGTGGACGCCCGCGCAAAAACGCGTCATTGAGCATGTTGAAGGAAACTTGCTGGTATCCGCTGCGGCCGGTTCCGGCAAAACGGCCGTGCTTGCGGAGCGTTGCGCGCTGCTTGTCACGCATCCTGATCCGAAATTACGCAGCAGCGTTGACCGCCTGCTTGTGCTGACGTTTACCGAGGCGGCCGCAAACGAGATGCGCCAGCGCATCGGCAAAGCTCTGCGTGACAAAGCCTCGCTGTTCAGCGGTGATCAACTGGCGCGCCAGCTTGCGCTTGTTGATCGCGCAAGCATCTCAACTATTCATGCATTTTGCACCAAAGTTTTGCGAACTCATTTTCACGAAGCGAATCTTGACCCCTCTTTTGAGGTTATTGACGAAGACGAAGCCATGCTGCTTCAGCATGACGTTCTTGAGGGAGTGCTTTCCGCAGCGCACGCCAACACAGATGCCGCCTTTGCGGCGCGATTTACGGAGTTGCTTGAAGCTTACGCCGGCGGAAATGACAGCACGCTTATCGGAATGATTCAGAAACTTGATACGATGCTCCGCACGCTGGCCGATCCGCAAACGTGGCTTGCGCAGGCGCGCAAGCGCTATTCTCAGGAAGGCGCCGAGGAAACATTTGCCAGTTACGCGCAGACGATCAACAAAAAATTACGTTTATACGCACAGGCATGCGGGAATCATCTGCAAAAAATTCCCGTAGAGCCGGAATATCAATCATTACGTGATAACCTGAGCGGCCTGCGTGACACAATTACCGTAGCAGTCACATTGCTTGATGGCCGCGCTCAAGATTCATGGTCGCGCGCGCGGGCCATTCTGTCATCTTTTGCTCCGCAAAAGATGATGCCAAAACCAAAACCGGCTGATTTTGATGAGCAAAAGAAACTGTTTACGGATATTAACGATGATATCAAGGATCTGTATAAAAATGGCGCAATGTCAGAGCGCAATACGCGCGAGCAGATTCTGGCCGATATCCGCAAACTTCAGGCGCCAATTGAGACTATCATTGAATTGACGCGGCAATTTCAGTCCGGATATGACGAGGCCAAGCGCGAGCAGAATCGGATTGATTTTGCGGATCTTGAGAGTCACATGCTCAGTTTGCTTACGGCCGATCAATCCGCAACGGCCAAAGCATTGCGCGAACGTTATGACCATGTTCTGGTCGATGAATTTCAGGACACAAACCCGCTACAGGCCACGTTGCTCAACGCCATTGCGGACCCGCAACGCTATGCGGGCAAAGGAAATCTGTTTGTCGTTGGCGATGTTAAGCAATCGATTTACAGTTTTCGCCTGGCCGATCCGTCGCTGTTCCTGCAAATGGAAAAACAACGCCGCGCGTGCACAAGTCACGATGCGTTTATCGCTCTACAGAATAATTTCCGCACCGACCCGTCTCTGCTTGAGCATATGAATGATATTTTTAGCCGCCTTTTAACGCCTGAAGTTGCCGGCGTTCAATATGCGGATGGTCATCAGCTTTTCCCGCCGCCTGGCCGGCAGGCAACAGGTGATAACCCCATTGAGCTGCATCTGATAGCCAAACAGGCCGACGCGGATGAGCACGAAGTCGGCAATTTTGAAAATGGCGACACAAATGACACCTCATCGCCAAATGATCCGGCATCGTTAACGCTGACGCAGCGCGAAGCGCAATTTGCCGCGGTGCGCATCAGGCAATTGCTCACGGATGGCACGCAGATTACAGATAAGTCCGGCACACGCAGAACCATTCGCCCCGGCGATATCGCCATCCTGATGCGCAGCGTGCGCAATCGTGCGCCGATATTTGCGCGCGCGCTGGCCGAGGCCGGCATTGCCGTATACGCCGATTTATCAACGGGTTATTTTGATACGGTTGAGGTGCGCGAAGTGCTGGCTCTGCTGGCCGTGATTGATAATCCCTGCCAGGATATTCCGCTTACCACCGTGATGCTCTCGCGCATATTTCCCTTCGCGCGATTTACGCATGACGAACTGGCCACGATCCGCCTTGCGTTTAATCGGCGCGACGTTCCGTTTTACGAGGCTGTTGAAAAATATTCCCATTATCATGCGGATCATCAATCGCCTGAACTTGCGGAAAAGCTTGCGATATTTTTTGCGAAAATCAAACAATATTGCGTGATGACACGCACGTTGCCACTGCATGAGGCGCTTGCCACGATTTACCAGGATTCCCGAATCCTTGTTTTTGCGGCCGGTATGCAGGCGGGACCGCAACGCGTGGCCAATCTTCAGGCACTGCATCAGCGCGCACGTCAATTTTCCAGTTTTCGCAGGCAGGGCCTTTACCGATTTCTACAATTTATTGATCGTCTGCGCGATCTTGAAGGTGATGCCGGAGAAGCGCCGGCGCTTTCGGAGGCGGCCGATGTTGTGCGCGTGATGTCCGTGCATAAATCAAAAGGTCTTGAGTTTCCGGTTGTGATTGTGGCGGGCCTGGGAAATCAATTTAATTTTGACCGCGACGGCCCGCTGTTTGTTCATCGCCGGGAGTTTATGGGCCTGAAGCTGGCGGATCTTGAGCATAATTCTATTCAAGAAACGGCGACATCGTATCTGGTTCGCGACGCATCAAAAAAAGAAACACGCGCCGAAGAATTGCGTCTTTTATATGTCGCACTGACGCGCGCACGACGAAAACTGATCCTGACAGGAACGCTGAAAAACCTGAAGAATATTGAAAAATATCGCACGCGATTCAGCGACCATGCCGGCGCGCTGCCTGAGGAGCACTTGCTTGATGCCCATAACCAGCTTGATTTTCTTTTGCCGCTGTGCGTTTCTTCAGGATTTAAGGCCGATTGGCCTGATCAACCATGCGCAACCCCGGCCGTCACCGTGCGTATCTGGCAACAGGAACTGAAATTTCCGGACACGCAGCAGGCAAAGGAATCACAACATCCCGTGGCCGCCGCCATACCGATCAACGACATGATCGCCAGAATCCGCGGCGATTACCCATCGCTCGCGGATTGCGCCATCCCGGCCGTCATGAGCGTCTCCGAACTTAAACGCCAACAGGAACCCGAAGGCGATACGGTAGCCGTGCTTACGGAAGAGCCGTTGCGCATGCCGGAATTTATGAAGTATCCCGCAGATGCGCCGGCAAAAATTGATCCGCGCATACGCGGAACGGCCATGCATCGCCTGCTTGAAAAAATTAATTTTGCCGAAGTTTATAATGCGGCAACATTGCAGAAATGCATCAAAGAACTCAAAAAGACAAAGGCATTTCCGAATGAGTGGGCTGAGCTTATTGATCAGGAAGCCCTGATATGGTTTTTCGGCAGTCCGCTGGGCCAGCATATCCGCAGGCTCTCGTTTGTACCCCATGAGCAAACGCTTTGGGATGCGCCGCAGTCAGTTCAAATTCATAAAGAACGTTCATTTACATATGCCATGCCAGCAAAGCGCCTTTGGCCTGAGGCATCGGCCGAGGCACGTATTTCCCTGCGCGGCGCGGTTGATCTGCTGTTGATTTCCGAAAACAGCCTTGAAATTGTGGACTATAAAACTGATGCGCGCCTCACCGATCAGGCTCTTGAGCAATACCGCCGGCAAGTCACCCTTTATGGTGAGGCTCTGCACGCCATTCTGGGAAAACCTGTGCGCCAGGCGTCGCTCGTCTTCCTTACCTCAAGGCAGATTTGCCCCGTGACGGTTACGCAACCGGATTAAGTTCAGATTGATTCCTCTTTTGTCCCATTTTGTTTGCCGCATAATCACCGGCCTTTCGTTGATTCGTTTTATATAAATATCCCCTTTTTCAACGATAATCAGCGAGTTTTCGCTCGTTATTTTGCCCAAAACGCTTTGTCAGCCTATGCTTACTGTCGCTGAGTTGGCGGTAACGTGGCTCTGCGCTCCGTACGCAATGTGCGGTTGTGGGTGCGGCTGAGGTTGTGGGAAAAATTCAATATCCGGAGAGAGGAAACATGAGGCCAAAATTGCTGGTGGCTAATCGTTCAGAGATCGCAATACGCGTATTGCGCGCCGCATCTGAGCTTGATTTAAATACAGTCGCAATATATTCATATGAAGATCGTTATTGCCTGCATCGTTTTAAGGCTGACGAATCGTATCAGATCGGCGGCCCTGATGCGCCGGTCAAAAATTACCTGAACATTCCCGCCATTATTTCCCTTGCGCGCGATGTGGGCGTTAAATACATACATCCGGGATACGGCTTTCTTTCTGAGAATGACGAATTTGCTCAGGCTTGCGCGGATTCCGGAATTACTTTTGTTGGCCCTACGCCGGAGATGCTGCGCGCATTCGGTGATAAAACCGCGGCCCGCAAAATTGCCGAAGCTGCCGGCGTGCCGATCGTCCCCGGTACGCCTGAGCCGATCAAGGATTTTAAGCACATCAAAAAAGAAGCGCAGCGCATCGGTTATCCGCTGATCATTAAAGCCGCGCACGGCGGCGGCGGCCGAGGCATGCGCGTGGTACGTAGCGCCGATGAACTTGAAGAAAAACTGAACGAAGCTTCCCGCGAAGCCGGCGCGGCCTTTGGCCAGGGCGACGTATTCCTTGAGCGCTATATTCAGCATGCCCGGCATATTGAAGTTCAAATTCTCGGCGACTCTTATGGCAATCTGGTACACCTTTTTGAGCGCGATTGCAGTGTTCAGCGGCGACACCAGAAAGTTGTTGAACTTGCCCCAGCCGTGAGTTTGCCGATTGAAGTGCGCCAGAAAATCTGCGCGGCGGCCGTTAAAATCGGCCGGCAAATCACGTATCGCAACGCCGGCACCGTTGAGTTTCTTGTCAATGCGGAAACAAACGATTTTTATTTTATTGAAGTTAACCCGCGCATTCAGGTTGAGCACACCGTTACGGAATTGATCACAGGCGTTGATCTTGTTAAAAATCAGATCCGCATCGCAATGGGCCACGCACTGCATGATGACGTCATCGGCCTGCCCCGCCAGGAAGCCATTACCTTCCGCGGCGTGGCTCTGCAATCGCGCATCACAACCGAGGATGCGTCAAATAAATTTACGCCCGCTTACGGGCGCATCACCAGCTATCGCTCGCCCGGCGGATATGGCGTGCGCCTTGACGGCGGCACGGCGTATACCGGCGCGGTCATCACGCCCTATTTTGATTCGCTGCTCGTTAAGCTGACATGTTTTGGCGCGAATTTTGAGGAAGTCACGGATCGCGCACTGCGCGCACTGGCGGAGTTCCGCATCCGCGGCGTGACGACCAATATTCCGTTTCTGCAAAATCTCATCAGCCATCCGCTATTCCTCAAGGGTGACGTCACTACGACATTTATTGACAATACGCCGGAGCTTTTTCAGTTCCGCCCGCGCAAGGACCGCGCCACAAAACTGCTGACATTCCTTGCGGATGTCATCATCAACGGAAATCCGGAAGTAAAACGGAAAGCGGATGTGTCGCTCATGACGCCGCCGTCCGTCAATCTCTCTGCGCGGCCGGGTGTTCTCAATCCGGGACAGACCGCAGGCTGCCCAACTGGCACGCGTGACCGTCTGCGCGTATTGGGCCCGGCAAAATTTGCACAGTGGGTGCGCCGGCAAAAGCCGCTGTTGATTACGGATACCACGATGCGCGATGCGCATCAGTCCCTTTTGGCCACGCGCGTGCGCACGGCCGACATGCTGCCCACGGCCGAGTATATCGCCCAGCGCCTGCCGAATTTATTCAGCCTTGAGATGTGGGGCGGAGCAACTTTTGACACGTCGCTGAGATTTCTGCACGAAGACCCGTGGGAGAGACTGGCGCAATTGCGCCTGCGCGCGCCGAATATTCTTTTTCAGATGTTGCTGCGCGCCAGCAACGCCGTGGGGTATACCAATTATCCCGACAACGTGGTGAAGTTTTTTGTCCGGCAAAGTTATGATCGGGGCATTGACCTGTTCCGTGTTTTTGACAGCCTTAACTGGGTTGAGAATATGCGCGTGGCCATTGATGCCGTGCTTGAAACACGCGGCATTTGCGAAGCAGCCATCTGCTACACAGGCGATATTCAGAACCCTCGCCGCGAAAAATATGACCTCAAGTATTATGTCGGCATGGCAAAACAGCTTGAGAAAGCCGGCGCACACATGCTGGGCATCAAGGATATGGCGGGCCTCTGTAAACCGCTCGCCGCGCGCAAGCTGATTAAGGCGTTACGCGAAGAAATCGGCATTCCGATTCATTTTCACACGCATGATACGGCCGGCATTCAGGCCGGCGCCATTCTGCTGGCCGCGGAAGCCGGCGCGGATATTGTGGATTGCGCGATCTCAAGCATGTCCGGTATGACAAGCCAGCCGAATCTCAACTCAATCGTGGCCGCGCTTGAAGATACGCCGCGTGCGACGGGCCTTGATCAGGAAGCGCTGGCGCGCCTTGCTGATTACTGGGAAGCCGTGCGCCGCTACTATGCGCCGTTTGAGGAAGGCATGCTGGCCAGCACGGCCAGCGTTTATGAGCACGAAATGCCTGGCGGACAGTACACCAATTTGCGCGTTCAGGCCAAGAGCCTCGGCCTTGAGCATCGGTGGAATGAAATTGCGCACATGTATGCGCAGGTCAATGAACTCTTTGGCGATATCGTTAAAGTCACGCCATCAAGCAAAGTGGTCGGTGATATGGCACTGTTTATGGTTACCAACAACCTTAAGCCGGCCGATATCCTTGATGAATCGCGCAACCTTGCGTTGCCAAAGAGTGTTGTTGAAATGATGCGCGGCGACCTGGGCCATCCGCCGGGCGGCTGGCCGAAAAAACTTCAGAAAATCGTCCTCGGTGACGCAAAACCGCTGACCAAACGTCCCGGCGCTATACTTGAAGATGTGAATCTTGAGGCTGCGCGAGCGGAACTTGTTGCCAAAACCAAACACGAAATCACGGACCCTGCCCTGGCAAGTTACCTGATGTACCCGCAGGTTTATCTTGATTTTGATGCGTTTGTGGCCAAATACGGCGATGTTTCGCCGATACCGACAAAAGCGTTCTTTTACGGCCTGCTGCCGGGAGAAGAAATCCCGATTGAAATTGAGCCGGGCAAAACACTCCTGGCCCGTTACTTAACCGCCGGCGAACCGGATGCCGACGGCATGGTCACAGTCTTCTTTGAATTTAACGGCCAGCCGCGCGAGGTTAAAGTTTTTGATAAAAAACGCGGCGGCGCAGCGAAAGTTGAACGCCCCAAAGCCGACTCAAATAACCCCTCGCATGTCGGCGCGCCGATGCCTGGCAAAATCTCCACGATCTCTATTTCACTTGGCCAAACCATCACCAAAGGCGGCAGGCTCTGCTCTATTGAGGCGATGAAAATGGAAACGGCGGTCTATTCGCCGCGCGACGGCAAAATTAAAAAGATTCACATTCAACCCGGCGGCCTTGTGGGCACCGGCGATCTGCTGGTGGAAATTGAATAACCACAACCACTCAATATTAAAAGGGCGATGCCAGGCATCGCCCTTTTTTGTTGGCATATCACATATACCAAAAAGAATATAACAACAGCATTATTGTGCGCAAATAAAACATTTGCCAATCATCATTTACCGCCCGTTGTGCGCACAAATTGAGTTTTTTATAAAAAATCCCATCAAATTTAAGTTTGCTGTTTGTTAGGTGTTTAATCAAAATATGCGGCCACTCTCACGATTTTGCGCACAAATGCGTCATGCGACTCACGGTTGATAAGGCACTTAACCGTGATCAACCCAAAGGAGCATGACCATGCAGAACCCGACAATGCCGCAAGTCCTCCGCGATATGCACGATCCGCTGCTGAATCCGGATCATATTCTCAGCGAAATTGAAAAACTCCGGACGATCGTCAGCCCGCGGCATAAGCGATTCATGAACTATTACCGCAATCCGGAAGCGCCGCTGATTCAGGTCATGGCGCTTGGTTCACGCTCATCACTCAGTGCGCGCGCCTGGTGGCAATACCAGGAAGTCGGCCTGCCCGCCAGACTCACCGGCCTGTGCATGACGCCTGAGGGCGCGGTTTCTGAAGACATGTCGCAAAATGTTCAGCGCAAAGAAATCATGGTTGAAAATGACATCGCCTGGCGCATTAACACGCTGGTTGATTTTGCCATCGGCCAAATGCCGGTGATCAACAGCCTTGCGCCTGACACCGGCAAGCGCGCCGCCATTGATGCGCTGCTGCAAAGTGTGATTGAACACAACGGCGGCTTGTCCATGCTTCAGCAGATGACGCTGCTGGGCGCCATTTACGGCACATCGTTCATCATGTTCTGTGCGGATGAGTCTTTGCTTAACCGCCTGCCAGCCGCACAGAACAATCAGGTACCGGAGGGGGAAAACGCCACGCCGGGGGAAGATCCGTCAGTCTGCAATTCCGAAATTTCGGACGCTCAGTTCACATCGCCGGAGCAATGGGGAGAGGCTCTGCAACTGAAGCTGGTTGATGCGGCACGGGTACTTCCCCTGGCCCAGGGCGGGCTGAGCAACCGCGAAGCAGGCAATCTTGATTATGTTTTTATCACAGATGACAAACCTGATACTCAATCCCGCTTGCCGGGAACTGAATCACTCCGGCGCATCACAAACTGGCTCAAGCGCCGCATCCGCAGCGCGGAAGAAGATGCCGGAGAATCCGGCACGCTCTGGTCGCGCGACGCCTGGTATACGTTCAGCAACGGAAAACTCACCGCACAAGGTAAAAATGTTCTGGGTTTTGTGCCGATGGTCTGCTACACAAGCCAGGCATTGCCGGGGATACATGACGTCACCGGCATGTCTGAAGTTGAGCCGCTGATTTGCCTTCAGGATGAACTCAATACGCGGCTGAGCGATCGCGCCAATCGCATCACGATGCAGAGCTTTAAGATGTACCTGGCGCGCGGCATGCCTGATTTTACCAAGATGCCTGTCGGCCCGGGACAAATGTGGTCAACGGATAATCCTGACGCCAGCATTGATACTTTCGGCGGCGACTCCTCATGCCCCAGCGAAGATGCTCACCTGGCGGACATCCGCCACGCCCTTGATAAAGTCAGCGGCGTTCCGCCGGTGGCGGCGGGCCTTGTTGAATCACGCATCGGCAACCTGACAAGCGCCCTGGCATTGCGATTAACGATGACCTCGTTGCTGTCACGGACTGAACGCCGGCGCGCCGCGCTCTCGCGCATTCTCTCGGCGCTCTGCCGGAGAATCCTTGAGATCTACGATATGGCGGGCATTCTCAAAACCACGCCGGAAGAGCGGCGCATTGACATCAACTGGCCAAGCGCCCTGCCGGAAAACCTCAGCGAAAAACTCGACGAAGCACGACAGAAATTACAGCTCGGCATCCCGCAAAGTGTGGTGCTGCGCGAGCTGGGCTACGAAGAACTGGAGATCACTCATGGCACAGGAGAGCAAACCGATCAGCCAGCCGCAACCGAAATCGGAACCGCTTCCGGCGGAGGAACCGGCGAAAACGGCGGCGACGAATCCACACGCAATGGTGGCGTATCTGCGGCAGCGGAGGAAACCGGCGGCCCGCTGAACAACTGAATCATCGCCGGAAAATTTTCTTTTTAATGGGGAGATAACCTATGGCTTTTACCGGAAAATGCACGTTTACCAGCAACCTGAGCGAAGTGGCGGAGGATATTTCGGATCTGGTGAGCATCCTTGCTCCGCACGAAACGCCGCTGCTTGACATTCTTGGCGACGCACCCCGCCCCGCCACAAGCACTTACCACCAGTGGATGGAGGATTCACTGGTAGCCAACACGGACGTCATCAATGACGCCACTCTGAATGATACGGCCAAGACCACTGTTACTTTCGCCATCATGACGCCGGGGCTTTACCGCGTGGGCGACTTGATTCAGCAGGTTGACCAGCGTGAGGTGATGATGGTGACTGCGATCGACACCGCCAACAACAAAATCACCGTTACCCGCGGTTACGGCGGCACAACCAAAGTTTCTCTGGTCAGCAACAACTTGATCAACATCATCGGCAATGCCGCGCTTGAAGGACAGGAGGCAGGCGCCTCACGCTACACCGTGCGTACACGCGCCGGCAACTACACGCAGATTTTTACCGCGCCCATTCAGGTCTCGGGCACGGAGCTTGCGGTGCGCCAGGTTGCCGTTGCCGATGAACTTGATTATCAAAAGACGCTGCGCCTGCGTGAACTGCTGCGTGATCTTGAGAATACCGTGATCAACGGCGTCGCTTCGGAATCATCTCCGGGCGGCAGCGCAACGGTACGCAGATCCATGAGAGGCATCATCAAAACCATTCAGACCAACGGTTATTACACGGGCGATCCGTTTCTGCCGTCCGGCAACACTCTCACTGAAGAAATGCTTAACGCCATGCTGCGCTTGCTCTGGGAATATACCGGCAGCAAGGTGGATATGATCGTCTGCGGCGGCGCTCAGAAACGCAAGATCAACAGCTTTATTGCAAGTTCTCAGCGTTTTCAGGTGACCGGAGAAACCTACAAGAATCTCGTGAGCGCTTACGAAAGCGATTACGGGATCTGCCGTGTGGTTCTTTCGCGTTATGTGCCGTCAAACACGATTTTGCTGCTTGATTCAAGCCGTATTTCCGTTGTTCCGCTGGCCGGGCGTTCTTTCCATTACCGTCCGCTTGCGGCCACGGGCGATTACGTCTCCGGCGAGGTCATCGGCGAGTACACCGTTGAAGTCCGCAATGAGGCGGCCCATGGCTTCCTGACCAATCTGTCCGTGTAAAGACCAGGAATACCGTTGCCCCGCCGGCCAAAGGCCGGCGGGGCCATCGCAAGGAGTTCTTTATGCAGTTATGCACTAATTCTGATATTGCTATCCTTGAACCTGCCGTTTTTACCGAAAGCGGATTCAATCATCTCAAGGTGCTGCGCGCACTTTCCGGCAGCGTGAACGGAACAGCCGTCAGCATGCCGCCGGGCACGCTTGGCGCGGTCACGCCGGGAATGATCGCTCTGCTCGGCACGCCGGCGCAGGTGGTGGAGATCCTCAGCGTTCCGTCATCATCGCAATTCACCATCAGCGTGCTGCGCGCAGACCGCACCGCCGCGGCTGTTGCGCCCGGGATTTCCGGCAGTGTTGAAGTCAACGTCCTGAGTTTTTCGCCCGTCATTCAGTATGCCAGCGACGAATTGCTTGAGTCACTCGGCGCCGCCGACAAGGCGACGGATCATTATATTCTGGTTCGCCAGGCGGTCGTCGCCAGAACGCTGAGCCTGCTGTACATGTCGCTGGTGCAGGGAGCCGACTCCGGCTCTGAATCCACCATCAACACGGCGAATAAGAACCGCACGGATCTCTGGCGCGCCAAGTCTGAAAGTTACCACAATCAGTGGGAAACGCTGAAAAATCAGCTTTCGTTGCATATTGACCGCAACGGAGACGGCACACCCGAAACGCCGGTGCGCGGCAACGTGGCCGAGCTATGGCGCGCGTGAATGGCCTGAATTTTTCGTATCCGGAAAGGAGAAATCATATGCTCATAAACTGCCTGAGCCAGGTTGCGCCCGACGCATTGCTGAACGTGTCTCAACTTGGCATCGCCGGGCTGATGGGCGGCCTGTGGTGGTGGGAGCGCCGCTACTCGCGCCAGCGCGAGGATCAGCTCACCGAAGCGCATCAGCGCATTATGGACCAAAAACAGCAACTTGATGTTCTGCTTGGCGCCGTGCGCGAAAACACCGCCGCGCTTACGCGCCTTGCGGTGACCCAGGAAGATATTGTGAGCCTGCTGAAGCCCAAAGCACAGGCGGCATGAAAAATATCACCGCGCGGACATTGTGACGTCTTTTTGATCAGTCAGTTCCGAATTGTTCGGAAACTGCATGGCGGCAAGCAGCACAAAACGGCTGGTGTCGCGGACCTTATCAGCCGCAAGAGGATAGCGGAAAACATACGTGCGCGTGATCGGATCCCAGTATTTTTCATTGGCTTGAAGCGTTGAGATGTCCTGCTGCCAGCGCTGCACAAGCTGGCCGCGATGCCCCAGCGACGCAAGCTCATAACGGCGCAGTTCAACCGTGATGATGCCGACGCCTTTGGTAACGTCGTCCATTTGATCGGTGAGCTCAATACGAGCCTCAAGCTGATCCGGAAGTATCCGCGTGAGCGGGTGCACCCTCAATGCAACAGGTGCAAATATATCCATGCCTGATCCATTGAGCTGGCGCTGCGCCGGCTGGCATGCCGCAAGCAGGAACAGAAGCACACAAAACACGGGTAATGGGTAAAGCCTCATAAACAGACATCGTAGGCAACTGACAAATGATTCGCAAATGGAGGAACGCAAAATGAAAAAACATATTCACTGGTGGCTGGCCTTGCCGCTTTTACTGGCGGCCTGCGGCGTACCGCAGAGCGTGGTTCAGGTCGCCAAGCAGGAAGCCGCCGCATCGGCAACGCAACCTGCGGATGACACGGAGCTTGCCGTTGCGCTTGAGCGTCAGGCTGATCGCTGGCAGGCATTATCGGAAGGCCTGCGCAAGCGGGAATTTCTCGGCGTGTGGCCGCCGGATGAAAAATTCGTATTGCTGGTGGACCAGACCGCGGCCATCGCCAAACGTCAGGCGGAGCTGGCCAAAGTCGGGCAATCCACAGCCGATCAAAACCGCCAGACCCTGAGTCAATTTCATGATCTGTGGCAGAAGGTTGACAACTACTTTGCCAAATAAATCCCGCAGATGCGGGAAATCACGACTTTTTTGATTTTTTGGGAGGGGAATATGAGCCTTGCAGATGAAATTCTTGCCGGTATTGAGTCATCGGGACTCTCGCCGGCGTCACAGGAATTGCTTAAGGAATTTCTGAACGATTACGGCAACACGCTTCAGGCCATGGGGCCTGAAATTCTTGAGCAAATTCTCGGTTCCGTATTAACGGAAGATAAAGCCAGCCCCGAATGGGATGCGCTGGTGGCCAATCTTGATCCCACGGCGCTCAATGCCATGCTGGCCAAAATAGGCGTAGAAATGGACGCCCAGGTCACGCAACGCCAAAACGCCGTGACGCAGATTGAGAACCTGATCAAGGCGCTTGAGACACTTGGTCTGCAACTGGTGACCAGGCTGATTCTGGCCGCAATATAGAGCAAATACCAAAAACAAATCACGTTTGGCGACCTTGCCGAGCCGCCCCGCGATAGCGCGGCCGCAGTTGATGTGTGATTTATTTTTGACACATACTATAAGCGGATTTTACTCAATAAAAGATTCATCAGCCGATAAGCCCGGTAAGGATATCCTTACCGGGCCGTTTTGTTTTAACAATAAAAGATTAAAGATTCCGTTCAATTTGGCAAAAAGGACGTAAATCTGAAAATCTTAGGGCTATTTTTTATGCATCGCCGGGCTATAATGCACATGAACCCCCAGGGAGGTTGCTGTATGAAAAAGCCGCGGAAAATAGAATTTGATATCAGCCAAATGGATATCTCGGCGGCCCTTCAAGGGTGGAATTTTGAGCCGGGCCAGGTCAACGTCCGCCTGATTCGCGGTAACGACGGAAAACCAAAACTTCAATTAAGGCTTGATCTGGGTTTGCTGCAAATGGAGCTGAACGGCAGGCCTGACGGCCGGCGTCCGCATCGCGCCGCGACGGAGCTTGATTTTCAGGCCGGCAAACTGCGCCGGCATCAGGAAAAAAACGGCGGCGACAAAGGTTTTCAGCTCAGCGCGCATGACTGCCAGGCCCTGCGTGAAGAATCCGCCATGTTTTATCACCGCTACCTGAGCCTGTTTGTGCTTGAGCAGTATGATGCGGTGGTTCGCGACACCCAGCATAATCTGGATGTTCTGGATATGTGCCATCGCTATGGCAAAAATGATTATGATCGCATGTGCCTTGAGCAGTATCGGCCTTATATCCTGATGATGCAGACCCGCGCGATGGCGTGCCAAGCTCTGCGCAACGGTTTTGTTCAGACGGCCATTGCGTATCTGCGCGGCGGCGTGCGCAGGATTATGCGCCTTGCGCCGCGCGAACATCGCAAGCGCATGCGCCACGAATCAAGCGAGATTCGCATTCTTGGCGAGATGCTCCGGCAGATTCGCGATCAGTTGCCGCCTGATCCGCGCGAGCAGATCCGCAAGAAACTCAAGGATGCCGTAACGCATGAGCATTATGAGGAAGCCGCGCGCCTGCGTGATGAACTTGTCGCGCTTGAGACGCGCGCGCTGCTGCATCATCATCATCCGCACCATCCGCCGGAACCGCCAAAAGCCAAAGCGCCCCGGCCGCGGAAAAAAAGCCGCAAAACAAATGATGATGAATAATTGATCTGATAAAAATAAACCCCGGCCTGAATCCGGGGTTTATTTTTTCTTGAACATCACGCCGCAAAGTGGTTAACTGTATCTGAATTACATCATACTCTCAGCGCGCATGATCATCGCTTGCTGAGCATTTTCTTTTTTGCCAGGAGTTCATCGTGAACATCGTGCTTATTCATGGTTTCCCTTTTGACGGCAGCATGTGGCAGGCACAGGTTGACGGCCTGGGCGCAAAGGGACACACAGTTCACACTCCGCATTTGCCCGGTTTTGGCGGCACGCTCGGGTGGCCAAAAGAGCAATACTCTATTGAGGCCTTTGCCGATTTTATTTACAAATTCATCTCAACTCTGCCGGATAAACCTGTCGTCGGCGGGCTGTCAATGGGCGGTTATGTTCTGGCCGCGTTGCTGCGGGAACATCCTGAAGCATTACGCGGAGCCATGTTCATTGATACACGCATTGATGTTGACGCGCCGGAAATCCGCGAGCGCCGTTACGTCACCATTGAGGAAGTGCAAAAGAGCGGCCCGGAGAATCTTTTTCAAAGCATGGCCGCGCGATTGCTTGCGCCAAAAGCGCCGCAAGCCGTAAAAGACCACATTCTGGGCATTATGCGCAAGCAGAGCATTGAGGCGATCATCGGCGGCCAGTGGGCCATGGCGCGCCGCCGCGATAATACCGATTTACTGCCGCAAATTAACGTGCCGTGCCTGGTGATCGTCGGCGCGGATGACGCCACCACGCCGCCATCAGTCGCGATGAAAATTCACAACAACATTAAAAAATCACAACTCGTTCAAATCGCCAACGCCGGCCACATGGCGCCGATTGAACAACCCCATAGCGTCAACGCGGCTATTGAGACGTATTTGAAAGTAATTTGATGTGGGAATGTGGAAATTGATAATGTGGTAATTGAATGTTATTGCTTTGGCTACTCTGTTCGCTGGCGAGCCGTAGCTAAAGATGCCGTAAAAATAGCAACAAGCTCCGATGCTTCTTTTAGAAGAGCTTCGAGTTTTGCCCGCTTAACCAATTCTACTTCGTATAGAATTTCAAGCCAAAACTGAGTTTCGTCAGCCTCTTCAAGGACGATGCGTAATTTGGAGATAAACTCTTTTTTAGTGCGGGCACGACATACGGCACGATAATTTGCGCCAACAGAAGTGCCAGATCTCAGAAGTTGCGCGCCAAGTATTCTGGCGTCATAGCCTTTGGGAAGCGCAGCACAAAGTGTCACGACACGAATGGCAAATTCCTTGGTGCGATTTCTGAGTTCATGCTGCGTCATATTGTTTGTTTTTCTTCCCAATTACCACATTATAAATTCCCACATTACCACATTCCCCTCACACTCCCGGATTGAAGTTGACGAAGCGTGTGCACTGGCTCAGGAAGGTCAGCTTGACGTTATCGCATGGGCCGTTGCGCTGCTTGGCGATGATGACAATGGCCTCGTTGATTTTATCCGGATTGGCGTCGGCCCATTCCTGATCGCCGCGATGCATGACCGCTTCGCGATGCAGAAGCATGATGACGTCAGCATCCTGCTCAATAGCGCCTGATTCGCGCAGGTCGCTGGTGCGCGGCAGGCGCTGTTCGCTTTCGCTGGCGCGGTTGAGCTGGCTCAGGCAGATGATCGGCACGTTAAGTTCGCGCGCGATGGCCTTAATGCCACGCGATATGGTTGAGATTTCCTGCTGGCGATTTTCTGACTTACCGCCCGGCGCCTCCATCAACTGCAAATAGTCAATCATGATCATCTCAATGCCGTGCTGCATTTTGAGGCGACGGCATTTGGTGCGCAGATCCATAAGCGTCAGGCCGGGCGTATCGTCGATAAAGATCTGGCCTTCGGCCAGTTCGCCCACGGCCGCCTGTAGCGCATCGCGTTCATCGCGGCCAAGCATGCCGCGGCGTAATTTGTGCGCATCAACCTGGCTGCGGCAGCAGAGCATACGCTGAGCAAGCTGCTGAGCTGACATTTCCAGCGAAAACACGGCCACGGGTTTTTTGAGATTGACGCCCACATGCTCAACAACGTTCATGGCCAGTGCGGTTTTGCCGACTGACGGGCGCGCGGCCAGCACGATCATTTCGCCGCGCTGCAAACCGCTGGTCAGGTTATCAAGTTCAATAAAGCCCGTCGGGATTCCGCTGAAATTTTCGCCCGTGTTGCGATCAAGAACTTCAAAAGTCTGCTGAAGTACTTCCGTCAGCGCGACGGCCGAATTGCTGACTTTTTGCTGGGCGATATCAAAAATGCGTTTTTCCGCGCGATCAAGAATCGTGGCCGCCACGTCGCCAGATTCATACACGTCTTTGAGCGACTGCGTGCACGCCATGATCAGCCCGCGCAAAGAGGCTTTTTCTTTGACGATGCCGGCGTAATGTTCCGCATGGGCCGAGGAAGGAACAGAGTTCACCACATCACTGAGATGTTGCAGTCCGCCGGCGCTGTCGTAAAGATTTTTGGTTCTCAGCGTGCTGCTGATCACCAGCGTATCAATGGGCGTGTTGGCCTCAAAAAGCTCAACGACGGTTTTAAATAAAATCTGATTACGCTCATCAAAAAACATATCCGGCTTGGTGATGAGCATGCAGACCGGGCCGATTACCTGCGGATCAATAATCATTGAGCCAAGAAGCGCAATCTCCGCGGCCAGGTCATAAGGCGGCAAACGATCGCTGACATCAACCTGAACAGGCTGATCAAGATCACCGGGACGGGCACGCGCTGTCGTAGGAAAACTGCTCATGGTTATTATGGCCTAAAAAAATGTTCCGGTAGTATGCATCGGAACAAAGGCAAAATCCTCAATAAGTTTCGCAATACAGGTTATCAACACGTCATGCACAACGGACAGACGAGACATGATACAACAAATCGATCATTCGTGTTGAATGTTCAAAAAAACAGGCTTGTGACGTATTTACGTCAGCATGGTGGGCGTGTGCGCATCATGGCATTAGGAATACGCATTGGCGTGATGGGAGTGCGCGTGGCGATTATCCCGCTTTTGATACGCGCCGGGCCTTTGGCAGGCTGGCAATCGCACGCGAACTTGGCGCATGAATACCCAGCAGGCTCAGCACGTCGCGCTCAACAATGCCGCGCAAAGCCTCGCGCGGAACTGTCGGCATGTTGGTGCCCATTGCGAGCTGGTTGATCGTATAAAGCGTCTCAATGCATTCGCCAGCCGTAAAGAACGGAAAATCACTGCCAAAAAGCAGCTTATCAATCACCTGAAATTGATACGCGCGATTGAGCGCATCATACGCCACCCAGGGCCGGCGCAGCAGAGCGGCCATATCAGAATATACGTTGTGATGCTTGCCGAGCATGACGATGGTTTCGTCAACCCACGGATAACCAAAATGAGAGATCACCATTTTAAGATTCGGAAAGCTGCGCGCCACTTCGTCAAGCAGATAAGGACGCGCGTACTCCATTTTGGTTTTGGCGGAAAGATGCGTACCGGGATAAAAAATAATCGGCAGGCGCAACGCGGCCGCTTTTTCATATACGGCCATCGCGCGCGTATCGCACGGATGAAAATCCTGCGCGGCCGGGCAAATACATAAACCACGCAGCCCCAGTTGCTGCGAAACATGCACCACCTGGTCGGCCGCATCATCCTCAGTAGGATCAATGCCGGCAAAACCGATCATGCGATCTGAGTGATCACGGCAGTAATCGGCAATATATTCATTGGGAATGGCTGCGCTGAGATATTTGCTGCGGAAACCGAGCACGAATGTTTTATCAACAACTTCGGCCGCTAAAAGATGATTGGCCGTATCAGCCTGCGGGACAAGCCGCATTTTTTGGCCGGCGACAACAGTAGGCCTGGCCAGTTCCGCCAGTGCGCCTTCGCCAAGTTGCTCAGGACTCTGCCAAATATGCGTGTGACAATCAATGATCATCCCGGCCTCACATCCTTATGTGCCTGGTTGCTCATACCATCTCAAACAACCTTGATTTTATCGGCATCAGACCTGTCAACGACTTGAGCGAATCACCCACAAATCACCCACGTTTAAGGACTGATTTTTGTATCTCACCCTGGCATTGTCAACCTCAAGACACGCCAGTTCCGGAAACGTTGGTATTTATTTACAAATTCTTGCAAAATCAATGCTTGCGAATATATCTTGTATTTTAACAATCTTAACCATCTTGCCTATTTAGCCGATGATTGGCTCGGAGGCCGGCATAAATAGGGTCACACATGAACACTCCCGACATTGACGTTCGGAAGCAACACAATGATCCCGACGCGCCGGCGCATTTTGTCAGCATCTTCAGCCATATTGAGCCTCATCCGGTGACGCCAACGTCTTATTCCGTGGCCGGCATTCCGCAAGTGACATCAAGCAACCAGATTCAGGTTACGCGCTCTTCAGAACGGCAATCCGCATGGCGGCGCATCTGGGCGATTCTGAGTTACACGCCAATTCACTCCTCGCATAGCAGCGCACAATCAAAAATCATCCGCATACTTTGGCGGCTTTTAGAGATCGCCACGATCCGCATCACCCTTGCGCCGGTGATGCTGGCGCTGTTCATGATTCTGCTGGTGTATATGACCACGCATCCGCGGCATGTTCAGGCGGAAGTTAACCCGGCCTCGCTCGGCATGATTTACCGCTCCGTCAACATTCCCGTTGTTAACGATCTTTCGCTTGACGGATGGTTCATTCCCGCGCTTGATCCGGAAACCATTGCCGAACTTGGCTCGCAGGGCACGCAGATTCGCCGCCCCGGCGTAGTGCTGGTGCACGGCGTGGGTTTGTCTCATGACAGTTACCTGGGATTGGCAAGCCAACTTCATCGCAGAGGTTTTGCGGTGCTGCTGGTTTCTACGCGCGGACAGGGCAAAAGCGGCGATGCGCCGGTGACTTTTGGCTTAAGCGAATCCGAAGATGTTGCCGCGGCCGTGGCGTGCCTGCGCACTCAACCCGGCGTGCGCCATGATGCCATTGCCGTCGTCGGTTACGGCACAGGCGGCATCGCGACGCTGCGCGCCAACGCCATCATCGCAGAACCTCTTACCGCGGTTGTGGCCGATGACATCTGGGCCAACATGGATCAATTCATCACCAGCAACATGCACACCGGCAACCTTGTGCCGGCGCAGTGGCTTGCGCCATTTTACCGCATGACTTTTGAAGCAATGACCGGCCAAATGACCAATGCCTGGCGATTATCAGAAAATCTCAATGAGGCGCCCAATCAACCGCTGATACTGGCGCGGCAAAACCGGGATCGTGCTTCCGTTCGTGAACTCTCAGACGCCATCGGCAGACAAGCGCAATTGCAGGTCATTCCGCCAGGCTCGGCCGAGAGCCAAAATGCCGACGCCACGCGCCGCACGCTGGCCTATCTTTCAGAACGGCTTGGCAAATATTGATCGCGGCAAATCTCCCAACAATGGGCGAGTTTAGCTCTCGCATTATTTACCGGTGAGGCTGAAACATAATGATGCTCATTCCCGCCAGCGCCACCAGCACACCGACGATATCCCACGGCGTCGGGCGGATGCCGTCAACCACCCAAAGCCACATGATCGCCACGCCGATATACACGCCGCCGTATGCCGCATACACTCTCCCGGCCGCTGTTTCATGCAGTGTCAGGAACCAGGCAAACAACGCCAGGCTCACCGCTGCCGGTAACAACAGCCACACGGATTTGCCACCCTTGAGCCATAAAAAAGGCAGGTAACAACCCGTAATTTCCGCCAGGGCGGTAACCACATACAGTAAAAATATTTTCATCACACCTTACCTGAAAATCATGAATCATAGGATCAATGCCGGATAAGTCCCTTCGCAACTCCACGTAAGAATATCAATTTATAATATGTGCCAAAAATAAAATCGCACACGACATGCCGCCACGCTTCGCAAGGCGGCCCCGATAAACTTGTGACGTGTGATTTGTTTTTGGCAATCATTCTATCACCCGCTGACGATCACAATTTTTCTTATAAATAATCCTGCAAAGTCCGCCTGTGCCACATCTGTTATGGTAATATCACTTGCCAGATAACATTCATGATATTTTGCGGATATTATTTAAGAAGAATTTGTACGTACCGGACCGTAAAGTACGTTACGCAATCAAATAGCACCGGTGCTTTTACGGCCCGGTGCACAATGGACGTCCGAACGATCAAAAACTTATTGAGCACTCAACCATGTGTGAACGATTCGCTCTCATCATGAATAATCGCCAACGCGGATGAGTTTGTGTCCCATACTCTAAAAGGAACGAGGCTTGTTCATCAGGCTCGCAGAACAAAGTGAGAAAAATCATGGCCAAAATTTATACCAAGCAGGGCGACACCGGCCACACCACGCTTTTTGACGGAACGCGCGTGCCCAAAAATGATCTGCGCATGCACATGCTCGGCGAGCTTGATGAACTCAACTCGCTCATCGGCGTGGCCAATTCATCCTGCCGCCATCAGGTTCTGCGGATGATCCTGACCACGCTTCAGCATCATCTTTTTGATCTCGGCGCGGAAATCGCCACGCCCAAAGAATCCCCGGCCGCCAAAAATGTCCGCACGGTTTCCGATAAGCATGTCGCGCTGCTTGAGATGTACATTGATAAATTTTCCGAGCAGTTGCCGATGCTCAAGGGATTTATTCTTCCCGGCGGCAGCGCCACGGCCGCGCACCTGCACTTGGCCCGCGCAGTCTGCCGCCGCGCCGAGCGCACGCTCACGCACATCCGCCACCAATCCCCGGCCGGCTACAGTCCCATCATCATGCAATATCTCAACCGCCTGAGCGACCTTCTATTCACCCTGGCCCGCGCAGCCAATCAACTCGACGAAATCCCCGACGTCCCCTGGCAACCAGAATCAGAAGTATGAGACAAGTGACTGGCAGACATAATTGTTAAGCAGCGACTATCGCCATCTGAAATGGTTATTGAGCGCAACAAAAACTGTAAGTTCATAAATGTACGGTTGAGGTAAACCACTAATGGACCAAATCTGTGGACATAGCTAATTAAAACCCTAGATAGCGATAAAGATCATAAAAATAAAGTAGTGGTATATTTCAATTTATTATTGATATTAGGATTTTGTACGGTATAGTATTGTATGAGAGATTAAAGTGTTTGTTCACAAAAACGTAAAATTGTATAAATTGTCTTGCATTTAGTTTTATGCATCGACATGATACATGCAAATGGCGGATACCTAATAATTTGGCATGAACATTGCGTAGCTTTATTGTTGAAGATTGCTCGGTTTTATACCGATCTGAATAAGTAGATTACAGGCGAGCCAAGTCCTATCGTTAATTGGTGGGCTTTGGGCATTATGGGCACAACAAAAACAAAATTTTTCTTCGATTCCAGTAAAGCGGTTGCTGTCATGGCTTACTTTGTTTCGCGGCTAGGCGAGGTCGACAAAGTAAAATTGATGAAGCTAATTTACATGGCTGATCGTGACCATTTTTTGCGACATGGTTACCCAATCACTGGTGACAGGTTGTCGGCTATGCCGTTTGGTCCTGTATCATCAGAAAGTCTTAATTTACTTGACGGTGAATACGGTGACGGAAGGATCAATGTATTTAATTTTATACATATAGCAGACAATAAAGTGATGTTTCGTGGTTCACCGAATGTATCGTTAGATGAAAGTGAAACATCAGTACTTGATGATATTATCAGTGAATGGGGGCGTGTGCCGACATGGGATGTTGTTAATGCAACCCATGAGTTTGAAGAATATAAACGTACGTATGTTGAGGATTCTTCTCGCCCAATTCCTTATGAATTATTGCTTGAGGTATACGGGAAAAATAATGAGAATCAATATCGGTTAAACCGACCGGTTATTTCTCCGGCTATGCGTCAACACATGCAGTGTCCATTCATTCCAAATTCTGATGCGGATCTTTGATGAACCCCTTTGATATCTACAACGCGACGGTCCCTTGGAATGGTTGTTCAGATATGCGTCCTTGGCTTATTGTAGATATTCGACCCAATAATTTGTTTGGATGCTTTCCAATTGCAACTCATGATTACAGCAATTCTGGGTTCTTTGTGGACGAATGCCACCGCTTCTTCCCTAATACGGGGTTGAATCATTCCTGCCATATCATATATGAACGTATTATTGATGTGCACATAAGCATGTTTTCAAAACAACGTGGTGCACTGATTGAAGACTTACTCAGGGATTTCAGAAGGGATGCTGGTGTTTAATAATCGGAAATTAGCAAATTATTGCTGAAGCCGTCCGGCACTATCAAATTTTTCGCGTTTGCGCCATATTCTATCAGTCCGATCCCATACAACAGTCGTTTCAGTCAGTTTACGAAATTCGTCGAGCACTCGCATTGTCATATGTTCGCGCGGCCGGGTATGCTGTTCATTGATAGCCGGCATTAATTGCAACAAAAAACCCCGTCATAGGACGGGGTTTTTTGTTGTTATGCCCGGGACAGGACTCGAACCTGCAAGGGTTGCCCCACTAGCACCTCAAGCTAGCGCGTCTGCCAATTTCGCCACCCGGGCTGATATTGAATTGTCTGGCGCACGGGCCGCTTTTGTGAAACAAAAACGCTTGTGCGCCGAGTCACATAGAGTATCGCAGTTGCGGGCCGATTACAAGTCATCTACAAAGGATCGCAGGCAAAAATGGGTCGGGAGAAAGGCCCGCAAGAGTCTTTCTCCCGACAAGTTTGTTCTGCCTTGAACCTGGCGCTTGATTGATGTCGTTATCGGCCGGCCGGGGTGGCGGGCCGTTGCCTCCGAAATCAATGCGCCAACTGGCTCAGGCAAGATCCTCCATCAGCCCGGAAACAACGGCGTCAAGCTTGTCGTCAGTATCATAGGTGCCATCAGCGATGGCCTGACGAATGCTATCGACCTTGCTTTGCCGAACATCGGGAAGGTTCTTGATATCACCCAGGTACTTGGCCACGTCACTGATTTCGACAGTGTCCGCGCCAAGACGGCTCTCATCCTGAGAAGCCTGAGTGCCATTTGTGATCGCCGTGCGTCCTTGCAGGCGCGTGACGGGCAGTCCCGTATTCACGGAAGATATGTTCATGACGTCCTCACGCAGCCCATAATAAAAATCGTCCTGACCCTACTAGGGCAGGTCATTCTTTGACCCGCTCAACCCGGTCACCGTTGGCACTTAATCTATCGAGTGTTTACCAAGCCTGGCTTGAATAAAGACTCATGTTCCTTTTACTATTATAAGGCTATACACAACAATATGTTATAAAAAATTAAAGTTCTGATGTTAATTCGTAGTTCCGAGAATCTCTCGCCGGACACCTCTGAGAAATTACCCATTTTAACAACACGTTATAATCATCACTCTTCTGAAAATAAAACGCGCTAACTTACGCATATTACCGCAGTTATAAGACGGTCCTGTTGCGTATAATCAACATAAAGTCCGAAAATATCAGAGGATGCTGTATTTGAACATCATTTCTGTGCAGTTGGGCTGAGTTCTATTCAAGAAGACGTGTGCGTGCGGACACGCCAAAATCCGGCGTCAACTGACCTGCTCCGGGATTAAAACCGCCGGGGCTTGCTGGTCCGGAACTCTGGTTATCAGGATCGCATATCATTTCTTAATTTCGCACTCATCATGTCTTAAAAACTCTCCTCACAATATGGGCCGTGTTACGAAACATTATTGTGGGAGAGGATAATGATGAACCCAAAAACGTTGAGTCGTTCTGTGGCTTATGCGGCGGTGATTGCGGCCATGCTGGGAGCGACAAGCATGTCGGCGCGCGCGGCCATCGTGATCACAGAAGTTGCGCCCTGGAGCAGCGGCAATTCCCCTGTCGGCGCGGATTGGTTTGAGCTGACCAACACCGGCGCGGCCGACGTATCCATCACCGGGTGGAAAATGGATGACAATTCAAATTTATTCGGCAACGCCGTTGCGCTGACGGGCATTACGACGATCAAGGCCGGAGAATCGGTGATTTTTATTGAGACAAGCAATCTGACGTCGGCCACAAGCAGTTTTCTCTCAACATGGTTTGGCAGCCAGGCGCCTGCGTCATTACAGATTGGCGCGTATAGCGGATCGGGCGTGGGCCTGGGCACCAGCGGCGATGCGGTCAATATTTTTGATGCTTCCGGCGTGTTGCAGGCCAAAGTGATTTTTGGCTCATCACCCTCCGGGCCAACGTATGCGACTTTTGATAATTCGGCATTGCTCAATAACGCCAGCATTTCGACATTAAGCGTGGCCGGCGCTCATGGCGCATTTGTGGCGGCCGGCGACAGCAGCGAAATCGGCTCGCCGGGCAGCGTTCCGGAACCGGGCACGCTTGTGGCGCTTGGCTGCGGCGCGCTGGCACTGGCGCAAAGCCGCCGGCGTTGGTGATCTTTGATACGCCAAAATCCGACGTTAACGGACCCACCCCGGGGTTAAAACCAACGGGGCTTACTGATCCAAAACTCAGGCATAACGTAAAATCCTGAGTTCGGGATGAGTGGCGTTGATTTCAAGCCTCGCTCCTTCATGGGGCGGGGCACAATGGATGTGCGAAGATCAAAAGCCTGTTGAGTGCGCAATCATGCGTGAACGATTCGTTGCGATCATGAGCAATTGCCAACGATAATTGGTTTGTGCCCCATCCTATAAAAGGATGGGGCTTACTGATCCTGAACTCAGGCGTTAGCCTTTTTTGCGGCCTGAAGTATTGCTGTGCAGGAAATAATCCATTAACTCGTGGCCCTTTTGAATATGCAGATCGCTGGCGAGGGCGTCTTTTTCCGTATAGTTGCGCTCAAAAACGCTGCTGATGCCCGTACCGGCGATGGCAAACGGCACCGGCGCATCATGATGCTTGCGCGTGGTGCACTGCGTGGCGTGATCCGGCATGATCAGCATGCGCCACTCGGGATACGTGCGCAGCTTGGCCAGCACCGGGCCCACAACATGCTTATCAATGCACTCAATGCTGGCTACTTTTTCCTCAGCATTGGCGGCGTGGCTGGCTTCGTCCGGCGCCTCAACATGGCAACACACAACGTCATACTGATCAAGCGCGTCGCAGGTGTATTTGCCCTGCGCGGCGTAATCCGTATCGTGATAACTGGTAATGCCCGGCACATCAATGTTGTGCCAGCCGATCATATTGGCGATGCCGCGAAGCAAATCAACGGCCGTGATCATGGCGCCTTTGGGGCCAAAGCGTTCTTCAAAACTCGGGATAATGGCGGCCTTGCCCTGGCCCCAGAGCCAGATGTGCGAGGCCTGGTTTTCGCCCAGATCTTTGCGGGTAAGGTTGATTTCGTGCTTGCCGAGCACATCATGCGAATGCATGATCAGCGTGCTGAGCATGTCGGCATTTTTGCCTTTTGGCATATATCCCTTGATGGGTTGATCGGGGATATCGTGCGGCGGCGTAGTCTTGACGCCGGTAAAATCCGCGCCGCTGAAGGTCATGAGGTTGCGGTAACTGACGCCGGGATAAAAAGTGATCGGCGAGACGGCGGCATCCGGCGCAAGATGCTGGCGCACGGCCTCTAGCAATACGCGCGCTTCCTTATCCGAAATGTGGCCGGCGGAGTGATCCTTCATGATGCCGTCGACAATCGTGACCAGATTGCAGCGGAAGACCCAGTCTTCCTTATTGAGCTTAAGGCCCATGGCGGCGGCCTCCAGCGGAGCGCGGCCGGGATGATACTTGGCCGGCTCATAGCCCAGCAGGCAGAGCGTGCAGATATCAGAACCGGCCGAATAACCCTCCGGCGTGGTGCGCACGGTGCCCAGCTTACCCTTGCGCGAAACTTCATCCATAAACGGTTTATGGGCGGCCTCAAGCGGCGTGCGATCGCCAAGATCATGCACCGACGTATCGGCGGCGCCATCCGGAATGATAATTGCGTACTTCATGGTACCCTCAAAACGGAACTCTTCTCAAACAGAATGTTTTATCATGTATGCGGCGTAAGTGAAAGGGTATCACGTCATTACATTGACGTTGATAGAACATTAAGATAAAAGAACAATCTTACAATGCCAGCAGCTATTGGAGATTACAACGTGCATTTTGATCGCGCTTTACGTCACATCCAATATCTGGAGTCTGATCAACGTTCAAATCCTCTTCATATCAATTTTATAACGCCAATAGAATCGGCCGTACTGGCCGCATATCGAATTCGTCATCAAAATTTTCCTGATCCTCAATTCGGCGATGATTGTCAGACATATGTTCAATATAGCGGTTTATTGAGAGCGTTAAGAGGTGAACTTCCTGCGTCAGCCCAATGCGAAGGATTACAGGGAAGAACGTATTCAAAATTGACAAAATTGTACTTGGCAGAACATATTGAAAATTGTAATGCGGTAATTGGGGAACTATTACGCTATTGGTTAGTTCCGCAATATGGAAGAACTATACCCAACGAAATAGATTACGCCGTAGGTGAATTACATGATAATGTGATATCGCATTCTGGTGGAGCAGGTTTTTCCACGGCCCAAGTTTATAATCGTAACGATCATCATCAACTCTCAATTGCCGTGGTTGACAGTGGTAATGGATTGCTGCGTGAAGTCCATAGAAAAGTGCCGGAAATTACATCTCATAGTGATGCAATCAGGTGGTGCCTGATAAAAGGAAATACCACGGCCAGACCCGAACCAGAATTTGGGCAAAGGAGACCCGGTGACTATGAAGGCATGGATAATCCTTATGGTGACCAGGTTGAAATACGCCGCAGAGAAGTACACCATAAGGGTGATGGCCTCTGGCATCTTTCAGAGTTAGTACAAGCCGTTCATGGTAACTTTTGGATATGGTCTGGTAATGCTCATTATCTGTTGCAATCAGATGGTCAAGGTGGTTATCAGGGTATTATTCGCAATACTGATTTTTATTGGAATGGTGTTGCAATAGAAGTAGAATTTAACTTGAAACAGAATCAACTTTTGCCCGATGCTTTACGAGGCGATGTGTTTGATGATCTGGCAGGGAGATTCGGGATATGAATAACGAAATTATAAAAATATCGCAGGAGTTTGGGACGTATCTTTCCAGCCGAGATCGTGCAGCGGATTTACGCGCCAGAATTGAGCATTCGCAATCCGTTTTTGAACTTGATTTTCAAGGCGTAGAAAGCGTTAGCGGGTCATTTGCGGATGAACTTTTTGGTGAATTAGCCCGCCATTATGGAGAAAGTTGGTTTCGTTCACATGTCAAAGTTCTAAATCTTGATCCGTTTGTTCGCAAGGTTATTCTTCGCACACTCGCTGAAAGCACTGTACAACCAAACTGAAATAGCAATCGAAATTGTATATACGCAAGTCAACTGAAAACCACGCCTGCTGAAGGCGTGGTTCTTTTTATTCGGGCATAACATTGTTATGTACCTATGCTCGCTCCCGGGCGGCGCTACGCATACAATATGCGGAATCATTTTGCGCAGTCTGTTATGGGAGTGAGAAAATGGCCAATATGCCGGCGGTCGTGCTTAAAACGGGAGATACCCTTGAGGGTTTTGATGTCACTCGCGTGACACCGTTGCCACAACTGCGCGGCGTGGGCTATGAACTGCGCCACCATGTCACCGGAATGCGCGTTTTTCATCTGCATACGGATGATGCGGAAAATCTTTTCAGCGTGCTGTTTCCCACGCCGCCGTCGGATGATACCGGCGTGCCGCACATCATTGAACATTGCGTGCTGGGCGGATCAAAAAAATATCCGGTTAAAGACCCGTTCTTTGAGATGGTCAAATCGTCAATGGCCACGTTCATCAATGCGATGACGGGCAATGATTTTACGGTTTATCCGGTGAGCTCAAACGTTAAGCAGGATTATTTTAATCTTGCGGAAGTCTACTGGGATGCGGTTTTTCATCCCAAACTTGAAGAACGTACTTTTCAGCGCGAAGGCCACCGTCTTGAATTCACCGAGCCGGGAAATATGGATTCGCCGCTGATTGTCAAGGGCATCGTGTATAACGAAATGAAGGGCGCGCGCAGCGGCCCGGATGCCACGGCGTGGTTTTATATCAGCAAGAAACTCTGGCCGGATACGATTTACGGCAAAGATTCCGGCGGCGATCCGGAAGTGATTCCGGACCTGACGTATCAGCAGTTCATTGAATTTCACCGCAAATGGTATCACCCCTCAAACGCGATGGTCTTTTTGTATGGCGATATTCCGACGGCCGAGCAGTTGCGGTTTCTCGCGCCGAAGATGAAAAATTACAAAGGCAAAAATATACACGCGGAACTGGGCCGCCAGCCGCTGTGGGATAAACCGCGCTATGCAGAGTGCGCCTATAACACGGATGACGGCGAACCGACGAAGGATCGCAGCTATATCATCATGAACTGGCTTGTGGGAGATTCGGCCGATACGCGCGATATGCTGACGCTGGCTGTGCTTGAGCGGATTTTGCTGGGCAATCAGGGCGCGCCGCTGCGCAAGGCGATTATTGATTCAAAGATCGGCAGCGATGTGACGCATGCCGGTTTGCAGACGGCCGCGAGAGACGCGTCTTTTCATATCGGCGTTAAAGGAACCGAGGCCGGCAAACTGGCGAATTTTGAGAAACTGATTCTCAGTACGCTCAGCCAGATTGCGGATAAGGGCATCCCGACGGAACTGATTGACGCGGCTTTTCAGCAGCTTGCGTATCATTATCTTGAGATCACCAGCGGATATCCGCTGAACGTGCTGTGGCGTGTAGTAGAGACATGGCTCTATGTCAATGATCCGTTGCCGGCGCTCTTTGCGGCCGAGGATATGGCGGCGCTGCGCGAAAAGATTGCGGCAGATCCGAAATTCCTATCAGACGTGATCCGCGAAAAAATCATCAACAATCCGCATCGCCTGACGCTGACGCTGGCGCCGGAGCCGGGTCTGCAATCGCGCGCGGATCAAGCATGGGAAAATAAACTTGCCGCGCGCAAGGCGGCCATGTCGCAAGCGGAACTGAAAAAAATCGCCGAGGCGCAGGCGGATATCGAAAGAATCCTCAACACGCCGACGTCACCGGAGAATATGGCCACGCTGCCGCAACTGAAGGTCAGCGATTTGCCGGCCAGGCCGCGGCATATTCCGACGGTGATTGAAAAAGCGGGCAAGGTCACCATTCTGCGGAATGATGTTTTCGCAAACGGCGTCAACTATATGCATCTGCATTTGAATTTGGCGGGATTGCCGGAATCGCTCTGGCCGTACCTGCCGATTTATGCTGATTGCGTACACAAAATGGGCGCGGCCGGCCAGGATTATGTGGCCATCGCTCAGCGCCGGGCATCGCACACCGGCGGTATCGGCTTTGGTTATGACGCCGGCGGCATGTTGACAGACCCCAAAGGCTCCCTGCGCGGCGCAAACTTTACGCTGCGCTTCCTTGATGAGAATGCGGACAAAGCTCTTGAGCTGCTTGAGGATCTGATTTTTGAACTTGACGTCAATTCGCCTGAACGCCTGAAGGATATCCTGATTCAGGCGCGCGCGTATCATCGCACACGCGCGGCGCAAAGCGGATTGCAGATCGCACTGGCGCAGGCTTCGCGCACGCTCTCGCCGGAAGCGGCCATTTCCTGCACGATACATGGCGCGCCGATGACGCTGCTTATTGAGCAGCTTGCCGGCGGCGATATGAATGAACTGATCGCCAAACTTCAGCAGATCCGCGAGTTTCTGCTGTGCTCAACATTGCCGACATCCTCATTTACCGGCACGGCAAGCGTCTATGACAAACTGACGAAAAAACTTTCCGCCTGGGGCGAAAAATTCAACAGCAAGCCTGTCGCGCCGGCAACGACAAACTGGCAAGGCGCAAAGGTACTGCCGGCCGAGGGTTTGGCGGCGCCAATGGATGCGTCGTATTGCGCGATGGTTTTGCCCGCGCCGCACTTTTGTTCGCCGGAAGCGCCGGCGCTGCTGGTGGCCAATCGCCTGCTGAGCATGAATTACGTGCTTGAGGAAGTGCGCTTTAAGGGCAGCGCTTACGGCGGCGGAACAAGCTATAACGGCATCGGCCAGACGTTTTCTTTTCATTCCTACCGTGATCCGTGGATACATCGCACGCTTGACTGCTACCGCAAATCACTTGACTGGCTTGCGGCCACGCCCTGGAGCAAAACGGATGTGGATCGTGCGATCATCGGCACGGCCAAAGATGGCGAGCGGCCGATACGCCCCGCGGATGCCACGGGCACGGCGCTTTCGCGCTATCTGCTGGGAGATACAAAAGAATCACGCGAGGCGCGTCACGCCGGCGTTCTGGCGGCCACAGTTCAATCAACCCGCGGCATTCTTGAGCGCACATTAACAGAAGGAATGACACGCGCGAATATCTGCGTGGTATCAAGCCGCGAACGTCTTGAGTCAGCCAATAAAGAACGGCCTGATCTGCCGCTGGCCATCACGGATATTCTGCCGCCGGGCGATGCGCCGGAAACAGGCGGAGAGGCGGAAGAAAGCGAAGAATAAAAATCAACCACAAAATATTAAAGGAACATCAAAAAAAACGTTTCTATATTTTATCTCTGTAGTCTCTGTGATCTGTGCGGTTAAAATTCCGGTTTGTCCATGCGTAGTGAACTGGTACCCCGGGAGTGTGATGTATGATCGGGCAATTATTACAGGCTGACCTTGAAGAGATCATCAGGGCTCAGCAGTGGGATGCGTTGCGCGAGGCGCTGGTCGGCCTTGATGTTTCTGACATTGCCGAGTTAATTATTGATCTTCCGCCGGAGGATGAGGGTTTTGTTTTCCGCGTTTTGCCGCGCGAACGCGCATCGGAAGTCTTTGCCAATTTGCCCGTTGATACTCAGGAAGAGTTGATCCGCAGCTTAACGAATGAACAATCCGTAGCATTGCTCGAAACAATGAGCCCTGACGACCGCGTGCGCCTGCTTGAAGAAATGCCGGCCGAAGTCACTCGGCGCATTCTTGAATCGTTGACGCCTGGCGAACTTGCCGCCACGCGCACGATCATGAATTATCCAGAAAATACCGCCGGCCGATACATGACGCCGGAATACGTCAGCGTGCTGCCGGAAATGAACGTTGAAGATGCCCTGGCGCATATCCGCAAAACCGGCGGCGGCAAAGAAACTTTGGCCATCGTTTATGTTGTTGACCAGAAGGGATTCCTGGCGGGAGATCTTCGCCTGGGCAGGCTGGTGCTGGCTGATCCGCAGACAAAAATCACACAGATTGACGACCGGCCACTGGTTAGCGTGCCGGCAACCGCTGATCGCCGCGCGATGATTGAAGCTTTTGAGAAATATGACCGGCCGGTGCTGCCGGTGACGGATCACGAAGGAAAAATGCTCGGCATCATCACGGCTGACGACGTGCTTGATGTGGCTGAGGAAGTGGTGACCGAGGAAATCCACAAGATGGGCGGCCAGGAAGCTCTTGATGAGCCATACCTGAACGTCGGTTTCTGGAATATGGTGCGCAAGCGCGGCGGATGGCTGGCGATTCTGTTTTTAGGCGAAATGCTCACCGCCACGGCGATGGGTTATTTTGAGGGTGAAATTGAACGCGCCGCAATTGTGGCGCTTTTTGTGCCGCTGATTATTTCCTCCGGCGGCAACTCCGGCAGCCAGGGCACAAGCCTTATCATCCGCGCACTGGCGGTTAAAGAACTGCGCCTGCGCGACTGGTGGCGCGTCTTTGGCCGCGAACTGCGCACCGGCATGGCGCTTGGGCTTATTCTGGGCGCCATCGGTTTTGTGCGCATCAGCGCCTGGCAGGGACTTTCTCAGGTGCCGGCCGTCGGCTCGTTCTTTCAGACGCACGGGCAAACTCTGCCGGAAGGATCTCAGCCCGGCTCAATCATGGTTTCCGAAGATCGCACGCTCAAATCGGCCGTGAGCCTGCCGGCCGGGACGATCATCAGCAAAGGCTCCGTGATTCCGCCAAGTGTCGCACTGCCGCCGGAAATGCAGGAACCGCCGCACGAAGCATCCGCCTACGGCAAACACTGGCTGCTCATCGGCGCAACGGTCTTTTTCTCGCTTATCGGCGTGGTAACGTGGGGTTCTCTGGCCGGCAGCATGCTGCCGTTTGTGCTGCGGTCGTTTGGTTTTGATCCGGCAACAAGCTCAGCGCCATTCGTGGCGACGCTGGTTGATGTCACTGGTTTGGTCATTTACTTTTTGGTCGCCAAAGTGATCCTGACGGGCACGCTGCTGTAAAAGTCATCCGCATTAATGCTTTGCTTTTGGCCCGATGCCGCCGCACATATTGGTGCACGGCCCGCTGCCGCAGAACGGGCAATCATCAGAAGAAATCGCGCGTGACGGCGCGCTTTCGTATGCGGAAGTTTCCTTTGCCGCCGGCCAGCGTTTTTCGCCAATGGCGCTTGCCATGGCGTGATTTTCCGTGTGGCTGATAGAAATATGCCAGTGATCAATGCCCAGTTTCGCGGCGATTCTGCGGCACTCTCCGCTAAGCGTTAATTCCGGTTTGCCCTGCGGATCAGGCAAAACCTCAATATCAGTCCACGCAATTTGGCCGCGCCAGCCTGTGCCCAGCACTTTAAGCACGGCTTCTTTGATCGCAAAACGCCCGGCAAAATGCTCAGCCGCGCGCTTATTGTCGCCGCAATACCGTTGCTCGGCCGGGGTAAAACAGCGATTGAGAAAATGATCGCCATGACGCGCCATCATGTCGCGAATGCGCGATACCTCAACCAGATCAATACCGTGTGCGATGATCATACGTATATCGTAATAATGTTAAGCAATGCATTGTTTGAGCGCGGCCGCGGCCGCATCAATCGTGGCGTCAATATCGCCTTCCGTGTGCGCGGTAGAGATGAACCACGCCTCAAACTGACTCGGCGGCAGCATCACGCCGGCATCAAGCATACCCTTAAAGAACGCCGCATAGCGCGCGGTATCGCAGGCCGTGGCGTCAACATAATTCTTGACGCGCAGGCCCCGGTCTTTTACAAAAAACGGCGTGATCATACTGCCCACGCGCTGAACGCTCAGCGGCACATTGACCGCATCGGCCGCCTCAATCAGGCCTTTTTCAAGACGCTCGCCAAGTGTCTCAAGAAGTTCATAGGCGGTTTTGTCTTCAAGCATTTGCAGAGTGGCGATGCCGGCTGACATGGCCAGCGGATTGCCTGACAGCGTGCCTGCCTGATAAACCGCTCCGGCCGGCGATACCTGATTCATCAGGTCAACCCGGCCGCCATATGCACCCACCGGCAAACCGCCGCCGATGATTTTGCCAAGACACGTCAGGTCCGGCTTTATGTTCAGCAGCCCTTGTGCGCCGCAGTAATCCACGCGGAAGCCGGTCATTACTTCATCAAACATCAGCAGCGTGCCGTACTTGGTGCACAGTTCGCGAATGCTCTCAAGATAACTTGGTTCGGGCGTCACAACGCCCATGTTGCCGCAGATCGGCTCAATGATGAACGCGGCGATCTGCTCGCCCATTTTGCCGAAGATCTCGGCCGCGGCCACAATATCATTAAAAGGAACAACCGCCGTATTGCTGGTGGTATCGGCCGGAACACCAGGCGATGACGGGCAACCAAAAGTCGTTGCGCCGGAGCCCGCCTGAACCAACAGAGAGTCCGCATGGCCATGATAACAGCCGGCCACCTTGACGATGACCTTGCGTCCCGTGGCCGCGCGCGCCAGGCGTATCGCCGACATCACCGCTTCCGTGCCTGAATTGACAAACCGCACCATCGGCACATGCGGCATGGCCGCGGCAATCATTTTAGCAAGCGAAATTTCCGCTTCGCTTGAGCAGCCGTAACTTGAACCTTTATCAATCTGTTTGGCCACGGCCGCGCGCACCGTCGGCGGGCAATGCCCGGCGATCAGCGGCCCGTAACTCATCACGTAATCAATATAGCTGTTGCCGTCAACATCCGTCAGGCGCGAGCCCTTGCCTTCCTTGATAAAGACCGGCGACATGCCTACTGACTTAAATGACCGCACCGGCGACGATACGCCGCCAGGCATAAGATTCACCGCCTCAGCGAATAATTTCTCTGATTTGGCGTAACGTGACTTGGCTATAGCTTTTCTGGCCATACTACAAGCGTACCCGAATCAACCCCCGGGGGCAAAAGAAATGAAAATGGACCACAAAACGCCTGTCGTTTCTCGTTTCTCGCTTATCGTTGGTCGTTGATCGTTTTTTTATTCAGCCTTCAGCCTTTTGATCGTTTTCTTTCTTCAGCGTTCAGCGTTTAACGTTCAGCGTTTTCCCATTCGCCCTACCGCACGCCCATCAGGATCTCATTGGTAAGCTGATCCAGTTTTTCATACGGCAATCCTTTGGCGCCCATCACGGGCCGATCAAATTTGATTCCCTTGAGTTGCTTCATCGCCAGCGGCGTAAAGTGGCCCACAAGCCCCTCAAGTTCCTTATTGCCCACATTGATCTGCGCGCGCAGCGCCTGAATTTCCTTATCCGCATTAAACCTGGCGGCTTTATCCTTCAGGATCATGTATGTGCGCATGCATCCGCGCGCAAAATCCTTGACGCCTTCGTAATCTTCCGTGCGATACGCATGCGCATCAAAATGCAGTGAGCCGTCATAACCATGATCCGCCAGCAGTTTGACCAGAAAGAATGCCGACTTGAGATCAACCGCGCCAAAGCGGAAATCCTGATCGTAGCGCCCCGGCACCTGGTCATTCAGATCAATATGAAAAAGTTTGCCCGCATCAAGCGCCTGCGCGACATGATGCGAAAAATTCAGACCCGCAATCGCTTCGTGCGCCACTTCCGGATTAACGCCCACCATATCCGGATGATTGAGCGTCTGAATAAACCCGAGCATATTGCCTGTGGTTGCCAGGTAAATGTGGCCACGCGGTTCATTGGGTTTTGCTTCAAGCGCAAAGCGATAGCCATATCCCTGCGCGATACTGTATTCGCAGAGGAAATTCAGACACTCACGGAAACGCTTGAGCGAATCAACCGGATCTTTGCCGGCATCCGTTTCGCTGCCTTCCCGGCCGCCCCAGAACACATAGGTCTTTGCGCCAAATTCCGCGCCAAGATCCATTGCGGCCATCGTTTTCTGCACGGCATACGCGCGCACTTTGGCATCGCCGCTGGTAAACGCGCCATCCTTAAACACCGGATCGCCAAAAAGATTCGTCGTGGCCATCGGCACCTTCAGGCCCGTATCTTGAAGCACCTGATGAAAATCTTTGATGATCTGCTTTTTTTTCGCCGGCGATGCGTCAATCGGCACCAGGTCATTGTCATGAAAATTCACGCCATACGCGCCGCACTCCGCCAGCAACTCCACAATCTGCACCGGCGTAAGCTGCCCGCGCACCGGCCCGCCAAACGGATCGCGCCCGATATTGCCGACAGTCCACAATCCGAACGTGAATTTCTCTTTACCCGGTGTATATTTCGCCATGATTTATCCCTCATTTTTCTGAATTGATCATGCGCAAGCCCATGACGGAACCTGAAACGCACGAATTAATATACAATGTAAATAAATTATTGCAAAGCTGATTCACTGTATTATTCTTGTTTGCGATATCCTCATTAAAAGCACACATCGTAGTGTATATGACCGACTATTCTCGTCTATATGTTGCGTGCCGGGCTCCCGTACATTCAATATTGACTATTATAGGATGTAACAAAACACAATAAATTCAGGCCCGTATGAATATGCGGATAGTATTGCCAAATGGCTCCTGATGACTTTTTCATTGATGCATAAGCCAAAAGCCATATAATAACGGTACAGGAAGACAGCATTTTGCATACGTGTGCAAATGCGAACTGGAAGCTTAGCTCAATTAATGACTAATATATTTAAGAGTGATATTCCGCTCGGTCGACATGTGTAATGTCTGGCTATTTGTCGTTTGTTTTTCATCAAGGGATTTATCATGCGTCCTCCGCTCACACAATCACAACGATTGCAAAATCCGACCGTTATCCCGGTCAGTGAGCGTGACTATGTTGCCTTCAAAAAAGCCATTGAGAATCCGGAGCAGCCGACGGAAGGGTTGCTGAAGGCCTTTCGCAAGTTTCGTGAGTCATGCCCTAAATCCGCCGAAAAGGTAATCGGTTAATTATTCCGGATTCCGACATTGCAATACACCATTGAACCCATAACCCAAGACCACGATATATCGCATTTTTCATGCGGATTGAGTACGGTTGATTCTTATTTGAAGAATTGGCGTATACGTAATCCTGCCTTTGAAACTGCGAAAATTTACGTGTTGACCGAAGAAGGATCCCGTGAAGTATTGGGATTTTACACGCTCAGCACATCGTCGGTTGATGCCACGGCTGTTCCGCCGGATTTTGCCGTCAAAATCGAAAATGCTTCGGCTCCTACCGTACTTGTGGGCAGGCTGGGTGTGAGTTATGAATATTCAAGACAAGGATTAGGTTCCTTGCTGATGGCACATGCGCTGGGCCAGGCCCGCAAAATTAAAGAACTCGCGGGCACCTGTGCTTTAGTTGTAGATGCGAATCCCGAAGCTGTTCCTTTTTACAGGAAACTCGGATTCAAGGAATTTCTTGATAATAAAACACATATGTACATTTCTATTTCAACTGCTCAAATTGCCGTTGATCATACGCAATGAACTTTGCCCGGTATTGAGTGCAGATTTTGAAATCATGACCGATTTTTATTTTCTGAGTTTACAACGTACTCCTTTTTGCCTTTCGCATTCCCGATTTGTTCGTCCGTTTTGCGTTTTTGCCCGGTTTCCGCTACATTTTTAGCTCTTTATTTTGGGATTTTCAGGAAACTGGCAGTACGCATTGGCCGCCTGTCGATTTCCTTATCTTGTTATATGAACGGAGCTTACGATGAGTTTTGGAATTGAATTTGTCACCGCTCGCGAAATCCTTGATTCGCGCGGTAACCCCACCGTTGAAGTGGATGTCATTCTTGAAGATGGCACCCTGGGCCGCGCCGCGGTTCCGTCAGGCGCCTCAACCGGCGAAAACGAAGCCTGCGAACTGCGCGATGATGACGCCAAGCGCTACGGCGGCAAGGGCACCCTCAAGGCCGTTGCCAACGTCAACACCAAAATCGCCCCTGAACTGGCCGGCAAAGATGCCCGCGAGCAGGAAGCCATTGACCGCCTGATGATTGAACTTGACGGCACCGCCACCAAGAGCAAGCTCGGCGCCAACGCCATCCTCGGCGTCTCAATGGCCGTCGCCAAGGCCGCCGCGGAATCCTGCGGCCTGCCGCTTTACCGCTACCTCGGCGGCAACGCTGCCAAGGTTCTGCCGGTTCCGATGATGAACATCCTCAACGGCGGCAAGCATGCCGACAATAACGTTGACTTCCAGGAATTTATGATTCAGCCCTGGGGCGCCAAGAGCTTCAGCCATGCTCTCCGCATGGGCACCGAAACCTATCATGCGCTCAAGAAAGTTCTCAAGAAGAAGGGCTATAACACGGCCGTCGGAGACGAAGGCGGCTTTGCCCCGAACCTCAAGAGCAATGAAGAAGCGCTCGAAGTGATCGCTGATGCCGTTAAGGCCGCCGGCTACAAGTTCGGCAAGGATATCTTTGTCGCCCTTGACCCGGCCAGCTCAGAACTTGCCAACGAAGCCAAAGAAGCCGGCAAGAAAGGCTATAAGTTCTTCAAGAGCTCGCAGGAAATCGTCAGCAGCGAGAAGATGGTCGAAATCTGGGCCGAATGGTCCAGCAAGTACCCGATCCGCTCGATCGAAGACGGCTGCGCCGAAAACGATTGGGAAGGCTGGAAGAAACTCACCGACAAGCTCGGCGACAAGGTTCAGCTCGTCGGCGACGACCTGTTCGTGACCAACACCAAGTTCCTCACGAAGGGCATCTCGACCAAGACTGCCAACTCGATTCTCGTCAAGGTC
>CAZSYN010000008.1:0-247865 GCA_964610975.1 uncultured Phycisphaeraceae bacterium
TTAGTCGAGGCCGAAAGGCGTAGACGATGGACAGCAGGTTAATATTCCTGCACCGCTTGCTAGGTTGAAATTACGCGACGCTGTTTCCGGGTCAGCACCCTTATTAGATTGGGTGGGCTTAAGCCCTCGTTGGCAAAGAAACAGCCGAGAAAAACCGTAATGACGATGCAAGTGCCCGTACCACAAACTGACACAGGTAGACGAGGCGAATAGCCTCAGGCGCTCGAGACAACTCCCTTGAAGGAACTAGGCAATTTTCCCCCGTACGTTCGCAATAAGGGGTGCCCACGCAAGTGGGCCGCAGAGAAAAGGGTCTGGGAACTGTTTATCAAAAACACAGGACTGTGCTAAAGCGCAAGCTTACGTATACAGTCTGACGCCTGCCCGCTGTCGGAAGGTTAAGGAAGAAGGTTAGCCGCAAGGCGAAGCTTGCAACCGAAGCCCCGATAAAAGGCGGCCGTAACTATGACGGTCCTAAGGTAGCGAAGTTCCTTGTCAGGTAAGTTCTGACGCGCATGAATGGCGTAATCACTGGACCAGTGTCTCCAAGGGAGACTCGGTGAAATTGGAGTCGTGGTGAAGATACCACGGTCCCGCGGCAAGACGGAAAGACCCCGTGAACCTTTACTGTAGCCTGATAGTGATCCCAGGTGTTGTCTGCGTAGGATAGGTGGGAGGCGTCGATCCCTAGGTTTCGGCCTAGGGGGAGTCAACGGTGAAATACCACCCTGATTACATTTGAGATCTAACCACATACCGTGAAGCCGGTTGTGAGACACTGTTAGGTGGGCAGTTTGACTGGGGCGGTCTCCTCCTAAAAGGTAACGGAGGAGTTTAAAGGTTGGCTTAGTGTGTTTGGAAATCACACTGTAAGGGCATGGCCATAAGCCAGCTTAACTGCGAGTCGGATATGACAAGCAGATGCGAAAGCAGAACCAAGTGATCCGGTGATTCCAAGTGGAAGGGTCATCGCTCAACAGATATAAGGTACTCCGGGGATAACAGGCTGATCGCGCCCGAGCGTCCATAGCGGCGGCGCGGTTTGGCACCTCGATGTCGGCCCATCGCATCCTGGGGCTGAAGGCGGTCCCAAGGGTTTGGCTGTTCGCCAATTAAAGCGGTACGCGAGCTGGGTTCAGACCGGCGTGAGCCAGGTCGGTCCCTATCTGCCGTGGGCGTAGGATGATTGAAGAGGACTCAACCCTAGTACGAGAGGATTAGGTTGGACGGACCCCTGGTATACCAATTGCAACGCTCGTTGCACAGTTGGGTAGCTATGTCCGGAAATGATAAACGCTGAAAGCATCTAAGCGTGAAACATCCCTCAAGATTAGTCATCCCCATAGTCTCCAGCTAGACTAGCTGGTTGATAGGCCGGATGTGTAAGTGTAGTAATACATTCAGCAGACCGGTACTAACAGACAATTGGCTTGACCACTTTGATCGTAGATCCTCCCGTCAGATTCGCAAGAATCTGGCAGATGATCCTCGAAAACTCAAAGTTGGTGTAAGTCCGAGTAACACGCTCAATTAACTCTAGAAACGTCGGAGCGGTTTTAAGAAATTTGCCATCACGCAATCTTCATATGCCAAGGAACCTTGGCAAGCTTATGAAAGTAAGTTTGTCCAAGTCGTTGGTTACAAGTGAATATGAAAAATGAATCTCTGGATTCAGTCGGACACGATTGAATCTGGTTTTCTGGTGCCTTTACGTCAGGGGTAACACAGCTTCCCATTCCGAACAGCACCGTGAAGCTCTGACGGCCGATGGTAGTGCACACATGTGCGAGAGTAGGTGAGTGCCAGATTTATGATGCGAGCCACGCGAAAGCGTGGCTCGTGTCGTTTTTGCGTTTTTGCAGCTATGAGCGTACATTCACTTCAATTCCCTTTTTCACCACAGAGGCTCAGAGTCACAGAGGAACGCATAAGAAAGAATAGCCGCAGATGAACGCAGATTGACGCAGATAAAACGAATCAGGAAATTGAAGGCAGGTTCTCACAGAGTACACCGAGAACACAGAGAAAAAGAAAATGGAATGAGCTAGGAAATCATTATCATGATTGAAGGCAAATATTATTCTTATTGAGCATCCGGTTTGTATCTATTTGAATATTACAAAAAGAGAACTGCATGTTACTGATCAACAGGATATTTTTTATTGTCGCATCAATGCTCGCACTTTGCGTGAGTACATTACACGCCGAAGGGCTCAAGCAAGAGCTGGCCGGTGGGACGATGGCGGTGATGTCGGTTAAGTCGTTCATGTATCAGCTTCAGAATATTGAAAATGATGCGGATGTCGAAAAACTTGCGGCATCACACTATGACATGCTGGTTGTTGAGCCGGTGGGAATCAATAAGGATCATCCTGATTTTGATATGAAGAAACTGGTGGCCAGGCTCAGGGCCGGCAAGCCGGATCGGTTGGTGATTGCGTATCTTGATGCGTGTCAGGCCGAGTCGTATCGCAGTTATTGGGGAAATGATTGGCGCGCGCCGACAAAGACTGCCAAAGGAACGCCGGATTTTATTCTCGCGGCCGATCCTGACGGGTGGGTTGATAACTACAACGTGGCGTTCTGGGATGCGCGCTGGCAGTTGATCATGGTCACGGGTAAGGATTCGCTGGTGCATCGGTTGATGCGGGCCGGATTTGATGGCGTTTATATTGATTGGGTTGATGCGTGGAGTGAAGATGGCGTCGTGGCCGAGGCCAAGCGTCAAAAAGTGGATGCGGCGCGGGAGATGGTGAAGTTTCTGGCGCTGATCCGCAAGGAAGCACGAAGCATCAATCCCAACGCGATTGTGATTCAGCAAAACGCCATCACCCTGATTGATGCTGAGCCCAGGCTGGCCGAGGCAATTGACGCCGTCGGCGTGGAAGATACGTGGTTTGGCGGCAAGCCGAATGCCAAATGGAGCAGCAAGGCCGGCGGCGACCGGCCGAACAAAGATCGCGGTGAAATGTCGACGGAAAATCGGCTTACGCAGTACAAAAAGTATCTGGCGCTGGGCAAGCCGGTCTTTACGATTGATTATTGCCTCAGTGAGAAAAATGCCCAGCGCGTCTATGCGGAGGCCGGCAGAAACGGACTTGTGCCGCTGGTGACGCGGATTTCGCTGGAGCATATGACAACCACGCCGCCGCCGGCGATTGTCGGGAAATAAGCAAAATCAGAAAGCGAGCATCAGTGCCGGTGGCGCATGGCGAAGTTGGCGCGCGTGAGTAGTTCGTTGAGCGTGCAGGCCGGGAGAGGGTCGAGAATCATGTCGGCGTGCGAAAGATCCAGATCGCGCGTGACGTCGTTTGGCACGGCCACGGCAAAGAGTCCCGCCGCGCGCGCGGATGTGATGCCGTTTGGCGAATCTTCAAGCGCGATGGCCTCGGCCGGCGCGATGCCAAGTGCGCGCGTGGCTGCCAGATAGGGCGCCGGCAGAGGTTTATGCTCGGCCGTGTCATCGCCGCAGATGATGGCCTGAAAATAATCATACAGGCCCAGGCGAATAAGATTTTGATCAACCCATGAATGCGAAGAGGATGATGCGACGGCCAGCAGAAGATGGGCCGATTTTGCGGCGGAAAGATAATCGGCGATGCCGGGGCGCACCGAAATATCCGGCAGAAGCTGCGACTCGATTTCCTTGCGGCGCGCGCGAATGGCCTGTTGATCAAGCGTGTTGCCGCAGAGCGTGTTGAGGTGATCAAAAAAGCTGAACGTACCAGGCCGGCGGCCCAGGGCGGCGATGAATTGCTCGCGCGGTAATGGCTGATTGTGCTCTGCATAAATGGCCTGCCAGCAGGTCATCGTCATGGTTTCGGTATCAAGGATGAGCCCGTCAAAATCAAAAATAATGGCGCGAATTGTCGTGGTTCGTTGATCGCTCATCGTTGCCCGTTGTTTCCCTTCAGCATTTCTCACTTTGTCTTAACTGCTCCCTGAACATCCCATCCGGATGGCGGCGCAACGTTGCGTCTTTGCTGTATCTTCTCTTTCTCTTTTTCTTCCCAGTCCGGATCATTGGCGCGCATGGAGTATTGCGAAAGCGCCATACGGTTATCCTGAAGATCTTTGGTGATCATCAGGTTGCCTTTGTGCATTTTGTATGGCACGCGAAAATAGTCGAAAACTTTTTCCACATTGATGATGTGCTGGGCCGTGAGCCAATCCGGCCGCTCTCGCAGGGTAATGACGTTGCGCTTTTGAATACGCTCAATGGGAATATAGGCCGTCATATGCGGTTTATCAGAACAGCCGACAAGGCCGGTCATGAATAACGCCATGCATAGGATCAGGATGATTTTTCGCATTGGCGGTCTCCTGCATTCAAGAATGCACGGCAGTGTATCAGGAATTGTCATGCTTTTCAGGGGCGCCATGGTGCAAGAAAAAAGCGGCGGCCAAATGGCCGCCGCTGTGGCAAAATCAATATACGAAAATCGTCGTTCGTTCAGACGGCTTTGCGCGCGCCGCGGCGAGACTGGCCCTTGCCCTGGGCGTCAATGGTCTGGCGGATCTTTTTGATTGAGCCGAGGCTCAGGCGAGCGGCTCGGCCAAGACCCGCATCATATTTGCGTAGCAGCGTATGCTTAATATCGCCATGTTTCTGCTTAAAGGCGACAAGTTCTTCAATGACGCGCTGCTTGGTCCATTCGCGGCGCTGGCGCACGGTTTCCGGATCAATTTTGGCTGCGCGCAGAGCTTCGTCCCATGTTTTGAACATGCGCACGGCCGCGCCGTAGAGTCCCGGCACTTCGCGTTGAACCGCGCCGCTGTTGATGTCCTGGCCTTTGCGCTTGCGCGTGGAGAGGCACTCAAGGATATCCTTGCGCGACCAGTGCTGATAGCGCGAGACCTTATCCGGTGAGAGACCCGCGGCCTCAAGGGCTTTATTCCAGCTTCCGAACAGGCGCGGGCGCACGGCCGCGATTGCGGCGCGGCTGATCTCGTCAGCGCGCAGGCTTACCGCGCGCCAGCTCAAATCAATGCCCTGCTTTTTGGCCTGCTTGATGGCATTGACCACGCGAAGATGATTCCAGCGCGGCTTATGCATCAGCGCTGAGTAATCAATACCCGCGCGCTTGACGGCCTGGCGATAGGAGCCCAGGTAGTAGTTGGCCGCGGATACCAGCGCCTGATTGTCACGCGCGGTGGCGCAATACGAAATATCCTTGCCTGCGCGATGACGCTTGCGGATGTAATCAATGATCTTACTTGTGTCCCACTTCTGGCTTGACATGTTGTTCCCTTGCATCTGTGCAAAATCGTGATGCGAAACAGGTATGTATGGCGGCTGCCATAATGCTTGTGCTGCACGAGCAAGCACAGCCGTCTTTCGTCGCAGCATTTATACTATACGGCTAAACGCTAGTCCCAGCAATACCCTATTAATTGCAAATTGTCTGAATATCCTATTCCGGACGTAACATATCCTGCTTTCCGGCTCAACACTGGCGTTGTGGCGTTTGTCTGTCATTTCCTGCATTGCCTGTTATTTCAATGAACAGTTTATTGAGTCTTATCAACACGAAAAATCTTCATTTTTGAACAGTTTTTTATCTCAATTGTCTCGTGTGGCCTCAAGCCGGAGCTCAAAAAGCATTCTCAATGCCATGATGAGTTGCCACATGACAAATATACTCACAACGAAAACATCATCTTTCTGTTTTCGCGGTAAACTGCAAAATTCAATTTTGGAAAAATCTGGACTCAATCAGATGACAGAGCCGGGAAATGATCTCTGGTATCGTGACGGCACGGTATTATCTACAAATTAGTCGTTCATGCAAGTAGGAATGATTTTCGGTTATTACATAAGCAGGGGCGGCTGGTGAACCGCCCCTGCTTTTTGTCATATTTTTTCGTGCGCGGCCGAAATTACTTGCCGAAAAATGCTTTTTCAAGCTCGCGGATTTCGTCATCGCCGATCGGGTGTAACTGGCCGATGGCTTTGGCGTTGATCAGCGCCTCGGCCGTGGACTCAAGCACCTCAAGCACGTCAAAAGCGTTCAGCACGCTCACGCCCAGCACCAGCACGCCGTCGTTTTCAAGCAGGGCGACCGGCTTTTCAAGCGACATCATGTCGGCTAGCGCTTTGGGTTTCTCAAATTGCAGGCCGTACGGAATCATCTGCACTTCGCGCAGGAAAATATAGCTTTCCGGGATGGTGCGGCTGTCAAGCGGCGTGTGCGTAACGCTGAATGCCGTGGCATTGACCGGAATTGCATTAACAATTGCATGAACTTCCGGATGCTTGTCATATATGGCTTTATGCATGTTGACGGCGCGGCTGGGCGTTGAGCCGCGCGGGCGCCGGCCGTTGCGGATCAGCGTCATCTCATCAAGGCCAAGCCGTCCGCGATCAACGCCGTAATTGGTGATCACGAATGAATTATCATCAAGGCGCGCCGAAAGCGTGCCTTCCGTCGCGGTCATCAGGCGCTGACGGTAACCGCGCTGAACAAAATCCACGATATCCTTGCGGATTGCCTTCTCGGCCGAGGTCGGCTCAACGGCGTCAATTTCCGGCAGCGACTTTTTTCGCGAGCGTTCGGCCAGCAGCAACTGTTCGGAAGTCAGCGTCTTGATTTCGCCGATGCGGCGGCTCTTGATAATCGTTTTTGCGGTAAACTCAAGCGTCTCAAAACGCTCAAAAGCGTTTTGAATATCGCTGCCGCCCACGACCACGCCGTGATTTTCCAGAATCACGCAATCGGCGCCCATCGCAAATGCTTCCGCGATGCGCTCGCCGAGTTTTTCTGAACCCGGCAGTTCATACGGCGCAAAGAGAACTTTGCCGCACACATGGCTGGCCTGCGGAAAGATCATCGGCTCGGGCGTTTGCGCGGCCATGCTGTGGGCCACCAGCGCCACCGAATGCGCGTGAATAATCGACTTGATGTCCGGCCGGGCGTTGTAGATCGCCCGGTGAAAAGGATATTCGCTTGACGGCTTATGCTCGCCCACGATTTTTCCGTCCGCGTGAACGCAAACGATATCATCGCGCTTAAGCGTGCCTTTATCGACGCGTGAGGGCGTGATCCACATATCGCCGTTGGGGTCCAGAATAGACAAATTGCCGCCGGAAGTGGTGGTCATGCGGTAACGGTAGATGCGCGAGAGCGTCTCTACCAAAAGGTCTTGGGGGTGCATATATTCGCGTGGGGTCAGGGACATGGGTTTGCTCCAAATTCAAAAGACAAACAGACACACGGTTCATTCCCGAATGATGAATACGAACAAACGCCCGCGCGTGATCTATTTCGCGCCTGGCATCGGATACCGAAATTTGAGGGATCACCTTGCCGCCCGGTTTTTGTATGCTCGGCGTTTTTTCGCGCCGCGGAGTGGTGGGCATTTTCTGCTGAAGCTGGATGTCAGGATATGCGGATTGCTTCCGGGTTGCGCAGGGGGTTACGCAACGAGAAACGGATGACATTCGGCCATTGAATCTACTCTGTGAAAATCCGTACCGTTCCCGGCGCATCGGACTCTCCTTCATGCAGATTCATCATCAGTCAGGGGGCAGCTTTCAGAGCCTCTTTGAGAAGTATCCGGGGCCATTTGCCTGCCTGCATCCGGGCCTGCTGCGTTCTCGAACACTCGCTGATATAAGCGAATATCACTCGGTCCCGCGTCCTTGCAGTCCCCAATGCATCCTGCGCACCAGCCCACCATTTACTTCTTAAATATGCTCTTATAAGGTTTTAATCAATCGGCACTGGTCGGTTACGTCCTTCTTCAATCATTCTGGCACAAAAACAACCTCTGACCTCTGACCAATAGCTTACTTGACAATCGGCGCGCCCGCCACGCTCTTTTCGTTAAGGGCGCGTTTTTCTTTCAGACTTGTTGCGGTATCTGCAAGAGTTGTCGTAATCAGGTACGCCTTAAGGCGCTGGCGGATCGGCTTAAACAGGTCATGCTGCGGACAGGGCATCGTGTCATCGCAACGCGACAGGCCCACCACGCAGGAGTCCGTCTGATTGGCGCCGTCCACGGCCTCAATAATATTCAGCAATGTGATTTCGTGCGGCGGACGGGCCAGCGCAAAACCGCCGCCCGGGCCTTTGGCGCTTGCCAATATCCCCGCCTCTACGAGCTGGCGAAAGATCTTGGCCAGAAACTCGCGCGGCAAAGAGGCGTTCTCGATCAACTTATCCAGCATCACGTAACCCGGCTTGCGGGCTGACGACGATGACGGGTCCTGCGATACCAGGACCAGTTCAGAAAGCGCACGGATTGCATACTCGGCGGGATTTGAAAAGATCACTGTTACACCATCCTCTTTATGTCACGACCTTATGGCTTTTGGGCTGTTCTATGACTGCGCTCATGGGTTTTTACAACACCTTCTGATTACGCAGCCGGGCCTCGTAAAGGCCTTCCCCATCGCCCATTATCATACACGCATTGGCGTATAAAAGATTGTGAAAAATGTTCTCGCCAAAATTCATTCGTCGGCGATCATTTTCTTCAACCTTACTATTTTCCTAAGTGACCGAATTTAAGCTCATTTATGAGATTTTTCAATAGCCTTGAAAAAAGCGTGTGACGAGCTCTTGACATCGTGAAAAAAGGTACGATGATATAGTGGATTTAACGGTCCGTTTTGGTTTGAAAATTGATGCCCTTTACCGGGAATAATCGTTCAAAAACCAGGATCGTCGTAGCCTCTTGCTGGATTTGCAGGTAATCTCAATTTTTATTGTATTTGAGATCTGATGATCCTATAAAGAGGTTTTTATGCAGTATACGAATCGTACTTATTTAGTGCTTGTTTGATTTGTGTGTGCATATAACATACGAAATAAAGAGGAGTTACGCCGGATCGGACTACATTGGTGGGCCGGGCGGCCATGACCCTCGTACTTTTAGAAGAGGATGAGTCCTATGTCCCAAGCCCCCACATCCAACGCGAAGCTCTTAGCCTTTGTGGATGAAGTGGCCAAGATGACTCAGCCCGACGCCATTTACTGGTGCAACGGCTCTGAAGCTGAGTACAACGCCATGTGTAAGCTCCTGTGCGACACCGGCACGTTTATCAAGCTCAATGAGCAGAAGCGCCCGAACTCGTACTTCTGCCGTTCAGACCCAGGTGACGTGGCTCGTGTAGAAGACCGCACCTTCATCTGCTCCAAGAGCAAAGAAGACGCCGGACCGACCAACAACTGGGCGGACCCGGAAGAAATGAAAGCCAAAATGCGCGGCCTCTACGCCGGCTGCATGAAGGGCCGCACCATGTACGTGATTCCGTACTCAATGGGCCCGATCGGTTCGCCGATTGCCAATGTCGGCGTCGAGCTGACTGATTCTCCCTACGTCGTCATCAACATGCACATCATGGCCCGCGTCGGCAGCAAAGTGCTTGACGTTCTCGGCGCCAACGGCGAATTTGTCCGCGGTATCCACTCCGTCGGCTATCCGCTGGAAGAAGCCCAGGCTGACCTGCCCTGGCCATGCAATCCGAAAGAAAAATACATCACTCACTATCCGGAAACCCGCGAAATCTGGTCATACGGTTCAGGATACGGAGGCAACGCCCTCCTCGGCAAGAAGTGTCACGCTCTGCGTATCGCTTCGGTCCAGGCTCGCGATGAAGGCTGGATGGCTGAGCACATGCTCATCCTGAAGCTCACCTCGCCGGAAAAGGTCGTCAAGTACGTGGCTGCGGCGTTCCCGTCAGCTTGCGGCAAGACCAACCTGGCCATGATGGAACCCACCCTCAAGGGCTGGACCGTTGAGACCATCGGCGACGATATCGCGTGGATGAAGTTTGGCCCCGATGGCCAGCTTTACGCCATCAACCCGGAAGCCGGTTTCTTCGGCGTTGCTCCGGGCACCTCAATGGATTCAAACCCCAATGCGATGCGCACCATCGCCAAGGGCGCCATCTACACCAACTGCTCGCTGACTGCTGATGGCGACGTGTGGTGGGAAGGCATGAGCAAAGAAGCTCCGGCCGGCCAGGTTGACTGGACCCGTCGTCCGTGGGCTGCCGGCGCCAAGCGCAAGGCCGCTCACCCGAACGCTCGCTTCACGACCCCGGCCAGACAGTGCCCGGTCATTGCCAGCGAATGGGAAAACCCCGCCGGCGTGCCGATCAGCGCCATCCTCTTTGGTGGTCGCCGCGCTACGACCGTTCCGCTCGTGAACGAAGCTCTCTCGTGGCAGCATGGCACGTTCCTCGGTTCAATCATGGCTTCGGAAACCACCGCCGCCGCCGCCGGCAAGTCTGGCGTTCTGCGTCGCGATCCGATGGCTATGCTCCCGTTCTGCGGCTATCACATGGGTGATTACTTCGGCCACTGGCTCAAGATGGGCGCCAAGGGCGGCAACAAGATGCCGAAGATCTTCTACGTGAACTGGTTCCGCAAGTCAGCCGAAGGCAAGTTCCTTTGGCCGGGCTACGGCGACAACAGCCGCGTCCTCAAGTGGGTCTTTGAGCGCGTGACCGGCAAGGCCGAAGCCGTCGAGACTCCGATCGGCAAGCTGCCGACCGCCAAGTCGCTGGACATCAGCGGCCTCAAGACCAGCGAAGCCGATCTGGCCGAGCTGCTCAAGGTTGACATTGATGGCTGGCTCTCGGAAATCCCGAGCATCAATGAGCACTTCGCCAAGTTCGGCAGCCATCTGCCGCAGGGTCTGAAGGATGAGCTCACCGCTCTGGAAGGCCGCCTCAAGGCCGCCAAGTAAGTAAGCTGATTTGCCGGACGCCTGGCCGATCTCAGTTGAGATTTCGCGAGGCGCGAGGCAAGGATCATCTGAAATAAAAAGCCCCGTATCCGAAAGGATGCGGGGCTTTTTTGTTCTCATTTAAGTTTGGGAGAAGGGGCGTTGATACCAAGCCCCGCTCCTTCATGGGGCGGGGCACAATGGATGTGCGAGCGATTGTGATCTGTAGAGCACTTACTGTAAGTGCTCTACAGATCACACATGACATGCCGCCACGCTGCGGGGGCGGCCCCGATGAACTTGTGATATGTATGATGTGTTTTTGGCAATCCCTCTATTTATGCGTGAACGGTTTGTTCCGATTATGAGCAATTGCCAACGATCATTAGCTTACGCCCCATCCCGTAAAGTACGTTATGCATAGTTCATACAAATACGATAGCACTCTTTACGGTCTGGTGCACACTGGCGGCCTGGGCATGGAGTTGGTCCACAAGACCTGTGATATTTTTCTTGTTTTTCATCGATTGTGCACCGGGCCGTAAAGGCACCGGTGCTATTTGCCATGTCCTGCGTAAAAAATACCACGCGGAGGCGCGGAGACGCAGAGAAAAAATAATAGGCGTCTAAATTGTGATTATTAAACTACAAATTGCGCGCCATAATCGTAGAATCGGCCGGCCATGCGCTGGCTGCGCACGATGCGGATCGGCAGCGTGATGGGGTTCTGTGATTCGGCCTCAAGGGTCAATTGCAGGGTGGCGCCTTTTTCCAGCGGAAGTTCGCCGATGAACGCGATGCCGGTTCGCGAGAGGTCGCGCGCCACGGCCGAGCGTGTTGAGCCGTCCGGCAGGGTAAGGCTGATGGTTTTGGTATAAACGGTGCGCGGATGTTTGCGGCGTTCATTGTGTGTGGCCACCATTTGCGTATTGGCCGCCATGAGGCGGTCAATCGCCGCGCGCTGCTCGGCATTTTCATGCAGTTCCTGCGGCTGTGTTTGCGCATCGTGGAACGCGCAGCCGATCTGCATCATTTGGCCGTCGACGGTCGTCATATGGCGCACGTCGGCCGGAATCAATACGGTCTTCCCGTTGATGACTACTTCAAGCAATAATCGTTTGGCCGAGGCGCTCTCAAGCGAAAGCATGCCCAAACCGCCGGCCGAGATATTTGTGGCCAGCGCCTCAAAGGCTTTATTCCAGTCAACTTCGCCATTGCTGTCATACGGCGCGGCGCGCAGAGGCTGAAGCATATGATGGCGCGTGTGGGAACGCTGCGTATGTTTTTCGCGGTTCATGTGGATGTGAATGGTTCGGCCGCCGTTTTCCCAATGGCAACCATCCGTCAGCGCGCGGATCATCAAAATGCCGCGGCCGGAGGCAAGGTCAAGCTGCGGCTCATCAGAATCAATCTTGGCCAGATGTTTATCGACGTCAAAACCCTTTCCTTGATCGCTGATTGTCCATGTGCAGCGGAATCCGTCATCATCAATATGAATATCAACTTCGCGATCTGAAAAATTCGGATCGGCGCAGCGTTCGGCCAGCATGCGGCCAAAGGCGTTATCCGGCATTTCCTTAAGTGATGAGGGAATTTCAAGATTGCCATGCACTACGGCATTGGTGATGGCCTCAACCAGCGAGGTGATAAGCCCGCATTCGCGTTCTTCCGGGCATACGCCGGACTGTTTGGCGCGATCCGTCAGGCGCATGGCGAGTTTTTCAATCAGCTCCGGCCGGGAGGGAATACGCAGGTGCATATGATCCGATAATACGGATTGCGCCAGCAGTTGATCTGCATTGGGTGCAGGTGACTCTGCGGGTGATGCGTGCGTTGGGGTCACTGTCGGTTCCTTAAATGACGCCGTAAATTAAATATCGGACAAATGCCTACCCTACTTAAAGGAGCTGATATGCGTCTTCAGATTACACCAAATAAAAAGCCCCGGAGCGCGATGCTCCGGGGCATGATTTAATCATGATGATCGTGATGTTAGTGTACGATCTGTTGCTGGCTTCCCGTTTTTGGCGCGGCTTTATCGTTGCCGACCGTGCCGTCGTCATTCAGGTCAATCTTTTCTTCATTCAGAGCCCTGAAGAATTTCACCAGGTCATGCGTGCAGCCCCAGGTAAACCAGATCGTCGTAACCAGGCCGATGGCCAGCGGCATGTAGATCGCCGTCCAGAGCCAGTAATCCGCCCAGTATTCCGACCATTTGCTCATGGGCAGATGATCCTTGTAAATGCCGTAACCCAGGCTGCCGACAAGGAACACCGCAAACCAGATCATGCTCCAGAGCGTGATGCTGATGGTGATCCACCGATCTGCGCGTGTGAACTTGTCATCAATGCCGAAGGTCAGGATGCGGTAGAACCAATTGGGCTTCTTGATCTTTTTAGCCACTGCCGCGGCGCCGGATTTCTGTGCCAGCGCGTCAAGATCGGATTCCGCCTCAACGGCATACTGGCCGCGATGCAGCAACTGGTCCATGTTGTGCGGCTTTTTGTATGTCATCAGCGAGACGACGACATACGAAGCGATTGCCACGCAGAAAACCAGGAATGCCAGGATCGGCAGCGCCAGGTTCATCTTGTAGTCAAAGAACGGGATTATGACATAAAGCTTGGTGTGCAGGACGCGTTCATAGTAGAACTCAAGGCCGATGGCCGCGCATGCTAAAATTGAGCCTACGATCATGGCAGTCCACGCGGCCGGCGTTGTGCCGCGTTTTGAATACAGGCCGCCGATGATCACGATGCCCGCGCCGCTGACAAAGATGGCCTCGGTAATACCCCACCAGTAACCGACAAAATTAATCTGCGGCATCAGCCAGCCGAAGATAAACGCCCAGAGCGCCACGCCCATGATCGCAAAACGCAGCCATGTGATGTGCTGGCGGGGCGTAAGCGGCTTTTTACGCAGCGGGACGATGATATCCTGAATCAGGATTGAGCCCCACGAATGCAGGTGAATGCCGTCGCCGGCGATGATGCCCATGAGGCAGATTGAAAGAAGCATGCCCTTGATGCCGGTTGGCAGCATCATGGTCAATGCCAGCGGCGCATGCATCTGGTTGCGTGTGGCGGCGTCAGGCAGCTTGGCAAGTTCTGATTCAATCGCATTGCTGTGCATGTTCATGTAGGTCAGCGCGCAGACTGACAGCAGCGTGACCATCACGCCGACGGCAAAGCCGCGCCACCGGCCCAGGATGCCGCCCATGCGCGCTTCGTGCGCGTTGCTGGCGGAGGAATTAAACGCGTGGGAGTTCTGCCAGGCAATTGTGCGGTAAATGGTTCCGCCAAAAATGCCTGCCAGCGATACCCATATGTTAAAGTCGTCCAGTGACAGTGAATCAAAAGGATTAACCAGCGACTTGCCCGGCGCGGTATTCAACAAAACTGATTTGGTGTCAATCCAGTGAAAAACAGTAAAGAGCAACACAATACCGATGATGGTATAAAAAATCTGGGAGATCATGCCTTCCGCGCAGTCGGTCAGCAGCACCGAAACCTGCCCGGCCGTGGTGGTCATGATCACGCAAATCGTCAGGAACAATCCCATCAGCAGCAGGTGAGTCGGCACGGTCCATCCGACAATAGGCAAATCAACCGACAGCGGCCAGCGCAGAAACGCCACCATAAAGCGCGCGCCAAGCACCGGAATAATGCCGAAATTCACCAACCCGGCGAACAATCCCAAAATACCGGCAAACAAACGGAAGTTGCGGCTGTAGCGCATCTCAAAAAACTGGCCCAGCGTCATCGCGCGCGTCTGGCGGTAACGGTATACCACCCAGCCGGTCACCATGACCAGCAATCCGATAGGCACCGAAATTTGTCCCCACCATCCGGGAGTAAAACCCGCCACGATAAAGCTCTGAAATACCGCGACGAATACCGCCGCGCCTGAACCTTGTTCAGAACGCGCCGCGCAGACCAGGTAACGTCCCGCGCTGCGGCCTCCGGCCATGAAGTCCGCCACGCTTCGTACAAACCGCCGCGAGTAAATGGCGATACAGGCGCAGATCGCCAGCGGCAAAATCATGATAACCCAGTCAATCCAATGCATGTGCGCGACACCTCATATTAACCACCCGCAGCAGGTAGCGCATTCCGGGATCATTATCCGAAAGCTGCCAGCAGAATTGATAAAGCTGTCACCTGTTCAGGTGTAGTAAAACCCTGAGCATATCCTGAATATGCGTGTCTTTCAAACGCCCGCTGCGCGATGTGCGCATTTAAAACTTGCAAAAAAATGAACAAAACAACAGTTTTTTGTTCATAGGGTGTCTTGGTCTGCTTTCTTGGAGTGTATATAAGCGAAAAAGGGCGGCCCCGGGGCCGCCCTTTTGCACGATATTGACTTTATATCGGCGTATAAGCGCTATACCGTTTGTGTTTGTGTTTTTTCCTTTTTTTCTGTAAGTTTTCGCATTGCTGCGCCGGCGTCGTTGTCTTGTACGCTGCCGTCGTCGTGCACGTCCACTTTTTCAGCTTTGAGCGCTTTGAAAAACTTGACCATGTCGTGCGTACATCCCCAGGTAAACCATACTGTTGTGAGCAACCCGATAACCAGCGGCAGGAAAATAGAATGTATCAGCCAGTAATCAACCCATATATTGTCAGACCATTGCTTGCCGTACATCCTGAGAATGACGTAACTGAGCGTGCCGACCAGAAAAACCGCAAACCAGAACATGCTCCAGCACCAGATGCCGATGGTAATGGCGCGGTCTCCCTTGCTGAATTGCGCGTCAATACCCATCAGGCGATACCAGATGCCGATCTTCTTTTTGGCCGCCAATCCCTTCTTTTCTTCCTCGCTCTGCGCTTCAACGGAGTATGCGCCGCGATGCAGGAGTTTATCCATATTGTGCGGTTTTTTGCACGTCAGCCATGACACCAGCACATAAACGGTAATGGCCAGCAGGCTGCCGAAGAATGCCACCTGTTTGCCGTTGAGAAAGAACTCTTTGCCGCTGTGAAACATAGGCCACAGCGCGCGGGTAACAATGCCGCTGACGGCAAGCATGCTGCCGGAGATCAGGCCTGACCACGCGCCGGCGGTTGTTCCGCGCGACCAGTAAAGTCCGCCGATGATCGCCACGCCTGCGCCGCCGGTAAAAATGGCTTCGGTTACGGCAAACCAGATGATGACAAACTCACTTTGCGGGAATAACGCCCCGAAAAAGAACGCCCAGAGCGCAACGCCCACAACGGCGAAACGCAATAACTTGATGTGCTGTTGCGTGGTCAGCGGTTTTTTACGCAGCGGCATGACTACATCCTGTATGAATATGCTGCTCCAGGAATGCAGGTGAATGCCGTCGCCGGCGATGATGCCCATGATGCAGATCGCCAGGAACATACCTTTAATGCCGACCGGAAGCATTTGCGTAAGCGCAATGGGCGTGCGCATCTGGCTTTGGGTGGCTTTATCCGGGATGCCTCTGATCACCGCATCCACGGCCGCGGCGCCGTCAGGACTCTTGAGATAAATAAACGCGCAGACCGTCAGCAGCGTGACCATTACGGCCGAGGCAAAACCACGCCAGCGGCCCAGGATACCGCCCATGCGAGCTTCGTGCGGATTTGCGGCCGCGGAATTAAATCCGTGATTATTCTGCCATGCCATGTGCGTATAAATGCCGTTAAACAGACCCATTAGCACATACCAGATGTTAAAATCCTTAACGCCGGACGCATCAAATGGATTGACCATAGAGTGCCCCGGCAGGGTGGCGGTCAGTTCTGATCTGGCCTGATTCCAGTTGAAAAACACAATCAGCAGCGTTACGCCGATGATGGCGTAAAAGATCTGCGAGATCATGCCTTCGGCGCAGTCCGTGAGCAGAACGGAAATTTGCCCGCCGGCCACGGTCATAAGCACACAGGTGCTCAAAAACAGGCCCATCAGCAGCAGGTACGTTTTGATGTGAAAATCACCGACGACAAATTCCGTCGGCAACTGAAGAAAGTAGACCATGAATCGCGCGCCGATGACCGGGATGATGCCGAAGTTCACCAGGCCGGCAAAGAAGCAAAGCCCGCCGGCAAACAGGCGGAACGCGCGGCTGTAGCGCATCTCAAAAAACTGCGCCAGCGTCATGGCGCGTGTCTGGCGATAGCGATAAATGACAAATCCCGAAATGGCGACAATCAGGCCTACCGGAGCCGAAAGCGATCCCCACCAGCCCATCGCAAAGCCGGCCACCATAAATACCTGAAAAGACGTCACGTAGGAGACCGCGCCGGCGCCTTGCTCCGAACGCGCCGCGCAGATAAGGAATCGGCCGGCATTTCTTCCGCCAGCCATAAAGTCCGCCACGCTTCGGCAATACCTACGCGAGTACACCGCAATGGTGCCGCAGACTACCAGCGGCAATACCATGATCAACCAATCAATCCAGCTCATGCATCACACCTGTTTTATTACGCATTTATGACAATTGACATCGCCCGCACGCCGGGCATGTGTCTAATCCGTCTGTCTATGAATAAAAATTCGCATAGGAGAAATAATTATTCGTGTGCGATCTTGGTTCTGTGATTAACGAACAGAAAATGCTTTTATTGATAGTTATAATAAAATTTATAAATAATGAAAATCAAAAAAGCCGTCACAGGATATTTTTCCTGTGACGGCTTGGGAATGTGCCTTTTATTCTGGTACTACGGCGATCTTGATTCCCTCAAGAGCGATATTTGTCTTCATGGCCTGGTCAATATCTTTAAGCGGGAACGTATGCGTGACCAGATCATCAATCGGTACGCCGATTTTAACGAGATGATTGATCATCGCAATTGCGATGGGGTATTCTTCGGCCGTATATACCCACGAACCGACGAGCGTGATTTCCTTTTTGCACAGATCTTCGTGCGGGTTGATCGGGCAGGTGCCGTTATCCATAAAGAAGCCGACTTCGCACAGGCCTCCGCCGCGGCGGATGTAGTGATAAATGCCGGCGGCCGCGATCGGGACGCCCGTGCACTGAAAAGCGAAGTCCGCTCCGCGGCCACGGGTCAGTGCCTTAACTTCGGCGATGCATGCGTCATGCGATTTGCCGGAGATGTTGATGATTGAAGATGCGCCCATCTTTTTGGCCATCTCAAGGCGCTTGTCAACGGAATCAACCGCAATGATGTTGCTGATGCCCGCGGCATAAAGCGTGGCGATCATCATCAGGCCGATAGGCCCGCAACCCTGAACCAGCACGACGCTGGCAAAGTTGAGCAGATTGGTGGTCTTGGCGCGCTCAAGGGCATGCAGCGTAACGCACATCGGCTCAATAAGCATGCGCTGCTTGAGCGACATGCCGTTGACCTTAAACACGGTTGAGCCTTTGCGGATGACAATGTGCGTGGCAAAGTAACCGTTGAGGTGATATTCCGAAGAATCCGGAAACAGGCCGTAAACGCCCATCTGGTCTGAAAGATTTGAGCGCGCGGGATAATCGTGCGTGATGGGGCAGTCATCCGGAACCAGAATGCTGGTGACGATCTGATCGCCGATGGCCAGTGGTTTGCCGGTAAAGTCAGGGGCGATTTCGCCGCCGGTGGCGATGATGGTGCCGGTGCCTTCGTGGCCGAGCACGACGGGGATCAGCTTAAATGGGTCACGCTTGTATTCATGTGCATCAGTACCGCAGATGCCGCAGCCTTCAACGCGCACCAGCATTTCGCCGGGGTTAAGCTTCGGAATCGGGAACTCTTTGATGGTGATCTGCTGCGGGCCGACAAGAACGGACGCGTGAGCAACGGACGGAATTTTGGCGGACATGACAGACAACTCCAGAAAAAACAGGCGACGACATTATCGCTTATGTCCGCACTATACAGCGTACTGGCGGCCTGTTTTAGCGATTTTGCGATGTGGCGCGGAAAAGATGCTTCTTGCAGATCCTGTTGCAGAAAAAACAAACCCCGGGAATGATTTCCCGGGGTTTGCGATTGCTATTAATTCACATTGATTCTTTAGACTTTTGGCGCAAGGATCATGATCATGCGTTTACCTTCAAGCCTCGGTTCACGCTCAACCTTGCAGAACTCGGCAAGATCCGTCTTGAATTTTTCCATCAGTTCGCGGCCTATGTCCACGTGGGCCATTTCGCGGCCTCGGAACATGAGATTAAACTGAACCTTGTCGCCGCCATCCAGGAATTTTTTGGCCTGGTTAAGTTTTGTATCGCGATCGTGCTGATCAATGCGCACGCTGCGCAGGCGAAGTTCCTTAAGCTGCGGCCCGCCGGAGGTTGACTTCTGCTCCTTCTTGCGCTGCTTATATTTCCACTTGCCGTAATCCATCAGGCGACAGACCGGGGGGCGTTCGTTGGGGGAAACCTCAACGAGATCCATGCCGGCCTCACGCGCGAGGCGTAACGCCTCCATAATCGGCACAACACCGACCTGGTCATTGCTTTCGTTAATCAGGCGAACTGGAGAGATGCGGATCTGCTCGTTCACACGCAAACCGTGCTGGCTAATGGCGTAAACTCCTATAAGTCAATCATTGCTCATGAGATACCAGAATGATATGCATTTTTACCGAAAAGCCCATGCAACGTCAATTCATAAGTATCAATTCGCTTCATTTTGTTCGTTTTAAGGAAATGGTCCGGGCGCTCCGAAATGGCTTATTCATGAGTTTGGCATGCATAAATGTGTTGTAAATGATGTTCAGTACATAAGCTATGATTGTTGATGGTTTGCGGAGCGTTGTTTTTTACGGTTTGCCGATGGCCGACTGAATGCAGTTCAGAAGTTCATCGCTCATTGGTTTTACGGAGCTTTTGAACCGGCCGGAGATGCTTCCGTCGGGCGAGATCACGAATTTTTCAAAATTCCATCCGATATCGCCTTGTGTCGCGGCGTGCGTGATGAGGAACTGATAGAGCGGATGAATATCGTCGCCTTTTACGCTGATTTTAGAGAACATCGGAAATGTGACGTGATAAGTGCCCGTGCAGAATTGCTTGATTTCGGCATCCGTGCCCGGTTCCTGTCCTTTAAAATTGTTGGCCGGGAAACCGAGAATCACAAGGCCTTTGTCTTTGTATTGCTCGTAGAGTTTTTCAAGGTCGGCGTACTGTTTGGTAAATCCGCACTTGCTGGCCACATTGACGATCAGCAGCGTTTTGCCCTTGTATTGTTCAAGCGGAACGGTTTGGCCATCAATGCCGACCATCGCAAAGTCATAAATGCTGGCCGGTTTTGTTGCGGCCGGTTGTGATGTCGGCGTGTCGGCCCATGCGGCGGCAACAAGCAGCAGGGCCGCTAAAAATCCCAGAGTGATATGCATCATTTGTCTTCCTTTTTATGAACATGACCTCGGCCAGCATCGTATATATAATAGATCACTTCACCACGAAGATGCAGAGAAGAAAGGACATGAGGATTTTTTAACCACAGAGATCACAGAGGACACAGAGATTAAAACATAAAAATTTAAGCCATTTTTACTTCCGCCTATTTCCTCTGTGCTCTCTGTGTACTCTGTGGTTTATTCTTTTGTCTTCTCCGTGCCTCTGTGTTTCCGTGGTGACGTTCTTTTTTCATTGTACCATTCCGCGGAGCGACTATGTCTCATCGTTACCTGATTACCGGCGGCGCGGGGTTTATCGGCTCGCATCTGGCGGAAGCTCTTGTGGCCCGCGGCGATACGGTGTATGTGCTTGATGATGAATCAACCGGCACGCGCGAAAATCTTCGGCCGATCCTGAATCATCCGCAACTTAAATTTACGCACGGCTCTATTATGGATCAACCGACGCTCAGCCGTTTGGTCGGCACCGCGCATTATGTCATTCATCTGGCCGCGGCCGTGGGCGTTAAATATATTCTTGAACATCCGCTTGATTCAATTAAAACGAATGTCGTCGGCACGGAACAGGTTCTGCATTGCTGTGCGGAATTTGAAAAACCGCTGCTGCTGGCGTCAACATCGGAAGTGTACGGACTGCAAACAAAAGCGCCGCTGCGCGAAGATGATTTTTGCGTGCTCGGCGCCACCAGCGTATCGCGATGGAGTTACGCCTGCTCAAAAGCGCTTGATGAATTTATGGCGCTGGCCTATCACGGACAAAATAAATTTCCGGTAACGATTGTGCGTTTGTTTAATACGGTCGGTCCGCGGCAGAGCCCTGCCTACGGCATGGTCATTCCGCGTATGGTTGATCAGGCGCTTGGCGAGCAGCCGATTACCGTTTTTGGCGATGGTACGCAGACACGCACATTTACGCATGTAAATGACGTTATTCTGGCGCTGACGAAACTGATTGATAAACCGTCCGCGGCCGGTCAGGTTTATAACATCGGCGGCGTTGAGGAAGTGAGCATGCTTGATCTGGCGCATCGCATCAAGGCGATGATCAAATCCGGATCAAGCATCAGCATGATTCCTTACGAAAAAGTTTATAATCACAATTTTCAGGACATGCCGCGCCGCGTGCCCGATATTACGCGACTGAAAAACACAATCGGCTACGCGCCGACACGCACACTTGATGAAATTTTGACCGACTGCATCGCCGACCGCCGCGGCCGGCAGGCGATTGCGTAGCAAACGCGAAACTCAAAACGCCAAACGCGAAACGAATGAATTTGCTTGCCTTTGTTTCGTGTTTGGCGGTTCGTCTTTCGCGTTTATTGTTCTGTTTTCTTTTGAATTTGTGTCATCATGCCCAATGCTTTGACATTTTCCCGCGCTGCGCTGGCGGAGATTGATCGTCGCGCCGTGGCTGATTATCACATCCCGATACTGGTGCTGATGGAGAATGCCGGCCGGGCCGTGGTTGATGTTGTTCGCACGCGGCTTGTGCCGGGGGCCAAAGTGCTGATTATCATTGGCCCGGGCAATAACGGCGGCGATGGCCTTGTCATTGCGCGCCATCTTCAGAATGCGGGCATCGGCGTGAGAGTTCTCACTATTGCGCCTGCCGAAAAATTTCGCGATGCGGCCGCGCAGCAACTGGCCATCATCTCGGCCATGAACATCTCAGTTACGCCAATTGATCCGGCGCTTACGCCGTTGCGCCAATGGCTTGCGGAGAGCACGCAACATGACGTCGTGATTGATGCGATGTTCGGCACGGGGCTTTCGCGCGAAGTTACCGGCCTTGCGCATGACGTGATCAGCGCGATTAATCATTCCGGCCGGAGCATTGTGGCGGTTGATCTTCCTTCCGGACTTGATTGCGATAGCGGCGCCGTACTTGGCATTGCCGTTCACGCGGAAGTGACGGTTTCTTTCTGCGGCCGCAAACGCGGCTTTGTTCATGCCCAAAACGTAACAGGCGAAGTGATCATCGGTGATATCGGAGCGCCGGCGGAATTGCTCAATGCGCTTAAAGACCGGCCGCAGATAAAAGCAGATTGACGCAGATGGCACAATAAAATATCACACGTCATATAAATCGTGTCACATGTATTTTTTCAAAAAAGCATACGCTTCGCGTGCGACTTTTTCTGCGGTTGATTCATACGGATAAAGCTCAACAGTGACCCATCCGTTGTAGTGAATGTCGCGGATGGCCTTAAAAATCTCATCAAAGTTCATCGCGCCGGTGCCGGGTACGCGGTGCTGGTGCACGCGGTCCTCGCGGATATCCTCAAGATGAATGTGTGCGATATAGGGCGCGCACTGGCGAACAACTGTGGCCGGGTCTTCTTCAACGCAGTAAAAATGGCCCAGGTCGCAATTCATGCGGAGATTGGGGTGATTGATCTCGCGCAGAAACTCAACGCATTCGTGCGAATACTGAATCAGCAGGCCGGGCTCAGGCTCAATCATCAGCGTAATGCCCAGTTCCTTGGCCAGCGGAAGCACTGCCTCAAGTCCCTCACGATAGCGGCGCAAGGCCTCGGCGCGCGTGAGGTGATCCTGCGGCCCGCCGGGCTGAAGCGAAATCGTTTTGCCCCCGAGCGCGGCCGTCATGCGGATCACGTTGATCGTGTGCTCAATGCGCTGAGCGATTTTTTCTTCGTCATCCTCAATCCACGTGGGGTGATAGGTATCGCCGATGGCAAAGAGCGTAAACGCGTTGACGTTGCTGATGGCCAGTCCGCGTGCGGTGAGCTGCTTTTTAATGGTCAGGATGCGGTCAGTCGGCATCTGCGGCGGATAAGCATGCGGCACGTCGGCCATGATCTCAAGGCCGGCGTAACCGATGGCCGCGATGACATCAATGGCGGCCTCAAGGGTGGTCTGCTTAAACGCGTTACTTGAGAAAGCAAATTGCATGGCGATGACACAGCTCCGTGTGACTGATTTTCAGGATTGCCTGACAAGTATACAGGCCACTGGCAGATTCGTCCCAACTTAGGGTACGGAGTTGCCAAAAGTATCGGTATATGGCATCTTGTGGTACTTGCGATGTGCTATATATGTTGACAAAGTCTCATAACACAGTGCTTTATATTCATGGGGTGAGTTTTGCATAAAAAGGGTGCACGCTTTTGTGAATGCCTGCTTGTTGAACAGGCATAAGGCGTCAAATAACGCGGAAAAACTGGTTATGAGGACTAAATAGGAGCTGTATTGCGCCATTTCAGGCCCGAAAACGCGTATCACATAAGAAAAAACAGATATGCCAAGTTTGGCCCAGGCTTTGCATAAGTATATCTGCGTAAGGCGAAGGATGTTCCTGATACATACAAAAAGAGAGGGCGTAAACGTGTTGAGGTTTTTGGTCATGTCACAGCGTGAGATCGACGGGTTGCTTCAGACCGCCACTGCGCCGGAGAGCCGGCTGCCAGATCGTATGGCGACGAAGTGCAATTCGCTGTGGTTACTGGCCATTTGCGTCTTTACGCTCGTATCAACACCGGTAGCGATTGCCTTGCTGGCAAGTTCGTTACTGCACTGAGCGCAAATTATTCATAACCAGAATTAAAAACTGACCATGCATGTGGCGTTGCCCCGGGAGAGGAGCGGCGCCTCGGCCAGCTTTATGCTGGGCCCGTGTGTGGGGCGGGCCCAGCTATTTTGGACGTGATGAGTCGGCATATGGTGAGTATATAATGTGCCACTGTATGTCAGCATGGCGGTATGACTTGATATGCCGTTTTGTTGTATCTCGCCACTTATCTTCTCGCATACCTATCAGAACAGATTGCGTTGATCGCTACGATATCGACTATAAAGTGGGACTGCCACCCATTATTCTCTTAGTATGTAGGCATGAGCTGTGGGATAAGCGAGCGTTTTTGTTCTTTAAGGTAATAACATTGACACAAGCATCAGAGCCCAGTGTCTGATTTTTAGGTGCGAGTCTTAAAATTCACTGAATATGCTACGTCACAGAGATCGCAGTAATCATCAAAAAGGCAATGACAACGCGCACATAGCAAATCTTAAAAACCTTCTATTTTGTCATTGAACATTGTCAATTAAGATTTGTTTTGTCATTTGCCATTTGAATTTTGTCATTCTTTTCGCATTTTCGTGATTCTAAAAACGGATCACACGCGGAGACGCAGAGCCGCGGAGAAATCAGAATCCCATCGCCAGTTGCTCGCCGCAAAGGGGTTGCGCATCGCCGGCCACGCGCAGCCATTCCGTGCGCGTAAATTGATCGGTCAGCGTTAAGCGCGGCTTGATGCGCACATCTGATTCAAAAAGCTGACGCAGCAGATTCGGACAATTGCATTGCCGGCTGCGATGCAGCAACACAATGTGGCGTGGCAGGTGATGATGTTCTTTTTCAGATTGATCAAGAATCGCGCGCACGGCCGCGAGCGATTGTTCATTTGAGAGATGTCCCTTGCCGCCCATGATGCGTTGTTTGAGATACCAGGGGCGGTCTGATTTTTTCTGCATTTCCGGATCGTAATTTGCTTCAAGACAAACGATATCCGCGCCGCAGAAGCGGGCGATGAGTTCGTCGGGAACCCGGCCAAGATCGGTGGCGTAAGCAAGTATCGTTTGCTGTGCTGATACGACAAAACCATGCGAACCTTCAGCATCATGGGCTAAGCGAAGCGGATTAAAAGCAAGCTGGGGCAAAGGCTCAAACACTTGTCCTGTCTGATAGCCGCTGACAAGATCCGCAAAATTGTCTGCTGCTTCGTCATCACGCAAATGACAGTCCGCAATCTGCATCAGATCATCGCGCACGGCGTCATGGCAAAAGACGCGGATTTTCTGCTTGATAATCGTCAGAAGCAGATTCGGATTCATGTGGTCATGATCAAGGTGCGTCAGGCAGATGGCGGAAATATCCGTGAGTTGCGTGCCGGTGCCGGCCATTCTTTTGGTCAGCGTGCGCGGGCCAAAGCCGGCATCAATCATCATGACTCCGCCGCCGCAGCGCAGCAGGGTGGCATTGCCGCCGGAGCCGCTGCCGAGCACGCAGACTTCAAGATTGCGCTGATCCGTCAGGTTCATGCCGCACAGCATAGCGCGATCAACCGCAAATCCCAAATGTGAATTGTCGATGCATTGATGAGCAGCATAACAATATTGCTGAAATCGCAATTCAGTTCTGCACTTGCCGCGAATTTTTCTTATAATGATTCTGCAAGAAAGGACTGATCTCTCATGGATTTTGCTCGTGCTCAAGCGGTGATTGCCGATGGCGCAACCCGCGGACTTCATATCGGCGCTCAGGTTTACGTCAATCAAAATGGTAACGTGTTATGGGATTACGCTTTTGGCCAGGCCCGGCCGGGCGCAGCCATGACCACCAATACGGTGATGGTATGGTTTTCCGCCAGTAAACCGCTGACATCCGTGGGCATCGCGCAACTGGTGGAAAAAGGAATCGTAAGCTGGGATGACGAAGTGGCCGAGTTCATTCCGGAATTTGCCGTCAACGGCAAAGAGAGCATGACGATTCGCCACCTGCTGACGCACACCGGTGGTTTTCGTTTTGTTGATACCGGCTGGCCGGAAGTTGAGTGGGACGAAATTATTCATCGGCTCTGCGCCACGCATCTTGAAAAAGGATGGCTGCCGGGCCAGCGCGCCGGATATCACGCCACCAGCAGTTGGTATGTGCTGGGAGAAATCATTCAGCGCATTACGCGCCAGTCTTTGCAGGATTATTTGCAGCAACATGTCTTTGCGCCGTGCGGAATGGTCAATTCGTGGATGACGCGCACGCCGGATGAACTTGCGCGTCTTGCTCCGGTGCGCGGGATCATGCAGCGCATGGGCAAGCCGGATAGCCCCAAGCCAATGCCCGACGATACTGATTTTGCATGCGCGCGTTTGCGTCCCGGCGGTGGCGGCCATGGCCCAATCCGCGAGCTGGGCTTGTTTTATCAGATGCTTTTGAATGACGGGCAGGGCGCGCATGGCCGCGTTTTATCGCCCGAAACCGTCTCGCTGATGACATCGCGCGTGCGCGTGGCCATGATGGACGAATCATTTAAGCACGTTGTCGATTGGGGTATGGGGATCGCGGTCAATTCGTATCAATCCGGCAAACTTGTGCCGTATCAGTACGGTCCGTATGCTTCGCGCGATACCTTTGGCCACGGCGGCATGCAGTCTTCCGTCGGCATGTGTGATCGCACGCGCAAGCTGGTGATCGCGGCCGTTTTTAACGGCACGCCGGGAGAACTGGCCCACAATCAACGCATGAACGCGCTTCTCACGGCCATATACGAAGATGTGGGAAATGTGGAAATTTAAAATGTGGGAATGTTGTAATTGAAAAGATCGCGGAAAAAATCAGCAATTCTTCTTTCAATTTTCACATTATACATTATCACATTGCCACATGACTACATTATAACATTAACTCGTCCATTTGGCCGCGTCTTTGGCAAAATAGGTCAAAATAAAGCTGGCGCCGGCACGCTTAAATGCATAAAGCGACTCAAGCGCAACGGCTTTTTCATCAACCCAGCCATTCTTGGCTGCGGCCTTGATCATCGCATACTCACCGCTGACCTGGTATACACAAGTCGGCACGTTGAGTGTGCGCGATAGATGCGCCAGCACGTCAAGATAAGGCAGGCCCGGCTTAACCATGATCATGTCAGCGCCCTGGTCAATATCAAGCTGCGCTTCCTGCAAAGCTTCGCTCAGGCCGCGGCGATAATCCATTTGATGCGTGCGGCGATCAGGCGCGGGGCCTTCTGTCGGCGTTGAGCCGGCCGCCTCGCGAAACGGACCGTAAAAACTACTGGCGTATTTAACCGCGTATGACAGAATCGGCAGGTTGCTGTGCCCGGCCGCATCAAGAGACTGGCGAATGGCGCGCACCATGCCGTCCATCATGCCTGAGGGCGCGACGATATCCGCGCCGCATTGCGCGTGCACCACAGCTTGCTTACCCAGCAGCTCAAGAGTCTGGTCATTATGCACATGGCCGCAGGCATCAACCGGCCCGCACTGGCCATGCGAGGTATATTCGCAATAACACAGATCCGTCATCAGCAGAATATTGACGCCCGCTTTTTTGGCCGCGAGCAACGTCTGGCAAACCGGGTTATTGCGATCATGCGCGTAGCTGCCGGCGGGATCTTTGTGTTCAGGTTCCGTCACACCAAAGAGAATGGCCGCGCGCACGCCAAGATCGGCCAGTTCGCGCAGTTCTTCAACCGCAAGATCCGGCGAAAGCTGGTTGACGCCCGGCATTGCGCCAACGGGTTGGCTGGCGTTGTGGCCATTGCGGACAAACATCGGCAAAACAAAATCGCCTGGCGAAAGCCGCACATCGGCCAGCATATCGCGCAAAAGCGAGTTCATACGTAATCGGCGTGGTCTGTGAATCATGACTCTAGTATACCCTCATCCCACATGCTGTTGTTATTTTGGCAGACGTATATCGTTGATTCGTTCGTGAATGTGCCGCTTATATTTTTCTTTCAAGTCATCCGGCAGGAATGACACCTGCACCATATTGATCATTTCTGTTTCCGCGTCAATTTGTCTTTGTAATGCGGCCTCGGCCGCTTTTGGCGGAATATTGGCGCGTTGTGCCAGGCTTAACCATTTGGCGCGGCGGATAGGGCCGTCTGATCCTTCAACGGCGAGACTGAATTTTTGATCTCCGAGTGCGAGTTGTGTATTGAGTAGATCATACGCCGGCGAGAGCCTGCTGGCGCCATCCGGCTGCCGCAGGAGTCCGAAGTTTTTCAGATGGGCATCGCCGTTGGCCACGCAGTAAGAAAACAGCAATTGACGGAAGTAATTGAATATGGCAATGACAGGTTCCGTCGCATAGTGTTGAAGAATTTCGATTCCTAAAAAAGCATTGTGGCCATACTTTTCCTGCGGAGGTAAACCGCCAAGTTGGCAAAAATCTTCAAATGGTAACTTGATGCCGTCATCAAGTCTGTCAAAGCGTTTGATGATGTACGCCAATTCTCCATCTTTCAGGCGTATGAGTGCGCATTCTGATATGACGATATCTAAAATAGAGGCAAGGCGCATCGTCAGATGTTCATTTTCAGGCGTGCATGGAAATTGTATCTGCGGTTTAAGTATATACCTGCCGTTAGCAGGTGCGGGTATCAGAGCTTTGCGGTCATCAGTCAGCTTCAGTGATATTTTTTCCTGGTAACCGGAAACCGACATTTTCCCCGCCATATCTGCGGCGATCTTCAGTGTTGATTCATGAGTGATATCAGTATGCGGGAATGTATCGGTGCCGAACAGGTGCTTCAGGCATGTTGCGTGATACGCGATTCCGCCGTATGAGGCTTGTCTGTTACCGCGTATGGCCCGAAGGCATACGCCGCAATAAATCGCACGTTCTGTCACGGCTATTTGACCTCCGCGGTTGATTCAGGTTGAATTTCAACCGAACCGATACAGTCGCCGCAGGTGATTAAAAGTAAACCAAAAGGATCATCCTGCGACACTTTTAATATTTTAGAGGAAATATTCAGAAGCCAGCCTTCGGGCAGAAGATTCAGAAAAAACGGATGAACGCCGTTGGCATCGTAAGGTTCAGGCCGCAGCGGCATGGTTGCGGAAATGGGGATCGCCTCGGGAGTCATCAGCCATTGCGTGTCATACGTAAATCGTGACCCGCCGGCGATTTCTTCCAGGATTCCCACACGCCGGCCGGACATCAGAACGACTGCGCGACGAAATCGGCTCATGGTTTCCCTTTCGTCGGAAGATCACCAACCACCAGTGTTTTACCCAATGTTTCCAGAACACGATTCAGGGCATCTGCCCGCACGGTCGGCTTCCCGCGTTCAATTTCTGATATGAGCCGTGTGCCTGTGCCTGCCAATTGTCCCAGTTGAGTCTGGGTTAGCTTATTGGCTTTGCGGCGCATGCGAACAAACTGACCAATATTCTGCATGCTGACTTTTGTGGTTGATGATATCATAATTATTCCTGATCGGTAAATTATAGGCTTGCTATCATCAATTCGCTATTCAAATGCTGAGGTCAACGCTTTATTATTACTGATCGGTAATAAAATAGAAAATATTTCCGCTATTACATAAAAACTACGTATTTTTTTACATTTTGATGAATATTCTGTGTAAATAATACTGATCGGTTAAATTTGAGAATCAGGCCGTTTCTGGCAGGAATGTAGGGATCATGATGCCTGTGGGGTTTGCCCAGCGGCCGCGGCATTGGGCAAAGTGCAGTTCGCAGTTGCGTGCGCCGAGCGCGTACATTTTTTGTACCAGCGTGTGATGCTGTGCCGGAATCATGACCATGACGTTTCGGCCGCAGAAATAGGACAGGTGATGCGCGATCAGCGCATAGGCCGACGAATCATCAGTGATTGCGCCCGGGCCGATCATGCTGTTTGCCGGATGCGTGCAGGATACAAGCCACCCGGTCAGCGCGCCGTCACGTTCGGCAATCATCGTGTGCCAGAATCCTTCGCTGTTGCTGATAAAGTGAGCAATATCATTTTGTCTTCTGATGCCGATGTGTACATATTCAAAATCTGCCATAGCAACGGCATCCTGTGGAGTTGCCGGCCGGAGGGTTATCTCCTTTACCCGTTCCGCGGAGGCTGTTTTTTGTGATAGGCCCTCGGCCGGAACCTTCAGCAGAAGGTCGTTAAATACCATTCTGGGCACAAATCCGGCGCGGTTATAGAGCGAAAAAGAGTCAAGATTCATCGCGCTTGAGACAAGGCGCAACGGCAGGCTGCGCCTGTCGGCTTCCTGCACGATGCGGGCCAGTAATGTGCGTGCGACCCCCTGTCCGAAGAATTTCGGATGCGCGTTCATGATCCCCAGCGACATATGCGTATCGCGTGGATGATAAAAACATGAACCGGCCAGCACGCCGTCGACTTCAGCAACAAAGCCATGACCGGGATCAAGCGTCTGGTACAGATCAAAAAAGACGATAGTCTGTTGAGGATCGGAAAAAGGCGTGACGGCAAAATGCTGTTGATACCAGCTATTGGTTGATTCAAATATCAACCTTGAGACATCAGCCCTGTCTGAACGCAGCATGGTGCGAATATTGACCATGACTGTCCCACACACATACAGACTTCCACGGGCGGTGAGAGTGTCTTCTCTCACCGTTTACATCAATTCACATGGCAACTGCCAAAAGAACCCTGATACTTCACTCGGCCGGCGCTGTAGCAGTCGTGGCGGAACCTTGTGTTTCAATCTTGCGAACCTTTACTGCCGAGAGTCCTTTCGGACCCTGTGCAACTTCGTACTCCACGACCTCGCCATCGCGCAGCCTGCGGAAGCCTTCGCCCTCAATGACAGTGTAGTGGACAAAAACATCCTGTCCCTGCTCATCGAGGACGAAACCAAAGCCCTTCTTGCAATCAAACCACTTTACGGTGCCTACGGGCATACCTTCACCTCGGCGGAGCTCAACCTGCCGCGGCCCTCACCGGGTACGTGAGTGCCTGACGACATGGCGGACCTTCCACAGATGTCCTGCCTCACCTGCGAGACAGAATCGGTAGTCCGATGACTCATCCCCTTCGTTGATTAATCTCCAGGCACGCGAGTCTTAAACGGGCCCTCGGAACCGAAACTAATCAACGAGCTTGTTTTGATTTGTGCCGCCGCACAGTCGGAGTCGCAAAAACACCAGTGCTGCAGTGATCAAACAGATAAGCTCAACTCTGCAGAATCTGAACGACTTCCAGATTCGTGGAGAATCGTACCAACTGGCCCCCGATTCTCCACGTCTCACTATACCATCACGGCAACCCGCGTCAAGCTGTCGTAGGCGCCGACGAATTGGCGCCATCAGCAGCAGCCTCATCACGCTGAGCCTGCTTGCGTGAAAGCTTAATGCGTCCCTGATCGTCAATAGCGATCACTTTGACGCGAACCTGCTGTCCGACCTTAACCTCGTCCTGCACGCTCTTGACGTACTTATCGGACAATTCGCTGATATGGCACAAGCCATCTTGTCCAGGAATGACTTCAACGAATGCGCCGAAGTCTTTAATGGACGTCACTTTGCCGTTGTAGATCTTGCCGATCTTGACATCCTCGCTGAGGCGTTCAATTTCCTCGCGGGCGTTTTCCGCGGCCTGCATGCCCACGGCGGCAATGTACACTGTGCCATCATCTTCAATATCAATCTTCGCGCCGGTGGTTTCTACGATCTTCTTGATCGTCTTGCCGCCCGGGCCAATGATCTTGCCGATCTTTTCCGGATTGATGTGCAGGGTCAGCAGGCGCGGAGCATACGGAGAAATCGTATTGCGGTGCGTGGCCAGCGTCTTGCCCATCACATCGAGAATATGCATACGCGCGACTTTGGCGCGCTCAAGTGTTTTTTCAATCAGGTCCATCCGCAATCCGCGGATCTTGAGATCAAGCTGAATGCCCGTGATGCCCTGAGTAGTGCCGGCGACTTTAAAGTCCATATCGCCGTAGTGATCTTCATCGCCAATGATGTCGGTGATGAGTTCTTCGCGGCCGTTTTCGCCCACAAGGCCCACCGAGATGCCCGCAACCGGGCGAACCATCGGGACGCCGGCATCAAGCAGAGCCAGCGTGCCTGAGCAAACCGAGCCCATTGAGCTTGAGCCGTTTGAGCCCATCACATCGCAAACCACGCGAACGACATACGGGAAAACTTCCGGCGGCGGAAGCATAGGCTCAAGCGAACGCTCGGCCAGCGCGCCATGACCGATTTCGCGGCGGCCCGGGCCGGAGATACGCTTGACTTCACCCGTTGAGAACGGCGGGAAGTTGTAATGCAGCATGAATTTCTTGGAGTATTCATCGCCCAGGCCGTCGATGATCTGCTCATCTTCGCCGGTGCCCAGTGTGATGCTGGCGAGAACCTGCGTTTCGCCACGGCTAAAGAGCGCCGAGCCGTGAGTACGCGGCAACAGGCCCACTTCGCATTCAAGCGGACGTACCGTGAAGTAATCGCGACCGTCAGGACGCTTGCCCTCAAGGATCAGTTCGCGCACGGCCTTTTCTTCAATCATGCTCAATGCAAGCGCGATGTGGAAAGGATCGTTGACCGGCTTTTGCGTGGCGGCGTCAATGGCGCCGAACTCGGCCTTGACCTTGTCCTTAACCGTATCAACCGCGGTGTGGCGATCCTGCTTGCCGTTGATCGTCCATGCGGCTTTGAGTTCACTGTAATATTTGTTGGTGATTGCGGCGATGAGTTCATCGCTGGGCTTGTTGACGGTGCAAACTTTGGCCTTGCCGACTTTGGCCTGAAGTTCCTTGATGGCGCTGACGATTTCTTTGATCGCGGCGTGACCGGTCTTGATGGCGTTGAGGACGTCCTGCTCGCTGGCTTCGCGCGCGCCGACTTCAATCATGTTGACCGCTTCGTCATGGCCTGCCAGAAGCAGGTCAAAATCAGACATATCCATGTCATCGGCGGTCGGGTTGATCACAAACTGGCCGTTGATGCGGCCTACGCGCACGGCGGCGGTGGGGCCTTCAAACGGAATATCGCTGATTGAAAGAGCGGCTGATGCGCCGATCATCGCCAGGGTATCCGGATCATGCTGGCCATCGGCCGAGAGAACCAGAACCTGAACGAGCACTTCATCAAAATAACCAAACGGGAAAAGCGGGCGGATCGGACGGTCAATCATGCGGGCGGTAAGGGTTTCTTTGGTTGACGGACGGCCTTCGCGCTTGATAAAGCCGCCGGGGAATTTACCCGCGGCCGAGGGACGTTCACGATAATCAACGGTCAACGGAAAGAAATCAGTTCCCGGGCGAGGATCAGCCGAAAGCGCGGTGGCCAGTACGATTGTTTCGCCATACGTCACAACGACCGCACCGCTGGCCTGCTTGGCGATGTGTCCTGTCTCAAGGGTCAGCGGCTTACCATTAATGATACGTTCAACTTTTGTGGATGCCATGGGAACTTTTCTCTCTTTCTTTCCGACCTTGCCAATACGATATCTCAACCGACCGACAATACAGAAACTAAACAAAACGGAGGCGATAACGAGTACACACTCGTACCGCGCTCCGGTTTACATCAGAACAAACACAACCAATTGACTTACGCAGACCGGGTTTATTTACGCAGACCGAGCTTGGTGATGATGGCCTGGTAGCGTTCACGATCTGTACGAATCAGGTACTTGAGCAGGCTGTTGCGCTTGCCGACCATCTTCAGCAGGCCGCGGCGTGAAGAAAAGTCTTTCTTGTGCGCCTTAAAGTGCTCTGTGAGTTCGTTGATACGGGTGGTCAGCAGTGCAATCTGCACTTCGGCCGAGCCAGTATCTTTATCATGAACGCGGGTAGTTTCGATCACCGATTTTTTCTGTTCAATAGTCAGCATGTTACGAGGTACCTGTCTTTCATTCGGGAGGCGGGCAGGCATGCAACGCGCATGTCCGCAACCGCTCCTACCGTAAGTAGAGCGGCATATTGTACATGCGATTGCGAACAATACAAGAGACTGTTTGTTCCTCTATGTGTCACCTATTTAGGGGAGCTATGATGTTATCAACAGTTGCTTCAATAGGATGCTGCATGGCGTAATCTCTGATGGATCGCAGAACGCCCGATAATATCACAAGAGCAATGAGCATGGTAACTAAAATGCTCAAAAAGAGCTTTGTTTTGGTACGTATAAACGCAAATGCGGATGATTTGCCCGCTAGTGCTGATGCGAGGAAGAAAATGCCCAGCGCCAGAATCATTTTGAATCCGAATATCATGTGGTACAAAGCTTTATGGCTACCGAGATTCAGCGGCAGCACGACCACAATGAAGTTATAGAGTCCGGTGATCAAAAAGAGCAGAATGAGGATGTTGACCCACTTGAACCAGCGGCTGTTAAGCTCCTGGCGTAGTTGAGCGGCGCTTTCGGCCGGCAACACGCGCACGGCCACAGGTTGAAAGACAAAACGCATGAAGATCGGCACGCCGATGGCCAGTGAGGCCGAGAGAATGTGAACCCATCTCATGAGTAACGCGAACCACGGTAAATCAGACATGTTTCCTCCCACTTTGTTTATGATGAGTTTATGCCGATGAAATGATTTGGCAACATTCGGAGTGGATGTGCGTTTAATTTTTATGGATCGCGCCGCGGATGCAGCTCATGCACAAGCGAATGGCGATGCATTTTGATGGGAGTCAGCCATGATCAAGGCGAGACTTGCAGTATTTTTGGCGGCCATATGCATATGCAGTGTGGCGCTGGCTGATTTTGACAATCCCAAAGCCAAAATACCGCCGCCGGCAAAACAGAATCGCATGTCGGGCGGAGAAAGTTTTCCGCCTCTGCCATTGCCGGCCACTCCAGTTCGCCGCACAGAGCGCAAGCGCGAGCCCGCGCCGCCGGCGCTGGTGGGCAAAATTGATCTGAACATTGTTGATGGGCAAAAAGTCTCTGCGTATCCCACCGTCACCATTGATATAGAAAACCTGATGAGGTGGACCAACCGTGCGCTGCAATTGCGGTATAAGTTTACAAATACTGATTTGAGCAAGTTCAGTTACTCGCCGACGGAATTGCCGGTGCTATACCTGACCGGATGGACGCCATTGCCGCGGTTTAGCGATGCGGTCAAGCAGAAGCTGCGTGATTACCTGATGGCCGGCGGCACGATGATTGTGCACGCCAACTGCGGACGCGATGAATTTAACGCCAGCTTCCGGCAGTTTCAGAACGAGATGTTTCCGGATCGGCCGATGGGCCCGATTCCGCTTGATCATCCGCTGTACAGTTGTCTCAACAAACTCAAGACGATGAAGGTGCGCGACGGCAAGAGCGAGTGGAAAGAAATCCCGGTGTATCTTGAAGCAATGTACATCGGTTCGCGCGCGGCAATAATCTTTTCGCCGATTGATATCAGTTGGGGCTGGGATGCTGACGCCAAACCGATTGATGGCGCGCGGATGTATGATCAAAATGATTCGTTAAAACTCGGCGCCAACATGCTCACGTATGTGCTGGCCAATTATGAGTACGCGCGCGCTTTTGAGATCACCAAGATTTATCACCAGGCCGACATTGCCACGCGCGATCAGTTTGTCATCGCGCAGGTGATGCACAATGGCGACTGGGATCCCACGCCGCACGGATTGCCGAATCTGTTGAAATTCATTGATACCAACAGCACGCTCAACGTGCAGTTCAAGCGCCAGACCGTGACGCTTGATGACGACCAGATGATGAAGCAGCCGCTTTTGTACATGACCGGCCTGCGCAATTTTGCCTTTACTGAAGCGCAGACCAAACGGCTGAGCGATTATCTCAACGCCGGCGGCGTATTATTTGCCGAAAGCGCAATGGGCAGCAGCGCTTTTGACATTGCGTTTCGTTCACTGGTGGCCAAAGTTGTGCCGGACGGCAAGCTTGAGCTGATCAAGCCGGACCATCCGATTTACCACAACGTGTTTCAGATCAACAGCGTCAAGTATTCGCCGCTGGTAGAGGATATTGAGCCGGACCTGCGCGCGCCTGTGCTTGAGGCCGTGGTCAAAGACGGCGTGCCGATCATCATCTACGCGCGCCTGAGCCTCTCAAACGGATGGGAACAATTGCCCAATCCGTATGCCAAAGCGTACTCCGATGAAGATTCGCTGAAGCTGGGAACGAATATTCTGGTCTTTGCGCTGACGCACTGAGATCATGTGGTAATGTTGAAATGTATAATGTGGTAATTGAATGGGGTGAGCGATAATACTCGCTACGTTCTCATTTTTTTATTTCTACGAAATTGAACATGATGCCAATGGGTTGTGATTGGTTGGTATATGGGCAATATTATATAAAATAGCCAGAAAAGTTAATGCTTGCGCCTTGACTATCCGATTTAATAGGATAGAATAAGGACGTGTAAGGAGGCACGCCCCTAAGGATGCATCCATGGAAAAACGTCCGCCGAAAGTACACGCTGAAGTCCGTTATCCAGCCGGATTTTTCTTTACTCCGAGAGATTGGTTAAGGTTCATTGAAACGAAAACCTTTTCACAGGATCGGGAGCGGTTGGGATTGGATGACAACGATGTGAATGCCATTCAGGTCCTGATAATGCTGGATCCGGATGGCCATCCATTGATTCAAGGCACTGGCGGATTGCGAAAGTTACGTTTCGCGAAACATGGTTCAGGGAAAGGTAAGAGCGGCGGGCTTAGAGTTTGCTACGTTTATTTTGAGGCCTCAAGTATTGTCGCGTTGATTACCGCGTACGGCAAGAACGAGGCGGACAACATTGATCCAGCAGATAAGAAGTTGTTCAAGGCCATCATTGAGCGTTTTGGACGCGCTATTGATGACGGAATATTTGATCGAGCCAGAAATAAAAAGGAGAGTGAGCACCATGGGAAAGGCGAAAAAGAGGAGCCCGGTGGCAGCCCGGATCCTCGCGGGCCTGACCGAACTGGATGAAGCGATTCGGAAGGGTACGCCGCTTGAGAAGAAATTTACTGTTCGTACGGTAGATTTGGTTCTCAAGCCACAGGATTTTTCACCGCAGGATATCAAAGATTTGCGGGAAAAACTGGGAGCCAGCCAAGGGATATTCGCGGCCGTGATGGGCGTAGCAGTGGAATCTGTTGAAAGTTGGGAGCAAGGGCGTCAGAAGCCATCGCCTTTAGCGCTCAGAATGATGCACCTGCTTAAACAAAATCCAGGGTTATTTCTATCACAGATCAAGCTGAAAGAAACACATCAGACCGTATAAAAGAAAGGCCGCCAAAGCGGCCTTTCTTTTATTTTTTGCAGCGTAACGATACGTACCGCAGCTAGTCCTTATTGAATGTTTTTAGCATAATTCAGATTTACAAAGCCACGCTCACGTATGAGGTGAGGCCGTCAATGTGCGGAACATTTTTGGTACACGTTATAAATTCACCACTCCGTTCGCACAATTCCTCTTTTCGCGTCAATCTGATATGCTTTCTCGCCTATGAGTATGAATTTTCAAAGCCCCAAGGGCACGCGTGATTTTTATCCGGCCGAGATGACTGTGCGCCGGTACATTGAGGATATCTGGCGCCGGGTGAGCATCCGCCACGGATTTGTGGAGGTTGACGGCCCGACGTTTGAATTGCTTGATCTTTATAAGGTCAAAAGCGGCGACGAAATTGTCTCGCAGCTTTTTCATTTTCAGGATCGCGGAGAACGCGACCTGGCGCTGCGGCCGGAGTTTACGCCGACGCTGGCGCGCATGGTGGCGGCAAAAGCCAACGCGTTGCCGCGTCCGATCAAGTGGTTCAGCATTCCCAGGTGCTATCGCGCCGAAGCGCCGCAGAAGGGCCGTCTGCGCGAGTTTATTCAGTGGAATGTGGACTTTATCGGCGGCGATACGCCCGAAGCACGGCGTCAGTTTGATTACGAAACACTGGCCATGCTGATTGATACGCTGCGCGAATTTGGCCTGACGAGCAGTGATGTCAAAGCGCACTGGAATGATCGCGCGCTGATTGAAAATCTGCTGGCCTGCGGCGGTGTGCCGAAGGAACGCATCGCTTTTGGCCTGTTTATTCTGGATCGCCTGGCCAAGCTTAACACCGTTGAACGCGCCAAAGCGTATGCGGAACATGGCTGCTCGCAGGGCGAAGCGAAATTCTTTGAGAAGCTCGCGCAGGGCGAAGATCCACTGACGGAAAGTTTCTGGACAGATCTGCCGGCCGAGAGCAGCGCGGTGGCCGCGTATCAGCAGAGTATTGTGCACGGAACGCAGCAGCTTGATGCGTTTCTGGCGGCCGCGGGCATGAGCGGATGGGCCAAATACGATGCGAGCATCGTGCGCGGGCTGGCGTACTATACCGGATTTGTGTTTGAGGTTCTTGATCAAAACGGCAGCAACCGCGCGTGCGCCGGCGGCGGCCGATATGACAAACTCATTGAGCTTTTCGGCGGTCCGTCTCTGCCGGCCGTGGGCTTTGGCATGGGCGATGTGGTTCTTGAGATCATCCTGAAGGAAAAAGGGAAAATGCCGCAGGTGCTTTCGCAGCGGCCTGACGTGTTTATCGTCAACGCCATGGAAAATGCCGATGCGGCCACGGCGCTGCTGATGCAGTTGCGCGGATCGGCGCGCGATGAACAAGGCGCGATCACCGCGCCGGGGCTCTTTGCGCTGAGCAGTTATAAATCAACCAAAAATATAGGCAAGCTGCTTCAGGATGCTTCGGCCAGCGGCGCGCGATTCGCGGTGATTCTTGCTCCGGCGGAAATGGCCAAAGGCAACGTTAAAATCAAGGATATGCAGACGCGCGAAGAAAAAGAAGCGCCGCTTGCGGATGTGAGAACGATCATACAGACCGCATCATGAGGACTCTCGCACAGGTTGTGCGAAAAATAAAGTATATGCATATAAGGATTTGTCATGGGTCCGCGCGGCAAAGATCAACTGCATTACGAGGCCGCCTTTGAGGATTACCTCCGGCGCAAAGGCCTGCCGTATATTGCGGTTGACGAAGCCAAGCGCGCGCTTTTTGGCAGCGCAAAGATCAAAAATTTTGATTTTGTGGTGTATCGGCAGGGCGCGGATAATCTTCTTGTGGATGTTAAAGGGCGGGCGTGTGATCCGCAGCGCGGCGCATCAACATTGCAAAATTGGGTCACGCGCGCGGATATTGATGATCTGCGCGAATGGGAAGATATTTTTGGCGCGGGATTTAAGGCCGCGTTTGTGTTTGTGTATCACTGGCCGCAGCGGCCTGAGAACTCGCCTTTTGAAGATTTGTTCATGTTTAACGAACGCTGGTATGCGGCGCTGGCGATTAACGTGACGGATTATCGCGAAAAAATGAGCACGCGCTCAGAAAAATGGGGTACGGTTCATTTGCCTGTGGCGGAGTTTCGCCGTTTGGCGCGGCCTTTTGATGAGATGGCGTAACCTATCCTGCTGCCCGCATTGGCCGGCGCCGATTCTGATTTTACACTCACCCTTTATTTAACAAGCATTCGGCCAAACATCCGCAGGATGCTCATCGGCCCGGGGAGTGATTGCGTGTATGTTTTTCGGCGCATGATCACGTTCATCATAGAGTCTGTGAGCCGGCGTCCTTGCGATTTAAACAAGCGGCGGCGCAATGTTTCGTTGGTATAAAGCAGGCGCGCGAGAATCATGGCGCGGCGATAATCGCTGCGCAGGGGGCTGATGGCCTGCTCATAAAATGCTGCCGTGCGCGAAAGATTCATGCCGCCGGCGATGATGGCTTCCGCGGCAAGCTGGCCGGTATGCAGTGCCGGGCCGATACCCTCAAGCGTTACCGGGTCGGCCGCGCCTAGCACGTCGCCGACAAGCAGAACACGCCCCGTTGAAGATTGCTTGCGCAGGCCCCAGGGGATGACGAATCCGTGTTTTTCTATGCGCGTGGCGTTGATGCCCAGATTTTTCATATACGTAATGCAGCATGTGTTGAGATCGCATGGCGGCAGCGCACCGACGCCGATTGAGAGATGATCTTTTTTGGGAAAAACCCATCCGTAACCGCGCGGCACTACGTCAAAATCAAAACGGCATCGAGTTGACCAGCGGGCAAAATCCTCATCCGAAACGTACACTTCCCACTCAAGGGCCGGCACAAAATGCTTATGCTGCGGCAAGCCCAGCATTCGCGCGGCCGTAGAATTGGCGCCGTCAGCGGCGATGGCAAATGATGCCTGAACTTCACCGCGCGGCGTGGTGATTGTTACGCCGATGTCATCCTGAGAAATGGCGGCGAGCGGAGTTTTCTGCCAGCATTCCGCGCCGGCGGCAAGGGCGCTTTGCAGCAGCGCGTCATCAAGAGAATCGCGCATGGTCATGATGACAACGGGATGATTTTCGTGGCGCGTCTCAAAAAAAAGAGCGGAATTTTGAATATGAATATCAACGCCATGAAAAATCCGCTCTGTGATCGGGGCCAGATCAATGCCGACGATTTCCTGCGCGCCTGGCAGCAGGCCGCTGCCGCAGGTTTTGTATCGCGGAAAGGATGCCTTATCCACAATCAGCGTGCGCAAGCCTGATTTGGCCAGGGTGCGTGCGGCGGAAGTGCCGGCCGGGCCGGCGCCGATGATAACGACGTCATATTTCATGGCGCGATAATGTAGCTCAGAGTGGCCCCGGAGAAAAGGGGACGGGAAAATACGAATGGCCAATCATAAAATGCGAAGCAGCTAAACAAAAGGAAAACAAAGCCGATTCTGTGATTCTCAAAACTGAACTTCGCGAGTATCCTAGTGCTTGTCAATGTTGTCTTGTGGGTTAAAAATGAGGTTATCATGGCACAGTTGCTTCCTCCGCGCAGCAAAGTAAAAACAGAAGATACCTGGGATCTGGCAAGCCTTTATCCGAGCGATGCGGCGTGGGAGAAAGACTTTGCGCGCTGGTCAAAAATGGAAAAAGGCTTTGCGAAATTCCGTGGCAAACTGGGCTCCGGCGCTAAAGTGATCGCGCAATGCCTCTCTTTTGATCGTGATGTAGATCTGCTGGCCGAGCGACTGGGTAATTATGCCTTTTTGCGGAATACGGAAGATCTTGCCAATAGCCATTATGAGCGCCTGAAGGGCCGCTATAGCAGTGTGGCCAGCAAAATGGGGCAGGCCGGCAGCTTTATCCGTCCGGAAATCATGGCGATTCCCGCGGCCAAAATGAAGAAATTTCTTCAGGATCAATCACTGGCCGATTGGCGGCTGGTGCTTGAGCGCATTCTGCGCTATCAGCCGCATACGCTCTCGGCCGAGGGTGAAAAAATCCTGGCCATGCAGAGCGAAATGTCGCAGGCCTCAGGTAATATTTTCCGCCAGCTCAATGACGCCGACATGCGTTTTGGTTTGGTCAAAGATGAAAAAGGAACCGAGATTGAGCTGTCGCATTCAAGTTTTACGATGCTGCTGCATTCGCCAAAACGCAGCGTGCGCCAGCAGGCGTTTCTGCAATATTACAAATCATATGAGGGGCACAAAAATTCTCTGGCCGCGAGCCTCAACGCCAACAATCAGCGCGACGTGTATTACGCGCGCGTGCGCAATTTTACCAGTGCGCGCGAGGCCAGCCTCTTTGCCGATCATGTGCCGCTGAGCGTGTATGACAATCTCATCAAGGCCGTGCATAAACGTCTGCCGTCCGTTTATAAATACCTGGCCGTCCGCAAGCGCGCCATGAAGCTTAAAGACATTCATCACTATGATACTTATGTGCCAATCCTCAGCAGCATTGAGTCGCATTACCCGTGGGATAAAGCCGTCAGCACGGTGATTGATGCGCTTCGTCCGCTGGGCGGCGAATACTGCGGTTTGCTTGAAGAAGGCCTGACAACCGGCCGGTGGTGTGATCGCTATCCGAATCAGGGCAAACGTTCAGGAGCTTTTTCAAGCGGCGGTTTTGCCGGCAAGCCCTATATCCTGATGAACTATCAGCCGACCGTCCTTGATCATGTCTTTACGCTGGCGCATGAGGCTGGCCACTCGATGCATACGCTTTACAGCGCGCGCACGCAGCCGTATCAGTATTACAATTACACCATTTTCGTAGCGGAAGTCGCCAGCACTTTTAATGAGCAATTGCTCTCGCATTATCTCATGAGCCGCGCGGAAACGAAAAAACAGCGCGCCTATCTGATTAACCGGCTGATTGACTCGATTCGCGGAACCATTATCCGCCAAACAATGTTCGCTGAATTTGAAAAAATCAGCCATGCGCTGGTTGAGTCTGGCGAACCCTTGACTGTTGAACGTATACGCGGCGAGTATCGCAAACTGCTTGAGCTTTATTTTGGCCCTGATTTTGCCATTGATAACGAACTTGAACTTGAATGTTTGCGCATTCCTCATTTTTATACTGCTTTTTATGTATATAAATATGCCACGGGCTTAAGCGCGGCCATCGCGCTAAGCCAGCGCGTGCTCAATGGCGGAGAGCCAGCGCTCAATGATTATCTGGGATTTCTCAAGGGCGGCTGCTCAAAGTGGCCTCTTGATCTGCTGCGCGGTGCGGGAGTTGATATGGAAAAACCGGCCCCGGTTGATACTGCGCTGAAACTTTTTGACCAACTCGTTGATGAACTTGATACTCTTCTTTGAGAATATCGTTAAAAGCGAAAAACACGCGTAGTAGGACTGAAAAAGGCCTTACGCGTGTTTTCTTTTGCTATGAGACTTTAATGCCCTAAAAGGGGTAGGGTTGATTTTAGCTGAATCACGCAAGCCCCTACTTGAGTTAGCCGAATAAGGGGGCATGGTCATTATCAGTCACCCCCAATCAGGGAGCCAAACATGAGAACGCCGGTGATCACTCCAGAGATCATTGACGTACCGCTGACGCCTGAGGCTAAAGCTGTTGCGTTGTGGGCCCGTGAGGCTGCTCGTCGTACTTTTGAGGATTCCGTCGCCGGAGGGCACCTCAAAAGCATGCCCGCCCTGCCGATGATTCTCAACGATCGTTTGCGCATCTCAACAGATCCGGTTGTGTGGGAAGAATTTGATTATCAGTTGACTGTAGGTCTGCGCGAACTTGAATTTCCTGAAGATGCCGGCGTTGAGCCTGTCGCGGGCGAAGATCTCAACATGTTGCTGCGCACAGCCAAACTGCTTAACGAATATCAGCATTCGGCCGTGGCATAAGGCCAGTAAGCAGCATCAGCGGATTTCCTGAAGTGCCATGACGCAGTACGTGGTGACCAAAACGGGATTATTCTCAAGGTAATCTTGAGCTTTTGAGTTGACCCAGCTTCCGTTGGCAAGTTGTAATTCTGTCAATTTATTGTTGAGTTCGGTTTTCCATGCGTGGCTGATTCCGCGCGAATCAACAATGACATCGCTGCCGTAAGCCCGCAGCGCTTTTGCCAGAGCGTGATAAAAATAAAATTGACCGCGATGGCTGTCATCACCGGGATTATAGTCAAGCGAATAGTATTCGCGGATACATGTCAGAATGCCACGAACACGCGGATCATCATGGGACAGGCCCGCGTAAAGCAGGCTTTTGAGTTCCGCGTAAGTCATGGCGCCATAACGCGGCAGTTGCAGTTGATCAGAGCGCTCTCCTGACGCCATTGCTGCAACTGCCATTTGTTTATATGCCGCACGCACGCCGGGATCTGTGGCCGGCAGTCCGCTGTCACGCAATGCCTCAACTTCCGTTGCCGCCTGGTAAAAATCATCTACTTGGGTTGATGCCGCACGGTTTTGCGCCTCGGCAAATTTCCGCATGGCCTGAATAAATCCGTGCGCGCGCTCAATGTGTTTCTGGTAGTGCGCATTAGGCAGCATGGCAAGCGTGCTGACAACAATGGCCGTGTTATAGCTGGGATATGCGGAGCGATAAAAGCCGCCGTCAGGTTGCTGAGTTGACTCAATATAGGTCAGTGCGCGGGCTACTGCGGGCGAATCAGGTGAATAACCCGCACGCAGGAGAGCTTTTACCACCAGGGCCGTCACGCCCGGGCCGGTGTGAGTGAGCCATCCGCCGCCGGGTTCCTGCTGCGCGAGCAGAAACTGTATGCCGCGCGCCTCAAGCGGATGCTCGCGAAGAGCGGCGGGCATATCAGAGGGAAAAGACTTACTGCCGATGGTCAGTGCGCCGGCCGAAATGCTGAGGATCATCAGCATTGTGACGGTTAGCGTGACGCCGCGGCGGCAGCGGGTTTCTATTTTGCCATTGCTGAGCAGAACTTTTTTCATGCGGCGATAAAATTCACCCTGTTTGCGAATTGCGTCCATGACCGGCAGCATGATGGCCGCCGGGCCACGCGAGATCCTGGCAAGCTCAACAAATTGGTTCACATACTGTTCCGCGGAGCCAAGTTTCTCGGCCGCCCACGCATCGGCAAGAAATTCCTGTGCCTGACGCATATCCCGTCGCAGCCACCAGATCAGCGGATGAAAAAACAACACCACGTGCGTCACTGCGCCAAGTAAGCACGCCGCCGTATCACGCCGGCGCGCGTGAGCAAGTTCATGTAATAATACGGCGTTAAGGATGTCGCGTTTTTCAGCGGCGCAGAGAGATTCCGGAATAATGACCGCCGGCCGAAAAAGGCCCGCAGTGACCGGCCGAGCCAAAGTGCGGCTGATGAGAAGCCGTGTGTTGCTTGTGTCATTTTCTTTTGCGCGCCACAGAGCAGCGATATCGCTTTGTGGTTCTTGAGCAAGGCGAATATGTCGGCGCACAAGCCAAAAACCCAGCAGCAAACGCGTTAGCATCAGCGCTGCGCCCAGAAGATATATGCGGAAAATCATTCGCCAGAGCAGCGCGCTATTTTGTTGCCGAGCAGCCATTTTGGTTGCGGAATAATGTTGCGAGTCGGCATTCAGTGCTGATCCGCCGCCGGGCACAAGACCCACATCTCCGGCCGGGTTATTCAGCAGAAGATGACTGTCATTGATAAGTCCCAGATGAACGCGCGGTAGGGCCGGCGTCAGCGCCAGCGGCGCGGCCAGCAGGCATCCGCAAAGTGTGCAAATGCAAATGCGCCTGCGTATCACGGGTTGATGGGCAAAAAACAACATCATTCGCCCGGCCGCCAGCACCAGTGTCACCGCCAGCAGGGCATCGAGAATGCGCGTGGGAGTGATATTCAGAATGCTTAACACGATTGTCAGGACTTCCGTTTGCTGCGGGAATCACGATTTTCGCGAATTTCGCGGATCAATAATTCAAGTTCCTGTATTTCCGCGTCGCTCGGAGATTTTACGCTTAGCGCCTGGGCGACAAGTTGGCCCACCGCGCCATCAAAAACCTGCTGTAGATACGCCGAGACGCTGCGTTTTCGGCTATAGGTGGCGCGGTAAACAAAGGATCGGCCGCGAGTCTCAAAAGAAACAAAACCTTTGCCGGTCATGATTCTCAGAAATGTTTGAACAGTACCCTGCGCCAGATCTTCTTCTTTACGCATGACTTCGTATACTTCGCGCACGGTTGACGGGCCGCGCTCCCAAAGAATCTTGAGAATTTCCATTTCGCGGTCAGTGGGTGTCGGCTGGCTCATGGTTATTCCCCTGAGAAAAGATCTGCCTGCTGATACCGCGTTATTTTATAACAAAGGCGTAAAAGATTAAACGTAAAAAATATCAGCGCACGTCGGTTGGCTGCTGCATACCGGCAGGCAGCGTGACGGGCGAATTTCCCGGCGCGGCAATGCGCCGGCGGTCAAGCAAAGAACCTTCCTGCTGATAAAGGTTGACCAGGGATTTAAGCAGATTGGCCACAGCCTGAATTTCGTTAAGCTGCGCCTCAAGCAAATCGCGCTGAGCCTGCGCTACCAGCAGGCTTGTTGAGTTGCCGGCGCGGAATTTGGCCTGCTCGGTGATCAGGGCCTGCTCACGATATTTGCGCGTGGCGATGGTTGCGTCAATCTGCTGGCGCGTGCGCTCAACTTCAATGTATGCGCTGCGCACATCGACTTGCGCAAGCTGCTCAAGATTTGACAGTGACTCAAGCGACTGATCTTTTGAAAATTTGGCCGCCTGATAGGCCGCGCGCGCCGCACGATTGCCGATGGCATATTCGCCAGTTACGCCGATGATGGCGTCATAATCCTGGCCATTGAGATTTTCGTATGATTCGCCGAATGATTTTGAGTAACCTGTTTTGCCAAGCTGAACAAACATGTCAAGTTTCGGCAACAGGCCGTTTTTGGTCCGCACAATCTCAAGCTGGTTCTTCTGAATTTCAAGTTTGGCCTGATTAAGATCCGGGCGATTACGCTGAGAAACCGAGACGTGCGTCTCAAGATCATCAAGCGTGGCGTCGGGCACAAACGGCGGAATTGTGGCCAGTACATCGCGATTCCAGAATCCGGTTTTCCCCGGGCTCATGAGCCGCAGCAGCGTTAATTTTGTTGTTGCCAGATTGCTTTTGGCATCAATCAGATCGCTCTTGCGGCTTGCGACTTCCGCTTCCGCGGCCGGCCGCTCTGACGGCGCCAGTGTGCCTACGCGGATTCTCTTGATCGCCTCGTCAAGTTGCTGCTGCGCAACATCAAGCGCATTCTGCACGATCTGCATTTTTCGCACGGCCAGTGCATAATCCCAGTATGCCTGTTCCGTATCAGAGACAAGAGACTCGGCCGCGGCGCGCAGCTCATATTGCGAAATTTTCGTATCAAGACGCGCTTCGCGCAGCGTCGCCAGATTCGCATCAACTGAATTTCCGCGCAGCAACGATTGCGTGACTGATATCCCGGCGCGCGTTGATACGTTGCCATCGGTATACAGTGAGGAATATGTTGTCTGCAAATCGCCGGAAAGCGTTGTGCCTGTGGGTAAAAATTGCGATACGCCCACTTCGCCGGTGATGCTGTCGGTATTTCGCGCTGTGGTTGCGAGATTATTTGAGCGTGAACTGCGCGTGCGGCCGCCCTGAATACTGCCGGTAAGCGTGGGATCAAAAGCGGCTCGCGCTGTTTGCTCAGCCTCTCGGCTGATCAGCGGCGCATAACGCTGTGTGCGCAATGACGGGTTATTCTCAAGCGCCAGCAAAATGGCCTCGTCAACAGATACCCGTATGACGCCGTTCTCATCCGTACCGGCGCGTGATGGTGTGATTATTGCGGAGATCGGCAGCGTGGCGGGCTGCGTCGCCGGCATTATTGCCGGGGCGGTCGCGGCCGATTGCTGCGTGGCTGACTCAAGCGGCGGACGCAAACCGGACATCGGCGCAATGCGCGTATCGGGCGCCGGGCCCATCTCAAGATCGCTGCATCCGGCAACCGAAAGGGCAAGTAACGCGGCCACAGAGAATTTTTTATTCATAACGCAGTGCCTCAATCGGATCGAGTTTGCTGGCGCGATACGCCGGATAAAGACCAAAAAAGATGCCGACCGCTCCGGCAATGGTAATTGACACCACCACCACAATCGGCTGAACAATTGTCGTATAGGTATTAAACATCGGGATCATGGTAATGCCTTTGGCCATGCCGGTTCCCGCCGCCGCGCCAAGCGCGCCGCCCATGCCGGACATGACAATTGACTCTACCAGGAATTGCAGCATGACGTCGCGGTTCTTGGCGCCGATGGCTTTGCGGATGCCGATTTCGCGCGTGCGTTCAGTCACGGTGACCAGCATGATGTTCATGATGCCGATGCCGCCGACCAGCAGCGAGATGCATGCGATGCCGCCAAGCAGCACGCGGAATGTTGCGATGCTGGCATTGAGATTGGCCAGCAGTTCCGCCTGATTCTGAATCGTAAAATCATCGGCCATTGTCAGATTGGTGAGCCTGTGGCGGTGGCGCAGCAGGGCCGTGACGCTGCCGGCCGGCGGTTCTTTTTCGTGTACTGTGCCGGTTCCGCGCGGCGGGCCGAAGCGGAATGTCCCTTCCGGCTGGCCTGAGATTTTACTGATGTCAGCCGTCTGGCTGACGGAAATGTTGAGTTCGCGCAGGTAATCCTGGCCGAACATAATCTTCATCGCCGTTGAGTAGGGGATCAGCGCCTGTTCATCGGGATTGGCCCATCCCTGGTCACCTTTTGATTTCAGTGTGCCGATGACCGTAAAGTTGATGTTGTTAAATTTGACCTGCTTGCCGATGGGGGATTCGCTGCCGAAGAGCGTGTCGGCCATTTTTGAACCGATCACCGTCACTCGCGCCAGACCCTCTGTTTCGCCCTCGCTGAGAGTGCGTCCTTTATCAATTTCAAAATTGCGGATCTCAAAATACGGCGTGGCCACGCCGATGATTGATGTGTTCATATTCTGATTCAGATATTTTGCCTGAACACTGCCGCTGACGGATGGCGACACCGCATACACGCCGGGAAGCTGGGCGATGGCGACGGCGTCGCCAAGTTTAAGCGTCTGGTAATTACCAGAACGCACGCCGCCGACATTGCGTTGCGAAGGGCGGACAAACAGCAGATTTGTGCCCATTGCCTGAAAGCGCGAGGTGATAGAGGCCTGTGCGCCTGCGCCAAGCGCCAGCATGGCGATAACCGCGCCCACGCCGATGATAATGCCCAGCATAGCCAGAAACGAGCGCAGCTTGTTGGCAAGCAGCGCGCGAAGGGCCGAGCGAATGGTGATCCAGATTAACATCCTATGAGTTCTCCCTGCGAGTAACTGACGCGGAGACACGGGGACGCCCTGACGCAGAGACTTTTCTGAATGCTGGTTCTGTCTGTTTGGGGCGAATTAACCAGTCTTCTGTATGTTCGCTCATGTGTACCAATTGCGAGATCACAATGTCATATTCTTTCATCAGGACTTCTGTTGTTTCTTTTGGCAAATAACCGCATTTTTCGCAGAAATCAATCCACACTTGAACCTCTGAAGCTTCCGATTCTGAATCATTCAGTTTTGAAATAAATGCGGCCTGATATTTTCTCCTTCGCCATGCTTCGGCCAAATTTGCACAGACCGATCTTGATGATCTTCGTATCTGGTCTGTTAGCGAATATTTTTCTTCTGTCGGAAAATTCTTGCTGGCGTCAAAGATCTGCATGGCAAGCTTAAACGCCATCTGGTAAACCCTTAATTCACGACAAGATCGTATATTCTGTCCCATGATGATTTACCCGTTGAGGTTCCCCGTGTCTGGGCGTCCCCGCGTCTCCGTGTCTTTATTTCTTGTTGTTTCGAGTTCGGGACTTTCTGTCACTTTCCCATCGCGGATATAAATCTCCCTCTGGCAATGCTGTGCGACTTTCAGATCGTGCGTGACGACGATGATTGTGCGGCCTTGTTTGTTGAGCGTCTTAAAGAGCGCCAGGATTTCTTCGCCGGTTTTGGTATCAAGTGCGCCTGTTGGTTCGTCGGCCAGCAGAATGGCCGGGTCGGTTACGATCGCGCGGGCAATGCTTACGCGCTGGCGCTGACCGCCGGAGAGTTGATTGGGCTCGTGATGCATACGGTCGCCGAGGCCGACAATCTTCAGTGCTTCGCGTGCTTTGGCGCGCGCATCGCGCGCGCCGGCGTAAAGCAGCGGCAACTCCACATTCTCAAGGGCGCTCATGCGCGGCAAAAGATTAAATGTCTGAAAAACAAAGCCGATACGCCGATTGCGAATTGTGGCCAGGCGGTTGCCGGTCAGTTTTGAGACATCTTCGCCGGCCAGTTCATAGGTGCCGCTGTCCGTGCGATCAAGTGCGCCGAGAATGTTCATCAATGTTGACTTGCCGGAGCCTGAGGGGCCGCGGATCGCCACCATTTCGCCGGCGCGGATATCCACATCAACCCCGGCCAGCGCGTAGACGGTTTGTCCGCCAAGCTCGTACTTTTTTATCAGCCCGCGCGCGCGAATTATAATCTGGTCATCGTTCATCGTTTCTTGTTTCTCATAAGTCTTGAGTTTTGCCGTCTTGAGTCTTGCAGGTCAAACTGTTCTTACTTATGCCTCATCCGCTCAAGACTCAAGTCTTCCGCGCTTAGCGCGGCATCATCATCGGCCGGCTTGAGTTCTTTTTATCGCCGCTGTTACGGAATTTGCTATCGCTTCCGGAGCGGATCGGCACCAGGTTTTCGCTGCCCTCAAGTCCGCCGGTAACTTCAATAGAATAGCCGTCATTCTGGCCGACGGTAATTTCCTTGCGTTCCTTGCCGCCGTCATCTTTGGCCAGATACACATACGCCTGCGGGCCGTCATAACCAACGGCATTCAGCGGCACCGTGATCGCATGGCGATTGCTGGCAAGAATGATGTCGTTGTTGGTTGTCATACGCGGACGAAGCATGCGGCGATTGTCGCTGGTCACTTCAATGCGCACGGTAAATGTCACCACGTTGCTTGATTTGGTTCCCTTGACATCCACGCGCACCACGCGGCCGTCAAATTCAACATTCGGATACGCATCAGCCGTGATCTTGACGTGCTGGCCTTTTTTGTCAGGCTGCGTTTGCGGATCAATCACCCGGCCAATGTCGGATTCATCTACGTCGGCGTCCACGTAAATTTTAGACAGATCAGAAAACATCATCACCGTGGTTCCGCCGGATACGCTTGACGTACCAGACTGCACCATGCTGCCGATGCGGATGGTGGTGGTGTTGCTGTTTGAATCGGTACTGCTGAGGCTGGTGACCACGCCGTCAAAAGGCGCCGTGACGGTGGCGTAATCAAGCTGTTGCTGCTGAAGTTCAAGATTATATTGATCCTGCGCCAGAACTGCTTCTTTTTGCTTGATCGTCTGGCGGTTGCTCTCAAGAGATGCTTCCTGCGTTTTAATATCCTCAACGCCGGCCTGCGCGGTCAGCACATCGGCATCCGCGACCGCGGCTGTTTTTTCCGCCGCATCATATTCTTCCTGACTGGCGAGTTTTTCCTTTAGCAGCGCGGCCTGGCGCTCAAATTTGGCCCGCGATTCCTTTGCCGTCGCGATGGCGGTGGCCAGTGCGGCCTCCGCCTTCATCTTATTTGTTTTGATCGTCAGAACCGCCACATCATAATCCTGCCTGGCCTGCGCGAGGCTGGCTTTGTCGGCATCAACCATCGCTTTGGCTTTTTTAACGGTTCTTTCCTGATCAAGCGTATCAAGCTGAAGCAATACCTGTCCGGCTTTCACTTCATCGCTGACATCATACGGAAGTTTGATCACCGTGCCGCTGGCTTTACATTTCACGGCCACTTCCTGCGCGGCCACAACTTCGCCCGTGCTGGAAATGACCGCACGGAATGGGCCGACGGTCGGCTGAATCGTGGTCACCGGCTGAGTGGTCGCGACTGATTTGGTTTTTGTCTTCTGAAAAACGAAGAACCCCGCCACTCCCAGAATGGCAACAATCCCTATGGCCAGCCATTTTTTCAAGGCTTGATACTCCTTATCGGATTTTCGCAATCACAGAAAAAATCAAGGCGACATTGGTGATGGGTGACTCATGCAGTTATAGCCGATGTGTTGCCTGGCGTCACTTCGGCCGGCTATCGGCGTCCCGACAACAGGAATGTTGCCGTGAACTATTAATTATCGCGATAATGGCGATTTTTCTCCGCAGAGTTACGCCATTCTGTATCCTATATATAAGGATTGAGAGTCTGACGAAACCTGTCTTAGTTCCTGAACCCTTTTTTGTGTCACGGCAACATATAAGATGTAGTGATCCTTCTTAAAAAGAGGCAAAATTTCCCGGGGAATCTTTGCAACTTGGGGTATTGTCCTATAATAATATTAGCACCAATAGAGAATGGTATGATGCATCATAAGAATCTGTTTTCCTTGAATAAAAATTTTGGATTCGGCACTTGCTTTGCGTCAAAAGTGAGATTATATTGCTGGACTATGGAAAGTTTTGCCCAAGAACTTTTGCCTCCCCCTCCTTCACAACTTCCATACAAGATACAACATAGGCAAGCGGTAGCGTTTTAACACACGGTCCACTTGGCAGAGGAAAGAACATGCGTGTAACGCAGGTGCGTGATTATTCTAAACGCGGCGACGCGATCCCGATTCCGAACTTAATTGACGTTCAGGTCGCGGCTTATAAGCGTTTCCTTCAGTCGGATGCCCCCGTAGATCAGCGCAAAGGCGAAGGTCTTGAGGGGTTGCTACGCGAGGTATTCCCGATCAGTTCATATGACGGGAATATGACGCTTGATTACATTTCGTATGATTTGAGCAAGCCCCGGTACACTCAAGATGAGTGCCGCGCGCTTCGTTTGACTTACGGTATGCCGTTCCGCGTCAAGGTTCGTCTGTCCCGTAAAGACAAGCCGGACATTATTGAAGAAGCCATTTACCTTGGCGAAATTCCGATCATGACCGGCGGCGGCGAATTTATCATCAATGGCGCCGAACGCGTCATTGTGTCGCAGTTGCACCGTTCACCCGGTGTTGACTTTGTGATTGATTCCCAGGAAGGCGACCGTCCTCTTCACGCTTGCCGCGTGATTCCGGAACGCGGAAGCTGGATTGAGATCAACGTCACCAAGAAAGACCTCATGGTCGTGCGCATTGACCAGTCGGCCAAGATCCCGGCCACCACGTTCCTGCGCGCGATGGATGAAAAATTCTCAACCGACGAAGCCATTCTGCGTTCGTTCTACGAAACCAAGCAGTGCGCCGTCGGCCAGTTGCGGGCTGATTATTACGCTGTCGGTTCAATTATTGATACCGAAACCGGCGAGGAAATCGTCAAGGCCGGCGCGCTTATCGGCGACGCCGTGGCCAAGATTCAGGCCAGCAGCATCAAGAAAGTTGAAGTCATTGAGAAGGTTGCCGATCCGGTGATCCTCAATACGCTTCAGGATGACGGCTGTCATAATTATGAGCAGGCTTTGCTCAAGATTTACGGCCGCCTGCGTCCTGGCAACCCGCCGCACTTTGAAAAAGCCAAGGCGCTGTTTGCCGAAAAATTCTTTGACGCAAACCGTTATCGCCTCGGCCGCGTCGGCCGGTTCCGCATCAACCGCAAGTTTGAGCAGAACGTTGCCGAAGACGTGATGACTCTGCGTGCAGAAGACATCATGGGTTCGCTCAAGTACATTATGGATCTGCGCGCCGGCAAGGGCTACGTGGATGATATTGACCACCTGGGCAACCGCCGTCTGCGTACGATTGACGAACTGGCGGCCGAGGAACTCCGCAAGGGCTTCCTTAAACTGCGCCGCACGGTTCAGGAACGCATGTCGCTGAAAGATCCCAACGAAGTCAGCAAGATTGTTGAGCTGGTCAACAGCAAATCAATCAGCAGCTCAATTGAGTTCTTCTTCGGCCGGTCTGAACTTTCGCAGGTTGTCGACCAGACAAACCCGCTGAGCCAGTTGACTCACGAACGCCGCCTCTCTGCGTTGGGCCCTGGCGGTCTTAACCGTAAGCGCGCGGGCTTTGAAGTGCGCGACGTGCACATTTCGCACTATGGCCGCGTCTGCCCGATTGAAACTCCTGAAGGTACCAACATCGGTTTGATCGCCAGCATGGCGATTTACGCCGGTATTGATGAATACGGCTTCCTGGTTACGCCTTACCGCTCCGTGAAGGAAGGCAAGGTCATCGGCGACGTCAAGTATCTACGTGCTGATGAGGAAATGAAGGCGATTCTGGCTCCGCCGGAAGCCATCACCACCGAAAACAGCAAGGTCAAGGACATTCTGCTCGGCCGCCGCGATGGCGACTTGCAGCAGGTTCGCGGCGCTGACGTCAACTATGTTGATATCTCGCCCAAGCAGTCCGTGGCTGTTTCAGCCTCGCTGATTCCGTTCCTTGAACACGATGACGCCAACCGCGCATTGATGGGTTCTAACATGCAACGCCAGGCCGTTCCGCTGCTGGTCAGCGATCCGCCGATCGTGGCAACGGGCATGGAGAAGCATGTCCCGACGAACTCGGGCATGGTGATCAAGGCTGATCGCGCCGGCGTGGTGACGTATGTCGACGCCAAGCGCATCGTGATTGATAACTCTGACGAATATGTCATGCGTAAGAACGCGGGCCTGAATGACAAGACCTGCCTGACGCAAAAGCCGCTGGTGTCAGTCGGCCAGCGCGTCAAGAAGGGCCAGATCATTGCTGACGGCCCGGCCACGCGCAATGGCGAACTGGCGCTGGGCAAAAACGTCCTCGTCGCGTTCATGACCTATGACGGATACAACTTTGAAGACGCTATCGTGATCAGCGAAAAACTGGTCAAGCAGGACGTCTTTACTTCAATCCACATTGAAGAATTTGATATCGAAATCCGCGAGACCAAGCTCGGCCGCGAGGAATTTACCCGCGATATCCCGAACGTTTCGGAAAAAGCTCTTAAGAACCTTGATGACGCCGGTATCGTGCGCATCGGCACCCGCGTGGGCCCGGGCGACATCCTGGTCGGCAAGGTTGCCCCCAAGAGCAAGACGGAACTGTCTCCGGAAGAAAAACTGCTCCATGCGATTTTCGGCCGCGCCGGCGAAGACGTGAAGAACGATTCGCTCGAAGTTCCGGCCGGTACCGAAGGTGTCGTCATCGGCGCCCAGAAGTACTCACGCCGCATGCACATGAACGAAGAGCAGAAAAAGTCGCTGCAAAAAGACATGAAGAAGTACGCCGGCGAGCAGGATCACCGCGCCGTCACGCTCTTCAAGCAGCTTGCTGACGAAATCAACGAAGTCACCGGCCAGGTGATGGTTGACCCGACGACCCGCCAGAAGGTCGGTAAGTCGGATCTTGATGAAGTTATTCTTGAACAGATTCAGAACTTCAACCTCGGCTGGGTTAAAGGTTCTGACGAAGCCCGCAAGCAGGCGGAAATGATCTTCAAGCGCTACGATGCCCGCATCAAAGCGATCTTTGAAGAAAAGGAACGCAAGCTTGACCACATGAAGCGCGGCGACGAACTTCCGTCCGGCGTGCTTGAGATGGTCAAAATTTATCTGGCGACCAAACGTCCGCTGTCGGTCGGCGACAAGATGGCAGGCCGCCACGGTAACAAGGGTGTCGTCGCCCGTGTGGTGCCGGAAGAAGATATGCCGTTCCTTGAGGATGGCACTTCAATCGACATCATGCTTAATCCGCTGGGCGTGCCGTCACGTATGAACGTCGGCCAGATTCTTGAAACGCACCTCGGCTGGGCCGCGGCTGTCCTGGGATTCCAGGCGGTCACGCCGGTCTTTGACGGCGCTGAAGAAGTGGAAATTCTTGCCGCGATGGAAGAAGCCAACAAGCACGTTCGCGCGCGCAAGAAGGAACTTGAAGAAAAGCATGTGGCTCCTCCGGCGGATGAAAAATTCGTTGAGATGCCCAACAACTTCAAGATCCAGTTGTTTGACGGCCGCACCGGTCAGCCCTTTGAGCAGAAGACCACCGTTGGTTACATCTACATGCTCAAGCTGCACCACCTGGTGGATGACAAGATTCACGCGCGTTCAACTGGCCCATATTCACTCATCACGCAGCAGCCGTTGGGCGGCAAGGCCCGCACCGGCGGCCAGCGCTTTGGTGAGATGGAAGTCTGGGGCCTTGAGGCTTACGGCGCGTCCTACATCCTTCAGGAATTGCTGACCGTCAAGTCAGATGACGTTGAAGGCCGCACGAAGATCTACGAAAGCATGGTCAAGGGTACCAACACCCTTGAGGCCGGTACGCCGGTTTCGTTTGACGTGCTCTGCAACGAAATTCGTGGCTTGGGCTTGAACATCACGCTTGAGAAGAAAAACACGATTTAAGCGTAAACTGGATCAGTGATGGAATTTGAATGGGACTCAAAGAAAGCTGTCAGTAATCTTCGTAAACATGATGTGTCGTTTGAAGAAGCGACTACAGTTTTTGACGATCCCCAGTGTTTGCCGCTGTATGACAGCAAACATTCGAATGACCGGGAGGAACGTGAGCTTCTAATAGGTATTTCTGTAAAGTTGAGAATTTTGACTGTCTGTTTTACTCGTCGCGGCGATAATTTTCGGATCATTTCCGCGCGGAAAGCTACTCTCTTGGAGAGGTGCATGTATGAAAAGAGTTAAACATAAAGAGGTTAAATTCTCGCCTGAAGAGATGGCTTATGACGCTCCGGCTGAAGTGGATTTCAGTCGCTGGAAACCTCGCGGCAGGGGACCGGAACTTCTGAAGCGTGATTCTGGCACTAAACGTTCGGTTCAGCTTGATCCAGATGTGAGTGCGGCGTTTCCGGATGATAATGCGGTCAATTCCGCATTGCGAGAGTTAGTCAAACTGGCCAACAAGTCCGTCAGCAAGCGGCGGTCGGCCTGATAAAGAGTTGAGATTTATCGGTGCGTAAGAATATCGCGCCGGATTAAGAGGAGCAGAGGCTCATGGCAGAGACGGTATACGATCGCGTCAATGATTACGGCTCGGTTCGCATCGCCCTGGCAAGCCCGAACGATATTCGTTCGTGGTCCTTCGGCGAAGTGAAAAAGCCAGAAACTATTAACTACCGCACTTACCGTCCGGAGCGCGACGGTTTGTTCTGCGAACGTATTTTCGGCCCGGAACGTGACTGGGAATGTGCCTGCGGCAAATACAAAGGCACCAAATATAAAGGCATTATCTGCGACCGTTGCGGCGTCAAGGTGACGCATTCGCGCGTGCGCCGCAAGCGCATGGGCCACATCAACCTGGCCGCGCCTGTCGTTCACATCTGGTTCTTCAAAGCCATGCCAAGCCGTCTTGGCAACCTGCTTGATATGAAGACCAGCGACATTGAAAAAATCATTTACTATCAGGATTACGTCGTGACCGATCCGGGCACGTCAACGCTTAAGCGCAAGCAGATCCTGACGGAAGAAGAATATCGCGAAGCGCGCGAAAAATTCGGCGACGCCTTTAAGGCCGACATGGGCGCCGAATCGATGCGCACGCTGCTGAATGCTTTTGATCTGGCCGGCGAATCCGCCAACATCCGCGACGCCATCGCCAAGACCAACAGCAAGCAGAAGCTCAAGGATCTCAGCAAGCGTCTGAAGATCATTGAGGCTATCCGCAATTCGGAAAACAAGGCCGAGTGGATGGTGTATGACGTGATCCCGGTGATTCCGCCGGATCTGCGTCCGTTGGTCTTGCTCGAATCGGGCAATTTTGCGACGTCGGATCTCAACGATCTGTATCGCCGCATCATCAACCGTAACAATCGTCTGAAGAAGCTTGTCGACCTCAACGCGCCGGAAGTCATCATCCGCAACGAAAAGCGTATGTTGCAGCAGGCCGTTGACGCGCTGTTTGATAACGGCCGATGCCGTCGTCCGGTGCTTGGTTCAAGCAATCGTCCGCTCAAGTCATTGACGGACATGATCAAGGGCAAGCAGGGCCGCTTCCGCGAAAACCTTCTCGGTAAGCGCGTGGATTACTCGGCCCGTTCAGTCATCGTCGTCGGCCCTGACCTTAAGATTCACCAGTGCGGTCTGCCTAAGAAGATCGCTCTTGAGCTCTTTCAGCCGTTCATCATCCGCAAGCTCAAAGAACATGGCCTTGCTGACACCATCAAGTCGGCCAAGAAGATGATTGAGCGCCGCGATAAGGAAATCTGGGACATCCTTGAAGAAGTCATCAAGGGCCACCCGGTGATGCTCAACCGCGCGCCGACTCTGCACCGTATGGGTATTCAGGCCTTTGAGCCCAAGCTTATTGAAGGTAACGCGATCCGTCTGCATCCGCTGGTCTGCAAAGGCTTTAATGCGGACTTTGACGGTGACCAGATGGCCGTGCACCTGCCGCTGTCGGTTGAAGCTCAGGCCGAAGCGCATGTGCTGATGCTCTCAACGCACAACATTTTCTCGCCGGCATCCGGCGCGCCGATTATGTCGCCGTCGCAGGATATCGTGCTTGGTATTTATTACATGACCGCGCTGCGCCGCGGCGAAACCGGCGACTTCCTCAAGGATAAGGATGGCAAAGAACGCTATCGCAATCCGGGTGAAGAACTGGCGTTTAAGGATCTCGGCGAAGCGCTGTTGGCTTATCAGCGCGGCGTGATCGGTATTCATACCGCCATCAAGATCCGCATTGAGCGCGACCAGATCGTACAGAGCAACGGCAAGGGCTTTGAGCAGGTTCCGGCCAACAAGCGCGTCGTCACGACCGTCGGCCGCTGCATGCTCAACGACATCCTGCCGCTGGGCATTCCGTACTACAATTACGCGCTCTCCAGCAAAGGTTGCGCGCGCGTGATCGCGGATTGCTACCGCATCCTGGGCCGTCCGGCAACCATTAAACTGCTTGACGACATGAAGGAACTTGGCTTTAAGAACTCGACATTGGCGGGCCTTTCGTTCGCCATTACCGATCTGCGTATCCCGCAGAAAAAGGCCGAGTTCATTGATGCATCGCAGAAAAAAGCCGACCGCGTTGAAAAGAACCTGCACATCGGTGCGATTACTGAACGCGAACGCTATAACCAGCTTCTTGACATCTGGGCGCACTGCCGCGAGCAGGTCACCCAGGAAATGATGCAGGAACTTGAACACGATACGCGTGAACTCGGCACCGGCAAGTTGTTGCCGCCGAAGGATCCGACCGGCCGTCCGTATCTCAACCCGATCTTCCTTATGGCAGACTCGGGCGCGCGCGGTAACGTCGATAACTTCCGTCAGCTCGCCGGTATGCGCGGTCTGATGTCGCGTCCGTCAGGCGAAATCATGGAAACGCCAATCAAGACGAACTTCCGCGAAGGCCTGAGCGTGCTTGAATACTTTACGTCAACCCACGGCGCGCGTAAGGGCTTGGCCGATACGGCTCTTAAGACCGCTGACTCGGGTTATCTGACTCGTAAGCTGGCTGACGTGGCCCAGAACGTCATCGTCAACCGCCTTGATTGCGGCACGCAGAACGGTATCCGCAAGAGCGCGCTTTATAAGGGTGAGCAAATTGATGTGCCGCTGCGCGATGTCATCATCGGCCGCTGCTCGGCAGATACCATCATTAACCCGATCACTGATGAAGTGATCGTCAAGGAAGGCCAGATCATCAGCGACACTGTCGCATCGAAGATTGAAGCTTTGAATATTGAGACGGTTCGCGTGCGTTCGCCGCTGACTTGCGAAGCGCCGGTTGGTGTGTGCGCCAAGTGCTACGGCGTTGACCACTCAACGAGCAAACTGGTTGAAGAAGGTTTGGCCGTCGGCATCATCGCCGCACAGTCAATCGGCGAACCAGGCACGCAGCTTACGATGCGTACATTCCACACGGGCGGCTCGGCCACCCGCGTGCTTCAGGAAAGTGATATCCGCGCCGGCGTCGCCGGTGTGGTGAAGTTTGAAGACCTCAACGCTGTTGAAGTCACCGATAGCGAAGGCAACAAGCACATGGTTGTGCTGCGTCGCAACGGTGAAATTGTGATGCAGGACGCCAAGGGCCGCGAGCTTGAACGCTATAAGGTTCCTTACGGCGCCTACCTGATGGTCAAGGACGGCGTGACGGTCAAGTCCCGCGAGCAGCTTGCTCACTGGGATCCGCACCGTAACCCGCTGCTGGCAGAAAAGACCGGCCGCATCCGTTACGAAGACATCATTGAAGGCGAAACCGCGCGCAGCGAAACCGAAGGTCGCGGCGCAGACGCCAAACGCCGTCTTGTGATTACCGAACATCGCGGCGAACGTCATCCGCGTCTGGTTATTGAAGATCCGGCCGATGGCAAGATCCTTGATTTCCACTACCTGCCGGCCAAGGCCCGCATTGACGTGGATAACGGCCAGATGATTACGCCCGGTACGCTGCTGGCCCGCCAGCCGCGTGAAATTAAGGGTACGTCAGACATCACCTCCGGTCTTCCGCGTGTTACCGAACTCTTTGAGGCGCGCAAGCCCAAAGATCCGGCGGTGCTGGCTGAAATCTCAGGCCAAATTGAGCTTCAGAATGATAAGCGTCGCGGCAAAACCACGATCATCATTCATGGCGAAGGCGGCATTGAGAAGGAACATCATGTTCCCAACGATCGTCAGATGCGCGTGCACACGGGTGACTCGGTTGACGCCGGTGATCCGCTGATTGAAGGTCCGCTGGTTCCGCATGACATCCTGCGCGTCAAGGGCGAGGATGCTCTTCAGGAATACCTGCTGGCCGAAATTCAGAACGTGTATCGCACGCAGAACCAGAAGATCTCGGATAAGCACATTGAGATCATCATCAACCAGATGCTCCGCAAGGTGAAGGTTGAGAATCCGGGCGATACCAAGTTCCTGCCGGGCGAAGTGGTTGATAAATTCCGCTTCCGTCAGGGTAACGAGGCGCTCTCGAAGATGGTCAAGGTTGACGAACCGGGCGATACTGATCTTCAGATCGGCCAGCTCATCGGCCGCGAAGAGATCAAGGAAATCACCGCCCAGGTAGAAGCGAAGGGCGGCAAAACGCCGAAGGCCAAGAAGCCGCGCATGGCTACCGCCAAGACGCTGCTGCTGGGCATTACCAAGGCGTCGCTGCAATCCGAATCGTTTGTGTCGGCCGCAAGCTTCCAGGAAACCACAAAGGTTCTGACGGAAGCGGCCATCGCCGGCAAGGACGATACGCTTCAGGGTCTGAAGGAAAACGTCATTCTGGGTCATTTGATCCCGGCCGGTACCGCATTCAAGCCGTATCTGGATATGACGCTTGCCCACAATGGCGTGCCGATTGAAGAAGAACCGGACACTATTGAGACGCCGGCCACTCCGGCGGCTCCGGCCACGGAAGCTCCGGCATCGTCCATTACTGCCGTGCTTGATGCGGCGCTCAATGGCATTGCCAATGGCGGCGACGAAGAAGAAGATGATGATGTCGCTCCCGCGCCTGAAGCGGAAACCCCGGCGGCCCCGGCCACCGGCAGCGCAGACGCCCCGGCCGCAGCCAAGCCGGAAGGCGATCAGCCCGCCAATGCCTGAGTAATCAGGTTGTGATTGAAAATAAAAGGCCCCGCAACCGAAAGGTGCGGGGCCTTTTTTATTGATAACCTGAGTTCGGGATAAGCAAGCCCCATCCTTTTATAGGATGGGGCACAAACCAGTTGCCATGGGCAGTTGCTCATGATCGCAGTGAATCGTTCACGCATGATTGTGCACTCAAAAAACTTTTGATTGCTCGTACATCCATTGTGCCCCGCCCCATGAAGGAGCGGGGCTTGAAATCAACGCCACTTATCCTAAACTCAGGTTGATACGTGATATGCGGGGCATTTTGGGCAATCACTTTATTGCTTCTCGCACCATTTTTCCCACGCGTTACGAAATAATCCCTCAACATCGCGTGCGAATTGTTGTTCATTCATCAGCGGCGACTGGTTCAGGCGATTGCGCATCGTGGCGCGCAGTTGAGCAAGCCTCGGCAAATCCGTGGCCAGCGTGATGGCGCGATGCAGATATTCTTCTTCGGAAAACGTTGCCAGTTCCGGCAGGCCGATGTTTCGCATAATGCTGAGCCCTGAGCGCGTCCACGCGGCGTGGCCGGCAAGGCTGACCGTCGGCACTCCCATCCACAATGCGTCGCATGTGGTGGTTCCGCCGGGATACGGAAACGGATCAAGAGCAATGTCCACCGCATGCAGCAAGCGGAAAAAATGTTGCAGCGAAACAATATCAAAAAATCTCAGGCGTTCCGCCGCTACGCCGGCCTGTGCAAAAATATTCTCAACGCGTGTGCGTGTGTTGCCGGCCAGGCAGAACATGATCATGCGTGAATTTGGCACGGCCGCCATGATCTGCGACCAGATTGTCAGCGTGTGTGGCGCGACTTTACAGAAATTATTCAGGCTGGCAAAGGTGACATAACCGTTTTGGTCGGCCGGTAACGCATTGACATCAACATTTTTGATGGCCGGTTCATAACACCAGTAAGTTGTCGGCAGGCGCAGTGATTTCTCTGTGTAATACATGTCGCTGCGCTCCGGCGGATCAAGGTGGGGATCCGTGATGCGATAATCAATTGCGCTCAGTCCGGTCGTAGAACAGTAGGCGAGGTATGTCATCTGCACAGGCGCCGGTTTCCGCGCAAACATCAACATGCGGTTGCTGGCCATGTGCATTGTCAGGTCAACCAGGATATCAACTTTGTCGCGGCGAATGCGCGCGGCAAGCTGTTCATCGTTCATATCGGCGCACTCAACCCACACGTCGGCATGCGCGCGGATCTGCCGGGTCACATCATCGGCAAAGCGCGTATCAGAATAGCAGCAGATCTCAAATTGATCATGATCATGCGCGCGAAAAAGCGATGTCATAAACCGGCCCACAGGGTGCATTGAAAAATTCGGCGATACATAGCCGATTTTGATCCGCCTTTCAGGGATCGGTTCATTGTCATGCGGCCGAAGCGCCAAACCAAGATGCGCCGCAAAGCGCTCGTCCCAGCGGCGATGTTCAGCAAAAAGTTCCTCTTCGCTGCATGCGGGATCAAAATGCAGTGTATAAATCAGGCTGCCGTGTCCGTAACAGGCGTTGTCATTCATCGCGGCGACTTTGCGAAAACAAGCAATGGCGGGCGCAAGTTCTCCGCGATCTTTGTATGCCATGCCCAGGTTGTGGAGCGCCGAACTGTGATCCGGCGCAAGCTCAACAGCTTTCCGGTATTCCTCAATACACGCATCAACATTGCGCTGCCGCATGTAAATCAGGCCCAGGCCAAAATGAGATTCCGCATTTTGCGGATTTTCCGCGAGCATTTTGCGGTAGTGATCCGCCATTGCTTCAATGACGTTATTGCGCCGCACGCGGCTGCCGATCAACTTTTGAATGGATTCGTCATGTGAACTGATTTTGAGCGCCCGGCCGAATGCGGCCACAGCATCGTCGGCATATCCGCAATCAAGCAGGGCCTGGCCGAGGAATACCTGCGTTCTGGCATCATGAGGATCAATCGCTTCCGCCTGCCGGTAGCAGGTGAGTGCTTCGGCATGATGGCCGCGCGCCAGTTCAACATGGCCGAGAAGTTGCAGCGCCTGGTGGTGGCGCGGATCAATTTGCAGCGCGCGGCGGCCATAATCGGCCGCCTCATCAAATTTTTCGTTACTTTCAAGCAGGCAGCCAAACTGCACAAGCACCTCAAGATCATCCGGATGCTGAGCCAGCAACCGGCGATATATGCCGGCAAGCTTCTCATCACAGGAATCTTCCGCCAATACGCGCGCGTAATCACGCAGCGCCTCATAGGCATCAGGAGAAAGTTGCAGAGATTGCTCAAGCGCGCGGCGTGCTTCCTTGTGCCGGCCGAGCTGCCAGCAGACTTTACCGAAAACGTTGAGCAAGCTGGCATGTTGCGGCAGTTGCCTCAGTGCGCGCTGTAAAAATATGTACGCTGTATCAAGCGCGCCGTCGTGCTGGGCGATTTGCCCGCGCAGCATCAGGGCCTCGGCATTTTTGGGATTTTTATTCAGCACGCCTGCGCACAGATCGCGTGCCTCATTGATACGGCCTTCCCGCATGTGCTGGCCGGCAATATAAATCAATTGTTCAGGCCGTAAATCATTCATGAAGCAACATCTCAATTATTCGTCAGCCACGATGTGGCGTATGTTATCGGTTCCGCCCGCTTTGCGCGCTTGTCCATTTTAACCTGAATATGCCCGATAACGGGAGCAAAATGAGAATGTCCTAAAATATCCTGATTGCCAGTGCTGAAGTTTTATCAATTTTCGGCAATTTTATCTTCAGTAGCAAAGCCACCCCCTCTTCGGGCCGAAATAAAAAAGTATGTGATGTTTGTCGCGTAATGGGTGAGAGAGACTAGGAGATCGTAATGAAATTTGCCCATATGATGGTTGCTGGCGCACTGGGCTTGGCCATGGTTTCTGTCGCCGGCGCCTCCGTTGATCTTGGTAACTACAGCATTTTCGCGACGGGCAATGTTAATCTTACAAATCTGAATGTCGGTTACGGCGTTGCGGCCGGCGGCAACCTGACGACCTCCGGCGTATCAATCGGCAGTTCGCTTGGCAGCGGAACAATCGGCGTGATTTCGGGCGGCAATACCGATATCACTTATGGTTCGTTTAACACCTCAATCATGTCCGGCAATAATCTCTCTCTGCAGAGCGCAAGCGTGAGCGGTGTTGCCTCGGCCGTCAAAAATGCATCTGTAACATACGGCTCTGTCGGCGGCGGTGTTGTGTATGGTAAAAATTACAGCGGGTCAAGCTATATCGCGCACACAAAAGGAACAACGGAACTGGCGCTTGATTTTGCCACGGCCGCGCAACAGGTAACCAGCTACGCCGCAAACCTTGCGTCACTGACGGCAACCGGCACCGCAAATGTTGCCTGGGGCAACCTGACATTGACGGGCTCTCTGGCTGACACCAATGTGTTCAGTATCAGCAGCAGCACGCTGGCCAATATCAGCTCAATCAACATTGTTGCGCCGACAAGCTCAACTGTAGTGATTAACGTGACCGGCTCAAGCGTGTCGCTCACGAATATGGGAATCAACAACAACGGAATTAAAAGCAGCAATGTGATATTTAATTTTTATCAGGCTTCGTCAGTTAACATTTCCGGCGTTTCGCTTACTGCTGAACTTCTGGCAATGAACGCGACCACGACTATTAACAATGCCTCGGTTCATGCCCCGGTGCTGACGAACAATTTGGTGTCAAGCGGAACTTCGTATGATGGTTTTGGCTATAACAGCGGATCAGGAACTTTGCCGGCGGGAATCATCAGTGTTGCGCCGGTACCGGAAACGGCCAGTCTGGCGATACTCAGCACGGCCATGTTTGGCCTGCTGTTCAGGTCTCGCCGCAAATCCTGATGAATAACGGATGATGTGAATCAGATACAGGCCGCCCCTGTCGCGAGGCGCGGCCTGTATTTTTTTATAAAAAAATACCCGTGGGCTCCCCACAACCCACGGGCTTTTGCCTTCCCACACGAGGCAAAATGTCATACGGCGGTTCCGTGCTAAATTGCACATATCAGAAGCATCATCACAACCGAAGGATCGTTCGGTCGTAACGTTGCGACATGGCCACAGGCCGCCGGCAAACTTGTCAATCTCATACAGTCAAACAGAAATGATGCTTCTTCGCGTTTGGCGCCAGCACAGGGCGAAATTATTCAGTGTGTGAACCATCAACAAAACGATGGTCAACCGAACAGGCCAGCCTGGCAGCAAACCGAAAACACAAACGTCATTGGGTATTAAGATATCAGCGAATCCTGATACGTCAATCTTTTATCCGATATAATTTTGATTATTCAAAATAAAAAAGCCACGGCCTTTGACCGTGGCTGAAAAATTGTCTGATTGTGAACAAATTCAGGGTTGCGTTGATGCAGGCGCTGTGGCAGGAGCTGTCGCGGCCACAGGTTTTGTGATGGTGATGCCGTAATCACCGATAGGGAACGCCAATGTTTTGGTCCACGCCACGATGTCAATGAACAGCGGATCTGATTGACCCTTCAGACGTGCCTGAATCGCCGCGCCAGGATGCGGAGCCAGCGAATCTTTTTTCGGCAGCCCATATTGAATCAGCAATGAATGTTCCGGGTCATCACGATTGAGCATTTGCTCGTTGCCAATTTTCTTGGTGCTGAGAATAAAGAAGTTCGTGTACGTCTCGCGATCATTGGGCCGCGGATTGGCTCCGTAAATGCGGTATCCGTGATTGACCGCCGGATCGCTATTGCCATGACATTTGGCCGTGGCGCAGTTCTGAAGCAGATACGGCTGAACTTTGTTGCGAAATTCAACAAGGGCCGCCGGATCGCTGAACATTTTGACCTGATCATAAAACGCGGCGGCTTTGTATTCCTTGATCAATTCAAGCTGGCTGCGAAAACGGTCAGGCCGTAGAAAACGATCACGCTCTTCGCGCGTTATTTCCTTCTGGCGCGGATCTTTGACTACCACACGATCCCAGAATTGCTCAAGTGTTGCCCGCGGAATAAATCCGCGAATCTCCGCGCTGTTGCTCTGCAATTCAGATTTCGCCAGCTCATAAACGCGGATGCGGGTGATCTGTTGTTCATTGAGAAGTTCACTTGCCGCCACCGGCGGAAGTGTGGGGCGCGTGGTAGCGCCGGCGCTGCCAGATTGCGCGGGTATCTGCCGATCCAGAATATCCCGCAGAATCAGCGCTTCTGAAAATTGCGGATCAAGTTTTAACGCGATGTTGTTTTCTTTTTGTGCTTCCCACAGATTGCCATGCTGATAAAGCTCATATGCTTTTTTATAATGCTCGGCCGCTTCTGTCTGTTGTTGTGTTGTTGCCACCGGCCGGGTTTGCGACCAACTGAATTGTGTTGTGATGGTGGCGCCTGCCGCCAGAGTTAATGCAAGAATCGTGATCCGTGTGATCTTCATATGATTCCTCTCCTGCCAGGATGTGCGTTGGCAACTACATCGGAATGATGATGGTTGCGCGGGCTTTACGCCGCGCTCATATGCCAACTATAAACGCGAAGAAAACGGTCTGCCAGTATGAATATTCGTTTTCTTCAACTTTTCGTGAGTAGCGGGACGATGCTCAATAGTCCTTGACTGAACTGATCAGGATTCGCTGCTTGCCTGGTATGTTTTGATGCTGCCGTCTTCCTGCAGCAAATTGATTTCGCCCTCAATGATGCATGATTCAGATGCGATGAGGTCGCGCGTGGCGACGGTTCCGGCGATTTTGCCGGTGTTGGTTACCTCAATGACACGCGTGCCGATGACAGTGCCCATGACTCGGCCGGCCACAACAACATGGCTTGCCTGAAGTACGCCCGCGAATCTTCCGCTGGGCTCAATGACAATGGTTCCGCAGGTGCTGATGCGTGTGAGGGGAGAATCGCCTTTGACCACGACATCTTCAAGACGCAGGTGCTTGTGGCAATTGGTGCATCGGGTATTAATCGCGCGGTAAGGTACGCGTAACTCCTGGCCGCAGAAAGGGCAATCAAGATCGCGCGTGGTCGGCGCGCTGCGGGATTCCGGACGCTGCGTCACATTGGCCCAGTTCATCATGGGCAGGCGTAAGTGTTGGCGTGGTATCAGCGACATATCCGCTCCGTGTCTTTATCTTCTGCGCCCTCAAGATATTACGGGCGATATGGCCCTTTATCGGCAAAGCGATGCAATTTCGATCAAAAAGCATCCCAGAATTAACCGACAATCTTTATAACGCCTGCATCAATGCCCAATGGCACAAATTGGCAAGAAAATGATCTGATTACGGCCGGGCTTTTGTCGTGTCGCGATCTATTTGGGATTCTTGTCCTTTTTATGGCGCGGCCGGCTAAAATAAGGTACAGCGCGACGGAGAAATCGCTGATGCGGATCCCATTATGCATGATTGCGGGCCTGATGCTTGCGGCGCTTTGTGTGCCGCGGGTTGATGCCGCATTGATTCGCATGGCCGATGGTTCTCAGCGCATCGGTACGATTCTTGATCGTGATTCCCGCAAGCTCGCCGTACTGATTGATAGTGACGGGATACGCTCTGTTGTGAACATCCCGCGATCTGAAATTTACTACATTGTGCCCGGCGGCAGTACTGATCCGCTGACGGGTCAGTTTGCGCCTGCTGATTCTCAGATTCGTCCGATTGCGCTGCTGAGCCAGGGTGATTCCGCAGATAATGCCGCTACGCAGCCCGCCGGAGAAACAACCATCATTTTGCGTGGTGACCCGGCCGGTACGCGTAAATCGCCCAAACTTCAACCCTCATCGCCGGATTTTTTCCGTCAGCTTGGCCGATTGCTTTCCGGGCAAAGCGGCGATCTGGGAGATTCCGCGGACCTGCCTCCGCAGAACCGCAAAATATGGGATACGCTTGTTGCCGCCGATACCGCCGGCGATAAGGCCGCCGCGCTCAGCAGCATGATGGCATTGGCAACCGCATATGAAAAACAGCCGGCGCGCCTGCATCTGCTGGCCATGCGCTATAAACAAATGCGCTATTCTTCCTGGATGGCGCAGACGCGCTGGGATTGGTGGTCATCTCAGCCGCGCCGCACAATGCTTGATGTATCAAAAGTTCCTGAGATTGAAAAACCGGAGCTTGTTTTGATCCTGCGCGCTAAAACGGCTGAGGCTGTTGAGCCGCTTCGCGGTTATTTTCCGCCGGAGCGTGCGCACGCTGCTGTGCCGGCTTCCGGGCCTACCTCAATGGCATCGCCGCAACCGATTACGCCTGCGGCAAATCCGCTCAGCGGCATTACGCCCGCCAATGCCATTGAGGTTCGCGAAAAAGCTCTGTATGCCGCCGCGATTCTCGGCGCACAGCTAAAACTTGAGCCTGGCATGCCGGCCATTGACCGGCTGGTGCTCGCGGAGCAGTCTCGTCATGTTCAGGCGGTGCTTGCGCGCGCCAATTCTCTTTTGCCGGCCGCAGCGGCCCTGAAAGAAAAAGCTGAACGCGAAAAACGCGCCGCCGAAGAAAAAGAGAAGGCCGCCAAACTTCAAAAGAAATGATGCGGCAAATCACTCCCCGGTTTGTTGAATCTTCCGCTTAATTACCCGATCATATCCTTTTGCGTGGCGATGCAGATATTGATGATGTGGTGACTTTATTACCGCCTCATCACATTGCCGCTTTTTAATGCATGAGGTTGATCTTGTCAGCGTTACTTGAATCACAAATTCCCGGCTTGCCGGTGCGTCGCGGTAAAGTGCGCGATGTGTACGATCTTGAGTCCATTAAGCCCGGCCACCTGCTTATCGTTGCTTCAGACCGCCTGAGCGCTTTTGATGTGGTGCTGCCGACGGGCATTCCCGACAAGGGAAAAATACTCACGCAGCTCTCTAGTTTTTGGTTTCACCATTTCCGCGGCCACACTCCGCTGCATGATCATCTTGTGGCCACCAAGCTTGAGGATTTCCCGAAGGAACTTCAGGCGCATAAGGATCAGCTTGCCGGCCGATCGGTGATCGTTCGCAAAACGCGCGTGATTCCGATTGAATGCGTGGTGCGCGGATATATTACCGGCAGCGGGTGGAAAGATTACCAGAAAACGCGCAAGGTTTGCGGCGTTGAGTTGCCGGCCGGTTTGCGCCAGTGTGATCAATTGCCGGAGCCGATTTTTACGCCCACGACCAAAGCGGATCAGGGCCATGACGAGAGTATTTCGTTTGAGGGCGCCGCTGAAAAAGTGGGCCATGACGCCATGAAGTTTGTGCGTGACTGGTCGCTGCGTCTTTATTCGGCCGCGGCTGATTTTGCCATCACGCGCGGCATTATCATTGCCGATACCAAGTTTGAGTGGGGGATTCCGGAAGGCGCCACCGATCCGATTTTAATTGATGAGGCGCTCACACCGGATAGCTCGCGTTTCTGGCCGGCCGACAAATATGAGCCGGGCCATGATCAGCCTTCGTATGATAAACAGTATGTGCGCAATTATCTTGAGACACTGACCTGGGGCAAAACGTACCCCGGCCCGTCGCTTCCTGATGATGTGATCAAAAACACGCGCGCCAAATATATTGAGGCTTACGAGCAAATCACCGGCCGCGATTTTGTGGCGTAAAAAAACGAAGTTTTTAACTCTGGCGTGTGTTTGTCACGCGGACAATCAAGCAATCAAAACAAGACTCCGGAATATGGTATTCCGGAGTCTTTGTGTTTTTATAGTATGTGCCGAATGTTTTAGAGCATGACCTGCCGCCACGCTATCGCGGGGCGGCTTTTTTAATTAAAAAAGTCTGTCAGCCGTTATTTCTTGGCAATCTCTCTATAATGCCGGATCGTGACATGCTTGTACCCACCTCTTTAAAACACATGGGGTTCCGTGGCATACGTTCTTTTTGATTCATATCGCGAACTTGGGCTCATAACAACAACAAAAAAAGCCCGCGAGCCAAGATAGCTCGCAGACTTTATAGCCTTTGGGTTGAATTTCCTTATCCATTATCATTTTTGTCGATATCGTCAGGACTCCAGTGGTTACGGGATCTTAATTCAATTGGCGCCACTGATGCGCGCCTCCCTCATGGCAATAGCCAGATTGTGGCTGCTCTTTGGCCTTAATGATCTGGCCGCATTTCTGACATTCATAATTTCTGTTTCCTATGATGCCGAGTTTATACCATTGATGAGGCCCCTCTTCAGAGCAATAACCGGACGATGGCTGTTTGGTCGTACATATAATCTCAAAGCATTTACGGCATTGTGTAATGATTTCGCCGGCTTCGCCAAGCTTATACCATTGATGCCCGCCTTCCTTTTGGCAATGTCCGGAACGTGGTGATGTGGCAGACTCTATAAATTCAAAGCATTTTCTGCATTGATAAATATCCATTTCTTTCTTTCCTTGATGTAACTGTTCTTTTGTAACGTGGTCTGTGCCATAGAGACAATTCAATCCGCAAAAACGACCTTGTTGAGTTTGAATTTGTACTTTTGATTCACAACAAGGTCGTTGACTGTTACATTTAAATTTTTTGCTGCACTCTCCAAGGATTCCGCATCTGCGCTCCCGCTTTCTCTGACTTGATTGCCAATAAAAAACCGCTCAAAGTACAATTTAGATTTGGCTGATATTGGTTGTGTGTACTCAATTTCAATTTCATTGTTTGGTTCATTGAATTTATTGTAGGTTATAAATTTCCCCTTAAACGCATCTATATTTTTATTGCCTACATTTTCAAATTCATACACTTCTAAAGTGCGATGCCCTCCAAGATCTGCACTATATACTTTTAAAAGAACAATTGGGTTTTTAGAATCATTAGACGATTTTGAGGCAGAGGGGGTCTGTTCACTTCCTGTACTTTTGTCACAACCCCCCATCAATCCCGTAACCAGTAAAACAACAGCCATGCATACTTTAGTGATTTCCATAACAATCCTTTCTTTTTGCTCCTGCGAGCAAAAAAATAAGAGCGTCGAACCATGGACGCTCCGGAGACCCCCGCCAAGGGGCGTAAGAAACGTACCATGGCCGACGCCCTCTTTACGAGGGCGCGGCTTCAGGTACTGCTTTCTTACATGAAATTTGGCGGTTTTCTCCGAAGGCAGTAAACCTAATGCTCACGCATTAATATTTTGATAATACTTGGCGTTTATTTAACGCCACATGATCCAATCGCTCCTGACAATATTGATGGGCAGGCAACACGCCACCCCATTAAGGTTAGCTTATCCTATCAAGTTCAAACATGCAATAACGTCTATGTAATAACAAAAAGCCCACGAACCTTTCGGCTCATGGGCTTTTATTTTTTCTATTTCAGATTCGCGATTCAATCGCGTGATCTTACTTGTTGGCGGCGAGGATTTCGGCCTGAACGTTGGCCGGAACCTGCGCGTAGCTGTGCGGCTCCATCGTGGAGGTCGCACGGCCCTGAGTCAGCGAGCGCAGCACGGTGGTGTAACCGAACATGCTGGCCAGCGGAACTTTGGCGTCAATGATGATCGCGTTGCCGCGGGTTTCGGTGTTTTCGATCATCGCGCGGCGGCTGCTCAAGTCGCCCTGAACCGGGCCGGCAAATTCGGACGGCGTGGTGACCTGAAGCTTCATGATCGGTTCAAGCAGGGCCGGCTTGGCAAGCTGAACCGCGTTGCGCAGGGCCAGGATACCGGCCTGTTCAAAGGCGATCTGGCTTGAGTCAACGTCGTGGTATGAACCATCAAACAGCGTGACCTTGAGGTTCAGAATCGGGTAACCGGCAAGCACGCCGCTCTTGGCGGCCTGGCGCACGCCGTATTCAACTGACGGAATGTATTCCTTCGGAATCGAGCCGCCCTTGATGGCGTTTTCCCACAGGATTGAATCTTCCGAATCGTCGCCTTCAACCGGCGTATAGGGCTCAATCTTGATCCAGCAATCACCGTACTGGCCGCGGCCACCGGACTGCTTGACGTGTTTACCCTGGGCTTCGGCCGGACGGGTAATGGTTTCCTTGTACGCAACCTTCGGCTTGCCGACGATCACGTCCACCTTCATATCGCGCTTGAGCTTGTTGGCGATGATTTCCAGGTGAAGCTCGCCCATACCGTGAATGATGGTCTGGCCGGTTTCTTCATCAAAGTTTGAACGGAAAGTCGGGTCTTCGCGGCGCAGAGTCGTGAGCGCTTCGCCGAGCTTGTTCTTGTCGGCCGTGGTCTTGGGCTCAATCGACATGCTGATAACCGGTTCCGGGAACTCCATCTTTTCGAGCAGGATCGGATGATCCGGATCGCAAACGGTATCGCCGGTAAGCGAGTACTTAAAGCCGTTGATGCCGACGATGTCGCCAGCTTCGGCGTAATCGCGCTGCTTACGGTCGTTGGCGTGCATTTCCATGATACGCGACGCATTTTCGCGCTTGTCGCCGCGGGTGGTGTTGATCACGCGCGCGCCGGACTCAAGCTTGCCGGAGTAAACACGCATGTAGCTCAGATCGCCGTGCTGTTCGGAAACGATCTTGAACACGATGCCGCAGAACGGCTCGTTGATGTCCGGTTTACGGGTGAGCTCAACGTCTTTCTTGTGCGGGTCAAAACCCTTGAGCGGCGGCTTATCCATCGGGCTCGGCAGATAATAAATAACGTTATTGAGCAGAAGCTGAACGCCTTTGTACTTCAACGCTGAACCGCAAAGCACCGGGTTGATCTGAATCGCGCAGGTACCCTTACGCAGGCCCTGGCGGATTTCTTCAATGGAGAGTTCTTCGCCGTTGAGGAATTTTTCAGTCAGGCTGTCGTCGCATTCAGCGGCTTTTTCAACCATGAACGAACGGGCTTCTTCAACCTTCGCCTTCATGTCTTCGGGAATCGGAATTTCCTGCCAATCGTAACCTTTGGCTTCTTCGTTCCAGCTATAGGCCTTGCGTTCAACAAGGTCGATCACGCCGGAGAAAGTATCGGCCGCGCCGATGGGAAGTTGAATCGGAACCGCGTTGGCGCCCAGGCGCTCGCGGATGGTACCGACGACGAAATTAAAATCCGCGCCGATCTTGTCCATCTTGTTGACGAAGCACAGACGCGGCACATGATACTTGCTGGCCTGACGCCACACGGTTTCGGACTGAGCCTCAACACCTTCGCGGCCATCAAACACAGCCACAGCGCCGTCAAGAACGCGCAGCGAACGTTCAACTTCAACGGTGAAGTCGACGTGGCCGGGGGTATCAATCAGGTTGATCGTGTAGTTGTCGTCGGTCAGACGGACGTTGTGTGCGCCGTGCAGGAACCATGGGCAGGTGGTGGCGGCGGAGGTAATGGTGATGCCGCGTTCCTGTTCTTCCTGAAGGAAGTCCATGACGGCCGTGCCTTCGTGCACTTCACCGATCTTGTGGGTTTTACCGGTGTAAAAAAGAATACGTTCGGAGACAGTGGTCTTGCCGGCGTCAATGTGCGCGGCAATACCAATATTACGGAACTTCGTCAGGTCACGTGCCATAAAAGTAACTTCCTTATGTTCAGAGCGGGCAACCACTGCCCGCGGCCATCAACTCTTGAAGGGATCAGGGGCCAAGGGGTAAGGGGTCAGTTTTTTACTAACCCCTTACCCCTATCCCCTAAACCCTCCTCCTAAAAAACACAATGCCCGCCAGAAGCGTCCTTTTCTCCGGATACGGGCAACTGCCGTTGCCGATCCGAGGGCGTTTCTCGCGGGCACAGTCTGCGACATTCACACTTTGTCAACCGTGCCGATGTATAACCCATGCCACAGGCCGCCACATGGGCATCACCGGCCAAGGCACAGGCTTAGTGAATAATGATCAGCTTCACTAGCCGCTCCAATTCATAAACAAACCCGCAAAACGGGCTCTAAAAACTCTGAGCCGGGTATTTTAGAGGAAAGTATGGGCAAAAAGCAATAGAAAAGGCAAGAAGTTGGTAGAGAGCAGGCAGAAGTTAGCAGAATCTGAATATTAGTGATGTAAATTGTGTTGCAGTATTAAGTTATAAATAAGCGTGATCGTTCTGGTAGATGTTTATTTTACGGATGCGGGTTGATTGTGTTGATTTTGGCGCTCGTAAAGGATGCTGTGAGAAAAGCAGGATTCCTGCGCCCCGTCGGGGCGCTTTGTTTTTCGATTCGTTTTCCACGGGTTCGCTGCGCTCACCCGTGACTACATTGCGCCGGTCCTCCGGGCCGGAAGTGTCTTTACCGATTTTCCCGCCAATAACTGCGCATGAGAGTTACGGCAGGGCCGGTACAAAAAAGCGCGCAGAATATAAAAGTTATTATCATATATTGATAAAATGAAACTGGCGTCAGGTTCTTCAGGTACAAGTGATATACTACGCCGCTGCCGATCCACGCCAGAAACGCCATGATGAGCGTGGCGATGAAAAAACGTTTGGCCTCCGGCCAGGGCCGGATGCGCCTGAATAATCGTCCCATGAATTTGCCCCACATATCAACCACTTGTCATGGCAGTCTATCAGAAAAACGATAACAGAAACACGCTTATTTCCTGATTCGCGCGGGTTAATTCCGGACTAATTTTCCTGTTTTTATATGTCTCCGCTTTGTTTACAATCCCCCCACAAATACGTGGGGAGCTTATATGATGTCAGAAATTTTGCCCGGACGCGCCAGGGGCTTTTTGGTCTTGTCCGCCGCCATGATGAGCCTGTTTGCGCCGATGGCGCGTGCGGAACAGGTGGTCAATAAGGAACTGGGCTTTTCTCTGCGCACGCCGGAGGGTTATGTTTCCGCGCCAGAACGCATCAAAGATAAAAACGTGTGGATTTACTGCTGGGTTAAAGACAACCCCTCTGGCGCGGGCCAGTCTCTGCTCATCCGGAAAATGGGGGGAGTGCTTTCTCACAGGCATGCGGAGCTTTCGGAATATCCGCCCGAGAAGAAAATCAAGCTCCTGCGCGCCAACTGGAATGGTTATTCAATCGACGTGGTCGAGGTTCCGGAAGCCAATAACGGCGTGGCTGTACTCAACTATAACATCCTGATACCGTTATCGCCGCAGGCCATCATGCTGAGTTTTGCCGGGCCTGAATCGCAGAAAACTGAATTGCTCAAACATGTGGGCTCTGTACTTGGCTCGCTCAAGGGGGAATCAAATTGGGTGCGGGCATTGGCAGTAAAAACGGATGCAAAACCGTCACTGCCATCTGCGGATGAAGTGGATGCGTTGTTGCGTCCGGATTGTTTTAAAGATCCGCAAACCGGCGTGCAGATTCGCCTGCCCAAAGAATGGGTGCCTATTGAAGGAAACAAAAGCACGGGATTTTCCGCGCAGACGCGGGATCGCGTTCCCGCCGGCGGCCTTGCGCCCTATGTGCTTATCGACAGTGTGGCCGTGCCGAATATTAAGCCTTCTGATATTCAGGGTCTGATTGATTTTAAGAATGGCGACAACAGGAAAAAGCTCGAAGATTATACGATCATGCCGCCGACGGCCGCGCCTATTGTTGCCAATAGGGCCGCGGGCGTGCTGAATGCGGGATTTATTTACTCCAAAACAATGCCGCTGCGAATGATTCAGCTGTGGGTCATCGGTGAAGAAAAAGCATACTCGGTCACTTTTACTTCGCTTCAGGCCACATATGACGCCAACGAAAAAACATTCCTGGCATCGCTGAGCACCATTAAATTTGAGTGACATCGCATGCGCAAAGCTGCTCGTGAAGTGCGGTTACGGCGCTCTTTCGTATTGCGAAAATGAGGATGTGGTGCGGGAATTATATATTTCTGCAATATCCGGAAATATATCTTTGACATGCGGTAATATATGTGACATGATAATGTCATGGTTGCCGCTGAGACAAAACCCCGGATTGTTCAGATAGCCGAGCGTATTCAGGCTGATATTCGCGTTCGCAGGCTTAAGGCTGGCGATGCGTATTTGACCACGGCCGAGGTTGCGCGGATTTTGCGGGTCAGCACATCGTCGGCCAATAATGGTCTGCAATTACTTGAGCAGCAGGGGATTCTGCGCCGGCGTAATAAATCCGGATGCGTCATTACCGGCAATTCTGCGCAGGCCGCCGCCATTGAGCGCGTGCATATTCTGGTTCATCAGGATCATATGCGCACTGAAGGTCTTCTGGCTGACGGATTGATCGTCGGTTTACAGGGAGAACTTTCCGGCGCGCAAATTCTGTTTAATTTTTTACCGCAGTTCGGCGAAGAACAATTTGCCCGCGACGTGATCGCGCAGTCTTTGCGGCAATCAGGACGCGGCGCGTTTGTGCTGGTGCGTTCGGGGTTTTCGCTTCAATCCGTGATTGCGCAGGCCGGTGTGCCGGCGGTTGTTTTTGGCACGCCGTATCGCGCCGTTCATGGTTTGGCATCGCTTGATCGTGATCATGCGCAGGCGGGGCGTTTGCTTGCGGCACGCATGCTGGCGCGCGGATGCCGCAGGTGTGTTGTGTTGATGCGCGAATCAGAATGGCCGGGCGATTTTGCTTTTCTTGATGCGCTGATGCATGAACTGGGCGTGGCGGGAGTGCCGGCCGGGGATATTAAGATACGCCATTTGCCGGCCAAAGAAGAAGCAATTATGGCGGAAATGGCCAGTCTTTTCAGTGAATATGACGGAATGACCGGCGTGATTTGCCGCAGTGAGCCGCTTGCGGCCGGCGTACAGAAGATGGCCGCAAAGCTTAAGCGCGCGCGCGGCGTGATTGTGGCGGTATCGGATGTTTATCGTTTGCCGGAAGGCCAGCCGCCGCCGTTTATGCATGTCGCGACAAACTGGTCAACACAGCAGATCGGCGCGCAATTGGGAAAAATTCTGCGAAATCAGGCGGAAAATAACCATGCGCAACCGGAACAGGAAATTATCCCGATCCGGATTGCCTGACGACATATCGCAGGCGTGATAAAACGAGTACCCGCAAACCGAGCAATCCTATGATACAAAAATTTACGGTCAGTCGTGATGATGGCATTTACCAGGCGTGGCCTGATATTGTGCTGGCCGAAAGCGGAAAACTTCTTTGCGTCTTTAGCGAATGCACTCATCATGGTGATCGTAGCTATACGCGCATCATGATCGCGGAATCTCAAGATCGCGGCAGAACGTGGTCGCCCAAGCGGCCGGTCAGTGCGCCTGCGTATCGCAAGAATCCTGCTGATTTTTACTGGAATTGCGCGCGCATATCCGCATTATCCGATGGCCGGCTTGTGATTGCCGTTGACCAGATTCGCGGCGGAAATGAGAACAATTCCTCGCGCGGACTGCAAACAAACTGGCTGTTTTTCAGCAGTGACGACGGCGCCACATGGGATGGCCCGCATGCCACGCCGGTGACGGGTATTGTGCCTGATCAGCTTCGCGAACTTAAAATCGGCGATAACAATGGCGTGTGGCTATTAAGCGCGCACAGCATGAACGCGGCGCATGATCCGGTTCTCTGGCAGCAATTGCTCTGGCGCTCTGAAGATCAGGGCAAGTCATGGTCCGGGCCGTATACCATCGCGGCCGTGCCGGGGCTCAAGCTCTGCGAAGGCAATATTCTTGAACTGCCGGGCGGTGAACTTGTCTGCTTTTTACGCGAAAATTCCTGTCTCGGCCTTGATTGCTACAAAACCATCAGCCGTGACGGCGGCCGCACGTGGGGTGATGTGATTCAGATGCCGATTCCCGGGTGTCACCGCCCAGTGGCGGGGTTGCTGCAAAGCGGCAAAGTGTTGATCACGCATCGCTTTTTACAGGGCGGCAAAGGATGGCTCGGCTGGTGGACGCAGAATTTTTTTCTTGCGTGGACTGATCAGCAAACATGCCTGGCCACGGAACGCAAGGAAAGCTGGGTACGTATCATGCCCGTTGATTATGACCGCAGCAAAGAGGCCGATACCGGATATTCCGGGTGGGTGCAGTTTCCTGACGGCGAAATTTATATTGTCAATTATATTGTGGATGATGCGCCCAAAGCGCAAATACGCGGCTATAGCCTGCGTGAATCAGATATTATCAATGAATAGTGATGTCAATAAGGAAATATAATATGAGCGGTTATCCGCGTCTTGAGGGTCTTATTGCGGCTCCTTTTACGCCGATGCACGCTGACGGCGGCATTGCGCCGGAGCGTATTGAAAAACTGGCGGAGCATCTGGTGCGCAGCGGGGTTAAGGGCGCGTTTGTATGCGGGACCACGGGCGAAAGTCTCTCAATGACAATTGAAGAGCGCATGGCCATCGCGCAGCAGTGGGTCAATGTGGCCGGGGATAAGTTGCGGATTATTGTGCACGTGGGCGATTGTTCGCAGGCGCATGCGTGCGCGCTTGCCGCGCATGCCGCAAAGCTTAAGGTATTTGCCGTCTCCGCCATGTCGCCTTGTTTTTTTAAGCCGGCCGACGTCACATCGGTTGTGGATTGGCTGCGTCCGGTTGCCGCAAGTGCGCCGGGGACGCCTTTTTATTACTATCACATCCCCAGTATGACCGGCGTGGCGTTGCCGATGGTGAAGTTGCTCAATGCCATAGGCGATACCGTACCTACATTTCGCGGCATCAAATTTACGCATTATGATTTGCCGGAATATCAGCAGTGCCTCAGCGCCTGCGGCGGTAAGTATGATATCTCCTTTGGCCGTGACGAAGCATTGCTGGCCGGCGTGGCAATGGGCGCGCTCTCGGCGGTCGGCAGCACCTATAATTATTCGGCTGCGGTTTATCTCAGAATGTGGCGGGCATTTTTGGCCGGTGATATAGCCGCTGCGCGCCGGTATTCTCTTCAGGCTATTGAGTTCATTGATATCCTGATTCGCTACGGCGGCCTGCGCTGCGGTAAGGCGATCATGTCGCTGATCGGCCATGATCTGGGGCCCACGCGCTCACCGATTACGCCGCTGAGCGAAAAAGAAAAAATGGCATTACGGACTGATCTTGAGAAAATCGGATTTTTTGAGGCCGTTGCCGCAGAATAGTTCAGCTCAAGATAGCCCGCGTTAACCCCCGTTTCTTTGATACGGGGCATGACATCATCATTCCTTATTCCGGATTCGTGTTATAGCAAGCGCAAAATAAATTACACATGGCCTGCCGCCAAACCTCGCAGTGTGGCCTCGGTTCTCCTGTGATGTGCGATTTATTTTGGCAATCCCTCTGTCTTGCGGTTTATCGACTCTTATTTCGCGTTATAATATGAACGGTGTTCATTTAATGTGTTCGTGGTATGCTTCTGCATCACTACCAGGAGACTTGCCGCATGATTATTCTTTCGTTGTTTGTCATTCTTGTCGTCATTGTGGGTATTCTGCTCTATTTTGATCTGAATCAGAAAATACAGGATTTACGTGAGCAGCATGCACGGCTTGAGCATCGCGTTACGCGATTAAGCTCCGGAGCCCTGTCCGGTTCAGTACCGCCGGAAGTTACGAAAGTATCAGCATTTATGGGCAAAGTGGCGGAGCATGCCAAGCCAAATGACGCTCCTTTGCAACCATTAGCCACAGCGCCTGTTTCGTCTGTCAGCCAGGCAGAAAAACCGCCAGTTTCGGCGGCGTCGCCAGCGCCTTATGAACTTGCGCCTCAGGCTGAGTCAAAAATGGCGGAAGTATTGAGGCCAAAAACAGTTATAGCAGGAGCAAATGCATCGGAACGGCAAGGGAATACGCCGATCAATGCGCCGGCAACATATCGTAAGTCTTTTAGTATTGAGCAGTTACTGAGTATGAAGGTTTTGGTGTGGCTTGCGACGATATCCGTGGCCATTGCGGGGTTGTTGTTTGTGAAGTATGCGGCCGAGCATTCTTTAATATCGCCACCGATACGAATGATGATGGCCGGCGGTTTTGGCATTGCGCTCATAGCGGTAGCCCAATGGCGGGTGAAAAAGAATAACTATATCGCGCAAGGTTTGTCGGCTGCGGGTGTGGCGACTTTGTTTGGCACTGTTTATGCGGCCACGGAAGTTTTTCACATGGTGGCGCCGACGGCCGGTTTTGGGCTGATGGTGGCCGTGACGGCAATCGGGTTGATTTTGTCATTAAAGCATGGCCAACTTGTGGCAGCGATCGGGCTTTTGGGAGGGTTCTTAACTCCGGCCATCATCAAGACGGGAAGCGCCAACCCGGCTCCGCTGTTCGGTTATCTGATATTGCTGCACGTGGCGGTGGTCGCCGTTTCGCGCATGCGCGGATGGTCAGTGCTGAATCTGGTATCGTCGATTATCTCGCTGCTATGGGTTGCGGCGTGGGTTGCGTTTTACCCTGTGGCGGAGCATGCCACCATGCTTTCCGGTTTTGTGTTAGCCAGCGTGGCCACGACGATGATATTTATGTTGCGCCAGCGGGATGAGCGCACATGGTTTGGCGGGCGCGTCCTGACGACATGTATCGGTTTTGCAACACTTGTGCCGTCCTTTATTTTGCTGATGGTGATCCTGGCGAGCACGGATTTTTCGGCAATGCAGTGGGGTTTTTTGGGTGTGATGTCTGTGGCCGCGCTGTTGCTTGCGCGATTCAAAACGCAGTATTCGGCGTTCAGTTATGTGGCCGCGTTTTTGATGCTGGCGATGCTCAATGGTTATGCGCTGGCGCAGCCGCGCGCAGCACAGCAGCCGGTGGCGATATTGCCGCTGAGCAACATATCCGTTTTGTATATGATTTTTGGCGGTCTCTTTACGGTGGGTGGTTTTGCGTGCATGTGGCGATCTGCCCGGCCGATGGTGTGGGGAATATTGACCAGCCTTTGCGCGCTGAGCTTTACCTTTACGATCTGGCTCAGCGGCAATCATGATCCGCTTGAGGCGGCGTACTGGTCATGGGCGGGTGTTGCGGCCGGCGGCGTTTTGCTTGCAATGACTATTCCGCTTTTTCTGAATCGGGGCAAAAATCAGCAGGCGGATATGATCATTTCCTGGTTCATTGCGTCGGCGTCATTGTTGTTGTGGATTCCGTGCATCACGTTGCCGCTGGGCGCGGCGCGGCCCGCGTGTTATGCGGTAATCGGCCTGATCATGGCGATTGTCTGCCGGTATGCGCGCCTGAAGCAGTTGCGCGCGATGCCGTTTGTGCACGGCATGGCGATGCTGATCCTGCTGATTCCGCTTTACCAATATTATATGAATGACATTACGATCCTGCTGTGCGCTTATGTGCCGGCGATCGCGGTAAGCATCATCACGATTGTCCTGATGAATCGTGATTACAGAAACATGTCGCACATGATTGAGGTTCAGGCGATACTTGGCGTGATGACGTTGTGTGCATTGCTGGTGAATTTTTCCTTTAATAAGTATGACGGCCGGGTGTTTTCGGTCTGTGCAGAATGGGCCACACACGTGATGGCGCAACTGCTGGTCGGCTATGGGCTGATGATGATCGGCGCGCGGCTGAACCGCGGTGTTTCTTCGTGGTTCTCGCAGATCATGGTTCCGCTGGGAATGATCATGGCGGTAATGGTGCCGGCCGTGCTGAAAAATCCCGTCATCACCGGTGAAGAAATGGGCCACATGGTCATGATGAACCAGATTCTGTTTGTTCTTGGCGCGCCGATGGCAATCATCCTGATAATTCTGCTGTGCCATCGCAGGATGATTCCGCAACTCGCCGGAATTGTCGGGCATATCAGTGTACTGATTCTGGCGTTTCTGCTGATCACCGGAGAAATCCGCCACGCGTATCATCTGCCGGTGCTGACATCTGCCGGGACGATGATGTCCTCTGAACTGTATACCTATTCGGCCGCGTGGCTGATCTTTGGCGGAGTCTTGCTGGCGCTGGCCGTGATGACGCGCAGCATGACTCTGCGCTGGGCGTCTCTGGCGATGATCCTGCTGACGGTAGGCAAGGTGTTTATGATTGACGCGGCGAATCTGAAGGATCTCTGGCGCGTGCTTTCGTTCCTGGGACTCGGGCTTACTCTGTTTGTCGTGGCGTATGTGTACCAGAGATTTGTGTTTAAACCAATCAGAGAGAAAAGTGCTCTGTTGAAAAGATGATCAACCAAGCCTCGTCGCCTTTATGGCGCGGGGCACAAACTGTTGTAGAACACGAGTAACACCCAAAGGATGCAATCGTTTCTGGATCATTGTTTGTGCCCCATCCCGTTAAGGGAATGGGGCTTGCTTATCGCGGGCGTACATTTTTTTACAATTTCTCTACGATAAAAAAAGGCCGCGTGATGATGAGTCACGCGGCCTTTGCTTATTGTCTTGTGGTGCGTTTATTTTTTGTTCATGGAGAGCGCAAACGACGGGCTGTTCATGTCAATCTGAATTTCCTTGCGCGGCTCAATTTGCTTATCAATCACCCAGAACAGGAATGAGTCGGCCGTGCTGGCGTAGCAGACAAACGTGTATGAGCCCGGCGCAAGCTGCTGCTTGGGCGTCAGGCCGTCGTTGTCGGTCAGCAATATTTCGCCGACCTGCGTGCCGCTGCTGGCAAAGATGTCGCGCATTTTGTTGTCCATAAAGTTCGGCAGCACAACGCTGACGTTGCGCCGGCCGTCCATCTCCAGACGCGACTTGACAATGTTGACGAGAATTTTGCTCCAGTTGATGCGCTCGGTCGGGCCGGAGTTGGTGACATCAAGAAGTTCGCGGCTGACGGCGCGGAAATCGCCGCCGGGAATGGTGCCGGGCGAGCTTTCGCCGGGGAATGAGGATTCCTTATTGAGCGCGGCATCATAGGCTTCGCGGACAATATCAACATTGCGGCGCGTAACTGCGGGCAAAAGAACCCATACTTTGGCTTTGGCCAGCACGCCGCCTTCGGCTTTGACGGCAACCTGAACGGTGGCCTGGTCCTTCATGTAGCGGCGGGGCGGGTATTTGGCGGCGGCCAGAGCCTCAAGCGCGGCCGTCTGCTGCTTGCCGTCAAGGCTCACCAGTCCGCCTTGCTTGATCTCAATGTTGACCGGGATAAAGCCGTCGGTAATGGCAAAGACCCAGTCATGAATGATCTGCCCCTGCTCGTTGACGTCATCAACCATAGCCTGATTGACGTCTTTATCGGTAATTTTGGTAAAGGTTGTGCCCTTATCAAGATAACCGATCGGCGTGAACTGGCGGTAACTGCCGCCGGATTTGGCGATCAGGCGAACCTGCTGAGGGGTGAGGCGAAAATAATTGTCGGCATCGGCGGCCGCGCCGGAGTCGGAGTTGTTGAGGATTGTGGTGCGGACAATGGTCGGCACGCCGGCGTCCGTGGTGATGTTTTTGTCCTTGAGCGTGGCGGCGTCAGGCACGTACCAGCCGCGAACTTCAACCTGATTGGCGCCAAGCGCAATGCGGTTGCCGGACTGAACCGTGTGGCGGTAGCCGGCCAGCGCGGCGGGAAGATCCGGATAAACCGCGGCCAGGGATGTTCCGCCCTGTGCGCCGCCGTTGGCAAGTTTAAGCATGCCGCCGGTAAAGCTGACAGGGAAGGGCATGCTGACGTTGCCGTCGTCATCAAAGCCGCCTGAGCCGAGGATGTTTTCGGAGATCGGCAGCATAAAGATGCCGATGAGCAGCGCGCCGACGACGGTGGTTGAGGCCAGCAGGCCAATGGCGCCGCCGGCAATGCGCGCGATGAGATTCGGCAGGTGAATATCGCCCGGGATGAGCATATCAGTACCGAGGCGCAGTGCGCCAAAGGCGATGACAAAGACGCTCAGGTAGCTGAGGCTCATGCCGAGTTCAGGTTTCCAGGCGCCGGCCAGCGGCGTGAGTACGGGAATGAGGCCCATGGCCAGGATGGCCGCGAAGATGGCCGAGAAGAATGTCAGCAGGGCGGTGAGCGCGCCTTGCGTTGCTAAAAACGCCGCCAGAGCGACGACGACAACAAGAACGATCAATGTCAGGATCATAAGTTTATTCCATGAGGAGCATGAAATTCAGTCAAGTCACGATTTCCGGGAAAATGCCGGCGAGAATTTATGCCGATGCCGGCGGCTGGCCTCCGTTGCCGCCAGAGTGTTTTTCCGCGGATACGACGCGCAGCACTTCCTGAATGCTGGTGAGGCCCTGGGCAAATTTTTTGATGCCGCTCTCAACGAGCATCGTCATGCGTTTCTTGCGGGCAAGCGTCTGAATCTGCTTGGTGGGCGTGCCGGCAAGCAATGCTTTGCGGATGTCATCATCAATATAAAGAACTTCAAAAATCGCGGTGCGTCCGCGGTAGCCGATGCCGCCGCAATCCGGGCAGGTGATGCGGTTGCCTTTGGCGTCTGTGATGCCTTCGGTATTGGCCTTAAAGCACTGAAAGTTACGGCCAAGCGGAAGATTCAGCCGCTTGAGCGTGGCTTCGTCCGGCTGATACGGAACTTTGCAGGTGGGGCACAGCAGGCGCAGCAGGCGCTGGGAGATAATGGCCTCAATCGAGTTGATGGCAACCTGGCGCGCGGGCACCAGTTGCAGCCACATCTCAAGAGCCTGAATGGAGTCGTTGGCGGGTATGCCGGCATACGCGCGGTGTTCTTCTTCGGCAAAGCGCGCCAGAGATTCGGCCGTGGTGGCGTCGGGAATCTGTGCGGAAAGCACAATGGCCGGGTCTTTTAAGAATATTGAGCTGAGCGTTTTGGAGTAGCTAGCACCGGCGGCGCGCTGATCAAAACGCGTGACGGTGACGCCCTCAAGTTCCGCCTGCGGGTTGATCTCAAGCGCGTGAACCGCGTTTGTAAATGCATCATGGCTGCGGACCAGGGCGTAAAGCGTATTGGTGCGGCCATGCTGCTTGGGCGATGCGACCAGCACAACGCCGCGTCTGCTTGCGACAATCTGTTTGACGATTTGCAGTTGATCAGAAGGCATGCCGAGATCTTCAAGCTTGCGATTCCAGCGAAGATGCTCATCGGTGACCATCGTCAGGCGTTCGCCGGCGGTGTTGCCGCTGGTGCGCACAGTCCACGTGACGACCTGATTGAGGCCGTCGCGGGTTTTAAAGAGACCCTGCTGAGGTTTGCGATGTTCTTCGGTATTAAGGCCGGCGCGGTTCTTGATGGCCTCAATAAGAGGATCGGCCATGTCGCGCGTGACGGCGGCCTGCGGGAAAACCACGCCGTCAATGAAGAATTTGAGTTCAAAAGCGTCGCCGGAGGGGGCAATTTCAATTTCGTCGGCGCGGCGCTCAAGGGCCTGAACAATAAGCTGGTCTGCGTACTGCATGCCGCCGAAGAGCGGGCTGTCAATCGGAATGAACGGGAGATTGCCGCCGTCCTTGCCCAGGTATTGAAGAATGATATCCTTGTTGGCTTTGCGTTTTTCGCTGGCTTCGGACATTTTGCTGAACATCTCGGTGATGCTTGAGAAAGGATTGGCGTTGCCGCCCATTACTTTGGCGCGGATGTTGCTGTACCAGAAAAAGACGCCGCAGATTGTCACCAGCGCCAGCGCCAGGCCCACCCACCAGATGGGGATGAGAACCCAGCAGAGCGTGATGAACAAAATTGAGCCCAGGCCGATGCCGCGCCACATGAGTTCTGATTGGCTGCTGAGCATGAGCACGTCTTTGCTCATCCACGCGGCCCAGCGCGCCCAGACCAGGATGAGGGCAACGGAGATCACAAAGAAAATCGGATTAACGTAAAGAGCGTTAAACATGTCGTTTCCCGTCAAGAGTACTGTCAGCCGGGGCTGCCGCGGAGATGAATCGCGGCGCGACGCCATGTGCGTTTGCCAGGCTGGCGAGTCTTTAACAATGTGCCACGCCGCAGAACTTCAGGCTGCCTGAAGGAAAGCATGCGGCATGAATCATAAAAGGCCGGCGAACCGCCAGAACGGATTCGTCAAGCCGTCTTGATGCCGCGCAGGCGCATACGCAGTTCGTCTGCATTTGGCGAAGCGGCGTAGCCTTCCTTGTAGTGAATGACTTCGCGCGTGATCAGGTCGGCGAGCATGTCGTTAAAGTCAATCATGCCGGCGGCTTTTTCAGCACGGATGACCGAGAGCAGTTCCGCTTCGCGCTCTTCGAGAATGTACTTCCTGATGCTGGGCGAAGAGAGCATGACTTCAACAACCGGCACACGCTTGATTTTGGGATCAAGCGCCGGCACAAGTTTCTGGTACACCACGGCCTGAAGGTTGGCGGCCAGAGCTTCGCGGATGTTCTGGTGCATTTCCTTCGGGAACAGTTCAAGGATACGGGTGATAGCGCCTGAACAGCTTGATGCGTGCAGGGTTGAGAAGACCAGGTGGCCGGTTTCGGCCGCCTGAATGGCGGCCTGAAATGTCACGCGGTCGCGCATTTCGCCGATGAGGATGACGTCCGGGTCCTCACGCATCATGGCGCGGATGGCGGACTCAAAGCTGTCCACATCAAGGCCGACTTCGCGCTGGTTGATGAACGCTTTCTTATCCTGGTATGTATATTCGATAGGATCTTCAATCGTCACGATGTGAACGGACTTGTTGTCGTTGATCTGCTCAAGCATTGCCGCGATCGTGGTTGATTTACCAGAACCGGTAATGCCGCAGAGAATGATAAGACCCTGCTCATGCTCGGCGATGCTGTTGAACACATCAGGAAGGTTCAGCGACTTATAGTCGGGCACCTTCGGATTGATGCGGCGCACGGCAAGGCTGATTGAGCCGCGCTGCTTGAAGATGTTCATACGATAGCGGTCTGTCTTGCTCATCGCGTAAGCAAGGTCAATATTGCCGCGGCGATTGAGATCTTCCCACTGATCTTCAGTGAGAAACTCACGCACGAGTTCTTCAATCTGCGGATTTGTCATCGGCTCGGTCTTGAGCGTTTTTAAGTCGCCGCCGATACGAATACGCGGCGGTACGTCCGCCTTGATGTGAAGGTCGCTTGCGTTGTTCGCGTTGACCGTCTTGAGAAAAATATGAATTTTAGGAGAACGATCAGAACGGCCATCACCGCCGTTCTGTTCCGGTTGTTCGGCCGGACCAGGAACACTGTTTTCCACCGTCATTGCCACACCTGCCTTTTACACGCCATACGAACCAGACTGGACCTATTAGTATCACGTAATTTGGCGCGGCAGACAAGCGTGCGGAGGGGGATAAGGCAAAAAGTCTTGAGTCTTGAAGTCATGAGTCTTGAGGGATAAGCATTGAGGAGATGCGGCTCATACGGCTTTTTTTAAGACTCAGGACCAGCTTTAACCTGTGATCAGCCCATCTATGTTGCCAAGTCCCAGCATTTCCTGGCTGAAGAGGGGTTCTGCGAAGGGGCGGTTGATGGTTCCGCCGAAGTAGGCGTTGATGGATTTAACGTAAGCGGGAACGGCGCCGAAATCCGCGCCGCTGCGGCCGGTGTAAAACTGGGACTGATAACAATCAATAGCACGCATTTTAAGGTCGATAACGGGCGAAATATCCATGCAGAATGAGGCCGGGAAGTTAAAACGAAGGTGCGAGGCAAAGTAATAGAGGATGCGGCGGCAGTGCCAGGGATCGCCGGGAATGGTACTTTTGGTGAGTTTGGCATCAAAACGGGCGTCTTCGGCAATGCGGGTGACGGCCAAATGATCGGGATGAGCGTCGGTGCCGTAGGGAATAAAGATCAGATCAGGCCTTAATTGGCGGTAAACCGCAGCCATGCGGTGGCGTGATTCAATATTGTGAACAACTTCACGATTTTTCAGACCTACGGCCAGCCGGGTGACGCCGAGGACATCGGCGGCGGCCTGAGATTCGCGAGCCCGAATTTCCGGGGTGCCGAAAGGAGTCGGTTCGCCGGTGGTCACATCCACAAGCGTCACATCGTGGCCCTGCTGGCGCAAAATGGCGATGGTCCCGCCGAGGTTCAGTTCCTGATCATCAGGATGTGGGCCGATGACGGCAATACGCATGTGAACTCCATATGAACGGGGGCCGAGAGACGCAGGGACGCCATGACGCGGAGACACGGAGAAGATTATCGAAAAAGTATCCCCGTGTCTCCGCGTCATTTTTTACCGCCGCTCCAGATCAACCCAGTGCTGATCGCGCGGGCCTACGTATTCGGCGCGCGGACGAATCAGCTTGTTGTTGGCGTATTGCTCAAGAACATGCGCGATCCACCCGCTGGTGCGGCTGATGGCAAAGATCGGCGTAAAAAGATCAGAAGCAATATTCAGGTAGTGATACACCGAAGCGGAATAAAAATCGACATTCGGCTTAAGACCTTTGGCCGGCGTGACCATTTCTTCAATCTTGACGGACATCTCATACCAGTGCATCTGGTTGGTCAGCTTGCCGAGCTGAAGCGACATCTCCTTGAGATGGCGCGCGCGCGGATCGCCGTCTTTGTAAACGGCGTGGCCAAAGCCCATGATTTTTTCTTTATTGGCGAGTTTCTGGCGGATATAGCCGTCAACGAGTTCGGGCTGGCCGATTTCGTTGAGCATCTTCATGACTTCCTGGTTTGCGCCGCCATGCAGCGGGCCTTTAAGAGCGCAGATTGCGGCGACCACGCAGGAATGCATATCCGAGAGCGTTGCGGCCACGACGCGCGCGGCAAAAGTGCTGGCGTTTAGTTCGTGGTCGGCATGCAGAATGAATGCTTTATCAAGTGCGCGCACGGCCAGGGGTTCGGGCATATAACCGCGCAGCATGTAGAGAAAATTGGCGGCGAGGCTGAGATCCGGTCGTGCGGCCACGGGTTCGCGGTCATTGCGGATGCGGTCGTAAGCGGCAACGATCGCGGCGATTTGCCCTAAAAGGCGCGCGGCCTTGCGGTCATTGGCCTCGGGCGACATATCTTCGGATTCGGCGTCAAACATGGCCAGCGTACTTGCGGCGGTGCGCAGCGCCTCCATCGGAGTGGTGCGGCGCGGGAAATCCTTGAGCATCTGAATCACGCCGGAAGGCAACTGCGAGGAGGCGGCGATGTTTTCGCGCAGCCGCAGAAGCTCATCTTTTTCCGGAAGCCGGCCGTACCAGAGCAAATGCACGATTTCTTCAAAAGTGCCGTGATCGGCAAGCTCATCAATGTTGATGCCGCGGTAACAAAGCACGCCATTTTCAATGGAGGTAATGCTTGATGGCAGAGCCACAACGTCACGAAGGCCCGCGGATGCGGCTGATGCCGGAGGCGCGGCAGTGGTTGTCTGAGTCATGTTATTTCCTCCCAGTATGATATTGTTTGCGGCCGAGGAGATGCGTTATCCTGCCTGAATTGTTGGTAGTAAACGCCTGACAATCAAGTGTGATGCCAAATATTTCTGAATCATCCCCCAAAATAAGCACATGTGATCATTGCGGCCTGGTGGCCGGCGGTAAAACGGATGAAGAACTCTGTTGTTGCGACATGATCTGCATGGCGCGAGATAAATCAGCCTGATATTCAGGATTATTGTCAAGTTCGCAGGCACGCCGAAAATGGACAATGGCGTCAGGCAAGCGTCCTGTGGCGGCAAGGGCGCGGCCCATAAGGTTATGCGTCTGCGCCGAACGCGGATTAATATTGAGCGTGATTTTGTAGCACTCAATGGCCTTGTCAAATTGCCGCATCTGAACCAATACCAGCGCGGCGTTAAAAATAGAGCGCGTGATGGTCGGCTTGAGTTCATAAGCATGCAGGAACGCGGTCACCGCTTCGGCCTGCCTGCCCTGACGACTCAGCAGAATCCCGTTGATGTGATGCGCATAGGCGTCGTAAGGACGCGTAGTGAGAAACTTCTGCGTATACTCCTGAGCCTGATCATAATACCCGAGTTGAATGCAGGCATATGCAATGGCGCCGTAATCTTCCGGTAAAAATGCGGAATTGTTGACGACCTTCAGAAATGCGTCGCGGCCTTCGACATACCGTCCTTCCTTGAGCAGACCCTGCCCGTAAGCTGTCCACACGGAAACACTTTCGGGATTTTTCTTGAGTGCATCATTAAAAAGGGCTGTCCAGCTTTTGTATACATATCCGTGATCCCACGATATGGCGCTGAGTGTGATGACAATCAGCGCGCACACTGTGCCGATGCCCCATCGCAGACGCGGCCATCTGTGAATCGCCGTTGCCGCCAGCGCCGCAAAGCCTGCGCACAACGGCACCAGCGCCCAATATGCGAAATGATCGGCGACAAAACTGAGATGAAAATAACCGATGCTCAAAAAGCCAAGCATCGGGCCGATGGCCGCGGAATATACAAGAATAACCAGCAGCGGGGCATAACCGATTCTGCGCCGGAAGAGCCACAACAAAATTGCAAGAGCCACCGCACAGAATGCGTAAAGGAGGACCTGATGATCCTGGTTCTCAATGGGCCAGCGCGGGTAAATAAAGCTGATGGGGTGCGGCCAGAAAAATTTCAGCGGATAAAACCACCAGCTCTGGCCGGCGATCATGAGCCGCTGAATGACTGTGAAGTCGAGAAAATCCGCTTTTGCGCCGCTGTAGTGATACTCAAGATGCGTGATAAGCAGGCCGTCGGCTATGCTGATGGCAAACCATCCGGCGATAATGAACCAGTTGATGCGCGGAACATTGATTTTGCGTTTGAGCCATAAAAGCAGCAGCAATGTGGCCGGCGCAACAACCACCGCGGCGGATTTACTCAGCAGAGCCGCAATCACGCATAACGAGGAGACTAAATATGCGATGACCTGCTTGCGGCGTGATGACTTTTCTTTCAACAGCGGCACAATTAAAAACAGAATCGCTGCAAGCGAAAACAGAAGCCCCAGCGTATTTTTACGTTCCGCAATCCATGCGACGGACTCAACATTCATCGGATGCAGAGCAAAGACGGCCGCGGCCAGCCATGCGCCTGGGATTTTGAGTTTGCCAAGCAGCAGGAAAATCAGGCAGGCATTGGCCGCGTGCAGCAGAACATTAATGATGATGTATCCGCGCGGATAATCTCCAAAAACACGGTTCTCAAAGAAAAACATGGTAAACACGGCGGGATAATATTGCGGCGATTCGCTGGGCCTGAACCAGATGCCCAAAAGACCGTCGGCCTGTTTAATCTGGGGATTGTTGCGGATATAGTCGTCGTCGTCCATGACGAAATTGCCATGCCGCATGGCCGGGAGGTAGCAGGTCAATGTCAGGGTAACCAATAGAAAATAGAATAAGATTTTGTTATACCCATGATTCATTGTATGGCTGCCACTATAAAACGTACCTGCTATCGTACAATTAACGATGGCCGGGATGATACGGATTGCGTCAGTACCTGCTGAATTCTTTGAAGATCGTCGCGAAATTCAGGATTGGGGTCAAGTTTGCTTGCCTGTTCAAAACATGATTTGGCCTCGTGCAGATGGTTAAGCATGGCCAGGCACCTGCCCCTCATGTTATAAGCCTGGGCCCAGCGTGGATTGACTGCCAGCGCCATGCGAAAACAGTCTTCTGCCTTCTGAAAATCACCCAGATTAGCAAGAAGAACCCCGGCATTGTAAATTGCATTACCATTGCCGGCGGAAAGAGTATGCGATTTTACGTAGCAGGCGATGGCTTCGGGAATGCGTTTCTGACGTTCCCGTAGAACACCCAGTATCAGCCATGTATCGGCAAATTGCGGCAATTTTTCAGCTAATACTGCCGCGTACTTTTCCGCCTCATCAATTTGCCCGAGCATCAGGCATATATTGGCAAGTTGTCCGGCATCCATAACGCGGTCCGATTGCATATGATACGCGATCAGCAGATTTTCTTTGGCTTGTGCGAACTTTTTTTCTTTGATCAATCCGTCGGCATACAGAGCCCATGCGTCAGCGCAGGCCGGCGATTTTTGAACAGTGTCGGCAAAAAGCGTTGTCCAGCTTTCGTATACATGTCCGCGATTCCAGGTCAGGCCAGCGCAGGCGACCACCAGTATGACTCCGATGATTGTTCTGATGCGTGGCGTCAGAAACGGCCATTTGTCTGCCACTAAGAAAACCAGCAATGCTGTTCCTATGCATAAAGGAATCAATGCCCAGTATGCGAAATGATCCGCCACGTAACTGAATCTGAAGTAGTAAATATTCAGTACGCCAAGAACCGGCGCAATGGCCAATGAATAAAGTAAAAGAATAATCAAGGGCGTCAGCCCTAATCGGCGGCGCCAAAACCAAAGCAACAACCATGTCGCAATGAGCGCCAATATATAACCATACAGAGAAATATTTTGTATAAAAATTTGCCAGCGAGGATAAAAGAAACTTTGAGGATAAGGCCATGCAAATTGCAGAATATAAAACCACCAGTTTCTGGTGATCAGCAATATTTTTTCCATTGGGGGTAAATGATAATGAGCCGTATTCGCTCCCACCTGATGATATTCAACCAATGCGGTCAGCAGTCCTGATAAAAAACTAAGAATAAACCATGCGGATACAACGGCCATATCCTGTTTGCTTAGCTTCTTTTTTTTCCACCAGAGTATAATTGCCAGCATGGGCGGAACAACGCAAACTGCACTTTTGCTCAGAAGTGCAAGTGTGAACAATATCGTTGCGAGTGCGATGACGCCGTATCGCTTCCCATTTTTCACATGGGGATGCAACGTGAGGGAAAAATAGACGTTGACTGCAAGAATTGACAGCAACATGGCCATCGTGTTTTTTCGCTCTGTGATCCACGCGACGGATTCAACCGTCATCGGGTGCACGGCAAAAAGCGCTGCGGCCAGCGGTGCGCCGGGGATATTGAGTTTCTTTAGCAGCAGGTATAAAAGATATGAACTGGCCGTGTGAAGCAGTACATTCAGAATGATAAAGCCGCGCGGATTGTCTCCGTAAAGCCGGGTTTCTATAAAAAAAGTGGTAAAAACAAGGGGATAATACTGCGGCGATGCGCTGGGGTTAAACCATATATCGCGTAATCCGTCATCGCGTTTAAGAGTCATATTATGGGTGACATATTCCGGATCATCCCATATGAAATTGCCATTTTGTATCACCGGCCAGTAAGCGCCAAATGTCAGTATGATCAGCAACAGGCCGACAAGAAAAGATGGGCTTCTCAATTTCATAGTCACCTTATTGATGTCGATACGACTTACAATACCCGGCATAGCAGGCACTTGAGATAACCGGATTCCGGGCAGTCTGTCATAACAGGGTGATCGGCGCCCGGGCCGCGTTCTTCAATGACCTGAACGCGGCGGTATGCGCTGCGGGCCGCGCCGCGGACGATGTTGAAAAATTCGTCGGGAGAAATCAGTCCGGAACAGGAGCATGTCATCAGGATGCCGCCGGGCTTTACCGTGACGATGCCAAGTTTATTGAGATCAAAATATTTCTGCCGGCCTTCCTCGTAATCCTCGCGCGTGGGAACCAGTTTTGGCGGATCAAGAACCACCACGTCGAATTTCTGTTTGTTGTCAATCATCTGCCGCAGGTAAGGAAAACCGTCGGCATGCACGGTCTTGAAGATTTGCCTCGGTACTTGATTAATATTGGCATTGCGCTGCGCCAGCGCAATGGCGTCTTCGTCAAGATCAACGCACGTGACGTCGGCCGCGTTGCCGATAGCGGCGGCGTATACGCCAAAACCGCCCGTGTATGAGCAGATATCAAGCATGCTGGCGCCGCCGGTGAGTTTGGCAAGCAGTTTGCGGTTGTCGCGCTGATCACAGAAAAAGCCGGTCTTGTGGCCGTGAGTCAGGTCAATCTGAAACTTGATGCCGTTTTCGGTAATGATGGTTGATTTGCGGTCGGGAGAACGATCCGGCCGGGCTCCGGCGGGGCCGGCGTAATTAAAACCTTCGGCATCCTGCACGCGCTGATCGGCGCGTATGAGCACTTCCTTGAGCCCAAGCGCGTTTTTGATGTGCTCAGCCAGCACTTGCACTCGCTTGTACATGGGAAACGAGAAAAGCTCAATAACCGCATATTCGCCCAGTTTATCAACAATCAGCCCCGGCAGGCCGTCGCCCTCGGCGTGCACCACGCGCCAGGCGTCGCTGACTTCGTCAAGCTTAAGCTTGTTGCGTCGCAGATCAATGGCTTGGTCAATCCGCGTCAGCAGGTATGATTCATCAACCGGCGTCTCGTCAAACGTGATCATGCGCAGGGCAATCTGCGATTGCGTATTGAGCATGCCGGTTCCGAAAATGCGCGCATCACGATCATAAACCGTTACCAGATCGCCATTACGGGCGTTGGGATCGCTTTGCCCGATCATTTTGCGGAAAATTGATGGATGAAAAACCGCGTTACGTAACTGTACCCACGGCAACGGACCCTTGTGATTGATCGGGGCCATGCGGATTGGCGAATCTGAAAATGGCGGACGGGAAAATTGCGACACAACAATCCTTCCTGCACTGAGAGCCTGTTTGAGAAGTATTCGGGGCCATCCGCTGATCTGCCTTTGGCCGCCGCCTCCTTCTCAAAGAGCCTCTGAGGGTTTTTCTGTAAAAGGCCGATTATACTGGTGAGCGGTATTATAGTCTGTGCCAGAAGAATTAACACCGGGTCATGCCGCCATGCTATCACGGGGCGACCATGTGAATGTACCGGTTATGATTTATTTTGGCCTACATTTTATAAAAATCAGACGAGGGTTATTTATGATTCATATTATACGGGTCTTTTTCCTGCTGCTTGTGTCGGCCGTCGCGCTGACATACTCCCTGAGTACCGTCAACGCGGTGATTGAAAGTAAATCCTCAACGCTGACTTATGTGATTATGGTCGGTGCGGTCGTAATCACGTTTGCCATCATTGCCGTTGATTCACTGGTCAAAAAGAAAAACCTCACGATTATTTCCGGACTGTTTTTTGGATTGCTGGTGGGCATGCTTGTTTCACTGGGCCTGGGATACCTGGTGGATAACATTGCCAATGTTTTTATGGATTCCGTAACGCGCGTCGCAAATCAACCCCTGATTGAGGGGGTTAAGCTGTTGCTGGGGCTCATTACCTGCTACCTGACGGTTTCTTTTATTCTTCAGACGCGCGACGATTTTCGTTTTATCATTCCTTATGTGGAGTTCGCGCGCGCAACCAAAGGGCCTCGCCCGATTCTGCTTGATACGTCGGTGATTATTGACGGACGCGTGGCGGATCTTGCCGCGGCGGGCATTTATGAGAGCCGTATTCTTGTGCCGCGCTTTGTGCTCAATGAACTTCAGGCCGTGGCGGATTCTTCAGACCGTCTTAAACGTTCACGCGGCCGGCGCGGACTTGATGTTCTCCATCGCCTTCAGGCCATGCCGAAACTTGAACTGCATATCTGGGACGGATCATTGATCAACGTACCGGAATCAGAAGGTGTTGACCAGAAACTTGTTGCCCTGGCGCAGCAGGAACATGCCCGCGTGTTCACGAACGATTTTAACTTGCAGAAAATCGCCCAGTTGCGCGGAGTTGACGTGGTGAATATCAACTCCATTGCTGATGCGGTTAAGCCTGTGGTGCTTCCGGGCGAGGCCATGCGCGTGCGCATTGTTAAGCCGGGCGAATCACATGGCCAGGGAGTCGGCTATCTTGATGACGGAACGATGGTGGTGGTAGAGACCGCGCGCGATAAGGTCGGCCAGGAACTTGATATCGTGGTGACCAATGCGCTACAGACCGCTGCTGGTAAAATGATCTTCGGCCGGCCGTATGAGGATGCCGCCAAAACCACGCATTCATGATGTACACAAACGTTATCGGTAGCGGTACTGATGGCGGAATGCCAGCGGCTGTGTGCCGGTTTCGCGCTTAAAGGCATGACTGAATTGCGAGGGAAACGCGAATCCGCAGGCATTGGCAATCTGAAGAATACTCCAGTCGCTGGTGATCAGCAGATGCTTGGCGCGTTCAATGCGCACACGGATGATTTCGTCATGAACGGTGCGGCCCAGGAGGCGCTGAAAATGCATCTCAAGTGAGCGGCGAGAAATGGCCACATGCTTGAGCACGTCGCTGACTTTCAGCGATGCGCTGGTGCCCGCGCGGATAAATCGCAGCGCCGCGACCACATCTTCATCGGAGATGGCCAGCAGATTGGTTGATGGCCGGGGAATCACGCCCACCGGCTGAATCAGCAGTGATTTTTCAGGCCGGTTTCCGGTGGTGAGCCATTGATCAAGCATACGCGCGGCCTCGTAACCGATGCGCCGCGTACCGTGGTCAACGCTGGTCAGCGGCGGCTCGGCAAGCCGGCATGATTCGTCCTCATTGTCAACGCCCATCAGCGCGACTTGCTCAGGAATACGCAGGTTGGCAAGCCGGCACGCGCGCGAAACGCGCAGCGCTTCGCGGTCATTTGCTGCCAGGATGCCGATCGGGAACGGAAGCTTTTTAAGCCATGCAATCAGCGCCGGTTCGTCATCAACCGTTTCGTCCGGACAGCGCCACACGGTAAGTTTTCTTTGAGTGGCGCATTCTGTGAGCCCCGCCTCACGCTGAAGTGAGTAATGAGTTCCGGAACGTGGAACAAAACCCAGGTTTTTCAGACCAAGATCCGCCAAATGGCTGCCGGCCATGCGGCCTACCGCGCGATTATCCACAACCACTGCGGGCGGTCCGTGCTCAATGGGCAAAGAACCGACCGTAATCACCGGTACTTTGACCGCCAGCAGCGCCTCATACATACCCGGTGAATTTGGCTCGGAAATGATGCCGTCATAATTGCCCTGCGCGATGATTTTCGGGTTGAGTTCCGGCTCAAGAAGATTCTGCCAGGGTGTGTGGTGATCAATATAATCGGCGATGCCCGCCAGCACTCCCCGGCCATGAGCATACTGCGTGCTGATCATCAGCATGATCTTTTTTCTGGCCGCGGCGTTTGTTTTGGTTTTCGGCATGTGGTCTGTCTATAAACAATGTGAACTTCTCTATTTTAGCACGTAATTGCGCAAATTGTTAATAGAAATGCCAAAAATAACAATACGCCACACAAAAACAAGGTAAATTTATGACATCAGTGATGCATTCATATCCCGTCATTGTTACTTGCGGAGGAAATTATGGAGAAGGCAGCGATTACCCTGGCTATGCTTGTGTCATGCGTCGCGGCGCTTAACGCACATGCCACCACAATTGTGGAAAATTTCAATTATGGGGCAACTTCAGACACGCTTGCTTCGGTCAGCGGCACAAGAACTGATGCCATCTGGAGTACGGCCAGTTATCAGAGCTATGCCGCCACATCATCGCTCACGTTCGGCACGCCATACAGCAACCCGAATAATGCCGCTGATTATGGCGTGATGACTGGTACAAATACCGGCCAATATGTTACGTTGGGCTTTACTGCCGGAAACACCATGACTGGTACTGTGTGGATGAGCGTTCTTTTTAATCTGCCGACAGGCAAGCAGTTCATTTTTTACTCCGGCCCGGGCCGAACCAACGGCATCTCGATTAAGCCCGGAACCACCAACACCACAGTGATGAACAATGGCGCGTCATTTACAAGTACCGGTGTGACTCAGGAAAACATTACGGCCGGCACAACGTATATGCTGCTGGTTAAAGTTCAAATGAATGTGGACGGTATTTCCGGCAATAGCAATGATCACTTTGATTTTTACATTGTTGATTCCGCCAGTACGTTCACGTCGGAAAGCAGCCTTGGTGCGGCGGTAGCTTCTTTTTACGGAAATTGTGCCGATACCGGGCGGCCTAATACTGATCCGCTGGGCAAAATTGCCATCGCACTCAATGGCGGTTCTGTTGATGCTCTTCGCATCAGCAATGATACGGATGCGTTTTACAAAGTAACGGGAGTTCCTGCTCCTGAGGCCGCAACACTTGGTATGCTGGGGTTTGGCGGGCTGATATTGCTGCGCCGCCGGTCTGCGTGAGTATTGCGAGTTGTGGGGCGTGATGGTTGTTTGCAGTAAAGGTTGCGTGCATTGATGTATCGCGCACAATTACCAGGTTTGTTTTATTATCGTCCCGTGGCGAGGCTTGCCGCGCCGCCGATGATTGACGCGGATATCTGCGTTTACGGCGGCACTTCGGCCGGAGTGGTGGCTGCGGTCGCGGCTGCGCGTGCGGGTTTGCGCGTTGCGCTGGCTTGTTTTGATGAGCATCTCGGCGGGCTGAGTTCAGGCGGGCTTGGCGCGACGGATATCGGCAATAAGGCGGCCATCGGCGGCATTTCGCGCGAGTTTTATCGCCGCCTCGGCGAGTATTACGAAAAAGACGAAGCGTGGACTTTTGAGCCATCTGCGGCCGAGCAGATTTTTATCGACATGCTCAAGGAAGTTCATGTTGCGCCCCGGCATCATCAGCATCTGGTCAAGGTTCACAAGCAGGGCGCGCACATCAGCGCCATTGAGATGAGCGACGGTACTCTGTATCGCGCCAAACAATTTATTGACGCCACGTATGAGGGCGATCTGCTGGCGATGGCCGGCGTGAGTTATCATGTTGGCCGCGAAGATAATCGCGTATATCACGAAACACTTAACGGTGTGCATTTTGGCCACCCGAATCATAATTTTAAGGCGTGGGTTGATCCGTATGTGGTTGAGGGCAATCCCGCAAGCGGCCTGCTGCCGCTGATTCAGAATGACGCGTCTGGCATTCAGGGGCAGGGTGACCGTTGCGTTCAGGCTTATAATTTTCGCATGTGTCTGACGGATGTGCCGGATAACCGTATGCCGTTTCCGAAGCCGGCCGATTATGATCCGGCGCGCTACGAATTATTGCGCCGCTATATTGCCGCCGGCGCATGGGATGTCATGTGGCTCACAATCCGCATGCCCAATGGCAAAACAGATACGAATAATTACGGTGCGATCAGCTCAGACCATATCGGAGCCAATTACCGCTGGCCGGAAGGCACATACGAAGAACGCGAGACCATTTTTCAGGATCACGTATCATATACGGCCGGTTTATATTACTTTCTGCAAAACGATGATCGTCTTCCTGACGAAGTTCGCCGCGATATGGCCAAATGGGGTTTGTGCCGGGATGAATTTATGGCCACGGGCGGATTTCCGCATCAGCTTTACATCCGCGAAGCGCGCCGCATGATCGCCGATGCCGTCATGACCGAACACGAATGCCGCGGCTATCGCAAAGTGGCCGATTCCGTGGGCCTCGCCGCCTATACAATGGATTCGCACAATTGCCGGCGCATTGTCGTCGGCGGCCGGGTGATCAATGAGGGCAACGTGGAAGTTCCGCCGACAAGCCCCTATGCGATTTCGTATCGCGCCATCATCCCCAAAGCAGGGGAGTGTGTGAATTTAACGGTTCCGGTTTGCCTTTCGGCAAGCCACATTGCCTACGGATCAATTCGCATGGAGCCGGTATTTATGGTGCTCGGGCAGTCTGCCGCTGTTGCGGCTGCGTTATCAATCAAACAGCGGTGCGGCCTTCAGGATCTGCCTTATCACCTGTTGCGGGATGCATTGCTTTCAGGTGGGCAAGTCTTGAACTGGCTGCCTAAAATGGCTGTGGCGACAAAGGCCGGCCAGCATTAATTGACGTTTTTTTTGATCAGCGGCAAGGCATATCTTAATCTGGCTGATACAGAGGGTGATTTATGAAAAAACTGCGCCCCAGAGCTTTTACGTTGATTGAACTGCTGGTCGTCGTGGCGATCATAGCGTTGCTTATGGCTCTTTTGCTGCCATCGCTGGCAAAGGCCCGTGCGCAGGCCGTACAGGCCAAATGCATGGCGAATCATAAATCAATCATTACCGCGATGATTACGTATGCACAGGAAAATAACGAGTATTTCCCGTTTTACGAAAGTGTTGAAGTCGTAAATGGTAACAACGTCACCACGCCCTGGTACGCCAATTCAATGATCGGGGGTATACTGGGCAACACGTTCACCGGCAGCAATCCTCTTTTAAGTACGACGCGTAATTTCTTTTGCCCTGCGATGCCGATTTCGCATCCCACATCATCCCCGAATCTCTGGGCAAACAGTGTCGGTATCGGCGCCAATGCTCAAGGGCTCAGTCCGGACCCGGGCATCAATCTCTTTACCCGCCGCTTGTCGAGTTCCGTGTCGCAGGGGTATACGCCTTACGCCGTAGTGACCCCGAAAAAATACTCTCAGGTTAATTCGCCGGGTCGCGTCATTGCGCTTGTTGATACGCTTGCGCAATCAGGTACTTCGCTCAGCGATACCGCCGCGTCATACAAATGGTCTGCATATTACGCGGGTGCTTCGTCGGCGAATCTTTCTACATCCTACAGGCATAATCAGCGCACGACCGCGGCGTTTGTTGACGCGCACGTTGAAGCGTTTACCAGCGGCCAGGTTGATTCAACGGCCGCCAATACGCATTACAATCAGGGACTCCACAAGGCGTATCTCAATAAGCAGGTCACGCATTTGGCCACTGAATAGAGCGGATGCCAAAAAGAGATAACGGCTGACAGACTTTTTTAATTAAAAAAGCCGCCCCGCGATAGCGTGGCGGCAGGTCATGCGCTAAAACATTTTGGCACATATTATAAAGTTGTGTTCTGATTTATTTGTTTCTATTTACCCAACGATGAGGTCTTATGAAAATGATCCCGGAAATACTGCGCAAAAAGACTGCCGTCATGGCAATGCTGCTCGCCGGCGTGTGTGTGATGAACATATATGCGGATCAAGTTGCCGTTGATTTTGGCGCTCCCGGCATTGAGTCGCGCGTGAAGATGAACGGCCGGGAGGGCGTTACTTATTCTTTTGTTGACGGCGCCAAAGGCAAGGCTGTTGAGATCGTATGCAGCGTGGCTAAAAACGGCTCACCCGGAATTGCTATTACGCCCGAGAATGGCGTTTTTGATTTTTCCTCCGCCGGCCGGCTTGAGGTTGACGTCACGAATCTTTCTGACGAGCGCATTGCCGTTTTCGTGCGCGCCGATAACAAGGGCAATGCTCCCGGCGGGTCATCAAATACAGAGCAGGCTGTTCTTGCGCCGGGAAAATCCGGTACGGTCAAACTGATTTTCGGCTTCAGTTACGGTGCGAAGGGATTCGCGCTTGATGCCGGCAATATCACGCAGATACTGGTATTTAGCGGCAAGGCCAAAAAAGAAACAAAGTGGCGTATTGATGCCATGCGCCTGGCCGGTAAACCGGGTGAGAAGCCGGCCGGTTATGCGGAAAAAACCGTGCCCAAAGACGGCGCGCTCCTTTCCTTTGGCGCTGATGGCATTAAGGAATCGGCCATCCTCAGCCGCGGCGCCAAAACAACGCTCAGCGCCGGCGGCGCAGAAGTGAGCTTCGCCGGATCGGCGCCCGCACAGGTGACCTTTAAGGCGCCTGATGGCGTGTACTGGGATCTTTCTCACTTTAACCAGGTTGAGTTTTCGCTCAAGAATACCGGCACATCTCCGGCAACGTTGACATGCCGACTCGATAATAAAAACGCAAGCCCCAAAGATCACAGCATCAGTGTTGACGTCACATTGAACGCAGGCGAGAGCAAAGTCATCACGGCGCCGTTTGCGGGTGTGGCCCTATGGGATGGCAATAATCCAAAGATCAGCGGATCGCGTATTGACAGCGACAGCGTTGTCGCGGTCTCGCTTTTAGCCGATAAACCGCAGGCCGGGCAGAAAATTCTGCTTACCGGCGTGCGCTGCTCCGTCGCGCCCGCGGCGGAACTGCCGGACTGGCTTGGCAAACGCCCGCCTGTTGAAGGAAACTGGAAGCAAACCCTCAATGAAAATTTTGACGGCAATACGCTAAATAGCGCCATATGGGAATTGCCGGAAAAACCGTCAGGCAGCATCTGGGATAAAAAATCAGTTCAGTGTGCGGAAAATGCTTACGTCGAAAACGGCATGCTGAAGATCAAGTGCGAAAAACCGGAAGGCGGCCTGAAGATTGACGATCCGGCGGTCAAGGATCGCAACTATTTTACTTCCGTTGTGACGAGTTTTGGCAAATTCACGCAGAAGTACGGTTACTTTGAATCACGCATGAAGTTGCCGCAGACGCTTGGCATGTGGCCCGCTTTCTGGATGATGCCGGATCGCGGCGCGCAGGAAGGCGTGTGGTGGAAAAGACAGCGCACGAACGATCGCGGAATGGAATTTGACATCATGGAGCATCTGGTGCGTTACGGCCCGTATCGCTACAACATTGCGATGCACTGGGACGGTTATGGCAAGGATCACAAGGCCACCGGCACGGAGAATATTTACTTTTCGCCGGATAAAGATGGTTTTGTTACCAGCGGATTGTTGTGGGAGCCGCGCAAACTTTCCTATTACTGCCAGGGCAAGCTCGTCGGCGTGTGGGAAAATGAGCGTATCATGGATCTTCCGGGCTATATTCTTTACACAATGCCCGTCGGCGGGTGGGGCACAAACGGCGTGGTTGATGACGCAAAGCTGCCGGCCTATTTTGAGATTGATTATGTGCGCGTGTGGCAGAAAGAATAAGCGCAAGAGATAGCGTGCGCGGATCATCACGATTTTTTGTAATAAGAGCCTATCCGAAGGGTTATTCGGATAGGCTATAAGCCTCGGGCCGATGCGGCCTGGGGCTTTTTTGTGCATTTGATTACGACACGATGCTGGCCTTTGCGCCCTTGATAAATTCTTCTTCGCTGATGAGTCCGGCCTCAAGCAAAAACTGGCTCGGCCGGCGATTTTCGTACTGAACGCCCTTGCCGCGCTGATAGCCGCCCTGGCGATGCCAGCAGAAATTCATAAACAACTGCTTGCGCGCGCGCGTCATGCCCACGTAACAGAGCCGTCGTTCCTCGTGCAGTCCCATATCCTGGCGCTCGTCAGTCGCTTTTTTGTTCGGCAACATACCCTGCTCAACGCCCACCATAAACACGCAATCAAATTCAAGACCTTTGCTGGCGTGCAGGCTCATGAGGCTTACGGCGTCCGGATTGCGGTTGCCGTTGTCAAAACTGGTCAGCAGCGCGACATATTGCAGATATTTTTCAACACTGCCGCCGGGATTTTCCTGTGACCAGAGCGCTACGGAATTGAGAAGTTCCTGAACGTTGCGCTTGCGATCTTCCGCGCGTGTTTTATCTTCTTTTGAGATCTCCTCAAGATGCCGGTAATACTCGCTGCGTGCGACGATTTCGCTCAGCGCGTCGGCCGGGTTTTTGCCGTGCGTATCAAGACGGTAAATGGAGTAAAGAGAGCGAATCTGATCGCCGACGGAAGAGCCCTCAAAAAATTCTTCCGCGTAACTGCATGCCGTGATAAGGTCGATATTTTTCATCGCGGCATAATTCTCAACCAGGCCCACGGCTTTTTCGCCGATGCCGCGTTTGGGTTTGTTGATCACGCGGGAAAACGCCGCGGAATCTTTTGGGTTAATCAGCAGCCGCAGCATGGCAAGGCAATCCTTGACCTCAACACGATCATAAAAACTCATGCCGCCGACGACTTTATAAGGAATCTGTCTGCGCGCCAGCGCCGTCTCAATCGGCCGGGACATATCATTGAGGCGATAAAACACGGCGATTTCGCGCGCCGGAATGCCGCGCAGACTCATGAGCGCGCGGATTTTCTCCGCCACGTTATTGCCTTCGTCTTCAGGACTGTTGTGATGATCAAGTCTCGGCGGGCGTTCAATAGAGGGATTGTGCGCTTTAAATTCAATCTCCATGCGATTGGGGCAATGGCGGATAAGTTTGTCGGCCGAAGCGATAATCTCCGGCGTTGAGCGGTAATTGGTGCTGAGCTGGTATACCTTACATCCGCGCTTGGCCCGGCCGCGCTTGATGAACGTGGTGATGCCTTCCGGGTTGGCGCCGCGCCATTCGTAAATGGATTGATCCTGATCGCCCACAGCCATGACGTTATCATGCGGCCCGGCCAGCAACTCAACAATTTCGTTCTGCGCGCTGTTGGTATCCTGATACTCGTCAACCTGAATATACCGAAAGTGGCCGTGCAGTTGCGAAAGAATCTGCTGCTCAGGAATTTTGTTGGGATCATTAAACTTCAGCAGGCGCACGGTTTCGGCCAGTAATCCTGAAAAATCAATCGCATTGGCCGCCTGCATGCGCCGCAGATATTCGCGGATGACCTTCAGATCGCATTCCTCAATTTCTTCATCATGCGCCAGTTTTTCAAGATCTTCCTGTGTGCCCATATTTTCGCGCCAATCGTTGATCACGCCCAGAAGCCAGCGCAACTTGGGCTTTGTGTACTCAACATCGGCCTGCTTGGCGTAAAGCTGCCGCGCTACCTGCGATATCAGGTTTTCCTGGTCATCCTCATCAAGAATCGTAAAGCGCGCGGTATATCCGATCACCGATCCGAAATGGCGTATAAGATCCACGCACAGCGAATGAAAAGTTGAGACGTACACCATTTTGCCTTTGTCGCCATAGCTGCGGCAGATGCGCTCACGCATTTCCTGTGCGGCTTTATTGGTGAACGTGATGCATAAAATGGATTCCGGCGACACGCTGCGGGCGATCAGCTTGCCGATGCGCGCGGTGATCGTGGAGGTTTTGCCCGATCCCGGCCCGGCGATGACCAGGGCACGCGTTTCGTGATGATCGGCGACTACTTGCTGCTGGGGATTCAGGGGCATTGCTGGCTACCACATCCTTGCTTCACGGCGACATCCGTGCGAGGGAAACGTGATACCAGTTTGCGCCTTGCGTGGCAAGGGTTTTGGCGATGAAAAATCAGACCTGTTTTTACACGGACGCGTAAGTCATTTGACGCTGATTGTTTATCGTTGGCTGGTTGCCGGCGCGCCCATATTTCTTGCTCTGATGGCCATAAACATCGGTATTTCTTTGCGTGATTGATTCAGCGCAGCCTGTTTTGGGCCCGGCTCGGATGTTTTATGGCTCGGCCATTCTTCAACATGATCAACCATCAGCCCCGCGCCGCCGAGCGTGTTGATGTACGCTTGCAGCGGCCGATGAAAATGCGTTGTGCTTGTTTCTGATTTGCCGTGCGCGGCCAGTCCCGGATGCGTCTGAATGTCCGCCTTTGTGCTGCTGAGATACTCATCAACGCGGCGATACTGAACTTTCTGCTGTTCGTCCCAGCCCCAGTGTGTTTTTTTAGGGTTGCGGAAACACGGATGCATCAGCACCACAATCAGCGGCGCGCCCGGCTTAAGCAGCGCCGCGGCCGCTTGCCACACCGGCGAAAGAGGCGAAATATTCTGAATCGCCAGGATCAATATCGCCGCATCAAAAGAGGCCGGCGCCAGCGGTGGCGCAGTCAGCCGCTCATTGATCTTGGTTGCGTCGGCCACAAAATAGTCAATCGGCAGATGGTCATCGGCATTGCGGCGCGCGGCCACCTCAACAAGCGCGGTGGCCGCATCAAAACCGACCACGCGGCATCCGCGCTGCGCAAGCGCGCGCGAAATCGCTCCCTGTCCGCAGGCGATATCCAGAATTTTGGCCGGCGTGTTTTTTTCTTCGCCCATTTGCTTGAGATCAAGCATGCGGAAGATGCCCGGAATGATCACTTCGCGATGATATTCGCTTCCCTCATCACCTACGAGCGCATCATACCAGTCGGCCACATTGTGCCAGTGCGTGGGGCGTGGAGCATTTTTAGCGGGTGGTGGAGCAGAACGCGGAAAATTCTGTTTCTGCGAGTCTTTTCTGTAATTGAAATTTTTGCGGTTACGATTCATTTTAAACCCGTGTGACCTGCGACGTGAGGCGTGCGACGTTTTTGATTACCACATTATACATTTGCGCATTGCCACATTTTACTGGTTCAGCGCCGACGAAAAATGTTTCGGCATCGGTGATTCAAATTTCATTTCCGCCTTATTTCGCGGATGCTTAAAGACCAGCAGTGACGCATGCAGAGCCAGGCGGCCGGGCGCTTCGTTGGCGTCTTTGCCGTAAAGCGGATCGGCCAAAACGCCCATGTGCATTGCGCGCAACTGAACGCGGATCTGGTGTTTGCGGCCGGTATGCAGTGTGCATTTCAGATGGCTCTTGCCGTTTTGCGTGCGGATCATTTCGTAATCAAGAATGGCGATTTTGCCGATTTTTTCGTTTTTGGTCACGCTGACGCGGCCGGTCTTTTCGTCTTCGACCAGAATATGTTTGAGCGTGCCGGTCGCGGTTCTCGGCGCGCCGTGCACAATCACATCATACTGCCGCGTGATGGTGTGCTCATAAAACTGCTGCTTGAGATCCTCATACGCTTTTTCGTTGCGGGCAAAAACCAGCAGGCCTGACGCATCGCGATCAAGGCGATGAATCAAATGCACGTGCGTTTTGCTGTTGAGCTTGCCAAAACGTTTGCTCAAAATTTTAAGCGCGGTCGGCCGCTCTTCCTTCGCATCGGTCGCGGTAAGCAAGCCTGAGGGTTTATCAACGATGATGACATCCGAATCCTGATACACAATCTTCAGATTTTCCTGAAGTTTGGTCGCTTTCTGCACGCCTTGCTGGCGCAGCTCAATATTCTGCCCCTCGGCCAGGGGTTGCTTGATGGCTTTTGCCGGCACGCCATTAACCAGCACGCGGCGATCCTCAACCATTTCGCGCAGCGTGGTCATCTTGGCCTGGGGAAATTGCTCGCGCAGCCAATCAAGAATAGTACGATTTGTATCGGGCGTAGTCAGAGAATGCTCCTGTCTTTTAGTTGCGTCAGAGTTACTGGCAAAGACGCAGAGACACGGTGACGCGGGGACGCGGAGATAATCGATATCAAAGAATCTCCGCGTCCCCGTGTCTGTCTGGGTGTCACCGTGTCATTTTATCACCTCAGTGCCTCCGAGGTGAATTGATTTTTTTCGGCAACTGTATCGGCTTGCGCTGATCGCGCGTATCGTCTTCTTTTTTCATGATAAACAGGTAATTAAAACCGCGCAGGAAATAATTGCCCTCAACCGCGGCCGTGTGCCAGTGATTGCGATTGAGCGTGCGGTTGTGGCGCACGACGGCGATGATGTCAACCGGCTTAAAATGCTGAAGCATCATGGCGAAAAGCTCAAAGCCGATCGGCATAAACGGCTTGCCTTTTTTATAGCTATCGCTGACATAGAGCGCCATATAGCGGCGATTTTTCAGCACGCGATGCATTTCTGATATCACGCTGGCCATCGCTTCGTAATACGCATTGCCTTCGCTGGTGCCCTGTTCGTTCGGCGCGGCATCAAGCTTGCCGATGCAGCGCGGATCGTCTGAATAATCCACATGTGTTGAGTAGGGCGGGTCAATAAATGCAAAATCAACCGTGCCGTCGGCCAGCGGCAGTTTGCGCGCATCATTCTGCTTGATCTCCGGCCGGGACGGAACAAGATCGTAACCAATCGGCTTGCGGCCCATCTCAACGGCCACATCATAGGATGTGCCCGATCCGCACATGGGATCAAGAATCGTATCGCCCTGGCGGGTATAGCGCTCAAGCAAATTCCAGATCACCCACGCCGGCGTGGCGCCGATGTAGTCTTTGTCACCATGCGGCGTGCGGCCGTAATCCTGCGAGGGATATTCCCACAGGGTCGTGGTCTGAAGTTTAAGCGGAGGGCGGTTCATCAACAGAAGTCCGAATCTCGAATCTCGAAATCCGAAATAAGAAAAGCAAGGGGCTTTGCTTCGTTCTTCGGACTGCGAACTACGATCTTCGCCTTTATTTATAGTTATTAAACTGTATCGGAATGGCCGGCGGCTTGGCGCGCAGCGCCGCCTGAACAGCCTGAAGATCATCCAGTTTTGCGCCGACGACGCGCACGGCTTCGCCCTGAATCTGCGCGCGCACCTTCAGGCCAAGATCCGTCACCTGTTTCTGAATGGTCTTGGCGTTATCGCGATCAATGCCGCTTTTTAGCTTGAGCTTCTGGCGCAGCGTGCTGTGCGTGGCCGCCTCAATCTTGGCGCTGCGATCAAGCACGCGCGCATCAATGCCGCGCTTGATCATCTTGCTGACCAGCACCTGAATGACCGCATCAAGCTGCGGCTCATTGTCGGCCGTCAGCGTGACAACCTTGTCCTTTTTGTCCACTTCAGAAATAGAAACGCTTGAGCCGCGAAAATCAAAACGCTGCCCCAGCTCACGCTGAGCCTGCATGATCGCATCATGCATCAGGTTCAGGTCCACTTCCGAAACGATATCAAAGGAATGATCAGAGGCCATGATAAAATCCTGACAGAAGGAATAAATCCGCAGCAACAGGCCGCAAGAGAATCACGCCAGAATCCCATTCCGGCTTTTCTGTATTTTGGTATTAGTGATGTGCGCCGTGGGCCGCAGCGTGCGAAACCACTTCCGGTTTTTCCGGTCCGCGCAGCCACAGGGCAATGGGCCCGAGCACGATGGCGGCGATAAAAAGCCACAAAAAGGCTACGGCAAGCCAATATACCCAGTCCGTATGAACAGGAACCGCCACGATTTCCGCCGCATGGCCTTCGCCATGCCCGCCGGCCGCATGCTCAGCCAGCGCCGGAGCGCCGCCAAGCGATAAAGTCGCCATGATTGTCATTGCCGTCAGCATATATTTTTTGAGCACATATCACCTGTTTATTAAGATTCCCAGCGATAATACGCTCTTGCGCTCACCGGCTCAAGCTACTCAAATACACTCTTGCCTCAATAATGCCTCTTTTCGTGCAATTAAGAGACATTTACGCTACCATGAACTTGTCAGGAGTCTCATGGCTGACGATCCGAAACAACGCCGGCCCGAGGATCCTCTTGCGATCCACGAGCTACTCGCGGGGCGTGTTCCCGACGAGACCGACCATTCCGCGCAAAATCAGCAAATTGATGAGCCTATCCGCCCTTTGCCCAAAGAACCCGCGTCGCAGGAGCAGATCATGTCGGATGATCCCGGCGCGTCAGCTTCCGGATTTGTGTCAATGTTGGTTAAGGGGCAAATCGGTGAGCCTGACCCGAGCGCGGATCGTCATGTGACTCCGGGCGATCACGTCATTTTGCCGGCGATTGTTCCTGTTGAGCTTGATCCGCTGCGGCCGCCGGCATCGCATGGCCGGCCGCGTCGCGGGTGGCTGACGCGCCTACCGCTGATATTTTACATGGTTGCGGCGGTTCTGTTTGTCGCGGGGCTCTGGGCGTCATTGGCCACGGCAAGCGTGATCATGCAGCAGCCATTGATTCCCTTCTTTGAATGGGAAGATGACGCTTCGCAGCTTTTTGCCATGTTGATGCTGCTATGCATGCCGGCCGCGATTATTCTTGGCATGTTCGGTCTTTATATTAAAGAACGCAACGAAGATCGCCGCGGCTGAATCATAGAACGAGCATGTTTTGATGCGCGCTCTTAGTCGTCATCATCATCTTCCTGAATATCCGCCGCCGTCTCATGTTGAACCAGCGCCGGTTCTTCTCTGCGAAGCATTTTGCGCCAGCACCATTGCCCCGGCGCACTGAATGCATAAGCGTAAATGATCAACAGCGCCGCGATCTGCGGTTGCCAGATCACCACCAGCGCCAGCAGAACCACGCGCACAACATAATTAAACGGACGCCGGCCACGCAGGTATTGGTTGATCACATGCGGATAAGCAAATTTGCTGACCATCAGCAGGCCCATGATCAGCAACACCACCGGCAGCAGATATGGGAAAACCTGCATCATGATATCGCGGACATTCTGCGGCACATTAAACGGCAGGTAATGATGCGTAGAGACCAGTGTCTCAAAGAAGATCACGCTTGATGCCACGACGCCGGCCGCGCCGGGGCTCGGCAATCCCTTAAAGGCCATGTGCGCTTCTTCAACGTGGCGGTTGTGAATATTAAATCGCGCCAGGCGCAGCGCCGCGCACGAAACATAAATCGCGCCGATGATCCAGAAAAGTTTGCCGAGCATAGAGTCAGCGATAGGGCCCAGGGCGTCATACGAAATAGGGATATTGCCGGATGTGGCGTAACTGCGCTGAAGCAGATCGCCGATGAGTTGTAGTGCCAGGAACGCCGGCGCTACGCCAAAGCTTACCACATCCGCCAGGGAATCAAGTTCGCCGCCAAAATCGCTGGTGGCTTTGGCAAGCCGCGCCATGCGGCCATCAAGCATGTCGCAGATCATCGCGCCAAAAATCAGGTATCCGGAAATCGCATACGGACTTGCGATTAAATTGGCAGACGGGTTGGCAAGCGCCGCGTAATGTATGCTGGCAAAACCGCAGAGGCAATTGCCGAGCGTAAAGAGCGTCGGCAGCACTGCTACGGCGCCGGCCGGGCTCAGTTTCGGTTTATGTTGAGGAACGTTTTTTTTATTTTCCATTTCCTCATCATAACCGGCCTTGTCCCGCGCCTGAAGTCTTTGCGATTTCTTTGCCGGATTCTGTTTTTCTCTGTTGATTGACAGATGCCCGGCCGCCCGGCACACTTGGCGCCATGAGTAATCATGCGCCGGCAAATTCAGCGGAAATTCTCTGGGATCTGGGTCAGCAGCATCTGGCCGCGGGACGGTATGTCTCTGCGCGGCAATATCTTGAGTCCGCCGAAAACATGTACTGGCGCAAAGGTGATTTTGCCGCGCTGGCGCGCGTTTACCTGCCGCTGCTTGAGGTGCGCAGGCAACTGCGTCAGCTTGCGGTTGACGGCGTCATTTTGATCGGCGAGGCGGGCCAGGCCGTGCAGGATCGCGTGATGATCAAGTCATTGCTGGCCGCGCCTTGCGGAGTGATTGTGGCCGGCACAGGCGCCGCGGCCCGGCAAATCATCATGCATTCCCGGCGTACTGGCAGAGTGTATGATTCGCTGGTACTGGTACGCGGCAAAACGCATATCAGCCTTTGTGCGGCGCACGATTCCGTTGCCGCCGCGGGATTGCGGGTGACCGTTCCGCAATCCTCAAAAGAACTTGTTAATCCGGAAATCAATGCTGATATGCTTATCCCCCTGCCGCCGGCGGGTGCGTATCGTCCCGGCACGCCGCGGCATGCCCAGGCGCGGGAATCTTTGTTGATCGTCTGGGAAGCGCTGGCGCTTAAGTGGCAATCACGCCACCAAGCCGCGCCTGAACCTCGCGCGGAACTCAACGGGTGCCGTAATGCGCTGGCTATTGACCCGGCCTGCGAGCCAATCACCATGCGGCTGATTACGCTTGCTGAAAAAATGGCAAAATTAAAATGACTCAATGAATTTGAGGCACAATGCTCAGCGCCCCGAGCATTCCCCTTTTGAGCATTGTTTATTCGCCACGGAAACGCCGCGCGCTTTTGACTTCGCTGCGGGCTTTTTTTGTTTTGATTCGGCGCTCTTTGCTGGCGCGAGAGGGTTTTGTTTTCCGGCGGATTTTTGGCTCATGCTGGGCGGCGATGAGCAATTCCCGTAATTTCTTCAGGCAGTTGTGACGATTGGCGTCCTGCGTGCGCTCCGTATCAGAAGTCACAATCACTTCGTCCTCGGCCGAGAGGCGATTTTTTACCGCCACGCGAAAACGATGCACCGCGCGCTGGCTTAACCCGTGAATAGCGCTCATGCTGATGCGAAGTTCTGTTTTGGTGTTGACCTTATTAACGTTTTGCCCGCCAGGCCCGCTTGAGCGCGAGAAGCCAAAACGCAGGTCCGCCCGGTCCGCCCATACGCCGGGGCCAAGCTCAACGCCGGGAAGAAAACTCGGGGTGTGATTTTCCATGATCGCTATTGTATCACTTTCGTGAGCCAGGCAACAAACTCAACATTGCCTTTCTGCCCCTCAATCGGGCTTTTGACAATCCCATGAATATGCCAGCCCATCTTGCTTATGGCCTCGGCCGTCTGGTTCAGCATGGCCACGGATTCTTCAGGCGTCAGCACGCCTTTTTGCTTTTTGGCCAGTTCTGATTCGTAATGCGGCTTAATCAGCGTGAGAATTGTTCCGCAGGGCGCCAGGAGCTTTTCGGCATGCGGAAGAATTTTATCCTGGCGCGTCCACCCGACGTCAATTGATATAAATGATGGTTTTTCCGGAAGTTGCACATGCAGTGCATTGGTGCGATCAATGACGACCACGCGCGGATCTTTTCGTAAGGACCAGGCAATGACGCCGTAAGCCGTGTCAACGGCGTATACTTTGGCTGCGCCATGCTGAAGCATGCAGTCGGTAAAGCCGCCGACGTTGGCGCCAAGATCCGCGCAGATCATCCCGGCCGGGCTGAGTTTAAAGGTCTCAATCGCGGCCTCAAGTTTTAAGCCCGCACGGGAAACAAACGACCGCTTCGCATTACCTTCATTGACAAAAGGTAATACAAAGCGGTCGTGATTCATGGCATAACTCGTTTTTCGTAAGCCGAGGCAGGATTGTGACTTATGCCACAAACACTCACCGGATGACCGGCGCCGGCTGCTAAAAACTGATGCTTACTTGGCAGCCTTGAGCTTGGCAAGCTTGCTCATGAGCTGGCTCTTCTTGCGAGCGGCGGTGTTCTTGTGAATCGTGCCGCGATTGGCATAACGATCCAGAAGAACAATAGCCTTGCGCACTTCAGTAGCGGAAGTGGCGGCGTCACCTTTGCCCAGCGTATTGCTGGCTGACTTAACCTGCTTCTTGATCAAGGACTTACGTGCACGGTTGCGATCGCGCCGCTTGGCCGACTGACGTACACGCTTCTTCGCTGATAATGAATGAGCCACGTGATCTCCTCGGAACCTGAATCGTGATAGTCGGGCCACGAGCGGCCCAAACTGCCGAAACGAGCAATATGCCACGAAACTCGGAAAATTGCAAGTGCTGTGCCTGCGGATAACTTCTGCGGATCATACCGGGGCTGGTTCTTGATCTGGTTCGGCCGCTTCGGCGGGCATGGCTGATTCAGGATGGTGTAATTCGTGCCATCCTAAAACTGGCAGAACAGATGGCAATTCGGCCAGACTTTGTATCGTTGCGTCAGGCGCGTAACGTCGCCAGCCGCTTTTGATGCTGGGCTTAAAGATTGTCTTCATCCCCGCGCGTCGTGCGCCGCGGATATCGGTGCGCGGAACATCGCCGATAAAACAGGCCCGGTCCGCGCGCACATGAAGTTGCTCAAGGGCAATCTCAAAAATGCGGCGATGCGGTTTGCGGAATCGGGTTTGGCTTGAATAAATGCGTACTGGGAAAAATCGCAACAGGCCCAGGCGCGCCAAGTGGCGATCAAGGCAGTGGCCAGGGACAAGGGTATTGCTGACGATGGCCAGTTTGGTGCCGCTATCCGTCAGGCGTTCAAGCATATCGGCGATGCCGTTTTCGAGATGCGCCTTATCGGCAATGGGCTGATACCAGCGCCAGGCCAGCTCGTTGCGTTCCGCAGGCGAGAGGCTGATGCCGAGTTTCTCGGCCGAGCGCGCAAGAACATCGGAATAACAAAAGTCCCGGCAGCAGAGCAATGACCAGATGTACGCGCGATTCATCGCACGGAAATGAACGCGGTAATAATCTTCAAACGGCGGCAGCTTTTTGCCCCGGCCCGCCAGGTAGTTGTAGGTGGCGCGGGAACCGGCGCGGAAAAAAATCCTCACCTCGGCCTTGCCGATGCCGAAGTTGATCACGGTGTCGCCGAGATCAAATAAAATCGCGTCAATTTGTCCCACGAAATACGTCTCCCTGACTTCTCATGAGTAGCATCATACGAAATGATTCCTGTTTGGGGCAACGAGAAACCGGGAATGCGAACAGAATATGATTTACGTTGACGCGAATTTACTTTGTGACGCGGATTGTCGGTTACTCAAATTTCTGCGTGATCAATTTCGGATCGGCCGCGGCAGGCCAGCTCAATTTGAGTTTCTCAAGTTCATCACGAATGATGGTGGCGATGTGATAATTACGCACCCATTTGCGATCGGCCGGAATGATATGCCACGGCGCAATATCCGTGCTGGTTGCGGCCAGCGCATCGGCATATGCCTCCTGGTAATCATCCCAGAATTGACGCTCCGCAAAATCACCTGCGGCTAATTTCCAGTTTTTCTCCGGTTCCGTTTGCCGCGCGATAAACCGCTCTTTCTGTTCCTCTTTTGAGATATGCAGGAAGAATTTCAGAATGTGCACATTGCTTTGCGTCAGCAGCGCCTCAAAACTGTTGATCATGTCATAGCGCTGGCGCCAGAGATCTTTTTGTTTTTGCAGGTGCGGAGGCAAAAACCGATCCGCATGCACGCGCACAATCAGCACGTCTTCGTAATAAGACCGGTTAAACACGCCAATGTGGCCTGTCGGCGGAACCTGCTGATGGCAGCGCCAGAGAAAATCATGACGAAGCTCAATGGGCGTGGGCGTCTTAAAACTGGTGACCACAATACCGGTGGGATTGACGGCATCAAAAACCTTGCGCACCGTTCCGTCTTTGCCTGAACCGTCCATTCCTTGCAGGATGACGAGCAATGCGTGCTTACCGTCGGCATATAAAACATCCTGAAGTTCGCCGATGCGCAGCGCGGCCTGCGCGGTGAGCGTCTCGGCCTTTTCGCGCGGAGGCACATTTTTCTGGGACCGCGGATCAAAATTTTTCAATTTTAGTTTTTTGCCAGGTTTTGTCATAAGATCATGCGTCATAGCGGCCCCCTTGCGTGTATCATATGATGATTCCCCGGCGAGGCAAAACGCTTTTTAACGGGGAAATTGGGCTGCCAATAGTGGGAGAGATATGAACGTTATTCATACAGAAATTCCTGACGTACTGATTTTTGAGCCGAAAGTTTTCGGTGATGCGCGCGGTTTTTTCATGGAGGTTTTTAACCAGCGCCTGTGGGATCAGCAGGCCGGCATCGCCTGCCAGTGGGTTCAGGATAATCATTCGCGCTCTCCGCGCGGCGTATTGCGCGGACTGCATTACCAGATCAAACAGACGCAGGGCAAACTGGTGCGCGTGGTTTATGGCGAGGTTTTTGATGTTGCCGTTGATCTGCGCCGCTCTTCTCCCACGTTCGGCCGGCATGTTGCCTGCGTTCTCAGCGGAGAAAATAAACGGCTCATGTGGATTCCGCCAGGGTTTGCACACGGATTTTTAGTACTCAGCGAATCGGCGGATTTTCTGTATAAAACAACGGACTATTACGCGCCGGAATATGAACGCACGCTGTTGTGGAATGATTCGGCGCTGGGCATCGCCTGGCCGCTTGATCGGGTCGGCCAGCAGCCTTTGCTCTCAAAAAAAGATGTCGTGGGCCTGCCGCTGAATCAGGCGGAAACTTTTGATTGATAATTGCTGTATGTGAGCTTCATTATAGGATGGGGCGTAAACATGCTTTTGATCGCTCGCATACCTATTGCGCCCGCCCCATGAATGTAGCGATGTTTGAAATCAATATCCCTTGTTCTGAAATCAGTATGTTTATTTTCCCGCCGCGCTGACAATCGCATCAATTAATCCGGGGAACTGGGTGTTGAGTTCTTTTGTGCGCAGAGCGTTGCGATGCGTGACGCCGTCAAGGCGCGTTTGAACGAGGCCGGAGGTTCTCAGCACGCGGAAATGATGCGACATGGTTGATTTGGGCCGGCCGCCGTCAAGTCTGGCGCAGGTGCATTCGCCCTCGTGATAAAGCGTCACGACGATCTCAAGGCGCACGGAATCGCTGAGCGCCTGAAAAATATCCACAAGCGAGAGTTTCTCCGGCGGGGGCTCAAAAACACTGCGCGCCGGTTTACTGCTTTTGGCTTTCTGCGGGCCTTTTTTGATGACTTTCCTGGCTTTGGTCATGATAAATCCTGATTTTGTTCTTGATACATGATAATAGTTCGTATATCATCGAACAATAGTTCGAGATTATACGAACTATTGGCGCGCTCTTCACAGGAGATTATACATGCCGGGACTCTTTGATTCCTACAAACTTAAAAGTATCACATCACGCAATCGCATTATTGTTCCGCCCATGTGCCAATATATGGCTCAGGACGGCCTTGCCAATGACTGGCACAGCGTGCATTACGCATCGCTGGCGCGCGGCGGGGCGGGCATTGTGATCATTGAGGCTACGGCCGTTTCGCCGGAAGGCCGCATTACCTGGGGCGATATGGGATTATGGAATAATGATCAGGCCGCCGCGCTTGAGCCGATTATCGCATCCATCAAAAAGTGGGGCGCGGTGCCGGGGATTCAGATTGCGCACGCCGGGCGAAAAGCCTCGGCCAATCGCCCGTGGGAAGGAGATGATCATATTCCGCTTGGCCAGGAACATGCGTGGGAAACCATTGCGCCCTCGGCCGTGGCGTTTGGTAAAAATCTGTCGCGGGTTCCGCGCGAAATGACTCTGGCCGACATTGCCCGCGTTCAGGCTGATACCGTCCGCTCGGTAGAGCGCGCGCGTGATATCGGCACGCAATGGCTACAGATGCATTTTGCCCACGGCTATCTGGCGCAGAATTTCTTTTCGCCGATCTCTAATAAACGCACGGATGCGTATGGCGGCAGTGCGGAAAATCGCGCGCGCTATATGTTTGAGACGCTTAAGGCTGTTCGCAAAGTGTGGCCGGAGGATCGCCCGTTGACCATTCGCCTGGGCGTGGCAGAATTTGACGGCCACGATGACGTGATGACTCAGGAAGCCATTACGCTGCTGCGGCGCATGAAGGACGAAGGACTTGATTTTGTTGATGTCTCAATCGGCTTTAACACGCCTGATGCGCACATTCCCTGGGGCGCGAATTTCATGGGCGATATCGCACGGCGCGTGCTTAAGGAATCCGGACTGCCCGGCACAACAAGCTGGTATGTCTCAAAGCCGGAGGATGCCGACGCGCTGATCCGCGAAGGAACGATTGACCTGGCGACCATCGGCCGGCCGCACCTGGCCAATCCGCACTGGCCCTATATGGCGGCCAAAACACTGGGCATCAAAGATCCCGCGCTGGCCACGTTGCCATCACCCTATTCACACTGGCTGGCGCGATATCGCTAACGCATCAATGTCCGCGGATTAAGATCGTGGTTAATATGTTTCGCGCTGTCCGGTTAAATACTCGATCAGGCGGTACATATCCGTGGACGAATTGCATTCTTTTGTATGATTTTTGTCGGGATGATCATGTTCTCTTACATTTTTGGCATTTGTGATGGCTCGGCATCGCAGATAATCAATATCAGCCGGTAATTGTCTGTCTGCTTTATCATAGACGCGAGCAATTTTCTGGTCTCTTTGCAATTCCGCAGTGAGTTGCTCAATCACTTTATCCGCATTTTGGAATACCTGACATGTACGTTTGTAGTGGGCAAGATACCAACATTCAAAAGATGGATTTGAAAGGACCAGCGTAATTGGTTTCTTCTTGTTTTTTTTGTGCGAGTTTGATTGCATCTGGTAATAATGCAAAGCGCCCTTGTCCTTCAACATCAAGAATGCAGTATGTTTGATCATAGTCATCATCATTTTGGCGATTAATCGCATTTTGAACAATATCTTTTGGCATTCCTCCTTTGCCTTTTTTGACAGTGATGGCAAATCTGCAAATGACTTGATCCACTCTTTTGATGTATTCAAAATAGTTGGGCTCGGTTTCCTTGCCTTCGCCTACAATCAGAATCGTAGTCTTTGGAAATTTGGGAACGCAAGAAGACTCACTCGGAGATCTGCGAGTGGGTATCTCTTGTGGTATGCCAAAATCACGATCTCGCTTTAGCTTTTTCATTGTGGCAACTCAAGATCTTCAAAGATGCGCCCAAAAGAAGGAACACCGCCGTAGCGGCCACTCAGATAATTTTTGCCGACAGCTTCATTCGCACGAGGTTTATCTTCTTCAATATCAAAAAGAGAATATATTGAAGAATCGTGTTGTTGACTCTTGTTCACTAGAAGAATTTGATCCCGTCGAAGTAATTTGAGATCAAATAAAGAGCTATCGTGTGAAGTGAATATAAGCTGTGCACTATTTTTGTTAATGTCTGGACTTTGAAATAATGCAACAAGTTTACGCACCAATAATGGGTGTATACTGCAATCAAACTCGTCAATTACCATGGTGTACCCATGTTTGAGAACATTAATAATGCGCCCCGCTAATGCACAGAAGCGCTTGGTGCCATGTGACTCCATATTCTCAAATGAAAAATCATGCAGTTCTTTAGTATCTTCTATACGATGTATTGAACGAATTTCAAATAATCCTTTATTTACTTGACTCCGCAATTCACTTAATACATCAGAGGAGAGTGACTCAAGATCTGTCTTTATCAGCTTCTCAATAATCGGACGCTCAACAACCTCTAAATTTTCAATTCCAAAATCGGCATCATGTAGCAACGATACAATATATTTACGATATGATTCTTCATCATATTTTATATTTAAGGCGACTCTATCCAACATAGTGCGGAGAAAATCATTTGTTGAGAAATCAAAAATACTCATACGTAACTTGAACCAATCATAAATCAATCTCAGATCATTAATGTTGAGATCTGCTCCACGCGAAAGCACGAGGCAGTTGTCGCGTGTTTTTTCCTGTAATAGCTTTTGATCAGCCGAACCGAAATGGTCATTCGGAAAAGTCCACATCGTCTTTTTTTCTGCGGGAACATAATTACGAGTGAACCATGTCTGCTGTTTTCCCGACGGAAAGGCAAAAAGCCATTCAGACATGACACGATCAACTGTGGCGCTGAAGCCGTACTGATAACGGCATTCCTGATGGATAAATGTTACTTCAAAGCTGCTTGGCTGATTGATTGTTTCACTATTGAGAGCAAATGGTTCAACATCAATTTTTTGATCGGGTTCAGTTGCAATTGCAGAACGCTCTACAAAACGATCCATAAACTGCAATGCTTTGATGAAGTTGCTTTTTCCAGAAGCATTGGCCCCAAATAGAGTTGCTACTTTGAGCAGATTGTATTTTTCAGTTTGAATTAGATTATCCGGCAGCGATTTATCAATGCTTGCCATCATGCTCAGCGTTTGTGCTTTGCGTATGGATCTGTAATTGGCCACACGAAATTCAAGAAGCATATGTGTATCTCTATTAAAAATGGACCTCTTCTATCATATAGTCGTTATTTTTCTGGTCAAACCGTAAAAAATGAATAAAAATTGCAAAATTTTGTCTTTGAGCAGATATTTGGCTGTTTAGCTTCAATTAAACAGCGCTTACTAAATATATTTTTGCGAATTTTTTAACAGATCTTTCCTTATTAGTTGGCGTTATTATCTTTCTGAAAATCCTGTTCCTGACATACACCTGCTGGCCGATAATCGGTGTAATATATATCGCTTGCGTGACGTTACGGACATGTCATGGCAATCTGTCGGCGGATGCGTATCTGCTCAGGATTTATACTTGCGAAAATGCCCGGTGCCCCGGCGCATCAGGTTGAAGAACGTAGGGAGGCGTCTCCAGCATGGACTCATTGATCATTGAAGGTGGTTTGCGTCTGCGCGGTTCAACCCGCGTTAACGGTTCTAAAAATGCGTCGTTGCCGATCATGGCCGGCGCGTTGCTGGCAAACGGCCCGACGGTTTTGCTGGATGTGCCGAATCTTTCGGATATTAATCATCAGGTTAACCTGCTGCGCGAACTGGGTTGCGAAGTTGAGCGTCGGCCCGATGGCGGCATGAAGATTGAAGTCAAAGACGAAAGCAATTCTCATGCGCGTTATGACCTGGTGCGCAAGATGCGCGCGAGCATTTGTGTGCTTGGCCCGTTGGTGGCCAAGCGCGGCTATGCCAAAGTCAGCATGCCCGGCGGCTGCGCCATCGGCGATCGCCCGGTTGATATTCATCTGCGCGGACTTGAGGCGCTCGGCGCACGCATTGAACTTGAGGGCGGCGATATCATCGTGCGCGCAAATCAACTCGTTGGCGCGGAAATTTTCCTCGGCGGTAACTTTGGCTCAACAGTGCTCGGCACGGCCAATGTGATGTCGGCCGCGACGCTGGCCACGGGCATTACCGTGATTGAATGCGCCGCCTGCGAGCCGGAAATTGTCGATCTTGCGGATTATCTCAACGAAATGGGCGCCAAAATCACCGGCGCCGGCTCGCCGCGCATCACGATTGAGGGCGTAAAGGAACTTAAGGGCGTCACGCATCGCGTGATTTCGGATCGTATTGAGGCCGGCACTTTTATGGTGGCCGCGGCCGCGACCAATGGCGAAGTTAAGCTTGATAACGTGCGTCTTGATCACCTGATGGCCGCGGTTGATAAACTCCGCAGCATCGGCGTAATCGTTGAAAAAGCCAATGGCGGATGCGTTGTATCATCCGCGCGGCGGCTTGAGGCAACGGAAATCACCACGCAGCCGCACCCGGGATTCCCGACGGATCTTCAGGCGCAGTTCATGACGCTGCTATCCATTGCGGATGGTAATTCGGTGATCACCGAAAAGATTTTCCCGGATCGCTTTTTGCACGTGGCGGAACTGGGCCGGCTTGGCGCCAAGTTACGCAAAGAGGGCAATACTGTCATTATTCATGGCGAGCGGACTCTTGTCGGCGCGCCGGTGATGGCCAGCGATTTACGCGCCTCGGCCGCGCTGGTGATCGCGGGCCTGATCGCCAAAGGAACCACAACCGTTAACCGCGTGTATCATATTGATCGCGGCTATGAAAAAATTGAGGAGCGCCTGAATGCTCTGGGCGCCAAGATACAGCGCGTGGATCAAAAAGAACTTGAGTTGTGATCCGGCTGACGTCATTCGCGAGTGAACTTCACAAAGCTTGCCACATCAGGTGGCAAGCTTTTTTTTGTGTATATTGTACAATTAATTGTGAATATGCTCTGAATGTACAAATTATAAACATGCAAATAATGGCTTATTTGGCTTCTTGTGTGATTAAATAATCGCTTTTGTGATCGTATTTTGTACAATTGATAAAATTTTAATACAATTAATAATTTGACAAACCTTGTGTTGATAGTACAGTGTAATCATCAGATCAAGGTGTTATGAATGTCACGACCTGTGTACAATTCGGTTCTTGCGAATATTCGTCATCGCGTCAATGCTATGCCCAACGGGGCCACGCTGCCAACGATTCGCGAGCTCACCACGGAACTTAAAGCAAGCCAGGGAAGTGTACAGGCGGCGCTCAAGCAGTTGATCAATGAGGGGCTGATCAAGTCTTATGTTGGCCGAGGCACATTTGTTGAGCGCGGCAGTGCGAATGCCGCCAGTTCCTCGCCGCGCACGCGGGCCATCACTATTTTACGGGGTGATTATCCCAGCCGCCGTAATGAAGAACTGACGCAACTGCTTTGCGATTGCATCGTCAAAGCCGGGCATCGCGCGGCCGTGCTGACATACACGGATCATCGCCATGCCGAGGAATTGCTGCAAAGCTGCCCGCGCATGGATGGCTGCATCGTTCGCGCGTTGCAGCATCAATTGCCGGTATCTCTGCTGGCGCTGCTGCGCGAGCGCAGCGATGCGATGGTGGTTTCCGGCGTGTCTATGAACGGCGTTGATGTGGATTCCGTATTTACAAATCTGCTGGGGTGTTATGAGCAGGCGCTTCGGCATCTGTATGACCTGGGGCATCGGCATATCGCGCTGGCCACGGGCGAGCCGACGATTTCTCAGGCAAACAAAATAGAGATTTTTGAGACGCTGCACCGATGCATGAGATTGCCGCGCGAGCCGTCGCCGTTGATCTTGAGTTCAACTCATTTTTCAGAATCTGCCACGGCCGGGATGCGCGAAACGCTGCTGCATATGATCAGGGAGTGCGGCGGGAAACTTCCCTTTACCGCGTTGATTGTGGTCAGTTATGCCAGTGCGGTCGGCGCGATGGAGGCGTTAAAGTCGGCCGGTATTCGGGTGCCTGAGGATATCAGCGTTGTGGTTGAAGAAGTGCCTGATATCACCGGGGAATATGCTTCGGAGCTGACGATGGTCGGCAAGCCCATGACGGAACTGGCGCAGAGCATTTTTGACCGCATTGAGTGGCGCTGGCAGCATCCGGACGCGCCTTGCGAAACCTTGTTGCATCAGGGGCGTCTTTTCGCGCGCCGGAGCAGTATGGCGCCGGCGCCGGAAAAATCGGCGTAATCAGATCTTTGTCTGGCCGCTGGCCTGGTATCGCGCCGGCGGGGATTCGGTCTTCGTTCAGAAATCACGTATGCGATAAAACGGCCCACAGCATAGCTGGGGGCCCTCAGGAAACCATTGTCATCATTCCGGGAGGAGAAACCCAAATGAAAAACGTCAGCCACACACTTGCGATTACAATTATATCTGTTCTCGGTGCATATTCGGTTCCCGCCAGCGCCGGGTTGATTGCCGCAAACGGATCAACGAACGTCGTGACGGACTATATCAGCGCCGGCAGCGTCGCCGTCGGGACGGTATCCGCGATTACCTCCGGCAACTGGTCTTATCTTGACGGCGCCAAATCCGGCGGAATCTGGACCAGTACCGGCCTCAAGAGCGGTACGCAGGGAACAACGCAGAATTTTACCGGGCTCTGGTGCGTGGATAACAACAAATCCACCAGCACGTGGTGGATAGGAGCCAACGGTGGCGTGCGCAGCGATACGCGGCCGATGATCTGGAATTATACGGTTGATGCGGCTGATGCCGGAACCGTGAAGATCGCCGGCTCAATGAGCTGGGCGGGCACTTTTTATGTTCTGCTTTCAAAAGACGGCAATGCCGCAACTCGCAGCACGAATGCTGCTGATCAGGTTATTGCTTTTACGGGAAGCGGGCTCAACATTGATTTTGACTTGACGCTTGACGTGGCGGCAGGTAACGACATCTCGTTTGTGTTTATCGGCGGGACGAGCGGGTATACGACGACACGCACATTAAGCGCGACCATTACGTCTGTTCCGGAGCCCGCATCATTGGGCGCGCTGGCGGCGGGCGGATTGGCGCTGCTCGCATACCGCCGAAAATGATGTTTTTTTAGGACGCTTGCTCGCTGAAAAATATATCCGTATTTCAGTCAAGTGTTGTTAAAATAACTCAAGGATGCATGTCATGAAGAAACATTCTGGCGGGTTTACGCTTATTGAACTGCTGGTGGTTGTGGCCATCATCGTGGTTCTTATCGCGATCCTTTTGCCTTCGCTCAGCAGGGCGCGCGAACAGGCCAAAACCACCGTATGCCAGAGTAATCTTCGCCAGGCCGGCCTGGGGCTGACGCTGTATGTTTCCGAGTATGCCGATGCGCGCATTTTTGTCACGCAGGGCGGGCCGCAGTATGCGCGATCCGGCGGATACTGGTGTGGTGTGGGCCAATTGTATGCGCTGGGGTCATTTGCTCCGAAAGCCGCATACTGTCCGGCTAATCCCAATACGGCCGCGCGCATTGCCAAATATGGTTCGTTATGGGCGGATGTCAGCGGCGGTTCTACGATCGCCGCGGGATATGACAGCCACCAATGGCAGGAAAGCTGCATAACCAGGGAAACAATTAATTCAAATACATATTATTATACAAAAATAAGGCAGCTTTCGTTGACCGCGCCGGGTACGGCCATGTTTACTGACGAAATGCTCTGCCAGTTTAACGGCTCTACCATTTACCTGCCGAGCGGCAACGTTACGCTTGAGCATAACGGGAACGACGGCGGCAATGTGGTGTATCTTGACGGCCACGTGGAATACTGGTCGCGCAGCCGCATCATCAATGACAAAGCCAAAGTTCAGGGCACATCCGGCATCGGCAACAACTACCAGCAGGCGTATATCACCGGGTATAACGTCAACGGCGCGCGCTCCTGGTGATGTTATCGCGGATTTCGCATCACATTCGGAAAATATTCTGTTTCGGAACAATTCCGGAGCATGAGATTAACATTTTTTGTTGGGAATATATTCATGCTGAGAACCGCTTCTGTTGTGATAGCGTCGGCGCTGCTGGCGTTGTCATTTTCCTGCTTTGCCGCAGAGACTGCGCCCGCCGCGGCAAGGCAGAGCTTCCGTGATTATGTCGGCACTTGCCAGGGGCGCGCCACGGATGAGCTGTGGGATAACGCCATTGCCTGGGGCCGGTGGGATTTTGACTGGAATGCCATTGAGCCAAAGCCCGGCGAGTGGAATCAGGATCGTTTTAATAAAATGGCCGAGCGCGTGACGGAAGCCAGAGCTAAAAATGGTTATGTGCTGCCGATTCTGGACTACAATGCGCTCTGGGCGGTTGACCGCGGCGAGCGTTCTTTTGTGTGGGGCAATCAGCGCATCAGTTTTAAGCCGCTGGCTGACGGTAAATTTGAGAAAACCGTCGCTCCGCTTGATCCCAAAAGCAAAAAAGAGCCGGTGGTTAAAACGGTCGGCGCAGGCAAGCGTTTTCCGCTGGCGGCCGAGCACGTCAAAGACTGGGAAAATTATGTGCGCAAGGTCGTAAGCGCGCTGCGCCAGCCGCCTTATAACGTGGAATATTTTCAGATCTGGAACGAAGCCCACCCGGAAAGCAGTTTCTGGGACGGCGATATGGACGATTACGCCACGCGCGTGCATCTGCCGGCCGCCAAAATCATCCGTGAACTTGGCGGCAAAGTAGTGTACGGCGGTTGGCCGTGCTGCGGCTCGCTGGGGCAATACATCAATTTGATGGACAAACACAAATTATGGGCAACCGTGGACGTTGTGGACGTGCATTATTTCCCGATGAGCAGTTTTGAAAAACTCCGCCAGGCGGCCGCCAAGCGCGGCTATCCCAACATGGGCGTGTGGCAGACGGAAGTGGCTTTTACGCAGGATCCCGGCTACGTCAGCAACAATTATCCGCGCTTTTTGGCATGGGCGCTTGAACATCAGGCGCGTGCCGATCAGTATAAAATGTTTTTTTTCCCGCATGGTGCGCCGGCCGATCCGAAAGCATACGGCTATCTGCGCGGGCTCTGGAGCGGAAAGGAATTGTCTCTGCATGGCAAAAGCCTTAAAGCGCTCGGAGATCTGCTGGCCGGCGATGATCTTCGTATGTACAAAAACTTTTCGGCAACTCCCGTGCTCAAGGAAGAGGAAGATGAGCGGCTTAGTGCGGCCGAGGGATTTGCTCTTGCCCATCGTATTGTGATCGCCATTCACATGGCGCAGAATAACGATGCGGATCTGTTTGTCGACTGGAATGGCGATGGCGATACGATGCACTTGAGCGAAGGTACGCCGGTGGTGACGGTGACGCTGCCGGATGTCAGCCTCAATCAGATTGAACGCGTTGAGCGCGTGTCGGCAATCGGTACGCGCATGACGTTGGCGCCTGAGGCCGTCACGGAAATACAAAAAGGCATCAAAATCGCAGTGCCGATCCGCGAATCAACAAAAGAAGAGGCCCAAATCTGGACGGAAAAAGCCAAACAGGCCAGGACATTCTATTTGCTGGTGACATTGAAGTAAGGGTTCGGGATAAGTGGCGTTGATTTCAAGCCCCGCTTCTTCATGGGGCGGGGCACAATGGATGTGCGAACAATCAAAAGTTTTTTGAGTGCGTCATCATGCGTGAATGATTCGCTGCGATCATGAGCAATTGTATGCGACGACTGGCTTGTGCCCCATCCTATAAAAGGGATGGGGCTTGCTTATCCCGAACTCAGGTTGCGAGTTTGATTTACTGGTACTTGACCGGGTCAACGGTGCCGGCGTCGATAAAGCCCTGTTTGCGCAGCAGGCACGAGTCGCAATGGCCGCAGGGGCGGCCCTGTGCATCGGGATCGTAGCATGAGTGTGTCAGTTCGTAGGGTACGCCAAGTTCAAGGCCGCGGGTGATGATCTGCGCTTTGGTGAGGTTGATCAACGGAGCGTGCACGATAAAGCCGCCTGATATGCCCTCAACGCCGACTTTGGTTGCCAGGTTGGCGAGTTTTTCAAAAGCATCCACAAATGCCGGGCGGCAATCCGGATAACCGGAATAATCAACCGCGTTGACGCCGATGAACAAATCCATTGCGCCTGTGACTTCGGCCAGTCCCAGAGCGTATGAGAGAAAAATCGTATTGCGCGCCGGCACGTAGGTAACGGGAATTGTTGAGCCGTCATCGCCGCGCTGGCCGAGATGATCTTTTGGCACGGCAATGGCGTCATCCGTCAATGCGGAGTGGCCAAAAATGCGAAGATCAATTTTCGCCGTGACATGATCAACCACGCCCAGGGCTTTGCTGACTTTGCGCGCGGCCTCAAGCTCATAACGATGGCGCTGACCATAATCAAAACTCAATGCGTGGCATGCGTAACCTTCATGCCGGGCAATGGCAAGCGTTGTGGCGGAATCAAGTCCGCCGGAAAGTAACACCACCGCGTGCTTCATGCGGGCTCCTGAAAATTCTCGCAGGGAGTTGATGCCGGCTGATCCTGCGTGGAATTTACCGCGGGCGTATCCCGGCAATTCTCAAGCAGATCATTAAGCTGCTGAAGTTTTTCCGCATTGACGTGAGCAAGCTGCTGGCGGTGCAGTTTGGTGATCGGTTCATCAAGCTTGGCCAATACTTCAAGGCCGGCGTCGGTAATCTGAACTTTAACCACGCGGCGGTCATTGGTCTGCCGGGCGCGGGTAATAAAGCCGCGTTTTTCAAGACGATCAAGCAAACGCGTGATGTCCGGATCGCGTGTGACCATACGCTGGCCGATTTCGCCGCAGGGGAGCGACTCTTTTTGCTCAAAAAATTTAGCGCCACGCAAAATACGCAGGACATTATATTGAGTTGAAGAAAGTTCGTAAGGGCGAAAAAGTTCCTCAACGCCACGGCGCAAAAAGTCGGCCGTGCGCTCAATATTCAAATAAACTTCCTGCTCCTTGCATTCAAAAGGATGCAGCTTACCGATCTCGTGTTGTAGTTTGGCAGCCATCATGACCTCTCATCATTAGTTGTTATAACAAAGAAGTCAATCCGAAGTCGTCATGACGTCAGGATTGCAGAAAAATTCAGGAACCTCCGCAATCAGACTATCGCAGAGTGAAAAAGTGGGAGGAAACAGGCCTGAATAATGTGCTATGTTCTACTTTCCGGCTGAGAACGGGTCAAGCGGAAATAGGGACACATATCGTGTGATTGTGTGGTGTTTTACTTATAATTTTAGCGTTGATAATGACTTATGTTTATGGCGTAATGACGCAAAGACAGCTCATTAACTGATGTATATTAAAAGAAGATAATGCGTCAGGCTCTAAAAAGTGCACCGAGGCGTTTACCCATCAGGAGTACGGCCGAGATAATTGTTCCTCCGAGAAGCAGCATGGCGATGACGCCAAGCGCGCAGGCATTGCGGATGTTATCCGGGCCGGCGGTATCCGTACCTAAGACGTAAAGTTTTTTCGCCAACGGGTAATCGGCATCAAATTGTGTGAGGATGATGCTGTCGGAAACCTCAAGCATCGCAAAGCTGAAAGTCAGCAGCGTGCCGGCGATGAGATTGGCCATCAGCAACGGCAATGTGATGCGGCGCATCACCTGCCAGCTACTGGCGCCGAGATTATAGCCGGCTTCTTCAAGCGTGACGGACGTTTGCTGCAAACCGCCGGCCGCAGAGCGAACCATATAGGGTAAGCGGCGCATGGAGTAAGCGATCACCAGGATCAGCATCGGGTGCGTCATAAACCACTTAAAATCAACGCTAAAGCCAAAAGGTTTGCCGGCCGTATTTAAGAGCCACATGAACATGGGGATCATGGCAAGGTAACCAAAAGCCATGACCAGGCCCGGCACGGCCAGCGGCAGCATGGCAAGTGCGTCAAGCAGATGCCGGCCGACGACTTTGGTGCGCACCAGCAGCCAGGCGACGCATACGCCGATGATGACGTCAAAAAAAGTTGAGATCGCGGCGTACTTGAGCGAGTTGATAATCGCGACGTAAATCTCCGGCGTGCGAAAGACGCTGATATATCCGTTGAGCGTAAAACGGCTGGGGAAAATGGTGCGATGCCAGCCAAAAACATGCGGCTCGCCCCAGCCGATTCCCGGCTCAACGGCCACGGCCGTAAAGGAATACAAAATCACACCGATGTGCGGAAGCATCGCAAGAAAAATCACGATGAGAAACGGCAGCGCCACAAGCAGCGAGCGTCCCCATGACAATTGTGTTTCTGTTTGCGCAACGGCTGCTTTGCTGGTCATGGCGTAATTGTGCCGGCCAAGCGTTAGCTTGCCGAGCACGTAAACCAGAACACTGATCACCAGAACCACCAGCACTTTGGCAAAGGCTTCCGAGCCGCGGCCAGTGCTCACGACGGCAAGGTCATCAAAAAGCGCGCGCGAGACAACCGGGCGATAATCAAGCAGAAGCGGAATGCCAAGATCCGTAAACGCCCAGATAAAACAGAGCGCAGAACCGGCAAAGATGCCGGGCATGGCCAGCGGAAGGGTGATGCGGCGGAAGTTGGTCAGCGGCGTGCCGCCGAGGTTTTCGGCGGCCTCAAGCATGGCCGGGTCAATATTGGCAAGCGCCGCCTGAACATTCAAAAAGACTATTGGGTACAGGCCAAGCGTAATGAGAATCGCGCATGCCCAGAATCCGCCATCGCGCAGCCAGTTAATGCCTTCTCCGGAGCCAAAAATGCCGGCGTATTGCAGAAGCATTGTCAGCGAACCAAATTTGCCCAGCAGTTGCTGCATGCCGATTGCGCCGACGAATGGCGGTAATACCAGCGGCGCAAGAATCAGCCCGCTCAAAATCGCCTTGCCCTTAAAACTATAGCGCAGAGATAACGTGGCCAGCGGAATGGCGATGATGTTGGCAAGCAGCGTGACAATCAGCGCGAGCATTAAGCTGTTGCCGAGTCGGCCCATGAACACCTGATTGCTCAACACCTGGCGCAGCCAGAAAAGCGTCGGCGTATTGCCGTCAAGGAATGACGCGCCGACCATCAGCACCACGGGAGCAAGCATCAGCGCGCCGAGGATGATCAGCAGAATGGCAAGCAGTCCGTAATGCCCCAAATGATTGTGGCGAGCGGAAGTAAGTCCTGAACGATAATCGTTTCTGGCAAACGTGGTCATGGCGGGAATTGTAACAGCAAGGATAAGGATGTGGCGAGCCGAAAGTCATGTTAACATAGCGGAATGAACCTGAAAGAAGCTGACTGGTTACGTTGCCTGAACTGGCGCTGGTTTGCGGTGGTGGTGATTCCGCTGCTGTGGGCATTGGCGTATTTGCCGGAACTTGGCGCGCGCGACCTGCGTCTTGAGGAAGGCCGGCGCGCTACGCCGGCGCGCGAAATGCTGCAAACAGGGGACTTTATAACGCCACGACTTTATGGTGAGCCGTATCTGAATAAACCGCCGGGATATTTTTGGCTTGTGGCCGGCGTTGGCGCGATTCAGGGCAAAGTGGATTCGTTAACGGTTCGTGTGCCTTCTGTTATGGCTATATTAATTGGCGCATTGATCGTGGCGTATTTTCCTGATCCGCGTCTGAATCGCGCCACGCGCAACCTTGCCGCGTTATTTCTGCTGGCCAGCGTGGCTTGCCTTGATAAGGGCGTTCTTGGCGAGATTGATGCCACGCTCAGCACGATGATCGCCGGCGCTGTGGCTATCTGGTGGCATGGCGAATCGCGTGGCCACGTGAGCACGCGGCACTGGTTGTTCGCCGCATTGGTGCTGAGTTGCGCCACGCTTACCAAAGGCCCGCCGGCGCTGGTGCTGTTTTATGTGCCGTTGCTGACATACCTGATTGTGCAAAAACGACTCAAGGCGCTCTTTTCGCCGGGGCATTTGGCGTGTGTGGTCCTTGTGCTGGCTCCTTTTGTTATGTGGATCTTGCTGCTGCAAAACCAGACGGGATATTCTTTTTATCAGTTAATGAATGACTGGCGCGCACAAATGGGCGCCGATGGCGCGGCAGTCGGAAATCAGCAAAAGAAATTCAATTTTGTCCGCTACTTCGTTTATCCGCTTGAGCTTGTCAGTGGATTTTTGCCCTGGGCTCTGGCGCTGATTGCGCTTCTCTTTAAGCGCGCGCGTCAGTCGCTTGATATGCCGCAGTCCCTGTACCGTTATTTATTGTGCTCGCTGATTGCGGTAACGTTATTTTTCTGGCTTTGGCCCATTGGCCGGCCACGTCACATGATGGCCGCGATTTTCCCGTTGTGTCTGCTTGCCGCTGCGGTGGTGATGAACGCATCCTCCTGGCCGCGCGGCGCGGGAATCAAATTGCATCTGCATTCGGCGCGTATGGCGGCGAGTCTTTGTGCGATTACCGGCGTCGTGACGCTGATACTTTCGGTACTCTATTACCGGCCGGTGATCATTGAGGCTGTGTTGCTGGCCATCATGGGCATTGTGCTGGCGGTATGGCTTTTTGTTTCGGCGGAGAAATCCTGGCGGCACAATCCCACATTGGCGCTGGCCGCCAATTGGGGCATCGTGCTGCTGTTGGTTTGGTCGGCCGTGGCGATCATCTTTTGGCCGGTTAAGGCCGATGGCGCCGGGGCGCATCGTCTTTATTTTACGAAGCTCAAGGTTCGGCCTGATGAGCCGCGCGCGATTGTGTCACAGTTTAATAACCTGCCGCCGGAAAATATTGCTCCGCGATATACCATGATTCGCTCACACGGATTGGCGGAAGGTTTTTTCAACATTGTTTTTTATTTTGGTGAGCATCTTTCGGCCGCGCGAATTGAAGATTTACGCCAGCCGCAGCTCGCAGGCGCGGTTGTGTTCCTGTCTGAAAAACAATACGCAGTGGCCAAAATTAATGCGGAGATTCATCTTCAGGAATTATCCGTTGCCAAACTTGATCGCCGCAGGCTTGCCGACGGATCAACTTCCGTCGTGGCCGTGCGTGTGCTTGAGAATAAATAGCCGCGAATCTGGCATAATTGAACAAATTCAACAAGTATGTATGTCGCCCGGCATATGTGATGATGCGGAATGCGCTGATTTTGCGGCCATTTTTTCCTGTCATTCTTTTTCGTATAATGACGGGATGAATTGCGCTCCGCTAACTATCGGCCATGTTCAATTGACCACTAATTTGCTCCTGGCGCCGATAGCCGGCTATTGCGATCTGGCATTTCGCCTCGTGGCGCGTAGTTGCGGCGGCGTGGGCCTTGCGTGTACCGATTTGCTGTGTCCGGAAGGCGTGCTGCGCGAAAACAAACGCAGCCTTGAACTCAGCGCAACAGAACCTGCCGACAGCCCGATCTGCATGCAGCTTTATGGCAGTGATACGGAGCGGCTCTGCGAGGCCGCATTGTGGGCCGAGTACCGCGGCGCGCACATTATTGATATCAACATGGGCTGCCCGGTTGATAAAATCACCAAGCGCGACGGCGGCAGCAAACTTCTCTGCAATCCGGATCATACGCTGAAAATGGTCGAGAAAATCAAGGCAGTGCTGCCGCGCACACCGCTGACATGCAAATTGCGTCTGGGATGGGATGATACGAGTATCGTTGCGCCATATCTGGCTTCGCGGCTTGAGCAGATCGGCGTGGCCGCGATTACGATTCATGGCCGCACAACGGAAATGCGCTTCAGCGGCAGCGCGCGTCTTGACGGCATAGCGCAGGTGGTTGCGGCCGTTAAAAAAATACCGGTCATCGGCAATGGCGATATTAAATCGCCGCAGGATGCTCAGCGTATGATGCAGATGACCGGCTGCGCCGGCGTGATGATCGGCCGGGCCGCGCTGAGCCGTCCGTGGATTTTTCGCGATACCTGGGCGTATCTGACAACGGGAGAAATTCCCGCCGCGCCCACGATTGACGATAAATGCCGAATGATCCGTGATCATTTTTATCATCTCTGCCGCACACGCAATGATCGCATAGCCGTGCTTGAGTTTCGCAAACGCATAAGCTGGTATGCCAAAACGATGAACCCGTGCCGCTGTCTGCGCGATCCGATGCGCACGATCAATTCCGTGGCCGATTTTGAAGATGTGATTGAGAATTTCCTTGCCTGGCGCCGGGATTGGGAAGATCGCCGGTCCCGAGGATTGATCAGCGAAGAAGAACTCATGGCGGTTGAGGGTTCCGCTGCCCATGACATATGACCAGGCTCGGGTTAATTTTTCTGTTCGTTGTTTTGCCATTTGTCATTTGAATTTTGTCATTGAGGTCCGTCCTGATATCCCGGCGTTATGTATTGCCATTCTGCGCCGTTGGCACGATAATGATTCATCATCAAGGCAAAGGAGGGCCGCATCGTGATTCTGAAGGATCAGTATAGTCAGATTCTCGAAAATATTGCAGCATCATGTGCGAAGGCCAGGCGCCGTCCGGAGGACGTGACCCTGATCGCCGTTACCAAATCGGCAACACCCGAACAAATCAAGGAAATTGTTGAGATCGGCGCGCGCCACCTGGGCGAAAGCCGCGTTCAGCAATTGCAGCAGCGCTCGGCGCAGATTGCAGAATGGCTCTCACGTCAGCAGGGCAAAACTGATAAGCCGATTCCCGCGCCTCAGGATATTTTTTGGCATATGATCGGCCATCTTCAGCGCAACAAAGTTAAGCCGGTGATGCATCTGTGCGCGATGATTCATAGCGTCGATTCGCTGCGGCTTGCCGAGGAAATTCAGACTGCCGCGGCCAGGGGTGATCAGCCGGTGCGCGTGCTGCTTGAGGTCAATGTGGCCAGCGAAGATAGCAAATACGGCGTGGCCGTGGGCGCGGCAATTCATTTGGCCGAGCAAATGGACACAATGGACGGTTTGCAGCTTTGCGGCCTGATGTGCATGGCGCCCTATAGCGATAATCCGGAAGATTCGCGCCCGCACTTTGCGCGTCTGCGTGAACTTTTTGAGGAGTTCCGCTTCCGCAAAATCGGCGGCAATAACTTTAAGTATCTCAGCATGGGCATGAGCGGCGACTATACCGTAGCCATTGAGGAAGGCGCCACGCATATCCGCATCGGCCGGGGATTGTTTGGGGAAGAGTGACGGAAAACGCGGGCGGAAAACGCGAAAGACGAATCATAAAACGCGAAACGGAAGAACAGGGGAAAAGTTCTCACAGAGGACACCGAGAACACAGAGGGAAAAAGATCTTAAATTTTTGTTCTCTGTGCTCTCTGTGAAAAAACTCTTGTTTTCGGTTGTTTTCGGTTTCTTGTGATAAAAATAAATGCGAAACGAAAGTTTTTTTTGTTTCGCGTTTTATGATTCGTCTTTCGCGTTTCCTCTTACGCGTCTACTTTCTCAAGTTTCGCATACTGCAAAACCAGTGTTTTTCGCCCGGTCATCTGAAAATGCACCACTGCGCGGGTCATGGTTCCCGCGGCGGAAATATCCTCAATGCGCCCCAGGCCAAATTGCGCGTGACGCACAAGCTGGCCCTTGCGGAACTCGCATGCGGTCGCGGTTGCTTCTGATTTCTGCGCTGCTGATTCATATTGCCGGCGCTCATTGGCGGCGCGGCGCGCGTAACTGGCCTCGTCGCGATATCCCAGGCTGCCGGCGCCCTCATCCTGCGTGCACAAATCAACTGAATCAAAAACTTCCGGCGGCATTTCTGAAATAAACTGCGACTCAATCGTCCGTTCCGTTTGCCCGCGCACCATGCGGTAGCGCGCATTGCTGAGCGTTAAAAACTTCATCGCGCGCGTGATGCCCACAAATGCGAGCCGGCGTTCTTCTTCCATTTCGTTTTCGTCAACGCCGTAGCCGGTGATCGCGCGCGCATGCGGAATCAGGCCGTCCTCCATTCCGACTATCGCCACCCAGGGAAACTCAAGACCTTTGGCCGCATGCAGTGTCATCAGCGTGACGGAGCCGCCTTCGTCCTGCAAGCGGTCGACATCGGAGACCAGCGTGACTTGCTCAAGGAAATCGCCAAGTGCGCCGGCCGATTGCTGATCAAATTCCGCCGCGACGTTGATCAATTCTTCAACGTTGGCGGCTTTGTCCTTATCAGGATCGTCATCTTTTTTGAACTCCGCCTCAAGGCCCGATTCCTTGTAGATGCGATCAATAAGATTGCGAATTGGCGGGCCTGCCGGTTTTGGCGGGGCGGAAAAATCATCGCCATCGGATGCGCCGGGCTCATCGGGAATTTCTTCTGATTCCGCCATTGCGTCGGCAAGGGCCATATCAAAAAGCGGATCGCTACTTTCCTCGGCCGGTTGTGCCGCCGGCGCCAGCATGCCGGCCGCTTCGCGCCAGCTTTTGAATTGCTCGCCAAGTCTTTTGCATGCGTTTTTAGCGCGCGTACTGAGCCCCTCAATCGCATCGGCTTGCGGCAAAACCTCAAGCAGAGAAATGCCGTGGTCGGCCGCGAATGTTTGTAGACGCGTGACGCTCGTATCGCCAAGTCCGCGTGTCGGCACGTTGATGATGCGCTCAAGGCTGATGTTATCCGAAGGATTGCTGATGACGCGCAGATACGCCAGCACATCCTTGATTTCCTTGCGCGCGTAAAACTCCGTTCCGCGGGCGATCTGATAAGGCACTCCGGACTTCATCAGCGCATCTTCAAGTACACGCGAGAGCGCGTTGACGCGATAAAAAATGGCGATTTGGTCCCAGCGCAGCTTGTCTTTTTCGTGCGCTTCGGAAAGCCGGCGCACAATTTCGTGCGCTTCCTGATGTTCGTCATTGGTCTTGAGCAGCGTGATTTTTGGGCCGATTTCGTTTTCGGTCCACAAATCCTTTTTTTTGCGTTTTGTATTGTTGGCGATGAGCGTACTGGCCGCTTTTAAGATTGTTTTGGTGCTGCGATAATTCTGCTCAAGCAGGACGGTTTTGGCGTTGCCGAAATATTCTTCAAATTCAAGAATATTGCTCAAATTCGCGCCGCGCCAGCCGTAAATGCTCTGGTCCGGATCGCCCGTGGCGCAGATATTTTTATGGCCCTCGGCCAGCATGTGCGCGATGACAAACTGCGCGTGGTTCGTATCCTGATACTCATCAATTGAGATATATTGATAACGTTCTTGTAGTTGCCGGCGGACATCCTTATGATCGCGCAGCAAAACGGCGACCTTCAGCAGAAGGTCATCAAAATCAACGCCCTTGTTTTCCTTCAGCAGCGCCTCATAACGGGCGTATACGCGCGCTACGTTTTTTTCAAAATACGCCCCGGCCTGCTGAGTATACGCGGCCGCGGTTTGCAGTTTGTTTTTGGCCTTGCTGATGGCGCCCAGAACAGCCTGCGGCTGAAAATTTTCCGTACTCAGTGAGCAATCTTTGATTGCCTGTTTGATCATTTTGACTTGATCAGAGGAATCAAAAATAGTGAACGTTTTGGGCAGGCTCATGGTTTCGGCATATTCGCGCAGCAGCCGCGCGCACAATCCGTGAAAAGTTGCCACGGTGACCATGCGCGCCAGGCGGCTGCCTTCGCCGCCGAGCAGGTCGGTGATGCGCTGGCGCATTTCGGCGGTGGCTTTATTCGTAAATGTGATGGCTAAAATGCTGTTGGCCGGGATTCCGATGGCCACCATATAGGCAATGCGCCTGGTGATCGTGCGGGTTTTGCCAGATCCTGCGCCGGCCAGAACCAGCAGCGGGCCATCAACTGTAGTGGCCGCCTCGCGTTGCGGTTCGGTCAGGCCGTTTAAGATGTCGTCGGGATTCAGGTTCATCGTCATCCTAATTTTCTCAGATCCCGCAGTATATCACCCCTCCCAAACAAACCAACAACTTCGGGCGGATTTTTGCGATATTTCCGGCCGCTTGTCGCGGAGTGTTCATGACGAGGCAAAATGGTTATAATTCACCCTCTTTACGAATAGTTAAGAGAGTAACACAAAGAATTAACCACAGAGATCACAGAGGGCACAGAGATCAGAGAAAACAATAAAAGATAAGAATTAAAAACTCACAGGATTATTTCTTATTTACAGTTGTCTTCTCTGTGGTCTCTGTGTCCTCTGTGGTTCAATAATTTTCTTATTTTTTTATTGATCGCCGGAGCGCCCATGACTGAATCTGGTAATAACTACAAAGACACACTGAATCTTCCCAAAACTTCATTTGATATGAAGGCAAATCTGCTTCAGAAAGAACCGGCCATGGTCAAGACCTGGCAGGAGCAGGATCTTTACGGCCAGATTCGCAAGGCTCGCAAGGGCGAAAAAAAATGGGTTCTGCATGATGGCCCGCCCTATGCCAATGGTGACATTCATATGGGCCACCTGATCAACAAAGTGCTCAAGGATATCGTGGTCAAATTCCGCACCTCGCAGGGTTATGATTCTCCCTACGTGCCCGGATGGGATTGCCACGGATTGCCGATTGAGTCGGCCATTCAAAAAGAACTTGGCCCCAAGTTCCGCGAACTTGACAAGGCGGACGTGCGCGCCAAGTGTCATGATTACGCAATGAAATTTGTCCACAAACAGGCTGACGGCTTTAAGCGCCTCGGCGTGCTGGGTAATTTTGATCATCCTTACCTGACGCTTGATCCCAAGTACGAAGCCGGCATCCTTGAAGTGCTGGCCGAACTGGTCAAGAGCGATCTGGTTTATCGTCAGAAGAAGCCCGTTCACTGGTGCGTCAATGACCGCACCGCGCTGGCCGAGGCGGAACTGGAGTATCAGAAGAAAAAAGATACCAGCATTTATGTGATTTTCCGCGGCACAGGCAATGTTGACGTCATGATCTGGACGACTACGCCGTGGACCATACCGGCCAATCGCGCTGTCGCGGTCAATCCGGAAATTGAATATGTTGAAGTGACGATCAAATCGGCAAGCGAAGGCCGCAAATTTGAGCGTCCGGTGATTCTGGCCAAGCAGCTTGTTGAAAAAGTGATGCTGGCTGGCGGCGTAACGGAATTTACCCTCGGCAAAACGTATACGGGCGAGGAAGTTGCCGCGCAGATCAAATATACACATCCGCTTGATAACTCACGCATTCAGCCTGTGGTTTGCGCTGATTACGTTACGCTTGAGGACGGCACGGGTTTGGTTCATACCGCGCCGGGGCATGGTAAAGAAGACTACATGACCGGCCTGAAGTATGGCCTTGAGATTTATAATCCGGTTCTCGGTGACGGCCGGTATGACGAGACGGTGCCGGAATTTCTGCGTGCCGATCCGAAGACTAATATTTTTGCGGCCAACGATTTGGTGGTGAACAAGCTCAAGGAATTGGGCTCGCTGTTCTACGCACAGGTTTTTGATCATGATTATCCGCACTGCTGGCGCTGTAAAAAGCCGGTGATCTTCCGCGCCACCGAGCAGTGGTTTGTTAAGGCCAGCGGCGAAGGCGAAGACGGTAAAAAAGTCGCCAGCCCGCTGTGGCAAAATGCGATCAAGTGGCTCACACCGGTTGAGGGCGAAGCGAAACCGAACGTTGAGTTTTATCCCGCCTGGGGCCGCAATCGCTTTTTGGGCATGCTGCAAACGCGCCCGGATTGGTGCATCAGCCGCCAGCGTAGCTGGGGCGTTCCGATTCCGGCATTTTTTGATGACAAGGGCAACATCCTGCTGACGGAGAAATCAGTCCGCCGCGTTGCCGCTTATTTCAAAGAACACGGCGCATCCTCATGGTATACCGATTCTCCGACGCAGATCCTGGGAACTGATACCTGGGTTGACGATGTGTACACAACCCGCGGTGAAAAACATTCAGCATTCAGCATTCAGACTTCAACATTGACCCCGGCGCAGGACATTCTGGACGTTTGGTTTGAGTCCGGCGCGTCGCATCATGCCGTGCTTGAGTGCACGCATCCTGAACTTGGGTATCCGGCAGAGCTTTATCTTGAAGGTTCAGACCAGCACCGTGGTTGGTTTCACTCCACGCTGCTTGAGGCGGCCGGTTATAAGAGCGTGCCGCCGTATAGCCAGATTTTGACCCACGGCTTTATCGTTGACGCCAAAGGCCGCAAGATGAGCAAGTCGGAAGGCAACGATATTAAGGTTGCCGATGCGCTCAAGGAATTTGGCGCTGACATCCTGCGCCTGTGGGTATGCAGTGTGGATTATCAAAACGATATTCCGTGCTCAAAGGAACTCTTTAAGACGCTGGGCGAATCGTATCGCAAGATCCGCAATACGATCCGCTATTTGCTGGGCAATCTGTATGACTTTAACCCGGCGGCCGATGCGGTTGCTCCGGGTGAGCAGAGCATTGATACGTGGATGCAGGCGCGGCTTGATGCCGTTGCGGCCGAGGCGTATGCGGCGTATGACAATTACGAATTTCATAAGGTCTTTAAGCTGGTGTACGAGCTCTGCAATGTGGACGTCTCGGCCACGTATGCCAAAGCGATCAAGGATCGCATGTATTGCGAATTGCCGACGTCGCCGCGGCGCCGCGCCAGCCAGACGGTTTGTTATCATGCGCTGGTGACGATCATTGAATTAATGGCGCCGGTGCTGGTCTTTACGGCCGAGGAATCATGGGCGGCCGTGCGCAAACTGCCCGGCGGCGACAAACTTGAGCCGAGCATTCATCTGCACAAAATAACCCAGCACAGCATTAACAAAAATAAGGCCACGACAGACGCCATTGCGCACTGGGATGTGCTCATGCCGCTGATTGAAAAAGGCAACAAGCAGCTTGATGATCTTAAGCGCAGCATCGGCCTGGGCAATCCGCTTGATGCCGAGGCTCTGATCGTGCTGCCGAAGGCGGCCGATGACGTGAGCAAACTCATCGCGCAGTACGGCCCGGAAATTGAAGATGCGCTTGGCGTGGGTTATCACCGTGTTGAGCAGGGCGAAAATTGGGATATCAAGATTATTGACACACGTGAGAAATATCCGAGCTGCGCGCGAAGCTGGAAACGCCGCCCGGATGTCGGCAGCGTGGCTGCGTATCCCGATTTGAGCAAGCGCGATGCGGAAGTGGTCGCGATGTTGCGGAAGTAATTAATTAAAGGCAGTTCTCACAGAGGACACAGAGATCACAGAGAAAATATAGTATGTGCCAAAAATAAATCGCACATGACATGCCGCCACGCTATCGCGGGGCGGCTCCGATAAACTTGTGACGCGTGAATTGTTTTTGGCAATTTCTCTAGACAATATTTGTTTCTGTTTTTCTCGGTGTCCTCTGTGTTCTCTGTGAGAACTTTTTTGGTGTTTTGAGTATGCCATGTAACTGTTCATCATCTTCGTTGCGTCTTGGTATTTTGCTTTCTGGCGGCGGCACGACCATGCAGAACCTGGCCGAATGCATTGCGCGCGGCGAACTGAACTGCAAAATTGAGTGCGTGATCTCCAGCAATCCGAAAGCATACGGCAATGTGCGCGCGGAGAATCTCAAGTTGCCTCTGCATGTCATCACCCGCAGGGAATGCGGCACGATTGAAAATTTTTCAGAAAAAATCATTACCACGCTGCGCGGATATCATGTGGATCTTGTGATCATGGCGGGATTTTTGGCCCTGTGGACGTTGCCGGAAGAATGGCTGCCGCCGCATGGCCGGGTGATGAACATTCATCCTTCGTTGCTGCCGCGTTTTGGCGGCAAGGGCATGCATGGCCATCATGTGCATGAGGCGGTGCTGGCCGCGGGAGAAACGGAATCCGGATGCACCGTGCATTATGCGGATAATAAGTACGATAACGGCCCGGTTATCGTGCAGAAAAAAGTGCCGGTGCTGGCCGGCGATTCGGCCGACGCGCTGGCCGCGCGCGTATTTGAGCAGGAATGCATCGCATATCCGGAAGCGATCCGGAAACATATGGCGGCGCTTGCCGGCTGCCGGTAAGCTATCTTTCGCAAATCATTAAAATGAAATAAACGGGCAATCTTCTTTTGCCCGGAACGTTGTTGGTGATATGAACCTGAGTTCTGGATAAGGGGCGTTGATTTCAAGCCCCGCTCCTTCATGGGGCGGGGCACAATGGATGTACGAGCGATTGTCATCTGTAGGATACTTCATGATGCGCGAACGGTTTGCTGCGAATCATGAGCAATCGCCTGCGATCATTGGTTTGTGCCCCATCCCGTCAAGGGAATGGGGCTTGCTTATCCCGAAATCAGGTTATGACGATTACGGCCGGGGGTATTTTCCGTCGGCGGCGAAAATGATATGTCCGGCATGCGTTGCCGCTGAACATAATCTGATATGCAGTTGTTGTTCTACGTTGAATGAGAGCGCGATGACAACCACGGTATCAACAGCCAGTCTGCCTGAGCTTCAGCAATCCGCGCCGGCGCGGCGAAAATGGGCGCTGCTTTTTCCGATTATCCTGACAGTACTGTATATTGCGGCGGCCTCGCCGGTGGTGTGGGCGCATCCGCTTTGGCGGGATGAAGTTCAGGCGTGGGTCATGGCGCGAGATTCGGCCACGCCCTGGGCATTGGTCCACAATATGCGTTATGACGGCCATCCGGTGCTTTGGCACATGCTGCTGTGGCTGGTTTCGCGTGTGACGGTTAATCCGGCCGCAATGCAGTGGACGCATCTGGCGCTGGCGGCTAGCAGTGTTTATGTGCTGGCGCGATATTCGCCGCTGACGTGGGCGGCCAAAATCCTCTTTGCCTTTTCGTATTACGCCTTTTTTGAATATGGCATCGTGGCGCGCAATTACCAGGTCGGCATGTTGCTGATGCTCATTTTCTGCGCGCTCTGGCAGCATCGCAGAACGTCATTTTTAACGCAAAGCGTGGTGCTGGCGCTTTTATGTCATGCCAACGTCTTTGCGGAACTTGTGGCCTTTGGCCTCTTTACGCTGATGTTCTATGAGATGTGCCTGACGCGCGCGGGCTGGTATACATGGCGGCGGCATTATTTTCGCTGCGTCGCGGCCATTTTGATTTTTGCCGCGATGGCGTGGTTCTCAATCCTGTGTATGAACCCGCCGGCGGATTACAGCTTTGCCGTCGGGTGGAATTTTGACCTCAATAAACATCATATTGAACGCACGCTTAATTGTATCTGGAACGGAATCATGACGGTGCCGCAGGACGTCAGCAATTTCTGGAACAGCAATGCGTTGCGGGATGATTTTCGCGGCCAGAGCATGTACACGGGCGTTGCCTGGTGCGTCGGCATTCTGCTGGGGCTGCTGATTTTCTCTCCGCGCGCCGCGCTTGTGTTTGTGATCGGATTTACCGGGGTCATCACCTTTCTGCATGTTAAATATCCGGGTGCTACACGACATCAGGGCACGCTGTTTCTTGTGTTTCTGTGCAGTTCATGGATTGCGCTTGCGCCGCGATCACGCCGCCCCTGGCTGATAGGAAAAATCTGGCGATGGGGTCTGCATGTCGCAATTATCGCGCTGCTGTGCATTCACGTATGGGGTAATGTCATAGCGGTCAAGCAGATCAGGCGCAATACGTGGTCAAACAGCGCCAATGCGGCCGCGTGCATCAAGGAAAAAATGCAGCAGGGAGATTTGTTTGTCGGCGAGCGGGATATGATTGCCGAAGCGATTTTTGCCTATCTGCCGGGCGAAAAATATTACTCCATTCGTACTCAGAGCTGGCAGACATTTAATGTTTTTGACAACCTTGATCATCGCAAAGCGCCATATCGCGTTGCGCGCGAAATTGCCGATGAGCAACAGAAAAATGTTATTGTGATTCTGGCGGGTGACAAACGCCGCACGCCGCGGGAATCGGAAAAACTGGGATCGTTCGGCGATTCAATCACGGGTGATGATTATACCATTTACCGCATAAAGCCGCGTGTACAGGCCACACGCCCAGCGACGCAGGCAGCCACGCAGAGCGCAACTCAGACTGTAAAATAGAGCGGACCCCGCGTGTGAACAAATACACGCAAGGTCCGCGGAAACAGGTCGCTTTATCAGGCCGGTGATAATCAGTCGCTGCTCATCGCGCGGCCTTTGACCACAATGTTTGTCTCTGATCGCAGCATATTGCCATCAGGTAATTTGGCTGACGCTGTAACAACATACGTGCCAGGCTGATCCGCACTGAACATGGCCGAGAGGCCGCGACTGTCGTCAGTCGGACTGATTTTGGCCACGTCCGGCGAAACGGACCACTTGACTTTGCTGCCTTCGCCGAAATTGGTGGTCCGTGCATCAACAAGAACACTTTCTCCCGTCAGCGCTTCCTTGTGTGATGCCGAGGCCGTGATGGTCGGCGCCATGCTTTCGCGCATGGCCGAGGGATGCGAGTTGCATGCGGCCAGAGTAAATGCGCACGCAAGACCAGCTGCGGCAATAGTACTTGTCCTCATAAGCTTCATGACAAACTCCTTCTGTTGACTTTGCGGATATCCGGAACGTCCGGATGCACATAATAGGTAAAGCACAATGCATGCCAGAAAGCGATTTACCGCTTATCCGTTGTGATAACAATCAAATGAGAAATTCAGAAGTGATGTATGCGGGTTACTTTATGGTTGCGTGCGTACGAAAATTGATAAATAACCGTGCGGGGCGATGGCGGTTTCGTATATGCGGCATGTCATGAAGAATTGTGACAAATTGGCTTGCTTTGTGCGTATGCCTCAACTCTTCTTCGCTGCAAATAACGGAAACTTTGTCGTGATCAGCAGTATGCTCCGGCAATCAGCGGCGGCCTGCTGCCGGGGAGGCGAATTGCATCAATGCCAAGCCTGCGAATACGGCGCGTGATGTCATCTGAAAATTGTTGTGTGTGCATATTTTGCACTGTTAATGGTAATATGACGCAATCACGCGGATTCGCTTCAGCGGGAGAATTGGCACAAAGAACGACCGAGAGTGATATGTTCAGCAAACCCTGAATGATCAACACGAAAATCTTCCTTTCGGAAATTTATATTGACGGCTTTTTTCATTCAGGATGAAAAATGAATCTGCTGAGAGCAGCCGTCAGACATGACAACGCACTGCGCAAATGAATTGTTCCCGAAAGGCAGAAAAACAGAAATTTTACTGATGTGTTCAATCGATTTGTTACCGACTATAATTTCCCGATTATGACAGATATGCCCCGGCCGCCGCTGACTCCCGAAACTCCCGTGCAGTATGCGCACGGCGTAGGGCCCGCACGCGCCAAAATACTTGTAGAAATGGGCCTTATCACCTGTGGTGATCTGCTGACCTATTATCCGCGCGACTATATTCAGCATCAGGGACAATTGCCGATTTCGCAGATACGTCCCGGCGATGTGGCCACGCTGGTCGGCGATGTGATTCAGACGCGCATGATCCGCCGTCAAAAAGGCCGTTTTGAGGCGTTGATTACCGATAGCTCCGGCGGTAATGACCGCGCCATGCTGACTTGGTTTCACCCTTACGGCGTGTCAAGCAAAGTTGGCCCGGGCATGAAAATTCGCATCACCGGCAAGGCGACGATGTTCAGCGGCCGATTGCAGTTTGTGAATCCCAAGTGGGATTTGCTTAAAGAAGAAGAGGACAGGCCGCCGGTGCATGCGCATATTGAGCCGGTATACCCGGCCTCGGCGGATTTAAGCAGTCCGCAGATTGCCAAATTGATACAGTCCGCCGCGTCGCCGCTGTTGCCGCATGTTCAGGAGTGGTTTGCGGAAGCGTATCTGGCTGAACGTGGCTTTTATACGCGCCGGGAAGCAACGGAGCGCATACATCGTCCGCTGAGTATGGCGGATGTTAAAAAAGCGCGCCGCACGCTGGCGTATCATGAATTTTTTCTGCATCAACTTGCGATGGCGATCAAGAGATATCATCAGCGTACCAGCCAGCCGGCACTACCGCTGCGCGTTGATGATGCGGTTGATCGGCGCATTCGTGCGCTGGTGGAGTTTCCGCTCACGGCTTCGCAAAATCGCGTGGTTGAGCAGATCAAGAAAGACCTTACCGGTACGCGGCCGATGAACCGGCTGCTTCAGGGCGATGTGGGTTCGGGCAAAACTGTAGTGGCGCTGTATGCCATGCTGTGCGCCGCGGCCACGGGCCATCAGGCCGCGCTGATGGCGCCGACGGAAATCCTGGCTGAGCAGCATTACCTGACATTGCAGAAATATCTGAAAAATTCCCGCCTGCGCATTGATCTGCTGCTAGGCGGGCAGAATCTTGATGAACGCGCCGGCGTACTTTCGCGTCTTGCCGAGGGCGAAACGGGGCTTGTCGTCGGCACGCACGCGCTGCTTTCTGAATCTGTTAAATTCAAATCGCTGGCGCTGATTATCATTGATGAGCAACACAAATTTGGCGTTGAGCATCGGAGCATTCTGCGTCAGCGTCACGGCGCGCCGCACACGCTGGTGATGACGGCCACGCCCATTCCGCGTACTTTGGCCATGACTGCTTTTGGCGATCTTGATGTCAGCGTGATTGATGAATTACCGCCCGGGCGCACGCCGATCAGTACGCGCATGGTCACGGCCGAGCGGCGGGAGGATGTGTACGCGTTTGTGGCCAAGAGACTTGCCGAGGGCGAGCAGGCGTATGTTGTCACGCCGACGATTGATCAGAACGATATGCCGCTGCTTGATTCCGACCAGTATGCGCAGATCAATTCGCAGGCCGCGTTGCGTTCCGTCACAGCCACGCAGGAGGAATTGCAGAAAACGTGGCTGAAGGATTATCGCGTGGGGCTTTTGCATGGCCGCATGGACCGCGACACGCGCGCAAATATCATGGAGAGATTTCGCGCTAAAAAACTGGATGTCCTGGTGGCCACAACGGTTATTGAGGTCGGCGTTGATGTGCCAAACGCCACCATGATGGTCATTGAGCATGCGGATCGTTTTGGCCTCTCGCAATTGCATCAATTGCGCGGGCGCGTCGGCCGCGGCAAGCTCAAATCATACTGTATTCTCATCAGCGACCAGACGACGGAAGACGGCATCGCGCGCATGCAGACAATGGTGCGTTATAGCAGCGGATTCAAGGTGGCCGAGGAAGATCTGCGTCTGCGCGGTTTTGGCCAGTTGATCGGCACGCAGCAGTCAGGCCGGAGTGATTTTCAGTTTCCGGAGTTCCTGTTTGACCCGGAATTTCTTGGCATGGCGCGGCGCGATGCTTTTAATACCGTCGCGGCCGACCCGCGCTTGCTTGCGGCCGATCACATCACCCTGCGTAACATGGCGCTGAGCCGTTTTGGCGACATGATCAGCCTTGCGGATGTGGGATGATCAGCAAACGCGCCGATGTCATTTTTGTTTGAACAGATCCTGAACTTTACTCAGGTTCTCGGCCGCTTTTTTCTGCGCGTCTTTGGCCTGATTCAGCGTGCTGTTGGCATCCGTAATGCGCGCGGCGGCTGCTTTCTTTTGATCTTCTCCACGTGCTGCGTATTGCGCCGCTTCGGCAAGACTCACAATATTTGTGGCCGCGGCCACGCTCACCGTTGCGTTATCATAATTGGCCTGCGCATTGCCCAGAAGCAGTTGATCGCGCGGATCATCAATCTGTGCGCTATCCTGAGATTTGGCCATCATGCTGACCGGCAGAGCCAGCAGCGCCGCAGCCAAAACAAGACCCGTAATCATCGTCTTTTTCATGACGGACTCCTTCCTTACTGATGGTCGTCAATTGATCAGGCCCACTTTACTGCGCCAGCAGAACCACCACGCGATCCGTGTGATTGATGTTCACACGCGGGGCGATTTTCAGATCATAGCGTAAATGCATATTGTCTTTGCGCGAAACGCCGACAACAGTGCCGATGATTGCGCCGGGGATTTGCGGCCACTGTTTATCGTTTACACGCAGGATGTCGCCGATTTTCGGCTCAATGGTGTTAACGGCCGAGACATCATCGCAGCGAAGCTCACCTGTGCCGGTGCCGTATACCTGGCAGCGGCCCACAATCGGCAGCGTTGAGCCGTCAGACATTTCGCGATCAATGCGCGCGTCAATGCGCATGCTGCGGTCGCGATCGGTAATCAACCTGATCTTGGCGTTTTTCGGCCCTGCGTAAATCACCCGGCCTACCGGCGCCAGATCGGCCAGCACCACCATTTTCTCACGCACGCCGTCAAGATGGCCTTTGTCAATATCGCAAATCTGGTTGCCGCTTCCGGATGGGCTGAGGATTGTGATATTGGCCGGCATGACATTTTGCGCGGTGATAGAAGGAAAGCTTTTCTGAAGCTGATTAAGCTCTTTGAGTTTTTGCTGGTATTCCTCATTTTGTCCGTTGAGCAGATACACCAGATTTTTGAGCTGGCGATTGTCATCCTCAAGCTGCCGAACGTAAGAGGGGCTGATATCGCTGCGCCGGCCAAAGACCATGTTGCTGCCGGTAATCTGAAGCCAATGCGCCGAGGCGCTCAGCGGCGTAAGCAGAACCGTGCATACGGAATTGACGCCAAATTCAATGCGCCGCGCAATGCCCATCTGCCCGACCGCCGCGCCTGTGCCATGCACACCCCAAAGCATCCACAAACTGAGCGCTGTCAAAAGCCCCCAGAACCAGCGGCGGGATGTCATGCGGGGAGGATTCATGTATCAGTATTCCTGTGGGCGAGTCCGAATTTTATTATTCCCACTTTTACGACATCAATGCTGAATTAAGAATGCTAAATGCTGAAGAAAAATTTCCGTAACGATCTATTGTGCCGGAAATCAGCGATGTTTTTCGTGTCATCAAATTCAGCATTCAGCATTTAATATTCAGCATTGTTTTTACATATCCGTAACGTCGGACTCCATCGTATCTTTCCACAATTCAAGATTTTCGAGAAATACGCTGGTTCCGCGCGCCACGCAGGTCAGCGGGTCGTCGGCGATGCGTACCGGCAGGCCTGTGGCCTGATGCAGAACTTTATCAAGGCTGCGCAGCAGGGCGCCGCCGCCGGCGAGGGTGATGCCGTTTTCCACGAGATCCGCGGCAAGTTCCGGCTCGGCGCGTTCAAGCGTGCGGGTAACCGCGTCAATGATCTGGCCGATCGGCTCCTGTAGCGCCTCGCGCACTTCTTCGCTTGTGATGATGCATTTGCGCGGCAGGCCGGAGATCATGTCGCGGCCGCGAACCTCCATGGTGCGGTCTTCGCTATAGGCTCCGGCAGAGCCGATCTCAATTTTGATTTTTTCAGCGTACTGTTCGCCGATCATCAGGTTATAGGTTTTCTTCATGTGGTTGACGATTGATTCGTCAAAATCATCGCCGGCCACGCGGATTGATTCGGAAACTGCGATATCGGCAAGGGACATGATGGCGACTTCCGTGGTGCCGCCGCCGATATCCACAATCATGCTGGCCTGAGGTTCGGTGATCGGCAAACCCGCGCCGATGCCCGCGGCCATCGGTTCTTCCACCAGGTACACTTTGCGCGCGCCGGCGCGTTCCGCTGAATCAAGCACGGCGCGTTTTTCAACGGCGGTAATGCCGGAGGGAATCGCAATCACCACGCGCGGCTTGACAAAGCCGCGGCGTCCGTGAACGCGGCGGATAAAATACGCCAGCATGGCTTCGGTAATTTCAAAATCAGAAATAACACCGTCCTTGAGCGGACGAATGGCCGTAATTGATCCGGGAGTTTTGCCCAGCATTTCCTTGGCGACAAGACCCACGGCGTTGCCGTCCTGAAGCACGCGATTGGTGCCTTTTTTGACGGCCACCACTGAAGGTTCGTTGAGCACGATGCCCTCGCCCTTGACGCAAACAAGGGTGTTGCAGGTGCCAAGATCAATGCCCATGTCAAGGCTGAACCAGCCGAGGATAGAATCAAAGAACACGCCTTAAGCTCCTTTGCGTGCGCCAGAAGTTTGCCTGGCGCGGGCTGGGGCATCAGTGCCCCGGTCCGCCGGTAAAACTTCCTGCGCCCATTGGTCAGGCCGATAACGGTTTTGTACGCTGCGCCGTTGCCCGGCGGGCCCTGCCGCAGAACTTGCCGCAGAAAAACGATAACCCGCGGCGCACCGGCAAATCATAGGCTGCCGTTTGCGCCTGGCAACTTCATCTTGCTCACTTGGGATTATATGACAAAGCGGCGACTGGCGAAATGCCATCAACCGGCCCACTGGGAATAAAATGGAGAAAAACACGCCACCGGTAAAACTGCCGCTGTTGGCAGTGGTTCTGGCAAAGTATGGGTGATGATGCCATCCGTGGCTCATGCGGCAGATCCTTTATGCGGGCGCTGAAGTTAATTGCACCCTGAACTGCCGCATTGTTAACCGGCCCCGCAGGCGCAGAATGTATTCCGCGCATGGAAGGCCGGTAAAGGGCCGCTAACTGGTTATCCCAGCAGATGAATCCACTGAATAACCGCAACGGCTGCTGCGGCGAGTGTCGCCAGTGCGCCAATGGCTGCCAAGCCAGTGTAAATATTGTTCACTGGACGGACGGCCACGCGACCTGGGGTATTCATACGCGTCATGAGGGACTCCCGGAACTTATCGTTCTGATGGCGGATGCCCGCATAAAGCGGCGGACTTTTCGCATTGTGCCAACCGGCGCCGTAAGGCATTTCCGGCCGGAGCGCGATACGTCTGCATCCGGATGTATCGGTCAATTCGTTACACAAACATGAACTTAAAAAGCGTCAGCGCCGGACTTTGCGTTGCCGCAAAGTCCGGCGTCTGATGATTGCTTAATAGCCTGAGCCGGAGATAACGCGGTCATTTTCCTTGACCACGACTTTGTTTTCGCTGATCTGGGCGACGGCCTGATCCGGCGTGACGCGCACGACGGTTGCGTCGCCGATATAGGTGTTGCCGCGATATACCAGCAGGCGGGTGTTGCTCTGAACGCCATCGCGTGAACCCAGTGACAGGGTGGCGTAGGTTTTGCCGTTGGCGTCCTGAACTTTGGTTACGGTGCCGTTGATCACGGCCTGGGTCGGCACGCCGGAGAGCGTAGCAACTGTGGCGGAAGCCGCGCCGGTTGATCCCTGCGGGGCCGCCGGACGGCTGGCCAATGTTTCCTGAAGGGTGCGGATGGTTTTTTCAGCCAGATCAATCTGCTGAGACTGTTCGTTGTTCTTGCGATTGAGCTCTGCGTTCTGGGAGATGAGCTTCTGGTTTTCCGGGCGAATGGCGCTCAGTTCGGTATCGCGAACCTGAATGGCCGCCTGCTGAAGCTGAATGGTGGTGCTCAGACGCTGAACATTGGCGGTGGCTTCGGCCTTTTCGGCCTCAAGCTGATCATTGCGGACGCGCGCCGAGTTGACGTCGCTGGTGCGACGGGTCAGTTCAAGATTCAGATCCGCAATTTCCTTGGTCTTGGCATTTTGCAGTTCAGCATACTGCGACTGAAGCTTGCTGACATCAGCATTGGCCATGCCCAGTGACGCCAAGGCGGCGATTTTGCCGCTGCGTTCGGTTTCTACCAGATCCTTATATTTCTGCTGGCCGCCCAGAGTCAGAAATACAAAGACCGACAGTGTGATTGAAAATACCAATTGCAGGACAATAAAGATCTTGGTCAGGGTACTCAAGGGTCGCCTCCCGGCACTAGGTTGACGAGTTTACTATTCAATATGGGCCCGCCACGCCAACGGACCGCTGAATAATCATTGTACAGGCACATCAAGCAGAAGGGTACCGCAGCGCCAGTTCGTCTGCCAACGAACTTTTGACCACGGTGTTACCACGCCTATTCTCGTACTGTAACTTGAGCATGGGCCGTGTCAAGCGAACTGGGGTATGTTTGACCGTATTTTCTGTCATTTTGGCCCGGTGATGCCTTTCTCTCCGGGATAAAAGGCAAAGGCTTGCCGCCAGTTTCCGCTTATGGGCTGATTTTCTTGCCCTCGGCAGCGGCTTTGGCCAGACGCGAAACATGTGCCGCCTGCGACCGTTTAAGCGTTAACTCCATCAGCACCTGCTGAGTTCCTCTCTCTTGCTCGCCCGGCGCGGGGAATCGCCGTAGCCATGTGCTATCGGCGCGCAGATCCCATGCGGAACGATTATCAGAGAGGCAAATATCAAGGATATGCCGCAGATCGTCGCGCAACGTGGCGTCCTCAATCGGAACGGCCGCCTCAACACGGTGGGACAGGTTGCGCGACATCCAGTCGCCGGAGCCTATGAAGAAATCTTCCTGCGGTCCCTGCTCGCCATCATTCATAAACCAGAAAATACGGGAATGTTCAAGGAACCGCCCGATGATGGACATCACGCGGATGTTATCGCTGAGCCCTGGCACGCCCGGACGCAGGCAGCAAAAGCCGCGCACAATCAGATCAATTTTGACTCCGGCCTGACTGGCGGCGTAAAGCGCCTTAATGACCTCGGTATCCTCAAGCTGATTCATTTTGGCGATGATGTGGCCTTTGCGGCCGGCTTTAACATTGGTGATTTCCCGGTGGATCATCTCCATAAAACGCGGGCGCATGGTCACCGGCGCCACCAGCAGCTTGCGATATTCCCGCTTGAGGGATCGGCCGGTTAAAAACGAAAACAAATCCACAACGTCCGCGCAGATATCCTCGCGGCAGGTCAGCAGGCCCACATCGGTATAAAGCTGCGCGGTTTTTGAATTGTAGTTGCCGGTGGCAATGTGCGCATAGCAGCGCACGGTATCATCTTCCTTGCGGACCACCAATGCGGTTTTGGTATGCGTTTTAAGCCCCAGCACGCCGTAAACAACGTGTGCACCGGCATTTTCAAGCGCGCGCGCCCACTGAATGTTGCGTTCTTCATCAAAGCGAGCCTTAAGCTCAACGAGCACGGCCACCTGCTTGCCAGATTCGGCAGCGCGCGCCAGAGCGGGCACAAAGGGCGAGTCGCCGCTGGTGCGGTAAAGCGTCATTTTGATGGCCAGCACTTTGGGGTCATTGGCCGACGAAAGAATAAACCGCTCAACCGATGAATCAAAAGATTCATACGGATGATGCACCAGCACGTCACCTTTGCGGATGACGGAAAAAATACTCGTATCCGGGTCGGCCAGAGCCGGATCGGCATCCGGTTTCCACGGCGCAAGCTTCAGATCCGGTCGATCGACGTTCACCAGCGCCATAAGGTCCACGAACCCCAGCGGACCGGGCGATTCGTAAATATTTTCGACCACAACCTCAAGGCCGTCCATTAACGCATGGCGCATCTCCGGCGACATGCCCGGCGGAATCTGCACACGCACCGTATCGGCAAAACGCCGCGCGCGAAGCTCTTCCTGAACAACCTCAAGCAGATCCTCGGGATCTTCAATTTCCGTCTCAACTTCCGCATTGCGCGTGACGCGGAATGCGTGATGCTCAAGAATCTCCATTCCCGGGAACAAAAGCTCAAGACGTGATTCAATAAGCGATTCAAGCGGGCAATATACGCTGTCGCCGCCTTCGTTAAATGTGATCCACCGCGAAAAGAGCTGCGGAACTTTGACGCGCGCAAAGAGATGTTCGCGATGGCCTGGCTGACTTACCAGCACGCCGATTGAGAGCGATAAGTTGCTGATAAAAGGAAACGGGTGCCCCGGGTCAACCGCCAGCGGCGTAAGGACGGGGAAAATCTGGCTGGTAAAGTAATCATCCGCTTTGGCCTTTTGCTCCGGCGAAAGCTGATCATACGTGCGCACATAAATATGCTCAGCCTCAAGCGCCGGGCGGATCTGATCGGCCCATACCGCCAGTTGCCGTGCGGACATATCCGCAATACGCTGGCGCACGACATGAAGTTGCTGCGCCGGCGTAAGCCCATCAACAGAACGTTCCTGCTTGTTCTGGGTGATTTTTCTTAGAAGCAGCCCTACGCGCTTCATGAAAAATTCATCCTGGTTGCTTGAAAAAATAGCCAGGAAGCGTACACGCTCAAGCAGTTTATTACGCGTATCTTCGGCCTCAGCCAGCACGCGCATGTTAAAGTCAAGCCATGACAGGTCGCGGTTGATAAATTCGGACGCCGTTTCGTTAACGGTTGTGACCGAAAGATCTTTTGTCTCTATTTCGTGCTCCATTGCCGGTCTCCGCCCCTTTTTTTAAGCGGTAGCAAGGTACCAGACAAACCCGCGAACTACTATTTGCGAATTGTTAAGACTATGGTACTGCGTTTAGGAGTCAGGGGACAGGGTTTTGGGGTCAGTTGGTCGCAAATCCTTTTTTGGCAAAGGTTTTGGTCGCCTGTTCAATGCATTCGTTGCAGATGATGGCATCAGGATGCTGCGGATTGTGCCATCGGGGCATTTCCTGCGGCATGTTGTAGCGCAGGCAGAGCGTGCAGGAAAATTTCTCCGCGCCGGCCGATTTTTCTTTGGCCGCGCGATTCAGGCATGTCAGGCAGATCACCGAGCCATGATGTCCCTCAATCATCGCCTCCTGGCCGTCCCAGTCGCGATGACAAAAATCACACATGATGACGATACCGTCCGGATCTGTTCTCTGCATGCTTGAGTTCCCCCACACTACTTACGATTGTTGATGAGATGTATCAGGACGAATGACAAAGCTCAAATGGCAAAGGAGTCATGCGCCATACGGATATTTTTATGCATTTGTTTTGTCATTTGCCATTTGAATTTTGTCATTTTCTCTTGAACTGATGTTCAAGATCGCCGATGGTCAGCCGCAGCGTCGTCGGCCGGCCGTGCGGGCAATTGCTGCTGCGGTCAACCTGCTCTTTGCGGGCAAGCAGAGCGGCGATTTCGTCATGGCTCAGCGGATATCCGGCTTTTACGGCCGCCTTACAGCTTGCCATATCAAGAACTTCATGCAGCAAATCTTCCGGCGTGAGTTTACTGCCCAGCTCAAGAAGTTTATCAAGCAACTCCGTCAAAAATTCGCGCGGATTAACCTTACGCAACAGTGACGGAAAAGTATGCACGGCAATGTCATGCTCGCCGGCCGGCGTGATCTCAATGCCAAGATTGGTCAGCAGATGCTGAACCTGCTCAAGCGCGGCCTGATGGCGCGGGCTGATCGGCATGATTTCCGGCAATAAAAGCCGCTGGCCCTCAAGAATGCCGCGCGTGCAGCGCGCGTAGAGTTCTTCGTAAAGAATGCGTTCATGTAGTGCGTGCTGGTCAATAATCAGCATGCCGTCAGGCTGCTCAACAATCAGATAGGTGTTGTGAAATTGAATAAAGCGCGGGATATTTTGGGGCGCATATGCCGCCGGCGCGGAGGTCTCCGGTGATGCGGCATTGGCGGATGATTCTGTTGTCGTGGCCGGTTGCGTGGGCGGCATGACATGATGCGAAGAAAGTTCCGCAGATTGCGTTCCGCATTGATCTCCTGTGCTGTTTTCGCCCGGATCAACGGTGATTCTGCTGGGATCTTCAATGGGCGACGGCTGCGGCGCGGCGCTGCTGAATGAGAGATTTTCCTGCGCCGGCGCCTGCTTGAAAAAATCAGCCATCAGCCGGCGCGTTTCGGAAATATCCTGCTTGCCGGTCACGCCGGAAAGTTCTGCCGCTGATTTGCCGCTGCCGAAATAATTGACGGTTGATCCGCCTGGCGCCGGCGTGGGCGCGTCAAAACGATTGGCGGTTTTTACGGCAGGGGTTAAGTCAGAACCGAGCAGTTTTTCGCGTGCGCTGGCCAGCACGGCCGCGTAAACCGCGTTGGGCTCGCGGAAACGGACTTCCGTTTTCTGCGGATGAACGTTGACGTCAAACATCGCCGGATCAAGCTGAATCATCAGGAATGCCACCGGCTGAGCGATTGGCTCAATGAGTCCGCGATACGCTTCCTTGAGCGCATGCAGCAGCGATCTGTCGCGGATATACCGGCCATTGAGAAAAATATATTGATACTTTGCCGTTGCGCGCGCCAATGACGGCTGGCCGATATACCCGGCTACGCGCACGCCGCGCTCATTAAAATCAACGGGCATAAGCTGGCTGTGCAGTTCGCGGCCAAGTGCGGCCGAGACTCGCGATTGGCCGTCGCCGGTGATGGGCAGATCAAGCACGCTTCGGCCGTTGTGCGTCAGCGTGATGGCGATGCCGGGATTCGGCAGCGCAATGCGCAACACCATCTCATGAATGTGCGAAAATTCAGTTGAATCAGAGCGTAAAAATTTACGCCGCGCCGGTACGCTATAAAAAAGATCGCGGATCTCAAGCGTTGTGCCCACAGGCGCCGCGGCCGGGGCCGGCTGCGAAAGCCGGCCATCGCGAAACTCCACGCGATACGCCTGCTCTGAATTTACCGTGCGGCTGACCAGCGTGGCATGCGAAACGGATGCGATGCTTGCCAGCGCTTCTCCGCGAAATCCCATTGTGGCGATGGCAAAGAGATCATCGGCCGAGTGAATTTTGCTTGTGGCGTGCTGCGCAAAGGCCAGCGGAAATTCCTCCGGCGGAATGCCGCAACCGTTATCCACAATGCGGATGAGCGTGCGCCCGCCATCCTCAATATCAATGCGCAGCCGCGTTGCGCCGGCATCAAGCGAATTTTCAAGCAATTCCTTGACGACCGACGCCGGCCGCTCAACAACCTCGCCCGCGGCGATTTTGTTAACCAGCGCATCAGGCAGCAGCGCAATGGGATTACGATTCTGTGTCATGGCATGACTATAACACGTCTGCGTTTGATAAAACACCCGCGGAAAATGGGCGGGCGATTCTTTTATTTCCAGAACATCGGAAGATCGTTGCTGATCGTCACAAACAGGAACAATGACACCAGCAAACACAATCCCGCCACGTTAATGGCCGAGAGCAATTTGATCGGCAGCGGTTTGCCGCGCAGTTTTTCAATCACCAGCAGCAGGAACAATCCGCCATCGACAATCGGCAGCGGCAGAAAATTGGCCACTGCCAGGTTTACGCTTACCATGCCCAGCACATACCACAGATACGCCTGGCCGCGATCCTGAACATCATGACCCAGTTTGGCGATGCCAAGCGGGCCATGCAGTTGATTCGGCGAGACCGTGCGCAGGAATAATCCGCGCAGCGTCATGTATGTCTGCAAAATGAATTTGCGCGTGTGGTCAAGTCCCATCAGCACGCCATTTTGAACGGAGTTTGCTTTCTGCGTGGCGTAAAGTGTCTCAAGCGGAATGCCCAGCACGTAATGATAAGAGCCCAATGTGCGGGCCGTATCGCCGCTGAGTTGCCATGCGATTTTCTGTTCCGCGCCGTCGGGATTGCGGAAAATCAGATTCGCACTTTCCCCGGCCTTGAGTCCGCGTGCGGCCGAGACAAAATCATGCAGATTGGCCACCGGTTTGTCATTGATTGATTTGAGTTCAGATCCGCGCACAATAATTTCAGAAAATCCCGCGTCCGGTTTGCTATCAACCATTGCCACGGCCGGTGATTCAAGATCAAGTGCGATATTGGCGCCGATGCGATATGCGCCCTGCAATTTGGCCGGCGTGATGTGCATCGTGACGGTTTTGCCCTCGCGCAGCACGTCAATATCAACCGGCGCTCCGCCGCTATCCTGTATGCTCTTCATGAACTCTTCGCCGGTGGGGCTGTTGATTGCGCCGATGCGCGTGACGACGTCATTTTCTTTCATGCCCGCTTTGCCGGCCGGCACGTTTGCTTCCGGAGTAAGTGCGATTTTGATTCGCGGATATACGCCCAGCAGTGACCAGCTTGCGCTGGGATCGCGCTGATCCAGTTTGGGCTGAACGAGGATGACTTTGATGCCTGTGACGCCATTAACCGCCATGGTGACCGGAACATCAGTGCCGGCGTTTTCTTTAGGCAATTTGCCGTAGGCCAACGTTAACTTTGCTGGCTTGGCGCCGTTTTCCTGTATGGCTTCGTAAAGTTCGGCATAATTTTTGATTGGTTTGTCATTGAGCGCCACGATACGATCGCCGGCCTTTACGCTCTTCATTTCGTCAGGCAAATTGCCCTGTGTGACTCCCGCAATAATCAGGCTGGGGCTTGGCGCAACGCCGATGGCAAGCATGCCCATGCGGTCATCTTTAACTGGGCGCACCACGATGGTATGCGTGGCGGTTTCGCCGAGGCTGCGTACTTCAAGATTGATGTCCGTTTCGCCCGTTGAGAGCGCTGATGCGATCACAAGGTCGGTAAATTCCATTTGCGAGCCTTCCGGCCACGCTTTGTTTCCGTTGATGCTGACGATTTCGTCGCCGGCTTTGAGTCCCGCCTTTTCGGCCGGGCTGTTATATTGAACAGCGCCGATCACCGCCGGCGGAAACGGCACGCCCACTCCCGGCGAAAAGACCACCGCAAAGATGATCGCCGCGAGAATGACGTTCATCACCACGCCGGCCGAGACAATGCACATGCGCTGCCAGATCGGTTTGTTGTTATACGCACGCGGATGAGCGGATAAGGCTGTCGGGTCCATGTCATCCTGGCCAAGCATGCGCACATAGCCGCCAAGCGGAAGCCAGCTGATGCGGTAATCGGTTTCGCCGGATTTTTTCTGCTGAGGTTCGTTTTTATTCTCTTCGCCGGCGGGTTCTTCTTTTTCTTCACCAAAGGTCAGGCCTTTGCCTTTGCGCCAGCCGAGCATGCGCGGGCCCATGCCGATTGAGAAGACCGGGCAAACCACGCCAAAAAAGCGCGCCACCAGAAAGTGGCCCAGTTCGTGCACAAAAATGATGAAGGAAAATCCCAGGATCACGATGATAAACCGCCGCGTGCTCTCAATCACATCCGCCGCGGCCGCGATTGTCAGCGGCGCCATCAGCAACAGACTCATCATCATAATCGTACGGCCCGCCAGCAGATTTCGCAGACGGGAGGATTTATTTGTTTGTTGTTCGTTCACGCAGACATCTCCGTTTAGTCGTTCATCCTGAGTCAAATAGGGGCTCAATCGTGCGGCGTGTGGCGTGGTCCGTGTGAGATAAAAGAAAACCGTTCTTCCGCCAATTCCCACATTTTAAATTACCACATGACAACATACACTCATGACTTCCTCCCGCGCCCATTGATCGGCCGCGAGAAGTTCCTCAAGCGTCGGCTCCTGAATAAATCCCGAAGCCTTATGCTTCTCAAGCACTTGCCCGGTCAGCTCTACTATGTTGCCGAAGCGGATCTTTCCTTTGCGGAAAAGTTCATTGGCCGCCTCATTTGCGGCATTAAAAACCGCGCCGCTGGTGCCGCCGGTGCGAACCACCTCAAAACCGAGTCCCAGCGCCGGAAAGCGGTCATCCGGCATCTGAAAAGTCATCTCCCTGATCTTGGCCCACTCCAGTTTCGTGCTGCATCCGTCGCAACGGCGCGGATGCGTCAGCGCGTACTGAATCGGCGTGCGCATATCCGGCGAACCGAGCTGCGCTATGACGCTTCCGTCCACAAACTCAATCATGCTGTGAATGATGCTTTGCGGATGAATCAGCACTTCAATTTTGTCGGCCGGGAGATTAAAGAGCCAGTGCGCCTCAATAATCTCAAGGGCCTTGTTCATCATCGTAGCCGAGTCAATCGTGATTTTCGGCCCCATTTTCCAGTTGGGGTGCGCCAGGGCCTGCTCAACGGTGGCGCTGGTCATTTTTTCTCGCGACCACGTGCGGAAGGGCCCGCCCGAAGCCGTCAGCGTGATCTTGCGGATTTCCTGCGATATGCCTGAGCGGAGGCTCTGAAAAACCGCCGAATGTTCCGAATCAACCGGCAGAATGTCAACGCCATATTTTCTGGCAAGCGGCATGACGATTGAGCCGGCCACCACCAGCGCCTCTTTATTGGCAAGTGCGATGGTTTTGCCCGCCTTGATCGCCGCGATCACTGGCCGCAGACCCGCCGCGCCTACAATCGCCGCGACCACCACGTCCACATCATCCCGGCAGGCCAAGTCAATCACGGCCTGTTCGCCGCCGGATACTTCAATTTCGCTTCCTTTGAGCAATCCGCCCAGCGCCGGCAGGTGAGATTCATCGCTGATGGCCACTGCGTGGGGCTTAACCGTTTTGGCCTGCTCAGCAAGCTGCTGCCAGCGCGTCCCGGCCGCAAGCGCCGTGACTTCGTATCCCTCACCCAGATGCTGTACCACATCAATCGCGTTACAGCCAATTGAGCCTGTTGATCCCAGAATTGCTACACGTTTAACTCTCGCGGCCATCTTCTTTTGATCCCTATTGATCGCAAATGTGAACTAGCAACCATACGATCATAAGGCCGCAGGGTAATGCGACACAAGGATGTTAAAAGAAAACTCGAAAGACGAAACGCCAAACGCGAAACAAAGGCAACTTGTGTGTTCTTTCTTGTTTCGCGTTTGGCGTTTTAGCTTTCGCGTTTCCCTTATTCCTCGTCTCCGGAAATCAGTCCGTAATACTTCATCTTTTTGTAAAGCGTAGTGCGGTTAATATCCAGTTGCTGCGCGGTAAGTTGTCTGTTCCATCCGTTGGCCTTTAATGCGCGAACGATGATCTTTTTTTCCGGTTCTTCAAGCAGATCCTTGAGCGGTTTGGGTTCCCAGGGCCGATTGTCCTCATCCGGGACGGCCACGGCATTGCCAAAACCGGCCGCCGCAAGGCCCGCAATCGCTGGCGCGGGACTCGGCGCGCTATTCTGCAATTCGCCGATCTGCGGCGGTAAATCTTCAGGCATGATCAGCGGCCTTTTTGACAACACTACCGCGCGCTCAACCATGTTCTCAAGCTCGCGTACATTGCCGGGCCACTTATAGCGCATCATGGCGTCCATTGCTTCCGGGCTGAACCCCTGAATGCGCCGGCCCATGTCTTTTGTAAAACGATCAAGGAATGACTGCGCCAAAAGCGGAATATCGCCAAGACGGTCCCGCAGCGGCGGCAGAACAATGTTCACCACGTTGATGCGGTAATACAGATCCTGCCGGAATGCGCCGACTTCAACGAGTTTGGCAAGATCCTGGTTTGTTGCCAGAACCACGCGGGTATCAACGGTGATGGTCTGATTTGAGCCGACCGGCTCAAATTTACGTTCCTGAAGCACGCGCAGAAGTTTGACCTGAAAAGCCTGCGATGCGGAGTTGATTTCGTCCAGGAAAATCGTGCCGCCATCGGCCGCCAGAAACCGGCCCGGTTTGTCAGCCGTAGCGCCGGTAAATGATCCTTTGGTATGGCCGAATAATTCTGATTCAAGTAATGATTCAGGAATCGCGCCGCAGGAAATTTCCACAAACGGTTTATCGCGTCGCGGTGAGCGGTGATGTATCGCCCTGGCGATCATCGATTTACCCGTGCCGGATTCGCCGGTCATCAGGACCGTTGTGCGCGAATCGGCCACGGCCTCAACCAGATCAAAAATCCGCAGCATTTTGTAGTCGTGGCCGACGATGTTATCAAGGCCATAACGCAGCTCAAGTTTTTCACGAAGCTGTTTGTTTTCGCTGATGAGCGTGTGATGTTTGAGCGCTTTTTCGACGGTCACGCGGATTTCGTCATCGTTGACCGGTTTTGTCAGGTAATCAAAGGCGCCCATCTTGACGGCCTCAACGGCATTCTCAATCGTGCCGTAGCCGGTGATAAAGATCACCACGACATCCGGATAATGCTGCTTGATGGCTCGCAGCAGCTCAAAGCCGTTTGTCTGCACCATATTGACATCGGAAATCACCACGGAGCAGCGCCGGGCCGAGAGCATCTCAATGGCCGAGGAGCCGTCATTGCATGACTCAACGTTATAACCTTCAAGTTTGAGGAACTCAGAAAGCGAGTCCACAATAATCTGGTCGTCATCCACAACAAGGATGCTTGGGCGGCCGTTGATGATCTGCTCGTCGGTCATGGCTTTACTCATATCTCAATACTCAAGACTACAGGAAATAGTTCCTGTCTTCTCCGTTATCGGTTGTTTTGCGGCAACCTGAAGGAGAAATGTTGCCAAAAAGCAACAGTCTGATAATTGCCTTATTGAGGGGATAAGGGACTGGGGTTGAGGATCATTTTATCGCGAAAACGGAATTTTGAAGTTCATGCGGCATCCCTGGCCGGTGCTTTCGGCCCAAATTGTGCCGCCGAGCCGGCTGACGATTTCCTTACAGACCGCCAGGCCAAGTCCTGTGCCTTGTCCCAGAGACTTACGGGTAAAGAACGGCTCAAAAATATGCGGCAGGTCGGCAGGAGATATCCCCGGCCCCTGGTCGCTGACATGTACCGTCAGTTCATGATCAATAACTTCGGCCGAAACATGCACAATGGTTTCGGTCGGGGCGACATCAATGGCATTTTCAATCAGGTTCAGGAGTACCTGGTAGAGTGTGACAGTGACTTGAGTGTTATCCGGAACTTCAATGAGTACATGTACTTGTGATTTTTGTGATTGTGGGCGCAGCGTATCGGCCGCCTGCTGAGCCACATAACTTAACTCGGCGGTTTCCGTACCGGCCACAGGCAGCGGATCGTGAAGCTGACCAGTCTCAAGAAGCTCGCGGAGCACCTCGGCCATGCGTTGTAGACCAAATTGCGCATCGCTGAGATAGCGCTCTGTTTCGGATGTTTGCCCATGACGTAACGTGCGCTGCGCCAAGCTGATATATCGCATAACGGCGTCAAGAGGATTATTAAGCTCGTGAGCCAGTTTGGCGGTGGCGAGGCCAAGCGTTTGTACATCTACGCCAGATCGCGGAGTATTTGTTTTGTGATCCATTTTGTCACCAATACGCATACTCTGGCACCCATAATACGCACACTATAACTAGTATCGGACGAAAGGGGCGGCAGCTTTGTAATTCGCAAACAGGTAACAATGTATTTATGCGGAATCATTTGTCAAAAGACCGGTCATAAGCCGATAATGTGCAGATAAGTTGTTTTCCCCGATCATCAAAACGGAGTGAGCGAACATGACCTTTGCGCTGCGTATGAAGCAAGTTGTGGCGGCTGCCGTCATCGGCACCACCGTGATCAGCCTGACCGGCTGCATTTCTATGGACGAACACAAGCGGCTTGAGGCGGCCTTTAACCAGGCGCGCGAACAGCTTGCTCGTGCGGAATATGACCTGTCGGTCAAGCAGAAGGAAATTGATGCCCTCAAGGCGAAGATCGCCGAGCAGGATAAGATCATCAACGCCGGCCTGGGCGGTGTTGACGCGCTGCGTCAAGAGCGTGATCTGCTGGCGGCCAAGCTTGCTGAATTGCAGAAGAAGTATGATGATCTGCTGGCGGCGTCTCAGAACCCGAGCCTGCCGGAAATCGTCAAGAACAAGCTTGAGGATCTGGCTCGGATGTACCCGGACCTGCTTGAGTTTGACAAGGATCACAACCTGATCCGCTTTAAGAGCGACCTGACTTTTGATCTGGGCTCAACGATTGTCAAGCCGCGCGCCAAGGAAGCGCTTAAGATTCTGGCGGGCATTTTGAATCTGGCGGAAATTCAGGGTAATGAACTTCGCATTGTCGGCAATACCGATGACGTGCCGGTCCGCAAGGGCAGCAGCATCATCAATAACTGGTATTTGTCAACCAATCGCGCCCATGCTGTGCGCGAAGTGCTTAGCGATTACGATGTGAGCGGTACGCGCATTCAGCCGGCCGGCTGGGGCGAAGTTCGTCCGGTGGCCGCAAATGCCGCAAATCACAAGGGTAACGAAAAGAACCGTCGCGTGGATATTTACATCCTGCCGACGACAGTGCCCAGCACAGCCAAGTAAGGATGTTAATACTTGATTTTGGGTTTACGAGCCTGATATGAATAAGCACAAGAAGCCTGCATATGATTATGCAGGCTTCTTTTTGTTTGTTTTTTGTTTGCGTAAAGATTGCAATTATACGTAGACGCGGAAGGTAAAAGGGTTTATAGTTCGCGATACATGTCTGAGAAACAGGTCATACGGAGAAGGCAATGACGCAGGCAGCAGTTGAGCAGGAAAAGAAGAATAAGCTCAGAAGCAATTTTGTGTTTCTGGGAAAGTTTTTTCAGCAAGGTGTGAGAATCGCGTCAGTGTGGCCGAGTTCAAAGTCGCTCTCAAAAGCGACGGTTGGCGAAGTGGACTGGGATAACGCCAAGGTGATCGTTGAGCTTGGCGCCGGCACAGGCCCAATAACTGAAGTGATCATTCAGCGGCTTAAGCCGCACACTCATTTTATTGCCATTGAGCGCGACAAAGATCTTTATAACATCGTGCGTGACCGTTTTGCCGGCATGCCGAATGTTGAGATTCTGCATAACGATGCGGCCGATCTTGATAAGATTCTTCAGGCGCGCGGCATTGAAAAAGTGGACTATATTATTTCGTGCCTGGCCACGCCGTCGCTGCCGGAGCCGGTGCGCGAAAGCGTGTGGCAATCCGTGCGTAAATACCTCAGTCCGCACGGCGTGTATTCAAATATCACCGAGTTCCCGCTGATTTACTGGAAGTATTACAAAAATTTCTTTCACGATGTGGACTTTAAGTTTGTACCGGTAAACTTTCCGCCCGGCGGCGTATATCATTGCCGCGCCATCCGGGAATAGGCCTAGTCTAAAAACGCGGCCTCGGCCGAGTCTTCAGACAGAGCCTGATTCCACATCCGTTTTACCAGCGAAAAACGAAGGTCTGCTTCTGCAAAGAGCGGGCCTTTTTTATTTTCCGACGGAAGAGGATTTTTATATACATGCGTGAGTCATGCACAATAGAATATGAACTCAGCAATGGTGCTGAATTATTCATGGGGGTTTTATGACAAAATATGTATTGGCTGTGGCGGCTTGTGTGGTGGGGACAGCGTTGATCAGCGGTTGCGGCAAGGAAGAAGCCGCGCCGAGCACTCCTTCGGCAACGCCGACGGCGCAGCAGACGGCCGAGCAGCTCACAAAATCAATCGGCGGCGCGCAGGAACAGGCCAAGTCCGTTTCCTCCGCGGTCACCACACAGGCAGAAAAATTGTTGGCGGATGCCACAACCTACGTCAAGGAAAACAAAGTTGATCTGGCCGACAAAGCCATCAAGCAGCTTGAGGACATGAAGTCTCAGTTGCCGGCCGAGTACGGGCCGAAGATTGACCAGTTGCGTAAATCACTTGATGCCATCAAGGCTTCGGGCGGCGTCAAGATTCCGGGTCTGAAATAAGATCGGATGGCCTGAAAATAACGGGCGCCGCAATTGCGGCGCCCGTTTTGTTTTTTGCAGAATAACTCTTTGCGCAATGCTCCTTTTTTGTGCGTGATGCTCTATAATTCAGGCATGGCTAATGAACCGGAAGAATCGTCGCTTGTTCGCATGAGTTTTGGCGAGCATATTGAGGAATTGCGAAAGAGGCTGATCCTGGCAATTCTGGGTGTGGTACTGGCCGGGGCGCTGACGTTCTGGTATGGACGCGATCTGATTTCGTTTATATACGGCCCGCTGGTGGTGGTGCTTGATGTGGCGGGGCTGCCGAAGCAGACGTATACGGATTCTTCCGTGCCGGGCTTTACGATTTATATGAAGGTCAGCCTGATAGCGGCGCTGGTGCTGGCTTCTCCCTGGGTGGTATATCAGGCGTGGCGGTTTGTTGAGAGCGGACTTTATGCGGCGGAGCGCAAAGCGGCCACGTTTTTGATGGGCATGAGTGCGATTATGACGCTGATAGGCGTCATGTTTACGTACTATATTTTTCTGCCGGCGACGATGGTGTTCCTGGTTTTCTGGACGATTACGTATCCGCCGCCGGAAAGTTCATCAACAGGCGCGCTGAGAGCGATCACACAGCGGCTTGTGGATCTGAATGACAGCACGTTTTTCCCGTCGCTTGATACGCCGCATACCCGGCCGGCGCCGACAACCGGACCCGCAATGACAGTGCCGCTACTGGAAAAAGATCCTGAAAAACCGCTGCCGGGGCAGGTTTGGTTTAACCAGACGCAAAATGAGATGCGTTTCTGGGACGGCGCCAAAATCCGCGTGATGATGGCCACTCCGCCGACGCTGATGGTGCCGCTGATCAGTCCTGAAAAATATCTCAACGAAGCGTTGATGATCACGATTGTCAACGTGATTGTTTTTCATGTGCCGGTGGTGCTGGCGATCATCGGCATTACCGGGTTGATTGATCCGGCGGTATTACGCAAGCGCCGGCGATGGGTGATTTTCGGGTGTTTTGTTCTGGCCGTATTCCTGACGCCAAGCCAGGATATTTTTACCAATATTGCTCTGCCAATGCTGATGTGGGGACTTTTTGAACTCGGGCTTGTGCTCATGGCATACTTTTATAATCGTCATCAAAGAGCGCTTGAGGAGCCGGAAGAATGAGCGTTCAATCAGCATCGCAGCCACAGCATCGTAAAATTCTTATAGCCTTTGTTACACTGGCCTCTGTGGCCATTGTATATTGTTATCTGAATATCACTGCGATGTGGGCATCCGCTACCACGGCCTTGCCAACGTATGATCAGGTGACTTACCTTGAAAATACGATACAGATCGGGTACCGCATTGATAAAAATCCATGGCAGGCTCTTAACCCGATGGTCTATCTGAATACTCCTGCGCCGAATCGACCTCCGTTGATGTCGGCGATTGCCGCTTGGGTATACGGGCTGAAGATTGATTCACAATCAGTGGCAATGTTGTGGTTGTTTTGTCGTGTTTTCGGTTTGGTTGCGGTATTGGTGCTGATTGCATGGCGGGCTGGGCGATATATGTGGATTCCGCCCGCTCTTATGGCGATATTGTGTGCGCCAGGCTGGCTGAAAATATATCCCAATATGCTGATGGTGGATGAAGCTTTTGAAGTGGGGGTATTGCTTGCGTTTGCCTGTGCCGCATGGGATTTGTATCGCCCGGGATGGCGGGCGGCTATGGCTGCCGTTGCCGGTTTTTTTGTGGCGATTCTGATCAAGCCGGCGGCATTAATTCTCTTCTTGCCGTGGTTTGCCGTGTTACTCTGGCAAATGGTGCGTTGCAGGATGAATCGCGCACGGATGATTGTCTATCTGGCAGGTTTGGCGGCCTTGATTTTTCTGGCTTGCTCTCCATACGGCCCGGCCGTGGTTCAGCAGTATATGTTGGGCATGAAAGGATACTGGGCAATCCCGATGGCATGGCATATAAAAGCGGCTCTGGTGCTGCTGCTGTTGCCGTCATGGCTGCTGGTGTGGGGGCTGATTCAGATTATTGTGAAGTTGTGCGGCAGATCAGGGGCTGATGATAATTCTGAAAAAAAAGAATTTTTCCCAATGCGCACTTGTGGCTGGTACTGCAAGCCCATGATTATATTCGGCGCGTGGTGGGTTTTGTTTAATTATGGTATCACGTATACGCTTGATGTTCGTATTCTTCCCGCCATCATGCCGGCTGTTGTGGTGGCCGCTTGCCTGTGGTTGTTTAGCAATCTGCGGATGGCTGTGATCGGCACTCTCGTAAGCGCGTGTTTTTTTACAGGATCAATGCTGGTGGCAACAGGAAGGCTTGCGCCTGTATGGGGTCTTCCGTGGATTGAGCATCAAAAGCCCATCGCAGAGGTGGGGCTTATTCCTGTTATTGCGGGAATTAAGCAGTCATACCGTCCCGGAGATCAATTTCTGATTTGTATTGATGATGATTTTGTAGAGAACGCGGCATTGAGATTTGGCTTTTTTCATGTTCCGGGTGAGCCGCATTATATCAAAATTAACAGTGCTCCGTGGGGAGTTGTGAACGATCTGATTTCGCCGTTATTACAATTTGATCTGATATTGCTTAAACAAAAACGAAGCACAACGAATCTTGTCGGTGATATATGGTTGACTTTGCATACAATTGAGGACGTGATCCGTATGCCGGAGAGCCCGCTGCATGCATATTATGAACCACTGTGGTCATTGCCTGTTCATCAGCCGGATCTTGAAGATGAGGTGACGTTATATCGCAGGAAAGGAACGGTGCCGCCGGAGATTATTCTACAAGCGCAAAAATTTGCGGATATGCGTATTCAACAGCACATGACTCGTCAATGAATCGCCATATCGGCATCGTTTGTGTGGGTTGGCTTCGTATTACTTTCCGCCGGCGGCTTGCCATTGGCGTTTGAGAAATGTCAAAATGCGCCCGGTGCGCATATCCGAAACCGGTAATTGATCGCAGTTCACGCTCATGAGCCCCTTATAGCCGGAGCTTTGTAAAATCTGAAATATCGGCCGATAATCCGAATGGTCGCTTTCGCCCGGCGGCAGTTTGTCCTCGCGATCCGCCAGGTGAACGTGGGCGATCATTCCGGCCGCTTTGGCTAGTTCTTCAATGGAGTCATCCTGCTGCCAGAAATGGTAGGTGTGCAGCGCGCATTTAATATTGGCGTGATTCACCGCACTGACGATATACATGGCGTCCTTGATCGTGTTGACCAGATCGCTTTCGGCGCTGCATACCGGCTGAAGTGCCACCGTTACGCCATATTGCGCGGCCAGCAGGCCCGTCATGGTTAATGCGGAAATCATCTGGTCCGCGGCTTTGCGGCGGTCATAATCCGGCGGTAATTTGCGTGCGGAACTTGAGCCGAAAACCACCACCCGCGCGCCGACGGCCGAGGCTCGCTTGAGCAGAATTTTCGTATACTCATGCAATGTGGACATGCTCAAATTCGGGCCGATGACCTTCATATCGCCGCGAAGTTCATGAAAAATAACCGGCACGGGCAATGCGGAACCCCTGACGCTGACAGCGCCGCACCATTCACCGTCGGTCTTCTGGGGTTGCAGGACTTGATGGGCGTCGCCTTCAATAAAATCCCATCCGGCCGAACGGATATGAGGTGATTCATCCACCGAAGCACAGATCCCGAACTGCATGGGCTACTCCGATTGTTCACACCAAATTAGTTTTATATCTTATCAAGAACCGTGAACATGCGAGATGAACATGCCGGTTCCGGCGATTACCTAGTCGCCATGTGTCGCGATTTTTCTGACGAATCCTCATAATATCGCCGACAAATACTTCATTGACAACTATCTTTTTTCGGATTCCTGAAATATAGTCATGAGAAAAAATCGGGATAAACTTACAAATTTTATCCCGAATGCTCCCTATGGCGGGCAGCGCCGGTAATCTCTGCCGATACTGTGCTGGCGACATCGGGCAAATCGGAGGAAATTTTGAATGGCGATCATTCATACGCAGGCTTTTGCGCGCGCCGGGCTTATCGGTAACCCGTCTGATGGCTATTTTGGCAAAACAATTTCAGTGACGGTGCGTAATTTTTCAGCACAGGTCCGTTTATGGGAATCTCCGCGGCTGACGATTCTTCCTCAGCGTGCGGATCGCTGGGATTACGCGGATATCGGCGACCTGATGCACGACGTTTACCTGCACGGTTATTACGGCGGCGTGCGATTAATTAAGGCCGCCATTAAACGATTTCATGATTATTGCCGCCAGCAGAACATCAGCACTCCCAGGAAGAATTTTACCATCGAGTACGAAACAAACGTGCCGGTGCGCGTGGGCCTGGCCGGTTCCTCGGCCATTGTGACGGCCACGATGAGAGCTTTACTGGAATTTTATGGTGTTCAGGTGCCAAAGCCGCTGCTGCCGGGGCTGATTTTGTCTGTTGAACTTGATGAACTCAAGATCGGCGCGGGCCTTCAGGATCGCGTGATTCAGGTGTATCAGGGCTGCGTCTTTATGGATTTTGCCAAATCGCTTATGGATCAGCAGGGCCACGGCAATTATCAGGAAATTGACCCGGCGCTGCTGCCTCCGCTCTACATTGCGTATCATGACAATCTGGCCGAAGGCACCGAAGTGACGCACAACGACCTGCGTGCGCGCTATAACCGCGGCGAAAAGGAAGTTCTTGACGGCATTGAGACCTGGGCCGGATATGCACAACAGGCGCGCGATTTGATCCTGGCCGGCAAAGGCGGAGAAATCGGCGCGCTGATGGATGCTAATTTTGACTTGCGCCGCAAGCTCATCAAAATTTCGCCCGGCAATATCAAGCTGGTTGAGACGGGCAGAAAGTTTGGCGCTTCGGCCAAGTTTGCCGGCTCCGGCGGGGCGATCATCGGCACTTATGATGGCGATCCGCAGCGCCTGGCCCGCATGACCGATGCGTATGCGGAATTTGGCGCTAAAGTGATTGTGCCGCAGATAACGGCGTAACACGACACGGGGAGGGGGTGACGCTGTGACGCGGAGAAAAAATGATACGAATCTTCGTGTCCCCGTGTCGCCGCGTCCGCGTGTTTTTTGGCGGCGTTCCTTCTGTCTTTCGCCTCAATCTGGTATCATCTGCCCGGCACGAAAACCGTCACGGAGTGACAATGAAAGAATATCTTGATCTGGTTAAGCTGGTCCTGGAGCAGGGCACCCGCAAAACATCCCGCACGGGTGTTGATACGATCTCTTACTTCGGCGCGTTTTATCGCGTGGATCTCAGCAAGGGTTTTCCGCTGCTGACGACCAAAAAAGTCAACTATAACGCCTGTCTGCATGAACTGCTGTGGTATCTTTCCGGCGAAGATCATATTCGGAATCTTCGCAAAGTAACCAAAATCTGGGACGCATGGGCCGATCAGAATGGTGATCTTGAGACAGCCTATGGCCGGTACTGGCGGCGCTTTCCGCATCCGGTGCAGAAATCTCACGGGCCTGTTGCCGAAACGGGCGAAAAATTGGCTCCAGTTGAAGAAATTGATCAGATTCAGTTCTGCATTGACGAGATTAAGAAAAATCCGCACTCGCGGCGGCTTGTGGTTGTGGCCTGGGAGCCTGGCAATGCTGAACGCAGCAAATTGCCGCCGTGTCATTACAGTTTTGCGTTTAATGTTAATCCGCTGCCGGCCCCGGGCGTGCGCGGCAAACTCAATTGCCACCTGACGCAGCGCTCCGGCGATATCGCGCTTGGTATTCCGTTTAATTTGGCCTGCTATGCCACGCTGACGCAGATGATCGCGCAGGAATGTGATCTTGATGTGGGATATTTTGCCCACACGATCATTGATGCGCACATTTATTGCGCCGACAAGGGCACGCCGACCGAGGCGTATGATCATCGCGCGGGACTCATAGAGCAGCTCAAGCGCGAGCCTCGGCCGCTGCCGAAGTTAATCATCGCCAAAAAGCCGTTCAATGAATTGAAGTTTGAGGACTTTAAGGTTGAGGGCTACGATCCGCACCCGGGTATTTCGTTTAAGGTCGCAGTATGAAAAAACGGGGACGCAGCTAGTTTTTAACTAGCTGCGTCCCCGTTTTCTTCCCTCAGGAGAACGCCATGATCGTTTCCGCTATTGTCGCGATGACACGCAACCGGCTCATCGGCAGCGGCAACGCATTGCCCTGGCATTTGCCGGAAGATTTTAAGTATTTTAAGACCACTACCAGTGGCCACGCTGTGGTAATGGGACGAAAAACTTTTGATTCTCTTGGCCGAAAGGCGCTGCCAAAACGCCGCAATTTAATTGTCACGCGCGATGTGGCATCGCAGCCACCGGTGCCCGGCGCGGAATTTTTTTCTGATGTTCAGCATGCTATTAACGCGGCCAAGCAGGGCGGTGAGCAGGAACTTTTTATCATCGGCGGCGCGCAGATTTATGCCCAGGCTTTGCCGATGACCGATCGCCTCTATATCACATGGGTCACGCTTGATCCTGAACCGGCCGGCGATACGCACTTTCCTGAATTTGACATGAACCAGTGGTCGCTTATCAGCAGCAAACCCGGCGATCGCTGCGAATACGCGGTATATGAAAGAAAACGTTGATCGTTTATCGTTGGTCGCGGGACGTCTATTTTTTCTTTTTCCGCGTCGCCGTGTCACCGCGTCCCGGCGTCTTGTCTTCTTCCGCTGGCGCAGCGGGCATGATTTTTCTCACTTCGTCACTGGTTTTGCCGGCCGAAAACGCGGTTAAAATTTCAAGATTCAATTCATCCCAGGATTTATCGCCGATGCCGCCTTCTTTTGGCGTCTCGAGGATTTTCGGCACGTTTTTGAATCGCTTATCCTGGCAAATTACCTCAAATGCCGGCAGGCCGACGAATCCCCGGCCGATGTGATCATGGCGATCAACGCGGCTGCCGAGCGGTTTTTTAGAGTCATTTAAATGCAGTACGCGCACATGCTTGAGCCCGACGATGCGATCAAAATCCGCCAGCACTTTTTGAGTGCCCTCAACGGTGGTGATGTCATAACCGGATGCCAGCGTGTGGGCCGTGTCAATGCATACGCCAAATCGCTGCGACTGTTTAATGCCGCTGAGCATCTCGGCGATTTGCTCAAAGGTACATCCGAGACATGTTCCCTGCCCGGCCGTTGTCTCAATGCACACCGTCACCTGGCCGCGTGATTGCTGATCCGCAATATCATTAAATGCGGCCACGACTTTTTGTATGCCGATTTGCTCGCCCTGGCCCACGTGCGCGCCCGGATGCGTGACCAGGTATTTAATGCCAAGCTGGTCGCAACGCGCCATTTCGTTGGCAAATGCCGCGATTGATTTTTCGCGCAGAGCCTCATCCGCGGCCGCGAGATTAATCAGGTAACTATCATGAGCAACAATCTCAGTAAACCCAAACTTGCCGGCGTATTCCTTAAAAGTGCCAATCGCCTTGTCCTCAAGCGGTTTTGCCACCCACTGCTGTTGATTTTTGGTAAATACCTGAACGGTGCCCATGCCAAGTTTGTTGGCCTCAATGAGCGCGTTTTCCATTCCGCCGGCGATTGATAAGTGCGAGCCGAACATAGGCCTCTCCTGAATACTGCTTGCCAAAGAGAACGAATTATAGGCAGCGGACACCAAAGGGAAATCAGAAACTCGAAATACGAAACAGAAAAACGTCGTTTTGTATTTCGCGTTTCGTTTTTCGAGTTTACTTCGCCGGCGCCCACCATACTTCTGTATCCGCCAGAGCGCTGGTCTGAATAGGATCTGCTAAAAAGATGCCGACTGGCCAGCCGTTTGGCGGCGGCGGGGGAGAGAGACGAAAAATCTCCACGCTTTTGACCTTGCTGCTGGCCACGATCTGATCTTCCCGGCGAAACTCAATCACGTCGCCTTTCTTGATCTCAAGTTTGGGCATGCGCGCTTTGGCAACCCACCCGGAAACCACCGCGCCCTTGCCGCCGATCGGAAGAAACTGCGGCCCGTCAAAAAGAAAAATGCTCTCGCTCATGAATGTCCTATTGATTGAATTTTTGCTCTGAAGTGTACTGACGCGGCATTCAAAATGGAAATAAGACCTGATGACGCCGCATCGTGTATGATTCTGAGGAGCAGGGTGGTTTTCTTGAAAAAAAGTTCGCGATTGTGTTTGTGCACCCTTTTGAGATGCAATAATTTATTCACAATTATGAGTTATGCGATAAAATTGAACTTCAACACGGCGCGAAACGTGGGAATAAAGGAGGACGTATGAACGCAGATGAGGCGAGCCGGAGGTTTTACCTCTATGTCTGGCCGCTGCGTGCTACTGTTCTGCGGACAGCGCGCTTTTTGATGCGCGATGTATCCGCGGCCGATGATTTGGCTCAGGAGAGCATGCTCAAGGCCTATCGCGCGATTGAATCGCTTGATACCACCAGCAGCGCCAAAGGATGGCTGATGGCCATCCTGCGTAACACGCGCATTGATATGCTGCGGCGGGCATCGCATGAGGCCGGCCAAATCGGTCTTGATGAACTGAATGGAGAATTGCCGGATCATCGCGCGGTCGTGACGCCGCAGGATTTCCGGCTTGCCGCAAGCATTGAGGAAATCGGCGATGACGAACTTGTTACGGCGCTGAAAAAATTGCCTGATGAGATTCGCATGGCGGTCCTTCTTGTGGATGTTGAAGAATTTGATTACGCCGAGGCGGCGTCTGTGATGGAAATTCCGGTAGGTACGGCCAAGAGTCGTGTGTTTCGTGGCCGCGCGATGTTGCGGGAATCGCTCACGCAGTAATATATGTACAGGTGACTCATGAATCAACACCATGAACATAAAACAGATATCGTCGAGCAGGCGCTGATGAGCCGTTTGCGCGGTCTGAGGCAGATGCCTGTTGATACCGGCGAACTTGAATCGGCGATCACAAGCCGTGTGCCGAGGCCGCGGCGTTTCTGGCAGCGCGCGTGGCGCCCGATGACTGCGCTTGCGGCCAGCGTGATTGTCGTGGCTTCCGTCGCACTGGCGCTGTCAGCCGGCAGCCGCGAAGCGCATGCCGAACCGGCCATGATGGCGCAGATTTACCGCGACATGGTATCAGGCAAAGTTCCCACACATACCACGGAAAATATGCATGATGCCAATTCCGCCATTGCCGCGATGATTGACGGCGCGATCAAAATTCCGGAAGTTCCCGCATCGCATACGATGGCTTGCTGCATGCGCGAAGTTAAAAATCGCAAAGTGGCCTGCGTTCTTTTTGAAAATCACGGCACGCCGGTAACAATCAGCGTGGCCAAAGCCACTGATTTTAAAGGCCCCAGAGACGGCGTAAGCCAAATCACGTCTGACAATCTGCATATGGTCATGATGGAGAGAAATGGCCTGTGGATTTGCATGGTTTCTGAAATGCCGATGAACGAACTGGTGGCGCTTTCTCAAGAAATCAAATTTTGATGCCGGCGGGTAATTGGTAATTTTTTTGCCAGGCGTAACGCGCGAACGAACGATTTATTGTGTTAATACGTGACTTTGCGAGCATTAATTACCAATTACTATTTACCAATTACTTTCCGCTCATCCGCGCTCAGTTGATTCTCTTGGCTTCCGTCTGAATCTTCACGCACATCTCCATGACATGCAGAACGGTGGCATGGTCATTGAGCTTGTTGGTATCCGTGCGGATTGATTCGGCAATAAGCTGGGCCCAATTGTTTTTGAACTCGCCGGCGTCAATGCGATGCGGCGGTTTTTCGTGCGTGGTCAGGATCATGTGCGGACCGGTATCTTTGGGGTCTGTGGCGGCAATATTGCATTGACGGCGAATCTCAATCGTGCCTTTGGTGCCGACGATCACGCCGCGCACATCGCCGAATGCGGGCAATTTTTCCGGCGTCAGCCAATCGACGCGCACGTAACCGGTCGCGCCGCTTTCGGAGACGAGCGTGGCGTCGCCAAAATCCTCAAATGACGTCACGGTACGCGGATCATAATGGCCCACGCGACTGGTAAATGACTTGATGCGCGAACCGGTGAGCCACACAAACCAGTCAATCTGGTGGCTGGCGATGTCATTGAGAATGCCGCCGTATTGTTTGGTGTCCCACATCCACGCCGGGCGGATATCCGGCACCAGTTTGTGCGGGCCCAGGCCCATGACATGGGCGATTTTGCCAATTTCGCCTGAATCAACAATCTGCTTGGCCTTCTGCTCAAGCGGATTGCCCAGTCGCTCGCTGAAATAAACAAATAGTTGTTTACCCGTTTCGCTCAGCGCGTGGCGGATGGTCTGAATGTCCGCAAGCGTGGTGCATGCGGGCTTATCGACAAAAAAATGTTTGCCGTGATACATGGCGTCCGCGGCCAACGGCCCGCGGTCCGCGTTAATGCTGGCCGATACGATCAATTCAACATCCGGATCGCGCAATAATTCCTCGCGCGAACGCCAGGGGATAGTCGGGTAGCGCTTGCTGAAGTAATCGCAAAGATCGCTTTCGGGTGCAAAAAAGCCGACACACTGAGAGTCTGATCCCAGCTTGAGAAGCCCATCAATCTGGGAGTAAACGTGACCATGATTCAATCCGATGACGGCAAACTTCATTTTATCCTCACTCAAGACGGCATGCTTACGCCTTTTTGTCTTGTTATCAGTTCTGCGGCGCCGGCAGATTTTTAACAAAATCCGCAAGATGCGCGGCCGACGGGCTTATCGCATTGCGCACATAATATCCGCTTGTGGCCGTGCCCATGCAAAGCGCCTCTATCAGATCAAGGCCGATCATCTGCCCGCCGACAAAGCCTGCGTTAAAATGATCACCCGCGCCTGTTGATATTTTAGGTTGTGTGACGAATGGACCGGCGAAGCTGGCTGATTTTTCAGCGGTGGCCGCGGCCGCGCCGCCGCGCGGATGAATCACGACAGTATTGATATTCAGTGTTTTGCGGATGCTCACGGCCATTGCCTCAATGGCCGCTTCCGGATTGTGCGGCGCCGACAGGCCAAGAGCATCGCTAACCTGCACTGCCTCGCGAAGATTCAGACCGAGGGTGACGCGGCAATGTTCCTCAAACTGGCCGAGAATTTTGAGCGCCGTTTGCAGATCCGCTTTGGTCCGCTTTTCCGGATCTGCCAGATCAATAAAAATCCGGCGATTCTTTTTGGGCAGCGCCGGCATCACATCCTTAAGCATGTGCTGCCAGATATCGGTCATTAGCGGCAGCATGGTCCAGTTGACCATGCCGATAAGGTCGGCATCGGACAATTTGCTCATCAGGCGGTCGTTTCCCACGCGCGAAAGAATATTGCCCCATGTGACATCCGCCAGTGACTGGTTTTTGCCCAGCATCAGCTTGCCGTCAAGAAACTCAAGCGCGTCCGTCACGCCTGGTTCAGCGATTGAGATAATCTCAGCCCTGCGCGCCATATCTTCAAATACGGAATGAATTGCCGGGTAGCCCAGGTTTCCGATATACGTAACATTCTGTCCCGCGGCCGCAAGCGCATTGGCCATGATCGGCCCGTTGCCGCCAAGTTTTTGGACCTTGATCACCATTTCGTAATTTGAGGATTGCCCCGCGGCCGCCACAATCTTTTTGCCAAATTCGGCAATCGTCGTCAGCCGGTCATAGGCGCTTACTGAATGCCGTTTGTCGACGACATCAATGATGTTGTCGACAAAACCATCAAAACCGACCACCGCCTTGATCGCCTTGATATCCGCTGCGGCTATTTTGGCCGATGTTGACTGACATACCTGGCTGCGAGTAGGACCTGGCATACGCTTACGCTCCTTCGGAACATTCTTTTTATGAGTGGGCTTTGTAGCATAACCGATATCTCTGCTTGCGGGCAAAGTAACTCGCTAAAAACTCGTTGCCTGTGGTAGTTTTTTTGGGGGAGAGTACACTGCTGGTTATGTACGATATCCTGATTATCGGCGCCGGAGCCGCCGGCATGATGGCCGCTGTCGCGGCCGGAGAAACCGCCGCGCATCACGCGTGTACATTGCGCATCGGCATGATTGAAAAAAATGACCGGCCGGGAATCAAGGTTCTGGTTTGCGGCGGCGGCCGGTGCAATTTTACAAATTCCGGCAGCGTTGACGACCTTATCACGCAATTCGGCCGCAATGGGCGCTTTCTCACTCCCGCGCTCTGGCATCTTGATAATCAGTCTCTGCGTGACTGGTTTTCTGCGCATGGCGTGCCTTCGCATGAAGAACCGGGCGGTAAAATATATCCTGACTCAAATCAGGCCAGCAGTGTTGTCAACGCGTTGCTCAATCGTATGCATCAGCTTGATATTGATGTTCACGCCGGCGACGCCGTGCAGAATGTGACGCCGCACGAAAATGGCGAAGGTTTTCGCATCACCACAACCCATGCGCAGTATGAGTGCCGCCGCCTGCTTATCGCCGTTGGCGGCATGAGCTATCAGCGCATGGGTACTACCGGCGACGGATATCGTTTTGCCCAGTCGCTGGGCCACAGCATCGTTACGCCTCGCCCGGCCATTGTCGGTTTGCTCTGCAAACAACAGTGGGCGCATGAACTTCAGGGCCTTGCCGTGCCTGATGTTGAGGTGCGCATTGATATTTCCGGCACGTTGCCAAAACTGGCCACCGGCAAGCCGACGCCCAGCGTTCATGACATGCTCTTTACGCATTTTGGTCTCTCAGGCCCGGCCGTGCTCAATATTTCCGAAATCGTTGCGGAATTGCTCGAAAAAATAAATCCGGTACGGCTCAAAATTGATTTTGCCAGAAATCATTCTCATGATCAGCTTGCCGCGCTGATGCGTCACTGGCAGCAGGCTCAGGGTAAAAAGCAACTCCGCACGCTGCTGACTCACAGCGCCGCGGAAATTACCATTAACACCACGAGCCCCGACCAGACATGGGCCACAACCGACACATCAGCCGGGCCGCGTGAATTTGGCATTCCCCGGCGCCTGGCGGATAAATTCTGCGAACTTGAGCAGATCAATCCGGAACAGCTTTGCTCACAACTTACGTCAGCACAAATACATAAGCTCGTTGAGCGGATTAAGGGATCACATTTTGATATTCATGCCACGCGCGGATTTAAGGAAGCAATGGTTACGGCCGGGGGCGTAAGCCTGAAGGAAGTTGATCCGCAGTCAATGTGCTCTAAAATATTGTCGCACCTTTACTTAGCGGGAGAAGTTCTTGACCTTACCGGCCCCTCCGGCGGCTATAACCTTCAGCTTGCGTTCTCAACGGGTCATCTGGCTGGCGCGAGCATGGCCGAAAGTTTGTTATAACTTTTACGCATAACACGGTGGCACTCCGAACTGACGCAGTTAAGATAGTCATCATGAGCCGGGCAATGAACGCACGGCAAAGGCACGAATGCGGAAGGATGCTATGACGACGGGAAATCAGCTCACCAGTTATCAGTTTGCTTTGGCGGCTGCGGAAATGGCGGCCAACACTCGCGCGACCAATGTTGTTGTTCTTGATTTGCGCGGCAAATCTCCGGTGACGGAATTTTTTGTCATTGCCACCGGCACTTCTCAGCGCCAGATGCGCACAGTTGCCGACGAGGTTGCCGAACTTGGCAAACGCAACGGATTTAATCCGTTTAAGACTTCCGGCTATGAGCAGGCCAAATGGATTTTGGTTGATTTTGTTAACGTGGTCGTGCACGTTTTTGATCCTGACTCACGCGAATTTTACGATCTTGAATTGCTCTGGGGCGATTCGCCGCGTATTGATTGGCGCAAGGAACTGGGTCTGCCCCCGGCCGCGCCGGAAGAATCGCAGCCGTTTGCCCACGATCTTGATGGCCAGCGTACTTCGGTCATTGAAGAAGAAGGCGATTATGATGTGTCGCCTGATGCTGAACCGATTGAGGATACCGATGAGGGCGAAGTAACCGCCGACGAATCAGGCGAAGAACTTGGCGATGGCGAGGTCGTTGAAGTTGAAGAAACGACCGAAGAAATTGTGACGGAAGCTGTTCCCGCTGATGAGGAAGATGCTGAAGAAGAAGCAGTCATCGCCAGCGAGCCGCAGACCCCGGCCGAGAAGCCCAAAAAAGCTCCGGCGAAAAAAGCCCCGGCAAAGAAGACCGCTCCGAAGGCAGCCAAGAAACCGGCGGCCAAAAAAGTTGTCGCCAAGAAGCCGGTTGTTAAAAAGGCTGCCGCCAAAAAGGCGCCGGCCAAAAAAGTCGTTGCGAAGAAGGCAAAGAAGCCTGTTGCTATTAAAGCAACAGCTAAAAAGGCTGCGAAACCTGTCGCCAAGAAAACGGCCAAAAAGCCGGCGAAGAGTGTTGCTAAAAAAGCAACAGGCAAATCGGCCGCCAAGAGCGTAAAGGCTTCCGCAAAATCAGCCAAAAAGCCTGCCGCCAAAAAAGTACCGGCCAAAAAGGTCGTCGCTAAAAAAGCTCCGGCGAAGAGAGCAAGAAAAAAATAAAAAAACGAGGAAATCACAGGGAACTCAGAGAAAAATAAGCCGCAGATAAACGCAGATGTACGCAGATAAAAGCATTGTCTTTTTTTATTTTTTGTTTTTCTCTGTGATCTCTGTGTGTTCTGTGGTTTATTTGTTTTTTCTCCGTGACGATTGTTTTTTTGCCTCGTCATATGAACAGATAAAATCTACTGAATCTCAGGTTATGTGAGTCATGAAAAATATTGAGTTCATTCTTCGCGAAAAATTTACCGCCGCTATTGGCCAGGCTTTTGGCGCGGAGAATGTGATTGATCCGCTGATTAAGACGGCTGATCCGAAACTGGCCGACTATCAGAGCAACGTGGCGATGCCGCTTGCCAAACGCGTGGGCAAAAAACCGCGCGAAGTTGCCGATGCTTTGATTAAGCATGTTCAGCTTGAGGATATCTGTGATGCGCCGGCCGTGGCCGGGCCGGGGTTTATCAATCTTCGTATAAAAAAAGATTTTCTGCGTCAGCAATTGCTTGCGGCATATACGGGTGCGGAATCGCCACGGCTTGGCGTTGAGAAAACCGATGCGCCGCGCACGATTGTGATTGATTATTCCGCGCCGAATGTGGCCAAGCAAATGCACATCGGCCATGTGCGCTCAACGGTTCTTGGCGATGTGCTCAACCGCTGCCTGAGCTTTGCCGGCCATAGTGTTGTGCGGCAAAATCACATCGGTGATTTCGGCACGCAATTCGGCATGCTCATCGCCTATCTGCGCGATCAGGGGCTTGCGGCCAAGCGTGATTTTACGATTCAGGAACTCGATCGTTTTTATAAAGACGCTTCCGCCAAATTCAAGACGGATGAGACTTTTGCCACGATTGCCCGCAAAACCGTTGTTGAATTTCAGTCCGGCGAAAAAGAAGCCGTTGAGCTCTGGGATGCTATGCGCGATGCGACACGCAAACACTACAATCATGTTTACGCATTGCTCAATGTTCAGCTTACGGACAATGATGTTCGCGGCGAATCTTTTTATGGTTCGCGCGTGCCGGCGCTGGTTGAGCGACTCAAAAAAGCGCTTTCCGTCAACGGCAAATTGCTTGAGGAAAAAGATATCCCGGCCGCCGTTGATCAACCTTTTGCGGCCATCTCCGGCGGGGCGCTGTGCGTCTTTTTGCCCGGATATAAAACAAAGGAAGGCACGCCGCTGCCGGTGATCGTGCAAAAAAGTGACGGCGGTTTTGGTTACGCCACAACGGACCTTACGGCTGCGTATTTCCGTGTTCAGGAAAACAAAACCACGCCACAGGATATGCGTCCGCTGGCCACGGATTGGCACGCCGATCAGGTGATCATTTGTGTTGATGGCCGGCAAAGCCAGCATTTACAGATGGTTTTTGACACAATGCGCGCGGCCAAATTTGATGTTAATCCGGTCACCCAAAAGCCGGCGCAATTTGATCATGTCAGTTTTGGCAGCATCATGGGCAAAGACGGCAAGCCGTATAAAACACGTTCAGGCGAAAGCGTCGCGCTTCAGGATGTTCTGGGCGAAGCGATTGAGCGCGCGCGCGCGGCCGCAAAGACTAAAAATCCGGATCTGCCGCAGGAAAAACTTGAGCATGTGGCAAAGGCCGTGGGCATTGGCGCAGTCAAGTACGCGGATCTTAAGCAGGACCGCCTGACGGACTATATTTTTGACTGGGATCGCATGCTGGCGCTTGAGGGCAATACCGGCCCGTATTTGCAGTACGCCTATACGCGCACGCGCAGCATTTTTCGCAAAGCGGCCATCAATGCCGAGCAACTTGCGGCAAGCATTATCGGCCAGAACCAGATTATTCTGGATCACGCGGCCGAATCTGCGTTGGCGCTTAAACTTCTGCAATTCGGCGGCGTACTTGAACTGGTCAATCGCGACCTTAAGCCGCACCTGCTGACCACTTACCTCTATGAATTGGCCGGCACTTACAGCAGTTTTTACGAAGCATGCCCGGTACTCAAGGCGGAAACCGAATCGCTCAAACAATCACGTTTGTTCCTGGCGGATTGCGTGGCCCGCACGCTCAAACTGGGACTTGCGACATTGCTTGGTATTGAGACGCTTGAGGAAATGTAAGGCAAATGCTGAATTATGAATGATGAATGCTAAATTCATAATTCAGCATTCAGCATTTTGTTTCACCCTATCGCGGCCTGGGCGTTTTCTGCGCTCGGCGCGTTGTCATTAAATTTGGTAAGCGTGACGCGGTTGCCGGACGGACTATAAACGACTGAACTCATATAGGCGCGCATCAACAAAATGCCGCGGCCATGATTTTCTTCAATATTTGAGTCTTCGGTGGGGTCTGGGACGCAGGCCGGGTCAAAACCGGGGCCTTCGTCCTCAATGGTGATGTCGCAACGTTCAGGCGTAATACGATACTGAACCTTGACGCACTTATTCTTATCGTGACGATTGCCGTGCTTAACGGCGTTGACGAGAGCTTCTTCTGTGGCAAGCTTGATGGCAAAAATATCATGTTCGGGATACCCGCAGGCTTTGCACTCCGAGAGAATGGCATCCTGAATCTGGCGGGCTTTTTGCAGGCAACTCTCAAAGCGCGCTGCTACCCAGGGCAGGTCATTAACCTTCTGAAGGCTTGTTTTGGTGCGGATTCGTTTCATTCCTGCGCCTGAATGAGACCTTTCCCGGAGTCTGCGTGCTCCGCCGACGGGGTCTCCTTACCCAGTATACATATCGGATGGTATCAGGGGTGCCTGAAACTCCGCCATCCTGTTTTTTCAAGCGATGAGACAGGCCGCCATGCCCGATCTCAATTTAATCATAACAGTTATAAATGACGATTCCGAAGTAACTTGCGAAATTCGCAAGCAGGCGGAACGTCATGCCGGCTGAAGGCTGTCCTGCGCCTCTTTCGCCGTCGGGAAAATTTTGAAGAGCTTGTTGAGTTTCGTGATGAGGAAAACTTCGTAAATTTGAGGATTAATATCGCTCAGGCGAAGTTGTCCGCCTTTTTGTTTTACTTTGTTGTTGATGGTGATGAGCGTACCGAGCGCGGCGGATGACAGGTGGTCAACGGCTGCGAAAGAGATCACCATTTTGGGGTGTTCTTCTTTATCAATAAGAGCGGTGAGCTGTTCACCAATTTCAGCGATATTGGCTTCGTCAAGGATTTTTCGGCTGGTAAATTCAACCTGAATAGTTTCGCCAAACCGTGTTACCTTGAGACGAGCTGGTTCATGCAGCATTTCCGAGTCTCCGCCGTGAGGGCAGTTTTGCTCTCACTTAGTATACATCCGCCACTGGTTATCATAATTTCACATAAGTCAGTGTCAAGACGAATAGTTAACAGAATCAGCAAAAATCATTGATGCATACAATTTTTTTCTCCGGCCAGCGCTGGCGAATCACCTCTCGCCGGCGCAGCGCCTGAACAGGATTGATGTTGCTCAGGATCACCGCACCAAAGTTATCGGCAATATTCGCACCTGTCACGACAGGAATTTCATGATATGAGAAAGTTATCCCCGGATCAGGGTGCGCCAGATTATCGTCCCAAATGGCGACGGGTATGAGTCCCAGATTGTGTATGGCTTGGTAAAAAGGGAACATATTTTTGCCAAAATCGGCCAAAAGAATTGTTTTTTCGTGCGGCTGGCGGAGTTGGCCGGCCAGGGTTTGTTCAATCAGGTGGAATTTAAAAATCTGTTCAAGCGTAGCCGGCTTAAGGCGTTGCGAGCGTGCGCGCTGGTGGCGCCAGAGCGAAAAACCTTCCGCGGCGCCGCGGAGATACGCGCGGCGATGCAGTGACGGGTGGCCGCCGTTTGCGGCAGATTGGCGGTCGCGGCGTAGCGACATGGCCCAGTAACGATAAAGCCAGTCGGCGGCAAGCGTGTGGCACAGCGGCGCGGGAATATATTTGGCCAGCAGAAAAAGATTATTGCGGACATCAAGTCGCGTGGTGCGTTCTGCGATGCGCGCGCCGGGAGACTTCAGGTGGCGCAGCGGCATATCGGCAAAGCGCTCAACACTCATGCCGGCATCCAGAATGCGGAAAGCAAGGTCATACTCTTCCGCCTGCATGAAAAATTCCGGCGGAAGCAGGCCCGTCTTTTTGAGAAGCGCGTTGCGAATGCCGGTGCCCGCGCCGATAAAGACGTCAGGATATGCGGATGATTCGCGCGTGCCATCCGGAAGTTGAACATCAAAAACGGCCGCGCCGAGGGTGGGATTGGCGGCAAAATGTTTTTGCATGGCCGTGATCGCGCCGGGTAGCGGAAAGGCGTCATCATCCAGAAGAATGGTGATTTCTCCGCGCGCGCGCGCCAGCGCGTGATTTTTGGCAACCGGGCCCTGATTGTTCGGCAGGCGAATGAGCGTGATCTGCTCGCCAAGTTCCCGTGCGAGCATGTCCGGCGTGCCGTCCGTTGATGCGTTATCCACAATAAGAATCTCATACTGATCGCGCGGCAGCGGCGTATTGGCAATAGTCTGCCGCAGACAGTCAGCCATGATCGGCCCGCGATTGAATGTGGCGATGATGTATGAGATCTGCATGGCTTTTAGGATAACAAGAGAACGACGGAAAAGGAAAACTATGGGAAAACGCTGAAAAAAAACGCTGAACGGTAAACGATGAACGCTGAAGCAAGAAAACGATCAACCACCAACTCTAGGAAAAAGGCTGAAGGGTAAAGGTTGAAGGATGAATTAAAAAACGCTGAACGCTAAACGGTGAACGCTGAAGAAAGAGAACGATCAACCACCAACGATCAACGAAAAACGATCCGGCAATTTCAGCGTTTATCGTTCAGCGTTTTGTTTTAATTATGATACGTTTTTGGCTAAAATTACATTATGTCAAAAGCTGAAGAACAAAAGGATGTGTGGTTGTCGGGGCGGCCGACTTTTGCGGTTGTGGGCACGGGTGCGATCGGGATTTATTACGGATCGCGGCTGGTTCAGCACGGTTATGATGTGCATTTTCTGCTGCGCAGTGATTTTGCGGCGGCCAGCAAACAGGGATTCCTGATCAAAAGCCACGCGGGTGATTTTGCGCTGACCCCGGAACAACTGCATCTGTATGACAACCCTGCGGCAATGCCGAAAGTGGATTGCGTGATCGTCACGCTTAAAACGACGGCGAATGATCAATATGAAAAATTGATTGCGCCGTTGCTGCACGAAAAAACCGCAATCCTGACGATGCAGAACGGACTTGGCAACGAAGATCAACTGGCGGACTTGTTTGGCGCGCAGCGCGTGATGGGCGGCATGGCCTTTACGTGCATCAATCGCGTTGCGCCGGCTAGCATTGATCACTCGGCGCACGGGTATATCTTGATCGGCGAGTTTGCGGCCGGCGTAACGCCGCGCATTACGGCGCTCAGCGAGATTTTTAATCGTTCGCAGGTTGAGTGCCGCGTGCTGGAGTCTTTGCGCGCAGGCCGGTGGGAAAAATTGCTCTGGAATGTACCTTTTAACGGGCTCTCGGCCGTGCTTGATCAGGATACGCTTTCTATTTTACAGACGCAGCATGGCCTGGCGCTGGTTGAAGAAATCATGAACGAGGTGCTGATCGCGGCCAAGAGCGACGGCGTGACCCTGACGCAGCAGATGATCCGCGATAACATTGATCGCACAACCTGCATGGGCCGGTATAAAAGCAGCATGCAGATTGACCGGCAGGTAGGGCGGCAAATGGAAGTTGAGGCGATTCTTGGCGCGCCGGTGCGCGTGGCCAGGCGAAATGGCATCAACGTGCCGAAAATGGAGATGCTCTATCAACTGGCCGTGATGGCGGCAACGGAACTGGCGCGGGAGAAAATGTGATTCGTGCCGAGTGTTTCGTTACGAAACGTACATAACGAAACACCGTAAACAAATCACGATCAACGACAAACGACAAACGATTATTTCGGGGCTTCCTGCGGCGCTAAACGGGGGCGCCAGGTGCTGCCGGCCGGTCCGTCTTTAACTTCAACGTTGAGTGCGGAAAGTTCGCCACGCAATGCATCTGATTTGGCCCAGTCTTTGGCGGCGCGCGCGGCGGCGCGGTCGGCCATCAGCAACTCAACCTGCTGCTTTTTCTCTTCCGGCAGCGGCGCCAGCGGCGGGAAAACCACGGCTAAAACGTGATCAATCTTTTTGAGTGCCGAAAGCGCGGAAAATACGCGCGCCGGATCAATTTTCTTTTGCTTGCTCAGCGGGCCGGCCCAGGTAAAAACCGCGCCAATCGCGCCGGCGATGTTGAGGTCGTCATCCATTGCGCGGGCAAAATCGGTGAGCATTTTGGCGTCGTCCGGATGAACCGCGGCGTTTTGCGCGGCGGCATCATTGCGCGAGGCGATGAGTTTGTCGGCCAGATCGCGCAGCGTCGTCACGGCGCTGGCCGCCTCATGCAGACCCTGAAAAGTAAAGTTCATCTGCTCGCGATAACGCGTGCCGATGAGCGCAAAACGAATGGCCAGCGGATCGTAACCGCGCGCGGTGAGGTCGCGAATCGTCAGGAAGGTGCCTTTTGATTTTGACATCTTCTGGCCGTTGACCATCAGGTGGCGGCTATGCAGCCAGAATTGGGCAAACTGCTTGCCGGTTGCGCCTTGCGACTGGGCAATTTCGCACTCATGATGCGGGAAAATGTTGTCCTCGCCGCCGGTGTGAATATCAATGCTATCGCCGAGAACGCCGGTGGCCATGGCGGAACATTCAATATGCCAGCCGGGGTAACCTTCGCCCCAGGGCGAGGGCCAGCGCATGATGTGCGTGACGTCTGGTTTCCAGAGGAAAAAGTCGGCCGGGTGCCGCTTGGCGGCCGTTTCGTTGGTGCGGCCGCCGGCGCCGTGCGAAAGCTGCTCAAGCGAATTGCCCGAGAGCTTGCCGTATTCCGGAAACGAATGAACCGAATAATAAACCACGCCGTCTTTGCCGAGATACGCGTGGCCGGCGACGATGAGTTTCTCAATCATCGTGATGAATTGCGGAATCCATTTTGTGGGGCGCGGCATGATGCTGTTTTTGCGATCCTCCGGCGCGGCGTCATATTCCTGCACAACGCTGAGCTGAAGTGAGCGGGCGTCTTCCAGAAAACGATCTACAAAATACTGCGCCACGGCAAAAGGATCATCCGGATTAATGCCGGCGTCATCGGAGATTTTTCCGGATTTTTTATTTTCCTTCAGGCGGCGCGCGGCCACGGCCATTTTGTCTTCGCCACTGGCATCGGCGGCGGTGTCATCAGTCATGTGGCCGACGTCGGTCATGTTCATGACCTGTTTAACCGTCGCGCCGCGGAACTCCATGTAGCGCCGGAGCACATCAGAAAACAGGAACGTCTTAAAGTTGCCGATATGGGCAAAGTCATAAACCGTCGGCCCGCAGGTGTACATGCAAACCGTGGCGCCTTTGAGCGGATCAGCGGCATCAGGCCCGCCCTTGAGCGGGATAAAAGGCGAAATAGAGTGCGTCAGCGTGTTATAAAATTGCGTGGCCATGAGACATCCAAAAAAAGATTTTTCTGTCCCATGATTTTAGGCGAAAAGCGGGCTTGCGGAAAGTGGCAGCAAAAATGATGAATGATGATGGCCTTTTTATTTCATCATTCATCATTCAGCATTTATCATTCTGAATTACTTCTTCCCGATATCCTTGCGGTACTGCATGCCGTCAAAATGGATCAGTTCGCAGGCGGCGTAGGCTTTTTTGCGGGCATCTTCAAGGTTATCGCCCAATGCGGTAACGCCCAGAACCCGGCCGCCGGATGTGACGATTTTGCCGCCTTCGGATTTGGTTCCCGCGTGGAAAACCACGACGTCTTTGAGCTTGGCGGCCGCGTCAAGGCCGGTGATCTCAACGCCTTTGCGCACTTCCTTGTCTGATTTCCATCCGTAACCCTCACTGGCCAAAACGACGCACACGGCCGTGCGCTCATCCCACTTAAGCGTGATGCTGTCAAGCTTGCGATCAACCGTGGCCAGCATGATCTCGACAATGTCGCTTTGCAGACGCATCATCAGCGGCTGGCATTCCGGATCGCCAAAGCGGCAGTTAAATTCAAGAACCTTCGGGCCGCCGGCCGTGAGCATCAGGCCGGTATACAAAATGCCGCGGAAGTCAATTTCGTGGCGGCGCAGCGTGTCCATCAGCGGCACGAGAACTTCCCGCTGAACTTTCTCAATCACGGTATCCGTCAGCAGCGGCGCGGGAGAAAAAGCGCCCATGCCGCCGGTGTTGGGGCCGGTGTCGCCATCGCCGATGCGCTTGTGATCCTGCGCGGCCTCAAGCAGATATGCGTTGTTGCCGTCGACAAAGGCAAGCAGAGAAACTTCCGGACCCTCAAGGCGTTCTTCAATGACGACGGTTTTGCCCGCATCGCCAAAAATTTTCTTTTCCATAATATTCCGGACGGCGTCAAGCGCCTCAACCGGATCTGAACAAACGATAACGCCCTTGCCTTTAGCCAGGCCTGACGCCTTGACGACCAGCGGCTCGGTGCGCGTTTCTACAAAACTGATGGCCGACGCCATGTTGGTGAACGTGCGTCCTTCGGCGGTGGGAATGCTGGCATCGCGCATCATTTTTTTGCTGAAGGCTTTATCCGCCTCAAGCTGAGCGCCGGCTTTGCTGGGGCCAAAAGCTTTAATGCCGGCTTTTTCGAGTTCATCGACCAGGCCCAGTGCCAGCGGATCTTCCGGGCCAACGACCACCAGGCCTACGGAAAAATCCTTCGCCGCCTTGATGATGGCGGGAGTATCGGTGACGGAAATCGGCAGCAATTCGCCCAGGCCGGCCATGCCGGGATTGCCCGGCGCGATCAACAGGCGATCGCACAAGGGGGATTGTTTAATTTTCCACGCCAAAGCATGTTCGCGGCCACCGGAACCAATCAACAAAATGTTCATATGCGTCACCAAGTACGGGTCAAAAGTTAAGGCGGGTATTGTAACGTAAGCAGGGGCCAGGGGACAGGGGCCAGAGAAGAGAAAACCGTGCGGCGCGTGGCGTGGCGCGCGCAGGGATATTCTGGTGTTTTTTACGCCGCACATCGCACGCCACAAGAGGATATTGCTGATGCTATGCCCGCGGCGTGTATAATACGTTCATTCTTTATTTTTCGCGGAGTCACGTCATGCCTTCCTGGTTCATTTACGCAATTCTTTCGGCGGTCGCGGCGGCGGGTGTCGGTATTTTGGGGAAAATCGGCATGCAGGGCGCCGATAGCACCCTGGCTACGGTGATTCGCAGCGGCATCATGACGGTTTTTCTGCTCATCGCCACCTGGCCGCTCAAAGTGTGGTCGCAGATTCACACCATCAGCATGCGCGCGGTGGTGATATTGATTTTATCAGGCGTGGCCGGGGCGCTTTCGTGGTTGTTTTATTTTAAGGCGCTGAGTCTTGGCAAAGTGTGGCAGGTTGCGCCGATTGATAAGCTCAGCATGCCGATTACCGTTTTGCTGGCCGTGGCATTTCTGCATGAGCGGCCCGGCGGGTGGGGATGGCTTGGCATCGCGCTGATTGTGTGCGGCGTTCTGCTGACGTTGATTCCTGCGGGAAAATAAAAAACGCTCAACGAAAAACGCTGAATGCTAAACGCTGAAATAAAAACTTTTGCGTCGTAAAGTGCACATGAATAGACGCAATACGGGACTTTCCCGCTGATACAATGCGTAGCGTGTCATGTCTTCTGATGTTGATGAGGGACTTATAATCATGCTGCGAAAATTATTTTTGGCGGGAATTTTGCCGGTGGTGACATGCGCTTGGGCATCGGCCGATGACGCATTGCCGGATCTCATGACGATGCGGAACGATAAAAAAGTGGCTACCGTTGACGAATGGGAAAAAATCCGCCGGCCAGAGTTGCTCGAGCTATTTCGCGAAAATATTTACGGACAAAACGCGGCAGCTCAACCGGCCACGCTGACATTTAAAGTTGAAAAAACAATTGAGGGGGCGCTTGGCGGCACGGCCAGGGGCATGCAGATTGCGGCGCAATTTGGCAATAGTGATGGCCGCAAGGGCGAATTTCATATTTCGCTTTTTATGCCGATTAAGCGTAGCGGTCCTGCGCACAGTCCTGTGCCGGCGATGATTCTTGCGAATAATCGGCCAAAACGGCTGATTGATATCAATCGCGAAAAACCCAATGAATTTTGGCCCGCCGAGGCAATCGTCGCGCGCGGGTATGCCGCTGTGGCTTATTACGTGAGTGAGCTTTCGCCGGATCGCAAGGAAGAGCAATTTAAGACCGGCGTGCCGGCCGTATTTGAATCAGCCGGCCAGCCGCGCGCCGCCAATGCCTGGGGCGCTATCGGCATCTGGGCATGGGGCGCCAGCCGCGTGATGGATTATCTTGAGACAAATCCGGATATTGATGCCAAACATGTGGCCATCGTTGGCCATTCCCGCGGCGGCAAAACTGCGCTGTGGGCCGGCGCACAGGATACGCGCTTTGCGATGGTCGTCAGCAATTGTTCAGGATCAACAGGCGCGGCATTGGCTCGCGGTAAACCAAAAACGGCCGAATCAATACTGGCGATTAACACGACGTTTCCGTACTGGTTCTGCGATCACTACAAAAAATTCAATGATAAGGAAAATGAACTTCCGGTTGATCAGCATGAGTTGCTGGCGTTGATTGCGCCGCGGCTTTTGTATGTGGCCAGCAAAACGGAAGATGCGTGGGCTGATCCTCAAAGTGAGTTTGCCGCTTGTGTGGCGGCTCGGCCCGCATGGGAACTTTACGGCAAACCGGGAATCATAGGTGATCAATTTCCCGCGCCGGAAAAACCGCTGATGCTGGGGATGGCCGCCTATCATATCAGTACCGGCAAGCATGACCTGACGCTGTGGGACTGGCAACGGTTTATGGATTTTGCCGATCAGCATGGCATGCGCGGGCCGGTGAAGAAAACGGAGTAAAAGATTATCGGGCTTGCGGATATGCGAATGAATGATGAAAGAAGTATCCCGGCATGGCAACGAATGGGTTGAAGGCGCTATGAGGTTTGCGGAAAAAGCCTCAAAACGAAGGAAGACAGGGCGTGTCGCAAGGAGCGCAAGATAAACCCGGGCTGGTATTTCGCAAAGACGATCATACTGGCCCGGCCGTAACCGAGGAGTCGTTTCCGAACGATCCGCGTGAGGCATTGCGCATGCACGGGCCCTGGCTGCGTGCGGTTGCGATTGCCCGTCTGCGCGGTTTTGAGGGCGCCGATGACGTGATGCAGGATGTCGCGGTGGCCGCAGTGAGAAACTGGCCCACATTGCGGACAACCGCCAACGCCAAAGCATGGCTTTATCGGCTGACGGTTCGCGCGGCGCTGATGCACCGGCGCTCGCTTGGCCGGGCGCGCAAGAGAATCCGCGAAGCAATGGATACTTACCGCGAACGCCACGGCCAGCGTGAGTACGCGCGTGAGCAGGGCGATCCGCTGGGGCACATTCTTGCCGGAGAGCGCTTTGCCGAACTGCGCGCGGCCATTGCGCGGTTGCCGGTTAAGGATATTGAGATGCTTCTGATGAAGCACGTAGACGATTGTTCGTATCAGGAAATTGCCCAGCGCATGGGCGTGACGCCTGGCGTTGTTCAGATGCGGCTGTTTCGTGCGCGCGCCAAACTGCGCGAGATGCTGAGCGATTCTGAATCAGGTATGAGTTGAGGTGACCGTATGACAAACATGCCAAAAACATCCAGGAAAAATCCTGAGCAGGTTGAGCTTGATATGCAGATTGACCTGCTTGTGGATAATGAGTTGCCTGAATCAGACCGCAAGGCGCTGATTGAAAAATGCGAGAAGCAAAACGGCTGCTGGCGCTCGCTGGCGATTCGTTTTCTTGAGCGGCAAACGGAACGGCGCACCGTGCGCGACCTGATTGCCGGAAAAACGCAGGAAAGCGTATATGAACCGGATACGCATCCGATTTATTCATTTAAATTGCCGTTTGGCCTTGATGTTCGTTCGGTCGCGGCCGTACTTTTGATTGCCGTCGGCGCCGGATCAATGGGAATGTATTACGGCCAGCGCGCCATCAATAATGGCGGCGCGATGGCGGTTCGTCCGGCGAACAGTGGCGGGCCAAGCGTTGCGTCAATAGGCGGCGGGCCGGTCATCAACACCACGCCGATGCGCGCTGTTCAATTTGATGGCCCGGTATCGGCGGAAAATTCACCATCGCTTGATGCGTTGATTGCCGGGCAAAGCATCAACCAAAATTCTCCGCACAATGTGATCATTGTTCCGCAGGAACATAATCGCGCATTGATAGTGCCGGTAAGTCTTGATCGTACCCAGGTGATTTACTGATAACAGGTATTATGCTGCATCCGCACAATCATTTTCTTCACAAATATCTGCCGCTGGTAACGCTGGCGATGGCAAGCGCAGTGGCGCAGGCGCAAAATACGCCCGCGCCGGCCACGCAGCCAAAGCCGCAATTCTGGTTTGGTTTTACCGTTGATAACATTCCGCCAGTTTTCGGCCGGTTGTTGCAATTGCCGCCTGGGCAGGGGCTCATTGTGATGCAGGTTGTGCAGGAAAGTCCCGCGGCGCATGCAGGTCTGCTGCCGGGAGATCTGCTGATTTCTCTGGGCGATCAACCGCTGACTTCGCCCATGCAGCTTATTCATGCCGCGCATGGCGAAATGCATTCTGCGGATGTGGTGATTTTACGCGAAGGGAAAAAACAGACGATCAATCTGGTTGCGCAGGCGCGTCCGCGCGGTATGCGGCCCATTGTCGGATTCAGCGGGCCTGAGGCTACACCAATTGTGCAGATCGGCCCGGGTTATCTGGTTGATCTTGAGCAGACCGATAAAACGCCGGCGCTGCGCTCTGTGCGCACTTTGGCCAGCAGTGGTCAGCGCGTCATGATTTCGCAATGTCTTGATGCTCAAGGACATATCCGCCGCACGATCACGGTTGGCGAAGATACGTATGATGTTGAGCCGGGAAAACTTGATAAACTCCCGGCCGACGTGCGCGATTTGGCTCAGCGCATGCTTGAGACTCCGCAAGACCGCATGCGGCGCGAACTGGCTGCGCTCAAACAGGCCGTGCGAGAGCTTGAGGCTAAAATCAATACGGAATCTCACACGGCAACAGCCACACAAAAAGACGAAAAAACACCCGCGGCGGAGTAATCGTTTATCGTTGATCGTTGATCGTTGGTGGTTGATCGTTTTTTACTTCAGCGTTTACCGTTTAACGTCCAGCGTTTTCTTCATTCATCTTTCAGCCTTTACCCTTTTGCCTTCCTTTAGCGTTCATCGTTTAGCGTTTACCGTTTTCTCAATCGGTTTTTCCTCCTTACTATCCTTGCTATAATGGGTTGAAGCAATTATCAGTAAGGGAAGGAACGCTGTTCTCATGGATCAACCGACGAAAGTATTGCCGCTTAACATTCTGGGCGAAGATGCCGCTAAACCGGAGCATACGCAGCCGGGCCGCAAGCCGTCATGGCTGAAGGTCAAGCTGCCGGCCGGGCCTAATTATGCCAAGCTGCGCGCCACGATTGATGAGCACAAACTGCATACTGTTTGCGAATCCGCCAAGTGTCCCAACATGGGCGAGTGTTGGGGTCACGGCACGGCCACGATGATGATTTTGGGCGATGTGTGCACGCGTTCATGCGGATTTTGTCATATTAAGACAGGCCGGCCGCCGGTATATGATCTTGATGAGCCGCGTCGCGTAGGCCATGCCGTCAAATTAATGGGTCTGAAACATATCGTGCTTACGAGCGTTAATCGTGATGAGTTGCCGGATGGCGGCAGCATGGTATGGGCAGAGGTTATCCGCGAAATTCACGAACAGAGCCCGGGCACTAATGTTGAGGTGCTGATTCCGGATTTCTGCGGCAATTGGGATGCTTTGCAGAATGTTCTTGACGCAAAGCCTGAAATTCTGGCGCACAATGTTGAGACAGTTCCGGAACGGTATTTTGAGGTGCGTCCGCAGGCCAAGTTTGAGCGATCGCTTGAGTTGCTTTCGCGCGCCAAAGCGAAGGGATTTGTGACCAAAACGGGCGTGATGGTCGGCATCGGCGAAAATGACGAGCAACTCTATCGCACGTTTAAGGAAATACGCTCGCATGATGTTGATATCCTCACGATCGGCCAGTATTTACAGCCGACACGTGAGCATCTGCCCATCACGCGATGGGTAACGCCGGATCAGTTTGCTGAATATAAACGGTATTGCCTTGAGGAACTTCATTTTGGCTTTGTGATCTCCGGCGCGCTGGTGCGTTCAAGTTATCACGCGGCCGAAGCGGCGGTTATCGTGAATCGTTGATCGTTTTTCGTTTATCGATCAACGACAAACGATAAACGAAATTTATTCACGAAAGGTTCTCATGATGCGGTTCAGGCGGCATTTTCTCTTCTTGATTATTCCGTTGATGTTGACCGCCGCATATGCCGCCGACAAAACAACCATTGCCGTTTTGCCGATTGCCGGCTCATCACAGCCGGAACAGGCGCTTGCGGAAAAAGTGCGCTTTGCGCTCTCGCAAAAAATTTCCCGCGATGGCGCCTATGATCGCAAGGACAATACGGATATTGATGATGCGGTTTCCGCTCTGCAAATTCCGGTACGTGACGAGATGCCTTCCGCGGCCGACGTGGCCAAAATTGCTCAGACTCTGGGTGTTGAGCGTGTGATTACCGGAAAGGTTGATAATCGCAAAGTAACACTGGTTCTGTATCAGCAGGATAAGCAGATCAGCACGGCCACGGGAACGATTCCCACCGGCAAAGAATCGCCAAAACTGGCGTATGAAAAATTGCTCACGGATCTGCTGAATCTTCAGTTTAAGCATATTACGGAAGTTGAGTGTGATCACAGCGATCCGGAAACGGAAAAACGTTTTGCTCAGCGGCCCAATTTGTGTCCTGATCCCGGTTTTGAGATTGCCGGCAAAACCTGGGATAGCAAATTGGCAACCTGGGGCGCAGTGATGCGTGCCGAACGTTATCCGCCGCCGCTTATTTCCGCCAGCGAGGCCGACGCATTGCCTGAAGATCGCGTTGCGATTGTTCCGAATATCGCCGGCGATGGCCACTATCTGCTCATGCGGATGAGCAAGGAAATTGCCGAGAGCAACGGCCTGGCATGCGAGAGCACGTGGATTCCTGTTGAGCAGGGCGCCAAATACCGCTTTACCGTGCGTTATCGTTCTACGGGGCCGCGATTGCGATTATTTATTAAAGGTTTTGCGGTTAAGGGTGATCAGTACGGTGAAAAAAATGATCCCGAGGCCGTGCGGCGCGAGTACTATCGTTTTCAGGTTTTGCCACGCGAACAAAACAAAGGCTGGGAACTTATTGAGGCTGATTTTAATCCCGGTTCGCTTAAGCCGACTGACCCGCCGATTCAGTGGGTGCGCGTTGATTTGTTTATTTATCTGCATCCCGGCAAAGTTAGTTTTGATGATGTGGTGGTAAAGAAAATATCGCCGTGATGGGAGAAATCATATTCACCACGGAGACGCGGAGGCACGGAGAAGATAAAAGGATGAAGTTTGAAGGATAAAGGTTAAATTGATGTTTTAGCTAACGATTTTTTTCTTTTATCCTTTAGTATTCTCTCTGTGCCTCCGTGTCTCCGTGGTGAATTTGTATTTTTCATGGCTAAATTTTCCAATAAAATTCGCTCGGCCATCGCACTGCAAAAACAGATGCGCGGCCAGTTTGTTGATCACGGTCTGCGCGAGCCGGTACGTTTCGTCGGCGGGGCGGATATTGCTTTTCCTCCCACGGGGCAACCGGGTTTGCGCGCCGGGGCGGTCGGCAGCATTGGCCTTGCCGTGGCGTTGGTGTGGGATCTTATTGAGCGGCGCATTGTTGAGATGCAGATTGCCCGCAAGCGCATTACGTTTCCGTATGTGCCGGGGTTGCTGAGTTTTCGCGAAGAGCCGCTTCTCTCGGCCGCGATGAAAAAAATACGGCATCCGGCCGACGTGTGGCTTTTTGATGGCCACGGTATTTCACATCCGCGTGGCGGCGGACTGGCCACGTTCATGGGGATTCGTTGGGATATCCCGGCCATAGGCGCGGCCAAAAGTCTGCTGGCCGGCGAATTAATCGGCGATGATATTGTTCTCGCCGGGCAAGTTGTGGCTAAAAAAATCACGCCCAGTTTATATGCCAGCCCCGGCCACAAGGTTTCGCTTGAACAGGCCGCGCGCATCGCCCGGCAATGTCTCAATCCGGGAGAAGAAATCCCGGAACCTACGCGCCTTGCGGATGTGTGGTCTAAAAAACTCAAGCTCATGACGCCAGCGCAGGCTCGGCGTGCCGCGGCGGAGTTCTTTGTCGCAAAGGTGTGATTTTTTGCGATCTTCGCCTGCATGAGCGTGCTATTCTGGTGCGATTTGAGTTATAGTATGACCTGTCGTAATTTCATTGTTGCGTAACTGAGTGTGTGGTGATGACAGAACCCAAAGCGCCCGTCATTCCGCTGGCAACGCAGGCGCCCGCGCCCAAAACCTTATCGCTGGCTGCGCGCACACGGCTTTGGTGCCTGCTCATCGGCGGCATCTCAGGCGCGCTTTTGGCGCTGGGGCTTTGGCTGCGTCCTGATCCGCATGGTTCGGGCACGCACGAGCAACTGGGTTTTCCTCCTTGCGGCATGCTGACGTTTACGGGTATTCCGTGTCCCACTTGCGGATGCACGACCGCCGTTACCTACTTTTCGCATGGCAATCTGATTAAGTCGTTCATAACGCAGCCTTTTGGCTTTGCCGTGGGGCTTTTGGCGGCCGCGGCTCTTATTTTGGCGGTGATCTCTTTTATCCGCGGCAAATGGCTCGGCCCATCACCGTTCTTTTTTCAATGGCATTATAAAAAACTGCTGATTCTCGGCGGCGTGGTGATGGCGGCCGGGTGGGCATATAAAATTCTGGCGGTTCGCTGGGGTTTCTGATTCACGCCGCTTGGGTTCCGTGTTGAATTTTATGCAAAAGATCCTCCTTGTGCCTTTGTCAAAAGCATCCGGGCAGAGCATAATTGCACCATCTCAGGAAAGGGCTGTTCAATGAACTATCGTTTGGGATTGCTGGCCATGATCGGTTGCCTTGCGGCGGCCATTGCCGGATGCACCGGCCCGGGGCTCGGCGGCAAAGAATCAAAAGAATATCATGCCGACTATAAAGGACTTGAGAATCAGACGCTTGCCGTGGTGGTGTATCTTGATTCGGCCATGAATTTTGAATATCCCAACGCGCGTGAGGAAATCTCAAATTTTCTGCTTCAGCAGATTCATCAGAACCTGCCGACCACGCGCCCGATTCCGCCGGATATCATTATTCGTTGGCAGGACGAGACAATTAACTGGCAGGCGCTTAATCCTATTGAGATCGGTAAGCACTTCAGCGTTGATCGCGTGATGATGGTTGAAGTTCTTGAGTACGGCACGCGCGATCAGGATGTTAAAAACCTCCTGCGCGGCCGCTTGCGCGCGCAAGTGCAGATTTACGAAAAAGATAAAACTTCTCCCGCCTGGCAGCAGGAAATCGGCTCAATCTGGCCGCAAAACGGTCCGCTTGATGTCACTCGCAGCAGTGATATGACCGTGCGCATGCGCGTGCTTGAGTCCTTTGCTTCGGCCGTTATCGGCCGGTTTTATGATCATGCCGATCAGCTCAGCAGCGATACCACGCCGGCAAAGAAATTGTATTGATCAGGCCCGGAATATCATGATGCGGAGATTGTTGGCCATGATGCATGCTTCTGAAAAACACATGTTGCGTTACGCCACACTGACAGTCCTGATGCTTGCCTTGTTTACGATTGGCGGATGCGGGCCTGTGCTCTACCTGGCCGGCGGACGTGATCATGTTGAGGCCCAATTCAAGATTCCCAAGAAATCGCGTGTGCTGGTTTTTGTTGATGGTCACGCCGGCCGCGATATTCCGCTTGAAGTTCCTGATATGCTCGCTGAGCAGCTCAACACGCATCTGTATCAGTATAAGGCTGCCGATTCGTTTGTGGCCGTCTCGCGCGTGGCGGACTTGCGTAAAGATTCGCTCTTTGCGGATATGTCAATTGCAGACATCGCCCGCAAAGTGGACGCTGACATTGTGATTTACGTTGACATGATCAACTTTATGATCGTTGAGCAGGGCGGCAACCAGGTCAACTCCGGCCGGGCCGAAGTCGCTGTCAAAGTGGTTGATCGCAATGGCAAACGGCTATGGCCTGAAAATTCAGACGCCAATCCGCTGGGCAATTCGGTCAACGCGGAGATTGAAGAAGATATGTCTGATATGCGCAGCAGCGCGCGCGTGCGCGAAGACCTTCTCAAGCGCCTGACAACCCGCATCGGCCGGCTCTTTCATGACTGGGATGCCACCGATCGCACAATCGCCAAGTAATAGAGAAAAGTCCTGAGTTCGGGATAAGCGAGCCCCATTCCTTTTATAGGATGGGGCACAAACCAATTGTCATGGGCAGTTGCTCATGATCGCAGCGAATCGTTCACACATGAGGACCACTCAATAGGCTTTTGATTGTTCGCACATCCGTTGTACCCCGCCCCATGAAGGAGCGGGGCTTGAAATCAACACCACTTATCCCAAGACTCAGGACTCAATAATACTCAAGCCTTTTTCGCCGCGTGATTCCAGTCAAAACCAAGCGTGTTGAGCAGCGTGCGAGCCAGCACCATATGGCCGATGCTGCTGGGATGAACGCGATCCCACGCCAGTGTTCCCGGGTAATAAAACTCAAGAGCTTTGTTGATTGCGGCCTGTGTATCAACAATGTGGGTTTTGTATTTGGCTGCGATTTTTTTTACGATTGCGCCGCAGCGGTCCATATGCGCACGCATGGCGTCATTCGCATTGGGCTCAATAAAATAGGGCGTCATGAGCACAAAACCTTTGACGTGCGGCATGGTCTGCGCGGTGAGTTCATCAAGATTTTTTTCATATTCATCTTCATGCACGTGAACTTCCTTTTGCCACGGCATGTCATAGTGGCGCCATACATCGTTGATGCCGATCATGCATGTGACCCAATCCGGCTTAAGGTCAATCACATCGCGCTGCCAGCGCGTTTTAAGATCGCGGGTGGTATTGCCGCTACAGCCCACGTTGACCACGCGGATCTGCATATCAGGATAAACCGCGCCAAGAAGGGCGTTAACAAGATTGACGTAACCTTTGCCGTAGGGCTCAAACAGGCCTTCGCCAAAGGGCTGCGTGCGGCCGACGTCAGTGACCGAATCACCGATCATCACCAGTTTCTGATTGGGTTTAAGTAACATGACTTCCTCATATTGATAAAAAATTGTGTAAACAAAAAACATAAATGACGACCGGGCGCCGAAAACAAAGTTCGGCGTCCGGAAACTTTGCCGCTTGCCATACCGGCGCTGATTTACGTCAGGTCATTCTGAAAAAGCTCAATAACCTCGCCGTCCGGGCCGTGAATAAAGGAAATATCAATCGGCGTGACGTTTGGCTTGCTGGGAATATCAACATGCTTGGGCTCAACGGTAACCTTAAAGCCCGCGGCGCGCGCTTTTTCGGTCACTTCCTTGAGCTTTGTTGTGCGGAAAGCCATGTGAATAATCGGGCCCGCGGCGTACATTTCGGTGCGCGGCTCAAAACGCTGCCCGCCTGCGAACATCTCCAGATAATTGCCGTCCCCGGTATCAAGCATGATGCCGCGGCCGTCGCCTTCGCCCCAGCGAATTTTCTCGCGGAAGCCGAGAACTTCCGTGTACAGCTTCAGCGAGCGGTCAAAATCGGAAACCTTGATCGCTATATGGTGAAAACCGCCGCCGCCAAGTACGTCATTGTGTTTTTTGCATGACATTTTGAATTATCCTTTCGAGAACTACACCGTCATTCATGGCCGGGCGTTCCGGCATGAATGTCTGAGTTTGCCGCGCTTGCGGACCTTCGCAACGCAACGGGTAAAGTGGAAATTGTAGTCACATCGGCCTGAGTGTAAATCCCACGCTCCCTTTTATAAGTGAATATCAGTCCTATGGCGGACTCCGCCGCTATTGGCGGGTTATTGCGGCGGTTCAGAGGTCATTTCGCACAGATCCCTGTTCAGGGCATCAATCAGAGCACATTTTGAGACGATGACACATGCGGTCTTTTTGTACCAGGGTGGGCTCAGCATGAAATTACAGTCAACGGGGCAACAACCGGCAACTGAATCCGCCGTGAGAGTGCATGACGATCATTTCCGTCAGGTTCTGGATGCGAGCCCGAACCTGGCGTACATTCAGGATATTTATGGCCATTACGTTTATGTAAATGATGTCTGGTGCGAATATTTTCACCGATCATCGGTAGACACTGTCGGCAAGCGCGCCATTGAAATTCACACGCCGGAAACCGCCGCGGAAATGGACCGCACGAATCGTCTTGTGATGGCCGCCGGCGGCCTTGTTCAGATTGAAGAAACGCAGACGGATACCGAAGGCAAACAATCTCATTTTGCGGTATCAAAATTTTCTTTTACAGATGAGCGCGGCGATCTGCTGATCGCCACAATTGCCGTTGACATCACTCATTACATCAACGCCCAGGATGCTTTACGGACGGAGCGTGATTTTTCTTCCGCGGTGATTGACGCCGTAGGCGCGCTGGTCATCGTGACGGATTCCCAGGGCGCCATTGAGCGCATTAATCTGGCAAGCGAAAGCGCGCTGGGATATTTTTCACGCGAAGTGATCGGCCGGGTCTTCTGGGATGTTTTTTGTCACGCTCAGGATATGGATGCCATCAAAGAGCATTTTGCCACGGCATGCCGCGATCAGAGCCAGAGTTGCTATATCGTCAACTGCATGGCGCGCGACGGAACTTTGCGTACGCTCGGGCTGACATTTGTCGCTGTCAATGATGCTCAGGGACAAGTTTCTCATGTGATCATATCGGGGATGAACCTGACGGAGCGGCAGCGCGCGTTTAGGGAACTGGCGGAAGCCAAAACCGAAGCGGAAGAAGCCAATCTTGCCAAAACGCGATTCCTGGCATCCGTCAGCCATGAATTGCGCACGCCGATGACCGCGCTTGTCGGGCACCTTGACCTGCTTGAGGAACCGGATCTTGACGCGGCGCAAAAAGAACACTCCCTGCGAAGCGCGCGGCGCAATGCGGATTACCTCATTGAGCTGATCAATGATTTTCTGGATCTTTCGCGTATTGAGTCCGGGACATTGACGATTCAGCCGACGATTTGTTCGCCGCTTCAGATTGTGGCCGAGGCGGCAAGCCTGATGCGCAGGCGCGCGCTTGAAAAAGGCGTTAAATTCGGAATTGAGTATGTCGGCCCGATACCCGAAACAATGACCACTGATCCGATGCGGCTCAAGCAGATCCTGGTCAACCTGCTGGGCAACGCGGTGAAGTTCACGCAAACCGGCTCCGTGCGCCTTGTGGTTCGCATGATGAACATCCGGAATAACGAGCCGGCCTTGCAATTTCAGGTCATTGATACCGGCGTGGGCCTTACTACTCTACAGATTTCGCAATTGTTTGTGCCGTTTTCGCAGACAGACGGCTCCGCCAGCAACCGTTTTGGCGGAACTGGCCTGGGGTTGACGATCTGTAAAAAACTTGCCGAGTCTCTCGGCGGCGGAATTGAAGTGGAATCCATACCGGGTATGTCTACGACATTTTCCGTCACGGTGACAACGGGATCTCTGAATGGTGTGCGGTTGATCGTTAATGCGCGCGAGGCCGGGCTGAGTGTTAATCCTGGTTCAGCCCAAAATTCACGTGACGATATCCGCCTCAATGGCCGCATTCTGCTGGCCGAGGACGGTCCGGATAACGCATACCTGCTGACGCTTGTGCTCAAGCATGCCGGCGCAACTGTTGAGCACGCCGAAAATGGTCGCATCGCCAGGCGCCGCGCAATGGACGCGCTGCGTCTTGATAATCCGTATCAGCTCATTTTTATGGATATGCAGATGCCGGAAATGGACGGCTATACGGCCACGCGGCTTTTACGCAAACAGGGCTATCAGTTGCCGATTGTCGCGCTTACCGCGCACGCCATGCCGGGTGACCGCGAAAAGTGCATTGCTGCCGGATGCAATGATTATCTCTCAAAGCCGGTTGATACGGTTACGCTCCTGCGAACGGCCGCCTTGTGGATTGGCCGCGCATCGGAGATTAATTGCACCATTCCTTCATTAGGGCCTGATACCGGCGGCGCGGCCGACCATTGTGATAAACCGCACAATGCCGCCGATCTGGTTCAGCTTACCAATCGTATTTACGAAGCATATCAGGGCGGCCACTGGGGCAATTTGACATCCGCCTGCGAAGATTTGACGCGGTATACCACTGAGCAGCAATTGGTTCATCTTTCTGTATTGGCTCAGGATCTTTTAGCACTGGCTCAGGAAGGACGCGGACAGCCGAATGCCAAACGGCTCATCGCGGAATTACGCTCGCGCGTGAAACAGATACAGCAAACCGGCAACGACAATGACGTGTATATTGACGGGCCTGATTCATCCCCTGAGATGGACCATGGCGAAAGATAATTCTTTGATGGAAACCAAACGCCTTGACGATACGTTATAGTATGTGAGTCATGTATGTGGTGTCTTGCGGATGCATAAATCTGCGAGTTAAAAAACAAATCAAGTCGTAGGCCTGTTGTTGACAAGTAAACAGGGGATTTTCCCGGGAAGTTCCTGCGAAGGCGCGTGGGCACATGCGGTGATCGTTTGTAGATAAAAGTGATAATCGCGTAAGCGAATGTCTGTAAGTCTTTATCTGACAAACTCAACCGTAATAAAATTATTAAAAAATTTTCTGCCGTGCGCCATTTGCCCTCGTATCATGATATGTCATGCGAGGTTCTTCCCCACAGGCCTCGCTGACAAAGTTCCTTCCTTCTCCCCCACGAAAGCCGGCGGTCGTTTCCCACGCGACCGCTGGCTTATTTTGTTTTTGCCGCAATCACTTTCATCCGTTCGCCGCCGAGACTATCATCAACGATTCAGTTGCGGATATTGCCGGCGCGTAGCGCATGAGCTACCGGCAAACCGCATCGGCTGATGAAGGTAAATTCAGAAAAGACAGATTGTTGAGAAAACGCACATGACCATTCCTCGTCGCATTTTTGTTACGTCGGCTCTTCCGTATGCCAATGGCTCAATCCACATCGGGCACATGGTTGAGTACATTCAGACGGATATCTGGGTGCGATTTCAGAAACTCCACGGCCACGAAGTAACGTACTGCTGCGGCGATGATTCCCACGGTACGCCGATCATGCTCAAGGCCCGCGAGGCCGGTGTGACGCCGGAACAGTGGATCGCCAAATATCATGCTGAACACAAGGCTGATTTTGCCAAATTCGGCATCAGTTTTAATAATTTTTACACGACGCATTCGGATATCAACCGCGATTTGTCATATACGATTTATGATCGCGTCAAGGCCGGCGGCCACATTACCGTGCGTGAAATTGAACAGCTTTACGATCCGAAGGAAAACGTCTTTCTGCCGGATCGTTTTATCCGCGGCACATGCCCGAACTGCAAAGCGCCGGATCAATACGGCGATTCGTGCGAAGTGTGCGGCAAAACTTTTGATCCCACGGACCTGATCAACCCGACCAGCGTCATCAGCGGCGCAACGCCGGTGATGAAAAAATCACGCCATCTGTTTTTGAATCTTGAAAAATCGCGCGAATATCTGCTCAAGCTTTATGACGGCGGTTTTGTTGATACCAGCATCAAAAACAAATTGCTTGAGTGGTTTAGCGGGCCTTTGCGCGACTGGGATATTTCGCGTGATGCTCCGTTCTTTGGTTTTCCGATTCCCGGTGAGGAAAACAAGTATTTCTATAACTGGTTTGACGCGCCGATCGGTTATCTGGCGTCGCTTGGGAATATGCTCAATACCGACGTTAAGGGTGTTGAGGAGTTCTGGGGCGCGGAGGATCTTGAGCGCTATCATTTTATCGGCAAGGACATTCAGTATTTTCACGCGATGTTCTGGCCGGCAATGCTTGAGGCGGCGAACTTTGCCGCGCCCAGCAAGCTGTGCATTCACGGCTTTTTGACGGTTAACGGCAAAAAGATGAGCAAGCGCGACGGCACGTTCATCAGCGCCGGCGTTTATGCCAAACATTGCGATCCGCAATGGCTGCGGTATTACTTTGCCACCAAGCTCGGGCCCGGGCCGGAAGATCTTGACCTTGCGCTTGATGACTTTATCAATCGCGTCAACAGTGAGCTTGTGGGCAAGCTGGCGAATCTTGTTTCGCGTTGCGCGCCGATGCTCACACGTTTGCTTGAGGGCCATATCGGCGTTGCGGCCAACGATGCCGTGCCGATCATCACGCAAGCGCGCAATGCGGCAACGGAAATCGCCGCGGCGTATGAGGCGCGGGAATTTGGCGCCGTGACGCGCAAGGTCTGCGCGCTGGCCGATCTTGCCAACAAATATGTTGAAGAGCAGGCGCCATGGAAATTGGTTAAAACGGATGCGGAAGCCGCTCGCGGCGTGCTGACGGCCGCCCTTGAGATCGGCCGCATCCTGACGATTTACTTAAAGCCCATTCTTCCGGACTTTGCCGCAAAGGTAGAAACATGCCTGGCGCTGAATCCGCAGACGTGGGAAAACGTTCAGGACGCGATGCACCCGCACACGATCCTGCCGTTTGAACATCTTGTACAGCGGGTGGAGTTAAAGCAGGTTCAAGCCATGATTGAAGAAAGCAAGCCGGCCGTAAAACCGGAAGACAAGAAAGTTGAAGTTCCCGCCGCTGCCGCACCGGCCGCGGGCGCAGCCGCCGCGGCTCCGGGCGAGCCCCTGGCGCCGATCATTAATTTTGACCAGTTTATGACTGTTGATCTGCGCGTGGGCAAGGTTGTCAGCGCGGAAGTTGTGGCCGGTTCAAACAAGCTGCTCAAGATTCAGCTTGATGTCGGCGAACTGGGTTCGCGCACGATTTTCGCGGGCATTCAGAAGGCTTATCAGCCGGATAAGCTCGTCGGCCGGCTGGTGGTTTTTGTGGCCAATCTTGCGCCGCGCACCATGAAGATCAACGGCAATCCGGTGGTGAGCGAAGGCATGATCGTCGCGGCCGGCCCCGGCGGCAGCGAAGTCTTCGTCATGAGCCCCGACGCCGGCGCCAAACCAGGACAACGACTGCATTAAGAGAAACCAAAAACGCGAAAATCGAAACGCGAAAGATAATCCTCTTTCCGTTTCGCGTTTCGCGGTTCATCTTTCGAGTTTTCTATGTCGTTACGCGTAGCAGTCATCGGCCTTGATCTCATCCAGAATGACTGGATCAAGGCGCTTATTGCCTTAAGGGAGCAGGGGCGCATTGAGATTGTTGCGGCCGGGCATCGTTCCGTGGCCGCGGCAAAGGATCTTGGCGATGCGCTGAAGGTTCCGTCTTTTGATGATCTGCGCAGGCTTGTGGTAGAGACGCAGCCGAAGGTGATCGTTCTGGATCGCCCGGCCAATGCGAACCTGGAGTTTCTCACCGGATGCATTGACGGCGGCATCGGAATTTTTTCTCTCGGCCCGCCGGTTAAAAATGTCAGCGAGGCGCGCACGCTGGCGGATCATCTTGATCTGCAAACCGCATTGCTCTACGTCTGGCCGAGGCTGGCATCAAGCGCCGCGTGGAAACATACCGCAGAGGCGGATGAATATGTGCGGCCGTTTAAGTTTGCCGTTGCGCAGTGGTATGCGCGTAATCACGGACTGGCCCGCGCCACTGAGCAGGATGATGATGCGGTGCGGTCGCTTTCGGTGCTGGCGTGGGATGCGCTTTCGACATTTGTTGAATTGATCGGCGTGCCGATGAGCGTTTACGCCAGCATTCGCGGCAACGTGCCCACCGGTGACAGTTTTACGGACATCACCGGATCGGCCGGCCTGACGCTGCGTTTTGAAGATTGCACCGTGACGATGACAATTTCCGATCGCCTGGGCCCCTGGTCTCGCGAGGCCACGTTTTTGGGACAAAGCGGCATCCTGCGGATTGATGAGCATCGTTACGAGTTCAGCCAGCCTGACGGGCAGATTATTGATACCGGCACCACCAGCGTGCCGAGCGGAATGCGCCGGGCCATTGAGGAATTGTCATTATTTCTGGATCATTACGAAGCGGTGCCCTCGCCGCATCGCGGATGGATGCATCGCCTGGTAGAAACGGCCGCGACGATGGAGGCGATGCTGGTGAGCCAGCGCACCGGCCAGGCCGAACAGCCGGATAAATTCCTGGCGCTGAGAAGATGAGCGAATCAAGTTAAGCAAGTTATCAAGTTAAACAAGTTGAGCAGACAGGCTGGCCCTTACGTTGAACTTGTTTAACTTGCATACTCGCTTAACTTTTATCTCGTTTTACATATCTCCGCCGCCGCCGTTGGGGGTGCCTTTCCCATCATCACCATCATACGCGCTGGGTTGTTCTGTTCCCTTCATATCGCAGCGTTGAATGTTGAGCGCCAGGCCGCTGACTTCGTCCACGGTGGCCACGATGCCTTTGATCCACGGATCGCCGGTGGCGACTTCAAAAAATTGCGGCATGCCGGTGAGCAGGTGTTTAAGCACGCGGTCTTTGCGGCGGCCTAAAACAGAATCATAGGGGCCTGTCATGCCGAGATCGGAGACAAAGGCCGTGCCGCCGGGCAATACGCGGAAATCGGCCGTGGGCGTGTGCGTGTGCGTGCCGTAATTGATGCTGACCCGGCCGTCGACATGCCAGCCCATCGCAATTTTTTCGCTGCTGGTCTCGGCATGAAAATCAAGCACGCGAATTTTAATGTCGCGCGGAATCTCATTGAGCATGCGATCAACCGCGCGGAACGGATCATCCACCTGAATATTCATATGCATGCGGCCCATGGCCTGAAGAACGGCAATGGGGATTCCGGTTTTGGTTTTTTGTACAGTCCATCCGCGGCCTACAGCGCTTGGCGGGAAATTGCCTGGCCTGATGATGCGGTCTGACTGCTCCAGCAGAGGCAATACGTCGCGCTTGCGATATGTGTGATCACCCATCGTGCAGACGTCCACGCCGTAACCGAGAATTTTCTGGTAAATAGGCGGAGTAAGCCCTGATCCGCCGGCGGAATTTTCAGCATTGACAATGACGAAATCCACCTTGTGCTCGGCAACCGCTTTGGGCAGCATTTCCTGTAAAACCAGCCGTCCTGGTTTGCCCACCACGTCGCCCAGACACAAAATACGAATCGGCATAAAACTCCCATCTCAGTTCTGGATAAGGGCATCAAAAAACAATCATAAAATGAATCGCAGAGACCACAAAGAAGACAATGACAAACGCGAATCACGAAACTCAAAACGCGAAACATTATGAGTCAAAAAGCTGTCTTTGTTTCGCGTTTGGCGGTTCGTCTTTCGCGTTTTTCATCTTTGTTCTGTCATTTGCCATTTGTGCTTTGTCATTGTCTCTGCGGGCTCTGCGGTTGATTAAGTCTTATCCGAGAATCAGGTTCACATCTCATCAGCATGCTCGTCATGTTTGTAGTGTATGGCAGGCGGGAATATATGAAAAGTATAATGCAAAAATAAAATGACTCGGGCATACGCCAAATCATACTCCTGAAGCGAGTTTTGGAACACCTCGCATATGATCTGGTGCAGAGACCCGAGCCTTTTTTCTGCGACGTTAAACAATCACAGAGATTGTGAGTAAGCCCTCACCGGCAAAATTGTCATACCTGTTATCCTCCTTTTTCCTGCGGTTTGCCGTCAGCACGTCGCAATGTAAAGCGAATGACCAGTTGCTGAGCGGCGGATTCCTGAATGTCAAAGACCCCACCGTGGGCGGTCACGATTTCTTTGGTTAATGAGAGAATTTCATCCATTTGCCCCTGATGCTCGTGGCAGGTGTCGCCGGCCATCGTGATGCTGAAATCAACATAGGACGAATGCGGCTGGGCGGTCACCTGCGCCTCATGTTTTGATGAGGCAAGCGATACGCACTTGAAAATGGCGCCCAGGGCGCGCGCGGCCTGATTTGGGTCGGCCAGCACACGAGGATGATCTTCGGTGACTTTGCTGCGGATATCGGCGTCAGCCTGAGCGAAGTTGATCGCATGGGCGATAAGTTCGCGCGGAGAGCACTCCTCAATTTTCAATTCCGAATGAACGCTCATGCGTCCGGCCTCAAGCAGGTGCTCAATCATCTGGTGCAGGCGCGTGGTGTCATCGCGCGCCGCGGCCATCAGTTCGCGCTGCTTATCGTTGAGGCTGCCGAGCACGTCATCAAGAAGAAGGTGAATGGCCATTTGTATGGAGGTCAGCGGCGTTTTGAGTTCATGGGATACGGTTGCGATAAGACTGCATTTGGCTTCCTCAACCTGGCGGACCATTGTGGTATCGGCCAGCAGAAGAGTCATTCCCTGAACTTTATTTTCGTCGCGAATCACCGTCATCCGGGGAACGATAAAGCGTTCATGCCTGTCAATAAAAATCTGAAGCGCAGTGTGATAGGTGGCAGAACCGGATTGCTCCTGGCGCGCCTGCTCATAAATTTCATTAAGCCAGGGAATATTGAGCGATTCAACGCTCTCGCCCGGAGCTATGCCGAACAATTGGCGCGCGGCATGATTGGCGGCCTGAATCTGGCCTGTGGCGCTGATGATCGCAACGCCGTCACTAAGCCCGTTAATGGCGGTCTCAACAGAAATTTCCATTTGTTTCAGGCGTGCTTCGTCGGTTTTCCTCTGCTCCTTGAGTTTAAGTGCAAGTTCATGCACTTCGGCAACGAGTTCATCAACATCCTTGTCTGGTTTGCCTGCTGAAACGGAAGGCAACTCACCCTGCTGAAGTCGCCGCAGCAGCAGCGTGGTCTGCCGGATCGGACGAATCGCCGGACCTACTATAAATGCCACCACCAGCACACAGCACAGTGCGTCAATCACAAGCACCGTGATGATAAACATGTGGTTGCGCGATTCTTGAACGGCAATTCTGCTGCTTTCGGCAAGCGCTATCTGATTGGCGCTTTGCACAAGAAGATCCAGATTGTGCCGCATTCTGACAGTCAGGGGCTCTATGAACTTTTGAAAGAACAGGATGCGTTCCTGTGTTGCCCCGCCGGGCAGGTTTTCGGCGGCATTTTTCAATGCCGACCAGTCTCGCTCAATTTTTCCGATGATCTCCACATCAGGCAGCAGATTTTGTCTGCTGATTGCGGCCACGTCCTTTTCCATTTCGGTCACGAGCGCGCCGGAAACCGCGGAAGCCTTTTCTGTTATCGCCGCCTCATGCAAAGCGTTATCAAAACGTTCAAACGCAAGCGCCAGTTCATGAGTCCTGATCCGGCAGGCATAATGCATTTCCCTGAGTTGCCAGAGGTTTTCTTCCTCTGAAAGATAGTAGGCGCACGCAGCGCCGGCGATCAGGAACAAAATGCATAAAACCGTCAGACCAAGCACGAGCTTATGTTTAAGTCCCAATTGAACTGACATGCTTCTCATATAGCGATTGCCATGCCAAAAATAAAAAAAACGTAAATGCCTTTATTTGGTGTGTTTATGAAAAAGCGGTTTTTTGGTGTACCCGGACAATTTTGCATACTGCATAACACCCCGATTTAAGGCATTGCATCATGCAATGTGAAATGGCGATTTTTTCATATTCCGTATTTTTTCCTGCGGCGCCAAAGCGTCGCGGTATCAATGCCCAGCACGGCCGCGGCTTCTTCAAGAGAGCGCGTGGCGGCAAGGACTCTGCGAATATGAAATTCCTCAATTTTTTCGAGGGAAACAAGCGTTCCGGGAGTAATTTCAGCCGTCGTCTGCGACATGCTGGGCGGCAGATGCTCGGCACCTACGCGATCAGACTGGCAGAGAATCGCACAGCGCTCAATCACATTGCGAAGTTCACGGACATTGCCGGGCCAGCGATGTGCGCGCAGCAGCGCCATGGCTTCGGGCGTAAATCCCAGAAGCACACGGTTGTTCTGCTTGGCAAAAGTCGTCAGCATGCGCTCAGCCAGAGGCACAATGTCATCCACGCGCTCGCGCAGAGGCGGTATTTCAAGCTGAATCACGTTCAGGCGATACAGAAGATCTTCGCGGAAACGCCCCTCGGCGACAGCTTTCTCAAGATCCACGTTCGTGGCGGTGATCACACGAAGTTCAGCCCGGCGCGTAATGGATTCGCCGAGGCGCTCATACTCGCGGTCCTGAATAAAACGCAGAAGTTTGGGCTGAATCTGAAGCGGAAGGTCGCCGATTTCGTCAAGAAAGAGCGTGCCGTTATCGCACATGGCGATGCGGCCGGGGTTGTCGCGAAGCGCGCCGGTAAAAGCGCCTTTGACGTGGCCGAAGAGTTCTGATTCAAGAAGTTCCGCGGAAAGCGACGGGCAGGATACTGTGCCCAGCGGCCTTTGTGCGCGTTGCGACCAGGCATGAATTGCGCGGACCAGAACGCCTTTGCCTGTGCCGGATTCTCCGCGGATGAGCACGGTTGCGTCCGTGCCGGCCACCTGCTGAGCCAGATGAACCACGCGCTGCATGACCGGCGATTGCGTGAGGGTGACTTCCTGATCGGGTATCCCTTTGCTCAGCGCATCCTGTAATGTCATCACGCGCTGCTCAAGGGTGCGGAGTTCCGCCAGATGCTGAGTCATGAGTTTAACTTGAGCTGGGGTAAAAGGTTTGGGCAGATAATCGCTGGCGCCAAGCTTCATGCACTCGACGGCCGAATCAACGGAAGCAAATGCGGTGATGACGGCAATTTTCATCCACGGACTTTGCCCGCGCAGTTGCGGGATGAGTTCCGTACCGCGTTGGGCGCCAAGCCGCAGGTCAATATAGGCGATATCAAAAGACCGGCGTGCCGCTTCCGCCAACGCATCAGCCGGATTTGAGACCGCCACCACGCGATGGCCCGATGATTCAAGGCAAATGGTTAATGTGCGCCGAATATTCTGTTCATCATCCACGACCAGAATATTCATACCAATTGATGACGCAGGGGTCGTCTCGATGGTGTCTGTCATGTCGGCCTCCGGGAACACACGAATATCACGACGTGACTTGATATACGTTAAGCGTTTGATTGCATCACTCAGATATGCACATCAAATATCAGCCAAGCTGAAAAATACCCAAGAGCATCTATTAAGTTTGCATCTAGTTACTATAACGTCAAGAGAAAAATACGCTAATATGTATAAAATGTTGATTTTTTAAGAGTTGTTACATTGAACATAACGCGTTTTAATTGGACATGTTGCAGAATTCTATCAAATCTACGTCATTTTGTCATTTAGTATTAATTAAATACCAAAACAAGTTAAAAAGAGAGGATCATGGGGCATGATCCTCTCTTAGGTCAATCAACACATGATGGCGTTATGATGCCAGCGCGGCCGTGACGATAGTCTGCGCTTCGGAGACGATGCGGTTGAGATGATCGGCATCGCGGAAACTTTCAGCGTAAATTTTGTAGATGTTTTCGGTGCCGCTGGGGCGGGCCGCAAACCAGCCGTGCGTACTGGTGATTTTAAGGCCGCCGATGCTTGCGCCGTTGCCGGGCGCTTTGGTCAGGCGCGCGGTGATCTCATCACCGGCAAGCGTGGTGGCCTTAACGGCTTCGGGCGTGAGCTTTTTGAATGCCGCTTTTTGCTCTGGAGTTGCCGGAGCATCAATGCGCGTATAAACCGGCGCGCCGAACTGCTGAGTCATCGCGGCGTAATGTTCGCCGGGATCTTTGCCGGTGACGGCTGTGATTTCGCACGCCAGCAATCCTAAAATCAATCCGTCTTTGTCGGTTGACCAGACTGAGCCATCCTGACGCAGGAAGGATGCGCCCGCGGATTCTTCGCCGCCGAAACAGCAGGTGCCGTCGAAAAGTCCCGGCGCAAACCACTTAAAGCCGACGGGAACCTCCATCAACTTGCGGCCCAGGTTGGCAACGACACGGTCAATCATGCTGCTGCTGACCAGCGTTTTGCCGATGCCCGCCGCGGCCGACCACTGCGGCCGGTGCGTAAGCAGATACGAGATGGCCACGGCCAGGTAGTGATTCGGGTTCATCAGGCCTGATGACGGCGTGACGATGCCGTGGCGATCGGAATCCGGATCGTTGCCGAAGGCGATCTGGTATTGATCTTTAAGCGCCACAAGGCTTGCCATGGCGTAAGGCGATGAGCAATCCATGCGAATTTTGCCGTCATGATCAACGGTCATAAAGGAAAATGTCGGGTCGGTTTTCTTGTTGACCACGGTGATATCAAGGCCGTACATCTGGGCGACCGGTGCCCAGTAGCTGAACGCCGCGCCGCCGAGCGGATCAATGCCGATTCTGAGTTTGGCATCGCGGATCGCCTGCATGTTGATCACGCTGCCAAGTTCGCGCACGTAGGGTGTTACGTAATCATGCTGGTGAGTGGTTGAGGCGGCAACGGCCTTGTCATACGCCATGCGTTTGACGTTGCGATTGCCATCTTTGAGGTATACATTGGCCTGATCCTGAATCCAGTTGGTGATATCCGTATCGGCCGGGCCGCCGTTGGTGGGATTATATTTAAATCCGCCATCGGTGGGGGGATTATGCGAAGGGGTGATGACGATGCCATCGGAGAGGCCTGAGTTTTTGCCGCGATTGGCGCCGAGGATTGCATGGGAGATGACCGGGGTGGGCGTAAAGCCGCCGCCGGACTGAACGTAAGTGTCAATTTTGTTTGCGGCGAGAACTTCAAGTGCGGAGCGTTGCGCCGCGGCCGAGAGAGCGTGGGTATCCTGACCCATCCAGAGCGGGCCGGTAATTCCCTTTGAGTTGCGGTAATCGCAGATAGCCTGGGTGATGGCCAGAATATGCGCTTCAGTAAAGGTGGCGTCTGAAGATTTGCCGCGGTGGCCTGACGTGCCAAACGATACGCGCTGGCTGGCCACGGACATATCCGGTTTATTGTCGTAATACGCTTTTTCAAGCGCGGCCACATCGATAAGCAATTCTTTGGGCGCCGGCTTGCCGGCAAGCGGTGATAATGCCATACAGGAACCTCCAAAAAGACAGGCTCCTAGTGTATGTGATGAGCGCGGATTCGTCTATTGTTGAACGGTTAACTGCGTGGCGTGCATCGTTGATCGTTGATGGTTGGTGGTTGGTGGTTTTCTTTCTTCAGCGTTCATCGTTTACCGTTCAGCGTTTTCTCAATTCACGGTTTTTGCGTCGCGTAATTGACTGTTTTAATATGCGCCTCGGCACAGGCCATCAGCACCGGCGCGATGTATTGATACTCAAGATCCTTATCCGCACGCAACACCAGTTTAAGATCCGGTATCGCGGCCGCCTGCGTGCGCAGGTAACCGGCCAGTTTCTCAATCGGAATCACCTGCCCGCGAATCATAATATCCGGCGCTTCGTGGGCATTGCCGCCGCGCGGCGCGAGATTGACCACAAGCCGGTCGCGCGGTTCATGCAGATCCGCGCCGGTTTGCGCTTCCGGAATTTGTATCTCCGCGCTGTTTTCGTCATGCGCCAGTTTGCCGCAGATCAAAAAGAAAATAATCAGGCACATGACAATATCAATGAGCGGCGTCACGTTGACGTGCTCATCCTGCATGGGCTCAAATAATCTGCGAATACGCATATTCAAAAACTCAACACACAAATAAGAGAATTATTTACCACAGAGAACACGAAAAGGAATGACAAAATTCAAAAGGGCAAATGACAAAACAAATTCCAATTCACAAGACTCAATGACCAAGCCTCATTTGTTTTGAACATCAGTTATTTTCCATTGGTCATTGTTTTGACATTTGCCATTTGTGCTTTGTCATTATTTTTTTCTGTGCCTCCGTGGTTTATTATTCTTGTCTTCTCCGTGACGAAAAACTCATTTATTTTCAGGTATTATCGCTGCGAGATTGGCGTCGTTTTGGTTTTCTGTCGGGCGGAGTGATTCAAGCAATTCTTCGCTCAGCAGGGCCGCGCGCGTGCAGATGCGGTCGGCTTTGTTGCGATAAAAACCAAAGATCATCATGGCCGGGATAGCCACGGCCAGTCCGCCGAAGGTATGCCACAGCGCCGTTGAGATACCCACCGCAAGGTCGCTTGGTTTTGCCGCGCCAGACGATGCGCCAAGTTCATAAAACGAAATGATCATGCCCAGAACCGTTCCCAGCAGGCCGATGAGCGGGCCGGTGTTGCCGATCAGGTTGAGCATCTCAATGCGGCGCATCAGGATGGCGGATTGTTCGGATACTGAATTTTCCATTGCCGCCAGCATGGCGCCATACTTAAAGTGTGCCCGGCGCAGCGCGGCATTCAGCGCCTGGCTGACAAACGAATCATCCTTCGCCGTAAACTCCATGAGTTCCTTAAACCGGCGCTGCTCAATGAGCGAGCGGATTTTTTCAATCGTCACCGGCGGCATCAGTTTGCTCTCGCGGATTCGCATGGCCGAATCAACCGCAATCGCCACGCCCACAATAGAGCACGCCACCAATACCGCGATCACGCCCCAGTCCATAATGTGGAAAATCAGCACGGATGATGACGCGATACCTTGTCCCTGCGCCGCGGCACCGCTCTGCGCAAACGCCCGGCCGATGCCGATCATGCACATCAACATCATTGCGGAGAGAAAAATAATTCTCTTTTTAGAACTGCCATACGAACTGAACATGTATACTCCTCGGATATTTCATCTCGCCACAGATTCGCTGAGAGATAGACGCGAAGACGCGGCGACACGGGGACGCAGAGATACTTGACGTCAAGTATTCTCCGCGTCTTCGTGTCTGGGTGTCCCCGTGTCTTCAGTTCATCTCCGCATCTCCGTGGCGAAATTCTGATTAATTTTGACTATTCTCCCCCGATTTCCTTAAAAACGCCACCATTTTGCTCGGCCAATTGTCTCATGCGTTTGCGAATGGCGTTTGTTGTCGGGTTGTTACTCTTGGCCGAGACTGTAAATGCGACGGTACTGATCTTGACCGCATTGCCTTTGTTCATCTGGCTGATGGTCTCTAGCAGGCGGGCGTCAAACAGGCCATCGGTGAGGAAAAAAATCTGCTGTGGCCGCAGCGAAAACGCCAGCTCAAAAGCATTCTTAAAAATCTCATACTCATCCGCATCGCCACCCTGGCACGGAAGTGAATCAAAAGCGGAAGTAAACACGTTTTTATTTTCGCGGGTGGCGTAATGCATGGCCGTCCATTTGCCGACGATCTGCGCGCCGCCGGCGTCCGGAGACGTAAACGTGATCACCGCAAATGCTTGCGTGGCCATGAGCTTATTGACGGACGCTTTAACTTCACGTTGTACGCCGCTGCGCCACTGATCAACCAGCGATCCGGTGCGGTCAATGACGTATACAATTTTCATGGCGTTACCGGTTGTGCCATAAAACGTGGCGCGCGGGCCGCGATTGGCGCCGCCGGGCGTGCCAAATAATGATCCGCCATCGCCGGTTCCGCCGGAGCCGATGACTTTGCCCCCGTTGCCAAAACCGATGGCATACGCTTTGGTGTCCGTATCGCCGGCCGCAAGCGCCGCGGAAAGTGATTTGCCGGCGCCGGCCTGAATCTCTTCCTTATGCTGCGGCAAAATATCCCGCAGTCTGTTGGCCGCCGCATGCGAAGCCGGGTCCCCGGCCATGCCCGTCACGACGCCATCCGGCGATGCGCCCGGATCATCAAAAGAAGTCGGCACAAAAGAGGGCTTATAGCTTTCCGAAATATGCGTGACAACTTTGCCTGTGGCAAAAATACCAAGACCGATCGCCAGCGCCAAAAGCAGATGCACGCACCCGGAAACAGTCCACGGCGCAAGCGCGCGCAGGAATCGTGAGTGTGTTTTGCGTGACGAAATTGTGTGGTGTGATGAACCGCGCATCATGATGCCGGCAATAGTATCATAAAAATAATCACAAGGCTCGCGGGAATGATGAGTTAACGAATGCAGCGCACGTTGAGGTTATGAATTTTAAGTTCGCACCAGCTTTTTTCTGCGGTCACGGCGATTGCGTTGTGGATGATTGCGGCCGCCAGGCAAAATCTGTCACCCATGCTTGCGCCGATTTGTTTGGTATGCGGCCATATGATTGCGGTCTGCTTTGCCATGTCGTAGTCAACCGGCAAAAGTTTCAGATTAACCGCCTCAAAAGTTTCGATGGCGGCCTGCTGGCTGAATCCCTTTGCCATAAATTTATAAATGACTTCAGCCGCATTGACTGCGGTAATGCAAAAAGCCTGATTTTCTTCAAAGAGTATGTCGTGAACAACTTTTTCGCCCGGTTCCTTAAATACTGCGGCTATCACGGCAGAGGCGTCAATCATATAGATGTTACTCATCCTGTGCCTCGCGCAGGGCTTCCTGGCGTCTTTCTTCTAAAAATTCGTCTGTTACTGATGTATTGCCATAAGCTTTGCCCATGTGTTTGGCAGCCAGTTCCTGCGCTCGGGCCAAAGGTTGATAGCGGCGCAGAACAAGGGTGTCATTATGACGTATAAGTTCAAGCTGCTGACCAACTTGTATGCCAAGCTCATGACGCATGTGCGCCGGAATAACAATTCGGCCGCCATCGGTTATTCTGGTGAGTGTGGCATGATCGGTTGTGTTTGTCATATGATTATCCTTCTGTCATTAATATATCATATGTCATATTAAAAATCAGTGACAAAATACCATATTGACTGTAAAAGGGCGGTTTTATTCGCGTATAAGGATTTGCGGCCTTCTGAAAACGGCTTGACTAGCTCTCTGAATCTGCTACAATCTCCCCTTCTTCAAGCCGGACCACGGGCTGTAACAGTGGGAGCTACGCGATGCTTGGCCATCTTAAAAGCTGGCCAAACGCAATCGCAAAGCACGTGATGGTCGCCTCCGCATGGTATTGCAGGCAACTGCAAGATGCATCGGCCCGGCGGCATCAGTCTCGCTCCCATTTTTATTACCGTTAAAGTCCCGTGCGAAGCGTGTTTTTGATTTTGCGCCTGGCGTTGTAACGTCAGGTAACATGTTGCGACGAGGGAGTTCGCATGGCCATTCAAATCCGTGGCAAACGGTACAAGGAATCTGCAAAGGCTGTCCCGGTCAATCCGGTGACGCTTGAGCAGGCAGTTCCGATCCTCAAGCAGTTCAAAAAAACCAAGTTTGACGAAACCGTCAATCTGGTTGTTCACCTGGGTATTGACGCCAAGCAGGCCGACCAGATGGTCCGTGGCTCGGTGAGCTTGCCCAAAGGCATCGGCAAGACCAAAACGGTCATTGCCTTTGTTCAGGGTAATAATGTGGATGTCGCCAGGGCTGCCGGCGCGGTTGAGGCCGGTGCTGATGAGCTTATCGCCAAAGTCAACGGCGGATGGACAGAATTTGATGTCGCCATCGCCACTCCGGACATGATGCCCAAAGTATCACGTCTCGGTAAGGTTCTCGGCCCGCAGGGCAAAATGCCCTCGCCGAAGGCCGGCACCGTGACGACAGACGTCGCCACTGCGGTTCGCGAATACATTGCCGGCAAAATTGAGTTCCGCAATGACGCCGGCGGCAACGTGCACGCGGCCATCGGCAAAATCAGCTTTGCTGATGCCGACCTGCTTGCCAACGCCAAGGCAATGATTGAGACGCTCAAGCGTATGAAGCCGGTCAACGCCAAGGGTCAGTACCTTAAGAAGGTGACTCTGCACGGCTCAATGAGCCCGGGCATTCAGGTTGACGTCAACACGCTCAGCGCCGCTGAAAAGGAAGCCAAGTAAGGCTTTTAAGTAAGATTAATCACGCCGCGCGCAAGCGCGAGCGATAATGACTTGTTTGCAGTAGTTCGCAACCCTCTGATTGAGGTTATGAAATGTCAAAGCGTATTAAATCGCTGATTACCCAGGAACTTGAGACCAAGTTCAAGGGCTCTGACTCGGCCGTGATCGTTGATTACATCGGCATCTCGGCTACCGCGGCCAATCAGGTCCGCGCTGACCTGCTCAAGAAGAATATCAAGATGACCGTCGTCCGCAATGCGCTTGCGGCGAAGGCTCTTGATACCGTCGGCCTCAAGGGCGCCGATCAGCTTCTCAAGGGCACCAATGCGGTGGTTTACGGTGGCGATTCCATCGTGGATCTCGTCAAGGAACTCGTTGAGCAGAGCAAGAAGGTTGAGAAGCTCAAGATCAAGGGCTCAATTTTTGAAGGCCAGCTTTTTGACGTCAAGGCGACCGAAGGTTTCGCCAAGATGCCTAATAAGAAGGAACTTCAGTCTACGATCTCCGGCCAGTTGAAGGGTCCGGGCAGCAAGATCGCCGGTCAGCTCAAGGGTCCGGGCAGCAAGCTTGCCGGCCAGATCAAGGCGATGATCGAGAAGAAAGAAAAAGAAGCTCCGGCCGCGGCCTGAGCTTTCTGATATCCAGTTTGTTGACAACTTCACCAGTCGTATCAGCCTGCGCGGCAGTTAAAACCGGGCGTGTGGCCTGGGCTGACGAAGGTGAGAAATAAGAAAGGTTCTGACTATGGCCGACGTGAAAGCCGAAATCAAAGAATTGGGCGATAAGATTGTTGCCCTGTCACTGCTCGACGCTCAGGCTCTGAGCACCTACCTGAAGGATACCTATGGCATCGAAGCCGCCGCTGGTGGCGCCGTTGTCATGGCTGGTCCGGCTGCTGGCGGCGCTGCCGCTCCGGCCGCTGAAGCCCAGACGTCTTTTGACGTCGTCCTCAAGGCTGCCGGCGACAAGAAGATCAACGTGATCAAGGTCGTCCGTGCGGCTACCGGTCTGGGCCTCAAGGAAGCCAAAGACCTGGTTGACGGCGCTCCGAAGCCGGTCAAGACCGGTCTTGAAAAGGCTGACGCTGAGAAGCTCAAGAAAGAGCTCGAAGCTGAAGGCGCAACTGTTGAGCTCAAGTAACTTTGAGCCCGCTTTAAGCAAGCAAAAGAAGGGACGCGTAAGCGTCCCTTCTTTATTTTTGCCTATTGAACGCGTAATCACGCGTAAACGATTCGCTCTGATCATGAGCAATTGTCGATGATGATTGGTTTGTGCCCCATCCTCTAAAAGGAATGGGGCTTGCTTATCCTGCACGCATCGCACAAAAGCATACCGGCGCCCGCAGGGCGCCGGTATGTGTGCAAAAGGTGTCAACCGTGGTGTTGCAGATCTGTGGTGTTTATGCCTGATGAATCGGAGTTTGCAAGGGGAGTTTGCGGTGTGCGGCATTTTCGGCCTGCGCCAGTGCCACTGCCGCGGGACCGGAAACAAGACCATGCAGTTCGCCGACCACCTGCGTTAGTTGCACGGCCTGGCTGGCGAGTTCTTCAGAGGCTGAGGCCGCCTGTTCCGCGCTGGCCGCGTTACTCTGGGTGACTTTATCCATTTGGCCAACTGCGGTGCTGACCTGCTCAATGCCGCGGGCCTGTTCCTGGCTGGCGGCGTTGATTTCGGAGATCAGCCCGTTGACTTTATTTGCGGATTGCGTGATTTCTTCAAGAACTTTTGCCACATCAGAGGCCTGCGCCACGCCGTTGCGCGCGTTGGCGACGGATTCCTCAATCATGCTGGCCGTATTTTTGGCGGCCTCGGCCGAACGCTGCGCCAGGTTGCGGACTTCTTCGGCGACGACGGCAAAGCCTTTGCCTGCTTCGCCGGCGCGCGCGGCCTCAACGGCCGCGTTCAGGGCCAGCAGATTGGTCTGAAAGGCAATTTCGTCAATCACTTTGATGATCTTGGCCGTTTCGGTGGCACTCTTTTCAATCTGTTGAATCGCAACCATCATATTTTGCATTGCTTCGCCGCCGCGGTTGGCGCTGGTTTGCGTTTCTTCGGCAAGCCGTGCGGCATTTGAGGCGGATTCGGCATTGCGCTTGGTCATAGAGGCCATTTCGTTAAGCGCCGAGCTTGTTTCTTCAAGGCTTGCGGCTTGTTCAGAGGCACCCTGTGCGATGGCCTGGCTGCTTGAGCTCATTTGTCCGCCGGCTTCGCTGGTTTGTTCAGCGCCCGCGGTCAGTGTATGCACGATCCGCATGATCGGGCCCGTGACTGATTTGGTGATCAGCAATGCCAGCGCCACGCCGACGACGATGCCGATGAGCAATCCGCCAATCATGTTGCCTGATGCGCGCTGAAGCTGCGATGCGCTGGTATTTGCGGTATCGGAAGTATTCTTCATACCCTCATCGGTGGCATTTTGCGCACTGGTTTGTACATCCATTGCCGCGACAATGCGGCGTTTGCCAAGATCTATGCGGGCCTCCCAGTTACGCAGGTAACTGGTCATGCTTGCGCGATATTCTTTGATGGATGCGTTCATGCCGTCAAGCCGATCAATGTTCACCTGCTGGCGGGTGGTCTTGCGTACTTCTGCCACATCGTTCTCAATATTGTTGAGAGATTCAATGTTTTTTCTGAATGATTCAATATCTCTTTGATAAAGAGCCCTGAAATTGCGTGCGCGTAAATTCATGATCTCAAGCGAAAGATCATCAAGCACTTGAATTTTGTGCACGCGCTCCTGAATTTTGTCCATCGGAAGATTCTTGCTGAACTCATCCTCAAGCAGTTTTTTCTGATCTGTGCTGTATGCCTGCGAAAGTTCAAATAGATTGTCGCAGTTTTTACCCAGGTTGCCTATGTCATAGCAGCTTCCGTCAACGGCCTTAACCGTCTCGTTGATCAATGAGGAATAAAGTTTTATTTTTTCGTCAGCCTTGTCCACTGCTTTGTTAAACTCAACAAGTTCCGGATGGCTGACGGCGAGTTTTTTAGCTTCTTCAACCAACGCCACGGTTTTGCCGAGTTCTTCACGGCCTTTGGCAAGTGACTTGGGATCTTCGTTGAGCGAATAACTGACGATGTAATACATTGTCATCAGAGTATGGCGCTCAATTTCATTGGCGATTTTGATCTGCGGAACATTGCGCGTAGCCAATGCTTGTGCGCCGGTGCTGACTGTCTTCATGCTTGTGATGGCCATGATGCCGACAACAATCACAATGACTATCAGAATCGAAAAGCCCATAGCGATTTTGGTACCAAGTTTAAGCTTCTTGAACATGTGCGTTTTGCCTCCGCATGTTGTTATAAATGACTGTATTGTCTTTTTTGAATATCGGGCCAAAAGTTACCTGGTTTATCAGCGTGCCTGATAAAGGGAGATGCATACTTGTTCGGGTTATGCAGAAAAAAAGATAAAGCTGTCATGAAATTGCGATGTATGGCGATACGAAGCGAAGTGCCCTAAACTAGGGATATGCGACGCGCATCATTATTAACGTTGTTCCTGATTGTGTTTGTGGACCTGATGGGTTTTGGCATTTTATTGCCGAACCAGCAGTATTACGGGCAGATCTTCGGTCTGCATGATTTCTGGCTGGTGCTCATCGGACCAAGCTACTCATTATTTCAGTTTCTTTTTTCGCCGATACTGGGGCGCTGGTCTGATAGTGCCGGGCGCCGGCAGGTGCTGCTGATATCGCAGGCCGGCACGCTGATCGGTTTTGTCATCCTTTATGTGGCGCATTTTTTTACCGGTGATCAGGCATGGCTCGGCATTACGCTGCTGTATGCATCGCGCGTGATTGACGGCATTTCCGGCGGCAATATTACAATTGCCGCGGCTTATGTGGCGGATATCACCACGCCGGAGAATCGCGCCAAAGGCATGGGCGTCATCGGCGCGGCATTTGGCCTGGGATTTATTTTTGGCCCGCTCATCGGCGGGGCCATCGGCGGTATGCCGCAATTGGGATTGCCGTATGTGCCCGTGGCGGCCGGAATCTTTTCTCTTGCGGCGCTCATACTCACCGTGATGTATCTGCCCGAAACCATCACGCCTGGCACAGGCAAAAATACTGCGGCCGCGGCACGGCGATTTTCCTTTACCGCTATGCTGCATGTTCTTCACCGGCCGGTGGTGGGGTTCCTGGTGCTGATGGGTTTTGTCAACGGTTTTGCCTTTGCGGGAATGGAGCAGACATTATCCCTGCTGATTCAGCGCCGGCTTGAGCTAAGCAAGGAACAGGCCTCGCGCTATACGGGATTTTTATTTGCAGGCATCGGCATCGTGATCGCATTTATTCAGGGCGGCGCGCTGCGCAGGCTGGTCAAAGTATTTGGCGAAGTGCCGCTGGTGGTGGTGGGGCCGATACTCACGGCCGCGGGCTTGGCGATCATCGGCACGGATCTGCATACGCACTGGCCCTGGCTGTCATTTGTGATCGGCGCATTTTTGCTGGCGGTGGGATCAAGCTTGTTTAATCCCAGCGTTCAGGCGCTCATCAGCCGGCACTCCGGCGCGGAAGAACAGGGCGAAGTCCTCGGCGTACATCAGGGAATGGCAAGCCTGGCGCGCGCGGCCGGGCCGCTGCTGGCGGCGTTTTTATACCCGTTCGTATCGCCAAGCGCGCCTTATTATGTCTCGGCGGTGATCTGCCTGGCCGTGGGCATTATGGCCTTTGGCCAGCATAAAAGAATACTGCCGCCGGTGGCCGCGGCAGTATGATCAATTCACATGAGTCCTATCATCCGCATTAATCAGAGGCTGTGGCGATCGCATTACGCGTATTGCCGGACTGAAACTTAATGGGAGCGGCGTGGCCATCAGCAAATCCGACATTGCACAGGCCATCGTGACGCATAAATGATGGCGCATCAACGGTCACGTCCGCAGTGGTCCAGTTATTGAATGCGGACAGTTTGGTCGTATCCAGAAAGACAATGACGCGCCAGGGTTCGCGGAAAGAACTGAGTCTCGTACTGCTGAACTTATTCCCGCCTTGAATGTTGTTGTAGCCAATGCCGGTATTACCATCAGTTGTGGTTGAGAAAACCTTTTGGTAGTAATCCGTAGCCGGACAGGCAATGATACGTGAATTACACGCAAGTCCGTTCATGTATGCGCTGCTGCCAATTGTGGTATTATTGATATACGGGCCGGCGATGAATCGTGAATACCACATTACGGTAATTGTTGACGCTGATGGACCTGGTACTGGCGGGGCCATGGTATAGGAGAGCGCTGGAAGTTTGTTATCGTAATTGGCGCCATACATGATGAGGCCGGTAACCAATTGTTTTTGATTTGATGCGCATTTGACTCGTAATGCGTTGATCCTGGCCTGTTTAAGCGATGGCATCAGTATCGCAACAAGAACAGTGATGATCGCTACAACGACCAGCAATTCAATCAACGTGAATGCGAATAATTTGCGAGCCCGTGATGGTGTATGTAGTGTCCTTTTCACGAGTACTCCTCCTGATGCGTTTTTCATTTCACGATCTGATTTCTGTAAAAGACATGAGATCATTGTTTGTTGATCTATGGAGTACTATATACCACTAAACCTGCGATAACTCGAAAACGTTCTAATATTTTGCGACATCCTCAGCTCTATTTAAGTGCCATATATACAGGATATGATAGGTAATTGATTTTGGCAGAAATTCTTGCTCTCTTTTTGGGTGATTTCGCCAAACGGCAGCGGAAGACATTGAGTGAAATAATAATCGTGAATGCGTAAAAAATAATGATTCTGCGAAAATGATGGAGGAAAGCTCCTGTGGCGCTTGCGTCCAAAAGACGGAGCTGTATACTAAGGGACTTCGTTGAATCCGAGCAGAGTGGTCGGCGTGTGGTCGTCACGGTGCTCAAGCAGGAAGGCTTTTAAGACATGATTAAAGTCAAGTCACGCGGAAACGAGACCGTTGATCAGATGCTTCGCCGCTTTAAGAAGCTCTGCGAAAAAGAAGGGCTCATCAAGGATATGAAGCGGATGAGCTACTACGAAAAGCCGTCAGAAAAGCGTCGTCGCCGGATGCGCAAAGCGCAGACCCGTGCGATTAAGACCCTGACTGAGGGCGGCCCGGTTGCCTGAAGAACATGACAGGCCAGGATGTGTCGGCGTGATTCGTCATGCTGATCAACTGGGTTGTTGCTTGATCTGGCGATTTGAGAAGCTATTCAATTCGTAAATGATGACGGACGGCCTGCGTAAGGCCGTCCGTTCTTTTTTGCACCGGAATAATTTCGCTTCTGTGATCTGCACCAGGAATATATCATTCTGATGTGGGTATAATTCAGAGTGATGTCATTGCGATCCTGATGGGGGGAGTAAGCATGCCGACTGTTCCTGAATTTCACGGTAACATTGGTTTTAACGCGCAGCATTCTCCGATGGGGGCATTTTTCTCCTTGACGATGGGGCATCCCGGTACGCGTGGCGGAATTGGCGTGGAGGTTGGCCGTCCCGGGAATCAGGATATTTATATTGGCGTAAAAGATGGCGCGGCTGCGGTTCCTGGCGATTTACGAGTGCTGCCTTTTTATGAGGGGGCAGCGCGTGATGCGGCCGGCGCATTCACCGTCGGCCAGTCGCAGGGCAAAAAAAACGAATATAAATTAGCGCCATATGATCTGGCGCAGGTGCGTCGGCGTTACGGGTGGGCCAGCGATATCTGGCAGGCCGATGACATTCATTTTCATATCGTCACGCCGTTTGGCTATGTGCGCGATCCGGCGCAGGCGTCATCTTCCGAAATGCGCCGGGCTTTGCTGCCGGCCGTAGTGACGGAACTTCGCATTGATAACCGTAACGGTAAGGAAACCAAAACCGGATTTTTTGCACTTGGTTTTCCGGATGGCGGCGTGCGCGTGCTTGATGCCGGTTTGCGCGCGGGCCGGGCCGGCTTTGCATTCCGCAAGAATATCGGCGTGGCGGCGGAACTTTTTGATGTTACCGACGGCAACTACATTCCCAGCACCGCGCGGCTTGTTCCGTTTGTGCGGTGGGGCGTGGCCGAGGCCATGCAGGATGCGGGCAATCGCGTGCATTTGCTGGGAAATACCGGCGGAATCTTTTTTGAAGTGCCGCCAGGTAAATGTTTCGCGGCGGATATTGCGCTCGGTTGCTATCTGCCTGGCGTGGTGACATCTCGTATTGAAGGAAAATATCTCTATACGCGGTATTTTGCGGATCTTCTGGATGTTCTCGATGAGGGGCTGAATCTCGGATATACGTTATGGAAAACGGCCGACATGATTGATCGCAGGCTTGTTGAGTCTGGTCTTTCGGCCGATCAGCAGTTCCTTATCGCGCATGCCACGCGTTCCTACTACGGATCAACGCAGTTGCTTGACGTTGGCGGCGAGCCTTTCTGGGTTGTCAACGAAGGCGAATACTGCATGATGAACACGCTTGATCTTTCTGTTGATCACATGTTTTGGGAAGCGGATCATCATCCCTGGGCGCTGCGCAATCTGCTGAATAATTTTGTGCGTCACTACAGTTATCAGGATCAGGTGATCAGGATTCTGCCGGATGGTTCGCGCGCAAGCGCGCCCGGCGGGATATCCTTCTGCCATGACATGGGCGTATTGAATCAGTTTTCGCCGCATGGGCACTCCAGTTACGAAATGACAAATCTCAGCGGTTGTTTTTCGCATATGACATATGAGCAGCTCTGTGACTGGGTGCTTATCGCCACAACGTATGTTGCCGCAACGCACGATATGGCGTGGCTCAATGAGCATGATCCGGTGATAACTGCATGCTTGCGCTCTATGCTCAATCGTGCGGCGAGCACGGCCGAGGCTGATGGCGGATTGCCGGCGTATGATTCATCTCGCTGCGGCAGCGGACAGGAAATCACCACCTATGATTCGCTTGATCATTCCCTTGCGCAGACCCGGCGCAATACCTATATGGCGGTTAAATGCTGGGCGGCGTATATTGGCCTGACGTATATGTTTAATCTGCTCAACGAAAAAGATGATGATCGCACATATCACGGCAATAACGCTTTTGATGCATCGCATGCCGCCAAGCAAATTGAAATTTCGCTGCTGAAGTATGTTCAGGCTGACGGTACTTTGCCGGCCGTGCTTGAAAAAGATAATCCCGGCTGGCAGTCACGTATTTTGCCGGCCATTGAGGGGCTTGTTTATCCGCTTTGCTGGGCGCGTTACGATCAAAAAACAACATTCTTTTCTGAATGGCTCAGCGAAAAAGGGCATTCGTCCGCTTTTGTGGCGGCGCTGAAAAAACATACGGCCGCATTGCTGGGAAATCCGCAGAAGAAAAATCATTTTGCCGACGGCGGCCTGCGGCTTTCGTCAACATCAGATAATAGCTGGGTGAGCAAAATTGCCATTGTTGAGCATGTGGCGCGCGGACTCTTTAAGCTTGACGAAAAAGGCGCAGCGCATGCGCATTGCGCAGCAGATAAAGCCTTCGCGCATGCGGATGCGGCGCATCGCAAGTGGGAAACAGAGGGCGCAAGCGCATACTGGGCCTGCTCAGACCAGATGGTCAGCGGCGTGGCAAAGGGCTCAAAATATTATCCGCGCATCATTACTTCAGCATTATGGCTGAAGGAAAACGCAAAGTGACACTATGAATTTGCGGAGATTGCCGAGCTTGGTTAGCTTTTTAGAAACGGTACCGCAAGTACGGCCGAAATGCCGGCAAAAACACAAATGCTGATGATGACATCAATCGCCATAACCTCTCCTTATTTTGCTTACGCCCACGGCGCAAAGCATATGCGAAAATACGGTTTATGGGCAAGCGTACTCATGAAGAAGAGATGAGCTACGGCCGCGTTCAGGATCTTTCTTTCCGTGGCGGATGGCCCCAGTATTGCCGGTAATGGCGCGAAAAATAAAGCGGATCCGCATACCCTACGGCCAGCGCAATTTGCTTGACGGGTTGTTCGGTTGTGCGCAGGCGATGACGCGCATCATACATACGCAGCGCCGCGAGATATTCCTGCGGCGTCATATTGACGTGCGCCACGAACAATTTCCTGAGCTGGCGCACGGGCAGTTGAGCCTTGCGTGCGATGTCGGCCGGTGTGATCGCTTCCTTATAGTGATGATGCAGCCAAGAGAGTACGTGCTCCGTCAGCACTTCGTTTCCAGTCTGTAGTCCGCGGCGCATGGCGGGCTTTGCGGAAAGTATCAGGCCTGTTGTCAGCATCCGCGCCAGCAATGCCTTGAGCTCTCCCTCGGCCAGCAGATCCTGCTTCTTTGCGGTTGCTTTTTTGATCCGGAGTACGGATGCGATATCTACTTCCGGCGAGAATCTTGCACGTATCGGCGGTATGCCGCCCGGCCGCGGCGGATGAATCACAAATTCACACCACACATAGCGGCATGGTTCCTCATTTGGCAATAACCACCGGCGTATACTCCATGCCGGAACGAGGATCGCATCACCTTTGCCCAGAAGAAAACTCTGGTCGTTGAGTTGATACTGAACTTCTCCGGCGGCAACAAGAATCAATCGCGTTGTGGGTGCGCATTCAGCAATGCGCGGAGTCCTGCTAAAGATGCGATCTTCCGCCAGCGTCACCTCAAGGTGTGACGTCAGCAGCGCCGAGAGTTCATCGCGCGTGATGTTCATGGCTCATATGATGGCCGACCCATTGCGCGCCAGCAAGTCGCGCAGTTTGGCCGTGTCAATTTGCCTTGCACCGCAGCCTGAATTGAGGCACATATAGGCCGCGGTACCGGCCGCTTCGCCGGTTTGGTTCATGTTGACCATCACGCGCACGGCCGCATTTGCCAGTAAATCCGCATCAAGCATGCGCCCGGCAATCAGCAGATTGCCAAACGGGCTCTGCGGCAGAATGCTGCGATACGGAATCTGATAAAATGTGGGATTTTCCTCACGTTCTGGCCGCCAGCGAGAAACCACGGCCGGCTGGCCGGGCACGCAGTATTCCTCGTGGCCGTCAAGATACTGTAGCGTAATGCCCGGTTTGTCATGGTGATGAACATCAACACGATAAGAACCATTTGCGATAGCGTCATTAAAACGAACACCCTCAAGCACATCATGGCCGGTGAGCTGATAATGACAGCGCACGTGTCGCGTCTCGCGGATGCCGATGCGGCTTGGCAATCCCTGAAGTGTGATCTCGCTTTCGGGCGAATATTTCCGTACGAGATCAAGAATCGCGCGTACCTGACGGCGGCCCTCAATTTCGGCGCGCGTGAGCGACTCGGCCTCGCTGCAATTTTCATGATACATGCGCGTTCCGGCCAGCATCTGCACATCAGAACCCGGTATCGGCGCACCCCACACAAATCCGTTGGGTAAGTTCACTTCCGCGCCGTGGTCACGAATCAACCGGCCGATGTCGGCGCGATGTTTCTGCAAAATTGTGGCGCAAGTAGTTGAGGGTTGAAGTTCACCGGATGTGTACGTGGCCAGGCCAAGACGATGGCAGACATCCGCATCGCCGCTGGCGTCAATAAAAAATTGGGCGCGCACCGCGCCGCGGCCGGATTTATTCTCAACAAGAACCGCTTTTAATTCCCCATTTTCCACATGCGGCGCGACAAACATCGTATGCAGCATCGGCGTGATTTTGTTTTCGCGAATCAGTTCATCAAGCTCAATTTGCAATTCGTAAGGATTAAAGGCCCATGCCCAGGCGGGACTTTTTTCGCGTGTGACAACAGCGTTTCGGCGCGTCAGGCGGCTCATGGTTTCGCTGGTCAGCCCGGCAATAATAGGGCGCGTGTACGTGGTATCAAGCGGACTATGCCACACGTTGACAAGTGATATCGTGGCCACGCCGCCAAAACAATTGGCGCGCTCAATAATCGTGACGCGCGCGCCCAGGCGCGCGGCGCGCACGGCCGCGAATACGCCGGTGCAGCTTCCGCCGATCACGCAAAGATCTGTCTCATGAATCACGGGCGTTTGCCGAGGCGATTCCGTCACGCATATTTTTGACACCGGAGATTTCTGATTTATGATCTCTCCTGTATTTTGATTGGCGTTTTTCATCGCGTATCCTCCCATTATCGCCACAGTTCCGGCGGCCGCGGACAGTTTTAAAAATTCCCGCCGAGTTTTGCCACTCATCGCAGCTCCAGCCAAACCATAATGATTATTCATACCACGCATTCAGTTGGCCTGTTATGGATAAAAAATACAATAATATGGATAAAAGAGCTCAAACATCCTGCGTTTTTTAAGGCCGCCTGATACGCACCAATTCGCACCGCGAAAAATGCGTATGTGCGAAGCATGTATGAAATTTTGGCATAAAGATGATAACTGGCGATGGCAGAACTCTTTGCGAATTGCCAAATTCTTGCATGAAGTAATGCTTTACTCTCATCCGATAGTGATGATCTGCGCGCGTTTCCTTATGAGGCATCTTTTTGGCGGAGAAGGCTTATGAATATTCCGTTTTTTGCGGGCAATAAAGAGTCGTTGACACAGCGTGTGATCGTATCGCTGAAAGTGGGTGGTTTTTTCTTTGCCGTGGCCAACATTATCTGCGTTATTATCATCACCAACGCGTGGCTGAGCGTGCGCAAGGAGCCGCGCACCATTCAGGTGACGGGCTCTGCCAAAAAATTAATCATCTCAGATCGCATTTCCTGGAGCGGAAGGATATCTTCGCGCGGCACAACACTGGCCGACGCATATGACCAGATCAAGATCGGTGCGGATAAAGCGAACAACTATCTGCTGACGCACGGAATTGCAGAAAAGGAAATAACCTTTTCCGCCATCACCACCAACAAGCGCTATAAAAAAATCACACTGCAAGGCAAGGACGAGGCGCGCCAGGTTGAGACAAACGACATTGAATTTTACGAATTGACGCAATGGGTTAATGTTGATTCTTCAGACATGGCCAAAATACCCGTTGCCGCGCGCGGCATTACGGATCTGATCAAGGATGGCGTGGAAATTGAGTCAGGCGATACGCGTTACCTGTACTCAAAACTTTCCGAGCTCAAGATTGACATGCTGGCCGAGGCCACGCGCGATGCCACCACGCGCGCCACACAGATTGTCAGCAACGCCAATGGCCGGCTTGGCAAACTTGTTGAGGCGCGCATGGGCGTGATGCAGATTAATCCGAAAGGCGTCACAAGCGTCAGCGCGGAAGGCAACAATGACACGACCAGTCTTGAAAAAGAAATCACGGCCGTAGTCTCAGCGCGATTTGAGTTGCCGTAAAACGGAATAAAACAGGCCATTTAATGGCGGATCGGTTCATACGGAATTTTATTCTTGAGAGATTATGATAAGGAGTTTACTATTTTGACAAGCGAGGAGAGTATGCGCCCCTCTACGGCATTAAATCTACATCGTCACACAATTCGTGATGTTACGGCACGCTTTCGTGCCGTTAATCCGCGAGTATTTGGTTCTGTTTTACATGGCCGCGACCATGATGGCAGTGACCTTGATTTGCTCGTAGATGCCATGCCAGACGCAACTTTATTTGATCTGGGTAATCTTCAAAGCGAACTTGAATCAATACTTGGCATTCCGGTTGATGTTCTGACGCCTGATGATTTGCCGCTCAAATTTCGAGATCGAGTGCTTGCGGAGACGCAACCTGTATGAACGAAAACCGCCTCTCAGATTATCTTGATCATATGCGGCAGGCTTCTCAGGAGGCCATTGTTTTTGTTCACGGTTTAAGCAAAGAACAATTTTTACAGGATAAACGAACTCAGCGCGCAGTTGTCATGAATATTATGATCATTGGCGAGGCTGCTACGAAAATTATGGATATGCACGAGGATTTTACTCTGGCGCATCCAGAAATCCCGTGGCGAGCCATGCGTGGCATGCGCAATCGCATTACGCATGGTTATTTTGATATTAATCTTGATATTGTCTGGAATACGGTGCAGTCGGCATTACCGGATTTGCTGCAACATCTCTCATCAATTCAATAAAAACAGGACATCAAAAAAGGACGCGAAACGAATTATCGTCTCGCGTCCTTTTGATTTTACGTCACACGATCTGATCAATGACATACCGTGGCGCTTATTCTGTTGTGTAAAACACCCCGGGGTTCTGATTAAAACCCCGGGGCTTTATTTATCAATAGTCGCCGTGGTCGTGGCCGCAGCCGCATGAACCGCCGGAGCACTTCTTGTCATCCTTCGGCAATTCGCTGATGACCGCGTCAGTCGTCAGCAGCAGGCTGGCGATGCTGGCCGCGTTGCCAAGCGCGGTGATTTCGACTTTGGTCGGAACCACAACGCCCATCTTGATCATGTCGCCGTATTCGTGGGTCAGCGCGTTGTAGCCGTAATTGGTGTCGCTCTTTTCGAGGACTTTGGTCGCAACGATGCTGCCGTCAACGCCGGCGTTTTCGCTGATTTGCTTGATCGGGGCAAACAGAGCGCGCTTGACGATTTCGGCGCCGATCTTTTCGTCGCCGTCAAGCTTCAGCGCGTCAATGGCCGGGATGCCGCGGAGGATGCTCACGCCGCCGCCCGGAAGGATGCCCTGTTCAACAGCCGCGCGGCAGGCATGCAGCGCATCTTCAACGCGGGCCTTCTTTTCTTTCATGGCAGCTTCGGTCGGCGCGCCGACCTTGATCACCGCCACGCCGCCGGCCAGCTTGGCCAGGCGTTCCTGAAGCTTCTCGCGATCATAATCGCTGGTGGTGCGATCAATTTCCGCCTTGATCTGCTCAATGCGGCTCTTGATATCGGCCGACTTGCCGGCGCCTTCAATGATCGTGGTGGCTTCTTTTTCAATCTTGACCTTTTTGGCCTTGCCCAGATCCTTAAGCTCAAGCGTCTCAAGCGAGATGCCCAATTCCTTAAAGATCGCCTTGCCGCCGGTGACGGTGGCAATATCTTCAAGCATGGCCTTGCGGCGATCGCCGAAGCCCGGAGCCTTGACGGCCACAACCTTAAGGGTGCCGCGGAGCTTGTTGACCACCAGGGTGGCCAGCGCTTCGCCCTCAATATCTTCAGCAATGATCAGCAGCGGCTTGCCGCTTTCGGCAACCTTGCCGAGAATCGGCAGCAGGTCCTTGATCTGGCTGACTTTTTCTTCCTGAATCAGGATGTAGCAATCTTCGTAGGTGACATCCATTGTCTGCGGGTCAGCAAAGTGCGGGCTGACGTAGCCTTTGTCAAACTGCAAACCTTCAACGGTGTCAACCACCGTCTCAAGGCCCTTGCCATCTTCAATCGTGATGACGCCGTCTTTGCCGACTTTTTCCATTGCGTCGGCGATCTGCTTGCCGATCACGCTGTCCTGGTTGGCTGATGAGGTGCCGACCTGAGCGATCTGCGCGCTGTTTTTGACCGGCGTTGAGATCTTCAGCAGGTGGCCGACGACCGCCTCAACGGCCTTATCAATGCCGCGCTTGAGCAGTGTCGGATTGGCGCCGGCCGTGACGTTCTTAAGGCCTTCGTCAAAAATGGCCTCAGCGTATACGGTGGCGGTGGTGGTGCCGTCGCCGGCTACCGTGCTGGTCTTGCTGGCGACTTCCTTGACGAGCTGCGCGCCAAGATTTTCAAGCGGATCTTCAAGTTCAACTTCCTTGGCAACGGTCACGCCGTCTTTGGTGACGGTCGGTGAGCCGAAGGATTTTTCAATCACAACGTTACGACCCGAGGGGCCCAGCGTAACCTTGACGGCCTGGGCGAGAGTCTTGACGCCACGGCGAATCGACTCGCGCGCGTCATTATTAAATTCAATCTTTTTAGCGGCCATTTTATTTCTCCGAATAGATTATTGCATGCGTTAAATTTTATCTCATCCCAAATTCACCACAGAGGCACCGAGACACAGAGGAAACACAGAGAAGACAAAGATACCAGGAGAAAAGACAATAAATGGATTGAGTTTTTATCTTATTTATTATTCTTTTTCTCTGTGCGTTCTCTGTACCTCCGTGTCTCTGTGGTAAAAAGGGGTTAAGTCAAATCACTCGATAACGGCTAAAACTTCGTCTTCGCTGAGGATCAGGAACTCTTCGCCATCAACTTTGAGCTCGCTGCCGGCGTAGGAAGCGAAGATCACTTCGTCGCCTTTTTTGACCTGAAACTTGGCGCGCTCGCCATTGTCAAGAAGCTTGCCATCGCCCACGGCGATGATCTTGCCGCGCTTGGGCTTTTCCTTCGCGGCGTCCGGAAGAACGATACCACTCTTGGTCACGGATTCGGCCTCAATGCGCTTGAGGAGAATCTTGTCGCCCAACGGACGAATCTTGGCTGCCATTTCACTCACTCCTTTGAAATAAAGGTCTACTTCTTTGTTAGCCCCAGGTTTTAGCCCCGGGTTGCTTCTTTGACATACATCATCCGGATAAAAAATCCGGAGATACCAAAATCAAACTTCTGTCGGTCCGTTCATGCCCAGGTGTCCCAGCGGCCACTGATTTTCGTAAAATCGCCGCATCGCCCTGGCCATCACATCAAGCACCATCTCAAGCTGAACCGGCTGGCTCAGCACGGAGAAAACGCCAAACCCCAGTGCTTCCTGAAGCATCTGCGAGTTGTTGACTGTGACACCCTGAGGCGTCAGCAGGATCACCGTGGGAGACACCACCTGGTGTTGCTCAAAGCGGACCTGAACTTGCTTACTTTGCCCGGCCTGGCGGCTGGTCATATTGACCTGAATGCGAAAGCTGCTTTCGCGCGCCGCGGCGTGCTGCTGCATTTTCTGAATCAGCCGTGCGACGCCAAGTCCGTTGACACCAGGCAGTTGCGTATCAACAACCGCCAGATGAATCGGATGACGCTCAATCACCGCCACGGCTTCCTGGCCGGTGGTGGCCTCAAACGTCTGCACGCCCATTGGCGAAAGCACCTGCGACACCGTGCGATACCAGGGCTGGCGCTGTGCCAAATCCACACTGGCGCCGGTCTGTTGTTCAGCGCCGGTTCCGTGGGTCAGCAGGAGATTCAGCCTGGTTTGCTCTTGCATACAACACCCGCCATTTGGGTTCAGGCGGATAAAAGCAAAAAATGTACCGTAAACTTGAAAATATTATGAATAAACTCGTAAAAAGTTGTGAATAAATGAATTAAGAATGAGTAGGGATGCCGTTTTATGCGCTGGCAGCCGTCAAAAATTTCCTGCCAAAACGAGACGAACTGCCATGAAGGCAGAGCATATCCCGTGGCGTTGGCAGATGAATGAGGGAGTGTGATATCGCATATATGAAAAATATGTACAAAAAAAGCCGGAGCGGAAAACCGCTCCGGCAATCAAAATACGCCATCATGAAGTTTTGCTACTTTGTTCTGGCCGTTTGCTATTGAGGCAATTTGTTGGTCAGTAGTTCGCGAGTGGGTATGACATCCGGACTTGTGATCGCAATGTAGTTCACATTCAGCCCGCGATCGTTGCTGTTGGTCATGCGGATGATGTTTTTGCCTTTTCGCAATTGAATCAGAAGCGGATGATCTGCAACGGGATTGCCGGCCGTGGCCAGTCGCCAGTCATCAGAGCCGTTTGCCCATCCGCCGGTGCCATCAAAAATCATCGGCGCATACGGTTCCTGAATCGCACCGTTGACGGAAATTTCCCGCTCAATTTTGTCGTTCTGGCTGCAATAGCAGAGACTCAGGTTGTAGTAGCCATCGGCCGGGGCGTCAAAAGACCACTCAAGCCAGTGGCCGAGGCTATTCCACCCGGCAATGACATTCCCAATTGCGGCCGTCTTATTGTTGCCGATGCTGACTTTGCCATCACCCTGATCCGAAAAATCAGCCGCATTGATCACGATTATTGTATTACCGGGTACAGGATGCGCTTTGGCGTCAGCTTCGCGAACCTTAGTGCGCGCAATGGCGGCCTGACGAAGTTCCGCGGCGCGCGCCGTCTGCTCATCCTGAATTTTTTGTAGTTTTGCCCGGCCCGTATCATATAAACTGGCCGCACCGGAAGGCGAGAGTTCAAGTCGCGCGCCGGCCTTAAGCGTCAATTGAAGCTGACTTCCGGAACGCTGAACCTGTCCTGCGTTCAGGCGTTTTCCCTGTGTGTCAATGTTGTACGCATCCATATTGGCGGCAGAAGGGATATTCAGCTTAATCGTTGCATCGGCCGGGGAGGGATTGCCGACGATGTATCCTCCGTTTTCCGCTGATTCAACGTAGGCAAGGCCTGGCTCGTTGCGTTCAAGCTGAGCATCGGCAGCGCGCAGAATTGTTCCGGAAGCCAGGTACATACTCTGAACTGCGCCGCCTTTTTTATGTACCATCGCCTGTTGGCCGTTTGTTTCAAGATCGCCGGCTTTGTATGTGCCGGGGCGGTACGCACTGAGGCAAATATCAGTTCCTTCGGCCGTATCAATCAGCAGCGCCGCATAGCCGGCATCAAGGCCGCCCTGCTGCGTGATATTTTTGACGTATCCGTCTTTTGCTCCCGCAATATCAATCACATTTGCGTAAACGGTGCTGCTGGCATTACGGCGTTGAATAATGGCGGGGGGATTTTCGCGGCCATAATAACCATCGCCGACGATAATGTCCGTTGGTGTTCCGCCGGCCGCCATAAACCGCGCCACATTGCCGGCGCGTGTGATATCCGCGCGCCATGCGTTGCTGGTCGTCGTGCGGCGCACATTATTAAGCACCATGTACCCGGGATTTTTCGGCTCAGGAATTTTGTATTCCGTAAACGGCAGTGAAGAAGAGAACTCACCGCGAATGTGCCATGCGAGATCCATTTTTCGCGGCAGACGAGAGAACGCGCCGAAAATATCGGCTACGTAATAATGCGTCATAAAAAGCGCGCGGTCCATTGTGACCCCGGGGTATGCGTCGCGCGTCCACGCGCGCTGCATGCTGATGGTATCGGCCGGGGCGTAAACGGTTTGCTCCGCGCCGGCCATGACCTGGCTTTGTTCATCCACTGTCAGCGTGTTATGGGCCAGCGTGGTGTGATACCATTGCTTGTAAAGCGGTTGCTCATACCACACTATCCCAGGATCAGGCATGAGCTGGTCATTGAATGCGTAAAGGTCAATGTTAAGTTTATCCGGATGGCCGTGCGAACGATTCGGGCCGTAATCAAGCAGAATGCTGTTGGTGGATTTGCTGGTGGTTTGCCGCAAAATGCCGTAGCCCACGCCGAAAAAGTTGACGCTTTTCCATTCAACAGGCGGCGTTTTTTCGCCGGCCGGCCGATCGTACATGAACGAGACCGGAAATTCCTGGAAATTGGTATTCAGATGCCGGCCGATCTGATCCAGAATCAGCAGATAGGACGGATCGCGATATCTGCGATACGCATATTCATATAAAAAAGAATCATGACCAATAATGGTGCCATGATGAGAATCATGAATGGCCGGCGTGGTGAGGTCCGGATAGCAGATTTGAATCGGCGAATCAAAAAGCTGTTTGAGCACGCCGCCGCGGTGGCGATACATATCAATACCGTGGTGCCAGAGTATTTCGGCATCCATGACAAGCGCCTCAAGCGCCATGAACTGATAGCCCATCGCGCCTTCATTCCACATGCCGTCAACATCAATGGCGCCTTCGCCAAAATGCTTGAGGAACAGGCCGCCGGTCGGCTTGTCTTTTGTACCGCCAAAACCGTACATGGCGGTGCTGATGAGTTCCTGATCGTCGGTGGCGTAGCCGGCGATGAGAATGGCGCAGGTGTCAATGGCCGACCAATTGGTCATGGCGCCAAGCGTGTGCCTGTTGGCCATGATGTGGCGCGCATTGGCCTTGACAAGATCATCTTCAATGTGTTTGCGCTCATCAGGCGTCATGGTCGGCAGGTTGTAGATCAGGTCATAACCGCGCGCGATGGGAATCAGCCATGTGGCGTCGCTGAGGCGCTGGTCAAAAACCTTGCTGGGATCATGCGAGAAGCCCTGTCGCGCGCCGATGCCGTAATTGGGGTGCGCATCGGCATACGCAAGCAAAAGTTGTTTACAGAAATCACCGTACTTGCTTTCGCCGGAGAGTGCATACACCGTGGCCATATTGGCGATATCAAGAGCAAGCTGATTGTGCACCGCTCCGTAGGTTTTGCCTTCATACGGGGCTTTGTCGCTTAAATGCATCCATTTTCCGTCGGCATCTTTTTTGGGTTGCGGGATGCCCAGCGGTTTTGTCACGCGAAGGTCGGCCGCCTTCTTCAAGCCCGCATACTGCGCCTGAAGTTCCTTGCTGGTTTTGAGCATCTCTTTGTATTGCGCGATATCTTCGTTGTCCCAGAGCGTGTTGGGGTGTCCCTTTGTCTGCCGCGGCTCGCCATAAACCTTGACTTCACCGCCGACACTGCTGCCGGCCGTGGGAGCAATGCTGGCCGGCACAAGCTTGACGGCATACTGCTCAACGGGCTTGAGCATCTCAGCCACATTTTCGGTCGTCATTACCCGCAGGCGCGACCATCCGCCGTAATTGGGGCCTTTTTTGCCGTTTGCCAGCGTGCGGATCGGATATTCATCCGTGATCAGGATGCCGACATCCTGCCCTTTGGCCTCAAGCGGAATGCGGATCGGTTTGCCTGGCGTCTCCGGCAGATCAAAGTGAGTGACCAGCTTGCCGTCAACAAAAATGTCAACGGATTTGGGTTGCACGGTGCCGTTATAATCAAGCGGAACAACTTCAAGTTCTTTAATATCAACTGGTACTATCAGGTGGATATCAACCCGGCCGCCTTTGAGCGGGGCGCCCATCAGTACGCCGCCACGGCCTGATCCGCGCTGTAGCGCGTTATTTGCCGGCCAATCTTTGTTGACGGCCACGCCGCCGGCGGTGCCGGTAGCGCCAAGCTCAAGCAAAGATACGTTATAAAGGCCGGCATCATCAGGCTGGTCAATTTCCGGAAGGGCGGCTTTTGGGGCTTTTTTCTGGGCGGCCGGTTTGGCGGCCGCTTTTTTGTCCGCGGGTTTCGCCGTCTGCGTAAAGGCCGGATACGCCAGGGAAAAAATCAACGCCGTTGCCGACAGGTATCGCCAGTTGAATGCCATTTTGCTGTACCCTTTTGCCAGTGTTATTGAATATAAAAAACGCCAGTATTTATTTGCTTGCGACTTTGTCTGCCGGAGTCAGCGAAATAAGCTCTTTGCCTTCGCGTTTGCAGGAGATATCGCTTGGCGTAACGGAATCTGCGGCCTGGCGCCATGTCCATGTGTCGGTGAATTTTTCTGACTGAACCGTCAATGTTGCCGCGGCGCCGTCCGTTTTAATTATCAGTGCCGGTTTTGTTTTCCACGGATCCATCACACATGCAAAACGCACGGCATCTGTTTTTATTTCAAATAAAAATTGCTGCATAAGCTGATTGCCGAAGCGTCCGTCAAGAAACGCGTAATCAATAGCGCCGGTGAAATCGCGATCCGCGATGATCTGAAAATCAATTCGCTCCTTGCCGTTTTTTGTATAGGCATGGCAGCGGCCGTTTGCCGGATCATCAAATTGACCTTTCTCAACAATCCCGCGCCATGTGACCTGGCGCGTGCCGTTTGCGGCGATATCATCAAGAATCAGTACGTAATCACCGGGCATATAAATCATGCTGCGGCGATATTTGCTGAGCATTTTGTCCGGGTACGCCGCGCCGGCTTCTCCTTCAACGATGACACGCCCATGATCGCCGGTTTTCCACGCTGTGATGTAGCTGAGCTTGCGCATATCCGTATTGGGGACCGGTTGCGTATACGAACTGCCTTCGTTGATTTGTCCTTTGCCGTCAACGGTGATGGTGCTGTGGCTGCGCGTTACTTTGTTCAGCGAATAAAGTCCTGGGTGAAAAAGAAACTCTCCGTTTATACCGATCGCAAACGAGTTGGCATCAGGATCATCATGCGCCACATTGATATAGCATGGCTTGCCGTTTTCGTCCTTGTTGGCGTGGGAATATTCGTTGAGTTTATATCCGCCGTAGGGCCCGCACTTGAACGTAAAGCACACGCCGTTATCTTCCCACGTATCGCGCAGGGAGGCCGCGCCCAGGTCATCAAATAAACGGCTTGTCGGCAGTTTTTTATAATCGCCTTCGCCCACTGTTCCGTCATAAAAAGCTAAAAATCCCCACGGATAGCTGTATTTTCGGCCTGGGGCAATATTTTTGAACTGCTGCTCAAAGCGCAATTTAAGCATCGCCTGAACATCTTTGTTGCGGCTGAGCATCGGCCCGATGAAAAACGCGGTCTCCTGATTATCAAAAACGGTTTTACCGTTCATATCATCGCCGAAACTGATATTGCTGTTTCGGCCCGGCGATGTGTAATAAACCTGCTGTGCCCAGGCATTGCGAAATCCCGGATGTTCAAGATAGCGCGTGCCGAGGTTGCGATCCATGATTTGCGCGGCCAGCGCAAGATAGAAAAAACCGAAAACCTGATATCCCGCGCCTTCGTGGCAATCGCCATCATGCGGATACCAATTGACGAGAAAATCCATTTCTCCCTTCATTTTTTCAAGCAGGAATCCGCTTTCCGCTTTTTTATCATCGGCGATGGCCAGCAGGCACGAAACCATGCCCAGGTCGCGATGCCACCGGTGATTGTTGGCCGGATCATTCTGCCAGTATTTAATCGGCATCAGGCAGAGTTTCTGGTGTCCCAGGTAATACATGCGCCGGCAGTGTGTGAGAATTTTATCCGCCATTTTCGCGCGGAATCCCGGCTCAAGATCGTCATGTATCACATCATAGAGCATGCCGACCATCGCCATGTTTTCGGCCGCGCCCATGTTGCTGTCAAGTTCATCCGTATCAGCCCAGTGGGGTGCCTCAAGCATCATCTGAAGGATATCAAGAATCGCCTGCTTCGTATTGGCGTCGCGTTCAATGGCATACGTATACGCAAGTCCCGGCCATGATTTGAGCATCATGATAGCCGGCGTATCTTCCGTCAGGATTGCTTTGGGCTGCCACGCTTTGGCCAACGTGAATTTTTTTGACCACGCCGAAACATCCTCATACGTTTTTTTCAAAAAAGGATCGGCCGCGATTTCTTTTTTGAGCTTATCGATCTCCGCTTTGGTAAACAGCACGCGCGGATGTTGCCCGCGCACAGATGCAAGAAGTTCCGGCACTGCTGCCGGCGCAGGATCGCTTGCCGGTATGCGGTCAAGATTCTGTTTGATTTTGGCCTGCGAGAGCGGCGCGGCCGGCGCAAAGGTCGCTGTGGCCAGCAATGATAAACTGAGTGCGATAAGTGCTTGTTTCCTCACGGATTTGCTCCATCTGAAATAGACCGTGTTGATTCCTTTGCATGCGTGGGGCATGCGCAATATCTTTGCGCGGATCATTCCGCAAACGCTATCTTGTCAATCACCAGCCGAAAATTGCGATTCGTCGTCGCTCTACCTTTGCTCCACTTAAAACTGACGCCCTGAATATCCTTTGTATCGTGGCCGTAAAACGTCAGCAGCACCATCGGAATCTTCAGCGTGGTTGTTTCTTTCGGCGTCACTCCGTCGTCTGTCGCGTCAGCAAGATTGGCCGACGCAACCTGCTCTCCCTTGCCGTTGAGCAAAAGCACCGGCAGCCACAGGTTATCCGCGCGCTGCTCCACTTTTTTCCCGTTTGGCTGCGTGTTAATGGCCGTACCCTCAAGCCTGCATGTCAAGATCAGGCATGAATAATCATCCGCATTCAATGACTGCTTCAGATCACCTGTCGATTTCCAGTTGATTTTGACATGTGTTTCGTCAGAGCCCACAAACCACGCCTCAATCGCTCCGTCCGGCGTAAGGCCGACTTTGCTTTCCTTCGGGCCGGAAAGTATCAGATGGTCTGCGGGCTTGCCTTTTTCAAAGATCACCGCTTTTTCCACCGGTGGCGTGCCGGAGTTAACATTTTTAACCACCGTAAATGCCGAGAGATTTTCGCAGATCATGCCTGCCGCCAGTATCAGCGCGGCCCCCGTAATTGATCCCCAAAAATGACGACGTATCCCTGCTATTGCGTGTTGTGACATGCAATGTCTCCTGATATGACGGATGTTGCTGCCAGATGCGCGGATTTTTATTCAGTTGATCGGCGCGCACAGACCACAGGATCAATTTCAATTGTTTTCAGCGGCTCGCCATCAAGGCTTTTGAGGAGTTTTTGCACTACCAGTGCGCCGCGCTTCTGGTCTTCCTGCGAAACTGAACTCATCGGCACGATTGAGAACGTGCAGAATGGCGAGTTATCAACGCCGATGATTTTGACGTCTTCCGGAATCCTGACATTCATGCTCAGCAGCATGTGCATCGCGCCGAGCGCCTGAAGATCGGATTGCGCCACGATGCCGTCAATTTTATGCCCGCGGGCCATCAGTTCCGTCGCGCCGCGCTTTCCCGCCTCATACGAAAAATCCTTCAGTCCGCTGTCGTAAACCAACTCAGGCCGATACGCCAGCCCGCCGGCCTCAAGCGCCTTGCGATAACCATCATAGCGGTAATCAACCGCCTTGATGTGCGCGATATTCCGGCATCCGTGTTCAATCAGATGCTGCGTGGCGCTTTCTCCGATGCGTGATTGATTCACGCCGAAATTGGCAATGCTCGGATGTATGCCGCAATCCATCATCGTCGCCACACGGATATCCTGCTTGCGGATGCGCTCAATTCGCGGGATCAATTCCTTGTGCATGACGCCGATCAGGATCACGTGATCCATTTGATTCCGGTTGATGTCGGCCGCGAGCATGTCAAATTCTGACATGTCGCCGAAATAATTCAGGATCAACCGCTGCTGCCGGCGCCGCGCCTCTCCGGCGATGCCCAGCACAAGACCTTCGGCAATGCCGGAACCCGCCACACCATGTTGGTGAATATAGACCGCAATCACATTCTGCCTTCCCAGCGCCAGCCCGGCCGCCGCGGAATTTTTGACATAACCGATCTCAAGGGCACGTTGACGAATCGCCTTGACGGATTTTTCCGTCGCGACAGTCGTCCCCATTCGGCCGCTGAGTACTTTTGATACCAGCGAAACCGATACATTCAGGGATGTCGCAATATCACTTAATGATCCTGACATAACAGGCTACTCCGCCTTGATCATGATGAGCTTCTTCGTCGCATACATAACTGCGAAGAACTCATGTTTATTTCGTTTTTGCACATGATGTGCTGATTACCGGATCACCTGAGTTCAGCCAAGCCCCGGTGGTTTTAACCCCGGGGTGGGTGCGAGCACGCCAGCTTCCGGCGTCAACGGATAAACCCTATGGTTAAAATACTTGGGGCTTAAAGGTCATGCTTTTTATCCTTATCCCAATCTCTGATTGCGAACTCATGTTAATCGCTATTTTCGAGCTGACATGACTGCTTCATCAGACATCATATCACCAAAAAAAAAGTTATCAACCGCTTGATTTGGCAAAAAACGATGTTATACTTCATTTCAGTTATGGGATGCACGATCCTGCTTGAGCATGCTATGATGTCATAGACGGGCAGGGTCACACGTCAACGAAGTCTGCTGGTTAAATAAAAAGAAGTGTACGATCCTGCCGGCCGGTAGAGGTTATCCTTTGGCTGACTGGCATGTCGTTGGTTTTGTGGGTCATGATGCGCCACGAGGTGTTTGGGTATTCTGGTTGCGTCATATCTGTTTATAGCCGGAATCCCTGTGGGCACGGATGGTTAGATAGTAGCCGTAAAAAAGGAGAACGTATGCGTACCGTCAACAAATTCCCCAATCGCGGCTTTACGCTCATTGAACTGCTTGTGGTTGTGGCCATCATAACGGTTTTGGTCGCAATTTTACTACCTTCTCTTGGCAAGGCCCGCGAAAATGCCAAAACGGTCAAATGTGCGGCAATGATGCGTCAGGTTGGTATGTCTGTACACAATTTCGCTGCCGAATTTGGCGGTCGTGGCCCTGGTATGGGACTCAATCCTTATTCCTATGCCTGGGCTGATGTGCTTAATGACTGGTATTTCGGTAAAACCACTCCTATTTTTAAATATGCTACAAATACAAGTCCAGTCGTCACCGGTCGCAAGTTAGTGTGTCCTAATTTTATAAATGTTGTGAATTACAGTACAAATCAGTCAACCAATAATCGCAACTGGTCATTGAATAAATACATAACGGGTTATAACGGATCGCCGACTAATTTCTATGGGCCAGATGGCATGGAAATGATGAAGCAAAGCGGCTTTAGCTCGACAATAACTGCTTATTACCAGGGATTGAATCCGCTGTCTAAATTTAGTTCCAGTCAATACATGATGCTTGAAACAGATGGGACTTCTGATAACGTTGGTTATTTTTGGCCTGGCAACATTCAGGTTCGCGATCCCCAAGCTGGCGGTCTTACAGCGCCAGGCAAATACACGGTTGGCAGTTTTCGTCACAGTAACTACACCTTGGGAAATTTCCTCTTTATAGATTGTCATGTTGAGACTCTTAAACCTGATCCCAGTCAAAACTTTGATTCTCGCTTCGCTCCTCAATAACAATAAATAGGTATCAGACTGTCGATGTAAGACAACAGGGATATTTGCAATAATAAAATATCAATCGCTTGATTTACTGAAAAATGGGTGTATCTTTCAGATAAGACATGCGTTGGGAAAACAAATCTACCGGAATTGCTCCATTTGTGGCGGGGATGCCGGGTTATTGCCGGTGCCGGCGATCTTTGTTCTTCGGATTTGCTGGTTAAAAATGAATCTCGGGACTACACACGAAAGGGAGAAATAATGCAGATGGTACATGGAAGGAATAATGGGCAGTTGGCATTGGCAATTGTAACCGCTGTGTTAGCCGCCGGTTTAACAACTCAGGGTATATCAACTCAGGCCGCCGTTACGACTAATTGGCAACCAGTCACGGGAAGTACAGGCGATTGGGCTGATCCCAGTAATTGGAACAATGGGGTGCCCACGCAAGATGACACTGCTAATTTCAATAGCAGTACGTATAAGGCTCAACCTGCCGTCGCCACTGCCAGTGTGAATGGCATTACGATTGGCAGCAGCAACTCTGCGGGTTTGACAATCAGTGGTACTCAATTAATTGTTGGCAGTGGTGGTATTACCACGGTTTCGGGCAACACTACAACGATTTCTGCTCCAGTGGTTGCTGCTGCAAGTCAAACTTGGGCTAATAATACGAGTAATAAAGCACTAACTGTTAGTGGTGGGGTCGCAGTTAGCAGTGGGACGGCGCTCCAATTGAATGCTGCTTCGGGTGCCATCACATTGAGTGGCGCTTTAAACGATCATACGAATGTGGGCGGAAGTAATCCTGCTGGTTCTATTTTGGTGTCTGGTGCTAAGACCGTTACTCTTTCCGGCGCTGGCAATAACACTTTCTCTGGTGTCATTACTGTTAACGGTACATTGGCTTTAGGTACAACAGCAACGTATGCTGCGTCAGCCATTAAAATTGATTCTACGGGAACTCTTAGTTTAACTGGTAATGCGGCAACATACACTGTTAACAAAATCACGGATGGCGATTCGGGTGGTGGTGCTATTGCTAGTACGCTAGCTTCAACATTAGTCTTGACAAGTAACGATAATTACAGCTTCAGCGGAACGATAACCAACTCCGCTGGGAGAAATTTAAACCTCACTAAGAGTGGCACAGGTACATTTACAATTGCTAACGGTAACAATAGTTACACAGGCGTCACAAAGATTACTGGTGGTGTGCTTAGTATTGATACGCTGGTAAATGGAGGAGCTTTATCCTATGTAAAGCCGTTTAATGCCGGAGATACAGTACTCGCATTTACTGGCTCGACGGGTGGGTCTGATCTGGTTAATGCAGGACTTTCTGTTGGTTCTACCGTAACTGGCACAGGCATAGCAGCAGGTACAACCATTGTAGCGATAGATACCGCTAACAGTAAAATTACGCTTTCTGCTGCGACTACAACAACTGCAACCAGCACTACAACGTTGAATATTGGCACCTTTATAAACAGCTCAATCGGCACAGCCTCTGCTATTATCTCAACCAATCTTGTAATTGATGGCGGTACGTTACGATATACCGGCGGTACAACGAGTACCAATCGGTTGTTCCAAATTGGCGGCACTTCCAGTTCTGGAACGATTGATGCTTCAGGAAGTGGAGCGCTCGTTTTCTCTAATACCGGTAAAATTACATATGGAACAAGTACTCAGACCCGTACATTGAATTTGATCGGTAGTAATACGGGCAACAATACGCTTGCTGCGGTAATTGCTGATAACGGTACCGGCGGTACTGTCTCTTTAACAAAAAATGGGACTGGTACTTGGGTACTCTCCGGCCTCAATACTTACACAGGCGCGACAACCGTCAACGGCGGTAAGCTTGTTGTCAATGGTTCGCTGGCATCAGGCAGCGCAGTGACCGTGAATGTCGGCGGCCGGTTGGGTGGTACTGGCACGATCAATGGTAGCGTCAATGTTTATGGTGGTATCGATCTTGGTGATGCTTCGGCAGGAACCTTGTGGCTGAAGAATGGCCTGACACTGGCAGATGGCTCTTCCCTTGTATTTGATCTGTCTGATTCAACGCTTTCAGGTAATGACTTGATCAGCATCACTGGCGCGTTGACCCTTTCCGGCGGCGGGATTCTGAACATTAACGCACTTGACGGTGTGCTGGCTGAAGGTACTTACCGGCTTATCAACGCATCAGGCGCAATCACCGGCGATACCAGCGCGTGGAGCATCGGTACCAGCAATGCCACCTCCGCTTATGACTACTCCATTGTCAAAGGTACGGGCGGTATTGATCTTGTGGTTACGGCTGCCCAGGTTCCTGAGCCGGCGTCTCTGGGTGTGATTGCTCTTGGTGTCGGCGCGATGATTATGCGTCGCCGCAAATAATAAGGATACATTCCGGAATTTCTGCTGGCAGGCGGATATTCTGAAAATCACGGCCATTGGTGATGCGCGGGAAATTTACCCGGCATGACCAATGGCCGTTGTGTTTTGTATGACAACCATTCTCAAGCCCCGGGGTGTGTGCCGGTACGCCTTAACAGGCACATCATTCAGGTATATGCCAGTTGTGTACTGGTATAATGCTGGTATATTCATTGAGAAGGCAATGACAAAGTACAAATGGCAAATGTCAAAGCAGAAGACGTTGAGTCATTGAACATTGCGAATTGGTATTTGTTTTGTGATTTGCCATTTGAATTTTATTATTTTACCCGCATTCTCTTTGTGTCCGTGGTTGATTATGTCTTATCTGAAACTCAAGCGTAACGTATGTTATTTTCTCTCGTAATGTAAGGCCGGCGGATTAGGATCATCGTAAACGGAGAGATTCTCAACATGAGCAATCATACTGGTAAACATGCATCCGTTCCGATTTATGAAGATCTTGCGGAGCGTATGCGCCGCTCTATTTGCGACGGAGATTACGCGCCGGGGCAGCTTTTGGGTTCTGAGTATGAACTGGCGCGGCAGGAGAATATCAGCCGCATGACGGTGCGCCGGGCCAGTGAGATTTTAGTTGAGGAAGGCTTGCTTGAGCGCAGGCCCGGTAAAGGTTTATATGTCCGCTCGCGCCAGGCCACCGGCCGCCTTGTGCAGATGATATCGGGCAACATGCAATGGGAACCATCCGTGCAGATTTCGCGCGGCGCGCATGATGTGGCCAAGCAACATGGCGTGCAGATTCAGCTTTATGATGCGCATGGCGATCCGGATTCTGATCTTGCCACGGTGCGATCATTACCGCAAAGCCAGGCGCGCGGCGCGATCATCATGTCTCTGCATAGCACGGCATTTAACGAGTCCGTGTTCTCCTTAAAAATGGCCAAATTTCCTTTCGTGCTGGTTGACCAGAGCCTGCGCGAAGTAGAAGTGTCATCTGTGACTTCAGATAACTACGCCGGCGGGCAAATTGCCGCCAAAGCCTTACTTGAGCTTGGCCACCGGCACATTGCGTTTGTGGGGGATCTTGTCGCCAATACGGTGCGTGATCGCCTTGCCGGCATGCGCGATGCCGTTGCGGATGCCGGATTGCCTTTTGATCGTACATTGGTGGTTGATCTGCTGGCGGAACAAGATCGTTTGGGCGAGTGGTCCGCGCAGGTTGATTCGGCCGTGCGTCAATTGATGTCACGGCCAAAACGGCCCACGGCATTATTTTGCAGTTGCGATGCGGTGGCGCGGCTTGCGTATCGCACGCTGGCCGGCATGAATATCCGCATACCGGATGACATCAGCGTCATTGGTTTTGATGATGACCCGCTGGCCGAATGGCTGACTCCGGGGCTTGCGAGCATACGCCAGCCATTTGCCGAGATGGGACGAGCGGCGATGGAGATTCTCATGCGGCAAATGGATAATCCGGACGCGCCGATTGAGCGCCGGGCAGTGCCGGTTGAGCTTGTGCGCAGGGCGTCAATCGGCCCGGCCGTTCAAGATCGGAAATGATGCGGAGTTGTCATGAAGAATCATTCGCTGTCGCTCTCTTCGTGGGGGCCATATACCAAAAAATACGCGGGACTTTCGCATGTGCCTGATGAACAGGCGGGGTTGCGTTTTGACTTGAGCGTCTTTCCTTCGTTTTATCGCCGGCGCGTGGATTTGCCGAATGTGATGTGGGAAAGCGGCTACCATGTGTGGGAGGCCGCGGCGGATCTGAGTTTTTTTACATATCGCCATGAGCTTGAATGGAAAGATCGCGTTTTTTGCGATAACTCATACCTGCGTCTGAATGACGGCGTGTGCCTGGTGCGCAGTCACTGTGTCAATCATACGGATGTTGGCCAGACACTGGCACTGCATTACCTGGCGAGTATGAATTTTCCGCCGCCGGGGCCGTATAGTGCGGAAGTGCTGCGGCCGATGCATGTATCGCTGCCAAAAGGCGCGCAATGGGTCAGCGCGATGAGCTATGAGCAATTGTCATTTGCCAGGCCGCGGCCGACGGATAACCTGATGCCGGATGGCCTGATGCGCGGCGAATGTTGCGGTCACGGATTTACCGGCCGAAGCGGACTTGGCTGCGGCTTTGGCGCGGATACCGGAGACCGTGTGCGGTATCGCATCGCGCTTAAGGAAAATATACCGCTCGCGGCTGCGGTATTGCGTTATCGCATGCCACAAGGCGGCCGTATTGCGCTGAATATCACGGGATTTTCCGCCGCTGGGCAGGTGGTGATGAGCGGCGATGCATCATTTTCCACTGTGATGTGCCAGTTGGGAAATATGAGCGCCGGTGAGTATGTCATGACGCTGACTTCGCAGGGCGGCGCGCCGGTTGATCTTGATGGTTTTGCGATTTGTTCCGCGGCAGATGCCGCGCAGGTGACATTTACCGAGCATGTGTATCAGCCGCGTCCGGAGATACTGACGGGTCCGTCTGATCATACTATCATCTTAAAATATGCTGATTGTGATCACTATTATGGCATGGCGTGGCAGTGTGATTCTTTTGCTGTGCGTGAATTTCATGACAGCAATCTTGATCGGCTGATGCGCCACACTGCGCATAATCATGTCAGCACCTATTTTGATGGTGATCACAAGGCGCATTTTACGAATGTTTTTATGCGGCCGCTGGCGCTTGCGCCGCGGAGCGACGCTGTGGTGACTGGCATGGTATGCCAGGGAAAACTGGCCATAGTGCGCAGTCAGCTTGAGCGTTTTGCGGATTATGTTGCGAAAGCGGATGAATTATTTGCGGCCGGGCGCGGTAAAATTGCCGATCCGCCGGTAACGCCCGCCGGCGAACGCTATCGTTTTTCGCAGCGGCTCATGGCCGCAACCACGCTCAGCAACGTGGTATATCCGGTATATACGCAGCAACAATACATCAAGCACTATACGCCCGGGCGATGGTGGGATTGTCTTTATACCTGGGATTCCGGCTTTATCGGCATCGGCCTGGCGCAGCATAGCGCGGCGCGCGCGGCCGATTGCCTGCGCGCTTATCTGACTGATACGGATAACGAGCATGCGGCGTTTATTCATCACGGCTCTATGATGCCCATGCAGATGTTTTTGCTTCAGGAATTGTGGAATAAAACTCAGGATCGCGCGCTGCTTGAGTATGCGTATCCGCGTTTGAGGCAGTATTACGAATTTTTTGTTGGCCGAAAAGGCAGCTCAACATTCGGTAAAATGAGATCCGGATTGCTCAGCCCGTGGGATTATTTTTATAACTCCGGCGGGTGGGATGATTATCCGCCGCAGCATCATATGCACGCACATCATATGGCGCAACGCGTGACGCCGGTGATTACGACAGCGATGGCGATATGTTCTGCGCGTGTATTGCGCATGGCCTCTGATTCTCTTGGCCGGCAGGTGGATGTTGCGATTTTTGACGCGGATATTGTTCGCTTGTCAGAATCTTTGCAGCAAGCATGGGATGAACAGGCCGGTTATTTCAGTTATGTGGTTCACGATGACAGCGGTGCGCCAAAAGAATTTCTGCGCCATGAGAGCGGAGCAAATTTCAATATGGGACTTGATGGCGCTTCGCCGCTTGTTGCCGGCGCATGCAGCAGTTCCCAAAAGGAAACATTGCTGGCGCATCTCAAAAATCCCGGCCGGCTCTTGAGCCGAATCGGGTTATCAGCCGTTGATTTGTCAGCGCCATATTATCGGCGTGATGGTTACTGGAATGGCGCCGTGTGGTTCCCGCATCAATGGCTGTTCTGGAAAACCATGCTTGATATGGGCGAAGCGGATTTTGCGTATCAGATCGCCACGCGCGGACTTGATTTATGGCAAAACGAAGCGAACGAAAGTTATCATTGTTTTGAGCATTTTCTCATAGAAAATGGCCGCGGCGCGGGATGGCATCAGTTCGGCGGGCTATCAACGCCGGTGATGGCGTGGTATGCGGCATACTATCGGCCCGGCCAGTTGACGTGCGGATTCAATGCGTGGGTTAAGTGTGTTGAATTTACAGACGATGAGCGTGTTATGTCCGCGGAGTTGCAGTTGAGCGCGGGAATCTCGGAATCATGCTGCGTGATTGCGTGCATGAATCCGGAATATGTGTACGAGTGCGCATGGGATGGCGCGTCGATTGAGGCAAAAGAATCCGTTCCCGGCGCGCTCAACATTAAATTGCCGGTCGGCGGCAAGGCGGGGCGGCTGTGCATTCGCGCAAGGAGCAAACGTTAATGGCTACGCTGCGCGATATATCAAAATTGGTCAATACTTCAGAAGCCACAGTCTCGCTTGTGCTCAACGGGCATTATCATCGCGTGTCAGAAAAAACGCGCCAGCGCATTGAGGCGGCCGCGGCCAAACTGGGTTATCGCCCCAATCGCGTCGCGCAGAATCTGGCTCGCGGCAAAACGATGAACATCATGGTATTGCTCAATGATCTGGGTAATCCGTTTTACGCGGGCCTTGCCTCAATGATTTCGGAATTACTTGAGCCGCACGGTTATCACCTGATGCCGGCCGAAACACGCGGCAATCCCGTGCGCGAGGCGGAATTGCTTGATCTTGCTTCGCGGCAGGTTTGCGATGGCGTACTGTGTCTTGAGGCGCTGCCGGATCAGCGCGCCGAGATATACGCGGATATTGCCAGGCGGATTCCGTTTGTCATTCGCTATCAGATTTATCCTGAACTGACGGGAGAATTGCCGCCGGGGCTTTCTCGGCTGGGGATCAATTATGGCCGGGGAATTGAAGTTCTGTTTGATCATCTGCGTGATCTTGGCATACGCAAAATGGGGCTGCTGCTGAACACTGCGCATGATCCCACGCGCGATCTGTCAATGATTCCGGCGGTGGCGGTGTTTTGGCGATATTTACTTAAGCGCAGTTCATGGCTTGAAAAACATATGATCCGCTGCGTGTGTGATGTTGATCCGCTTGAGAATTGGTATGAACAGTGCCGGCAGATGCTCAGTGACAATCCGGATTTGCAGTGTCTGTATGTGCATCATTTACGGGCGGTTCCGCCGGTATATGCGGCCATTGAAGAATGCGGCAAAAAGCCGGGCCGCGATATTGCGGTGGCCAGTGTTGACGATCAGGAACTTGCCAAATGGCTTCGGCCGGGCGTGACGGTTGTGGCTGAAGATCTCACAAAGACAGCACAATCCGCCGTGACCGCATTGCTAGGCATGCTTGCCGGCAACGCCAAACATGTTGAGATCACGCATGATGCGCGCGTTATTACGCGTGACTCAACCTTGATGTATCAGGCTTCGCGCTGATGCTTTTTTATGCCAGGCCGGCCGCCGCTTTAATTTTGCCCATGCCGATACGCTGAATCAACTCGCCAAGCCGCTCTCCGGGATTTGCGGTTGCCTCAAAAAAGCTAATGATCCGGTCAACAACCTGAACAGCCTGTTCATCGGTTAATTCTTCGTCTGTGAGATCCTTGCCCAGTTTGGGGCAGGTGCCGACGCATCCGCCAACAACGATATGCCATCCGCGCACGCCGCCAATGAGGCCGATATCTTTAACGGTTGATTCCGCACATTGATTGCCGCATCCCGATACGCCGATCTTGAGTTTACCGGGAAGTTTTTTGCCGTGATATTTGCGGTCAAACTCAAGGCCGAGTTTGAGAGAATCCTGGCGCGCCTTTTTGCAGAACGCCGTGCCCGGGCACGCCTTGATTGATCGCACAACCTGCCCGACAAGGTGGCCGGGCTTGCCGCCAAGATCCGCCCAGGCTTTATCAACGTCTTCTTCCTTAATGCCCACCAGTGCGATGCGCTCGGCGCATGTCACCTTGATCGCCGCGGCGTGATATTTCTCCGCTGCGTCAGCAAGCTTGCGTAATTGTTCAGGAGTCACCAGACCACAAGGCAGATGCGGGCTGATGGCGTAAGTGTTTTGGTCACGTTGAAGTACTGCGCCTTTTTCGCCATCTTGTAACACGGTGCCCTCACTTTATAATAAAAGACTAATTACTCTTTAATTGCAAAGTGTAGCAAATTTATCCTAAAAAACGAAGCATAATTTAGGCGGTATTTGCTTAACAGGTGTTTATTTTACGAGGGAACTCATCTTAAAGATCGGGAGAATAATAGACATGGCGATAAACCCGACCACGCCACCCATGGCCACGATCATCAGCGGCTCAATCATGCTGGTGACTGCCTTAATCGTTGCGCGCAGTTCCTTGTTGTAAAACTTGGCTACGGAATCAAGTGTCTCGCCAAGTTTGCCCGATTCTTCGCCGGCCGAGATCATCTGCACGACGGCTTTTGGCAGTAACGGACATTTCTGCAATGGCTGGCAGATTTTTTTACCCTGCTTGACCGACGAGTACACGTTCTGCCACATCCGTTTATAAAGCCGATTGCCGGAAATGTCGGCCGTGATGGAGAGCGTATCAAGCATCGGCACGCCGGCGTTGACCAATTCGCCCATCGTATGCAAAGAACGTGTGATATACAGTGCGCGGAACATGCGCTTAAAAAGCGGAACAACCAGCTTAAATTGATCCCACAACAGCGCGCCGCGCTCAGTACGGATGGTCGCAAAGAATCCCCATATGCCGGCCACCGCGCTGCCAAGAAGAATGTACCAGTATTCCCGCATGTTATGCGAAAGGAACAGCAGAATTTTTGTCGGCGCGGGCAGCAAATGTTCTTTGCCGCGGAAGATCATGACGAATTGTGGCACGACAAATGCCAAAAGAAAAATCGTCGTGCCGATGGCCATAAAGAAAATAATGGCCGGATAAATCATCGCGCCGATGACCATCTGGCGCGTCTCCATTTGC
>CAZSYN010000009.1:0-243145 GCA_964610975.1 uncultured Phycisphaeraceae bacterium
AAACTCTCGCTGGCGGTGCATGCGGCATCGCATGTCATTCTGGCGGCCAGGGCCAGCTGCGTCCCCGTTTCTTTACCTTACCGTTTCTTTACACCCGTTTCTTTACACAGGAAAGCGGCCTCCTACTCCTATGAGGTAATTCAGCAGATTGTAACCGACTGGGCACTTCAGGATGACTGGGATGCAGGTTATCAGGCGGGGCAGATTGTAGGCCTCATTATTTTTGAAGTGGCCGCTTTTATCATTCCATTTACCAAGGTGGGTCAGGTCAGCAAGTTAACTGTACTTGAGCACTTACGGGAAGCCAAGACATTTGAAGAAGGATATACGGCTGCAAGAATCCTTGACTCTGCTTTGGCCAAACTTGGTTTCGAAGCCAATGGAATGAGAAGAGCTGGATCCTTTGCTAAAGCATTGCAAACGGCTGAAGAGGTTGTTGGAGAAGTATTTACTGAGTTTGGAAAAATTATTAAAGGACATATATCAGATAATATAAACGTATATCTTAAAGATGAATATAAATATATTCTTCCACCATTCAAACCCGGAACAACCGTTTTTGAGGTAAGAACGACGGTGCAGACGAATGTACGTTTAGTAAGATTGTATAATAAAGAAATGGGAAACTTAGAACGTGGTTGGCTTGTCCGATATGATGATCTTTTCGACGCTAATGGCCAATTGTTGACGCAAACCGAATTAATGAAACGCTTGAATATCCCATCAACGAATGGTTACATAGTAGATACAATGGTAGAGGTAAGACCTGGAGTAAATACAAAATTATTTATTGGAGAGGGGAATGTTCTTGTTGAAGGTGGTGAAGAAGGTGTAACACAGATATTCGTTGATCAAGAATTTGATCCCACATGGGTGCTGTCAAATACAGAAAAAGGGCTACCAGAATGATCCATTATGAAATAAAAGGTCATCAACTCATCATCCGTCAAAAAGATGATAGTGGCAATATTATGCAGGATTATTGCGATTTTCTTTATCCTATAGAGGAAACAATTAACGTCGGTGATTGTCTATATGTTCGTCTGAATGTACCTTTGGATAAAATTTACAATGAAAACATATTCCATGTATGGATGCCAAGAAATACGTGCTGGCAAATCCCGCGCCGAAATCATCCAAAAACTTACAGCCCTTATATTCGGATTGAAAAACATCACAATAAAATATTGGCATATAACGATGATGGTACTGTGATGGAGTTAATTGGCCGTGAAATTCTTCAAGAATACCATATATCCCACGGTCCAAAGTATATTATTGATAGCTGCAATATTACCTTTCCAAATGGGGTAATGAAAAAATTAGATCATGAGATCGTGGAAATAGTTGAAACTGGAACAGTTGTTATCGTACGGATCGAATCTCCATTAACTGTTTCATATCCGCAAAATGTGTTTGCTTTTGATAAAAATGGTGGTTACCTCTGGCAGGTTCCATATCGCAAAGCTATGCGAGATCGTCGTTATGTAACATGCCGTATGGAAGGTGACTTATTGCATCTGGGTAACACAGGAGGACTTGAAATGTATCTTGATCCTTTGACGGGAAAGATTGTAAAAGAAGAAATGCTTCAGTATTAACTATTGATATCACTGATTTGAAAATTTGGTAAGGGAGTTTGGGGGCTTGTACAGGGTACTGTCAGTCTGGTTAATGGAGTGCGTAATCTGGCAATTGATGGCTGGGGCACGCGCCTGGCATGGGTGATGACGGGTTTCCAGTCGAATTTCATTAGTGAAAGTGAAAAGACTCTCTACACGACGGCCATGGATACAGCCAAAGTATTGTATGGCATGAATAATGACCTTCCCCACAAAAAGTGGGCCAGCGGATCAGCGGACTGGACGTGGCCAACATTCTGGAGGCGGTCGTAACCGAGCATGGAGTACCGCAAGCAATCCGGGTAGACAACGGACCAGAATTCATCAGCAAAGAGTTGGATTTGTGGGCGTACGGCAAGAAGGTGAAGCTGGACTTTAGTCGTCCGGGCAAGCCGACGGATAATGCGTTTATCGAGTCGTTTAACACCAAGGTGCGGACGGAGTGTTTAAACGAGCATTGGTTCCTGAGCCTGGAGGACGCGAAAAATAAGTTGGAAAGCTGGCGGATCGATTATAATGAGCAACGGCCGCACAGCGCGCTGGGGAACCGGGCGCACAAGGAGTTCGCGTCCGGCCAGGGGCCTACTGTCCAGTCCCCATTTCTGACACCAGCAGGATGTGGAGACTTCGCTCTTATCGACATGCGTTATTCATAACGCAATCACTTCCTGTTTTCTGTTGATCACTCATTGCTCCCTGCGCTATGGCGGAGTTGGGCCCAGACTCTGCCGACGCACAAGCTCCGCCATAGCGCATCGCGAACTCCTCCGGCGTTAAGTACCCCAGGCTGCTGTGCGGCCGCCTCGTGTTGTAATACCTTCTGAATAGCTCACTGACCGCCTGCGCGTGCTCGCGCTGGTAAAACGTCTCCATGTTGGCGCACTCATCCCGCAAGATCCCGTTAAACCGCTCGAGCTTCCCGTTCTGCCACGGACTCCCCGGCTCTATGTGCTTACACTTAATATTCTGCTGGCTGAGCATCTTTTTAAGTGTCCTGGCGATAAACTCCGGACCGTTGTCTGATCGGACATATTCCGGATTGCCGCGTTCCTTAAATAACTTCAAGAGCGTCTCTTTGACGCTCCGCGCACTTTGCCGATGTTTCACATCGATCGCCAGGCACTCCCGCGTGAACTCATCACACACCGTCAGAATCTTAAGCTGTCTTCCATTCTGGCACTGGTCATGCACAAAGTCATACGCCCATACATGATTGCGGTACTCGGCCAACACTGGCGGCTTGATACCGATTCCACGCCTTTTACGATTCTTTCTGACCTTCAGCGTCAGATGATTTAAAATGCACAATCGTCTGACTCTTTTGAGATTGATCCGCATGCCTTCTCGAAGGAGCATCTGATGCAATCGCCGCACGCCAAAGCGTGGATATTCTCTGGCCAGCTCCTTGAGCATCTCGATCAGATCCTGATCCTTCTGAATTTTGACGCTCTGATAACTTCGCCATCTCCGGCTGACTCCCAGAAGTTCGCACGCCCGTCTGGCAGGCACCTTCCGCTGAATCATGAACTCGGCGGCATTGCGGCGCTCCTGGGACGCACTTACTTTTTTTGTAAAAACTCCTTGATCACATCTATCTCAACATCCCGCTCAGCCAGCAGGCGCTTGAGGCGTGCATTTTCTTTTTCCAGTTCGCGCAGCCGTCTGACTTCCGGCTCATTGATCGTCCCGAACTTCTGCTTCCATCCGTAAAATGTTGATTCTGAGATCCCGTGATTCCGGCAGATCTCTGCGATACTCACCTGGCCAGAATCACCTTCACGCAAGATCGCCACAATCTGCTCGTCCGAAAATCGCTTCTTCATCCTGTATGCTCCCGCTTTTTACTTCACGGAAGTCTACACTATCCACCGGCGTCAGTTTAGGGGGGCAGGACAAAAACGCGGGTGCGTTCGGTTGGCGCCAGGACCTTTGAGACCATTGTAGCGGCTGTCGGTCAAGCCGTGGCCGACGTGACTACCACCGACTGCCTGGGCTATTTTACTAACTGCAACTTCGCTATATCTCTATTGCAAATAATCTCGAGTGATTGCCAAAAAAGGAACAACGGCTGACACATTTACAAAGCCGCCCCGCGATAGTGTGGCGGCAGATCACGTGCTAAAACATTTTGGCACATATTATGAATATTAATGTGCCAAATATAGTATATGTGTTAGGGTTGCAATACATTAAGCCAGAACGTTACGCAATCGTTCTACATCGCGTGCCGGCGGTTTGCCAAACTGGCGTTTGTATTCACGGTTGAAATGGGATGCGTCTTCATAGCCTACGCGGAAGCCCGCTTCCGCCGCATCCAGATTTTCACTTAGCATGAGGCGGCGCGCTTCCTGAAGCCGCAGATGTTTCTGAAATTGCAGCGGACTCATGGCGGTTACCGCTTTGAAATGAGCATGAAATCCGGAGACGCTCATTCCCAATTCCCTGGCGATATCTTCAATCTGAATAGGTTTGTCATAATTGTGGCGAATGGCTTCAACCGCGCGAACCATGCGGTGGGCGTGGCCGCCAAAAGTGGCAAGATGGCGCATGCGGGCGCCTTGTGGACCGGCTAAAAGCCGGTAAATGATTTCCCGGATGATCGCTTGTCCGAGTATGGCATAGTCACGTGGTTTATCGAGTATTTTCACCAGTCGCAACGTGGCATCCATCAATTCATCATCCAGCCTGCTGACATCAATCGCTTTAACGCCACCCCGTTCGTCACGTGGGTTGCTCATGGCGCATTCCATCATGATGGAGGCCACGAGACTGGGTATGAGTGTCAGGCGGAATCCCAAGTAAGGGTGCGCGGTTGAAGCTTCGACGATCTGGCTGGTCAGTGGAAGTTCAACGGTGGTGATCAGATAGTGCGCCGGATCGTACCGGTATTTTTCCGCGCCCAGCATGACAGCCTTGCTTCCCTGCGCGATCACGCAGAAGCAGGGTTCACTGACGGTATGCGCAGGAGCGGATGGACTTGCGTAATGATGAAGAAAAACGCCCGGCTGTAGCTGCTTTGAACCGTTTTGAGGGATGAGTCGGACAATTCTATCGGCCAGCGCCTGCTGGTCTGCGGATATGCGTGAATGCTGTTTAATTTTGGTTGTCATATCAGCATTATATACACATAGATTGAGAAACCCAGCCTAAAGCAGTCATAACTTGGAGAATCAGACAATGATCTCCGAGAATCGTCATACCACTTCAATCACCGAAGAGCGTAAAGTTTGAACATACAACTGACACGGCGTGAATCCTCCATATGGAACTATTTTCAATGGAATTATACCCGTTGCTGAATCGGTTCCATTCGCTTTTGAGGTCGGCCATGTCAAAAAGAATACACACCCCAGCTTCAACAAAACAGAGGCGAAAGATTATATGGAAATTAAACGATGCGGTAGTCAACCCTCCGCGAAAGGACCGTCAGGCTATTTTACAGGCACGGTACGAATTGATCCTCTTTTTGATGCGGCCGATCCTGCTCGTGTACTGGGAGCCAGCGTTACATTTGAACCCGGAGCCCGTACGGCATGGCATACGCACCCGCTCGGCCAGACATTGATTGTGACGGCCGGCCGCGGATGGGCGCAGCGTGAAGGCGGACCGATTGAGGAAATTTTGCCCGGCGATGTGGTCTGGTTCCCACCGGGAGAAAAGCACTGGCACGGAGCATCACCCATGACGGCCATGACACACATTGCCATTGTCGAAAAACTCAACGGTAAGTCGGCCGACTGGATGGAAAAAGTCAGGGACGAACAATACAACGCCAAATTCCCATCCAATCAAAAAATGAATATTTAACAGGAGAAAATAATGACCTATCAGGCTAAAGCGTATGCGGCAAACAGTGAGACATCGCCCCTGGCATCGGCCAAAATCAAGCGCCGCGAGCCGACCGAGCGCGACGTACAGATCGAGATTCTGTTCTGCGGCGTCTGCCATTCGGATCTTCATACAGCCCGTAATGAATGGAAGAGCATATGGCCCACAGTTTATCCTTGCGTGCCAGGTCATGAAATTGTCGGTCGGGTGGCCAAAATCGGATCGGCTGTGACCAAATTCAAACCCGGCGACCTGGCGGCCGTAGGCTGCCTGGTGGATGCCGATCATACCTGCCCGCATTGCCGCGAAGGACTGGAACAGTTCTGCCCCAACGGAGTCGGAACATACAACGCTCCGGACAAACACATCGGCGGGGTTACCTATGGTGGGTATTCGGACAGCGTCGTGGTGGATGAACGCATGGTGCTGAGTGTTCCTTCCCATTTGAATCTGGCCGGCGCAGCTCCGCTGCTGTGCGCGGGCATTACCACCTATTCACCTCTGCGCCACTGGGGCGTGACCAAGGGTAAGAAAGTCGGCGTGGTTGGTCTTGGCGGCCTGGGCCATATGGGCGTGAAGTTTGCCCATGCCTTTGGCGCTCATACCGTCGTCTTTACGACTTCTCCCCAGAAGAAGGAAGATGCCTTGCGCCTTGGCGCGGATGAAGTCGTCATCTCACGCAGTGCCAATGAAATGGCCAAGCATGTTGGGAGCTTTGATTTCATTCTGGATGCGGTCGCGGCCGAGCACGATATCAATGCGTACATCCATCTGCTTAAGCGCGACGGCAACATCACGATGGTCGGAGCGCCGGCCAAACCGTTGCCGGTGAACGTATTTGGCTTGCTGATGGGGCGCAAGAGCTTCTCCGGTTCGCCCATCGGCGGTATCGCCGAGACGCAGGAGATGCTGGACTTCTGCGGTAAGAACAACATCACCGCCGACGTGGAAGTCATTCCGATTCAGAAAATCAACGAAGCGTATGAGCGCATGCTGAAATCGGATGTGAAGTACCGCTTCTCCATTGATATGGCATCGCTGAAGGCCGAATAAATAAATCATGATCATATAGGGCAATGAAAAAATGAAAAAACGTAAACTCGGTAAAAGTAATCTTGAAGTCTCGGCTCTCGGCCTGGGCTGCATGCGCATGACCTTCGCCGATAAGCCGATTGGCGATACGCGGGAAATGATCTCATTCATTCATGCCGCTATAGATCGTGGCGTGACATTCTTTGACACCGCCGAATGCTACGGCCCGTTCACCAATGAATTGCTGGTCGGAGAAGCGCTGGAATCCGTTCGTGATAAAGTCGTCATTGCAACCAAATTTGGTTTTAAGGAAGGCGATTCAAGCAAAGGCGTTGACAGCCGGCCAGCGCGCATCAAGCAGGTGGCTGAGGACTCGCTCAAACGTCTTAGAACGGACCATATTGATCTGTTTTATCAGCACCGGCCTGATCCAAATACTCCTGTAGAGGACGTGGCCGGTGCTGTTAAAGAATTGATTCAGCAGGGGAAAGTCAGACATTTCGGCCTATCTGAATCGAGTGCCGATCTGATTCGCCGCGCCCATGCTGTCCAGCCGGTGACAGCGATTCAAAGTGAATATTCCCTCTGGTGGCGGGCGGTGGAAGAGGCCGTACTTCCCACCTGCGAGGAACTCGGAATCGGCTTTGTACCCTATAGTCCGCTGGGGCGAGGGTTCTTGACAGGCAAAATTGACGAAAACTCCAATTTTGACAGCTCCGATATCCGCAGTCATAACCCGCGTTTTACCGTTGAGGCGATCAAGGCCAACCGCAAACTGGTGGATGTACTCACCCGCATTGCCGCTCAGAAACAGGCCACACCGGCCCAGCTTGCGCTGGCCTGGTTACTGGCGCAAAAACCGTGGATCGCACCGATTCCGGGCAGCCGCAAACTTGAACGGCTGGATGAAAATCTTGGCGCGGCGGACATCGAGCTGACTTCGGTAGATCTAAAACAGATCGAAGATGCCACTGCACAGATTCAGATCGTCGGGAACAGGTATTAAGAAAATAGTCACAAGATACATTGAGGGAAAGATGCGTAAATCCCTGTTGTGTTTATCGCTTATGACTCTGAGCGTGCTTGCCCTGTTAACGTGTTTATGGGCAGAGCCGACCACGCAGCCAAGCACACAGTCCACGAATTCAAATGTGAAAGATCCTGCTATGAAACGTATTCTCGTCGTCTATTTTTCGCACTCCGGCAATACCCGCGAGATTGCCAATCAGATTCATGACCTGGCCGGCGGCGATATTTTTGAAATCGTTCCGGTGAATCCGTACCCAAAGGATTACGACACAGTTGTGGATCAGGCCGCCAGGGAAAAAAGAGCCGCCGCACGGCCTAAACTCAAGAACAAACTGGAAAATCCGGCCGATTATGATGTTGTGTTCGTCGGCTATCCCAACTGGTGGAACACCTTCCCCATGCCGGTGGCGACATTCCTGGCTGAAACTGATTTGGCGGGAAAGACGCTTGTTCCATTTTGCACGCACGAAGGCAGCGGCCTTGGCGGCAGTGTTGAAGATCTGGCCAAGTTATGTCCAAAATCCAAAATCTTGAGTGGCATTGCCATTCGCGGCCATAGCGTTAAAAGCGCCCGTAAGGATGTGGCCGCATGGCTAGCCAAACTGAATCTGCCAAAAACACAGCAGGCCGCGACGCAGTCTGCTGGCAAGAATAACTGACAAATACGAACTGACAGGAAATTTTTATGAAAAATATCGGATATCTGTTCATCCTGGTGTTTTTTCTGCTGGGCTCACAGGCTGATGCCCAGACAGAACTCATTCAATCCAAAGGGTATGCGGCGACGTCCAAAGAAGGAAATTTTGAACCGTATGCATTTACCCGTCATGCGGTGGGTGATAACGACATTCTCATCGACATCCTTTACGCGGGTATCTGTCACAGCGATGTACACCATGTGCATGGCGACTGGCGTCAGGAAACTTACCCGATGGTTCCCGGCCACGAGATTGCCGGCCGCGTGGCGCAAGTCGGCAAAAATGTCACCAGGTTTAAAGTGGGGGACTACGCAGGTGTCGGATGCCTGGTCAATTCCTGCGGAGAGTGCGAATTCTGCAAACGCGGTGAAGAACAGTATTGCACCAAACGCGTGCTGACCTATGCGGATAAGGATATTTATCACAACAATGAAATCACGCGAGGTGGCTACTCCAACAACATTGTGGTGTCGGAGAATTTCGCCATCAAGGTTCCGCTGAATGCCCAGATTGAAAAGGTCGCACCATTACTATGTGCGGGCATTACCACTTATTCGCCTCTGAAATACACGCATGTCGGTAAAGGCGACAAGGTCGCCATTGCCGGTTTTGGCGGCCTGGGCCACATGGCCGTACAGTATGCGGTTTCCTTTGGAGCGGAAGTCACAGTTTTTGATATCACCGAAGACAAGCGGCAAGATGCGATGAAGATGGGGGCCGTTAAGTACGTCAATGTGAACAACCCTGATGAACTTAAAGGACTTGATGGAACGTTCCGTGTCATCCTCAGCACTATCCCGGCGAAATATGATGTAGCGATGTACGTCAAAATGCTCCAGATGGATGGCGATCTGGTGATTGTCGGCCTGCCGGCGGTGCAGAATATGCCCAGCGTCAACATCGGCTCACTTGTGTTCCAAAGCCGCCGCAAGATATGGGGATCGCAGATTGGCGGCATCAAGGAGACTCAGGAAATGCTGGATTATTCGGTGGCGTACGGCATCTATCCGCGCGTGGAAGTGATTCCGGTTGAAAAAATAAACGAAGCGTATCCAAAGGTGATCGCCGGACTTGTGAAGTTCCGTTATGTCATTGATATGAAGACCCTGAAGTAGGAGCGTCTGATGAGTCAGGATGAAGCAGGCAGGGCGATCAAACGCCGGGATTTTCTGAAAATTGCCGGCGTCGGCGCAGCGAGTTCTGCATTGGCATTAAGCGGATGTGATGGTGAAAATCGCACATCAAGCGCTGGCGCGGCGGCGGCTGATGTGCCCGTCGGCAAGATGACGTATCGAACTGATCCCAAAACGGGCGATAAAATTTCGCTGCTGGGCTACGGTTGCATGCGCTTGCCAAGGCGTCCAAAAGCTGATGCCACATCGGATTCCGACGATATCGATCAGGAGGCGACAAATGCTTCCGTTGATTACGCCATCGCGCATGGCGTCAATTATTTTGATACGTCACCGCGTTATTGCAAGGGAAGATCTGAACATGCGATGGGCATTGCGCTGAGCCGGCATCCGCGCAACGCCTATTACATCGCCACGAAAATGTCGAACATGGCGGCGCGCAAGCGTGAAGAATCGCTGGCCATGTACCGGCAATCCATGGACGAATTAAAGGTCGATTACTTCGATTATTACCTGGTTCATGCCGTTGGTAATTTCAAAATCTATAAAGAACGCTACCTGGATAACGGCGTACTGGATTTCATGCTCAAAGAGCGCGAAGCCGGGCGCATCCGCAATCTCGGCTGGTCGTTTCACGGCGAGCGCGAATTTTTCGATTACATGATGTCATCCGGCGTGAAATGGGATTTTGTCCAGATCCAACTGAACTATTTTGACTGGAAAACGGCGCTCGGCAGCAGCAATGTGGATGCTCAGTATCTTTATAACGATCTGGCCAAGCGAAACATTCCCGCCGTCATCATGGAACCGCTTTTAGGCGGGCGTCTTGCCAAGCCGCATTACAAGGCGAGAAAAATGCTGATGCAGGCTGATCCCACGGCAAGCGCCGCGTCGTGGGCCTTTCGTTTCGCGGGGTCGATGTCCAACGTGCTGACTGTTCTAAGCGGCATGACCTACATGGAGCATTTGCAGGATAACCTTCGTACCTATTGCCCCCTCAAGCCGTTGACGGAGGCGGACAATCAACTGCTGGATCGTGTCGCACAGACCATGCTGGCGTATCGAAATATCAACTGTACCGGTTGTCAGTATTGCATGCCGTGCCCTTATGGCCTTGATATTCCGGGATTGTTCGCCCATTACAACCGCTGCCTGAATGAAGGTGATTTCCCGGATAATACGCAGGATGCCGACTATCACCGCGCGCGACGCGCGTTTCTGGTGGGCCTGGATCGCAGCGTTCCGAAACTGCGTCAGGCGCAGCATTGCATCGGTTGCGGAATCTGCCTGTCGAAATGTCCTCAGTTCATCAGAATTCCTGATGAGATGCAGAAAATAGACCGTTTTGTGGAACAACTCAAAGTTCATGGGTAACAAGGAATGAAGGTTATGCTGCGAAAAATCCGAATCATTCTGGCCCTGCTTTCCGCGGCCATGCTGACGTTGCTGTTTCTGGATTTTACGGGGACCGCGTATCTCTGGTTCGGTTGGTTGGCCAAGATACAGTTTTTGCCGGCCATACTGGCATTGAATGTTGCTGTTGTCGGAGCGTTGGTTTTGGCGACCCTTCTATTTGGCAGAATATACTGCTCCATCATCTGCCCTCTGGGTGTCTTTCAGGATGCCATTTCGTGGATATCCGGCAAATTCCAAAAGAATCGTTTTTCCTATTCAAAAAACTTGATGATGATCCGTACTTTGTTGCTGGTCGCGTTCGTAACGTTGTGGATTGCCGGTTTTAATTCCATTTATGTTCTGGTTGCGCCTTACAGTGCCTATGGCCGAATGGTATCAAGCCTGGCCGGTCCTTTTTACAAATACGCCAACAACCTGATGGCTTATTTCGCCCAGCGTGCCGGCAGCTATGCTTTTTATTCTGTTGAAGTTCAATTTGCGGGTATTGGCGTTTTGGTTGTGGCAGGCGTAACTTTTGTGGCTCTCGTCATTTTGGCATGGAAAAACGGGCGAACCTACTGCAATACCATTTGCCCGGTGGGCACTGTGCTTGGCGCTTTATCAACCATTTCTTATTTCAAACCGCACATTAACTCTGATTTATGCTCGCATTGCGGCTTATGCGCCAAAAACTGCAAAGCTTCATGCATTGATTCAACGTCTGAAAAGATTGATTATTCCCGCTGCGTTGCCTGCATGGATTGTCTGGGAAAGTGCCATAAGGGCGCACTTACTTATTCTTTCCGGAATAAACAATTAAAGCCAACCGAAAACAAACCAGTGGTATCAGCCGATATCGGAATCAGCAACATCAAAAAAGATGTTTCTGATGCAGGCGCATCGCGTCGATCCTTCATGACTGTTTTTGGCCTGTTTGCCTTGACAACCGCAGCCAGAGCGCAGGAGAAAAAATTCGACGGCGGCTTGGCCATAATTGAGGACAAAAAGATTCCGGACCGCGCCGCGCCGCTTTCGCCTGCCGGATCTTTGGGAAAACAGAATTTGAAGAGTCACTGTACTGCTTGCCAATTGTGCATTTCCGTTTGTCCCAATCATGTCCTGCAACCATCAACGCAACTGGCAGCATTCATGCAGCCGGAGATGTCATATGAAAAAGGGTATTGCCGGCCGGAGTGTGTGAAATGCTCCGAAGTCTGTCCGACAGGCGCGATTATGCGAATTACAACCGCCGAAAAATCATCCATTCAGATCGGACACGCCGTGTGGAGTTTTGATCGGTGCGTAGTCAACCGCGATAACGTGAACTGCGGCAATTGCGCGCGTCATTGTCCATCAGGGGCCATCACTATGGTTGCACGGGAGGCCGGCAATCCCGCTTCGCGCAAGATACCGATGATCGACGAAAACCGCTGCATTGGCTGCGGCGCCTGTGAGTATGTGTGCCCATCGCGTCCACTGAGCGCCATTTATGTGGACGGACATGAACGCCACAAGATCATCTGAACTTAACACAAACTGCGTATAGAGCGCTGACTGTATTGGTGATTTATAGCGTGTGCGGCTTCGTTGAAAAGATCATCAACAAAGACCCGTCGTCTTCATGGCACTTTGTGCAAACAGTTAAAGAAAACGAATAACACACAAAGGATGCAATCCTTTCTGGATGATCATTTGTGTCCTGTTCATTAAATGGATGAGGTTTGCCTAATCTTTGCAACAAGGCGGCATTCACACTAATAAGTAAGCCAGTTAAGCAATGTGAGGGTGCTACCTCCTTGCTTAACTGGCTTAACTTGTATGCCGGCTTAACTCAATTTACAGTTCGCAGGCCAAAAGATCTTCGTAGGTTTCGCGGCGGCGGATGATGTGGTATGCGCCACCATCAACCATGACCTCGGCCGCACGCGTGCGCGCGTTATAGTTGCTGGCCATTGACATGCCGTAGGCGCCGGCCGAGAAAACAGCCAGCAGGTCTCCGCGCTTCATCGGCGGAATATAGCGATCTTTGGCAAGGTAATCGCCGGATTCGCAAATCGGTCCGACAATGTCAACCTTCTGGTCACCCTCAACGCGCAATGCGCTCAGGCGATTCGGCGGCAGAAAACCGTCACCCGGTTTGGTCGGCCAAATAAAATGATAGCTCTCGTAAAGCGTCGGGCGGATGAGGTCGTTCATCGCCGCATCAATGATGACAAACTTTTTGGTCCCGCCTTGCTTGGTGTACTGAACGCGCGCCAGAAGAATTGCCGCATTGCAGGCGATTGAGCGGCCCGGCTCAAGAATGACCTTGAGCCCTTTGGCCACGCGATCCTTCAGCAGCGGAACAATAGCTTCCGCATAAGCGGTAAAGGGCGGCGCTTCGTTGCCTTCGTAAAATGCGGCAAAACCGCCGCCGATATCAAGAGTGTCAATGATAATGCCGTCTTTGGCCAGTTCATCAATCAGCGCGAGAGCTTTGGTGATGGCGTCAACGTAAGGCTCCGTCACCTTGATGGGGCTGCCGATGTGCAGATGCATGGCGTTGAGCCTGGCATGCTGCGCTTTGGCGGCCTGGCGATAAAACGCGCCGGCGCGATCAATATCAACGCCGAATTTGGTCTCTTTTTTACCGGTAAACGTTTTGGCATGCGTGCCGCCTTTATTGGCGACGTCCGGATTAACGCGCAGCGCGCCGCGGGCGGTGAGGTTCTGTTGCCCGGCGATGCGGTCAAGATTCCAGAACTCCTCTTCTGATTCAATGTTAAACCAGCCGATACCCTGCCCTGATGCGGACGGGCCACCGGCATTAAGAGCCTCGGCGATTTCCTTATCCGTTTTGCCTACGCCGGCGAAAACGATTTTTTTAGGATCACAGCCGGCCTTGAGCGCGCGATAAAGCTCGCCGCCGCTGGTAACGTCGCAGCCTGAACCGTTTTGCACCAGATTACGCACAAGATGTACGTTGCCGCAGGACTTAATGGAGTAACAAATCAGCGGTTTAAGTTCGGCAAAGGCCTCTGCGAGGCGATGATAATGGCCCAGGAAAGTGGCTTTTGAATAAATGTACGTTGGCGTGCCGATTTCCTCGGCAATGCGCGCCACGGGAACATCCTCAACATATAACTCGCCGTTACGATAAGCAAAACTGTCCATGACAATCCTATTAAGAAAAATGCATCAACAAATGGGTGCTGACAATACAAAAACATTGGTCCGGTTATTTTATCAGAAATTGGCGATTAATGCAGTTTAATCGGCATCATTAAAAAACTGGTGGTAATGCCGCAAAGCCCCATTGCCAAACCGCTGAAAGAACCGCGTAACTCGTGATCCGCAATCAATTTGGCTGTGGCCGTGGCGTGTGCGGCGCAGCCCATTGCCGTGCCGACCGCGGCGTGATCATGAATGCCGCAGCGCTTAAGAACCGGCACGCCGATAAGCACGCCAAGCAGGCCGGTCACCACGACGAACGCGGCCGTAAGTTCCGGAATGCCGCCGGCGCGCGCAGCAAGCGCAATGGCGATCGGCGTAGTGGTGCTTTTGGGCATCATGCTGGCGATAAGTGCGCCGTTGCCGCCCATCGCCCAGACAATCAGCGCGGCCGAGCCCACGCCGATGATTGAGCCGACAAGTATGCCGGTGAGCACGGGAAACAGTGCGTCACGAATGATGCTGGCGTACTTATAAAGCGGAATGGCCAGCGCAACGGTGGCCGTGCCAAGCCAGAACGTAATCATGCGGCCGCCGATTTGGTAATGCTCATAAGGAATGTGCGTGACAAAGAGAAAAGCGATGATCATCGCGCCGGAGAGCAGTAGCGGATGCAGAATGGGCACTTTGCGCTCTACGCGCTGGGCAATACTCCATGCGGCCAGCGAAAGCGCGACGCCAAAGACGGGATTTTGTGTGATTTGTGACAGATCATTCATGTTTATCAACTTCAAACAACAATAAAAAAACGGATGCGATAATGAAGATTATTCAGGCTTTGCGGCCGGTGGCTTTTTTCGTGCGAGAAACTGAACCGTATATCCGGTGATCAGCAGAACGGCCAGCGTGCTGCCGACAATGCCGCAGGTGACCACGAGAAGATGCTCGCTGAGAAAGCCAAAATATTGCGAAATGCCGACCATTAGCGGGATAAAGAAAAGCATCATATTGCGGAGAAGAAAATTACCGGGCTGCTCAACCCAGCGAAGTTTTATAAATCCGGAAAACAATCCCAGCGCCAGAAGCATCATGCCCAGAACTGGGCCGGGAAGAGGAACGCGCAGAACAGTCTCAAGAAAAATACCGAGTAACTGAAAACTAATTAAAATCGCCAGGCCGAGGATCATGGGCACTCCCAAAGTAAAAATACATTTTATAAAAAAGCGCGAAGAAACAAAAATAGTGGCAAAATCATGCGTTTATCGCGGATAACGCGTCATAAAAACGCGTTACTGAAAATACGGCAAAAGAAAAAATGCCATGAGGTGTGCCGGAATATCGCCGGAGAAGAGTCGCGGTTATAATGCCGCGTTCAGAACTGATTTACCCAGGAAGTGTTATGACAATTACATCGGAAAGCGAAATTCTTGGTCTTATTGAGTCACGCCGCGCGGAAGCTTTTGATCTGCATGCGGAACACATCAATCCCGCATTCGTCAAAATGCTGCGGACAATCGGCTTTAACAAAGGTTACGTGCGCGGTCATGGCCCGTACCTGTGGGATAAGGACGGCAATAAATATCTTGATCTGCTCACCGGGTGGGGTGTGTTTGCGCTGGGGCGCAATCATCCCAAGATCCGCGCGATTCTCAATGACGTTCTCAATGAGGATATGCCAAACCTGATTCGTATGGACTGTTCGGTGCTTTCCGGAATGGTGGCCGAAAAGCTCACCCAAATAACCGGAGGCGATCTTTCACGTGTCTTTTTTAACAATTCCGGAACGGAAACTGTTGAGACTGCGATCAAATTCGCCCGATGCTACACGGGCCGTCAGGGAATAGTGTATTGCGATCACGCTTTTCATGGGCTAACGACCGGATCGTTGTCGATCAATGGTGCATCGTTTTTCCGCGAGCGTTTTGGCGATCTGATGCCGGGCAATGCCTGCGTGCCTTTTAATGATATTGCCGCGCTTGAAAAAGCGCTGAGCAGTAAAAAATACGCCGGGTTTATCGTTGAGCCGATTCAGGGCAAATCGTGCGAAGTTCTGGCCGACGGATATCTGGCAGAAGCGCGGCGGCTGTGTGATAAATACGGCACGTTGCTGATTGTGGATGAAGTTCAGAGCGGTCTGGGGCGCAGCGGCAAATGGTTCTGCTACCAGTATTGGCCGGAGGTTGAGCCGGATATCGTGTGCGTGGCAAAGGCGCTTTCCGGCGGTTATGTGCCGGTCGGCTGCGTGATCACCAAGCCCAAAATTATGGATTGCGTCTTTAACGGCATGGAGCATTGCGTCGTTCACAGCAATACGTTTGGCCAAAATGACATGGCGATGGCCGCGGCGTGGGCGTCGCTGAAGGTGATTGAGGAAGAAAAACTCTGCGAAAATGCGGCGAAGCTTGGCGAATATACGATGAATCGCCTGCGGGAAATCGGCAAGGATTGTCCGTTTGTCAGTTGTGTGCGCGGGCGCGGATTGATGTTCGGCATTGATTTTGCCCGGCCGGAGAGTTCGCTCAAACTCAAGCTGGCATGGGATGCTCTGCATAAACTGAATTTTGGCGTTTTTGGGCAGATGATCATCATTCCGCTGCTGCAAAAGCATCGCATTTTAACGCAGGTGGCCGGTTATCATACGGAAGTCATCAAATTCCTGCCGCCATTGGTGGTGACTCAGGAAGATATGGACTGGTTCTTGGGCGCGATGAAAGACGTGCTTGATGACACCAAAAAAGTACCCGGCACCGCGTGGACAACGGTTTTTAACCTGGCCAAAGGCGCGATGAAGTCGTAATTGAATGCTGAATGATGAATGCAAAATGCTGAATAAATTCAATAAGACAAAATCCGGCAGATGTTCTGGTAATGATGCATGATTCACCGTTTGGTTCTTAAGTCTGTTCTTGGCGTGGTGCGCTTTCCTAAAATCACGCTTGCGATCAGTATGTTGATGGTCGCAATCTGTATCATGCTGGGCGCATTGAGACTGAAAGTATCAACGGATCAGAACGAACTTTTTTCGCCGGATATCCCGTTTTTTAGCGACTATCTTTACTTCATTCGCGAGTTTCCCGAAAACGAAGCGATTTATGTGGTGTTGCGCGCGGATAATCCCAAATCTCCGCCACCGGCGGAAATTTGGTCTGCGCTGGCCGATGACATTGTGGCACGGCTGCGGAAAATGCCCGAAAGCGTTAGCAACGTATACGCGCGAATCCCGACAGAACAGCTAGGCTCGCAGGGATTGCTCTTTGCTCCCTGGCGCGAAGTGCGGGAAACGCACGTCACTGTGCAAAAAGATTTTGTGCGTCTTGTGCGATTTTTCGGCCAGCAGGATGCGGGTCTCAGCGGCGTTGAGGCTTTTGGCCTTAAGTTTTTGGGAGAAACGCGCACGGAACAGTTCGTGCGCGGGCTTGCCACGCAAAAGCCTACGGCCGAGATGGCTGATTTTGTGCGGCTGATGACGGAATCATGGGTGGCCGCGCTGAAGTATCCGCCGGAGCAATGGTCAATCGGAGGAGAGAAAGGCGCGCGGCCTGATTTGCAGTCTCTTGAGCCGATGACAGATCCGTCACGCAAGGGATATCAGTATATTCGTGATCAGGCGGTAGCCGGCGAGCATCTGCTGTTGATCAACGTGTATCAGAATCGTGATTACGGCTCAATGGATGGCGTATCGGCATCGGTTGAGGCGATACGCGCGGCGACGAATGAGATCGCCGCGGCATATCCTGAGTTTAAGGTGGCGTTGACGGGCCGGCCCGTGCTTGAGGCTGATGAGATACGCACGGCCGATGCCGATACGCGGCGCGCGGAAATCATCGCGCTGAGCGTTGTGTTTGTGGCGCTGACGCTGACGTTTATTTCCTGGTATGACCTGCGTCAGGCACGCGGCGCTCGCGCCAAAATGCGCGTACTTTGGCGCGGCATCTGGCTGACGGTTGCGGCCGAGGTTTCGCTGGCCGCGGGCATCGCGTGGACTTTTGGCTGGGCAACATTGACGGTAGGGCGGCTGAATCTGCTCTCAACGGTCTTTGTTCTGGCGCTCATCGGAATCGGAATGGATTATTTTATTCAGATTCTCACGCGCTACCGGCAGGAGATCGGGCGATATAAGCGGCCTGAGGCGATCTGGGCGCGCGTGTTTCGTTATGTTCACGGGCCGATTTTTACCGCATGCCTCGGCGCATCGGGCGCGTTTCTGGTTTCGGCGCTCACCCATTTCCGCGGTGCATCAGAACTCGGCATCATTGCCGGCGGCGGATTGCTGCTGGTGCTCTTGTCAGGATATACCGTGTTGCCGGCGATATTGGTTTTGCTGCCGGTGACTCGCCCGGAGATTCCGCATCATCGCCGGTATCCCAGTGCTGAAAAAGCGCACAAACATCGCCGATGGCAAACGCTGATTTTGCCGGCAACTTATGTGAGCGCGGCCATAGTGGCATTTGCTGTGGCCATGCCGCCAAGATTTAATCCGGATCTGATTTCGCTTCAGGCGCAAGGTCTTGAGTCCGTTGATCTGGTGCGCCATTTGCCCACGTGGTCGGCCGTGGTTCTCTCAAAAGATCTTGATGCGCTGCGGCCCATTCGCGACAAAATCCTGCGCGAAGCCAAATATGTGGCGGATACGGATTCTCTGCTTGATGCGGAAGATAAACAGAAATGGCTGGCGCAAAATCCCGTGGCCGATCCGCCGGTCAACTGGTATCGGCCGGGAAATATTGCAGCAAGCGCCGGTGATCAGTGGGCGCTGGTCGTGCGGGATCTGCTCAAAACTTGGCGCGCTAAAATTAAAAATGATTCTCCGGCGGATCTTCAGGCGGCCATCGCCAAATTATCTGCCGCAGCAGATGAATTTGCCTCGCAAGTTGATCAGCAAAAAAAAAGTGATCGCGTCGCGATTGCCACAAGACTTACGCGCTGGCAGCAGGATTTTGTTGACCTGCTGAAGGAAAATCTTGGTTATCTTGCGCCGGGTCCGCTGAATGCCGCGGCGTTGCCGGTGGAGTTGCGCGGTCATTATGTGTCAGCCGATGGCGTATACGCACTGTATATCAATCCTAAAGAAGACCTGTGGGATACGCAGGCGCTTGGCCGCTTTAGCGAGGAGCTCAAGCAGCTTGTGCCGCCGCAGAAGGGTATTGTGCTCACTGGTATTGCGCCGCAGGTAAACGACTCAACGCACGAAATTCAAAAAGCATTTCTGCTGGCCACGCTTTATGCGCTGGGGCTGATTGTGTTGCTGGTGCTTATTGATCTGCGCAGCATCACGCAAACATTGCTTGCCGTTTCCGTTTTGGCTTTTGGTTTGCCGGTGTTGCTGCTGGCGATGAAATTGCTGGGAGTTTCCTGGAATTACGCCAATTTTTTTGGCCTGCCGATTCTCATCGGCGCCGGCCACGAGTATGGCGTGTTTATGATTCACCGTTACCGCGAAGTCCTGCATAATCCGCGGCGCGTGTGGGGCGTGTGGGATGTTTCGGATCGTGCATTGCTGACCTGCGCGTTTGTGACATCAGCATCCTTTGGCTTTCTGGCATTTGCGGGACATCGCGGCTTGCGATCCCTGGGCCTGGTGATGTGCCTGGGATGCATGGCGATTTACCTGGCGACGTTTCTGGTTCAGCGGCCATTGCTGCGATGGCGCCTGGGCCGCAAAAATGTGTACCAGCAGGAAGGGGCAGAGAACAGGGGTGAGGGTACAGGGAAAATAATAAGCCCCAAATGACAGTTTATCATCCGATGACCGGCAGGCTCAGGCGCGAGCCTTTGCCTTTCTCTTTTTTGGCCGGAGCCGGTGTTGCGATGATATCGCCTGTTGATTCGCCGATGAGATCGTAAAAATTATAGTCCGTGATGGTGGCCTGAATCATTTCGCCGGTGGCCGGGGTAAACTTCTTCGGTAATTGAACGATGACCGTACCGTCAACATCCGGCGCCTGTCCGCTATGTCGGCCGACGGCGACGTGATTCTTTTTATCAACCTGATTAACCAGAACGCTCATGACTTTGCCGAGCGTCTTTTTATTCTTTTTCAGTACGATCTTTTGCTGCGCCAGCATCAATTCTTTCTTGCGCTCGGCGGCAACTTCGGCCGGCACTCCGCATGTGGCATGCAGTCGGCCGGCGGGCGTGCTTGGCTCCGGCGAAAATTCAAAAACACCAAGGTTATCAAATTCGTAATCCTTGATAAACGCCAGCAATTCCTTGTGCTGTGCATCGGTTTCTCCCGGATAACCGCTGATCATCGTTGTGCGCAGCGTAATGCCCGGAACCCACTTGCGAAGCTTATCAAGCAGCGTGACGATCTGCTTGCGCGTAACTTTGCGGCGCATGGAGTGCAGAACCTCATCATTAATATGCTGTAGCGGCATATCAATATATTTAACAACGTGACCGCAATCGGCAAGCGTTTTTATCATGTCATCAGTAAAGCAACTGGGATATGCGTACATCAGGCGCAGCCATCCGGCGCCGTTAATTTTATTCAATGCGCGCAGCATGCCGGAGAGCCCTTCGCCGTCCGCGTTATAGCCGATGTCTTCGCCGTAACTGGTGGTGTCCTGCCCGATGAGGTTGAGCTCATATGCGCCGTCGGCAATGAGTTCCTCAGCCTCGCTGAGAATATCCGTCAGCGGTTTTGAGCGCATGCGGCCGCGGATGCTGGGAATTGTGCAGAACGTGCATCCTTGATTGCACCCTTCGCTGATACGCAGGTACGCGTAATGGCGCGGCGTGATGCGCAGGCGCGCCTTGTCGCTTTCTACATAACCTTTGCCGATGTCGGCGCGCGTGGGTTTGCTGATAAAGCTGCTGACCGAGTGGTAGCTGCCCATGTTAACGCCGGATTCGCCGACGGGATCAAAATCCGCGCCGCGCACCGCGCGGACGATATTTTCGCGATCAAAAACGCCGACCAGTGCGTCAACTTCAGGCACTTCCTCAAGCAATCGCGCGCGATGCCGCTGAACCAGGCAACCGGCCACGATCACGCGTTTATGCCCGCCATGTTTAAGCGCCTCAACCTTGCGCTCAATGGCCTCGCGGATCACCTCAAGTGATTCTGTTTTGCTTGCCTCAAGAAAGCCGCACGTATTGATGATGATGGCGTCGGCATCGTCATGATCCGGCGTGATGGCGATGCCGTCTTCCGCCAGCAGGCCCAGCATTTTTTCTGAGTCCACCAGATTTTTGGGGCATCCCAGTGACACAAACGCCACGCTCTGCACATCGTTTTGAACAGACGTTTTTTTCTTTTTGCTGGCCATAAACTTTTATCGCTTTCCTGATTTTGCCAAGTCCTTAAGCGTAGCAAATTTATGCGAAATAGGGAAATTGATTTTGCGAAATTTGCAAAATGGCTCTCTCGTGGGTGATCCTGAAGCAATTCGGCGTTGCGAAAGTTCAGAATCTGCGGGGCGTCGGCAATCCCTCAAGATATTTGTTGATGTCGTCTTTAAAATCAACCGGATCGCTGTCCATGCATTCCTGGAAATACTTGGCGTGATCAACTTGCCGCATGATCGGGGTATTGTTGTATTTAATCAGCAGGTCCTCAACGCCATTGCGCTTGAATTTGTAAAGATAATGAAAAAGCAGCCAGCTCTGCGCGTAATATTTGCCGATGGTATCGCTTTCTATTTTGCCCTGCGGGCCGCGGACTACTTCTTCCCATGTCAGCAGTGCTTTTTTAGTTTGCAGATCTTTGAGTTCCGAAAGGCGCACAGGGTTGAGCGTGCCGGGGCCGCGCGCGCCGTTGGCGTCATCCGCCTCAAATGAACAGGCGATGCCTTCCGCCAGCCACAGCGGATAATCAACCAGGCGTTTCTGAATGCCGGTATTAAAAGCAAGTTGATGTATGGCTTCGTGAACGGTTTTAAGCGTGTTGATTTTGCCGACGATATTGCCGACACGATGCTCAACTCTGCGGATCGCATCGCTGAGCGCCGCCTGATCACGGCTGATTTGCGCGGCCAATTGTGAATTGCCCGCCCGGCGCGCATTCTCAATGGCAATGGTCATGTTACGCATCTTAATGCGGTACTCATCAAGCTTATCATCCACTTTTTCGACCTGATCGCTCGTTGAGTCATCATAAAACGTGGCGCGATTGGTGCGCTGCGAATAATAACCGGCCGTCCACGCAAGTTCGTCACCGTCAACCGCTTTGGCGTACTGAAGGTAATGCGCGCGCTGCTTGAACAGAACAATCGGCAGGCGCTCTTTGAGCAACTCCGGCCGAAGTTTCTTCATGTTAAACCAGTACATGAATGACTGGTACGCTTTTTCAAGAAATGCGCCGCGTTCGCGGGTAAACGTTTCGGGCGTATCGTAAACAATCATAAAATGTGAGGTTGCGCGGACATAAAAAGCCTGCTTAAAACGGGAGGCAATATCCGTCTTGAGATCCTCGGCCGCGGCGCCATCAAGCGGAATCGGAACTTCGCGATCATACATCAGCAGCAGGTCGTAAGCGGGACGCGATTCAGGATCAATTTTGAGTACTTCGCGCGCAAGATCGGCCATCATTTGCCACTGTTTGGCGTCACGCGCCTGACGCGCTAACTGCATGCGGCCGGCGACATCATTCGGCGTAAGCCCATCACGATTAATCGCAATCGGCTGAGGTTCTGCGGATGGGGCGGTGGCGTCCGTCTTTTTATCAATGACACCGCTTAAAGAATCAGCATGAACTGCTGAACATAACATCATTGCTGATAATGCGATACGCAACTTCATGCGGTCTCCCTCCGACGATTGCCAGACTCCGATGATCATGCCTCACAAAGACATGTTGCCGTCAGGTTAACACCCGTTAAAGAATGCGATTATTGTATCGGGTTGATCAAGCGATTTACTCATCTGATTTTTCTGTGATTTTAACCCGGCCGCGTTTATGTGCGAAGAACCTTTTTATGATTTCTACGACGGGCCTGTTGCGTATCCATTTGCGTCGCATGTGTGCTTGAGTCACAATAGTCACATGTGAATGCGTGCATTGTGCCGATAAAATCATAAGTTGTGTGCTGATAAGCAATATACGAGCGATGATGATATCATGAACTTTAATGTGACATGTGTCTGCGGGCAGTCTTTTCAGGTGACGATTCAGCAGGTAAACCGCCTTGTGACTTGCCCCGCATGTAATCGCGCTTTAATCCCCGTTGTGGCGGAACCGGTCGCGCAGGCCGGCGGCGCGGTGCCTGTCTCTGCCGCAGAGGAACCTACACGCCGTTGTCCGTTCTGTGGCGAAGTTATTTTGGCGTGCGCAAAAAAATGCAAACATTGCAACGAATTTCTTGATCGCGGCGCGCCTGAAAAAACATCAGCCGCATCGCTTGAACAGGAAAGTCCGCCGGTGTTTACGCTTTCTGTTTCACAATGGGATAATTTTTGGCGCTACCTGACTTGCCTGACGGCACTGACTATTGTGATTGCGTGTCTTTCGCTGGGGTCGCACTATATTGCCTGGGTCAGTAAAAATGCCGCGCCGATCTTTTTGGTCGCGCTGATTGTGGCCGCCATCGCGGGATATATCTCCTACCTGGGCGCAAAGCGTGCCCGTTGTGTTATTCGCGCCAATCGCATTGATACGGAAGTGGGCATTTTTTCACGTAAAACAGACTCCGTTGAGATGTTTCGCATCAAGGATATACAGCTTCAGCAGAGGTTCATTCAGCGCATACTGGGCATCGGCACGATTGTCATTCAGTCTACTGACGAGACGACGCCGGTGCTTGAGTTGTACATGATTCCGCAAGTGCGAAAAGTGCATAAATATTTGCAGGAGCAGATTCCGAAAGCGGATGCGGAGCGTAAAGTACTGCATATTGAGCCGTGACGCATCAGGCTGCCTATGATCATGCATGCCAGAACTACCTGAAGTTGAAGAAGTGCGCCGTTCGCTTGAGCCGTTTTTAATCGGCCGGCGGGTTATTGCCGCAGAACTCCGGCGCAGGGATTTTCTTTCTCCGGCCGGCGCAAAGCTCCGCGATATTGTCGGCGCCAGCGCTGTGCGCACATACCGTCACGGTAAAAAACTCCTGATTGAATTTAAAAATGGCATCACATTAATGCTGCATCTGGGCATGAGTGGCCGCGTTCAGGCTTTACCGGCTGCGGCGCCTTTGTTGCCGCATACGCACGTGATTCTGTCACTGGCGGATGGCAATCAGATACGTCTGGTTGATCCGCGTCGATTCGGCGGCCTGTGGCTTTATCCTGATTTTGCCACGGCCAGGGCAAAAGAACTGGCTATGCTTGGTCCTGACGCGCTGACCTTAACGCCGCAGCATCTTGCGCACTGGCGCCAGGCGCGGGGAGCCGTCAAGGCAAGGTTGCTTTCGCAACGTGATGTGGCCGGTCTTGGCAATATATACGTGGACGAAGCGTTATTTCGTGCGGAAATTCACCCGCAACAGCAGGTCAACAGAATTAGTGCGAGTCAAATTGAGCAACTCGTGGCGGCGATTCATGGCGTGCTTGGCGAGTCCTTGCGTCTCGGCGGCACGACGCTGCGCGATTATCGCAATGTCACCGATCAGCCCGGAGAGTTTGTGCGCAGGCTCAGGGCCTATGGCCGGGGCGGCCTGCCTTGCCTGAACTGCGGAGTGCCCATGATGACGCGCGTGATCAGCGGGCGAACGACTGTGTGGTGTAAAAAATGCCAGAAATTAAGGAGATGATGGGTCCGCCTGAGCGTATGTCTAAAATGATGCATAAATTCACTTTTGCTAAAAAATACTCAGCTTCCGCATGCTAATTGAGATACAATATTGACATGAGTTCACTTGAGGGACATTTTCTGGTGGCGTCACCGATGCTGCTTGATCCCAATTTTCAGCGCGCCGTGATCCTTATTTTGCAGCATAGCAGCGAAGGCGCGATGGGGCTCATCATCAATCGTCCAACAAAGTTGACTATGATGGAGGCGTGGCAGCAAGTCTCACAAAAACCGTGCGGTATTGAAGATTTTATATACCAGGGCGGCCCGGTTGAAGGTCCGCTGATGGTTCTGCATACCGAGCAAACCGTTGCTCAAATTTCGGTGGCCAATGGCGTGCATTTTGTGACAGAAGCGCAGGAGATTGAGTGGCTTGTTGAGCAAGGCTCCGGGCCGATGCGTTTTTTTGTTGGGTATGCCGGATGGGGGCCTGGCCAGCTTGAAAATGAACTTGCGGAAGGTTCCTGGCTCGTTGCGCAGGCGGATAAGGATGAGGTTTTTGAGAATGCCGAGGGGCTCTGGGATGAGCTGACCCGTAAATTAACCAAAATTTCACATTATCCGGGAATTGATCCGCGCCGTATTCCGCCGGACCCGTCTGTTAATTAACGCCGCAGGCTGGTTTATAATCAGTCTGGCCTGGCAATAAGGACTGTTCAAAAATCAGTCCGTGGGCCGATAGCAATACAAGTCATATCTGTGCTGTTGTGTTGATGTAAAAATGCGAGGGGCTTATGAAACTTGTAGGCTTTGGCGCCTCAACCATGTCCGGAACAGGCGATTCTCAGGGCGGATTCTTTGCCCGGGTGTGTCAAAAACTGGCGCAGCAGAAACTCCCTGTTGAGGGAGTGCAGTTTGGCATCGGTGGCGACACCACCCGAAAAATGCTGGCCCGTGCCGGCAGCATTTTAAGCGTCGGCAAGCATGATCTGATTATCATGCTCGGATGCAATGATTTACCCAGGCGCGATGACAAATGGCCTGATACGCGCACAACCATTCAGGAATATGAACGCAACCTGTGCGCACTGCTGACGCAGATCCGCGGGGAACGCTCGCTCTTTGTCTCCTCATTTCCGGTTGATCCGCAGAAAACGGGTGTCAGTGCGGAAATGCTCACCGATTATATGAGTCTGGCAATTTCTCTTGCGCAGGGCCGCGATTACCAGATATGGGATATGCACAAGGAATTGCTGACTGTTGATTTGACCAATATGTGGTCTCCGGATGGTCTGCATTTTAACGATCAGGGCCACGCCTTTATCGCGCAGGGAATCCTTTCGCGCATACAAAACTGGTACGCATAAAAAATAGTGGCATTCTTCTCCCCTCCTCAAGCCTCGGCCGCGCCATTGATGACGCGGCCGAGGCGGAGTGAGAAGCTTTTGCATGCGTGAGCGCATGCATGCCTGTGAACCTGAGTTCGGGATAAGCAAGCCCCATTCCCTTGACGGGATGGGGCACAAACCAATGATCGCAGGCGATTGCTCATGATTCGGAACAAACCGTTCACACATCATCAAGTGCTCTACAGATGACAATCGCTCGCACATCCATTGTGCCCCGCCCCATTGAAGAAGCGGGGCTTGAAATCAACGCCCCTTATCCCGAACTCGGGTTGTGACTCCTTTATCCTGCCGCTCACACGCAGATGCCATACGAAAAACCACTGCGTCGCTGCGAGTTGCTGCGTTCCGGCGTGAGCCGCGGATCGCAACGCAGCATTCCGTAGGAAGAGGTGGTCCAGAACCGGCCCGACTGCATCGTGTGCTGGCGCTGAAAACCTTCGTAGAGCATGCCGATTTTTTCAAGCACACGTGCGGCGGCGCGGTTCACATCCACAACATGAGCAAAAAGCCTGTGTAATCGCAAGCCGTCAAACGCAAAATCGCGCATGGCCGCGGCCGCCTCTGTGCCAAGTCCGCGATCCCACCACATGGGATCAAGCCAGATCCCAAATTCACCGTTTGCGTCTTTTTTGCTCACGGTAATTCCTGTGCCGCCGATGAGCGCACCGGTGGCCTTGTGAATAATGGCCAACGGATATTGTTCGCCGGAAGCAATCAGTGCGGCATGTGTGCTGATCCATTGCGGAACCGGATGATCCGGATACGCCTGGGGAATATCAAGAAGCATACGCGCGACGCGACCGTCTTTCTTGGCGTTTTCTACCGCTGAAATATCTGCCTGCTCAAAAGGACGCAGGATTGTGCGAGTGGTCTCGAGCGGAAACGTGGGTCTCATAGGACCTCCTTGAAAGAAAGACGCAAATGCATCCGCGCATTTACGACTGGAGCAAATGCCAGAAACAAATCACATTGAGCGTCTCAGCGGCGCAGCTTCGTAAAGCGCGGCGGCTGATGATGCGCGATTTATTTCCGGCACAAACTACAAACCATCGGCCGGCAGGCTCTCTGCCAAAGCAGAAGAGACCTGTTGCCGAACTGTGTGTAAGAAGAGCGCAGGGAGGTTACGTCTGGTTGCCATTGTGTGGCGGGCATCAGGCTGACACGTATACCTGATACTTGAATAGTCCGTAACGGCTGGCACCCTTTCTTAAGCACACCAAAAAGCTGTAAGAGCATGTATTAAAACCTTCCGGGGTCATCTGCTGGTCTGCCGTTACGCCGGCGGCGTCCTCGGACACTCGCTGATATTGGCGAATATCACTCGGTCCTGCGTCCTTGCCGGCGTAAAGGCATCCTGCGCATCTGGCGCCCGGCATGTTTTAATACACGCTCTAAAAGAAAAAGCCCCGGTGACCTTTGCAGGCCTCCGGGGCTTTGTTTATCACTTAACCGTACTGTAAAGTTCGGTTTACCTCGGAGGCTCCTGTGCGCTTGAGACTGACTTAACCGTAATATACTTGGTCGTCACATCCATAAACTTTGCGCACGGCATCGCAACGCGAATTGTCGCGTTATTAAGATGCAGATTGTGACGCCAGTTCTTCATGTTACGCCAAAAAAGGTTAAACAGTCGATTGCTGGTAAGCGGAACATCCGCTTGCTACACAGATCCCCATGACCAAGCATTATAACAATTTGTCGGCTAATTACCAGCACTAAATTCAAAAAAAGTTAAAAATCCCTGTAAAATCGCCAATAATCGGAGGATATGTCAAAATACATGGCAATGAATTAATGTGTGAAGATGCGAAAAATAAATTCGCAATAACGCGGATACTTTCGCATGCGGAACATATCGGATGAATGAACGAATACGATGTTTGTCGATTTGCCGGCCATGTGACACAATGCGTCGCGGGCATGTATTGCGTGGGAGGAACGTCTGATGAATGAGAAAATCGTGATCAATCCGGCATCTGAAAATGATATTCCCGCGATTGTTGAGTTGTGTATGATCGTAGAGCGCCAGCACGAAAAGTATTGGCCGCTGCGATGGCAGCTTCGGCCGGGGCTTGAGAAAGGGTGGGGCGGCTGGCTCACGCGCAATGTCGGCAATCCGGACATGCTGATACTTGCCGCATGCGATACGCAACAACAAGGGCAAATTGTCGGTACGCTGGTTGCGGAAATTGAAGAAGAAATGCCCATATATACATATCGCATGTTCGGGTTTATTCATGACGTGGCCGTGCTTGAGAGCCATCGTGGCCGGGGGATCGGCGGCAAACTGCTTTCGCTTGCCAAAGCGTGGGCGGCCGGGCGGGGAGTGACCCAGCTCCGGCTCATGGCCGCAGAGCAGAATCCTGATGCCGCGCGGCTCTTTGCGCGCGCGGGATTCAGAGATACCTATCGCGAAATGGTTTTGCCGGTCAATGATGATTCACATTGATCGGCATGCTCAATGAGGCATCGGTTGCGTCACGGTTGATCCGGCAAACAGACCGTCGGGCAACGCAAAGCTGATTTTTTGGCTCTGCGATTGGCGCGTAAGCGTCACATTGAGTGCGAGTTTTTTTGATTCCGGATTTGCGGCCGAGATTGTGGCCGGCCCTGATTCGGGCTGCGAAATCAAAATCAGGCACGGATGATCCGCATGAACAGACAATCCGTCGCCGTTACGAAATTCGCCGGCCTGCCAGAATGCGATATACGTGTTGTGCTGCGTGCGCAGCGCCTGAATGGCCGAATCATTTTGCATGACGGTAATGGCGGACTGAAGTTTTTGTGCTTCGTCCGGCCAGTTTTTCAGCGCGACATTGTTCAGAACCACATATTGATACACGGCATTATGCGGTTGTTTGCCGTGGCGCAGACCGAGCGTCACGATATCCGCGGTAACGGGCATTTTTGCTCCGATGCCAAAATCAGACCAGCTTCCCGTACGCGCGGCGGCATCAACGGAAAGCTCCTGGCCACGCGCAACCAAATACCCGATGCCGTCATGCCACAGCATGGCATTGCCGGACTCATCCGTTGTGCGCTCAATGTTTCCTGATTTCTGGCACTGGTTGATGGTGGTTAACACATCATGATTGCTTTCTGAACTGATGCCTGCGCCCAGGCAGATCATGATGTTATTCTCGGTCGCCCAGAATTTATGAGCTGAAAGTTTACCGCGCTTGAGGCTCATCACCGACATGCCGGCGTTGCCGTTGCTGACGCCGCCGACGAACGGCTGGCCGTCTTTTGGCGCGCGCACGCCCGATGATATGACGGCCGCGGGATTGTTGCCCTGTGGAGAAAGTTCAGTGGTTGTGCCGGGAATTTTATCCCAGTCCCAGCAGGCAATGATATTCGCATATTCATTGCCGGTACGGTAAATATAGGTGCATCCGTCAGCAAGATGATGTCCTTTGCGGTTTTCGCTGTTGACTTCTTCGGAGTTCAGTGTTCGCGAAGAAAACGTGCGCACGCTGAACATGGCCTGCGGCGTGCGCTGAACCATGTAGTCACTACACCAGAAATAACGGTTGCCGCTGAATGTTGATTGTTCCGGATTGCTCAGCGCTTTGCTGAATGACAGCAATTCCCGCTGACGTGGAATATTGGGTAATTGTGATATATCGGTAACAATATGCCATAAATTGGTGGCTACGCGGTAACCGGATGACGGATCGTTGCCGGCGACATCCCGGGAAAATGCTTTTTTACCCTTGCGGGTGATTTCTCTGCCCGCGGCCGAGTAATCAAAAAGAGTGTCAAAAATCATCCACTGCTGGCCGTCAAGCAGATATTTAACGTAAATATCAAGCTTATCCTGCGAAATTTGCGCCGGCGTACCCCATGAGTACGTGATATACCGGCCGATATCATTGGTAAAACCAAGTCCGTATCCGCCGCTGTAAAGCTGCGGGCCGTGCTGGTGAAAACTGCCATCCGCCATGATGCCTTCGCCGGATTGCGGCTCAATACGCACTTCCTCAAACATGCGCGTAAAGGCTTGCTGAACCGTTTGGTCATTTTTTTCAAGCAGGCCGCGAACAACCTGAATGCCGGTGCCCCAGACAAGATTCTGACCAGTCCATTTTTGCCAATTTGAACGCTTGAGCACCTCAATGGTGCGCGCAAACTGAGCAGGGGCCGCATCGTTGCCGAGGATCAGGTATGTGCATCCCAGAGACTGCGGCACGCCAATTTCATTCCACCACCAATTGGGGCATTTGCGATCTTCTCTGAACCAGTTTTCCGCGGCCAGATGAATGCCGTCCAAAAAAGCGCGATCCGGAGCGCCGGCGCGGCGTGTGACATCATATGCGCGCGCCATCGCAAACATACGGGCGACATGGTTGCCGACCGGCCAATTGCCGCGTTGCCGGCTGGCGTAATCAATATCAGGCCATGTGCCGTCCGGCTGAAGTTTGGCGAGTATTTTTTTTGCGGCGGCCAAATCTTTGGCGGCATTTTCTTCGGCAGGGACAATTGTCGCCAAAACGCGATCGCGAACGGCGGAAGTCCACATATTGGCTTGTGCTGATACCGGCATATTCTGCGTATTTTGATTGTTATCCGCCGCCATGACGATTCCCTGAATTGAGCTGGCCAAAAGAATCGTGCATATCATACGCGGCATTATTGTTCTGAATAGTGCCCTGCGCGCTAAAGACGGTGTCATTCCTTCTTTTCCCTTGCGATTTCGGTACCGTTAAGCCTGCGACATGGCTGAAGGTACCGGGTACAGGTGATGTTAATGCAACGTATCGGTTTTTGAAATATTGCATAAAATAGCCGAACAGATGATGATACATCCGGCTATGTCGGATATGGTATGCCGATTCTTTTCTACGCATTTCGTCATGATGAGGATAATTTATGTTTTCGCGACGTCATTTCTGCTTTGTGAATTATCTTGCTTCTGCTGTCATTGTGGTTTGCGGGGCATCGGTAACCGTTGACATTGCACATGCGGCAGAATCGGCCACACAATCGTCCGCTGTCAAGATCACCAGCAACGTGGCGTATAAATCAGGCGATTCGCTTACTGATTATGAAAAAGAACGCTGCAAACTAGATATATATCAGCCCGCTCAACAGGCCGAGGGACAAAAACTTCCGGTCCTTGTTTGGTTTTATGGCGGCGGCCTTGAGGGTGGCAGCAAGGATGGCGCCAAGTCAATGGCTTCCGCATGGGTCACGCAGAAAATGATTGTTGTGGCGCCCAATTACCGGTTATCACCGCGCAGCAAATATCCGTCTTATCTTGATGATGCCGCGGCCAGCGTGGCGTGGGTATTTAAGAATATTGATCAGTACGGAGGCGATACTAAAAATATTTTTATCACCGGCCATTCCGCCGGCGGATATCTCTGCGCGCAGATTGCTTTTGAGCCCAAATATCTCGCGGCATATGGCGTAAAGACGGAAGATCTTGCGGGAACTCTGCCGATCAGCGGGCAAATGTTTACGCATTTTACAATCCGCAAGGAACGTGGCGTGCCCAATGCGCGCTATACGCCGGTGATTGATACCGATGCCCCGGTGTATCACGTTCGCGGGGGCATTCCGCCTACGTTACTGCTTGTTGCGGATAACGATATGCCGATGCGTGTTGAAGAAACTCAATATTTTATGGCGCTGGCCACGGCGCTTAAAATTCCCGATGTCAAGCTCGTGATGATCAAAGATCGCGATCACGGAAGCATCATGGGCAAAATGATTGATGTGAACGATCCGGGATTTGTCGCCATGTGCGAATTTATGCGCACGCATCACAGACCGTGATGCATCGTTACTGAATATGGGCCGGTTGCGGCTGCGGCGGCGTGTCTTGTGGCACACTGCCCTTGTGCCCGCGCGAATAGGCAATGCCCAATATCAGCGCCAAAATACAGATAACCCAAATCAGGCGATCTTTCATGGTCCGGCTCCTTTGCGTATGCAGAACCGACATGTACAAGATGTACTGAATGTACTTCAGAACCTGAAAAAGACGTGAACTGACAACAGGATATACCTCCGTGGCGCATGCCGCAAGTTTATTGGCGTGATGCACGACATCGGGCGTTTCTCCGTGTACAATAGCCGTCCTGTAAAGCTGGGTATTAACTCGTAACGACGGAATTGCCGCATGTTTGAGTCGCTCTCAGATCGGTTTAATACATTTTTCAAGAATATCTCGGGCAAGGGCAAAATCTCCGAGGAAAACGTTCGCGACGCCATGCGTGACGTGCGTACCGCTCTGCTTGAGGCTGACGTTCATTTTGATGTCGTTAATAAGTTCGTCAAAGATGTGACCGACAAAGCCATCGGCACGGAAGTTCTCGCCTCGGTTCAGCCCGGCGAGCAGATGATCAAAGTCGTGTATGACGAATTGATCAATCTCATGGGCCCGGTTGAGTCGGGCATTATGCTGGTTGATCCGGGCCCGACGGTCATCATGATGTGCGGCCTTCAGGGTTCCGGTAAAACGACCACCTGCGGCAAGCTGGCCACGTATCTTAAAAGCAAGGGCAAAAATCCGTTGCTCGTCGCGGCGGATTTGCAGCGACCGGCGGCCGTGGATCAGCTCTCTACTTTGGCCGATCAGGTCGGCGTAAGCATCTATAAAGAACCCGGCAATACCAATCCTGTTCAGGTTTGCCGCAACTCCATTGCGTATGCCAGACAGAACGGCCGCGATGTTGTGATTCTTGATACCGCGGGCCGACTGCATATTGATGAACCGTTGATGAACGAATTGCGCGCGGTCAACATGCAGGTTCAGCCGCACCAGATCTTCCTTGTGGTTGACGCAATGGTCGGCCAGGATGCGGTCAATTCCGCCAAAGCATTTAACGAACAACTTGAGCTTGACGGCATTATCCTGACAAAATTTGATTCTGATACCCGCGGCGGCGCGGCGCTTTCGGTTAAATCAATCACCGGCAAGCCGATCAAATTCATGGGCGTGGGCGAAAAACTTGACGCTCTTGAGGAATTTCATCCTGAACGTATCGCTCAGCGCATGCTGGGCATGGGTGACGTGCTGACGCTGGTCGAAAAAGCCCAGCAGGAATTTGATGAGACGAAGGCCGCCAAGCTTCAGGAAAAGATGGCAAACGCCACCTTTACTCTTGATGATTTTCTTGATCAGATGCGTTCCGTGCGCCGCATGGGCCCGATGAAGCAATTGCTCGGTATGCTCCCGGGCCTGGGCAGCATGCTCAAGGATATTGAGATTCCTGAAGAGGAACTCAATAAGACCGAAGCCATGATCATGAGCATGAACAAAAAAGAGCGCACCAATCCGGATGTGATTGATGGTTCGCGCCGGCGGCGCATCGCGCGCGGATCGGGCGTTGAGCCGGAAGATGTTTCGCGATTGCTCAAAGGTTTCTCGGCCGCGCGGGATATGGCCAAGAAAATGAGCGGCCTGTCAACCATGAACAAAGCCAAAATGGCCCAGATGATGGGCGCGGTTGACATGGGCAAACTTGCCCCCGGCGGCATGCCTGGCATGAAGCAACGCAGCACTCGCCTGACCGCGGAACAGAAACGCAAAAATCGCGAGAAACGGCGCAAAGGAAGATAATACAAAAACGCTGAATGCTGAGTGATGAATGCTAAAAACAGCAGGTCATCAATTCTGTGCTCCGCGATACCTATTTGGTATTTTATCCTTTTGATGAGCGGAATATCGCCACATGGACCTGGCCTACGAACAGATTTATCACCAGCTTGAACAGACTCATTTCTGGTTTCGCGCGCGCCGCGATTACATTCTGCGCCGCATGCAGCAATGGCATATTGCCAAAAACGCCGCGATTCTGGAGGTCGGCTGTTCCGGCGGGCCTTTGCTTCAGGCTCTGGCGGATCAGGGATACGCCAATGTGCAGGGCATTGATCTTTCGCCGGCCGGCATCGGCCTGTGTCATCAGCGAAATCTGAAAAACGCAAGCATCATGGACGCTACGGCGCTTGCGTTTGCGGATCAGCAATTTGATCTGGTGATTGCTTCCGACATTCTTGAGCATATTGACCAGGAGGCCAAAGCGCTGAGCGAATGGCGTCGCGTGCTTAAACCAGGCGGCAAATTGCTGGTGATGGTTCCGGCGTACACTTTTTTGTGGTCGCAGCATGATGAAGTGAATCATCATTTCAGGCGATATACGCGCGGCCGACTTGCCGCCGCCATGAGGCAGGCCGGTTTTTCACTCACAGATTGCGGTTACTGGAATGCGACTTTGTTCCCGCCGGTGGCGCTTGTGCGTGTGTTACGTAAATGCCTGCCGCATCCAAAACGGCGCGGTGACGCCCGGCCGACGGCATCGCTGATCAATTCTCTATTTTACTGCGCGATCAAAATTGAAAATTCGCTTGCCCTGCGCGGCATCCGCGCGCCATTTGGCCTGAGCGTTCTGGCCGTGGGGGAGTGACTTAAATTTCGCCCTAACTAATATGATGCTTGCGGAATTTATTTCGGTTCCTGTAATCGCTCTGTTATCATGGCAATCAAAATGGACATAAAACCGCAACATTCTCACTCTGTTCGCCTTGCCGCCCTGGCCAGCATGACGCCTCAAGAACGTCTGCATCAGGCCTTTGAGTTATCTGATTTTACTCGGCGAATATTTAAAGACCGGCTTCGTCGTTCGCATCCTGAATTGTCTGAACAAAAACTGCATCAACTTTTTCTTAGTCGGATCGCACTATGTCACAATCGCAATTATTGATGCAAGTTATTCATGTTCTTGATGTCGCCCGTATTGATTACATGATTACGGGGTCACTCGTATCAAGTTTACAGGGAGAACCGCGCTCAACGCATGATATTGATATCGTCGTTGCTTTAAACAGCAATCAGGCTCCCGCCATACTTTCTGCATTTCGTTCGCCGGATTTTTATGCTGACGCTGACGCGATCATGTCCGCAATAAGTGATCGTGGCAGCTTTAATGTGATTGATATGCGATCTGGTTATAAAATTGATTTTTGGTTGCTTAAAGATAATGCCTTTGATCAGTCTCGTTTTCGGCGCCGTGTTCAGGATGATATTGACGGCGTGATGATGGCTGTTTCCTCTCCGGAAGATACCATATTGATGAAGTTAAATTGGGCCAGGCAATCAGGCGGAAGCGAAAAACAATATCGTGACGCCTTACGTGTCTATGAACTGCAATATGCCCATCTTAATCAGGGATATTTAACACAATGGGCAATTGATCTTGAGGTTACTGAATTATTACAGCAGTTAAGACAGGATGCGCAACCGCTGAAATAAACGAGTGATTTTTACTTTACCGCCAATTGCATGCAGATTTGTTCGGCCGTGGCGCGCGGCAGTTGCGTGGTGACGTCAATGATGATGTCGGCCGCTTTTTCATACATCGGCGTGCGGACCGTCAGCAGATGGCGCACTTCCTCAATACCGCTGAGATTGGTTAAATTCGGCCGCGTGATGTGCGTGGCCTTATCCGCATTAATTCGCTCAAAAAGCACTTCCGCCGGCGCATTGAGCCACACCAGCTTGCCATTTTTTTTGAGCGCCTGAATATTGGCCGGCTTAAGAATAATGCCGCCGCCGGTACCGATGATGTGTTGATCAAGCAACGATACCTTGCTGATGACCTGGCTCTCAATATCACGGAAGCCGGGTTCGCCCATTTCCGCAAAAATGTCACGGATACTTTTCCCGGCCTGCTGAACAACCAGCGCGTCGGTATCAAGCATGGGCCAGCCGAGCATTTTGGCCAGTTCACGCGCGACGCTGGTTTTGCCGCAGCCTCTATATCCGATCAATACAATATTCATGATGGTGATATGATACCATCATTTGGCAGCGGGATACAGGGCCGCATTTATAGTATGTGTCAAAAATAAATCACACATCAACTGCCGCCACGCTATCGCGGGGGCGGCTCCGCAAGGTCGCCACGTGTGATTTGTTTTTGGCATTTACACTAACTATGCCGTGTTGACGGCCTGAAAGACTGATAAAAAGAGTATGGTGCTGGCGCATCCCGAAATAAGGTTGATAAAAAAACGCGAAACGCAGGGGAAATCCTGTCATTTCGCGTTTTGAATTTTGCCGTTTGCTTTTTTACGCCAGTTCGGCAAGGTTCTTTTCGATCGCGGCGTATTCGGCTTCCTGTTTGGCAAGCTGATCGCGCCAGCCTTGAACAACTTTTTCCGGAACTTTGGCGATGGCTGCCTGATTGGCAAGTTTCGCCTTGCCGCCGGCGATGAATTTCTCAAGTTCCGCTTTGCGCTTGGTGAGTTTGGCGGTTTCGGCCTCTTTATCAATCACGCCGGCGATAAAGACTTCTACTTCCGGCAGAACGCTTGCGGCCGAGTTTGCCGGTTTGGCGGCGGCCGGAGAGTTCTCCGCGATTTTGGCATTGGCAAGCGCCTCAATGATGAGCCGGCCGTCATCAATGGTTTTCTGCACGGCCGCATCGCGCGGCTTGAGGATGACATCCTTGCCCTTTGCGGCCGGGTAACGATTCTGAATTTCGCGGATGGCGCTGGTGACGGCCTGAACCATCATGATTTGCGCCTCGGCGGCGGCATCCGTTGGCTGGCCGTTGATCAACGTTGCTTTTGGCCATTGTGTCTTGATCAGCATAGCGCTGCGATTCGGCAGCTTTTCCCATATGGCCTCGCTGATGAACGGCATCACCGGATGCAGCAATTTGAGCGCCGTCTCCATGCAATGCAGCAACACATTTTGAACTGTTGCGTCGCCGGCCTTGATGCGGGCCTTGCTGATCTCAAGATACCAGTCGCACAAATCAGACCAGAAAAATTGATAAAGCGCGTTTGCCACATCCGCAAAGCGGAATCCGTTAATCGCATCCTCAACGGTGTTGATCGTGGTGTTCAGGCGCGAAAGAATCCACCGATCGGCCAGTTCCGTAATGGCCACGCCATCAAGGCCGGATTGGGTGTCTTCCTTGATGTTGCCCAGGATATAGCGGCTGGCATTCCAGATTTTATTGGCAAAGTTCCGGCCGATATCAAACTTGGGCGACGTATTGCGGCCAGTCTTTGAATCTTTGACCACCGGCATGCGGATATCCTGCGTTTCGGTGGCCATCTGCGCAAGGGTAAAGCGCAGGGCGTCAGCGCCGTGGCTGTCAATAATGTCAACGGGATCAACGCCGTTGCCTTTTGATTTGCTCATGGTGCGGCCTTCGCCGTCCTGAATCACAGCGTGCACATACACATTGCGGAACGGCACATCACCGCGGCCATAAAGGCCAAACATCACCATGCGCGCCACCCACAGCGTCAGGATGTCGCGCGCGGTGCTCAGCACGCTGGTGGGATAAAAGTAGGGGAGCAGTTTGTCTTCCGGCTTGTTGCTGGTGCCGTCTTCCGGCCAGCCCATTGTGCTGATCGGCCAAAGCGCCGACGAAAACCAAGTATCAAGCACGTCCGGGTCCTGCGTAAAGCCAAGAGCCTCAAGATGGCGCTCAAAATCAGTATGGCCCGGCGCAACGCACACCCAAAGCTTGAGCGTGGGGAAATCATCATCCGTGCCCGGCACTTCCGTCACTTCGCCGGCCACATATTCCTGCAAATCGGCGCGAAGCTGCATGATTTCTTCGCCGTTGCTGTTGGTCTTATTGATCTTCTCAAAGAGGAACTTGATGCTCGTATCGTCGGCGTGCTTGGTCCACACGGGAATGCGATGTCCCCACCAAAGTTGGCGGCTGATGCACCAGTCACGCTTTTGGCCAAGCCAATCCAGATAACCTTTGGCGTAGCGCTCCGGCGTGATTTTGACGCGGCCATCAAGCACTGCGTCCATTGCCGCCTGGGCAAGGCCTGATTTTTTGGTTCCGTCGGCCAGCGTAATGCCGCCGGCGTGAATGACATTGCCGGTGTCATCCTTGATTTCGGAAATATCGCCCATGCGCACAAACCACTGGTCGCTGAGGTAAGGCTCAATCGGCGTTTTGCTGCGATCAGAATGGCCGACTTCGTGCTCGTGCACTTTAACATCGGCAATGAGGCCAAGCGCCTCAAGATCCGCCAGAACCTGCTTGCGCGCGGCCGTGGCAAACTTCAGGCCCACATAACTGTATTTTTTGCCGTTAAATTCGCCCTGGCCTTTGTCATTGACCTTGCCATCCGGCGTGAGCAGGTTGATCTTTTCCAGATTGTGGCGCAGGCCCGTGGCGTAGTCATTCGGATCGTGCGCGGGCGTAACCTTGACCACGCCTGTGCCGAACTTGGGATCAACCAGCAGGCCGTCGCAGATCACCGGGATCTTGCGGCCAACCAGCGGAATGATCACACTTTTACCATGCAGATGCGTATAGCGCGGATCTTCCGGATGAACCGCAAGGGCCGTATCGCCAAGCATGGTTTCCGGACGCGTGGTGGCGACGATCAGGTATTCCGTTTCCTTCTTTCCTGACCCCTCATCCGCTACAGGATAGCGGATACTGGTCATCTGGCCTTTGACGGTTTCGTAATAAATTTCGTCATCGGCCACGGCCGTCTGAAGATGCGTATCCCAGTTGACCAGGCGCTTGCCGCGGAAGATCAGCCCGTCGCGGAACATCTTGAAAAATGCCGTGCGCACGGCTTTGGCGCAGACCTCATCAAGCGTAAAACGCACGCGATCCCAGTCGCAGCTTGCGCCAAGCTTGGCCTGCTGGCTCAAAATTCGGCTGCCGAACTGTTCTTTCCACTCCCAGATGCGGCGGACCATTTCGTCGCGGCCCAGGTCATGGCGGGTTTTCTTTTCTTTTTCAAAAATGGTTTTCTCAACCACGGCCTGCGTGGCGATGCCGGCATGGTCAATGCCTGGCATCCATAACGTATTATCGCCGCTCATGCGGTGATAGCGCGTGAGGACATCCTGAATAGTTCCGTTGATGGCGTGGCCAAGATGCAGCGCGCCGGTGACGTTTGGCGGCGGAATAACAATAGAGAACTTATTCGTCCGTTCATCGGGTACGGCATGAAAAGACTTGCTGCTGATCCATTTGTCATAAATGGATTGTTCAACGGACTTGGGATCGTACTGACTGGGCAAATCAATCGTCATATGCGGCTCTTATCTATCAAAATAAAATTAACCACAGAGATCACAGAGAACACAGAGAGAATCAAAGACAAAATCTTTGTATCCCGTCTTTGAGCATTCTCACGTTAAAGTTGATCAATAATCCTTTACGGATGTGGGCCAGCTTCATATAAGTTAAAAGCTGAGCTTCCATAACTGAATTTATTTGGTCACAGGCTTTAAGCTCGATAATCACCTGATTTTCTACAATCATGTCAACACGAAAATTACAATCAATATTAACACCTTTGTAAACTACAGGCATCTGTTGCTGCCGAACCAGCGACAAGCCGATCTGACTGAGTTCATAGCAGAGACATTGTTCGTATGCAGTTTCAAGAAGTCCGGGGCCAAGTGTGCGATGCACTTCAATTGCGGCTCCGATGATCTTTTCTGTCAGAGGATCACGCGACTGATCTTCCTTAATGAACATCCTGCTCGATCCTTTTTTCTTTAGTCTTCTCTGTGTCCTCTGTGATCTCTGTGGTTTATTTGCGTCTTTACTGCTTCTTCGCTTCTCCGTCATGCAGCAAGTGATATTCAAGCGCGTCTACCAGCGCTTTCCAGCTTGCCTCAATGATATTTTCTGATACGCCGACTGTGCCAAAGATGCCTGTTACGTTATCCGCATACGGCGAGCGCCACTCTACGATGACGCGTACTTTGGCGGCCGTGCCTTCTTTGCTGTTGACCACGCGCACTTTGTAGTCCACAAGATGCAGAGTTTTGATGCACGGAAAATCAGGCTCAAGCGCCCGGCGCAGCGCGCCATCAAGTGCGTTGATCGGGCCATCGCCCTCGGCCGTGGCGTGTATTTCTCTGCTGCTGGTCTTAAGCGCAAGCGTGGCTTTTGTTACGGATTTGCCTTCGCCCATTTTGCTCACGGCGCAGCGGAACTGGTCAAGCTCAAAAAACTTCTGATAGCGCTTAACCTGTTTGCGCACCAGCAACTCAAAAGAGGCCTCGGCCGCCTCAAACTGATAACCTTGCGCCTCAAGCTCGGTGACGTCATCAAGCACGTTTTTGAGCGCGGTGCGGTCTTTTTCAATATGAAATTTTTTGCCGGCCTTCGCGGCGATGTTGCTGATGCCCGATAGCTCGCTGACCAGAATGCGCCGCGTGTTGCCGACGGCTTCCGGCGGAACATGCTCGTAACTGGCTGCGAGTTTGTTAACCGCATGAACATGCATGCCGCCTTTGTGCGCAAAGGCCGATTGGCCGACATACGGCTGGCCGTTAAACTGGTTGATATTCGCAATTTCGTATACGTAACGCGCCGCTTCCGTCAGGTGGCGCAGCGACTCGCTGCCGTGCGAGAGACACTCGTGGCCCATCTTCAGGCGAAGATTGGCGATCACCGTCGTGATATCCACATTGCCGCAGCGTTCGCCGATGCCGTTGATCGTTCCTTGAACGTGCGCGGCGCCGGCGCCTACGGCCGCGAGCGCATTGGCCACCGCAAGCCCCGAATCATTGTGCGGATGCATGCCGATGGCGCAGCTTACGCGGGCTTTGGCAAGCTTAACAAATTCGGTGACGCGTTCCGGCAGGCTGCCGCCGTTGGTGTCGCATAAACAGATGGTCACCGCGCCGGCCTGCGCGGCGGCCTCAATTGTTTTAAGTCCGTACTCGCGGTTGGCGGCCGTGCCGTCAAAAAAATGCTCGGCATCGTAAATCACGCGCCGGCCTTGCTGGGTCAGGTACGCCACGGAATCGGCAATCATGTCAAGATTTTCTTCAAGGCTTACGCCCAGAACTTCTGTGACATGCAGATCCCAGGTTTTGCCGACGACGGTCACAACTTCCGTCTCGGCATCACGCAGGGCGATCATACCCGTGTCGTCTTGTGGTTTTACGCCTTTGCGACGGGTCATGCCAAACGCGGCCAGCTTGGCCGTGTTGAGTTTGAGCGATTTGGCTTCCTGAAAAAACGCCGCATCCTTCGGATTTGAGAGCGGATAGCCGCCCTCTATAAAATCAACGCCAAGCTCATCAAGCTTGCGGGTGATAAGTAACTTATCCTGAACAGAAAGAGAGACGCCTTCTCCCTGGGTGCCGTCGCGGAGAGTCGTGTCGTAGATCTCGATACGCGCCATGAATTCCTCACTTTTATCTCCGGACAAAGGATAAAACATTTCTCACAGAGAACACAGAGCACACGGAGAAAGACCAAAACATGCCTTTTTTAGATATTACTCGGCCTTCTCTGTGATCTCTGTGTCCTCTGTGAGAATCTCTTCCGGAGTCATTCTATAAACGAAAAACGCCCTGCGGCATGGCAGGGCGTTACGTTACTTCAACAATCAGAAAAACGCCCTTATCCGGCCGATTTAACAACGGCAACGGCGTTTACAATAACAGCGCGGACAGTGGCACCGGCCTTCGCCAGGTACACATCAGGCAGCGTATTAAAAGCTGACTGTTCTGTCCGCACAGAGCACCTCAAGAAAAAAACAAGACGATCATTATCTGATAATACCCCGTCCGGGTCAACTGCTAAGCTGACTGTGACGCTCAGTTTACTACCATTTACTGGCGATATTGCCCTTGAGAGTCCGCAATCGGCCATATTTTGGGTCAGTTGAGATCAGGAGGATCATGCCTCAACCCGAATTTGGGATAAGCAAGCCCCATTCTCCTCGCGGGATGGGGCACAAACTAATCTTTGCCGGCGATTGCTCATGATGGGAACGAATCGTTCACGCATGATGGGATGCTCAATAGACGATTGCCGCTCGCACATCAACGGTGCATCGCCATGTAAAAGAGCGGAGCTATCATATTCTCTTTATCTTTTTTCTCCGCGACTCCGCGTTTCCGCGTGAGATTTTCTTTTTCGTTTTTCGCGCGGAGTCGCGGAGAAAGCCTGCTGATCATGCGGAGTCTCAGCCAAATTTCTTTCAGAAGAGCGGCCGCTCTCGGCAAGAGGTGAAAAAAAACTTCAAAAAAAATAAAAATGTGAAAAATTAATATGTTCTTTTTGAAAAAAATGTTATAGAATTTTCCGTCATTAAAGAGATGCGTTTTTCAGAGCGATTAACATTCGCTGATGGCCGGGCGGCAACAACTTAAGATTCGCCGGCGATTTGACGATGTTAAGTAAGGTTCTGAGACGTCCTCTTGACCTCTTTTCGGAGGGACCTACAGAATTGAGTACGGGATTATTGTCCTGGCTCCGCCCGGCGGCGTCCATCACTGCCGACACCATTCTGGCCGACCTGCCCGGTATTAACACCGGCACTCGTGCCGTGTCCGCCACTGTTACCCATGCTGAGCACCTGAATATTCAAGGCGTCTCAAAGCGCTTTGGCAACACCCCGGTCCTGAAGAACGTATCCGTTCAGGTCCGCCAGGGTGAGTTTGTCACGCTTCTTGGGCCATCAGGCTGCGGCAAAACAACCCTCCTGCGCATTATCGCCGGCCTTGAAGTTGCCGACTCAGGTGTCGTGTGCCTCGGCGGCCGCGATCTGGGCAATCTGCCGGCCAACAAGCGCCCGGTTAACACGGTTTTTCAGAGCTACGCGCTCTTCCCGCACCTGAACGTCTTTAACAACGTGGCCTTTGGCCTCCGCGCGCGCAGAATTGCCGAGCCGGAAGTCACCCGCCGCGTTAAAGACGCTCTTGAGATGCTTCAGCTTACTGACTTTGCCACCCGCCAGACACACCAGCTTTCCGGCGGCCAGCGTCAACGCGTGGCGCTTGCCCGCGCGCTGGTCAATGAACCAGAAGTACTTCTGCTTGATGAGCCGATGTCGGCGCTTGATGCCAAGCTTCGCAGTGAGTTACAGGTGGAGCTTCGACGCCTGCAACGTCGTCTGGGCAAAACCTTTATTTTAGTCACACATGATCAGGATGAGGCCATGACTGTTTCTGACCGCATCCTGCTGATGCGCGACGGGCAGATCATTCAGGAAGGCCCGCCGGCGCATGTGTATGAACATCCGACAACGCAGTTTGTCGCCCAGTTCCTCGGCGCGGCAAACCTGATTTCCGCCCGCAAAACTGACAACGGTTTACAGACTGAGCTCGGCCTGCTGCATGCCCGCACCACGCCATCATGGGAAAGCGGCACACTGGCGATTCGGCCGGAGCGTGTGCGTGTTGGCGATAACCTCAAGGGCGGCAACATGTTCACGGCCACCGTAAAGGATGTCATTTATCGCGGCGATCATTGCGAGGTCTTCTTTGACCAGGGCAATATTCGTGCGTCCGTGTCATCCATTATGCGCCTGGCTCCGGGAGAAAATACGTCCGTGCAGCTTCCGGCGGAGCACCTTGAAGTTCTGTCAGACTAAAAAAACGCTGAACGATAAACGGTAAATGCTGAATCTTCCGCTGATCTTCAGCGTTCATCGTTGAGCGTTCAGCGTTTTTCTATTTACTTTTGATTTTGGTTCATTTGCCCATGAGCGCCGGCGAATCCAGTTCACGTATGATTGTTCACAACGGAGAGCTGACCACTCCCCGGCGGCTTAAGCTACGCGGCATTCTTTACGTGATCTGGGGTATTACCTGGCTGACGATTCTGCTGGTTGTGCCCTGTTTTCTGCTCATGGCGCTGGCGTTTGCCACGCGCGGCGAATATGGCGAAATCATTTTTTATGATCGCTCCGGCCCAAATGGCGCTATTGCCTGGCAACTCACTTTTGATAACTTTAAGCGCCTGATGGGTTATGACATTCTCGGGTGGTCGGCCGATTATCTGTTCATTTTTCTCCGCACGGTGTGGGTATCTGTTGTCACGACTGTTTTAAGCGTGGTGCTGGCGTATCCTATTTCGTTTTTCGTGGCCACGCGTTCGCAACGGTGGCGTTATTTCTGGCTTTTGCTCATCATGATCCCGTTTTGCACGAATCTTGTTATTCGTATCTGCGGATGGGAATTGCTTCTTTCTGATGGCGGCTTTTTCTCAAAAATTGCTGCGTTTTTTCATTACAATCAACCTCTATATCCCAGCCAGTGGGCAATTATGCTGGGGATGGTCAGCAGCAGTCTGCCATTTGCGGTATTGCCGCTTTATACCAACGTTGAGCGACTTGATTGGTCGCTTGTTGAGGCCGCGCGCGATCTGTATGCCTCGCCGGTGGCCATCTTTCGCCATGCGATTTTGCCGCAGACGCGTGCCGGGCTTTCGGTATCGGTTCTGCTGACGTTTATTCCGGCGATGGGTATGTTCCTGGTTTCTGATCGGCTTGGCGGATCAAAATATATGCTCATGGGCAATCTGATTCAGCAGCAGTTTGGCCAGAGCCGTGATTTTCCGTTTGGCGCGGCCATCAGCTTCGGGCTGATCCTTTTGTCGCTGGTGGCGCTGCTGATTTATCAACGTAAAGCCAAAGGCGGCGCGCAGTTGATGTGATTCTTTTTAACTTTTTTCAGGATTCTGATGAGGCGCTGGTCTATTTTTAATTCTACCGTTGCGGTGGTGTCGCTGGCGATGCTTTATCTGCCGATGCTGGCCGTGGCCGTGTTTTCTGTCAACCAGGCCAAGCGCGGCGTGGTGTGGCAGGGCTTTACGCTGAGCTGGTATACCTCGCTGCTTGATAACAAGGTTATTTTACAAGCGGCGCTCAATACTGCGATTCTGGCACTGGTGTCAACGGCAATCTCAACGGTTCTGGGAACCATGCTGGCGCTGGGAATGGGGCGCTTTCCGTGGAAAAAGTCTGTGGCGGCCTGGTTTGACCTGACGGTTTATCTGCCGGTGGTATCGCCGGATATTATCTTTGCCGCGGCAATGGTGGTGATTTTTCGTTTGCTGCGGACGTTGCTTGAGTTTTCTTCGCCGGCGATTTCGGGATTTTTTGATCCCGGCATGCCGACCATGATCATTGCGCATGTGACTTTTCAGATGGCATTTGTGGCTCTGGTGGTGCGTGGCCGGCTTGCGACTATCGGCCCGCAGATTGAGGAAGCCGCGCGCGATCTGTATGCCAGCAATTTTTATATTCTGCGTAAGGTGATGCTGCCGCTGCTTGCGCCGGGCATTTTTGGCGGGGCGGTGCTGGCCTTTACGATGTCGCTTGATGATTTTGTGATCTCGTTCTTTACGTCCGGGCCTGACTCGTCAACGCTGCCGATCTTTATTTATTCCTCCATGCGGCGCGGTATTTCGGCTGAACTTCATGCGGTATCAACGATTATCTTCCTTGCGACTGTGGTACTGGTGATGGGATCGCAGTTGCTGGCGGCCGGCGGGGAAAAGAAAAAAGCCTGACGCGGAGACGCAGAGACACCGGGACACGGAGATTCTTCTTGTATGATTTTGGCCGCGTCTTTGTGTTGTTGTGTCACTGCGCGGCATTGTGTGTAAAATGGTTGTGACGGCGAGATAGCCGGGTAAAACATATTCTTTCGGAAGGAACTTCAATGAAAAAACTGCTCTCCTTTGCCCTGGGTCTGCTGGCCAGCGCGTATGTTGCGTCGGCCGCGGATGTCAAAGTCCTGATGTGGTCTGATTATATTGACCCGGAAATTCCCAAGCAGTTTAAGGAACTCACCGGCCAGGATGTCAAGATCGACGTGTACGAAGATACCGAATCGATGATCGCCAAGCTTCAGGCCGGCGGCAATTCGCAGTATGACGTGGTGGTCGGTGCGGACCACTCAATTCCGATTCTCATCAAGCTTGGCCTTGTGCAAAAACTTGATAAGAGCAAAGTCCCCAACTCGGCTAACGTGACGGATCTGTTCAAGTCGCCGCCGTTTGATCCGGGACTGGCCTATTCGCAGCCGTATCAGTGGGGCACAATGGGCATTATTTACAACAAAAAGAAGATGAGCAAGCCAGGCTGGGGCGCGTTCTTCGGTAAACAGCCGGGTACGTTCATGCTGCTTGACTCCATGCGTGATACGATCTCGGCGGGCTTGCTGGTGGATGGCAAGAGTATTAACACCACCAAGCTCAAGGAACTTCAGGCTGCGGGCAAAAAAATCATTGATGCCAAAAAATCAAAAAACTGTCTTGGTTTTGACGGCAGCCCTGCCAATGCCAAAAAGGTTGCCTCCGGCCAGTGTGATTTTGCCCTGGTTTACAGCGGCGACGCGCTCAACGCCATCAAGGAAGCCAAGAATGATGACATTGATTATGTGATTCCGGAATCCGGCGCGCAGATATGGGTTGACGTAATGGTCGTCCCGGATAAAGCTCCGAATGTGGCCGGCGCTCATCAGTTCATCAACTATATCATGGACGCCAAAATCGGCGCGCAGCTCTCAAATTACATCAACTTTGGCAGCCCCAACAAGGCCGCTTTGCCGATGGTAGACGAGGCTTCGCGTAATGATCCGCGTATTTATCCGCCGGAAAGCATCACAAGCAAACTTGAGTTCCTTCAGGATGTCGGCAAGGATACGCAGAATTACGACAAAATCTGGACCGCGATTAAATCAAAGTAACCACGATTCGTTGCTCGTTTGTCGTTGATCGTTGATCAAAAAAAGCCCCGATGCGGATAACGCACCGGGGCTTTTTCAATTCCCACATTTTACATTGTCACATTACCACATTATTTGATTGATTTTCTTGCCGTGACGCCAAGCTCCTGGCCATCGGCCATCACCGGCGAGAGACGCACGGTAAATTCACGTTCAATCGGCTGAAGGTAATATTGATCAAGCGGGCGCGGGCCGCAACTGTTGCTGCCCAGGCCGCACTGCGCGGCGTCAATGTTCAGCACTGTTTCGGCGCGCGGCTTAAGCAGGTAGTTGTGCGAAGTCGCGGCGAAATCCTCGGCCGTAAAGCGATGAACGCTGACGTTGATTTCCTTTTCACCGACAACCATCAGGCCGCGGCCAAGTTTATCAGTCACGGCCGCCCAGCGGACGTCCGTTTTGTTGCCGTTTTCCTGCGGCTTGATGTAATTTTCAAGCTGATCGCTGACCGTGCCGCGATATTCGCTCAGCAAAGTGCTGATTTTTTTATCCGAATAACTTTCGTGCGGTCCCTGCCCAAGCCAGGCAAACTGTTCGTAACCGGCCGGCATCAGCAGGCGCACGCCAAAGCGCGGCAGATGGCCGAGCTGATCATGGCGCGGCTTGATGTGCGTTTTTAGCGTGACATCTCCGCTGCCCAGAACGGTATACGTATATTGCACATCAAAACAAGGGAGCATGGCGCGGTTGCCCAGTACGCCGTCAACGATGATTTTGACGGCCTGTGCGGAAACTTCTTCAACGGTGATTTTGCATACGCGTGTTTGAATCAGATCGTAGCCGTTTGCGCGCCAGATTTCGCGGGCCATGTGTACGTCGTTATCCGTCGGCGCGCGCCAGAGCTGAATGCGCGGGCCGCCGTTTGACGCAATGAGCGAAAGGCCGGCGTGCTGCCATGAACGAATCGTGCCTTCGTACTTGCAGAAATCAATGGTGAAATCCGCACCCTGAATTTTGATCGTGCGGACGTCTGTTTCCTGCACGCACAGTGCCGGCATATCCGTAATTTTGATGACACTGGCCGGAGCCTGCATCGGCAAAATGAACTGGCTGTGGGCAAGTTCGTGGCCGCGTTTGGCCCACAGTGTGTTATCGCGCAGGGTAAAGCGGAACGTGATGGTGTATTCCGCGCCGGGCGCGAGCGTTTGCGGCAGGCGATAATTGACGCGGATGGTTTCGGCTTCGCCGGCCGGTGTGTTGAGCACCGGCAATGCTCCCTGCGAAACACATTTGCCATCGCAGGCAACTTCCCATCGGCCGTCAAGATGTGCCAGCGTGCTGAAATTCAGCATGTTTTTCACTTTAAACTTGCCGGTCTTGAGATTGATTGCCTCAACCCTTGCCGGCTCAATGGCATACTTAAGCTCCATGAGGCCGGTATGCGGAATGCGATCGGGGAAGTTCAGGCCGTCAACGCAGAAGTTGCCGTCATGCGGGCGTTCGCCAAAATCGCCGCCGTAGGCAAAGAACTCTTTGCCGTCGGCGGTTTTCTGGCGCAGGCCGTGATCAACCCATTCCCACACGCAGCCGCCCATAAGTTTGTCAGATGAATAATAGGCATCCCAGTATTCCTTGAGGCTGCCGGGGCCGTTGCCCATGGCGTGGGCGTATTCGCACTGGAAGAACGGCCGCGGATCGGCGTCATTCTTGACGTGCTCATACAGTTCATGAACTTGTGCGTACATGCGTGAATATACGGCCGAAACATCCTCGGCCGGACGATTGTCGTATTGATACCAGGGCGCGGTACCTTCGTAATGGATCGGACGCGAAGGATCATGCGCGATGATCCATTTTGCCATCGCCACGTGATTGCGGCCGTAGCCGCTCTCGTTACCCAACGACCACATGATGATGCTGGGGTGATTAAAATCGCGCTCAACCATGCGACTGGCGCGGTCAACATAAGCCGCTTCCCATGCCGGATCATCAGAAATTCGCGATAATGGCCGCATGCCGTGGCATTCAAGATCAGTTTCGTCAATGACGTACAGGCCGTAACGATCACACAGGTCAAGCCAGCGCGGATCATTCGGATAATGGCTGGTACGCACGGCGTTGATGTTGTGTTGCTTCATCAGCGTGATATCTTTGATCATCATCTGATAGGGGCAGGTATGGCCGCCGTCAGGGTCGGTATCGTGGCGGTTGACGCCCTTGATCTTGATCGGCACGCCGTTGACCAGGAACTTGCCATCCTTGATCTCAACTTTCTTAAAGCCGGTGACATAGCGCTGAACCTCAATGACTTTACGTTTGTCATCCACAAGCGAAACGACCAGCGTATAGAGATTCGGCTCTTCGGCCGACCATTTGGCCGGCTTTTTAATTTCAAAATCAGCGCTGATGACGGCATCTTCATCGGCCGAGGCGGACTTAACCTTGCCGATTTTTCCCTTGATCACGCTTGCGCCGGAGGCATCAAGCAATTCCGCTTCAACGTTCAGCGCGGCGGAATCCTTGCCGTATGAGCGCACGGTCGCTTCTACAGTCAGCACCGCGTCACGATATTTATTATCAAGCACAGGCTTGATGTGCACATTGCGCAGGCGAGCCGTGCCCGTGCTGATCATATAGACATCGCGGAAAATGCCGTTAAAGCGCCACATGTCCTGATCTTCAAGATACGCGCCGTCTCCCCATTGAAAAACCTGAACGGCAATGCTGTTTTCGCCAGACTGAAGATACGGCGTGATATTAAACTCGGCAGGCATGTGCGCGACTTTTGAAAAACCGACCTGCCGGCCGTTGACGTATACATAAAATGCGGAGTTGACGCCCTCAAAACAGAGGAAAATCTGCCGGCCGTCCCAGTTTGCCGGCACGACAAATTTGCGGCGATACAGGCCGACCGGATTGTCACTGGGTGCAAACGGCGGATCAACCGGAAACGGATAATTGACGTTGGTGTACTGAATCTGGCCAAAACCGTGAATCTGCCAGCAGCTCGGCACCGGCATTTTGCTCCACTCGGCGGCATCTTCATATGACTCAAATTTTTCCGGCACATGCATCGGCGAATTGCAGTAGTGAAAATCCCACACGCCGTTGAGCAACTTAAAGTAAGGCGAAGCCGCACGATTTTCTGCCGTGGCGGCCAGCGCCGTCGCCATATCCGGACAAGGCAGAAGCGTCACGTGAATTGGCTCACGATTGCGATGCAGCAGGGCGGGATTTTCCCAGTCACGAAGATTTGTTTGTTCGGCCGAGGCCATATTAAGCTCCGTAAGACATAATCTTAAAACAAAATGAACTTGCGGCAGATTCGCACAGCAATACCAGAACCAAAAAAGACAAGGAACTGATCATATACCGGCCGACTGCCAAACCTTAAAAATGATGACAGATTACGTTACAACATACGTTATAGGCAGGCAAGCTGACCTTTTGGTTTAACCAAAATCAACAGGTGAATGCCCAAAAAAAACATGAAAATGTTGGCTCCTGTCAAATTTTGGCATGTTCTCAGGTGCTTCGGATTTAAAATTCGCAAAGCATCCCTGAATAAAACGCGGGTACTCTGCCATGTTTTCTTCTTCAACTGTTTTCCGGTATGCTACTTGGCTCAGAATCTGGCACGTATATTGAGGCGATTATGGAAGTTGGTATTGTTGGTCTGCCTAATGTCGGTAAGTCTACTATTTTCAACGCATTAACGAATGCTGGCGCGCTGGCGGCCAACTACCCGTTTGCGACCATTGAGCCAAACGTCGGCGTGGTGCCGGTGCCGGATGAGCGTCTGGCCAAAATTCAGCAGTATATTCCGACTGATAAACTGGTATACGCTCTCCTGCGCGTGGTGGATATCGCGGGTATCGTCCGCGGCGCGTCAAAAGGCGAAGGCCTGGGCAATAAGTTCCTCAGCCACATCCGCGAAGTGGACGCCGTTTTGCACGTAGTCCGTTGTTTTGAAGGAACGGACATCACGCACGTTGAGGGCAGTGTTGATCCCATCCGTGACATTGAGACGATTGATACTGAGCTGATTTACAGTGATCTTGAGACTGTTGAAAAGAATATTGAAAAACAGCGCAAGCTGGCCCGCGCCGGCGATAAAGATGCCATAGCGACTGTTGCTATTGTTGAAAAAATCATCACCGCGCTGGGCAAAGGGATTCCGGTGCGCAGCATGGGCCTTGAGCCGGAAGAAATGGCCACAATTAAAACGCTTGGCCTGATGACATCGAAAAAAGTTCTCTACGTGGCGAATGTCAACGAAGATGATATTCATGGCCAGGGGCCGCTGGTGCAGAAGGTTCGCGAGCGCGCGCTTAAAGAGGGTGGTGCGGTGGTTCCGGTCTGCGGGAAGCTTGAGGCTGAACTGGCCGAGCTTTCGCCGGAAGATCGCGATGTGATGCTCAAGGATCTGGGGCTGACAGAGCCGGCGCTTAATGCTTTGGCGCGCGAGGCGTATAAGCTGCTGGGACTGCAAAGTTACTTTACGGCCGGCAAAATTGAGGTTCGCGCGTGGACAATTCATGTCGGCGATACCGCGCCGCAGGCGGCCGGCGTTATTCACAGTGATTTTGAAAAAGGATTTATCCGCGCCGAAATTTACGGCTTTAACGACCTGATGGAGTTCAAGAGCGAACCGGCCATCAAGGCGGCCGGTAAAATGCGCGCCGAAGGTAAATCATACGTCATGCAGGATGGCGATATCTGCCACTTCCTGTTCAATAATTAAGGCGCGTCAGGATTTTGTCCGGCGGCTGATAATCAATACGCAAGTCCGCATGTTCATGTCAACATGCGGGCTTTTTTGTGCCTGTTGGCAGGCGTCTTTGAGGTCGGCCTGTGATTCCGGGAGAAAAGATCAGTTCTTTCTGATTTCGTCTTTTATGCTTGCCTCAAGTTTTTTCCACCAAGTGCGGGATCTTTGAAGATGATCTTCAGGTGCGTCCTTAATGCCATACGTATGCAGTATGACCGGGCCGGTATAATGAACTTCCTTCAGCGCCGTCACCAGTGGCCGCAGGTCCAGATCGCCTTTATCAAGCGGCAAAATCGTGTCATCCCAGCCGTCATCCTTTAAAACGGCGGCGGTGTTGGCGCCGCTGATGGTGACCAGCGAAAGATACGGTGCGGCCTTTTTGGCGGTCTCCGCCAATTGTCTCATCTTTCCTGCTTTTAGTTCATGGCAGACATGCAGTGATACTTTAATTTCAGGGCGATTGAGCAAAGTGCGGATCGCCAGCGCTTCGTCCGTATCCTGAAAAATAGTGCCGCCGTGAGGATACAGAACCATTTCTACGCCATGCGCCGCGCATTGATCGGCCGCGGCATTAAGCAATCTGAGCGTGGCATCAATTTCTTGCAGGTGATTCCCGTCCACAACAACCCATAATGCGGCGCGCATTTTGGCTGTCTCAATCAGCATCTTTTCGAGGAATGCGCGGTCGTAACCATTTTTGGCTATTGTCCACCAGAGAACCGCATAAATTTTGAACTGGCCATTTTTGATTTGGGGAACCTGCGTATACGCTCGCAGTTCATTAATGGCGTTACGATCATTTGATACGGCAATGGCCATGCCCTGGTAACCGAGTTTTTGCAGCAGGTTAATCTGCGCCTGGGCGGGCCGATCCTGTATCCCAAAATTAAACGCCGCGAACGGATTGATATATCCCGGATGTGATTCCGTGGCCGCGTTTGCTGATAATGTTCGTATGCACACAATGATCATCATGACCGCCGCGCATGATTGCCGCATATTCATTGCGTACTCCTTTTTATGGGAGAGATAAAAAGCTACTGATGCCGCCGGCTGCGTGCCGCGTTCCCGTTTATTTCTGTTTGTTCTGGCCGTTTTGCGGGCGTGTTTGCGATCCGGATGAATCCGAAAATTCAAATACGCCCCATAGCGCCGGTTCCTGTCGCGCTTCGCTGGGAATATCGCTGACCAGTTCCGTGTTGATATTATTCCAGTACATGCGGCGGATGACCTGGCGGCCGTTTCCTTTGAGCACCCCGATATCCCCGATGTATTTTTCACCCGGTTTTGGCGCAAATCCCAGAACGCTCAACGGCACGGAAAACTCGTAATTGCCATCTTTCTGGCCAAGCTGAACATAGGACGAAATATCCGTGACCGAATCAAATTCCGCGGTGCCGATCGGCGAAACGAATGTTTTTTTGTTTGCCGCCGGCGCTCCGGGAACAACCGGCCGGTACAGAATGGCGCGCGTCGTTCCGTTCACGCGCGTTACCAGCAGGCGAATATCTCCGGCCTGAGAGACAAACCGTTTTCTGCGGTCATTTTCCTGGGCAAAAACTTCAACCCGGGTTGCCAGTTGAAGATCAAGGCTGCCGCCGGAATGAAATAATTGCTGCCAGTCGCTGCCGGCATTGGCAAGCAGTTGCGGATCATCTGTCTGATATGCGGCAAAGAGTTTTTCGCCGGAAATACATAGGGCGGCTTTGGCCTGCCCGCTGATGTCAACCCAATTGGCGGCCGGCCAGTCAGAAATATTGCCATCCGTTTTTGGCGCATTGGCGGTGATTAAAACAGAATTGACCGCGCGGCCCTGGCGTTTTTCCTGCTTTGTGCGCGTGGGCGGCAGCGAGGCCAGCGATGATGACTCAACCTTGATCGTGCCTAAATCAATCCTGCGGATCTGTTCCCATCCTTCAATACGGAAAACGGAAGAATGCTCTTTGCCGGCGACCAGATAAACCTTGCCGTCGCGGGCTTGTGTGATGGTGGGATGAAAATGTTCATCCTCAAAACTGGCATAAGACATATCCGTGCCGGGTTTGGCTTCCGCAAATCGCAGCATGGGCGTTGTGCGCATATCGCCGCCGATGGTTTGCAGGAACAGGCCGTCTGAAGTAAGCAGAAACATGGCGCCTTTTTCGCCGTTAATCGCCCACACCGCTCCGGATTGGCCGCGATCAGGCACGAATGCCGGACCCAGCAGGCGAGTGGGATGAACCATCAGCCCCGGCCGGCTGGGATAACTTTCCGGCATAAACGACCATACGATTTTTCCTTCCCGGTGGCCAAATACTCCGCGCGCAACAGGATTATAAGGTTCAAGCGAAATTGACCATCCGTCATTGGCCGGGACAGGTATTCGGCCAGTTTCCGCGGCGGCCAGTTCCGGCGGAGGCGGGTACGCAATGCTCGCCTTGTTAAGATCGTAAATCGGCACGCCATCCGGGCGGATCGTCGGTGCCGGTACGTTAATTCCCCACGGGCCATTTTGCGAAAGATCTTTCGATGCCGAAAATAAATTCAGTCCGTATACCGGCTGCGGGCTTGTTTGCCCCCCACGTTTGGCCAAAACAGTTTGCGTGCCGGGAAATTGATAGATGCTCAGTTCATCGGCGGAATATTTGCCGTCATTATTCAGATCAGACCATGCCAGCATATATTGTCCGCGTTGCGGACCGATGGCGCGGGCAATTTTGTCCTGAATCTCCGGATCTCTTTTAAGCGCCGGCCACCATCGGTCGCCGCCCACATATGCCACGGGGCGGGCCGTTTTGCTTGATTCATCATACAGGTAAATGGCCGATGACTCATTGCCGCGCAGGCTGCCTTGCCAGAAACCAGTCAGATACGTGCGTCCCTGATATCGCACGGGGCGCTCCGGCACGTGTCCCAGCATGTATGGCGGGCGATCAATGCCGACAAAAACTCCCCATGACGAGATATCATGGCGAACCGGAATCGCCGCAATATGTGATGCGCCCGTTGTGTGATCCACCTCAAACTCAATGAGCCCGCCAAATTCAGAATAAAAAATGCGATTCGGATTTTCAGGATCAACCGTCCCGCCGCCTCCGTAATGTGGCGGGCCGTACCAGGCATGAATCAATTTGCCCGTATCAAGATCCCACATGCTGACGCGCTTTGGCAAAATATCCGATTCCGCCACCCAGAGCCTTCGCTTTTGATCCACTGCGATACCGGCGGGATAATGCATGCGCCGGTCATCATAAGGACCGATCTGCGGCCCGCCGGGCGCTCCGATGGCAAGGCGAAACTCCCCGGACGGCGAAAAGATTTTAACCTGATGTGATTTGCCGCGATCCGAAACCAGAATCTGCCCCTGATCATCAACGGCCAGCGCATAAGGTTCTTCAAGATCATGATTGATTACTATTTTTTGATCGGAAAGACTTGCTGATACAGGTCCGTTATTGGCGCCTGTCGCGCGATTGATCCGCGCGGAAAAGACCTGATTCTGGCTGATATAATACAGTCGGCCGGCCTGATCAAAAGCCACGCCGCGCGGATTTTCAGCCGGATATGTTCCCGCAATTTTTTTCTTAGCGGCATCCACAAACAGCAATGTGCCGTCAAGCGGAATGCTGACCGCCACGATGCCGTCATAGGCTGCCAGTGACAGACCGATTTGAACAGGCTCTCTCGGCATTTTGTTCTTTACTTTGTACTGAACAATTTCAGTGCGGCGATTGAGCTTGTTATCACTTTTTGGATCTGCCGGAGAAAATCTGCGAAATGCCCTGATATGCAAAGTATCCGCTTTGCCGTAGAGAATGTACGCGTATACGTCACGGACGGGATTTTTCCCCATATCCGCGGCCAGGGCATTGCCGCCTTCCCATCCCCAGTAGTTATCCGCCTGAAGTGTCTTGAGCGAATTGGCGGAGACCCATACCAGATCATGCCCGGTTTCCGCCACATAGGATGTCAGCATGATCTGAGGCTCGGCCGAGTAGGGAGAGCCGGCATTTGCGGGTAAAAACGCGATGCCGGCCGGCACCGCATGATCCGCCAGCCATGCGCCTGTGCCCTGCATGTTTTTCCAGGGCGTACCGAATCCGGAATAATAAATGGACGAATCATATATAAGCTTCAGGCCAGGATTGATCAGCCCGCGAACGTGATATTCGCCGGGAGAAATAAGATTCTGAACGACATCGCGCGAGGCGGGCAGATTTTTCCCCTCATCATAACCATCCCACATGATGGTATGAGTGCCGGCCGGGAATTGCATATCGCCGATGATATTAGCTACCCGCTGACCGCCGGAGTCCTCTACAACCAGCGTGACGCGTGCCGGCTTGATTATTACAGTGGTTCTGTTTCAACAAGCCCCAGCGGCAGCATGGGATGGCATCAGGGGCATAACAATTACGCCGGATTTACGCAAAAATTCAGTTCAACGACACCGGCCATCGCCGCATTTACATTTCATCCACAGGTCAGGGATAACGTATTTGAACGCAACGCGGTATTCCTGGATGGCCACGGTGAAACGATAGTCAAGACGAATCCCAACGATTTCTCAACGGTCACATCCTATAACAGCGCCATGTTTTATTTCGGAAATTAAGAGTTTATGGATAGAGGCGCCGGGCGGCCGGCTTTTTTATTTGCAGATGTATTTCCTGGAGTCCGTAATGCCTAAGTTGTGGTTTGGCCATCCAATAGCAATCGCCATTATCATTGTGTTACATGCAGCAATGGTCATGCCGGCGCATGGCCAGATGACGACCGGCGAAAAGATGAAGGATTTTTATGCTGCTTTTGAATTAAGCAAAGGGCCCGCGCAATATGACGCGTTTTTAACCAATGCCAGCGAGCCGGGATGTATATTTTATCCCGGCGATCAGGTTAAGCTTACATTTCAGTTGCAGAACAAAACACAGCAGGCTATTGAGGCTTCCGGCCAACTGATGATCAAACGATACGGTACGCGCAGTATCCCCGGTAACATCTGGCTGCCGCAGGTGTATTCCCTGGGTGATGCCGGGAAAGTATCATTCAAAGTGAATCTGGCCGCCAACGGGTATCAGGATGTTACGCTTGATGTTCCTTTGCCGGCGGCATTTGGCGGATATGCATGCATCGTGGATTTAGGATCGCATGGCCGGCGTTTTTTGTGCACAACCGTGCGCGCCATGCGGCCGGAGATTCCGCCAACGCAGTATCCCAGCCAGGCGCTGGACAGAATTGATCCGCAGGTGCTTGAGCGTCTGGGCGTGCGCGCCGTGCGGTGGGGAGTGGGATATACCTCGTCAAAATCACGTGAATACGCGCGCGTGATGCGTGAAGTGGATGAGCGCATGAAGCTTTACCAAAAGTACGGCATTACCGTGCTGGTTGAAATCGGCGCGGGAATCTATGAACAGCCGACAGGCCGGCCGCGAACGCAGCTTGATCAGGATGGCGTGGCGAAAAAAAACGGCGCCAGGGATTTCTGCTGGCTGCCTTCTGAAGATGATGACTATGTGGCATTTATCAAACTGCTGACCGCGCGCTATGGGTGGCCAAAGGGGCCGATGACCGGAATCAAATTGTGGAATGAACCCTGGGAAGGCGCATCTATCAGCGGGTGGGGCGCGGATATGATCCGCTATCGTGAGCTGTTCAAGAAAATGGGGCAGGCCGTTCATGAAGTCAATCGCTCTGACGGAGTGGACGTGCTGACCGGCGGTTGCGATTCGTCCACAAATACGTGGGATAAATTATTCCCGGACGGAAGCGATGAATTTCTGCCGTATCTTGATTTCTGCTCGATCCATTATCAGGGTATTACGGCGCCGACGCTCTACAAGAGCTGGCTTAATCGCAAAGACAACAAGGGCCGGGTTCTGGTATGGGATACTGAATCATGGGTGGCCAACAGCGAAGATCGCCTGGGATCGGTAATCGCAACCAATCGCGCGCTGGGATATGACCGTTCTATGGGAATTTATGTCGGAAATCTTGTGACGTTTGATAATTTTGGCAACGGCCTGCGCGCATCTATTTTTGACGCGGCGGGTAAAAAAGCCCAGCGCGGAATCACGAATCAGACATGGGCCGCAGGCGCGGCGCTTTGCGCAACGCAGGCGCTGATCGGCGAAAGAAAATTCAATCGGATTCTTTTTCCGAACGGATTGCCGTGGATTTATCTTTTTGACGGCATGAACGGCAATGCCGATGACGGCACTGTGGTTGTGATAGGTGACGGCGGCGAAATTTATGCATCACCCAATAGCATGCTTTACCGGCAGATTCGCAGCCAGTCAGAAGTCATGGCCAAAAAGAAAATGTATCAGGAACTGGCCGGCGCAGGCGATCCGGAAAAGCAGAAAGAGTTGCGGGAATCTCTGCGTAAAACCATGCCGTATACGGGCGTAAGCATGACGGTTCAGGCAGTGGCGGGCATGAGCGTTTACGATGGCTACGGCAATAAACTTGCCGCTATCGGCAATACTTATGTGATTCCGCTTGAATTGCAATGCTACTATCTGCGTGCGGATGCGGCGGTGCCGGGTTCCTACGCCGCAATGGTTCAGGCCATCGGCCGGGGACGTGTTGAGGGATTGACCGCGCTTGAAATGGTGGCGCATGATTTCCTCACGTCGCTCAGCGGTGACGATTCCTTTTCGGTTGATCTGCATAACGTGCTGAATCGCGCGATATCCGGGCGTTTGAGCGGGCAAATCGGCGGCCGCGATATTTCGCCTGTTGACATTCAGCTTGATGCGTTTGCGCGGCAAACGGTTCGCGTTAAGGTTCGCGGATTGAAAGTTGCGGCCGACAACCAGTATCCGCTGCATCTTGAATTTACAAGCCCTGATGCCGGCGAGGCGGAACTTGTCGAAACAATGCACGTCAACGTGATATCACGCAAAACCATCACGGTTGACGGCAATCTGGAAGACTGGCGCGATGTGCTGCCGCAGGTGGTTCAGTCGCAAGGTGCGGCGCAGTTGAGCATTACGGAATCAGCATGGCTGCCGTTCAAATCTTTTGATGGCGGGCAGAATGGCGGCGTGGCGACTGGATTCCTGGCGTATGATGACAATTACTTTTACTTTGCCATGAAGGCCGCGGATAACTCGCAGGATGAAGGAACGCTGCGATTTGCCAAGCGCGATCATGATGCGGATTTTTATCCGGAAACAGCCACATACCTGACCAATCAGAATAACGCGGCCAATCGTGTGGAGGTGACGTGGCCGAAGGATGTCAGGCGTTTTTCATATCGCCGCGATCCGGTGTCGCCGGCGGGATGTTATCCGTTTAAGGATAACGTGCAGATCGCGTGGAATGTAATTCCTGAAGACCAAAAGAGCGATACCATCGCCAATCTTCCCGGCCGTATGCCGCGATTTGCCGCGTATCACGATACGGACTATGAATACGCCCTGAATACCGTGGCGCCCAAGTATGGCGGCGGTTTTGAAGTCTGGCGGTTGCTGGTGCCGGGGATGACCCGCAAGAATTTTTATCCGCGTCAGCCGGCCGGCCCTTATGACGGCGATGTGCCCGGCGCGCGAATGATAACGCGATATGAAAGCAACACACGCATAACCGAAGCGGCGATTCCGTGGAGTGAAATTCCCCTGGTGCGCCAGCGAATGGCGGCCGGAGAACCTGTGAAATTCACCTTCCGGGTCAACAACAACACGGGCGGCGCCATGCTTGAACTGGCCGCAAATCGCAGTGTTTCGCGAGTGAATGCATACACTCTGCATGTTGAATGGCGGCCGGGATGGTCTAACGAGGTTGAGTTTCAGTGGGAGAAACCCAAATGAGGCTTCTGATTCAGGATGATGGTATTAAACAATATTAATATACTGCTAATTGATGATAACGTTTCTTATTCGTGGGAATGGACGTCATGAATATAGAGAAAATAACGACAATATCCGGGAGGGAAAATATTGAATCATCAAAATAGGTAAGTTGCGTTGACGGATTGAACAACAAGACCATTATAAGGATTAAAATCATGTCTAAAATGACACAATTGACGTTGATGGGAAGCCTTTTACTTGCCGTGGGAACATCAGGCATCAGTCAGGCGAGTGTGATTTATAGTGAATCATTTAACTATACCGTAGGATCTGATCTGATTGCAACAGGATCAGGCAGCACAGGATGGTCTCAAAGAAGTTACGGTATTTTGGCTGATGTCTCGTCTACCGTTGGGAACGGTCTGTCTTTTACCGGTGTAACTTCATCCGGAGGCTCGGCACAGTTAAACACAGTATTGGATGTACATAGTGCCGCTATAGGAACAGGTGTTAGTTTTTATGCGAGTGCTTTGTTTAACAAAGCAGATACAACTGGTCGTGTATCAGTCGGATTTCTATACAATCCTGCACCTGCAACTCCTACCTATTTTGCGGGTTTTGGTATCAACGGTGATGGCAAATTGACGGCCGGTGACGGTAGATTGAACACCACATGGACGACTGCTGCTGCTACTTCAGTTACTACCGCTACAACAGCGATGCTCGTTGCCTATGTGGATGTTACAGCTCATACCATCTCCGTTTGGAACGTGACTGATACGACTGCACCATTGGGAACTCCAGGTGTCACATTTTCGATCAGTTCCAACAGTGTGAATGTGAATTCGATCAGCGTTTCATATACGGGTAATAACAAAACCGCCATCAATCGGATTGATGAATTGCGTGTCGGCACGACTCTGGCCGATGTGGGAATCGTTCCCGCTCCGGAACCGGCGTCGCTTGGCGTATTGGCTCTTGGGGGCCTGCTGCTGATTCAATCCCGTAAACGTGGTCAAGAATGACCTCCTGATAAGGCAGTCATTTGCCGCATAAGTGACTGCCTTTTTAATCAATATAAAAATTGAAATGAGTAAATATAAAAATATGATAAGTTGAGTGGATATATGAAATGTAAAATACATGCGATGCTTGCCGGATTGATGGTCATGGCTCTTGAGAATGCCGCTTTGCTGGCTGGCGATCTTACCAATTCCACAGCATATACCTATACAAACGCCACTCTTGGCAGTATGAATTACCGGGTGTTTATCCCTGATGGCTACAGCGCGACTGGTCCGGCCGTGCCGGTTATTCTGTTTCTCCACGGCGCCGGCCAGCGTGGAACAAATAATGATGTGACGAATTATCTTGATCCCCTGATCAGCGAAACTCAACATGGTGACCATAAGGCCATTTTGATTACTCCCCAGGCCGCAAAGGGCACGCAATGGGCTTCTGTTAACGCGGGAGACAACTGGTCCGTCGGCTCTTATCACAACGCGCAGGCCGGCGGAATAACGAATAATCTTCAGATGGCCATGAATATTCTGGATACGGTTCTGGCTAACAACAACACGGATAAAACACGTGTTTACGTGACCGGCCTATCCATGGGCGGGTATGGCGCGTGGGATGCCATCACCCGCTTTCCTGATCGTTTTGCCGCTGCGATGCCGCTATCCGGCGGTGGCAACCTTGATGCCGCCAATTTACTCGTCGGCAAAGGCATATGGGCGTATACGGGGGCGAGTGATACTGTTGTCCCGCCTTCTGGCAGCACAGACATGATCAATGCCATCTCCGCGGCCGGAGGCGGCGAGATCAATAAGGACGGAAATCTTATTGTGACAGTCGCCGGCGGCAAAGGCCATCAGGGATGGGACGAATTTTACCAGGCGGATCATTGGCACACCGATGGCGTTTCCCGCCAAAAGGAAGGCACCTACGGCCGCGATGTCTATGACTGGTTGTTTTCGTACCAACTCACCAGCGTTCCTGAACCGGCAAGTATCTGCGTACTTTTCCTGGCAAGTTCCGTATTGCTATGCAGGAGAAAACCGCGGAACCCGTAAGCGTTGTGAAGGTTCGCAGATCGATATTCGCATTTTAGTATTGCCGGCTGATTCCGAGTTCTTCGGTCAGCCGGCTTTGTTTTGGTGAGAGATTGATGAACACCACGTATTCTCTCCTATCGGAATCCGGCAACTGCTCTGATGATGCGAAAGCTCACATAGAGTCTGTTTGAGAAGTAGGCGGCCCCGTATATTTCTCAAACACGCTCTTATAGTCAAGAAGAGGAATTTTAAGAAAATACCAGAAAAGGCCATATCGCTCATCATGGGCTCGCTACAATCTGATGGAGAATGCAAAAGTGTTTTAACGCGGGATTTGCCATCATGCTATGACATAGACGCAGCGCTTTTGTATGTCTGCTTACCGTTATTATTTTGGCAATCATGCAAATGTATCGTATGTACTTGATGATGTGATGGAGTTGATGCCATGCTGATCGGCTTGCCAAAAGAAATCAAGAGTGAGGAGTACCGAGTCGGGCTCACACCGGCTACGGCTAAGGAATATGTGCGCCAGAGTCATCGTGTGCTGGTGCAGAGCGGAGCTGGTGTTGGCTCCGGTTTTTCTGATGCGGAATATGCCGGGGCCGGTTGTGAAGTTATTGCGGCCGCACGAGATGTTTACGCGCAGGCCGAGATGATCGTCAAGGTTAAAGAACCGATTGAATCAGAATATGAATTACTGCGCCCGGGGCTGATTCTTTTTACGTATCTGCATCTGGCCGCGGATCTGCCGCTGACGCAGGCGCTGCTCAACCACAAGATTACCGGCGTGGCATACGAGACAATCACGGATGCCGCCGGCCATCTGCCGCTGCTGACGCCCATGTCGCAAATCGCCGGGCGCATGGCAGTTCAGGAAGGCGCCAAATATCTTGAGCGCCCATTTGGCGGCAGAGGCGTGCTGCTGAGCGGCGTACCGGGAATCCAAAAAGGCAACATCCTGATACTTGGCGGCGGCATTGCGGGAACCAACGCATGCCGCATTGCCGTGGGACTTGGCGCCAACGTAACGATTATGGATATTTCCGCACGCAGGCTCACCGAACTTGAAGATCTGTTCGGCCGCAATGTTCAGACGCTTTACTCCAATCGCCACAACCTTGAGCAGGAACTGCCCAAAGCGGATCTTGTGATCTGTGCCGTATTAATACCGGGTGCTGCCACGCCGAAACTGATTACCCGCCAGGATCTCAAACTGATGAAGCAGGGCGCGGTTATCGTGGATATATCAATTGATCAGGGCGGATGTCTTGAGACGGCCCGGGCGACCACGCATCTTGATCCCGTTTTTATTGTCGATGGCGTGGTGCATTATTGCGTGGCCAATATGCCTGGGGCTCTTGCGCAAACTTCCACGCTGGCGCTGACAAGCGTGACGAATCAGTATGGTTTGCTGATTGCCCGCGGCGGTGTTGAGGCCATACGTGATAATCCCGCGCTGCGCGCCGGGCTTAATACGCATGATGGGCACATCACCAACAAGGCCGTCGCGCAGGCGCATGGCCTGGCATATCACGAGCCTGCTTGATAAGAAGTTGTGGGCGGGTGCGCGATTGATGGTGCAATCGCAATAAAATGACCCTGATAAATTGGGTAATTTGATAAAACGGCCGACGTGACAGCTTTAAGGGGCTGATCACAATGGCTGCCGTTTTGTTTTTGGGGGGCAATTGGGGGCAATTTCCAGAAAACACGTCCGAAAAGTACAGAAAATGGCCCAAGAACGCCGAAGTTTGATTCTTAATATCACAATTATCGTGGATGAAAGTAATAGGTTCATCCCATATTGGGATGATGACGTGTTGTTTTGTTTTAAGCCTTTGGCGGTTATGTGATTATGTTGTTTTTTGGGATGACTCATATTCTGTTGCTACGAGCTGATCAACGGTGAAAAGTATTGTTTTTGGCGGTCATTTTTGAAAATATGATCGCCTGACGCCATGATTTCCATCATCATATCCGGCTTGTTCGCGGTTGATCTAGCACCATATCATTTTTGTCCTAGTTTTGTCAGCATATTGCGAATCATAAGGCCTTTTAGTATGTCATAATACTGACGTTCAAGGTCAGTCATGTCTGCATGTGAATGACAAAAGGCGTGTCGTAAAACACGCATTGAGAGCTATAGATCCTGAAAGTTCCGTCATGTCCGGTTGTGTTTCAATGAGGAGGTCGTATATGTCAGGCATTCGTTCTATAACAGGGAAAAGTCGCCACGGAATAGGCAGGGCTTTTACTCTCATTGAACTGCTTGTTGTAGTTGCGATCATAGTCCTTCTCATTGCGATACTGCTGCCTTCTCTTGGGCGAGCCCGCGAACAGGCGCGGACAGTCAAGTGCGCCTCAAATCTGCGACAGATCATGCTGGCCGTGCAGATTTACGCCCAGGAAAATGACAGCTACCTGCCGCGCCTGTGCTCCTTTCCGGATCTTGGCGGAACGCCGACATGGGCTTATCCCCCGTTCTGGTGGGATATCGGCGTGATGAACACGATTTTCCCCGACAGTGGGCCGTTGCCGGGTCGCGATAAAACTAATCTGTATAACGCGATATTTATGTGTCCTTCTGAATTAAATCATCACGGTACGCTCATTGACTATGCGGTCAATTCACCGCGTGTATTCGGCCGGCCGCCGCATCCGTGGACGGCCAACGGATTGCCAGGTTTTGTCAAGGTGACCAGCATCAACAATCCTGCGGGATGCGCATCTATATGCGACGCGCGTGAAGTGAATAATGGAGTTTATACGGGCACCTGGGTACTTGAAGATGTGCCAACTCTATTTACTGACATGACAACCGTATTGCAGGGGCACACGTTTTATCCTTCGCGGCACGGCAAAAATATGAACTTCTGCTTTGTTGACGCACATGTTGAGACGATTGGCGTGGATATCATGACGCCGGCCAAATTTCAGCAGCTAAAATCCATGTTTATTGATCAGAATTAATCCGCCATTCAATCGCCGTCACTGCGGTGATGATGATGGGACACCGACTTTTCTCCTGAGTAAAGAGTCTTATGAATCAATATTGTGCTAAGTTGTTGTTGCGGCGCTCAATTTGTGCCGGAGTGGTCAGTGCGTGTCTGGCTGGGGCGCAGTCTGCGGCGCTGGCCAAAGCGCGGCTGGTGCCGGCGGATGTCATGGCCATGTGGGCCAACCCTAATAAACCCGCTCAAATCGTTTTGCGTGCGGAAGAGTTGCCGCAAACCGGAATTGAAATTGACTATACCATTCATGATTACGTTGATAAACACGTCATCAAAGGAATGGCGCCGCTTGAGAATGGCCAGGTAACGGTCCATGTGACGCTGCCAAATGGTTATTTTTACATTGATTTCCCGGCCACACAGCAACGTTTTGGCCTGGTATCCATTGAGCCGTATGCCGGCAAGCCGGACCCGTATTTCAGCATCAACAGCATTCTTGACTGGCTGGTGAAAAAAGATCAGGCAAGTCCGTCGCGTCTTGATTACATCAAGGTTATGAAGAGATCAGGAATTTCCCTGGCGCGTGAAGGTTTCGGATGGAGCAATCTTTTACAGCCCACCGCTGATACCTGGAACTGGAATGCGGATGAAAATTATGACAATCTTTTTCAGGATTATGCCAAGAACGGTATTCCGCTGCTGATGCTACTCAATACCGCGCCGGATCATCTGGGCAAAGCGATAGGAGAGGGATCGCATCGTTTTCCGCTTGATATGCTGGCTGTTGATAATGCTTGGCGAAAAATGACGGATCATTGGCGCGCGGCCTGGGGCGCGGTTGAAATCTGGAATGAGCCGGACGGTTCTTTTGGCGGTTCAGCTCCGCCGGATCAGTATGGCGCAGTGGCTAAATCGATGGCGTATGCATTTACGCAGCAAAAATCCCCGGCGCAACTTGTTGGCGCCGTGGCCGCCGCGGGCTGGGATGAGCATTATTATCAGCTTGTGGCGGGTAATGGCTTGCTGCATAACATGGACGCGTGGAGTTTTCATACCTACGGCCACCACACACCCAAAACGATGCAGACGCTGGTGCAGAATTATCGCAATGCTTTTGCAAAGGATGACATTGCGTCAATGCCGCTCTGGAACAGCGAAAGCGGATCATTCTGGTTTAACGGCGCAGACGGCGCAAATTCAACTCAGGATCGTCAAAGCGCGCTTGATATCACCATGCGCGGCATTGAGTGCCTGGCGTGCGGCGTGACGCGGTACATGCCGTTTGTGTTGCCATATTATGAAGAAGGGCCCAACAACTGGGGTATGATGGATCGCAACGGCACGCCGCAGCGGTCGCTTGTGGCATACATCCGCAGCATTGAATTGCTTGCGAATCGGCCATATGTGGGCGATTGGCGCATCGGCGAGGCGCCGCTGACACGTGCGCGCGTGTTTGCCGACGATAAAACGTCCGTGGTTGTGCTTTATTCAGAAAAAATCAATGTGGATGCGGCCGTAAGCATCCCGCTGCCCAAAACGGGTGTTGAAATTCTCGGCATTGACGGCCGAAAGTTGACGTTGATGAGTGATGGCCGCGTGCCGATTCCTGACGGGTTGACGTATCTTCGCATCTCAGGACCAATCAAGGAATGGCTCAATACGGATACGCCCGCCATGGCGCTTTATCAGGTCGGCCGGCAAACTCCGCCGCGGCGCTCTGAGCCAAGCCCGATTGTGCTTCAGTATCGTCCTGATCAGACTGATTATTTTGATCCTGATCCCACCGGTTACCGCATCAAGGAAAGCGCGCCGGAGGTGATTCCGTTCAGAATTGACGTGAACAATCTTTCTGACAAACCGCAACAGGCCGTGGTGCATATTGAAGGCGACGGCATGCGTCTGCCGGATAAACGCGTAGAGCTTTTGCCGCGCACCGTAACGACGCTGACATGGGATGTGCACATTGACATGGCCAAACGCGGCGGTCTTCAGAATATTGATCTGAAAGTGCTGGCCACCAGCAGTACGGCCAATCATGTTGATCCGATGATGATCCGCTTCCGCGGAGTGCCGACGGTGACGTCGCTGCTGAGCCAGTTCAAAGCCAAACGGAAATTTTCGATTCTTGATCTTAAACGGTGGGAGCCCAGTGCGCTGCCCGGCACGCAGACCACGATCACCGTACCGGAATTTGAGACTTGGCAACTGGCGATGAATTTTAACGATGTCAAAGATCGCTGGAGTTATCCGCATCTTGGCGTGCCGGCCGAAGTCAACATCGGCAAATATAAAGGCGTTGTGTTTGACGGGCTTTGCCGCAATGAGGCGCCGGCCGTGCGTGTGGCGGTGTGGGCATGGCAGCCCGATGGCACCCTGTGCGTCTTTATGACCGGGAATCTGATACCCAGTGACAACAAATGGCATGCAGTATACGCGCCGTTTGCGAGCTTTACGCCGATGGGCAATGACAATGCCAAATTGGTGCCAAGCAAGATCGCAATGATTTCTTTTGGTATGAACTCCGGCGTGGCAATGAATGAGCTGCGCGTCCGAAATGTGTGGTTTGTAGGTGATTAACTTAGTGCATAAGCCATTGTTTGGCATGCAGGACTTATTATAAAGAGAGGGACAATCATGAGAAGGACTGTAACGACTCTGGCAACGTTCCTGGCGGTGGCCGCCGCCGCATGTGTGGGATCTCAGCTTCAGGCCGGATTGGTTGTGTATGATTCATTTACGGGTGCGGCAGGCGCCAGCGACATCACGACGCATACGATTGATATCGTCAACGGCGGCACCGCCTCATGGCACGTGAACAATCCGGCTTACCTGACCGGTAACGGCACCGTTTCCGTGCCGGCTGCCAGCAAAAACTCTGATGTGGCAAGCCAGGCCAGTATTTTATTGCCGGGCGCCGCATCTCAATACAATGGCAATGGCAGCATACTTTCTATCAAGACCAAAGTCACAGTATCAGCGCCAGGTTCATGGGTGAGCATCGGTTTTAGCACGGATAATAATCCGTGGAGCTGGGGCATGAATTCAAGCGACACGTCCATGTTGCTTCAGGCCCGTTTAGGTGCTGATGGGAATTATCAGATATACGTTGGCAATGTCTCAAGAAATGGCGGCCAGATTGCGAATTTTAACGCGTCGGCGGCGCACACCATCGTGCTGACCCGCGATAATTGGTGGAATGTCAACCTGTATATTGATGATGTGAAGGTTGTGGACAACAGTTATCTTGCATGGGCGGCCCCGTTGACCACTCCGAATGCGGGTAATGGCTGGGGTCAGGCTTCGCCAGGCGTGGGTTTCCGCATGAACCCCGGAACTTCCGGCGTCGGTGAAAATTCAATTGATTACTTTGCCGCCGGCACTGGTGATTATGCGATTCCCGTTCCGGAGGCCGCCAGCTTGAGCTTACTGACGATCGGGGCCGCCGGAATGGTGGTGCGTGCTCCGCGTACCGCACGGTAAACATCTTTACCGCATAACTCCGCTTTGTATCCTGAAGAAGTCTCAGTCGCCAGGCCGACTGGGACTTTTTTTGTTGGCGGCGGATGAGAGATGCTGCCGCCGGCGATATTGCATCGGCGAGCATTGATAAAATTTTCGGAATACGCGATTAAAGTGAGTCAGGCTGTTAAAGCCGCACGCAAAGCAGATATCCGTGATGCTTTGAGATGAATTTCTCAGATACTCGCTGGCCTTTGTGATCCGGCGCTTCTGAAGATAACTCGTCAATGTCATTCCCAATGTGCGATGAAATAACATGCTCAAATGCGTTGCTGATAACTGAACCTGCGCGGCAATTTGTACAAGCGACAAAGATTCTGCGTAATGCTCGTCAATATACTGGCGGCAGGCCGTGATCTCTGGCCGCTGGCGCTGGGCAATTGCTTTTTGTAATGATAATTGCGCCTCGCAGAAAAACCGCGAGAAAAAAGAGAGCAGATCAACCGTGGCATTGAGTTTATCCGGATCAAGATAGGGCGCGGCCCAGTACGCTTTGCGGATCTGCTTAGCCGGAACCCCCAGCCATGACAAACGACGCACGAATCTTTCCGCATTCTTCCGGCTGTGCGGTTCGGGCAATACCTGTCCGCTTGAAATATTGGCCACAAGCCGGCCAGCAACGGTAATTGGCACGGCAATGTCCACAATTCCCGCGTGACACAAATATCGCAGCGGCTTGCCGCTCTTAGCCGCTTTGGTGAGATTGTGTTCATCACACAATCGGCAGCGGCGGAATCCTTCCGGTACAGAATTGATCAGCGTGCAGAGCGGGCTGCCGAAGCCGCCGAATACGCCGCGGCCTTCCCTGCCGTTTTCGTCTCGCAGCGTCATGACAACGCCATTGCTGCATTGCTGCAAAAGGCGCGTAAATTCGACAAATTCCCGCGTGCTTGCCAGGTATTCATAGTTGATCGGGCCGATGTGCAGAGTGTTTTCGCTCATGCATCCAGTTTACCATAATTTATCAAAATTCAATAAAAAAAGTAAAAAAGCATCCTAAAAGACGTGTAGATTAACGGCTTACGGATACGTAACCTGTCTTTTGTTCATGGCAAACATAGACCACTACTCGTGAGATAGGCGATTCTGAATGAAGGACACATACGAACTCTTGCGAATGCAGATTTGCTCGTGATGATATAAAGGAACAGACATGCGATTATTGAATAAGCGAATGTTTTGTTATAAACCGATAATGTTAAGTGTCGTGGCGGTCCTTTTACTAGCTGATAGTATGATGACACGTATCTCGGGCCAGGTCGCGGATGTCATTTCGCAGGAAAACTATATGAGACAAAAAGAAGTTGTTGCGGAGCTTCAACGCAACATAAAGCAATGGGTCGCGGATGCTCTTCAATCCGATTCCTCTTCGGAACTTAAAATCCGCACCATCCGGCAGGGGTGGGGAGTCGTTCAGTTTTCGCAATCCATTAACAAAGAACCGCTGAATATTCATGGCCGGCCGTTTGAGTGGGGGCTCGGCACGCATGCTGATAGCGAAATATCAATCGCCGGCGGCAAAATGGCCCGCATTCAGGGGTTTGCCGGTGTTGATGAAAATAATGCCTCGCGTGGACGCAGCGGCACTCAGCAGATTTTTACCATTGAAGCAAACGGCAAGGTTTTGTGGCAAAGCCCGACGCTGACGCTCAATGATGCTCCGGTTGTTTTTGATGTGCCGCTTGGCGATAGCACGTCTGTGATCCTCAAAAGCCGCGAGCTGCGCCAGAACAATCTTGAATTTTCGCATTCAGACTGGGCCGAGTCCGTGATCACGATGACTGATGGCCGAAAGGTCAAGCTTGGCCAGGTTGATAAAAAGAATATGCTCGCGCCTGCGATTCCGTTTACGTTTGTTTACGACGGCAAGCCATCATCTGAATTGCTTTACGGCTGGCAGAAAACTGCAAAATCAGACACGCTTGCTGATGGTTGCGTACTGCATACCGTGACGTGGCGCGATCCGGCCACACGTCTTGAGTGCACGCTTGAATTGACGGAATATCCTGATTTCCCAGCCATTGAGTGGATTGTTTATTTCCGCAATACTGGCGAACAGGATACGCCGATTCTTCAGAATATTCAGGCTATGAATCTCAGTGGCCGCACCAATCGCACAGTGGTTTTGCATCGCTCACACGGATCATTTTTTGACAAAGATGATTTCCTCTATTGTCAGGACGAAATTGCTCCCGGCAAAAATATCGTCATGACACCGGTAGAGGGGCGTTCCTCAACTCAGTGGTTACCGTTTTATAATGTGGCTCTGCCTACGACAAAATCAGAAGGTCTTAACTTCCTGCAAGTTCCTGCCGCGGAAAAAACTGAGCGCGGCGTGATCTTTGCCATCGGCTGGTCAGGCAACTGGAAATCAACCAGTGCGGTCAATAACGAAAATCTGATTGAACTTTCGGCCGGTCTTGAACGAACGCATCTTAAACTTCATCCCGGCGAACGCATTCGCATGCCGCGCATGCTGATGCTTAACTGGCGCGGCCGGCCGATTGACGGCAACAATATGCTTCGGCAGTTCATGTTGAAGTATCACCGCCCGGTGGTTGATGGCAAGCCGGCAATGGCGCCGCTGACCAACGGAACATGGGGCGGCATGAAAACTTCGCTGCATCTTGAACGTATTACCGAACTTGTCAAACAAAAACTGCCTTATGAGTATTACTGGATTGATGCCGCCTGGTATGGCCCGGCTCATAGCTATTCGTCCGACACGCTCAATAACGAGTGGGCCAGACATGTCGGCAACTGGAATATTAATCCCACGGCGCATCCTGATGGCCTAAAGCCGATTGCCGACGCAGCGCACAAAGCCGGATTTAAGTTCCTGCTTTGGTTTGAGCCTGAGCGCGCCGTATGGGGAACGCCCATTACTGTTGAGCATCCGGAATGGTTTCTGCGCCCCAAAACAGGTGACAACGCATTGCTGAATCTGGGTGATCCGGCCGCGCGCAAATGGGCCACTAGCTTAGTCGCAGGCATGATCAGCAAAGTCGGCATTGATTGTTACCGTCAGGATTTTAATATGGACCCGCTGCCATATTGGCATGCCGCGGACGCATCGGATCGCATCGGCATGACGGAAATACGCCACATTGAGGGTCTTTACCAGTTCTGGGATGACCTGCGTGCGCAGTTCCCGAATCTGCTGATTGATAATTGCGCCAGCGGCGGCCGGCGCATTGATATTGAGACGCTTTCGCGCAGTATTCCTCTCTGGCGCAGCGATGTTCAGTGTTTCCCCAATTACCAGACGATTTGCTCGCAGGTTCAAACGGACGGCCTGAATCGCTGGGTGCCGCTGAACGCATGTGGTACGGAAGTCCTGAATACCGGCAATCTTCAGGCCGATACGTATCGTGTCCGCAGTTGTTTCTCAAGCGGGCTTGTCATGCATATTTTCCCGCAGGAGAGTGTTCCGATCTCCGCTAGTTATCCTTATGGCTGGCATCGTAAAATGATGCAGGATTTTCTGCGCGCCAAGCCGATGTTTTACGGAAACTTTTATCCGCTTTGCCCCACATCGCAGAGCGAGAAAACATGGGCCGTATTTCAGTATCACCGCAGTGATCTGAATCAGGGAATCGTGCAGGTTTTCCGCCGCGCGGAATGCCCATATGTTCAGGCTGATCTTGCTTTGAATGAGCTTGCGCAGGACGCAACTTATGAAGTTGAGGACGCCGATACCGGCAAATGCCAGACTCTATCAGGTAAGGAACTCACTGAGCGCGGCCTGCCTGTGACTGTTGAAAAAACGAATATGGCGAAACTGTTTTTCTACCACAAATTGTAAATTGCGTAAAAAGTTCCTCTGAATGATCGCCAAAAGCAAATCGGATATTGCGCACTTATCTGAGCTACCCCCGCAAAGCGTGGCGGCATGTCATGTGTGATTTATTTTTGGCGCATACTTAATAAGATCAAGCGGAATGCATCAGTCGTCATGCATTTCGCCTTTTTCGTTTTTAATTTTGCCTTTGAGCATTTGCTGATAAGCCTTGATGCGTACGCCCCAGCCGCGGCCATCAAGCGGCAGCACATGATATTTCTCGGCCCAGTCATGCCATTTCTTTTCAAGTTCCGTGACGCGTTGCGGCTCTGAATCAGCAAGATTGTGGCATTCCGTGCGGTCCTGCGCCAGATTATACAATTCCCACTTGCCCTTGATGCCCGTGGCCACAAGTTTCCAGTCGCCATCGCGTATGGCGCGATTGGCTTCGTGTTCCCAGCAAATTGTGCGCGACGGCAAATGTCCGCCGGTCAAGGTTGCCGCCATGCTCATGCCGTCTACCGGATTCTTGAGATTCTTTTCGCTGCCGCCGGCAATGTCCACAAACGTCGGCAGCAGGTCCATCAAATTTGCCACATCATGGCGAATGGCCCCTTTTTCCTTAATTTTCGCCGGCCAGTGGGCGATCATGGATGTGGCAATGCCGCCCTCCATCGTAAAACTTTTATATGACTTGAATGGGGTGTTGCTTAAATTGGCCCATTCCGTGCGATAGCTGTCCCATGATTCAGCCGCGCCCAGATTTTTCTCCGGCAGCCCTTTGGCCCCGACATCTTCCGAACACGCGCCGTTATCTGACATGAACATCACGAATGTGTTGTCCATCATTTTTTCCTGTTCAAGCGCGCGGATGATCACGCCCACGCCCTGGTCCATGGAGTCTACCTGAGCCGCGTAAACTTCCATGCGTCGCGTGATGGCTTCTTTTTGTGCGGGCGTGAGCGCCTGCCAGTCTTTGGCCGGCGGCGGCAATTCGGCATTTTTATCAAAAAGCCCAAGTTCTTTCTGCCGCGCGAACCGTTGTTCACGCAAACCTTCCCATCCTTGATCGTATTTGCCTTTATATTTGGCAATATCCTGCGGTTTAGCGTGCAGCGGCCAATGAGGAGACTTAAACGCCACATACAAAAACATAGGTTGATTGCCATGTTCTTTGGCGTGACGATGAATCATTTTCGCGGATTCTTCGCTGATGGCATCCGTGTAGTAAAAATCTTTCGGCAATGTTTCCTTTTGAATGTGCGTGCGATCACGATACAGATCGACAGGCGCAAAGTAACTGCCTGATCCTGTCAGCGTACCGTAAAATTCGTTAAATCCGCGATTGATCGGCCAACTTGGGTCATTATCGCCATATCCTGTCAGCGTGACATGCCATTTGCCCGTCATATAAGAGCGATATCCCAGTGGTTGAAGCGCTTCGGGAATCGTTTGCGCATCTGCGGCCAACTGGCCCTGATACGCACGCCCGCGGCCAAGATCCGCAGCCGTCATCCACCCCATACCCGCATTGTGCGGATAAAGGCCCGTCAGCAGGCACGCGCGTGACGGACAACAACGCGCCATGTTTGTAAATTGCGTATAGCGCAGACCATTTGCCGCCAGACGATCCAGATTCGGTGTGCTGATTTCACTGCCGTAGCAACCCAGATCCGAAAACCCCATGTCATCGGCCAGAATTACCACAATATTCGGTTGCGATACTGTTTGTGCCGATACCGTATTGCCTGAAAAGCCGATAGCCGAGACACCGGCGAGAATTGAGCTTGCCACTATTTTATTCACGTATGGCTCCTTATCCTATCAATGGCGTTCAGATTTATAGGAATGGCGAACATAAGCGGGCGCTTAACCATGAGGTTCTGCGCCCTTGATTGCGGCCAGTCTTTCGCCGAGTGATTTGGCTGTTGCATGTAGCTGCCGGCCGAGTTTTTCGTCAGGCTCATGATCATGAACCGTGCATGCCTGAGCCGCGGCCACAACCGCGCGTAAACGTCCGCCCTGATCAATAATCGGTGATGCATATCGCCGGACACTGTTAATGTTAATGCTCAAATCAGTCGCAAACTGATCTTTTTTTACTTTGGTCAGTGTCTGCTCAACTGTTTTTCGGGTAAGTGGGGATTTGTCCCGGCCAAGCCAAAACCAGAGTGACGGCAATTGCGACAAGTCTTGTGAGCCGAATGCAAAACAAATCTGCATGATAGAGTCAAATTCCGCCAGAGGATGCCGCCATCCCACACGCGCCCTGACACACACGTTTGCGTCCTCAGGCTCCTGGCGATCAATCATTTCGACGTCATTGGGCGCAAACCGGTGCAGTTCAATGGTCTGCCTGGTGCGCTTGCACAATTCTGATATGGCCGGGGCGCAGTGCTCGCGCAAGTGTTGATCTTCCGTATTGATAGGCGTAAGCCGAAGCAACGCCCGAAATACCAGCGTATCAGGATCGCGCGCCACTGCGCCTAAAGACATCAGCGTCTGCATGATTCGTAAAATTGAACTTTTAGGCCAGCCGCATTCCATGGCCAGCCTCTCAAGCGAACAAACGCCTTCGCGATGCAGTATTTCAAGCAATTTCAAGCCGCGGCTCAACGCCGGAGCACTTTCGGGGGAATGAGTTTGTCTTCTTTGATGTGCCATTAGTGTAATAAGAATATCATATATGGAATATAAATCAAATAGAGTAATTGCCAGAAGCAAATCCCACATTACAGGCGTATCGGAGCCGCCTCGCATAGCGTGGATGCAAGTCATGCCTTTTTTGCACATATTGTAAAAGTGAATTTATTGCATGGCCAACGCAAACGGGGCGGCGTATGGGCCGCCCCGTTGTGTTTGGCATGATCTTATTCTGATTATTGCGACAAACTATACCAATCAATGATCGCCGGAGCGGCAACCACTTTCGCCGGCTCAACCTTGAGGCCGAGCGCCCAGTCTTTACGCTGATAAATCGGGCCCAGTCCCGTTTCCGCGTAATATGTTTTGGTCTGGCATTGATCAATAAACGAAAATGCCATGCTCGCATTATTTTTATCCGGGGCAACAGACATCACCGTATCGCCGCGCCAGGCAATGCTGAATCCGAATGTCTTAAATCCCTTGTTGCCCAGCGCAATATGCTCTGTGCGTTCAGGCAGCGGGAATGTCAGCTCAATGGTTTCTCCCGCCTTTTGCATGCCAAGCAGCAGATATGCTCCGTCATGACGCGCGGCCACCGGCGCGCCGTTGCCGTTACGAACGGTAATATCCGTCGGCGTCGCATGACTTGGCCGGCGCCAGGAAAGCTGGCAATCCTTGCGAACCTTCAGCACCACGCGCCCCTCAAACGGCAGATAGCTGATCACCTGAACATCATCCGTTGCGCGATCAAGCGAAAGATTCACCTGAACCTGATCGCCTTTGGCCGTAATGATATTACTCCAGACCTGATACACCGCGCGCACGCCGCCGCCGGCGCAGCAATTCTGCGTGGCGCGGATCTTGTTGAGATAAAGCGGCTTTTTCTCGGCCGAGTGTGTCCAATTCGGATGCAGATTCTCGTGATACGCAAGCTGGCAGTGGGGCGCACTCCACCCGGCAAATGAACCGATCACGCGGTCATTCAGTTGCGTGCGGATGATATCTTCTTGGTCCTCTCCGCCAGCCTTGCCAAACCATGAGCCATCGCGAATCTGGCTTTCCCACAGATGGTTGCGCGCAGCCTTTTCTATAATATCCCAGTAACCCGCGTCCACATGGCGCGCCAGCAGCAGCGCCGCATCAAGATAATCCATTAGCGTGCAGGTTTCGCATGCGATGAGATCATCATCGCGGTGCGCCACTTCTTCAATAAAGCCAAATTCCGTCGTCAGATTATTGCGTGCATAATCAAAGCCAAGTTTAGCCCGCTCAAGCAGTTTGTTGTCTCCGGTATAAACGGCATAAGCCAGCGTGCCGGCAATAGCCGAGAGTGCGCCGTGAACATGGCCCTTAAAATACCCATTTTCCCGGCCAATCAGATCTGAATGATGCATCAGCCCGCGCGCCAGTCCTCCCGCGGCGTCAACCCATTCCTGATTTTTCATCACCAATCCCGCCTGAAACAGCGGCCGGATAAGCGTGCCGCCAAAATACAGGCCGATTTCCTTGATAAAAACATAATCCTCTTTGTGCGTCATCTGGCTCATCAGCCCGCCGGCCAGATGAGTGATGCGTTGACGGACATCCTGATCATTCGGATCAAACATCGCCCAGCTTACCAGCGCATAGAGCAACCGTGATTGATCAAACATTTCCGGAATATGGTGCGAAATGCCCGATTCAGGCCGATACGCCAATCCGTCAGCCTCAAAATGGCTGAACAGCCACTGACGCACGCGCGGCGTATACGCCGGCAACTTGCCCAGCGCCGGCGCCATCATCGCGGCCGATTCCCAGTAACGCGCCGGAAGATCCACATAATCCGGCCAATCAAAAACCATCTCCGGCGGTTGCGTTAAAAATACGTCAAAATATGTTCTGCCGTGTGCATCAACGGTTTTTTCCGCATGATGCGCCCCGAGTATGAGCATTTCCTCAAGGGCCAGCGTGGTCCGAGGTAACATCGCCATGCCATTCTCTTTCTTGAAAATAAAAAGGTGGGTATTCCCTCATGATTGATCATAAAGATATGAACAATCGTCAGTCATTCTTGTCATTATCCGCGAACAGTGTTTTTGGGTGCGCCCGTTGATTCGCGCACGATCAGCGATGGTTCAATGCGCAGCCGCCACCGCTGAGAAAGCGGCACATTGGGCGCCTGGCGAATGCGGCTAAAGAGCCGCTCTACGGCAATCACGCCGCTTTGATAAAAATCCTGCGAAATAGTTGTCAGTGTCGGCTGGCTGATTTGTGCCGCGTCAATGCCGTCAAAGCCGATGATGGAAAGATCATTCGGGATCACCATGCCGCGTTCTTTCAGGATATCCATTAAATGCAGCGCCAGGATATCATTGCTGCAATACACCGCCGTCACATCCGTAAAATCACTCTGTAATGCATCGGCCGCGATCTTCGCCGCCTCCCGAGAAATCCCCGGCACCTGTATTACGCGATGCATGGATTGAACAAGCCCCTCTGAAAAACAGGCGTACTGGTAGCCATTGCAGCGGCGCTTGAGTGACGTGAAATTCAGGTTATTATCTGAGACATACGCAAGCTGGCGATGCCCCAATGATCGCAGATGCTGAACCGCCAGCAGCCCGCCGTATTCGTTATCAATGCCGACAAAATCAAAATTGCCCGTGCACGCATCGCAGACGACAAACGGAACATTCCGCTGGCTAAACTGCTCATACAGGTCATTAAAATCCGTATACGACATGGGCCATATCACAAATCCCGGCGTTGATGTCCTCAATAGATGCGTCAACTGCTGACGCTGTTCAACGGCATTGCGCGCCAGCAGGGGGATGGCGTTGGTATTCATGGCCGCGGCCACATCATGGGCGGCCTCTACCAAGTCGTGTCGTATCAACGTGTTACGTTGATATTCCGCATGCGGACACAAAATATGTATCGGCGTTGTCGTCGTGATCATGCCGGTCTGTTCAGAAATAAACAGTTTCCGGCCTTCGCGATGCAATTGTCCCTCGGCCACCAGACTTGTGATCGCTTTATTGATGGTGGGCTGGCTGATACCCCAAAGTTCGCAAAATTCGCGCTCTGATGGCAGGCGTGTGCCAACCGTCAGGTTATTAATTTGAATATATTCCATGATACGCCGGGAGGCGTCACGATATTTTGGGACGATTTCTTCGGTCGGCATAACTCATCTCGGTATCTTAATAAGGCTGTTTTTGAACAACTCTTGTTCGACTATGATATTTTGATTTATTAACTGCGATAAGTCAAAATAAAAATACGATAAATAATTTTGCATTATTAGAAGGATAGTTTATATTAATTGTGTCAAATCAAGTGTTAGCAAGCGTTTTTGATAAATCAAAATAAAACGAATGCAACTCAGCACCGTACAGACGTGATTTTACAAGAGTCTGATAAGTTATCTGGAGTACACGTATGATAGCCGCGCGTCGAGTCCAATTCAGAAAAGGTTTTACTCTGATTGAACTGCTGGTCGTAGTCGCCATTATTGTGGTACTTATAGCTGTATTGTTACCTTCGTTAGCCAAAGCTCGCAAGCAGGCGATGGTGACCAAGTGTGCTGCTAATCTTCGTGCAGTGGGCATGGCCATTCAGGTTTATGCCAATGAGAATCAGGATCGTATCCCCTACGTCGGTGATGATCGCACTCAGCCTTGGAATGGCTGGTATGTCATGAAGGCTTTGCGGACTTCGCTTCAGAATGATTTTCATGTTCTGTTTTGTCCTGCCAATTATCGGATTCGTTATGCCCCGCCACCCACAGGTTGGCTGGATGCGGCCACGGAGCCTGGGCAGCTTGCATGGACAAATGGGGCTCTTTTTCGCGGTTATAAAACCATGATGTTTGAATCGGATAATGCGAACATAGGCATTACCCGCGCCACACCTGTTGTATATGAGGCCTCTTATTCAACATGGGGCGATGGCCGCTATGTGAACCACCGTGGTGAGATGGGGCGGCCTGAGGGAGCCAACTGGCTTTATATTGACTGGCATGTGGAGTGGATCAGGCGAGACAGCATCAATAGTGGCGTCAAGTGGTCTAATTACGGCGATTAGGGCGATGGCCATGTGTTAAGCCACGCCTGTTTCGGTGGTGTGGCAGGTTATCTTCGGAATGCTTTTATTGCATGCTGTAAATCCGGTATCAGGCTGCTTGTTCATTGAGTGAAAAACGGCTATTCGTGTGCCGCTCTTTTGGAATAATGTAATGAAATTATTTTTATATCTTTTTTTCATAATATATTTTTTATGCGTTGTGAATCATGCGTCCGCCAAAACGCCGGCCGATTCCCCGCTTACAGGGGAACGCTTGCTGTTGCTGGATGATTTTGAAACAGGCGTGGATGCGGGCTGGAGCGTGGCGGGTGATTCGCGGTTTATCCGCTATTTTAATAAAAAGCTGGTATGGCCGGGCTGCCAGAGCAAACTGGCCCTCCGTCTGACACGCATCGGTAATGGCGGCTGGACCGGCCTTGCGCTTGATAATCTTGACCGGTTAAAACTTGAAGAATGCGATGGCGTTTATTTTCAGGCCAGAAATCATGCCGGTGTCAACGCCATCAAGGTGGATGTCTTTCTGGCGGATGGCAGTCGGTGGTATGGCAAATTCCCGTTGAAATCGTCCGGGGAGTGGACGCCCATTGTTGTCAACCGTTTTTCGCCGATTGACAATCCCAAAAAAACATCCGCACCCGATCTTCGGGCGATCACGCGGATATGGATCATCATGGAGCATTTCTCCGGCGGTGATGATGTTTCCTGCTCCATGGATATAGACGATGTATCATTGATCGGCAAACCTCGGCAAATTGCAACCTCCGTCAGGCCGGTCTGGCAACCTGTTTCTCCCTCCGCGGTGAATTGGGGCCAGAGTAAAAAGCGCATCATGGTTCTTGATACGGAACAGTTTCCGCCAGTGGGGCAAATTGCCGGTTTTGGTCAGGCGCTTGCGCAAATCGTGGAGAGCAACGGCGGCCAGGTGAGCAAGATTGCGCCACAGGATTTTGCTGCCAATTTCACCAGACAATCATGGGATTTGTTGATTCTGAACGGGCCGGGCTATGTTCAAAGCGACGGCCGTCTTATTGTTGATTATCTGAAAAATGGCGGAGCCATCTGGTTCGTCGGGCCGCATGCGCCGATGTCGCGCCCATTGATCCGTAGTGCGGATGGGCAGTGGGCGGATGCTGATGATGCAGCTTTATCTCGTGAAACGGAGACGGAGATCCGTCGTGCCATCGGTCAAACATGGACGATTCGTTCGCCGTTTGATCTGGCGGAGCCGGTTGTTTCGGTAACAGAGAACGGCCGAAAATGGTGGCCCGAAATATCCGGCTCCCTGCCGGCGGTTCGTTCCGGCTCGTTGTCTTTGATTGATTCAATTGACCGCATGATTCTCCCGCCGTGGGTCTCGTTTGAGCCGCTTTTTCAGGTGAAATACCGCAAGAAAAACTGGATACGCCACGATGACGTTTTTACCGCGGCGCTGGCCGCCATGTACAGATTTTCAGCCGGCGATAATGCCGGTGCCCGTATCCTGGTGACAGCCTTCAGCGGTGAGACGGATTCTTGCCTGAACCCGGCGCATCCGGCCTTTGTACGCTTTGCCGCTGTCTGTCTGAGTAAACTTTCAGAGCCGGTGAACAATCTTCATCCCTTGCCGGAAGCTCCGCTTGCGGGACTGCCTTTGATCACGCGGGAAAATTATCTGAAATATCCCGGACCGATTTTCATGCCGCTTAATTTTGGTGGTCCGCCGGCGGATAATGCCGTGTTCTGGAAGGATCTTGCCCAGGCTGGTTTTAACGTTGTGCATTCCGGTATACCGTGGCTCAAAGAGGCTGCGGCCGATGGCGAAGTTGTGAATTGGCCGGAAGCGGATCGTATTGTACGTGATGTCAAATCTCACGGCCGGCAGATTGTTTTCGACGGATACAGCTTTTATTGGCCCCAGTTCAAGTGGACCGGTACGCAAACCTTTCATAATCCCACTTTTTGTGAACGTTTTTATGGCGTGCTCAATAAACTGGCCGGACGTTACAAGGATGAACCTTCCGTCGTGGCCGTGTATGCCACGCCTCTGACCGGCGGCTTTGGTGCTATGGTCAATGAAACTTCCGAAGGCCTGGCCGCCTGGCGCGCGTTTGTGCGCGATCATCTTAAACTTTCCCTGGCGGACGTATCTCAACGTTACGGCATGCCCATCAATGCGTGGGACGAACTGATGACGCCAAAGCCGACGGATGGCCAGTCGGTTAATACCGGACCCATGTGGGCGGACTACATTCAATTCCACACGCAATCCTATATTGCATTCATTCGCGGTTCGGTGCAGGCGATTCGGCGTGCCGCTCCGGATATGCCAGTGCTTATCCGCGCCAATTATCTTGATAGCGCCGTCAGCATGGCCGCCGCTGCGGAATTTAAAAATGTTGCCGCGCATATTGAGTGTGTGGAAACCACGCCAGACACGGAAGCTTACTTTTGTGGTCTTGGCCGGCGGTTTGGCATTCCCGTCAGTGCTGAAAATGGCTGGCCGAAAATCCGCGGAGGCCCATTGCGAATGGCGCTGGCCGATTACCTGATGGGCGGTTATGCGGATTTTCAATATTCATTTGATGGCCCCCGATGGGCCATCCCAGGTACGTATGATTTACATCAAGTTCAAAAGGTCAGCCGGATATTGAGGCAGGCAAAGTATCCATCTGCCGCTGTGGGATTATTGGTTCCCGATACGACGTTGTATGCATCGCGCCCGCCGAATTTTTTCAGTATGGAAAAATTACCGCATATCGAATTTCTGATGGAGCGCAGCGGCATTGTATTTGAATCTGTCGCATCTCAATTTCCGCGCCTGGATGGCCTGAAAATCATTGTGGATGACGGCTCTAATTACGTGCTGACGCCGGAATTGAGGGATGAACTGATTCGCTGGGTGCGGCGGGGCGGAACACTGCTCGGTTTTCCGTCAACCGGCAGGTGGACGCTTGATAATAGCACGCCGCTGTACAAAGCGCTGCTGATTGAGCACAAACCGTCCGGTCAGCCTGTGACCTATCGTGCAGGATCAGGGAAAGTCGTTATTTTCCCTGATGTTCCGAAACTGGAACAGGCGGAACCGTTTGAAAACATGCTGCTGGATCTGGGAGCGAGCATGCCGGTCCGTGTCCGGCCGAGAGTAAATCAAGCTTTCTTTGAAGGCAATGGCCGCAAATACATGGTGATATTTGACAAATCTCGGGATTATGTCGGCAGTTTCTTCCGCGAGTCGCACATGGCCGACGTTGAAAAACACCTGCCGGATCGGCTGCTGGCGGTACAGCCATCGTTTCAATTCAAAGTGGCTCGTGAACTCATCACGGGCAAGCTGTTACCGGTCAAAAATTCACAGATAGAAGTTGAACTTTCGGCTACGCACTATCGCGTAGTTGAATTTGAGTAATAGTGTCAGAATTTTAATATACAGGAGGAAGAATTATGTTGTACCGTGTTCCTTTAGCCGCACTGGTTTTTGTGGCTGCTGCTGCTGTTGAAAACGTATCCGCCAATATCGTGCTTACCGACTTTTCATCAGGTTTGGGCGGATGGGCGTATACCGGCGGAGGTTCATATTATCTGATAGATGGGAATGCTGAACTGGTGACGCTGACAGGGTCCAGCAAAGCGCTGCAACTCAATTATTCTCCGTACGCGCAGAATGCAGGAACTGATTTGTATCGTGGCTGGGTTGGCGTGGCCAAATCATGGGATACAGTGAATCAGCATGACGTCAGCCAGTTAACGGTGACATTGGCCAGTAATAAACCATGGCGAATATTTATCTACGCGACGTTCCTCATTAACGGCGCCTCAGTGGAAAAAAATAAAACAATATATTGGCCGAATAATACATATACTTTGGCTGCCGCCGATTTTAGCGTGACTGCGGAACAATTCGGAACTATCAACAAACTGCGGTTCGCTATGGATACCGCTTCCGCAACCAACGGTGGTGGGCGTACAGGCACAAATCCCATGTGGCTGCAAATCAAAAATGTGGAGTTAAATGGCACCAACAGCATTCCCGAACCGGCCAGTCTCGGCGTTCTGGCTCTTGCCGGCGCGGGCCTGCTGCTTGTCCGCCGCTCACGCAAGTAAGTGTATTCTTTTTTGTCTTGGTTGACACAAAAGCAAGGCCCCGGAACATCAGATGTTCCGGGGCCGTTTTTTTGAACCTGAGTTCTGGATAAGCAAGCCCCATCCTTTTATAGGATGGGGCACAAGCCTGTCGTCGTTAACAATTGCTCATGATCGTAGCGAATCGTTCACGCATGATTGCGCACTCAAAAAACTTTTGATCATTCACACATCCATTGTGCCCCGCCCCATGAAGGAGCGAGGCTTGAAATCAACGCCCCTTATCCCGAACTCAGTTTTTTGAACTTTTACAAAAAAAACGTTTACTTGAGCTTGCCCGCGTCCTGAAGATCCATGATGTATTTGACCAGGAACGGCTCAACCTGCGTGGCGTCGGCCTGAATCTGCGATTGTTTCATGTTGAAGTGGAATTTGCGCCACGACATGCCTTCTTCGTATGTGCATCCGGAAAGATGCCCAAAGTGCGGCCGATCCGGACAGCAGCGCACGCCGAATCCGTATTTGCGCATGGGGCGTTTTTCGCCATAGCCCTTGATGCGGTTATTGTAAATCTCAATGAGCGGCGAGACGTTTTGTGTCCAGTTGCGCGGCACGCCGCCGCCGAATGTCCAGATTCCGGCCGATGTGTGGCCGGTCATAAGATCCATCAGCTTGGCGGTGTCTTTTTCCATGTCCATGATGATCCGCTTTTGGCCCGTCAGCTCGCGGATTTTGTTGGTGCAAAATACGTCATTGCCAAGTTCTGAATCCGTAAACGCCGGCACAAAGACCGGAACTTTTTTGCGATAGGCCGAGAGCAGCACCGCGCGATGTTCCGGGTGATGATCCTCAAGATATTTGCCCAGTGCCTGATGCAGAACGCTGGGGCTGATGCTTTGCTTGCCGGAGAACGTCGCCAGCGCGGCGCTCATGATTTCGTCAATGTGATCAAAATTTGTTTCAGGCTCTAGCACGTCCGTGACGCGATTGAGGCCCTGTTTAGCCAGCGTTTCGTCATCATCTTTCGGATTATATTTATAGTGCTTGAGGCCCAGGCCCGGGACAAGCCCGTGCGCCATCAGCGCGCCGGTGCTGGTGATGCTGTGAATCATGCCGCGGTCAATCATGTCGCAGATCACCAGTGACATCTGCGCGATGGTCATCGCGCCGGAGAGCGTCAGGAATCGGATGATGCCTTTTTTTGCCATCATCTGGCGCACAACTTCCGCACCCTGGCGCACCTGCATACCCACGCCCGGCATATCGGCCAGCAGATCCATCAAATCATTGACCGTATGTTCTTTGCCCTTGATCCGCTCATCAAGAACCAGCGACAGAATCGGCATGATAAAATTGGGGTCCGCAAAAACCGCATCCGGAAAAAATCCGTCCTTGACCTGACCCGGCGCGCACATATCAAACTGATTGATGTAAATCGTGGTTCCCGCCTCTCGCGCATAAAGCGCCGCGGCGTGGCGTTCAGAAAAGCTCCCGATAACCACCGCATTGCCGATGCGGCTTGCGCGTGAGCGCGCCGGAATTTTTTCATAGGCTTCCGGCGTGAGCACTTCAGAAAAGAGTTTTTCTTTTTGCACAAGTTGCTTGCTCAGCAGTTTGCCCAGTTGACTCGTCGGCAGGCCGTCAAAAATGATGGCCGGTTTGCGAGCGTCCGCACACCACGCGGTGAGCTTGGCCGCAACTTCGCCAAGCATGCGCGCGCCGAATGCGCAGCGGCTCATGCCGTCAACAATCTGGCTGACGGTTTTGCATTTGCCCAGATCAAGAAGCTCAAGCGGTTGAAGATTCAAATTTTTAGCCATTGCGTCACTCATTTCGTAAAGTCAATTTTCGGAAAGGTAATAGTTTAATAGCGCATGCGAACTGTCACAATGGCAACAATGGTAAATCATGATTCCTTTACAGATCCGCTTTACGCCGTTTGCTTATGGGCATAAAAAACGCCCCATTCTTTAACAAATGGGGCGTTTGCGACACCTGATGATTACGTGACCATCACGGCCGCAGCCAGATTCGGCCATATTGTGCGGGATCTTTATGGCCTGAGATTCCGTCAAAAAGCATCACGCCGTGGCGTGTATCTTTTTCCGCATCGCGATCGTTGACCACCATCGCAAAGCCGATGCTTGATCCCGCGACCGGCATTTGCGCCAATCCCAACGTGCGCCACGGCATCGTCAATTCATACGTGGTGATGTCGCCCTGGCGCGTGACGGTTGCGGGCATGTCGTGCACTTCGGTTTCCTGCGTGATTTCCGGATCATATGATAGCCAGCGGTATACGGACGTCTTGGTCAAATCGCCGCCGACGCCAATTTCAAAGATCCGTTCGTGGCCATTCCACCCGCCAAAATTGGCCTGTAGCGGCTTATCCGCATCAAGATCAAACGCAAGCTGAAGAGAATCTTCCTGCCATAGCCGGCGCGGTTCCTGCGTCTGGCGATGCTCGTTATCGCGCACCATCACGCGCAGATGCAGAGCCTCCTGACTGTACGCAAGCTGCATGCGTGCGGAGCAATCCTCCGGCGCGACATTCTTCATCGCATTGCCGACAAACGTGCGATCCTGAATCATCATCGGCGTAATATTTTGCCATTGTACATTGGCTGAATCACTCTTTTGGCAGGGCAGAATCAAGATGTTGACCGGGCGGATGTCAAGTGGTTTGCCTGCGTCATTGTTGACTGTCACTTTGCCGGAGTAGCGGGTGCCGTTGATCGCGTCATTGAGCATAAAGCGCTGATTGATCGTTGCGCCGGCAGCAAGCGTTACGCTGCTGATCTGCTGCGGCTGAAGATTTTTGGCCGCCAGTTGCGTGCTGATCGCCACGGCATCATCCTGTGCGGATTGCGTGACAACATCCACAACAGGCGATTTTGCATCCGCAGGCCAGGAGACGACAGCCGATTCAATCTGCACCGGCTTAACCACGCGGATCGGCGTGGCCTGCCAGTTGCCGGACGCGCGCGAGAACACCAGATACTGGCCAAACGGCGCGCCATCCGGAATCTTCAGCGATGCGCCATCCGCCGAAAGCGGCGGGGGACACCATGTGGCGTTCATTTGAAGTTTCAGCGTTTTTCCCTGCTGCGTTCTCTGCATGCTGTTTGTCGCGATGCGATCAAAACCGCCTTCGCTGAGCTCAAGATAAATCGGGCTCGGGCCAATGGTTGCTTCCGCATTGGCGCCAAGAGAAACCGGCCGGCCCATCATGTCGGCCGCACGCACCACGCCCACGGGGAGCCGCAGAGTCTGTTTCTCGCGGCTGTTCCAGATCATGGCGATAGTCTGCTGGCCGCGCTTGAGCGTCAGCAGGTACGTATCAGGAGCAATCTCAAGCAGCGCTTCCGGCGATGTGCCCGCAAGCCAGTGCGCGGCCGTCGAAAACGCCACGTAAGCAGGTTTGGGGGTCAAATCCGGATTGATGACCGAAAAACCAGCCTCGCCGCCTTTTGGCGTGTTAAACAACAGACAAAAATAAATAATTGACGTGATATCTTCATGCGTCAGCAATCCCAGAGAACGCGCGCAATATTGAGCTTGCTCAAGATCATTTACCGGCGTGGCCCATGTGCCAGTGCGCGATGTCCATCCGTACTCCGTAAAATAGATCGGCATCTGCTCGCGGCCGATTTTTTTCATGTAGGATTTCAGCGCTCGCACATCCTCAATGAATTTTCCTTCCGGCGCAGTTCCGCTTACGTAGGAATGCATTGACAGACCATCAAGATTTTTCAGCAATCCGCGCTGCACCAGCCGATCAAGCTTTGACAGATCAAGCGAAGAAAAGCACGGGCCGACGACTTTGGTATCAGGAAACGCCGCCTTCAGGCCGGCCGCGACGGCATCATGAACTTTAACCAGGTCTTCTTCGGTTCCTTTCCACGCCCACTCAGGTTCATTCCACACTTCAAACAGATACGGATATCGCCGCGCGCGATCCGGCTGAAGCACATACGCGCGAACCAATGCGGAAAGCTCATCCCAGCTTTTGGGCTTGGTAAACGGGCGCGCGAAACCTGTCGGTTCTGTGGCCGGCGGGTCCTGCAAAAGCCACAACGGAAAGCCAAACGAAAAAACACCGATGTCGTCAAGTCCTGATTTTGAGGGCTGACGCACACCGGTGCCTGCGGGCGCATTATCAATCAGTGATTTTTCGGCCACGCGAAATGACATCATCTGCCGATTCCATCGGCCGCCGGCCGCTACCACGTATGACGTGGGGCCATGTACATTCCAGATTCCGTAGCGCGATTCCTTGCGAATATTCTCATCAAGCGGCGGGCCCAGTACGCCGGCCGTTGTTTTATCCGTCACGCTTTGCCCGTCACGATATGTGACGTTCACGGTCACATCATAATATCCCTGCGTGGGCAGCGTGATGACGGACTCAACCTGCGCGCTCTGTTCCTTTGGCAAATTCAGCGGCGCCGAAAGCATAATCGGCTGGCCTTCCTCATTTTTGATTGTATACGTGCCGCTCTCAACTTTTTCCGGTGATGACACCACCACCCGCAGCGCGCCTGTGCTGGCCGTAAAAATGTGGCCGTCAAGCTCTGAAGGATCGGCCGAATTTCTCGGCATGATGCTCACGCCCCGGCGCTCCTGCACCGGCGCAAGCAGAACCGTATCAAGACGAACCGTTGATTTTTCCGTTGAGACTCTCAGCCGAAACGTATTATTCTCCGGCCCTAGTGTTACCTTGCCAAGCTTCAGCCATCCGCTGGCTTTCGGCGCGGATGTTGCTTCGGCCGCAGGATCTCCTTTTTCCACCTCGTCACGGGCTTTTCCTGTAAACAGTCCCAGTGTTTGCGTTGATGTTTCTCCATTTGAGCACAAAATCCACGCAAAAACTTCATATTCCGCGGCCGCAGCCGGCGCGGTAACCTGTTCCCAATACAGATTGATATTCTTGTATGATCCGCTGTCAGACCCGCGCCCGACGCAACGTGTCCCGGTATAAGACACCTGCGTGCTCCAGAAATCAGACGGTTTGGCATCCGTTCTGAAAAACGTGCGCGATTTATCCGCTTCGTTGGTAAACGTATCATCTTTATTTTCTTTTTCAGGCTCAAGATAAATCAGCCCCTGTGTGGCTTTATCAATTCCCTGCGGCAGGGCGGAAGTATGAACCTTTGCGCCCATGACGCACGTAAACGGCGTAAGGCACAAGACGATGGCTGCGATATTTTTGAACATGACGCTTCTCGTGTGTTGGAGTTGATCTGCAATACAGAATAAAACGAATCAACCAGAAAATCATCAGGATTTAAGAAACGAATCCCCGGGGAAAATACGCACCCGGGGATTCTGAATATGACACTATGTGCCGGGCTGAGTTATCTTCAGCGGCGGCGCACCAGCAATGACAAAACCGGCAATCCCATAACCAGTAATGAACTTGGTTCCGGAACCGCTGCGGCCGGGCCCACCAGCAGCACGGAGTCAAAACGAACCGTCGACGTGCTGGTACCGATCGTCAGGCCGAAGCTGTCTGTTCCGGCGGTTAAGTCAACGCTACCAATTCTGTACCACCGCGCGGTTCCCGCATAGGTGGTGCTTGTGGTCAGCGATGTCGACGTTACGCCGCTAGCCAGATTGGCAATGCTGTCCGCAGCCGAAAGTGTGAACGTCTGGGTTCCGTTGGTGCTGGGAAACGCCCGCACATAAATATCATAGCTCCCGGCCGGAAGCGTTGCGGTAATATTTTCCCAGTAAACATTGACATTGCTGTAGCTGCCGGAATCGGAACCGCGCACAGCATAACGAACACTGTCATAAGCGGATTGGCTGCTCCAGTTATCAGTGGGTGATACACTGGTGCGGTAAAATGTGTGGCCGACATCCGCCGACGCCAGCGTATCCGATGCGCCCTGTGTGGATGTTTCCGCTTCAAGATAGATATAGGTGCTGCTGGTCTTGAAATTGGCGTCAAGACCTGTCGGAATGCCGGCATTGTGTACGACTGTCGCATAAGTTGATAATGAAGTTATTGTACTTAACGTTACAATAATGGCTGCTGTTGTCATTTTCATGGGTCAGTTTCCTCTCTTCTCCAATGTGTTTGTGATTAGTAATCAGAAAATATTATGTACTGTTAAAATTCATCCGGATACTGTTCCGTCGATGCATGCGTGATGGGTATTACGGATACTCATACGTTTTGCGCCATGCGCCTTCCGTCGGGAATCCGCTCGTCGGCGGATAACCCCTGACCTGTTCCGCGTGGCCGTCCATGAACGAGAACGTATTGGTTGTCAGGTGGCGCGGCGCGGCGAGAATCTGCAATTGGCTGCCATATACCGCCTGGTTGCTCTGCACTTTGCCCGCTGCCGTGGCTTCGGCGGTGGTCGGTGTTTCGCTGTACATCACCGCGCCAGCCGGGTTCCTCACCTGACTGAACTTGGTCAGGTGCCAGAGATATTCCGGACCATAACCGGCCACTGTGCGATAGGGCATGCCTGTCATATACATGGCCGGCGATAATACCCCTTTGCTGCTGGGGCAATTACGCATTTTGGTAACATTCTCATATCCGAACATGGCAACCAGCGGCGAATTTTGCCATACCGCCGTTGAACTGAGCGCTTTCCAGTACCAGGCTGTCGGCAACTGGCTCTGATCGTCGCCATTGGGAATGCAGTAATCGTTATTCTCGGCCGCATACTGCATCACCATCATGCTCAGCGAACGCACATTGGCTGAACATTTGACGGCTTTGGCCATTTCGCGTGCGTGGGACAGCGACGGCAGCAATATAGCCATGAGCACGGCTATGATGGCGACTACAACAAGCAGTTCAATGAGCGTAAAAGCGCGACGCATGCGGCGATGTGCGTCCTGAAATACCGGGCTTCTGTGGCTTAACATGGTCTCTCCTTCCGAGCGAAAAGAGTTGTGATATTGTTCTGCGTGCGGTCATTACGGCATCTCCTGACATGATAGGCTCATATGAACAAAGCCTGACGCCGGCCGCTACGCAACGGTTCACTTTTTAAGGTCTTCTGCATTCCTGAAAAATACGCATCAGGAATTACAGTTGTTATTATTTTTCGCGGTGTATGGGCATGGTTGAATCGCGGATAATCAGCGATGTGGGCGTCCTGATGATTTTAGGCGCCGCGTGCATCGTTTTCTCTTCTTCAGCAAGACGCACAAGCAGTAATTCCGTGGCTTTTTTGCCAAGTTCCCGCGGCATCTGCTGAACAGTCGTCAGCCGCGGACGTACCTGCTGGGCCATCGGCAGATCAGCAAAACCTGTTACCGACAAATCCTGCGGAACGCGAATATTCATATCATGCGCCGCGGCAATCAGGGCCATCGCGGTGACATCATTAAAACAAACAACAGCCGTAGGCCGATCGGGCAGGCTCAACAATGTTTTGGCCTGCTGATATCCCTGCTCAAAATCACAACCGCCGGCCACAATCAATTCTTCGCTCATCGGCACGCCGTGACGGATCATGGCTTCGGCAAAACCCTCGTAACGCTCAAGGCCTGTGCTGACTTCGCGATAATGCATACATGCGATTCTGCGGTGGCCGAGCGAAATCAGATGTTCCGTTGCTTCAACAGATCCCGCGCGGTCATCCGTGCCGACAAAATCAAATTCGCTGTTGCTCCACTGCTGATCAATTTGAACAATGTGGCCGGGGAACGCGCGCAATTCCGCCAGGTATTCCGGCGTCGGCACGCGGGCCGGCGGAAACATCAGCAATCCTTCAACGCGCCGCTCGCCCATGCTGCGGACCATGTGGGCGTTATCGCGCACGCCAAGATCCCAGTTAAAAACAATCGCTTCGTAGCTCTTTTGATAAAGAGCCTCAAGGATTCCCTGCATCACCTGGCCGACATACGGATCATCCAGAACATTGCAGGCCACGGCCACAGTCATTGTTTTGCCGCTTTGCAGACTGCGCACCAGCGCGTTGGGGCGGTAATTAAACTGACGCGCCACATCATGCACGCGACGACGCGTCTTTTCGCTGACTCCCGCGCGATTGCCAAGTGCCTTTGAGACTACCGCCTCAGAGACATTGCACACGCTGGCTATTTGCTTCATCGAAATCATACGTATCGTTCTCGCGCTGGGATATGCTTACTATGTATTTTAGGATAACGCCAATTCGGAATGATGCAAATGTAATTTCTTTATAAAATTATAAGTCATTAATTATAAATCAGTTATAAAAACGAAAGTACTTTCTTTATTTTTGTTTTTGCCGGGAGATGATTTATTCATAACCCCTGAGATTGCCAGTATGGCGTAGTGATATGCGTGGTGTCCTTTGAGATCTCACGATTAAGTAGCGCTTGCGTTATTAATGTATATCGCATAAATGAAATAAAAAGCAAACGATGTTATTTATTGCATCATCCACAAATAATCTCTATGAGGATAATAAATAATGATCTATTTATAACCTTAATACGAAATTGAAATACAAAATTAATAATAGCGAATATATTTGCAATCGTTTGTTTATGTGCTAATATTAGGTCATCATAAAGATGACGCAACTCTTGATGAATTATCCGTCGGCCGGGATTATGGATTGCAAATCATGATGGGATAAAGACGCCTGGCCTGTTAAGTGATATAGGTATACTGTGTGTGGTCCGGTTATCCGAATCAGTTGGTGTCCGGTTTTAGGTCAGGCAAGTAAAGCGGGTATGGGTTGACATGGCGACGTTGTCAGATATTGCATCGCATGCCGGGATTTCTGAATCATCAGTCTCCCGCATTCTCAACGGGCATCGCAAGGCCAACAGTGTTACCGGCCAAATGCGGGTTCGCCGCGTGCAGCAGATTGCCGAGCAACTGGGGTATAAGCCAAATCTCGCGGCGCGCGCCACAAGGACCAACCGTACCGGGCAAATCGGCGTGCTTGTTTCAGAACTTGCCAATCCGGCCACGGGCATCAAAATTGAGGCCATTGAGCATTGTCTTGCTGAATATGATTACCGCCTGTTGCTTGGCCTTGTGGAGGCAAATCCGGCCGGAGTTGTTGAGAGTGTTCGCCGATTTGCCGCGGGAATGGTTGACGGGCTGATTAATCTTGTGCCGAATCTTTCCCAGGAGCGCCTTGAGGAGCTTTCCGGCGGGTTGCCGGTGGTGACGCACAACCGGGCCGGGGCAAATTCTCCGGCGCTGATTGATTATGAAGGCGGAATGGGTGAGGTGATCCGTCATTTTGTGTCGCATGGGCACAGCAGAATCGGCCTGGTTACGGGGCCAAGTTCCGACATGGGCGCTGTCTTCAGACTCAACGCATTTTTATCAAGCTGTCTGAGTCTGGGCGTATCAAGCCAGATTGATCCGGTGTGGCATGGCTCCTGGCGTCTTGAGGACGGCCAGGATGCGGCGCGTGTCGCGGCGGAGCGCGGGTGGTCTGCGGTGGTTGTGGCCAATGACCTGATGGCCATCGGCTTTATCCGCGGAATGAGAAAACTGGGTAAAAGTGTTCCGCGCGACTGTTCTGTCGTCGCTTTTGAGGATACCTCCATGTTATTGGCGTGTGATCCGGAAGTCAGCGCACTTCACACGCCGACGCAACCCATAGCGCAAAGAACCGTTGATTCGCTGATTCGCCAGATACAGGGAGAAACACCGCTGGCGCCGGAGAAATTCCGTCCGGAATTTATTCTTCGCGAATCCACCGGACCTTGCTCCAGATCGTAAATAACATGCGGCCGCGCATATCGCGGCGTATTGTATGTGTATATGACAATTGAAGTGCGGATGCGGCGGCGTCATCGGCATTATCGCCCGGCGCATGCTGCGGCATCTGTTACTGTTAACACTATTATTACGGTATACAGTGATATAGCCAAAGCTGCATATCACGGGTCAAAAAAGGATGTGTGATGGTTTTATCTGATCGTCAATTGTTGATGCGCCGCCATGTTGCGATGATCATGTTCGCATCTGTTGCCGTTTGCGCATCCGCATCATTCTCATACGCGGATTTATCCTTGACCGCCACCGTTGAGTCCGCGGTCAAATTGCCGCATATCATTGAAGATCAGGCCTTCCCTGATAGCATTCTGAGCATGTCCCATGCCGAAGGATGGTCCGCCTCCGGCGCGGTTGACGGCAACTCCATGAGCGTGAAGGAAGTGGCGGACCCGAGAAATCCGAATCGGAATGTTCTTGATTTTTCTTTTAAGGCCAATACAAAAAAGCCCAAATGGCTCAACTGGAGCAGAACTTTCCCGACGCCTCTTGTGCGTCCGGCCGCCGGAGAGCTTGTTTTTGATCTTTATCCGGTGACGCCGATGAATTTTCAGATCATGATGGAGATGGGCCTGCCGCATCCGGTTCTGCACGATATGGGGCCGGCTTTTCGCGGCAATTTCGGCGGATATGAACCGGGTAAATGGCATGAAGTCCGCATCACGTCAGGATCAACACGGCATCGCAATCCGGCCGGTATGCGGATTGTTCTTCGCACATCTTCAGAGGGAGTGCCGAATAATCAGAATGTGCATTTCCTGATTCGGAATGTCCGCATTGAGCCCGCTCCTGATCCGTTGACCATGACGCCGATTGATGCGCTGAAAGTAACTTCGCCGATTCGTTGCGCGGTGATGAAGCTTGAGACGCCCAATCAGCTTGCTGATGACGAACCCTTTTCGCTGCGTGTTGAAGTCAGTTCCGATGCGGATATTCCGGTAACGTGCAGGCTGAAGGTATCGTCTGATCAAAAGAGCAATGCCGTTATATCGTCCGTTCAAGCGCAGTTGAAGAAAGGGAATAACATCCTGCAATTGAGCGCCGAGCGATTTGCGGAAAATATACCGGCCGGCGAGCATGAGATCGGCATATCGCTTGAGGATGCCCAGGGCCGGGTGATTGCCGGTTCTTCGCATGCCATGAATGTTGCCGTATTTGACAGTAAAGATTTTGAGAAGCGTCTGGCAGACCTCAAGACGGAGCTTGCCGGCGTGAATGAAGAACTGGCTGATGCGGCCGGCAGGGGCGTTGTCGTGCAGTATCCGCAGGTAACTTTGGCTGTGGCGGATCTGTTTATCAACCAATATTTACGACAGGATTTTTACACACAAAAAGAGCGGAAAATCGCCGTGGCGCTGGCTCGGCAGGTCAAGGATCTGCTCAACGATGCGCGGGAGGAAATTCGCGCGCTCAGGGCCGGGCGCATTTCGCAGCAGGCTGTTCGTGATTACGATCCGGGTTTGCCGTTGCAGGTGAACGGCGCAACCATTCGGCAAAACAACCGGCCGCTGCTTTTGGTCGGCGTTCTTGACTGGAGAAATGCGGAAAGTTCGCTATCGTATGCGGCCAAATGCGGGTTTAACAGCATTGTGGTTGAAGTTTCAACGGATGCCTGGGCGCATCCGGAAAATCTTGAACAGTTGCTTCATCGCGCCGCTCAGCAGGGACTCTCTGTTCAATTGCTGCTGTCCACGCATAAGCTGCATGAATCATTGGCGGATAAATATCCCGGAATGATAAACGGGTCCGTCGGCCACACGATGCTGCCTTATGACATACTCAAGCCTGATACGCGCATGGCGCTGCGGGACTATTATGACAAAATGCTGCCTTATCTGAAGGGGCATCCGAATCTGACAAGCGTGGGTACCGCCAATGAACCGGGGTATACGATTCGCGAAACCGCGCCTGATTTTGAAGTGTCGTTCCGTCAGTGGATGGCGCGGCGTTACGATAACCGCACAGAAAAAATGAACCTGCGGTGGGGCGTAAACCTGGCCGGTTTTGATCAACTGCAACTGGCCGAGATTCTTGGGAAATTGAAAAATAATCCCGCCGTCAAATATGACTGGGAAGAGTTCCGCGCCCAGGTTGTGGGGGACCATTTTGAGTTCATGCGCCAGGAAGTTCAAAAGTATCTGCCGGGCATGATGACATGGGTCAAACGTTTTCACGATTTCGGCTACCGTCAGCTTGATCCGGTGATGCTTTATGACCGTGGCGAGACAAATACCGTCGGCTGGAGCGTTGCCGACCCCATGAAGCTTGATTTTTCGCGGGCGTTTGCGCCCAATGTGCCGCTGGTGTCCACCGAATGGAAAGTAATTAAGGGGTATGATGAAAATAATCTGACATATCCCGCGGATATCGTGTCGCAGAGGATGCTTGACTGTTACGTGCACGGAATGGATATGGGGCAGATCTGGAATTGGGGCCGCCGTGCATGGCAGGCGCCGGGAGATCCTCAATCCATTACGCGCTATCCGCTGGCGCTGAATGTCATCGGCCGAACATCGCTGAAAATCCGCCAGAATGCGGATGTGATCACGCGATTTGCCTCTGAAAGAAAACTCAAAGCAAGTTTGCTTTATGACAAGATATCGCACTTGCAGCAGAAAGATTACTGGGATGGGAAAGAGATCGGTTTTGTTGCGGCATATGATCTGCTCTCCGCCAATTCCGCCGGCGTCAATATGATGCTGCCTGAACGCTACAAAGCCGGAGATTTGAATGATGTGCAAATGCTGGCCGCCACGAATGGTTGCTATCATCCCGCGGCGCTGGTTGCGGATATTGAACAGTGGGTGGCCGGCGGCGGTACATTATGGCTTACGGCGCGCGGAGAATGGCTTGATCCCTGGGGCGGGAAAATCCCGGCCGTGCCGCAATCCTTTTTGACGCTGCTGAATCAGGATGGCGCGCATTCATATGGGAAAGGCAGAATTGTGGTTGATCCCGCGTGGAAAGGCTACCAGGATTATTTTGAGGGCGTTGAGGTGCGCGGCCAGGATGGCGCAGGCATACCGGCCGGTGAAATTGCCCGCGGCAGCGCGCGTGATGATGACGGAACGACTCGCTGGCTTTACCTGATGAACCTGACAAATCAGGAACGCACCGTGATTTTGAGTTCCGTCCCGGCGCGGGCTTCCGGAGTTGCCAAAGATTTGTGGGGGCAGGCGGATGTGGCGCTTAACCATCCGCTGGCTCTTAAGCCGCGAAGCATTGTTCTGCTTGATATGATGCCGAAGAAATGAGTTTTACCGATGAGCCAGAAAAAAACATACGGTCACCCAAACAAGACGCAGGGGGTATTTATGCGTGATATTGTGAACAACGGCATGCGGCAACGGGCAACTGAGCGTGTTGCAGGAAGATCAGGCTTTACTCTCATTGAGTTGCTTGTGGTCGTGGCCATCATTGTCATTCTTATTGCGATACTGCTGCCTTCGCTGAGCAAAGCCAGAAAGTCCGCGATTGACGTGTCGTGTGCATCGCGCCTGCGGCAGAATATCATCGCCTTGCGAATGTATGCGGATAATTTTAACGGAGCAATGCCTTATTATGATACCAATTCGCCGCCGGCGAACCGGCCGCTTGATATCTGGAGCACCTATTGGGTGGGGCAAAATGAGGGGTATCGCTCAACGGGTCTGCTGGTATACGGCAAATACCTGAGCAATCACTTGTCCCTGTATTGCCCGGCTCAGAAGGGCAGTAAATACGCGCTGGACTACTGGGCCAAATGGCCGCGCAACAGCGCGGAAAACAATACATCCGCGCAATGCTCCTATGACATGCTGCCTTACTATAACTCGGATACCGGCTGGGCACAGATGAAGTTGATCAACTACGAAACGCGCGCCGTGCTGAATGATACATTTACGGTTACGGATAAGATGTCCGCAATGGCGCACAGTGATATCTGGAATGTGGGATATTCAGATGGACATGTCAATGCATTTAAGTCTGATTACAGGACGGATATCGGTTACTACACAAAAGGCAAGAGCATGATTGACCTGATCGCGCTCGGCATGAACAGCAGCTTTCCGAATGCCGGCGAAATCGGTAACCGGCTTAAAGCGAACTTTTAAGTCCTCGTTATCCGTCGTAGCCATGTGATGGCAATGCGGCCATAGTGCCTGTTGATAAGTAAAGCTATGTATTTATAAAAATAGTAAAATAATTTTTACCATAGGGAGAAAGATCATGATGCATGTTCAAAAATGTTCAATTCCGGCGGCCATCTGCATGTTGACGCTGGGATCTCTCGCGCATGGCGAAATCATCGCGGCGGATCAATTTTCTTTGTCGGATACCGTGACGGCCGGGCAAACCGTCGTCGGCCGAACGACCAGCGGCACGGGACACCTGGCGTGGGATGGGTCCACCTCATGGCTGCTGGCCGACGATACGCGGTCTGATGTCGCCACAGAGGGCATTATGCGGACAAACGGGTCAACAACAATCGGCGTGGGCCTGCCTTTTGCGATGAGCAACTACAGCCAGTATGGGTCAACGGTCAAGGTCAGCTTTTCGTCGTTTTACCGCCATACGACGAGTTCAACGAGCGGCCGCATGTCTTTTGGATTCAGCAACGCATCAGGCTATTCATTGAATGCGACAACGGGCGCAATATGGGTGCAAATCAACACGATTGACTTAACCTGGAATTTGCAGTCAAGCGCGCTCAACAATGGCAGCGGCGGAAGTGTTGCCTCAGGGGCATTGCCTTCTGGCATCACGCAGTATACGTGGGTTGACTATTCACTGACCTATGACAATGCGACGCACACGGTTGTGGATTTTTCTATCAACGGAACATCGCTGGTGTCAAATGTAGTGCTGAGCCAAGCGCCTACCGATTTTAATAAGTTTGTGATCTTGGCCCAGTTGCCTTATTCAACAGCAACCGGCAGCGGCTTTGATAATTTTTCTCTTGAAGTAATTCCGGAACCGGCCAGCCTGGGCGTGCTGGGCCTGGGATGCGCCGGGCTGATCGGGTTCAGAGGGCGGCATGGCAAGCAGTAATAAGATGCCTTCTGGTTCGGGTTCATACGTGTAAAAGGATATGTCATAAAGTGCAGGAGGAGGGCTGGTGATCAGCCTTCCTCCTGTTTGTTTTTAAAAATGATGCCAAAAATTGGCAAAGTATAATTATTTCCCCCATGTCCTCATAAAATTAAGTTAATATGTAATATATTGTTAATAAATTGCTTATAAATAAATTGTTATGTAATTCGGTATCTTTTTGATTAAAATTTGCACAAAGTTGTTTTTATTGTAAAATAAAATCATGGATGTCACCATACATGATATTGCCGCCAAACTGGACCTTTCGCCATCAACGGTATCTCGGTCGTTGCGGCAGAGTGCACGCGTGAATCCGCGGACTCGGGCACAGGTTGCGGCCGTGGCTGCTCAATTGGGCTATCAGGGACTTTCGCGCAGGCGTAAGAGCAGCGAGGCGGATAAGCCGCATATTGGGTTGTTGCTGAGGTCTGAAGAATCGCAATCAAGCCCGAATGCCATGCGGGTTTTGCACGGCATGACGGCCGAGGCGGATCGTGTTAATGTTTTGTTTACGGTTCATTCATGGCAGGCGCGGGATGCGGATGAGCCGCATGATGTCAAACTTCCGCAGGTGATTCGCGAAAATGGCTGCGATGCGGTGGTTCTGGAAGGCCGGCAAGATCCGGAAATTGTCCGGCTGATATCGGCATTCAGCGCGGTCATCAGCGTCAACTGGATATATCCGCAGATTGAGCTTGACGCCGTCAGCAGCGACAACCGTGGCGGCATATGCCAGATTGTTGATCATCTGGCGGAGCTTGGGCATCGCAAAATGGCGTGGGTCGGCGAGGCTTACCAGGCATCGTGGAATAGCGAACGCATGTCTGCGTATATTCAGCAGGCGCTGTATCATCATGTTCCGTTGGCCGATCTGCGATTTTTTAACCAGGACCTTTTTCTTTCACGTGATGAGATCATGATTGATCCGCTCATAGAGGCCGTATCACAAGGTGTTACGGCGTTTGTGTGTGTGAATGATCGTATTGCGGAGCTTGTCATTTGTGCGCTTGAGTCGCGCGGTATCAGTGTGCCCGGGCAAATCAGTGTGACGGGTTATGATGCCATGTTTTCCGCATCGGACCGGCATTTTATTACGACGATTGATCCGCAGTTTGTGGAGATCGGCCGGGCCGCGCTTGAATTGGCCGCGCGCCGGGTTCAGAACCCATGCGCCGCAAGACTGCATGTCGCGGTTAATTGCCGGTTTGTTGCGGGAAATACCACGGGACCTGTGCATCCGTGAGCCATAACAGCTCTTTGGGCGCTCATGGCAGGTCATGCCGTTTGTCACTGTGGTTCAGGCTATATGGGTGACAGGTGCGTCGCGGGATTGTGCTATTCCTGTCGTTGCCTGTGATCGGAAAGGGATTGTCATGACGCGTAGACCGACATCAGTGCGTTACGCTTTTACGTTAATTGAATTGCTTGTTGTGGTAGCGATCATAGCAGTGCTTATGGCAATTCTGCTGCCGGCGCTCAACGGCGCACGGGAACGCGCCAAAGAAGTTGCCTGTCTTTCAAATCTTCGCCAGATCGGCGTGGGTATACGGATATACGCGGATGAAAATAACGGATATATGCCCACCTTTTTTGTGGCTGATTCTCAGGCCGAAAGTACCAGCGACAATACCAAGTACGGATGGTTCTGCAATCTGCTAACGACGCAGCTCGGAGAAAGTCCTAAAATCTGGAATTGTCCATCAGAGCCGACCAGCCGCTGGCTGCGATTGACGAACAATGCCTCAAAACCGTGGACATGTGACAGCAAATACGCGGTAGGCAGTTATGCTTACAACGGAAAATTTGCCTCAAAAGGCCCGCCGCAGACATCGTATAAACTTTTACGGTTGATGGCGGAATCAACCCCGCACGCGCGCGACCAGATTGTGCTGACGGAAGGCCGGGGCATCTTTTATTACGATGCCACCATGACCACGCTGCCGCAGTATGCATATCTTGACGCCCGCGTGCATAACCGGTCCCGAAATTGCGCACTGATTCTTGACGGGCGCGCCGAAGCCGCCGGCACCAGCAGCATTGTGCGGTATTATGAGGCTAATGGCATGCCAAAAGATCAGTATTGCCTTAAAAACTGAGCTGAATCATTCTTTGATCTTGATTGATTGTGAAATCCTTATTGTCGTGAGAAAGAGAGAGGGACAAAATGAAAATGACCATGAATACCGTATTGATTGGCAGTTGCCTGGCCGTAAGCGCCCTGGCACATGATCTGGTGGCAAATACAATTATTAACTTAACACAGGATTCCGCCGTTGTCGTTCGCGATGTGGCGACGTATACGTATTATTCACGCGCCGGCAGTTCATCATTCAGCACGGCTTTTTATCCGGGAACAACGCTGACAACGGGTTTTTATGACGGAAGCCTGGCGCCCATCACTACCGGCGGCGCGGCAATATCCTTTAAAACCGGTGAATTAACATCAGGAAGCAACAAGGTTGTTTCCGGTTGGCAGGGAGCTGTTTCTTCCGGTGGTAATTTTGATATTGTCTTTGATCTCGGCGCCAATTATGTGATTGATTACGTGGTGATCACCTATGCGGATTACGGCGGCCATCGTTGGTCAAAGGTCGCAGATGCACAACAAATTTATTTGAGTACTTCCGCGCCAAGCGACGCCAATACCACGTTATTTGCGTCGGCCACATTTAGCGAAGGCACCAGTACCGCCGCCAAAACAGCTAAACTTGACGGTGTTGACACCATCGCGCGATATGTTGATTTTCGGGCCGCGGTGAGCGCCGGCAGCGGCAGTAATTTCGGCGGCGATCTGTATCAGATCGCGATTTACGGCTATTCGGTACCGGAAGCATCGTCGCTGTTGGTGTTGGCATCCGGCGGTTTGTTGTTGTTGCGCCGACGCGGCGTCTGAGCAGTGTGTGTCATTGACGTTTGTTCTTCGTCAGTATCATCAGGAGTTGCGGTGACGCTTACCCGGATTATTTTGTCTGTTGTCGTTCTGGCTCTCTGTTCATCGGCAGGCGCGGAAACACGGGCGTTGCGCCTGGCTGCTCAGCAAAGCTGGGGCGCGCGGCAGGGATTTTATATGGTTCTTGAGGGGGAGAGCGACCATACGCCAATTTCTCCTGGCGGCGTGACTCTGCAATTGGCCGTGGCTGACGGGAAAGCCTGGCGTTATGTTTCCGTCAAACATCAGTGGGAACTCGCGACGCGATACCGTGCGAAAGCCGTCATTACGCCGCATGATGCTTCTTTGTATTTAAATGATGTGCTTATCGGGAAAAAGCCCGTGGCGTTTTCCGCCTTTTCCGGCGCGTTTATGATTAACGATACGCCAAGCTGGCAAAAAGCCAAAGCGGACTACATGGTGATTCCGCATCGTTTCTCCATTTCAGACTCTACCGGCCAGAACGTTACGCGTGATTTTGAAAAACTTGCCGCACGTCCGATGGCTATTCAGCTTCTTTCGCCATCAGTACCGCAAAAATTGCAATTTAAGTGCGATGCATCATCGGTCATCACAATTGAGAGTGAATTTGAATTTGCGCAATTGCCAGACGCGCGTGAGTTTGCGCCGTTTGTTGATCGTTATGGCCAGCCGATAGCCGCGGATTATCCCGGTAAAATCAAAAATGACGCGGACTTGGCTGATGCATGGGAAAAAGAGCGCCAGCAATTGCGGCAATGGGGCATGCCGGGAGGATATGATCGTTTTGGCGGTTCTTTGACTTTGGGCTGGTCTGAAAAAGCCACGGGATTTTACCGCCTGACGCAGCGTAAGGGGTTCTGGTGGTTAATCACGCCGGAAGGCAATCCCTGTTATTTTATCGGCTTGTGCGGCATACCGGGGCTCAACTGGCCGCCGACGCCGGTGACCAATCGCGAATATCTGTTTGCGGAACTTCCGCCGCGCACGGAAGAGTATCGCGATGTGTGGGAGAAAAATCTCTGGGGTTCTGATGATGGTTCGGAGTATGTCTGTTTCAGCGCGGCCAATATGATTCGGAAATATGGCAGCGACTGGAAAAATATCGCCCGCGACTTGACCGCGCAGCGAATCAGGGCGTGGGGATTTTCCGGTGCGGGCAAATGGGGCGGCCTTTTTGGCGATGGCGCCAAAATCGGCCAGCAAACCGCCGTAGGCTGCATCGGTTATCTGCGGCTTGGGAAAGTTCCTCTTATTGCCGGCCGGCCTGATGTTTTTGATCCCGCCGTTCAAAAAATGATTGAAAAAGAACTTGAACAGCAGATGCGGCCCTACCTGTCGAGTCCCTGGGTGCTGGGGTGGGGCGTGGGTAACGAATACAAGGAAATCATAAAGCCGGATGATATTCGCGGGATACTGAAGGTTGTTTCGCCCGCGAAACGGGCATTAATTGATCATGCGCTTGCCAGGCTTTATGACGATAAAATTGCGTCATTGTCGGCCGCGTGGAAAACATCCGCCGCTACGGTTGAGGAATTGTGCACGGCGGAAGTTCACCCGTCTGACAATGATGTTGAGCAATTGCGCCGCTACTTTGCGGATCGTTATTACGCGTTGCTGCATCAGACTGTTAAGCGAATTGATCCGAATCATTTATACATGGGTTTCTGGATCACGCCCGGATGGTGGGTTAACGAAAATGACTGGCGGTTGATCGCGCCGCATTGCGATGTCATCGGTTATGATCGTTACGATCCGGGATTTGCCGAACCCAAATTTCTTGCATTGATTGAAGAAACAAACAAGCCGGTACTCTGCGGGGAATTTGGTTTTCCCACGTTTTATGGCGGCCAGCGTGGTTATGGCAATTATCGTTCCCAGGCGGATGATGATGCCGCGGCCGGGCAACTTTATCATGAGTCTCTTGAGGCCGCGGCGCGGAGCCGATATAGCGTCGGCATGATTTGGTTTGATTATCGCGACCAATTGATTCTGGGCCGCGGCGGCAAAAATGCCGCCAGCAGCAAGAGTCTTGTGATTGGTGAGAATCATGCTTTTGGCATGGTTGACTTGGCGGATCGCCCCAAGTGGGACTTGGTAGAGCGGGTGCGCGCGGCCAATCTTCAAGCGCCGCAATGGCGCACGGAAGCCGCGGAAAAACAGAACGCACAATAATGATATAAGGGCCATATCCCGGCCCAAAGCGTTGCTGTTGGTGTTGAACAATCATCAGGCAAAATCATAAAAAATGTAAAATGGATCGGAATCCTGGTGTAGTGCTTGCGCCTGTGTTTCGGCTATCGTCATATCCTGCGAGATGAGTTGTTTTTCTCAAAGGATTGCCGAATGGTCGTTGAGCAATGGCTGGGATTGATGCTGACTGTACTGGGCGGTTTGCTGGCGGGGACCAGCGCATGGCCGACGAAATTGATTCGGCGATATGGACAGGAACACTGGATGTTCATCAGCTCTGTCCTGGGGCTGGCCGTTCTTCCCTGGACTCTTACTTTTATATTGTGTCCGCACGCGTTATCCGCATATGGCGCGCTTGCGTGGGATGTGTGGCTTAAGGCCTTTCTTTTTTCAACCGCATGGGGTATCGCCAACGTATTTTGCATGCTGAGCTGGCGGTATATCGGCGTGGCGCTGACGATGGGGCTACTGACGGGAATTGGTTTGCCAATCGGGGTGCTTGTGCCGATTTTGCTCAGGGATACGGGGCTTTTTAAGCAGGCGCCGGCTTTGCAAAGCGCTGCCGGTTATCTGATTTTAACGGCCACCGGGCTGATGGTTTTTGGTGTTATCCTTGCGGCGTGGGCCGGCAATGAGCGCACGCGCAACCAGATCAGAAACAGGCGCGACGTATTAACCGGTGTTACCCTGGCGGTTCTGGCCGGCGTGCTTCAGGTTGGTCTGGTGTTCAGTTTTGTTTTGACGGAATCCCAGATCATGACGTCCATGAAGCAATACGGCGCCAGTCATCTTGGCGCGAACATGGCCGTGTGGGCGGTTTGCCTGGCCGGCGGAGGAATCGTGAACATCGCATTCCCGGGCGTCATGCTGATGCGCAATCGCTCGTGGGGGATTTTCTCCGCCAGCAAGGCCGAATTTCTGCTGGCCAGTATTCTCGGATTAACATTTATCAGCTTCGTTATGCTCATGGGCAGCGGCATTCAGATGCTCGGCGCACTGGGCGCATCAGTCGGTTTTGGCGCGTATCAGTCCATGCAGCTCAGCGGAGCGCAGATGCTCGGGTTTGTCACCGGTGAATGGCGCGACGCCCCCGCATGTGCGCGCCGGCGCATGATGGCCGCAATGGTTCTGCTGCTGGTTGCGGTGCTTATTCTGGCATACGCCGGCGGACTGACATCTTCCGATTGATAAGTTGTCAATGATTGGTCTTTGCTCACACGCTCTGCGGTTGCGTTTCCCTGTGCTCAGCAGGTATTGCCTCCGCATGAATTATTACTTTTGCCGCGGCATGATCAGCACGCATCGCCGGCCCGGATTGCAGAACCTGCCGCAATAGCGCACAACGATGATTGCTCAGGCAATTCTCAAGTTCCTTGCCGAGCCAGCGGGCCCATTCGTTATGGCGCATCTCCGGCTGATTCAGCTTGCCCAGCAGTGCCTGGGCGCGGCCTATCCGCTCATGCATCGCCGGCGACCATGTGATATGAATATGCTGAATCTCAACGTCGCAATCCGCAACGTATGCCGCCAGTTCAAAAGGCGCAAGAGATACGGAGCATTGATCATCGGCCAGCCGTAAAACAGAATCCTGCTTTCCCAGAAATCTCAGAGACATTCCCGGCCGGCTGAGTTGCATGGTTGTTTTAATCGCCTCTGGCTCCTGGTTGACCAGATAAAAATAGGTTTGCCCGTCTTTGTGCAGTGTGCGGCAAATGACGGAATCCGCATTGGCCCTGACCGGTAAAAAAGCATCCTCCGGAAGATGCGAAAATACATTTGCAAATTCCGCAAGTTCCGGCTCATGACCCCACGTGCCAACCGTCAGCCCGCCAAAGGTGATCTGTTTGGCATCAAGCGCGCCCAGGGCGTGCGCATAATATTCAAGAAAATATCGGCCGGCCGTTGGCACGCCGGGACAGGTGGTAAATTCATGCTTGCGCCATGACCATGTGTGGTGCTTGAATACCAGATACAGATGATAAAGATTCTCAATTCCCGTGCCGGCGTCTGCAAGATCCGCGGGAATTTCCTTCAGCGGCTGGCCGATGACATAACGTCCTGATTCGTAATAACAGTTAAAGATAAATGCGTTGCGATTATGAGGATGATGCAGTTCGCTCAATATGCCATGATCAAGATAATCATGATCGCGCAGCGTGTTGCTGTTGACGCCTTTTCCGAATTTGCCATCAAGAGACCGGTCACGGAACGGATCAAATTGAATTTCCAGTTCTGGCCCGTCGCCATTGGTAAACAGCGACGGATCAATGCCGCCAGCGCGCAGCAGCTCATTCAGGCCGCCCAGTTTATAAAGCTGAATACATGATTCATGGTAAAGTTCCGGCATATCCCCGCAGAAAAGCTGGCCCAGCAGAGGCTCGCGGCAAATAGAAAGATTCAGCCTGATATCCTTTCTGTCTCCGGCAAGCGCCTTATGCATGCGGCAGAGAAGTCCATATATTTTCCCGCAGCGCCAGGCGAGAAAAGTTTTGCGGTGATGTTTCTCAATCCACTCATGGCGGCGGCGAAAGCGGTTGTCATCTTTTACGCCGATTCCGGATTGCAGTGCATGTTCGCGCTCAAACATGGCAAAACTCAAGTCATCATAACCCAATTTTGTGCTGCCAAACCAGATAAAGCTTGCGGCCCAGAGCGGTAATGACAATCCTTTGAAATTATCATATTTTGCGTAGCGCTCATGCAGTTCGCGCATCAGCGCTATCAGGTGTTCCTGCACCGCCGGATGCAGACAATTAAAGACCGGCCCGCAGAAACCGTTGACCTTTCCCATCGGCTCGCCCAGAAGATGTTCTGGTATCTGCCGCATGCCGCTGGTGCACTCATATGCCGTGCCGACGACGGATTCCGGATCATCAATTCCTTCCGCGGAAGCCATATACGGCAGGTTCATGCGTGTCCAGGTGCGGGTCCAGTCAAGGGGTGATCTTTGATATTTGCCATCACAGGACACATTCAGTATGCCCGGGTCCTGCATCGCTTTTTTCAGCAGATGGTGAAAGCGATATGTGTGAAAAACGCCAATAAAATCAATATTTCTGCGGCCCAGAATCTCAATGGTTTCGGCCACCCAGTCACGGCATCGGGATATGCCGTTCATATAAATATCGCCTTTTGAGTCCACAATCTGCTCAAGATGATCGCATGCGTCAAGTGACGACGGATACAGGCATCCCCAGTACCAGGAGATCGGATACTCAACAATATTCTGGCCGATGCTCGCGCAGTAATCCGCCAGGCGCTCCGGCCAGTCCGTGCGTTTGTGCGCGCCCATTGATAAATAGCGCCCACAGGGATCTTCCCACTGCATGCCGATCTTTCGGCCTTGTGCCGGCGCATTCTTTGGCGTCAGCGCATCATCTTCAACGCGATAAATCTCAATGCGCGATGCCGCCGCCACGGCCGCGGCATCCCAACTGATGAGCATGACAAAATTTTCTTTCTGCCTCGGCCAGAACAGGATGTCATGGCACTTTATCGTTCCGGAAATTGCGCATTCCCGGCCGGTGGCAATGCCCGTTGAGACGTCATACGAAATGCCATCCATTACGCAGAAGGTGCGTTCGGCATCGTCGGGATAGCAGATTCTCAGCAGATGCGGTTTTTGCACATCCTCAATCCGATATCTGTACGCAAAACGGCTGAACTGCACATGCGAGCACTGCCGGTAATCGCCCGCTTGAGTGCGGACGATTTGCGTCGGGTGGCTCTCAAAATAATCCTTCTCGGCCGCAACCGTGCAATCAATGGAGTGAACCAGCTTTTTCGTCTTGAAAAACGGTGACATTTTCATGTACTTCCTTTGTCTGTTTCTGTTTATCTTCCGGAGGCAGATTCAGGTACCAGAATTTGTAAATTCCCAGCAGGCACACGGTCAATATGCATGCGATAACGGCTGCGGCCTGATAGTTGCCCACCATCAGCATCATGGGCAGCATAAAGAGCGTGATCATCCACGTGAGCATAAATGGCAGCGCCAGCAGGTCATTGCGATGTTCGCGGCGCATGGCATGACGCATCTCTGGCGACAATGTTTTAAGCATCGGCCCCCAGAAACCAAATGGCCGCGTCATGCGATAAAAGCGCGTCAGCACGGCTGAATCTGTCGGTTTGCCTATGTAGGTCCCGACAATTGAGCCGACTAATCCGACTGCGCTCAGCACGACGAATTGCATGCGCACATCAAGATTCGGATACACCAACCGCTGAATCACCGCGCCGCCGACGCCTGTGATCAGGCCCACCGCCACGCCCATGCCGTTAAAGCGCCACCAATAGAATCGCAGAATTGACGGCACCAGCAATCCGCCGCCGAGGCTCATGGCGATCCAGTCCCAGATGTCATTGATGCTGCGTATTGAGTACGCCGATACGTAACCGATCACGGCGAGCAAGACGATAAAGGCCCACGTGGCGGTGATCAGTTCGCGATTGCCCGCCTTTGGTCGCAGTTGCTGATAAATATCCCGCGTAAAGAGGCCCGCGGTCATATTGACCGTTGAGTTAAAGCTTGACATTGCCGCGGCCACCAGCGCAATGACGATCAGTCCGCGAATGCCGCCGGGAATCATCAGCAGGATAACGCCGGGCAAAATGCGTTCGGGATCAACAGTTCCTTCATAGCTGACCATTTGCAGTTTGGTCTGCCAGTTATCGCCCAGGAGCGTTTTAATTTCCGCAGTCAGTTCGGGATTGCTGCTTTCCGGATGATAGGCAATTTTGGCTAGCACTTCCGGCCAGTGTGTTTTATCCACTTGCCCATAATACTGATGTATGGCCGACGTGACTTTGGCCGGTACTCCCTGGTCAGGAAAATGACGCGATGTCATCAGGATGCCCAGGATGGCAAAACCGATCATCAGCGGCCAGCGAAATGTCAGCAGCCATCCCCAGAGAAAACTCAGCATGCCGCATTCGCGCTCATTTTTTGCGCCAAAATATTTCGGATCTCCGCCGGAACCAAATCCGCCGATAAAATTCCGCAGGAAATAAAAGAACGCAAACATGAACAGGTCATGATACGCCTCATATCCTGCGGGCATATGCGTCTTAAAGTGCGGCGTGGCGCTGAGCCAATCCGTATTCCCCGTTACGCGCGCGGCCAGCGCGCCAAAATCAGGCGTACTGTGCACACCGGAAACCGCCATCACCGTGACAATGATGACCGCGGTTAAAATAATCAATGATTGAAAAATATCAGTGCACACCACGCCATAAAAACCGGATGCCATCGTATAAACCGTGGCCACGGCAATCAGCACCAGCGAACAGATTAACGGCGAAAACGGAACGAACATGGAGAGAAAAAGACCTGCGCCCTTAATCAGATACGCCAGCATGCCGACGGAACCCACGATCGTTGCCAGGCTCACGGCAATACGCGCAAACTGGCCGCCAGGCCCTGGGCCAAAACGGTATACCATCCATTCCGCGGCCGTCATGCAATTTGAGCGGCGATGCCACTTGCCGGTAAAAATGATCGCAAACGCCAGCGGCAGCCCGACGCCGCCGCGAAACTCCACAAAAATTCCGCGCGGCCCGAGCATATAAAGGAATGACACGATGATCATGGTCCCGGCCATATCAAGCCATGACGCCATGCCCGCGATTCCCATGGCCCACCACGGAATTTTGTTGCCTCCCAGAAAATAATCTTCAAGACTCGCCGATGCGCGCTTGCGCAGATAAATGCCAATGCCGATAAGCACGCTGAAGTAACAGCAGAAGGCTACGTAATCCCAGATACCCAGATAATTCATGACGCTTCCCGTCGTTATAAAGTATGCCGGCCGGATGGCCTATCCTTTGATATGCGGATCTTGTGTCTTGAAGTGTTTGAACACTTATAGACAATATAAGTCAATTATGAATGAATGCAAGAACAAGTTGAGAATTATTATGACCGGGAGCAAGATATAAATGATCGCAAATGTATGTTAAATACCATAAAAATAACAAATTAAGTAGAATGTGGGGTGAATTATTAAGCGATTAATTATCATGTTTACGTATGTAATGTTTTTGGGACACTTTGGGTGTTTTGGAAAAATTTCTTGACAACTTTGTTTTTTGAGGTAGATATACACAGTGCGTCAATTGACTTAAAATGACACAATCTGACTCAAATGCATATCCTTATAATTGATCAGGCTGTGATATGAGTCGCGTCATTCTCGGAAGCGCATATGTCAGTATTACAGATGGCACATCGTGATTATGACCGGGCTCTGAAGATTCTGCGGGAAAAATTATCCGCGGGAGAAATTCAGGTCGGAGATCGTTTACCGCCTTTGCGGACGCTGGCGACCACGCTTGATGCACAGCGCGAGACCGTGCGCCGGGTTCTTTGGCAATTGGCCGATGATGGTTTGCTTGAGATTCGCCAGGGCAGCGGCACATATGTGCGTGCGTTGCCCAATTCGCTTGAGGCCATGTGCAAAAGAATTGCGGTTTATCTGCCGTATGTCAATGGCGAAATCATGTACACGCCGGCGCTGTTCCGTGAATTTGAGCATCGGCCGGGCCGGCCGTACCGTTTTGATGTCGTCACGAGCGTTGATTCGCTCTCCGGCTTGCCGCTACAGGATTATCACGGCGTCATTGCCGTAACGCCTACGCATGATGTCATGCAGCAGATGCTTAAAGTCACCGGTGATAAAGTGCCGGCCGTGGCTCTTTCGCGTACTTATTTTGATCTGCCGATGCGCGCTGTTCTTGAGGATAACTACGGCGCGGCTTATGAACTCACAAGCTGGCTGCTGATGCAGGGACACCGCGAAGTCACTTTTGTTGCCGACGAACTTTACCGCGGCAGTGCGTTTTTGCAGGCGCGTCTTCACGGGTGGAAATCAGCCCTTGAAGAAGCCGGCCTTGATCCCGAAAAACAGCATATCTGCTGGTTTATGTCAGATAATAAGATCAAGTTGATCAGCGCCATGTCTGATTATTTTCGCAACAGGCATGCCGGCGCGCTGTTTTTCTCAATGGGTTTCTTCCTTGAAGAAGCTCTGCGCCTGATTGCCCTTGATCATCTTGATTATGTTGAGCGCCGCATGATCGCCTGCATTGATACCAACGGAGACAATACCGGCGTTGCGTATGCCATACATGATACGCCCAGAATGATTTCGCTGGCTCTTGAGATGCTGGGCGATACCAATCTTGCTGACAGGGCGCGCAACTGCTGCGTCAGCATGAAAATTCACTGTCCGTGAGTCATATCATCGTGATGTTCCGGCTGTCTGGTAACGAGTCAATCCGGCCATATTCGTGGGCGGAGTCATATACCGATTATGGCGGTTCTCAGGCCATATAAAACAAAAGGAGCGGAATATGCTGGTACGTACCGGGGTACTCTGTGCGGTGGGGGCGTTGTCTCTTGGGGCAATCGCGCGCGCGGATGTTATTTTTGATGAATCAACGTCAGGCATTACGTATTCGGATGCCGGCGCAGGCGCCATATATATGGCCGGCGGTTCACCGGATAACGGCTCAACAGCCAATGTCGTTGCGATTTCGGGCTCATCAACAGCAACTGCAACTATTACGCTTGAAGTTGGTAAAAAATATCGCATTACCACGACGCGTTTTGTGAACAACAATACCTCTTTTGGCTATACCCTGAATCTCAATGGCGTTGCGGTTATCCGCGATAACACTTTTTCGCTTGATAATCCGGATAATTCTTTTAAAACGGAAACTTTTTCCGGCTATTATACGGCCACATCCGCAAGCACGACGGTGATGATCAATCAGTCCGGAAACAGCGCCGCGCGCGTGGATTCGCTGACGTTTACCGAGACTTCCGATGTTTTTTTTGATGAGACATCCTCAGGGATTACCTATAACGGGGCGTCCGGGCTTACCCAGATTAACGGTACTTTGGGCGAAGGTTCCGCGGCCGGTTTCGGTTTTGGGCCAACGGATACCGTCAGCGGTATTGTGAACCTGATCGCCGGCGCCACTTATCATGTATACTCAAGCAGGACCATACATAGTTCCGGCAATCTCTCCTACGATGTGACACTTGATGGCCAGTTGCTGGCGCATGATGCCGCGCTGCCGTCAACCACGCTTTATGCCAATGATGTCGCCGCCGAGACTTTGCTTGGTTCATTTACGGCTGCCGGCAGCACAACCGATGTGCTTTTGAGCAACGGCGGCGCCTGGGCCGGCCGGGTTGATTATCTTCGCTTTGAGCTGGTTTCGGTTCCCGAACCGGCAAGCTTGTTGCTGCTGACTGCCGGAGGATTGCTGGCCATTCGCCGCAGGAACTGATGGGTTTGTGATTGTCATATCAGAAGTAAACAAGCCCGGGGCATGATGCCCCGGGCAAATGATAATTGAATTGTTTGTGCGCAGGCAGGCAGGAGTCCGCCATCATCGCAAGGAGCAGGAATATGGCTGTCGTCGTAAGGAATTGCCGAAAAGGATTTACGCTCATTGAATTGCTGGTTGTTGTGGCGATCATCTCATTGCTTATGAGCATTCTTCTTCCTTCTTTAAGCAAAGCGCGCGAGCAGAGCAAACTGGTGGCATGCGCATCCAATTTGCGCCAGTTGAGCATGGCCATGGAGATTTATGCCGACAGCAATTCCGGCTATTACCTTGCGGTTGTTGATTCCGCCACATCCGCGCCTCTTATCAATAGCCCGGCCGAAGTATTAAGCGAATATATGAGCGGCGACTACACATCGCGTGTTTGGCGTTGCCCGGCCGATGACGGAAACGGCGTATGGTCAAAAACGCTATACGGCGATCCGGTCAACATCCGTTCATACGCGGCCAACGGATATGTCATCGGGATGTCCGATATGTGCAAAAGAACCCGTGTGCACCATCCCAGCACCACTCTGAGTTTTAATGAGAGTTGGGTCGGTTTTAGCGCGACGCGCAGAGAGGGTTTTCTGATTGACAGTATATGGGATCAACTCAGCCGTGGCGGCGACAACGCCATGCTGCACATGGGGAGTAATCTTTCAAATTATTCGTTTTGCGATGGCCATGTTGAGCGGCTCAAGTGGCGTGATGTGAGCCCGACGGGCCTTTCCGGAAAAGGCATGTATCAGCCCGGCTCTGATTAAGTGTCAATCACGTTGTGTTGCTGTATGGCCTTATGAGTATCACTTGTCAGGGATTACGTGCGAATGCTGTATACGTTGTTAAAGAAGATCTCTTTTGGCCTGGCGTTTTTTGGCCTTTTAACGGTCGGCCGGGCCGCCGATCCTCGGGTGAATATTGCGTACGATGTTGATTCGGCGGAGCGTTGGCGGTGGCTTGCGCCCGGCGATGATCATGTGACGGCAAAACTGGATATGACCGGGCCGCAAAATAAGCTGGCGCTGAATTTTACAAACAGCCGCCATGACGATAAATCCTGCAATCTGGTTTATCAATATGAGAATCCGATAGCATTTCCGGATCGTTATATTCCTAATAACAGTACGGTACGGCTCGGAGCGTGGGTCAAAATCAGCGATGATTTTGCTGCCACATTGCCCGATTCGGGTGTTGAAGTTCGCTTGTATCTTTATTCGCCATACGCAAATGAGGAATACTGGAGCAATTCGGCCGGAAAGAGCGCTAACAGTCTTGTTTTTGGCTGGGATCTCGCCGGCGGCATTCCCTGGTCGCGACTTAAAAAAACGTGGCAGTATGTTGAGATTCCCGTGCGCGTTGGCGATAGCGGGTGGGTTGGCGGATGGTCGAATTTACGCATCAATGTCAGCAGTCGCGTCGGCCGGCGCGGTGACCTTGCCGCGGGTTTTAAGGGGACGCTGAGCATTGCGGGAATCACGGTCAAAACGATGGCGCCGATGCCGGCCATGCGTGCGAGCGATCGTGATATTAATATCGGTAACGATATTATATCGCTGACGCTCAACGCCGCGCAGAATTATGCCGTATCCCAGATCGCCGCGCGCGGATCAACATGGCAATCATCCGGAATGTTTCCGACATTGATGGTTTACGATGCATCAGGAAACGGACGGATATTTCGCCCTGATGATTCGGAATGGAAAACAACTGTTACGCAAAAAGAAAATGATTGCGAAATCCTGTATTCCCGGCCGGGATTGAAGGTTTCCGTCACTTATCAGATCGCTCATGACGCAATCACAATTCGCGTGCGCCCGGTTGAGGAATCCCTTTATAAACTCGTTGCGATGCATGACGGCGGGGCGTTTCTGCTTTCGCCGCGCACTGACTCTTTTATTTTGGTTCCCTGTCTCGGCGGTGAATTGTTAACGCTTAATGGCGTCAAGCATGAGCAGGTTATGCAGCGCATGCAGGACTGGCAGTATTCGTCATCCTTTGTTGCCGTGGGAGATCAGCAGAACGGGCTGATTCTCAGAGCGCCGGGATTTGGTGCGCAGTGGACTTACGGCACGCGCATGGTCAATGATCGGCCTGCGCTTAGTTGCGGAATGACAACATATTTTCGGCCTGGCGGTCGCTCGGCGGCAAAAGCGCCGCTGGTTGAGTCTGAAATTGCCCTTGAGCTTCGGGCCGTCAGCGACGTGAATCAGGATGGCAATTTTGATTGGGTTGATCTGGGAATTGCCTATCGTAAAAATTATATTCGGCCAAACCGAGCGCCCGATCCGCTGCTTGCGAAGGGGTTTGTCGGAAAAATTGACGTGTGTCAGCCGGCCGCCAAAACGCTTGATTATTCGGCCATACTCGCGCGCATTGAGCAACTGAAAGATTACCCGCAAACATGGTGGATTGTCGGCGCGCATACTTCGCGCGATAAAGATTTCTGTAATCCGCCGTATGCGTCGGGATATGATTCTTCGTGGCGTGGTGATTATTTTGCGTTTCGCGAAGCCGCACTCAAATTCAATGCACGTATCGGACTGCACGATATGCCGCACCAGATTCGCGAAGATATGCCGGACTGGCCCGTGCCGGTGCGTTTGCGCAGCGATGGCAAACCGGTGTATCGCGAATGGCATTCATTTGAGCGCAGTCTCGGTGATCCCGCGCTGGCGGGATTTCTGGCCAAACACTTTGCCAACTGGCGCGTCAAGAGCGGCGATACCTGGCATTTTGATGTCGTCACCGCTGAGCCGGCCAGGGAGGATTATCATCCTGCCAATTTCGCCACATGCGCTCGCGATTATCACCAGCGCATCGCCATGCTCAAGGCCGTTAAGGAACTCGGTATTCATATCACCAGCGAAGGCCTGCTTGAAGGAATGCATGAATATTGCGATTTTTCCTGGCATGCCATCACGTCTGACTCCGATGCGTCCGGCGAAATGGCCGGCGCGCAAAGTGTGCCGCTCACGCCGGTGCTTTATCTGGGGCAAACGTATTATGCGATGGCGCATTCAATACCCAGAACGCTTTTGTATGGCGCGCGTTACGTGTATGAGGGCGCCGATTTGCCTGTTCCGGAACTGATTGACAGTTATAAAAAACAGATTCTTCCGTGGTCGCGTATTGCCAATCGCGTGGTGACGGATGTTGATAAAACCCCTGACGGATGGGTGATGCGCTACGATCCGCCGGCCACGCTAAAGGTCGATTTTGCGCGGCAAACCTATGATCTGCAATGCCAGGAATGACGTTTGTGTGTCATTTATAATCTGATATCAAGATATCAATCATCAATGTGAGGTCGTATGCTGATCCGGCTGTTTTGCTTTGTTGTGCTGATGACTGTTTCGCTTGCGCAGGCTTCGCGAGGATTTATTCCTGAACTGCGGCGTGTTGAAATTTCGGATACGGTTCTTGCGCCGGGAGATATTTTTGAACTGCGCATGCAGTGGGCCAATGTGGGCGATGCGCCGTCTATTTCGCATCTGATACCGGTGATTCATTTTCGTCTGGGCGATGTGGGGTTTATCAATACGGATGGCGGATTGTGGGTTGATGGCAATGTTTTTCATAAGCCGTGCAGTTTTGCCACGCCAACGACAGACTGGCAACCCGGCAAACTGATCAAGGACGCGCCGCTTCTGATACAGATTCCCGCCGGCGCGCCAAACGGAATTTATCGTATTTTTATCGGCATGTATGATCGCTGCGGGCGTTATCCGCTGGCCAATGCTTCTTTGCTGGCGGATGTTCCGTATGAGGCAAAGCCTGTGTATCAGGTGGCAACGATCACGGTAAGCCGGGATCTGGGAAAAAAGCAGACCACGCCGCTGGCGCTTGATTTAGGATCGGTAGCATCCGTTCAGGATGTGCCTGTGGCGGATTACCAGTGGAAAAATCAGGCGAAAATTTCAGCATCGCAATTACCTTCGTGGGTTGGCAAGCCAGTGCGCATCGGCGGGAAAAAATTGAGCTTTGTTCTTGATGCTACGCACAATTATGCGCTCTGCGCAGTGGATGTTGACGGTGTTGTTTTTGATGTGGGCGGCGGTTTTCCGGCGATCACTGTTTATGATTCTCGCGGCGCGCGCCTTGAGCTTGGCGCGCATGATCCGGGTTGGCGCGTTGAGCCGGAAATCAGCGAAACCGGCGCCGTGATTCATTATGCCTATGATGGTTTTAAGATGGACGTGCGGTACCAGATCACCGGTGATCTTCTGGAGGCAACATGCACGCCCACTGACGAAACGCGCTATAAGGCGCTGCTGCTTTCCGGCGGCGGGGCCGCGATGTTTGTCCCGGCAGATCGCGCCGAAAGCAAAGAGACTTCCTATATTCTTGCGCCGGAGACCGGCGGCAAACTGATAACCTTTGGCGATGAGGGCAAGTGTGAGTATGTCGGGCAGTTGCAGTCGTGGGTGTATACCGCATCGTTTGTTGCGATGGGCAGCGGCGGCAAGGGGCTGATTCTGCGTGCTCCGCAGTTTGGCGCGGAATGGTCTTATGGCAAACGCTGGGTGCGCGGCCAATATGGTCTGTATGCCGATACGCAGGTGGCATTCAGGCCATACAGTAAAATTTTTGATATGCCGCGCGTTGAGCCTAGCATTACTTTTCAGTTTAAGGCGGTTGCGGATGACGTCAATGATGATGGCGTGGTGAACTGGGTTGATCTGGGCGTGGCGTATCGCCGTGCATTTATCAGGGGAAATCAGCATCTTGATAAAAAACTGCGCGATGCGTTTGTCGGCAAGATTCAGGTCGCAAGTCCGTCGCAAAATTACCAGACTTATGATCGCCTGATTGAGGAAATACGCGCGATTGATTATGCGCCGCAGGTCTGGTGGCTGGTGGGCGCGCACTCGCCATCAAACAATGGTTATGTTGACCCGCCGTATGCGGCGGTTCCGGATGAGAGTCATAATGGCCCAAGCGGATATGACTATTTTGCATTCAAGCGGGATGCGGCCAAAGTCAGCGCGCGAATCGGCATACATGAACTGTTTCCGGATATTTCCGCGAACTCAACGGTGATTGATAAGCATACCGGGCGGATCATCCGCGATTTTTCGCAGACTCCGCTGCGTCTTGATATGACGGGCATGCCGACGGGAACATGGGGCGGCACTAACTGGATTGCGTACTCAAAAGCCATTCATGCGATGGGTGAGCGGTGGCATGAGTCGGTGCGTGAACATTTGGCAGCGTGGGATGTTAAGCCGGGAGATACCTGGCACTGGGATTGTTTTACCGCTGTCGGCGGCCGGCAAGATTATGATCCGCGCCACCCGGCAACCAACGGAAGCGATCTGCGCATGCGCATCAAAACGCTGGCGTTTATTCAGGATCAGCTTGGCGTGGCGATTACCAGCGAGGGCATACAGGAAGGGCTCATTGATTACTGCACATATTCGTGGTCTTCGCAGATTGAAGTCAGCCCGCGCACGATTCCGCTGCTGCCGATTTTGTTTCAGGGCAAAACGTATTATGGCTTTGCCTGGCATCCGGCATTTTCGCTGCTGATGGGCGGCAAACCCGCGTATGAACATGATCATCTTGATCGCGAAGGATTATTTCAGTCGCATTTTGGCCACAATGTGTTCTGGGGGCTCATTGCCGATCGCACGATTAAAAATGTCATCAAAACAGAACGCGGATATCGTGTGATTTATGATCAGGGCGGCGAACTGAATGTGGACCTTGCGGGATTTACTGACAAAATGACCTTCAGCCTGACGATTGATGGCGTCACCTATACGCCGGACAATCCGCCGGCCAGCGCCAACGGAACCAAAGCAAAGCGCGTTGATGGCCGCTATGTCGTGATCAAGTAAATAATCAGTAAATAATTCACCATGTGAGCACAACATCAAAAATAATGAACCACAGAGGACACAGAGGACACAGAGAAAAAGAAGACAATAATAAAAAAGCCTTATTTAATTGTTTTTTCCCTCTGTGTTCTCTGTGCCCTCTGTGGTTAATTTCCCCCGACTTTACTTCGTATTTTTGTAGTGAAGTTTCGTTTTTAATTTTCAGGATTACCGGATGACAAATTTCCTGCTCAAGCTGGCGTTATGCGCGGCGACTTTTGTATATGTTGCCGCATCACAGGCTGATGTGCGTTTGCCGCATGTGCTATCAAGCAATATGGTTTTGCAGCAGGGAAAGCCGATTGCGTTTTGGGGATGGGCCGATCCCGGAGAATCTGTGACTGTGCAGATTGCGGACGCTTCGCAAACGACAGTCGCAGCTGGCGCCGGCCGGTGGCGCGTGATGCTCCCGGCCATGATGGCAAATCACACGCCGCAAAGTATCACGATCACTGGCCGCAACAGGATTGTTCTTGAGAATGTGCTGGTCGGTGAAGTATGGCTGTGCGCCGGACAGTCAAATATGGAGATGGGAATCAGTCATGTTGAGCATGCGGAAAAAGAAATAGCGGAGGCAAAATTTCCTGAGATACGGCTTTATGTTATGCCTAATCAGATCGGCGCTGTGCCGCAGGATGATGCGGAATCCCAATGGAAAATATGCTCACCGGAAACGGTGGCTTCTGGCGGGCGATGGGGCGGTTTTTCCGCGGCGGGATATTTCTTTGGGCGCACTATTCATCGGTCTTTGAATGTGCCGGTGGGATTGATTCATGCCGCATGGGGCGCAACGGAAATTGAATCGTGGACCGCGCCGGAGGGATTTGCGGATGTGCCTGAGCTTGAGTCCGTTTATCACAATGTGATGCGAACTGATCCGCGCGGAGCAGAGTACGCACGTCATGCCGACGGCCTGATGGCCAAAACGGAAAAATGGCTTGTCGATGCGCGAGATGCCAGGCAAAAGCATCTGCCGTTGCCGCAGATGCCCGAGATGCCGTCTGAATTATTGCCGTTGCGCAGCGAGCATCAGCCGACTTCGCTCTATAACGGAATGATTCACCCGCTTGTGCCGCTGAGCATGCGTGGCATGATCTGGTATCAGGGCGAGGCCAATCATAATGACGGCTTGCGCTATGCGGAAAAAACAAAAGCGTTGGTCGGCGGGTGGCGCAAAAAGTTTGAGCAGCCGGATCTGGCTTTTTATTACACGCAGATTGCGCCGTGGAATTACGGCAATGATGATCCGGAAGTGCTGCCGGCATTCTGGGAGGCGCAGGCTGCCGCAATGTCGATTCCCAATACCGGCATGATCGTGACGACGGATCTTGGGGATATGGCTGATATTCATCCGAAAAAAAAGCAGGAGATCGGGCGGCGGCTGGCCTTGTGGGCGCTGGCCAAGACATATGGCCAGGAGCGCGTGATTTATTCCGGGCCGATTTTTAAATCGCTGATCGCTGATGGCCGCCGCCTGCGTATACGTTTTGAACATACTTGCGGAAAATTAGTTTCGCGCGATGGTAAACCGCTTGCCAGCTTTGAGATAATGGATGTTCGGCACGGTGGTTTTGTGCCTGCGCAAGCCAGCACGGATGGCGATTCTGTTTTGGTTTCGGCGTTGGGCGTTGATCAGCCGGTGGCCGTGCGTTTTGCGTGGAGTAAAAATGCACAGCCGAATCTTATTAATTCGGCCGGGTTGCCGGCCATGCCTTTTCGTGCACAAATCGCGGATGACGGCAATGCGCTGACAAAAATTATTCCGGAAATTGCCGAATACCGGCTTGTTTACGATATTGATTTGAATCACATGGGCCGGGATATTCGCTACGATATTGATAACAGCGCAAAAATTCAGGATCGTTTTGACCGCATCGCATACCTGCTGGAAATAACAGACATGCGCAATAAAAATAAATATATGTATGTATCAATGTCATCTTTTACCAAGGATATCCGGAAAATAGGCATACCTGCGGCCGCATCCGGCTCGCAATTTCAACAAAAAATCAGCAACATGAATATTCAGTCAAACGCGGGCAATATCATCTGCGGAAACGGATTCCCCGGCGGATATATCGAATTTTGGCCCAATAATTACGGGCCGGCCAATGCCGCCGGCATTCCTGGCGCATCCGGCGAGCAATTTGATTTTGGCGACCAGATTGATTCAGGTATAACGGATGGTTATGGCTGCATGCAGATTCATAATATATTGACATACCAAACGCTATTTTCCCTGAATAACTGGAAGTCCGGGCCTGATGCGGACATGGGTATCGGCAATGCCCCAGCCGGGAATCCGGACTGGACCTTCAGTGCAAATGCCAAAACATATCCCACCAAGCGGTTACGTATATTTGTCCGTACTGTTACGCCATAACATCTGTTAATCACATTGTTTACTGCGATTGTACACATGCCTTTTCGCATCATTTATTGGTCGATGCGAAAAGGCTGTTTTTTTGTTGTATAATAAAAGAATATAAAATACATTTATAAGTTGAATAGCAGGTATGTCAGAATAGTTGAATCACGATGGCCAGGCGGCTATTAACATGATAGTCGATGCGCTGGCAATATATTGTCAATTCATAGGTTATGGGAAAATGAGATATGGCCAGTATTGCTGAAGTTGCCAAGCTCGCAGGCGTTGCGCCTTCAACCGTCTCATTTGTGATGAACAATAATCCCCGTATTTCAGAAGAAACGAGAATGGTGGTTCTGAAAGCGGCGGATGAGCTCAAGTACAAATTGGGCAAGCAAGGCCGGCCACATCGCGCGGCCGGCAGCAAGCCGGTTCCGCGGCGCAAGCATCTGGTCGGTTTTCTTTATCCTTCGCCAGAATCGCAATTGCGTACTAATATTACGTATATGGCAATGTTGCAGGGGGCCGAAGTTGCGGCCGCCAGAGCGGGACAGGATGTTGTCATTCGCCGTACAGGAATGGCCGTATCGGCCGAGAATGGTTTACGGCTTGATGGCGCCATTTCTATTATGCTTGATTCCTTAAGCACTTATGTTGAGTTGGCCAAGCATCTGCCGCTGGTGCGTGTGATGGGCCTGCCGGAAAAAACTCTGCCGTGGGATCATGTGACGTACAACAACTGTGCGATTGGCCCGATCGCCGCCAAATATCTGCTTGAGCGTGGCCACAAACAGGTGGCATATTTTTCGCCATTTGCTGATACGCCGAACCAGGAAAACATTACCTTTGGCCGGCTGAATCGTGATCGCCAGGCGTTGTTTATTGAGACTATCCGCGCCGGCGGAGCGCAGGTGACCGTCAATTCGCTTGGTATTCCGCCGGATGACCTGCCGCACATGGAGCTTATGGCGGAGATCATGAAGTCTTTTCTTACGCAGGCGCCTCGGCCGACGGCTATTTTCTTTCCTGCGGATTATTACACCGTCAGCGCATACACTATTTTGTATTCGCTGGGCGTGCGGCCCAACGTGGATATTGAAATTGTTTCCTGTAACAACACCGCGCCGGTGCTTCAGACACTGCATCCGCGTCCGCCTGTGGTTGATCTTCACATTCCTGATATTGGCATGGTCGGTATTGAGGAACTGATGCGCCGGATTGAGAATCCAGATAGGCCGTTTAAGTTGACTCAGCTTGAGCCAAAACTTGTGATCGAAAACACTGTGCGCACATCCATTTAGTGCCTCTATATTTATAAAAGATATAAAACGATTAATTATACTTTGACTTTATTTTTTTTGATTTCATAATACCTCGTATAACGAGGATGAAACAACACTTCGGTCTTATATCAAGTTGACCAAATGACTTCCCCATACAGAACTTTGTGTGGTTTGTTGTGTAATGGAATTGCGTCTGAATATTAAGAAATATTTTCATATATACGCAAATAATGCGAGAGGAGAACCAGCAGATGATTAATGCTACGAACCGGCTGTTACATGTCGTACTCGGAGTTACGTTGCTTTCGGCATATATGACGGCATCCGCCGGTGCCGATGTGATTGTTTTTGATCAATTTAATGATGGCGATATCAATAATGACGGTATTAGTGACGGTGCCGCCTCTACCGGTTCTGATGCTAAGGATATTCCCTGGCTCATGGGCAACACCTCCAACGCAACGATGGTCAGCACATCGGTCAGTGGTGATAATGCGTTGCGTTTTACTACCGCAAATGGCGGTATCACACGTCTTTACATCGGCACGCTTTATAGCGAGACCGGTAAAACATCACGTGCCGGCGCATCGTCGGTTTCGCTGGGTGTGGGCCAGTCGCTTAAATTGTCTTTTAATGTATCTTTCGGCAGCGGTATTTATGATAATACGAGTACAGTTTTTCGCTTCGGGCTTTATAGTTCAAATGGTACTCTAGCAACGGATAATGGCACGACCAATTCAGATGATGATTCCGGATACTTTGTTAACGTCGGCACCGGAACAAAAGGTAGCTCTCTTCTTGTATACAAAGAGGTCGGTAATTCGTATGGTATTCTTGGCGGAAGTGATTTAACGTCGTTGTCTGGCAATGGCGGATTTGCGGTGAGTAATACCGGTGGCGACTATAGTTTTACTTTCGGAATTGAACGCACTGATGATAAAACTCTCGTGTTCACTGTTTTTCAGGGCAATACATTGCTGTTGACTACAACCAACTCATCCGGCATTTATACGAATTTTGATGAAATTGCCATCAGTGCTCTGACTGGTAGTGCCCATAATCTTGACAATGTGAAGCTTGAATTTGTTCCAGAACCGTCAGCAATTGGTCTTCTGGCAATTTCCAGCGTTGCTTTCCTTTATGCAAGGAAGCGATAATTCTCACTATGATGGTTTTCTTAGCACGCTGTTCAGGATTATCAATATTTCAGGCACGGCATGTTGATGAAAGCGAAGGAGTCGTCATGAATCCTGTTGAGTCTTCATCGTACGGAGCATACCGCCGCTCTTCCGCATTTACGCTGATTGAGTTGCTGGTGGTTGTGGCCATCATAGTTGTTCTTATTGCGATTTTGCTGCCGTCGCTGGCGAAAGCGCGCGCGCAGTCGCGGCTGGTGATCTGTTCGGCCAATCTTCGTGCTTTGGCACTATGGGATATTCAATACGGTAATGAGTGGAATGGCGTCCTGGCGACGCATGGCGACAGCAATGATAGTACCGCGTGGAATGACTGGGGCACAACGGCCGCGCCGCCGACGAATTGGTATGTAAAGGCGGCAACCCCCTATAAAATCTATAAGTGGGAATCCTATAACGCCATTTACAAAGGGCTGACGAATATGCCCAAGTCGGTATTGCGCTGTCCGGAATCCGTCATGTCTGTGCAGGTTCGCAATGCGCCGCGCGGCATCACATACGGGCTCAACGGGTACCTTGGCGGGCGCAAAACATACGGCAGCAATGTGGCGCCGCTACCCAAGCTGACTATGCTCACATCGCGAACTATGCTGTTGGGCGACGGCGCGGTTCAGTGGGTATCCAGCAGCAATGCATATGATTTTTCAACCGGCATTCAGATGTATTATCTGAACTCTCGCGGCTATAACCCCAACACGTGGCCGGTGAATTGGGATAATCCGAATGAAAATTTTGACGGACACCCCAACAAAACCAATAACTTTGCATATGGCGACGCTCACGTGGAAGGCATGACGCAAACTCAGTATTTAGCCATGCCGCTCGGACAGATTGATATTTTCCTTCGTTATCCGTTTAACAATTCCGTTGAATAATGGTGCATTGACAGGCTTTTTGTTCTCTGTTGAGGTGAGTTGATGTTGCGTAAGTTCCTGATGTGTATGACCATTGCGGTCATGGGAATTTTTACGGCGGGTGATGTGCTGGCGGACGAACCGGCCACAAAATCAGCCGAGGGATTGCTGCGCGAAAAGCCTCCGGTGATCATCATTAAACTTGATGATCTCAAGCCGGATAAAAACGGCGGCGGAGTCAATGGCCGGTGGAAAGCCATTGCCAATATGCTCGGTACGCGCAAGATCAAGGCGGGATTCGGCATTATTTGCGATACGTTGCCGACGGCCAATGATGATTTTGTCAAATGGGTGAAAAATCTTCACGATACCGGACGGGTTGAGTTTTGGTTTCACGGCTGGGATCACCAGGTTCACGAGGAAAACGGCACCAAGTATAATGAATTTAACGGCCGGTCTCTTGAAGAACAAAAGAAACGGTTTGCCGATTCGCAGAAACTGATGCTTGAAAAATTTGGTTTTCCGTTTGAATCTTTCGGCCCGGGCGGCGGCGTCTATTCCGCATCGCTCAATGAGGATACGCTCACGGCGCTTCAGGATGATCCGCACATGAAGTCGGTGATGTATCCGTCGCCGATCAATGCGATCGGCAAGGCGCTTAATGCCAAAGGCAAGGTGATGGTGCTTGACCGCGTGTGGGCGGTGAATATTGAGGCGCCGATCTTTAAGCCGAATGCGGCCAAATTTATTGAGGGATATAAGAAAAGCCTGAATCGTGATTATTTTGTTATTCAGGGGCATCCGACTCACTGGGGCGGTAAACTGGATGATGAATTTGGCAAAATTCTGGATTTCCTTGAATCTCAGAATGCGCGGTTCATGACACCGACGGAATATGTTAATGAGGTTCGTAAAGGACAATCGGCGGCGGCGCAGTGACGCCGGCCGGGTCATGACGATTATCATGTATTAAGTAGAGGGCGATATGAGATATATCGCCCTTTTTGTTACATCTTATTCAGGTAAGCAGGTGAGTTGCGATGGCTCAGCGGATGTTGACGGTGAATGTTGGTTGTCTGGTCATGATGCTTTCGGCGGCCGCCGCATCGGCTGCGCCCGCGCCAGAGCGTGTGGCGCAGATTGAACAGATGTTGCCGGAAAAACCAATGGGCATTGGCCCGCAGATTAGTGACCGCAACGCGTGGGAGTCGCTGGGCCGGCTGGCGTCATATCAAAAAGTGATCACAAGCGCCGATGTTTTGATCGGGAAAACCGTACCCGATCAGCCTGATGAACTTTACCTGCGATTCAGCAAAACAGGCGAACGCAAAAGCTGGGAACGCGTGGCCGACGCGCGCAGAACCGCGGTTTATAAACTTGCCGTTGCTGAATGCCTGACCAATCAGGGCAAGTACCTGCCCAAACTTCAGGAATATATCGCAGCCATATGCGCGGAACGCACGTGGGTCATGCCTGCGCATGACCAGAAACTGAAAAATTTTAGCGGTGAGACAACGGAAATTGATCTTGGTTCATCAAGCGCCGGCACAACGTTCTCAACGGTTGACTGGCTGCTGGCGGATCAATTAGGCGCGCAGACACGCGCGCTGATCAAAGAAAATCTTGAAAAAAGAATCATCACGCCCGCGTATCAGTGCTATATGGGAAAATCCGCGCCGTGGTGGTGGCTCATGACGGATAATAACTGGAATGCGGTCTGCAATGCGGGCATTATCATGACGGCTCTGACAAGCGTGCCGGACAGGCATATGCGTGCGGAGATGCTGGCGGCTGCGGAAGAAAATGTCACAAAATATTTTCTTTCCGGATTTACGCCGGATGGTTATTGCTCAGAGGGATTGGGTTACTGGAATTTTGGTTTTGGCAATTATATTTACATGTCAGAATTTGTTTATAAGAATACAGGCGGAAAACTTGACTTGCTTGATAATCCGGCCGCGCGCGAGCCCGCGCTGTTTGGCGCGCGGATTCAGATCGTCAATGATGTTTCGCCGGCATTTGCGGATTGTAAAATAAATGCTCTACCTTCGCCGGAGATCATGTGGTACATCAAAAAGCATCTTGGTGTGAATTTTAAGGGATATGACCAGTGGCCGGCGGAAGGAACCGATAGTAATATTCTTCATGACCTGCTGTTGCGTCATGAGGATGCAAAAACTTCAGAATCACGCGCCGCGGCGCCATACGAAATCCGGACATGGTTCAAGGATGCCGGCATTTACATTGGCCGCCCGGCGCAGCAGAACGATGCCGCGCCGTTTGGCGTTGCGTTCAAGGGCGGCAACAATGCGGAAAATCACAATCATAATGATGTGGGTTCGTTTGTTGTCGTGCTCAACGGCCGGCCGGTGATTCTGGACCCGGGATCGGAAACATATACGGCCAAAACATTCGGCCCCAAACGTTATGAATCAAAAATGCTCAATTCCTTTGGCCATGATGTGCCAGTGGTGGCCGGGCAACTTCAGAAGGCAGGCGCGGCATCCGTGGGAAAAATTGTGAGCAGGGAATTTTCGGAGTCCGCGGATACGATCAAATTTGATCTTACATCATGCTATCCGGTCAAAAACCTGCAAAGCCTGACGCGCACGTTTACGTATTCCCGGCAAAATGGCGGCAGCTTGAGCGTAACGGATGAAGTTCAGTTTAGCGCGCCGGAAACATTTGGCACTGCGCTCATCACGCTTGGGCAGTACAATACATTGCCTGGCGGCGATATGAATGTGACGGATTCCGGGCAGACCGTACACGTGAAAATCATGGCCAGCGAGGCGGTTGATCTTCAGCCGGAGCAAATCGTTGAGAATGCGCCGGTCAAACCGATGCGTATGGGAATTAATTTCAAAAATAAGGTAACGCGCGCCACAATTCAAATGCAGGTAACGCCGCAGTGATGCGGCCAATTGCTTGCATTGCAAGGTGTACCGGAATCACCTGTATCGACCCATAGCATGATCGTTGCGGCCAGTGATTTCTTAACCTGAGTTTCGGATAAGAAAGCCCCGGAGTTAAAACCACCGGAGGAAACTCAGGTTCTTAAGGGATGGCGCTGCCGTATCGACAAGATCCTAAGTAAAGCCTTACCGCCTTTGTGACACGGAACGCAAACCGCTAAAGAAAACAAATAATACCCAAAGCGTGCTATTGTTTCTGGATCATCGTTTATACCCCATTCTCTCGAAGGATGGGGCATAAACGATTTTTTTCAACAGAACTGCGCCCACTCTATATATTATCTGAATGCGACACTGAATTTGCAGGGGAATAGGCAATTGCGAATGGTTGAGTGAGATACTCAAGCGTTCTATTTGCCACATTACGCAATATCCTGATCTGACACATACTGATCCCTCGGAATGGGCTATGCCAGCCTTTGTTACCCAAGAAAAATTTTCGCATGGGATGTCTCGTATTTCGTTTTTATTATTTATTGATTTGCTAAAATATAGCAATTATTTTTCTGGATATAGACTTTTATTTCGATATTTCTTTTAATTTATAATGTTTGTGGCCGTTATTATACTATTTGTTTTAGTGTAATTTGAAATAGTTTAGCAAAATTTTTGATTAATAAATTGCATTCTGCTGTTTATGGGCTATAGTGTTGATAGTCAATAGCAGTTACATGGGGCGGCGGTGCCTGTGGCACAACGTTTCGTGAAAAGCTTGTCACATGTCCTGATTGTTTAAGCTCGTCAAACTGTACAAAAATATCAAAGATATGGGATGAAGAGGCTTACGGGCTCTCATCACGTCAAGTAAGAATCATACCGTCTGGCTGTCTTTGAGGGACTTTATGTTAGTGCGTTTTGCATATGCTTGTTTTGTAGGGTGGATGGTGGTTTGTGGCCAGGCGGCGTTGGTGCGTGGTGAAGTGAAATTGCCGGCCATCTTTAACGATCACATGGTATTGCAGCAACAGGATAAGGCTCCAGTTTGGGGTTGGGCTGATGCTGGTGAAGTTGTAAGTGTGACATGTGGCGGACAGGTACAGAAAACCACGGCCGATCAGTCAGGGACGTGGCGGGTTGTTTTTCAAGGGCTGAAGCCTGGCTCGGCGATGGATTTGAAAATCACCGGCAAGAATGAAATTGTGATTCATGATGTGCTGGTGGGCGAAGTCTGGCTATGCAGCGGCCAATCCAACATGGAGTTTACTCTTTCGCGCACCAATCGCGGCGCCAACGCCCCGGTGATGAATGAGAAAGAAGAAGTTGCTGCGGCCGATTATCCGGAAATTCGGATGTTTTATCCTCTGCGCGGCTTTGCAGACGACCCGCAGAAAGAATTTAAGGATACGAATGCCAAATGGATGGTCTGTTCGCCAAAAACGGTTGGCGAATTTGCCGCGGTGGCTTATTTCTTCGGCAGGGATCTGCACAAAGCGCTTAAGACACCAGTCGGTCTGGTTGCGCTCACTGTCGGCGGCAGCACGGCTGAGGCGTGGATGAGTCGCGAAGCACTTACCGGCAATTCGGCACTGCGTCCGATCATGGAAAAATATGATAATGCGTGCAAAGCCTTCAGTCCGCAGGTGGCCAAAGAAAATGACGAGGCCATCAAAAAATGGGTGACGGATAAGAAGCAGTTGCAGGCGGAAGGGAAAACGGTTCCGCCGCCACCGCGTCGCATGGTGAATCCTCACACAGACTCTCACAGCCCAACTGTTTTATTTAATGCCATGATTTCGCCGGCGATTTCGTACGGCATTCGCGGAGCCATCTGGTATCAGGGGGAGTCCAACACTTTTCGGTCCAAAAAAGAATATGAAATTTTGATGGATACGCTGATTGGCGAGTGGCGTGAGCGCTGGGGGCAGGGCGATTTTCCGTTTTATTTTGTTCAGTTGCCTAATTGGGCGGCCACCCCGGAAGGAAGCGCGCACCAAAATCTGATGGCTGAGATGCGCGATGCACAAGCTCAGGCGCTGGCGCAGCCCAACACCGGTATGGCTGTTACCATTGATGTTGGTGATCACAAGGAAGGGCACCCCAAGAATAAGCAGGATGTCGGCCACCGGCTGGCGCTGATAGCACTTTCTCAGACGTACCATCAGTCTGTTGAGTGGAGCGGCCCGGTGTTTGATTCAATGAATATTCAGGGCCAGTCGGTTCGCATCAAATTCAGATATGCCGAAGGTTTGACGGCCAAAGGCGGCAAACTGGAGGGGTTCGCGGTTGCCGGGAAGGACAAGAAATTTGTCCGTGCCGATGCACGTATTGAAGGTGATTCGGTGATAGTCTCAAGCCCGGCCGCGGTTGAACCTGTGATCGTCAGCTACGCATGGGCTGACAGCCCGATCGCAACGCTCTATAACGCGGCGGGCCTGCCCGCCAGGCCGTTCCGCACAGATCATATTACGCCGCAGAAATAGCGCGTAATGAGCAGGTATTTCCGACGTTTCGGACTGTAAGGATCCTGGTATGGCATATGTTCAAGGCATGTTGCGTTTGTGGATGCCGGGGCTGGTTGCGTGCTGCGTTGCTGTTACGGCCGGGCGCGCGGCGGAACGGACGACAGCGTTTCCGTTTACGATTCCGTGGGATGACGGTTTGGCCGGAACGGCCACGGATGTATCGTTTTTGAACGACATGCCTGCCGGGACACACGGGCGTATTTTGTCGCGTGATGGGCGTTTTGTGTATGAGCAGACCGGCGAATCTGTTCGTTTTCTTGGCGTAAACTTTACGGGCAAGGCCAATTTTCCAACACACGAAGAGGCGGATAAAGTAGCGCGCCATTTGGCCAAGTACGGTATTAATCTTGTGCGTTTGCACCATATGGATAACGCATGGGATATCAAGAACGGCACGGCGATCTGGGATTCCAGCGACATGCAGCACAGACAGAAGATCGGGTCCGGACAACTGGATAAGCTGGATTACCTGGTCGCGCAGTTCAAGAAAAACGGGATATACGTCAACATCAACCTGAAAGTCAGCAAGAGCCTCAGCGCGGCGGACGGCTTTCCGGATACCATCAGCAGGATTCCGTTTAACTACCAGAAACGCGTGGATATTTTTGACCGGCGCATGATCGAGTTGCAGAAAGACTATGCTCGGCAACTTCTGACTCACGTGAATCCTTATACCGGCCTGAGCTATGCCGATGATCCGGCCGTAGCCATGGTGGAGATCAATAATGAAAATTCACTTGTCGGCGACATCTGGACTACAATTGGCGGCGGGTTAACCCAAATGCCAGAGCCGTGGCTGGGCGAATTGACGAGGCTCTGGAATCAGTGGTTGATCAGCAAATACAAATACGAGGATGGCAGACTGAAGGCTGCATGGCAGCCGGCCAGGGCCAGTAATTTACCGGCGGTGTTTTCAAGCCAGGCCAAATGGATTCTCGGCAGTGTCGGCCAGACGCAAGCCGCACTGTTTTTTGAGAAAGGCGGCGTCAATTCTCCTGTGCCGGAGAGCGCGGTAGAAGTCAAGACGCAACGGATTGATGGCGTGGATTATCATCTTCAACTGCACACGCTGCCGCTTAATCTGGTGGAGGGGCAACCCTATGTGATCAGTTTCAGTGCAAAGTCTTCCGTGTCGCGCCGGGTGCGCGTGGGCATCATGCGAGATCGTGGCGATTTTCGCAACAACGGTTTTGCGGCGTCCCTGGCGCTGACCAATGAATGGCGCGATTTTTCATTTACTTTCACGCCAGAAGAACTTGACCCGGGCCATGTGCGTCTGACGTTTTATATGGGATTGGCGGCATCGAACGTCGCGGTGCGCAATCTGAAAATTGAACCGGGTGCGGAAACCGCTGGTCTGCGAGAGGATCAGTCTCTTGCAAGGGCGAATATTCAGGTGCCAACGGTCATGTCGGCGCGGCAGCGCCGGGATTGGGTTTCCTTCCTGTCGGATATGGACCGCCAATATGCCAGTGATATGCGCCGGTTTTTACGAAATGATCTTCATGTCCGCGCCAATATCATCGACACGCAGATTTACTGGGGCGGACTGACGGCATATGAGCGCGAAGAGCAGATGGATTACGTTGATAATCACGACTATTGGCAGCATCCCAGTTTCCCTGCCGGCGGATGGGATGCCAAACACTGGTCCGTGGTCAATTCACCAATGGTCAGCGCGTGGGCGCGCGGCGACAAGGGAACGCTTGATTCCCTGGCGTTGACGAGGCGCTTTGGCAAACCGTTTAGCGTTTCGGAATATGACCATCCGGCGCCAAGCGACTATGCCTGCGAAATGATGCCGCTGCTCTCGTCATTCGCGGCCGTTCAGAATTGGGATGCCATCTGCACCTTTGACTATGGCCAGTACAGCGAAAATTCTCCCAACAATTACGTCAAGGCTTTTTTCGATCAATATCCCCACGTGGCGAAATTCGCCTTGTATCCGGCCGCGGCGATGATTTTCCGTATGGGATTAATCAAACCTGCGGCGGGCCAGCGCGTGTTGCAGGTACCGGCCAAACCTTATGAAAGCTGGACTCAGACGCGAACAATGTGGCAGGCGGCGGGAACATCACCGGCCGCGCCGGAGTTTTTTGACCGTCAATGGGGTGTGGAGCTGAACACCGGTGTTCCGAATCTTGATTTGCGCGAAACTAAAGGGGTTCAGGCCGTTAACCAGAGTCTGCGGCTGGATCAAATGAAAGACGGCGCCATTTTCGTCGCCAGTTCGCCCCGTGTCGTGGTGGTTACGGGATGGGTCGGCGGCCAAAGCGTTCAAGCCGGCGATACGGTATTGACGTTCGGATCATTTGCCGGCAACTTTGCCACCGCAACGCTGACGCCTATGGATGGCAAACCGCTGAATGAGTCACACCGGGTCTTGATGACCGTGGTAGGCCGGGCGCAAAATCAGAATATGGGCTGGAATGCCACACGGAACAGCGTGGGTGAAAACTGGGGCTATGGGCCTGTGCAGGTAGATGGGATACCTCTTCATGTTCAGACCAGAGTATCCGGCATGCGTAAAATATTCGCTTTGCTCAACACTGGTGCGCGCGGCCGCCAGATTGACGCTCAATTGGAAAACGGCGCGCTGAAATTTAGCGTATCGCCGGAAATGAACACGACATGGTATGAACTGGTTCAGGAATAACAAAGCATCTGGCGGATGATTGGGCTATCGCATGTTCTTTGCAAGAGGTGGTGAATATGACGACTCAGATGAATAAGATGAAAAAACACGGTTTTACGCTTATAGAATTGCTGGTCGTAGTTGCTATTATCGTCATTCTTATCGCTATTCTCATGCCGGCGCTCAACACGGCGCGAGAGCAGGCCAAAACCGTCGTCTGCCTGAGCAATCTGCGGCAGATGGGCACTGCAATGGTTGGGTATACGCAAAATAACGCCAACAACCTGCCACCGGCGCAACTGATCAATTCCGACCATACCTCCAATACCGGCAATATCAACACAACCAAGTTGATAGAGGATCATCCGGTCTGCTGCCTGATAGCCGACGGCTTTCTGGCCGCGCCAGTAAGCAAACAGGTGGGAAGCACTTTTGAATACGCCACCGTGCATAAGGCATCCATTCTGTTATGTCCGTCCGGTGTGGACGTCAGTTTTTACAGCGGCAGCCCGTCTGCCAATGACGCGATGTCTGTGGTCAGTAATCCTAATTTTGGTCCGTACCTGGCCTGTTACCGTGTCGGTTTTTCGTTTGAGGCCGCCGCGGCCAATACCACGGGAGGATTTGTCAGCTACAAAATCTGGTACGGCGCCAACGGAACGAATTTTTATAGCGATAATGGTTATAAAAAATGGCCGTTGCAGAAAGTGGATGTCAGTGCGTCGGCTCCGCAGTTACGCAATCACAAAAGCACTGAGCTGACGAATCCCGGAGCACTGGTTTTTATGTTTGACGGGCCGATGGTGCATAACACGTTTGCCCGTTATGTGCACGCACGACACAACTACAAGGGCGGGAGCACGGGCAACACCAACTTGAATTTTTTTGACGGCCACGCCGAAACGGTTCCGACAGTCAAAGCGGTTCCGGTGGACCCGGTGAAATATCCGACGCCGGCCAATTCCGACACTGAATTTCAGAGCGGCACCACTTTTGCCAATACGACGCATGTGCGGTGGCGGCTGGATCAGTAATGAGCAGGATCACAACCATCTATCTTGAAGGAGGCGCGAAATGAGAATTGTGGGAGCAGGAAACACCAGTCTTTTAATTAAGGCACGAAAGCATCTCGGTTCGGCGGCGATATTGGGCATGCTGCTGGCCGCAGGCGGCAACATCATGGCCGCCACGCTGACATGGGATGCCGGCGGGGTGAGCCCGGCCAATCCGGCAGACGGAAGCGACGCATGGGATACCTCATCATTGAACTGGAGCAACGGAGCAACGAATGTTGCATGGTCGAGCGGCAGCGATGCCGTCTTCGGCAATAACAACGGCGCGGCAGGACTTGTCACCATAGCCAGCGGCACCACCATCACTTCCGGCAATATCACGTTTAACGCGGCCGGCAGCGGCAATTACACGATCACCGGCGGAAGCATCGCCGTCAGCACCAGTGCGTACACAACCATCACCGTTAATACCAATGCTACCATCGCTTCGGCCATCACCGGAGGCTACGGTTTCCTTTATGTTAATGGATCGGGTGTTCTGACACTACGTGGGCAAAATACATTTACTTCGTCCCTGATCATCAACTCGGGCGCCGCAGTCAGCGTTGATTCGCTTACTGCCGGAATCGGAACTGAGCTTAGCAATTCCACCGGTGGCATCCGTTTCAATGGCGGAACTCTAATTTACACTGGTTCAAGCACTACTGCCGTCAACCGTAATTACCGGGTTTATGCAGCCGGCGCAACATTTGCTATGGACGGTTCCGGTGTTTTTACGCTTGGTTCAAGTTTTAGCTCCGCTAATGGCAAAACGGATAATGCAGGCGGCGCCAACCGTACCATTACCCTGACAGGCAACGGCACCGGTTATGGTAACTTTACCGGAGCGCTGGCTAACAGTACGGTGGCCGGCGATAAAACGAACCTGCTGAAAACTGGTACCGGCCGATGGATTCTTGCCGGGAACAATACCTACACCGGTACAACCAAAGTGGATGCCGGCACGCTGGAACTTGGTTCTTCGTCCACGCTGGCAAACGCAACCGGAAATGTTGTTGTTGAAGGCGGAAAATTGACCAGCACCAGCAGCGTGGCCTCGACCACGCTGGGCGGAAATCTCAGCCTGACCAGCGGCGGAATCAGCATTGCCGGCGACACGGCCACCGGCCTGTTCCAGTTGGCCGCGGGCAAAAATTTCAGCATGACCGGCGGAACGTTTGCCGTAACCATCGGCAGCGGCAGTTCTTTTGACGTCATTGCCGGCAGCGGCGCGCTAAGCATCACCGGCGGCACGATTGATCTGCTCAACAGTGTGGGCCTTGACTATACCCAGAGCTATCAGATTTTCAGCGGATTTGCATCGGGAAACATCAGCGGGCTGACGATCGCGAATTATGACACCACCGACTGGATTGCCAACCTCAGCGACACGGGCGTGCTTTCGTTCAGTACTGTGCAGGTGCCTGAACCAGCCAGCGTTGTCATGCTGACGGCCGGCGCCGGGTTGCTCATGATGCGCCGGTTGCGCAAGCGCTGATTACAAGGTGTGCGCCTGAAGCTCTGTGCATAAGTTATAAATAATCGTTGTTATAAGGATGTTTTAATGCGTCATCTGTTGCCAATCCTGTTGTTCTTGATGGCATCCATGTTTTTGGCGGGATTTAATGGTCCGGCGCGTGCGGCCGACAGCGTTGCCGCCGCGCCGGAGGCTAAAAAACAGTACGTCATCCTGAAACTGGATGACATCATCCAGATGAGGGACGCCCGCGCGATTCATCCCCGCTGGCAGAAGGTGTCGGACTACCTTGAGCAGAATCAAATCAAGGCGAGCTTCGGCATCATCTGCCAATCGCTGGAGCAGGATAATCCGAAGTATTTTGCGTGGATCAAGGAACGCCAGGCCAGCGGCAACATTGAGTTCTGGTGTCACGGATACTGGCTGCGTCCCAACGGTAACGGCCAGGGCGAATGGGAGCATGGCACGGCTGAAGAACAGCAGGCTGTGTTTGAAAAATGCGAAAAACTGGCCAGAGAAAAACTAGGTTTTGAACTCGTCGCTTTCGGTCCGCATTGGAGTGGAACCACCGAGGAAACCGAAAAGGCTTTACAAGCTGTGCCGGAAATCAAGATCTGGCTTTATGGCCCGGCCAAACCCAAGTATTACACCAAGATATCGTATCCGCGCGTGATGGCGCTGGAGAATCCGACATTTGTTCCGGATTTTGATAAATTCAAGCAGACCTATGAAAAGTACGGATTCCGCCAGAATCCGCTGGTGCTACAGGGGCATGCGGCGATGTGGGATGAGACCAGATGGGCCGGATTTGTAGCTATTATTGAGTATCTTAAATCAAAGAATGTGATCTTCACCACGCCATCGGAATATTACGCTATGACCCATTTGGATGCGGCGAAATGAGGCGGGCCGCTGAATCCTTGAACTTATTTAACTCATCGCATCGGTGGTGAATTGATTTTTGAAGAGTACCTTCATGCTGAACATCGATCTTCAGGGCCGAATTGCCGTGGTCACCGGCGCGACCGGCGAACTTGGGCACATCATCTCGCGCACATTTGCACAATGCGGCGCGGATGTGGCGATTCATTACCATCAGTCCGCTGAACGCGCGCAGGCGCTTGCCGGCGAGATTCGCGCAGCTACCCGTGGAAGAGCGTGCTTGAACAGCCGCTGGCCGACTACGAGAGCCAGTTTCGATCGTGCGTGGTGCACAATGTGCTCATGGCTCGCGCCTTTATACCCGCCATGATTCGCAAGGGGTATGGGCGGGTCATTGCGATCAATACTGAATGCGCCCTGCTGAATCTGCCGAATCAGTCCGCTTACGTTTCCGGAAAACGCGGCATGGATGGCGTGCTGCGTATCCTGGCTAAAGAGGTCGGGGGCCACCAGATTACGGTTAACCAGATTGCGCCCGGATGGATGGTCAGTGAAAAAGACCGCGCCGCCGGCGCTGAGAACCAGCCGGATTACCAGAAGACGGTACCCTTGCACCGCCGTGGTGAGGACCAGGATATCGCCAACATGGCGGCGTTTCTTGCTTCAGACCTAGCCAAGTTTATGACTGGCGCCATCATCCCTGTTTGTGGCGGCAATGTGATGGTGGGTATATAAAATCGGCTAATCACTTTAAGAGCATATTTATGCTATTATCACAGCACGATATTTTCCAGTATCATCTCGTAATTGCAATAAAACGTATTGGTGAATTTTTGAAATATCCTGTGATATACAATGATATTATGCTCTTATAAAAGGTGTAATAGTTGCTGTAAATATAATAATATTGTGCTGTATTTTATTGTATTTATTGCTGTAAAAGTTATAGTAACACAATCTCAATCGAGTTCAATTTCTCCTGTTTTTGTCCTGGTAGATGGAAGATAAAGCCATGAATAAAGAGATAAAGGAACCGGCGGGGCGAGCCTCAAGGAAATCCGTTACGCAACAGCAAATTGCAGCGGCAACGAATCTGAGTCTTGCGACTGTATCGGCCGTTTTATCAGGGAAAGCTAGTCTGCGCCGCATCGCCCAGGAGACCGTTGAGCAGGTCTGGACTGTCAGTAATCAGTTGGGTTATCAGTTGCCGGTGCGTACGGCCAAGACGCAGAGTCTGAATATCGGCATTATTTTGCGTCACGGGGTACGGTACGCGCTTTCCAACCCATTTTATGGTGAAATATTTGAAGGCATTGAGGAAATTCTCGCCGAAGAGAATTGTCATCCGCTTTTTGCCAATCCTTTTGAAGTGGAGGCTGAATCAGCCGGGGTGCCTGGCATTGTGGCGCAAGGCAAGGTTGCCGGTGTCATCCTACTGGGCCAGGTTGAAGGCGCTTATATCAAGCGTCTCTGCGATTTTGGGATCAAGCTTGTGGCGGTCAATTTTGAAGCAGGCCGAATGATGCCCAGTATTGTCATTGATGGCATAAAAGAAAATATACTGGCCATGGAATATCTGGCTGACCAGGGACATACCCAGATCGCATATATGTCATCGGGTGTTGGTACGCAGTACAGCAAGTTTTTGGAGCAGGGATACCGGCAGGGACTTGCCGCGGGCTATAAACCGCTCGTTTTACGCTCTGTCACCGGCGGCAATATGGAAGATGGCATTCAGACGGTGAATCAATATCTTAAAACGCTGAGCCCAGGGCCGCTGCCATTTACCTGCCTGCTGGCGGAAAACGATACGCTTGCCTCAGGCGCGATGCTGGCTTTGCAGTCCGCGGGCTTTAATGTACCGCAGGACGTCAGCGTCATGGGAGGGCAGGATCTGTATCTTCCTTATCCTCTGCCGGCCAAGCTGACAACCACGTCCATTGACAAGCGGTATATGGGCAGAACCGCAGTGCGTTTAATCCTGGATTCATTGAAAAGCGACCAAAATCTGCCTGTGCAGGTGACTGTACAGGCCAGTCTGTGCGTGCGTGAATCGGTAAGAAAACTGAGCGGCGGCATGGTGTAACTGCCGGAATAAAGGCGGCCGTGCCAAAACTGTCCTGCAAGCTGATTGTTCACGCCGATTACATATGTTTTGTCGGAGTTCTTATTATGTCCTGTTCAATTCTGGTGGCGATTGAACCTGAATTGTATACGCGGTTATTTTCCCTCCATTCTGACGCGCTTTTGCGCCGTCTGGGCCGGATAACTTTTGCTTCTGCGCCGATTGAGGATTCCGCCCGTCTGGCAGAAATGATCACGCCGTACGATATTTTGATTACCGGTTGGCAAACGCCCGCCATAACGGCAGAGGTCATGGCTGCGGCGCCGAAACTTCGACTGATCGCACATTCGGCAGGTACTGTACGCCATCTGATCTCGCCTGATGTTTTTGAATGCTCCGTCCAGATCACCCATGCGGCCGCGGCCATGGGGCCGTCTGTGGCTGAAGCTTGCCTGGCAATGATGCTGACATCTCTGCGGAATATTCATGAACTGGACCGGCAACTCAAGGCCGGCGGTTCATGGACCGATGTACGTTCGCACGGGTTTGGGCGCCAGATTCGCGGCATGGCCGTGGGCATCGTGGGCGCGGGTCACACCGGGCGGGCGTTTATTCAACTCCTCCAGGGATTCGGGGCAAGGTTGTTGATCTATGATCCATATCTGTCTGAAACGGACGCCAATTCCATGTGTGTGGTGAAAACAATGCTGGACGAGCTTTTAGCATCATGCACGGTAGTAGCGCTTCACGCGCCATCATTGCCCGAGACGCATCATATGATCGGCGCACGTGAACTTACGCTGATGCAAGACGGCGCTCTGCTGATTAATACCGCACGGTCATGGTTGATTGATCATGATGCATTGTTGCGAGAATTGAGCACCGGTCGGATTTCCGCCGCTCTGGATGTGTATGACCAGGAACCGCTTCCTGTGGATAGCCCGTTGCGGAGGCTTCCTAACGTACTGCTAACGCCGCATATCGGCAGTTATACGCGTGAAGCATATTTTGAACAGGGACAGATTGTAGTTGATGAAATCCGCCGTTTTCTGGCTGGTGATCCGTTGAAATACGCCATCCAGAAAGAACAGATGGCTACGATGGCGTAAAAAAGATTTCTTATTACCAATCTTTTTCGAGATTGATTGTATGTCCACCAATACAAAAACCGTCCTATGGAATGATCTGCCGGAAACGCTTCAAAATCTGCCTGCGCAGCCGCCGGTGACCCAGGCACTGTTGCGGGAGTTTCGTCAGGATCTGCCCCAATGTGAGCTGAATGCCTTTGTCAAACTTCAGTTGCCGCGTTTTCGCGTAACTGAAGACATGCTCGGCGACATGCTGACGTTTGATGCCCAGGAATACTGGCGTAACATGCTCTCTGATCGGTGGGGCGAACATCAGGTGCCTGATCTGCCGGCTTACCGATGGATGACCGACGGACATTCGGAGTTCCGTGAATATGCACGCAATCTCCGGCCGTATGGCGCGATGGTCGGGCGCGCGGTTCTTGCCTCGCGCTTTGAGTTTGAAAAAGACGCCTGTCCGGGGTGGTACAAGGCGCTGGCTTCGCGAGCGGCGGAATTTGCATCATGGTGCCAATCAGATGAATGCAGCATATGGGCGGGCGATTACGATTTATGCCAGATCGTTGAGTATTACGCATATTTTTTTGATATGCACGCCGCCCGGCTAAGCGCGGTTGAAAAGAAAGATTTTCTTGATGGATTTGAATCATTTGCCGCCAAAATGCGTGCGGTCATCAATCTATTCAAACCGGAAATCTTTCCGCAGGACTCGCATGTGTTTGTTCTTGCAGGCATGTATGCCGAGTTGTGCGTGCTGCTGCATGCTCACGGGCGCGGCGAAGGAACGCGCGGTCTGGAATATTGGCGGACAATGATCAATGCCTTTCCCGGCTTTGGCGGCGACGATGGCGGCTGGGCGCAGGGGACCTCTTACTGGAAATGGAAACTGCCGCCGTTCCTGGTGGCGGCCGAGCCGATGCGCGACCTGGGATTTGCCGATCTGACCGCGACTAAGTTTCTGGCCAACACCGGATATTTTAAATGGTATCTTCAGCCGCCGTACATGCGATGCGGAACTTTCGGCGATCATCCGAACTTGCGGGCTCAGCCGCTTGATCTGGCCATTGTGCGGTATTTAGGAAAGATATATAGACAAGAAGATCTGATCGGTTATGCGGATGATTATATTCCTCCGCGCGGATGTGAATACGATGGCGGACCTGACAGCGCGAGTTTGACTGCGTTGCTGCTGCTACTCAAGACGTGGAATATACCACCCAAAACATTGCGTTCCGCGCCGGCGGCGCCGTCAAGGTTTTTCAAGGATGTGGGCGTTGTGGCTTGTCACAGCAAGTTGGGTGACGCAGAAAATGATGTGACGGTGCTCTTTCGTTCCAGTTCATACGGATCGGCCGGTCACGCGCATGCGGATCAGAACAGCTTTATCGCTGAAGCGTTTGGCCAGCCCATTTTTATCGATGCGGGTTATTATCCAGAATATCACCATCCACATATGAAGGGTTTTACGATTCAGACGCAGGCGCATAACACCCTGCTGCTGAACAACCAGGGGCAGAGCATTCGGAATTTTAATGCGGTCGGCATGATTGAACATTTTGAAGCAGGCGCCGATTATGATTATATGATCGGCCAATGCGCGGATGCCTATCCGAGTCATCCGGAACTGGTGCGCCGGCATCTGTGGTTTCAACGCGGCGCGCGGTTCCCGTGGATACTGATTGTGGATCACGTCAAACTGCGTCAGCCGGGTAATGTTGATTTTCTCTTGCATAGTTATGAAGAACCGCAATGGGATGCGTCCATGCTTGAGGCTGAATTTGCCGGCTGGCGGATGTGGGGCACGCAGGCGCGCGCGCGCGTTCAGTTTCTGGCGCCGGCCGCGTGGTATTGGGATTTGACGAACCATTTCCCCTATCCGGCCGACGGACGCGAAAGCAATCAACCCCGGCAGTGGCATGCGCGCGCCACCACGCGGCACGCATCATATGAGCATTGGTTGATTACAGGCATTGTTTTTGGCAAGGTTGAAACCCGCAGCCCCATTCTGGCTCCGGCTTTTCAGGATCTTCGCCCGCGATTTGAATGCAAAGGCTGTGACGCCGGATGGAAAATCCAATGTGGTGAAAGCCAACTAATGTTCTATCGTTTTAACGATAAAATCGAACATGTCAGTCCGCATGCCTGACCGTCCGCTTCATGCGGAAAATCAATAGTATCATTGGTACAGGCTGAGAGATTCTCTTGTTTTATAGTATGTACCAAAATGTTTTAGCGCATGATTTGCCGTCTCGTTAACGCAGGGCGGCTTTGTGAGTCTGTTAGCCGTCATTTCTTTTTGGCATTTACTCTATAATTGATGGCCAGCAGATACTATAACGGGATGCAAATCTTATCATCGGCAATCCGTTTGAGGAGGCGTGGCCTGGCTTTCGGGAATCTCCTCAACGACCCCTGACTTATCTTTGTAAAAATAAATTGACAAATATTAAATCCGCTGTATTTTAGAATAAACGTTTATGCAATAAGTAATACGTCATAAACGTGAACAGATCTTTTAGCTTTTGAATTTGTATTAATAGTCCGTTTTGGTACCGCTTCAAATTGATTGAAACGTCGGGATGGGAATTTCGCTATTGAGAATAAGGAGAAGAAGATATGGGGCGAATCAGAGGCGTGGCTGTTGCAGGCGGCGTGGCGATGGCTTTGGCGGCATCAGTGGGGTTTGGCGCCGTGGCGGATTTTGAAGGTGGTGCATCAAGTTCAAATGGATATACCGGTAGCACGGATAGCGGATGGCAGGGAGGATGGACACTGGCGTCATTGTCATCTTCTGCTGTGACGCTGACCAATTCCTCACCAATAGTTAGCGGGGGTAATAATTATCTGGCAGTTTCAACAAGCTCAAATTCGGGAGCACTCACGCGCCAATTGGGTACTGGTAGCCATCTTTATACTGATCAATACACCATCTCATTTGATTTACGGGTAGATTCGGCGGTGGGTGGAAACAATACGCTGGTGATTGCGAGCAATAGCTCATCAAACAGCGGTGCGACAAGCGGCAATACCGCGATCAATATATATAATCGCAATGGCTACTGGAATATTTACAATACGATCGCCACTACGGTGCCAGTTGCCGCGAACATGATGTATCGCTTTGAGATTGATGTGAACCCAACTACTGCGACTTACGATGTTTCCATTTCGTATACTGATGTGACGAATGGACTAACTACGTTTAGTCACACTGGTTATGCTTATCGCAGCACTACTGAACAGTATAATCAGAGCTGGCTGGCGTTTAAGGCCATCAGTGGCTCGGGTTTTTCCCTTGATAATCTGAGTGTAACGGCAGTTCCGGAGCCGGCCGCGCTGGGGCTGATCTGCCTGTCTGGTTTGTTGTTAATCAAGAGACGTTAATTCTAGATGTGTTGTGAGTTATGGCGCGTGTAACAGTGAAAGATATTGCTCTGCGGGCCGGTGTGTCGGTATGTACGGTTTCCAAGGTGCTCAATGGCAGAACCAAGGAAGCAAGAATAGCCGAACAGCGCGCCAAGGCGATATTATCGATTGCAAGAGAGATGAATTTCCGGCCATCGGCGGCGGCACGGGCCATACGATCACAACAAAACCGACACGTCGGCGTGCTGTTACGCAACACGCCGGCTGATCGCATGGCGCATCCCCTGGTGTTTGAGACCATTTTAGGTATCAACGAAGGACTTGATGAGGCCGGGTATGTTCTGAGCATCATACGTCTTGATGACGTGATGGATACTCACTCTCAGCGTGGACGTGTGCTGCGTGAAAATCTTCTTGACGGCGTGATCGTGCTGGATCTTGTGCCTGACGGCGTCATGCAGCAACTCGATAAAATTGCGGCGTACTGCATTTGGATTGATGCGGCGGTATACGGACCTGAAAACTGCATACGCCGTGACGAATATGAAGTAGGCAGAACGGTTGCGTCTCATATGGCCGATCTTGGTTATCGCAAGTTGACCTGGCTGGGGTTGACGGATGTTCCAGGTTTGCGAGGATATTCGCTGGCAGAGCGCTACGCCGGTATTTCGAGTTACGCATTGCAACATGGGATTGAATTGGATCGCATCATGGTGCCTGGTTATGAGGCCTCACTTTCAGCAGGCATGATGCCGGCGCTGCGGCCTGAAAATGGGGTGATTGCCTGTGGTATTTATCAGGCGAGATGGCTAACGCAACTGGCCGGCAGCACTGGGCTTGTGCCGGGGTATGACTTTGGTCTGGCCTGTTGCGACGGCGCGCAGGAAATCTACCGGCTCTGGCCGGGGCTTTCGCGGGTCGATTTTAATCGTTTTGATCTTGGTTACAGGGCAGCCAAGATGATGTTGAAAGTCATTGAGGAACCGGGGCATGCGGTTCCTTCGTACAAGGTTTCCGGCAATTGGATTGCCGGGAATACCGCATGGGGTCCAAAATCGTATCGTTTGGCCATGCAGGATAGCATGTGTATCAAAGGAGTCACGCCATGACAGCAAGAGTGCAACGCAAAGCCGCATTTACACTCATCGAATTGCTTGTCGTTGTAGCGATTATTGCGATTTTAATGGCTATTTTGCTGCCTGCCCTGGGGCGTGCCCGTGAGCAGGCCAGATCAAGCGCGTGTCTTTCCAATCTCAAGCAGATTGGTCTGGCTGTCGTGATGTATGCCACGGAATATGACAATGCGATCGTACCGATGGCTTATAGTGATAACGGTATGGATACATCGGGTGGCACGCTGTCGCGGGAATGCTGGGCGACGATACTGACTTACGCCGGATATTCACCCAAGCCGGATCCCAATGCCGGTACTTATGGGCATTATCCGCCGTTCCTCACGCGCAACATGTTTTACTGTCCAAGCGGATATATGGATCAGGCGTCATATCAGTCCGATACCACCGCGCCGAGCCCACGGAGCGATCCTCCGGTAACAGTGGATGATCCGAGGGGAAGGCGTCCGTGCGTTTATGATTCACGGCGTTACAAGTCGCCGGCGCATATATGGTACAGCATCAATGGCCAGACTTGGTCAACGGATGCCAGCGGCGGCACGACCGGATCGCCGGTGCACATATTTCCGTTCCACCGCATTCCTGATGACAATTACGGTGGCGCAGCTATACCTGACAACCCCATTCGTGATACGTGGCTGGCCAAGATATCGGTACTGCCTGTTCCGGGCTCACTGGTGATGGCTTTTGACGGCTATCAATGGAATTTCGCCAGCAACAACGGACGATTTGCATACATCAATGCTCGTCACATCAATAGCACGGTGACAAATCTGGTGATGTTTGACGGTCACGCGGAATCCATCAGGCGGGCTTTGCTGCCCCAGCCCGGGCAGGAAAGCATCTTGCGGAATCTGGGGGATACTGCCAGGATCACAAGGGGAGCAACCAAGGAGTTCAGGTATCCCTACTGGCGTATTGACGATGGGCAGTAAGAGCCCGTTTTAGAAACGACGTTAAGGATAAAGTTGTTGTGAAAAATATGTTGAATGAATCGCGCGGCGGCGCGCTTGTGTCTGACGCCGCGGAACAGGGCGGACCGGCGCCTTCCTTAAAATCAGTCCAGAAGATCTATTCCGTCGGTACGCTGAAATATACGTTTCGCGGACTGGTGGTTCTGGGGTTGTGGCTGTTATGGGGAGATTTTTGTTTTGCGCTTTTTGAGTCCATTTTCGGCCGGTTTATGCCGCTTTATCTTAAGGAACTCAAGGCTTCCAATACGGTCATCTCACTGTTAACCGGCAGCATTGCCGGGTCTATGAACATCATGTTTCTACCAGTCATCAGCATGTGGAGCGACCGCTATCGCGGCCGGCACGGCAGACGCATTCCCTTTTTGTTTTTTGTGACGCCATGCACGGTATTTACGTTGATCTGCATAGGTTGGGCTCCGGAAATCAGCCAGTACCTGTATTCGGCGGTTCCGTCTGTTCGCATGGTATCGGCCGCAAGTTTGACTCTGATACTTCTGGGTATGTTGACTGTATCATGGCATTTTTTCAACATGGTTTTAGTCAATGTATTTCGTTTTCTGCAAAAAGATGTGATTCCTGAAGAAGTGACTCCGCGCTTTCTTTCCTATTTTCAGATCATCGGAACCGTAGCGACGTTCATCTTCTCGTGGTACATCTTTCCGCACGTACTCGAAGAAAGAAAACTGGTCTGCACCGGCATCGGCATCATTTATCTCGTTGCCTTCCTGATGATGTGTTTTGGCGTGAAAGAAGGGAAATATCCACCGCCGCAGCCGAGGGAAAAACATAATCCGTTTGTGGATTACTGCGTCAGTATGGCGGGATATTTCCGAGAGTGTCTTTCCGTGCCGATTTACCGCAATCTCATTATCGTGGCAGCGCTTCAATGCACGGCATATTCCTGCGCCGGCCCATTTTCACTATTATTTGCAAGTAATATGCTGAAAATATCAGGTGATGACATGGGCAAGGTCTTTGCCTGGGCGTCAGTGGCTTCGGCTCTCGCCGCCGTTCCTCTGGCCTATTTATGCAGTAAGTTTAATGCGATTCGTGTGACCCTTGCGTTGACGATTTGCGCGATTCTGGCGACATTCTACGCATTTTTGTTTGTGAATACTGAATACACATGGATCGTGTATGCCTTTACCAGCATGATTCCCATTGCCGGCATGGGATTGGCCGTTGCCACGATGCAGATGCAACTTTTCCCGGCCGAGAAATTTGGGCAGTTTTTTTCAAGCACCAATGCGCTGGGATACGGCAGCATTGTGATTGGCAACTACCTTGCCGGATTGTACATGGATGTGGTCAACAGTGATTACCGCATGATATTCCTTGTTATCGCCGGATGCTATATTGCAACAGTGATTCCTTTATTGCTGATTTATCGCGACTGGAAGCGCCATGGTGGTCCGCACGGTTACAGCGCGCCTCTTCCGCCGCCAAGACGTTCATCAATCGCCTCATCATGATTCCGCCAATTCTCCCGGCGCAAGAACCTCTTTGATATCCACCTGCCCATGCGTGTTGATGACATGCATGGGCTTTTGTAATGGCAGAGAATAATCTGATCCATTGATAATGCATTGTTTTTCTGTATGACATATCGCGGGCAGGGGCCAGTCCATCTGATCATAGACCAGAGTGACGGATTCATGATTTGTCGATACTTCGACGGCCGTAACATGATCAAAATGCCAGCGGATATTCCAATGACCATGTTTGAAAGTTTCAATGTGGCGGCGATAGACGCCAAGCCAGTGTTGAATGAGTCTGCGCGTATGGGATGGAATCGTGACAAGATCCATGGAAAGCATCGGTACGCCGGCCAGCGACGCGATGAGATGGCGCGAAATTTCCTGCTCGGATGCCAGAGGATGCCAGTATGCCGGATCGGCATGTACGGGGACGCCATCGCCCAGAACCATGCGCAGCATGGCAAGCCTGTGAAGATTTTCTGTAAAGTCGTAAGGTGCGTCATTGCAGCGGAAGTTGGTCGCAAGGCCGAGCGATCCGATGCCGGTATAGCGCTGGCGGTATTCAATCATGGCATGCGGATGAACGCTGCGGATTTGATCTGAAAGCCGCTGCATGAATTGCCTCATCGGCCTGCCGACCTGGGCCGCCAGAGACGGCTTGAGATCATCCAGAAAATCAACCTTCAATCCGTCAATCGGAGCTGATCGAAGCAGATCCTCAACAGTCTGAAGAATGGCGTGGACCAGTTTTTCATCCGCCGGATCGGCGTCAAAAAATCCCGCGTTGACAGGCTGATTCTGATACGCGCGCTTTCCCGGTTCACTTTCAACGCCCAGCATCAGCGGGGCGATCCAGAGCATATAGCGCAGGCCGGTCTGCTTCACGCGCTCAATGTGGGATGTGAAATCGCCGAATTTGGCTGGCTCAGGTTTCCACTGGCCTGTTGTTGCAAACCAGTTCACAATAGTTTCGGGTGTAATGGTGGATCGGTCCGCGCACGACCATCCATCATCCACAATCAACGTGCCAAACCCCAGTTGACTTGCGATCGGCGCGACTGCTTCAATCCACTCTGAATTAAAATTGCGATGCCGCGCATACCATGTACAGTAGACTGGCAACCAGCTTGAATCTGGATAATTTCTGATTGATTCGCCGGCAAGATCTATGCGAAAGTCAGACAGGCTTTCCGCCCAGGGATGTCCGCGGGTATCCAGCTTTAATCGTACATTACGCCAGTCTTTCAAACGAAACTCAACCTGATACGCATGGCGGGTCTGATCCAGCCTTGCGCGTACTTCAACATCCTGAGTCAGATCCGACAGGCCGATGGCGCATCGATTCTGATGCTGCGAATTAAAAAAAGACAAAAACGGAAAACCATGATTGGCCGCCGCCGTAAAACGAATATCCCACTCGAGCTGCATACGGGGGCGAAACAGCAGCGGATGCCAGTATCCCTGAATATCAATAATAGGAACTTCAATCCGCACCGCTTCAGCCAGCGCCGGAACATTCAAATTCACCCATTGGCAAGAAGAAACCGGGGCCTGTAATTGAATCAAATTCCCATTGGCCAGTAAAAGATGAATCTGCATATTATATTCCCGAAGATTGCTTGAATAGAAATTTGACAGGATATCATTATTCTGAGAGTTGTAGATATGCTTCGGCATAGCGGCGTCCGAGCAGCGTCAACGCTTCGGATGAAAAATGCAGAACGTCACCCTTGTGATTCAGTTCCTGTGAACTGACACAGCGGCAATTCGCCATCACATGGGGAATATGCATCAAAACTTTGTTGATCGTATCGCTCTTTTCCACAAACCGGCCGATCTCGCCGAGCACAAGCGGAACCTGCCCGGCAGATAATTCAAGTCGCATCGCGGCCACCATGCTGATAAAGCGTTGTTCGTAGGTATCGGCAAGGTTCAGCGAGCAATCCGCCTCACCCTGATGCCACAAAATACCGCTGAGTTTTCCGCTGGCCAGGGCAAGCCTGGTGCGGATAATGGCGTTGGTAAAGAGCTTGTCGCCCGGGCGCCACTCATCAAGACTGCTGCCGCCCAGGGCGCAGGGAATTAGGCCGATTTGCATGCTGGGAAATCGTGCGGCCAGAGTACGGGCAAATTCAGAACATAAACCAGTGCCGATCAGATCCGGCTTATCAAAATGAACCGGATCTTTTGATGGCACCCACTGATTGTCGCGATTGAACATCCAGATGCGCGGATGAATCTGCGTATCTTCCGGCCGCACCATTCCCCGGCCGGCCATGTTGGATTGTCCGATCAGCAGAAACAGATGCAGATCGTGAAGATTGCCGGCAGAAACTGGATTCATATATTGTTCCTATGAAAGTTGTAATAAGTGCATATGAGCGTGTATTAAAAGTCGCGGGAAGTCAGATGCGCAGGCTGCCGGCCGATCAACGAGGACGCGGGACCGAGTGATATTAACAAATATCAGCGAGCGTTCGAGGACGAAGTTGATCGGCTGGCAGACCAGCAGATGGCCCCGGTCACTTTTAATACACGCTTTAAGATAGAAAAGTTACGCCGAACATGATCTGCACCAGTTTGTTATGCTCCTAAAACGGATTGAACTGTCGCAGCGCGGCCCGGTCTGCCTGCGGCCCCCATGCAGTATTTCCGGCAATCCACTCTCCGACTACTTTGAACGACGGAACCGGATGCCTGGGATTACCCAGCAATTGCAACATCATATGGGATGCTTTATATCCCATGTCGAAACGATTGAAATTGACGCGCGAAAGCCCCGGCCAGTTCCTGTAGGTATCCTGTGCGCCGTCGCAACTGGCAAGCCCAAAATCATATCCGGGCAACAGGCCCATGCTGTTGCACGTGTGCGACAGCCAGCGCGCCATATAAAGATCATTCGTAATCACGGCCATATCGCGCGAAAATGCCGGTAAAGACGCCGCCGCAGGCGGCTGCTGGTTCGGCGGAATCAGCAGTTGCCGCATCTGCACGCCGCGCTCATGGGCCACGTCTGTAATACCGGCGATACGCTCTCGCAGTGAATAGCCGCTTTTACCTGGTGTTTCAGCCATATTGAACCATGACAGGCGGCGGTAACCCAGTTCCACCATTTTTTCCGCCACAAGCCGTCCGGCGGCATATTCATTGCGGCGAATGCAGTTATGGCTGTTATAAACTGCCGAGTCCACATAAATACATTGCGCCGCAATCCGGCTGACCTGTTCCTTGAGGCTCTCGGGAACAAGGTCCAGAATGATGATTCCATCCAGAATATTTTCGCGCAGAACCCGGCCGCGCTTGGATCTGATATCCGTGACGTCATCAAGACGAATAATGCTGACCACGTAGCCAGCCTCATCAAGCCCTTCGTTGATTCCAAGTATGGTTTCAAAAACCAGCGGGTGAGACATGCGGTCGGCAGGGACGTTTCTCAGTAACACGCCCACCTGGTGATTCTGCTGCGTGCGAATCGCCCTGGCCGCGGCGGAAGGGCGATAATTCATTTCATCGGCAATCCTTAAAATAGTGCGTGCACGTTCTTCCGGAATACGGGCCTCTTTGGCCAGTCCGTTAAGAACTTTGGATACCGTGCAAATCGACACACCCGCACGATTTGCAATATCTTTTACCGTTGTACGCACCATACGTTCCACACGCCTTATTTTTGCGTCGATTCATGTCTGACGTCGGCCATTCTATAGTATGTTACATAATTTATCATAGGATTCGTCAGCATGCTTTTATCGTGCATTCTTTGCCGTCGTCGTGCGGCACGCGGTGATTTTTGTTTTATTCACAAAATTCCCAAGCTGAAAAAACTTTGATGAAAAGAAATCAAATCCATTTGACCGATTCCATTTCCATAGTATATTGAATAAACGTTTATGCTGTCAATTTAGAGTGATTGCCAAAAAAGAAATAACTGCTGACCAACTTACCAAAGCCGCCCCGCAATAGTGTTGCGGCAGGTCATATGCTCTGTCATTTTGGCACATACTAGAATTGATATTTTCATTCATACGGAAGCATGTTTATTCGTTTTCGGCAGAAGGCCGATTTTAACCGGATAGGCCGGCAATATTCATTGCAACAGCTTTGCGTTTCAATTGCTCCGCTCACACGAGAGCAGGCTGAAATAGTATATAAAATGACTGACCGTTACCCTGTAATTGATTTGGCCGATGCGAACATCTTGATGAGGTAGCATGAGATGCCGCTGAAAAATCGACTGATGGCCGCATGCCGCGCCGCCATATTCTTGTGCCTGCTGACGTGGGCCGGGGCATGGACGGCTTGTATCTACGCTGCGGATGCCGCACCGGTGGATGCGGCGCTTCGGCGGGATCTGGCTCAGGAGATCAGCGACGGCAACATCGTGGTTCGTTATGTTCCATCCATCGGCCGCATCACGCATGTTGCGCGCATGGGAGGGCGCAACATGCTTTGGATCAATCCTGCGCCGGTCCGCATCATGCCGATGAACTGGGTGAATTACGGCGGTGAAAAACTCTGGCCGTGGCCGATTGATGTTGTATGGAAATGGCCGCCGCCGGTTGCGATTGATGTTGGTCCGTATGCTTCAAAAAAACTTTCAGCCGAGCCCGGTTTTCAATGGAGCGGGCCGGTTGACGCCGGAACGGGCCTTGCTGCGCGGCGTCAATTATCAATTAAAGATGGATATATTTATAATGACTATACATTGATAAGAACGGCTGATCCTCTGACCGGCCGGCATGTTTCCGTCGCCAGTTGGTCCATTGTGCAGGCGGATTGCGAAAATCCGGCTTATGTCCGTTTGAGTCCTAAACCAGCTGGTTCGGTGATTACGCCCCTGGGTGAATCGCCGATTCTGACACGAGCATGCAATTCGCAATGGATTGAGGCGTTGCCAAAATCCGTAGGTGGAGGCGACGGCAAAATAGGTATAGCCGGCGACGCCATTGCCTTCAGTGTCGGTTCAGATGTCCTGCTGATGGAAAGAATAGCCGGTGATGACGATCCTGATCTGGAGCGGCACATTGCCGCTCAAATCTATCGATACCGTGATGATACCGTTTCCTATATGGAATTGGAATTGATCGGTCCTAGAAAGCAACTGAAGATCGGCCAGAGTGTGACGCTTCAGACGCGCTGGCGTATCCTGTCTTCAGAACAATTCAGAAAATTATTGAATCCATAATTGAGGAGTATCTGATGAGTTTGAAACAGGCTCTAAGAGCATTGCTGCTGGCTCTGGCGTTGACAGGAGGCGGCGTCGCGCGTGCGGCCGAAGTTTCCGCCGAGGCCAAATCACAATTTACGATCAGCGATTTCAGCGCTCCAATTCAATTTTCGTATGGCGACTGGAAGGACAACATCCAGGTTGCCGACAAGCGGGTGGTGCTCAAGTCCGTCGGATCTCAGGGTGGCGCGGGCGTCAAGGTTCAGTTGAATCTGGATGCATATGGCAATCTTTCGCCGGTTTTGCGGATCAAAACCAACGCCGACAATGCCGCCAAAATGATTCAGCTTCAATTAACGGATGCCTCCGGCTTTTATGGCAGTTGGCAGTTCGACCTGCCTGATTCCTCTGTCGGATTCGTGAATGTTGCTCCCAAAGACGCAGCCGCTCTTGAGAAGCCGAATCTTCTGCGGCGTGATAATCAGATTGTGGAAGGTAAGCTGGATCTTTCTCATATCGTGCAGTATCAGCTTAAGGGGGATTGGCAGAAAAACACATTGGACGTTGAGGTTGAATCGATAGTCCTTGTCACTCCGGATGCCGGCATGCTGGCGCAGCGTCAGGTCGCGCAGAAGGCTGATCAGAGTGCTTCGGATGCCAGGGCCAAAGCTCTTGCGGATGAAACCCAGCGTCTTGCCCGCGAACGCGAACAGAAAATCAAAGCCTATTCTCGTCGTTCGGACCGTTCTCCGCAGGTGACGCATGTATCGCTGGTTGCGCCGGATTTGCTGGCCATCACAATTGAAGCGCAGCGTACGATTTTGCCTGTCATGACCAAATATGAACCGCAGGCCGGTGATGAAAAGCGCGAGCAGAAATGGAAAGATGGTGTTGTCCGCCAGGCTTATCTGTATCGCAACGGCAAGCGCGTCGGCCGCTTGCAGGGTTCCAATCTTGACTGGTTCTTCACCAGTGAACGCATGGATGGTGATCCTTTGTTGGAGTTCATGGCCGATGATGTTGCCATTTACACCGTCAAATCCGGTGATGATCCCGCTTTTTCCGCCGGCATCAAGCCTGCATCGGTTTCACGTAAAAGCGTTCCGCAGGATGTCGTGCTTCCTGGCGGCATGCATCCGACACGTCATAACGTGTATCTCAAGCTGCCATCTCGCATAATGGACGGCAAAAACTACTCCATCAAAATTGATAAGTTGAACGTTAAAAATGGCGATCTCAACTTCAAGGCGGATCTCAAGTCTGTTCGCACTGAAGCCGTGCATGTCAATCAGATTGGTTATCGTCCGGATGATCCTGTCAAACGCGCCTTTCTGTCGATCTGGACCGGCACCGGCGGCCCGTATACCTATTCCAGCGATCTGACTTTTTCTCTTCTTGATGATGCCACGGGCCAAAGTGTGATGTCCGGGAAAGTGGAGCGTATTCTGGATGTCGACGGCAAGGAAGAGCTCTGGACCAAGCCTCCCAAAAACTACGCCGGAACGGCCGTCTACCGCATGGATTTCAGTTCCTTCAGCAAAGCAGGAACTTACCGTGTCTATGTGGACGGCATCGGTTGCAGCTATCCTTTTGAAATCGGAAAGTCCACGTGGGAGAAAGCTTTTCTGATCCAGATGAAAGGACTTTACAATCAGCGCAGCGGCGTTGAGCTTGGCCCGCCTTATACGGAATTTAAGAAGCCTCGGGACTTTCATCCTGACGATGGAACTGTTGTGACCCGCTCTACATATGATGTGATGACCAAAGGATTCAATGCCTATGCGGATATAGCCAAGCTCAACACCGGCGAAGCCGTCAAAAACGCATGGGGCGGCTATCATGATGCCGGCGACTGGAATCCCCGCCGCGTTACGCACATGTATACAACTCTGGCTCAGCTTGAACTCTGCGATTTGTACCCGTCCTACTTTAATTCGCTCAAACTCAATATTCCTCCGATGGACGGCGTGCCGGACATGATCACCGAAGCGCTCTTTGAGATTGATTGCTTCCGGCGTCTTCAACTGCCCGACGGCGCGATGCCATATGGTATTGAAACTGATGGCGATCCGCTGGCCGGTGAAGTCAGTTGGCTCTCCACCATGCACTGCTATGTTCTGGCGCCCAACCTGCGCGACTCCTGGTTATACGCGGCCGTCGCGGGACGTGCCGCCAAAGTGCTCAAACCTTTCAAACCTGAACTTGCCAAAGTGTATGAAGAAAGTGCTGCGCGCGCCTTTAAATGGGCTGAAGCAGAAATGGCGCGTAAAATCGCGGCCGGCGACAAGCTTGACAAAAAAACATATTGGGATGCTTTCGACGCCCGCGTTCTTTCGTCTCTGGTGCTTTACGATATCACGGATGATCAATCCTATCATGACATTTTCAAGCAGCAAACCTGCCTGAAAACTCCCGGCTCGGAAGCCGCCGCATGGGGGGTTGCCATTCAGTGCGATCCGATCTTTCTCTATGCGCGCATGGATGCTTCCAGAACGGATCCGAAATTGCGCGAAACGGCCCGTTCCACCGTCATTGCGCTGGCTGAAAGATCGCTCAAATACGCTTCCGGCAATGCTTTTAACATCACTCAGCGTGAACGCGGTCGCCCGATGTTCGCCGGATTCTTCAGCACCTCCGGCGGTACGGAGCTTGTCCGCGCCCATTATCTGACCGGCAATTCCAGGTATCTTGCCGGCGCGGTGCAGTCCTGCCAGTTCCAGAGTGGATGCAATCCCAATAATATTGTTTACACCACGGGAGTTGGTGCCAATCCTGTCAAAGTTCCCCTTGAACTGGATGCCCGTTCCACCGGCCAGCCGGTTCCTGTTGGATTGACCGTGTTCGGCAATTCCGACTACTTCAACTGGCCCAACAGCTTTTGGGATGGAAACTTGAAAATGGTTAATAAGCCGGAATTCATTTGGCCGGAGGCTCATCAGTGGCCGCCGTCAGAAGCCTATTTTGACGTGTGGATTCTTGTTTCGGCCAATGAATATGTCATTGATACATGGGCGCCCAATGTTCTGGTTTGGGGGTATCTATCCGCACGTCAATAGTGAATCACCAGACCAATCCTATGATTTTTACCAAACCTCTGACTTCCCAGAAGAAGCCAGGGGTTTATTTGATTTTGCAATGTTATTTTTCTCATGAACGGCACTTTTTGATTCATCAATAGCCACGTCTCTTATGAGACGATGAATGAATTTATGATTGTTTTCTCCCGAACTGCGTGCCATTTCTAATCATACGGCGATAGGCTGCCGGCGAGTGGCCGGTGGCGTCGTGAAAGGCGCGATAAAAGCTGCCTTGTGAGGCAAAGCCGCTTGATAGTGCTATGTCAGTAATGGATTGATTGGTCCATGCAAGCTGTAATTTAACACGGCTGAGTCTGAGCTCGCGCATATAACCGAAAATGGAGTGCCCGGTTCCCTGCCGAAAGAGTCTGCACATTGTCGGAACACTGAAACACGTTGCGTCGGCAATCTGCGCAAGGGTCAGTTTCTCATGAGAATGGCGCGCCAGGTAATCACCGATCTGCGTAATGGCGTCAGAAGATTGCAGAACTCCGGAATAATCAACAGAACGCTGGGCCAGCAATGCTGTCATCGGCGTATGCAGGAGCGAGTGGAGAATACCGGCAAAGGCCGCCACTGCGGGCAAACCGGCATCACAGCGATTCAGAGAGTTGAGCGAATCGCTCAGCGCCGGCGGGACCCTCAGTCGTGCGCCGCCGTAGAAGCGCTTACGAAGAGTGTCGCTCACGTTAAATTCAGCAATCTGGTCAAAATCCGATAGCGGAAGATTAAAAAATAAAACATAACAACACGGCTTGCATGAAGTCGTCTGCGTCAACGTAAAAAAAGAATGCGGAAGCCTCGGCGGCAGCAGAAACGCTTCACCCGGGCCGATGTCCCCCTGCATATTGCCGATCAGATATTTCCATTGTCCCGCCAGGGGGACAAAGAGCTCGCACTCATCATGATAGTGCCATAGAAAAGGGAATTTCTTTTCCGATTTATTAAATAACTGCCAATTACGCTTGTTTTTTTCGAGAATCAGAGTCTGCTTCATCTGGAAATCCTCCCGCCGGAGCTACGATATACAGCAGAATATAGATTCAAATCCTGATCGGTTGCGCAAGTATTATGATTTGCCCCAGAGTAGCAACATCGGCCCAATAGAGCAAAATGGATGACATCTCAAAGTGAGAATGGGAAGTCCTGCTGGACTGATCAAGATAGACTTCTATACGGGAAAAGCTCATGCGAGCTCTTTTTATTGGCGGAACCGGTAATATCAGCAGTGCATCAAGTATGCTTGCGCTTGCGCGCGGATGGGAATTGTACATTCTCAATCGTGGAACTCGCCAGGTGGATCTGGCAGGCGCGCGCACGCTGGTGGCAGATATTCGGAATGCTGGTGATGCTGCAAGAGCCATTGGTGATATGCATTTTGATGTGGTAGTGAACTGGATTGCATATACGGAGCGGGATGTCGCGCGAGATATTCAACTGTTTTCTGGAAAAATATCCCAATATGTTTTTATCAGCTCCGCTTCGGCATATCAGAAACCGCCATCTCATCCGGTGATTACGGAATCAACTCCGCTTGCCAATTCTTACTGGGATTATTCACGCGGTAAAATCGCCTGTGAGAATTTCCTGATGGATGAATACAGAAACAGCGGATTTCCCGTCACGATTGTGCGGCCGTCATTAACGTATGATACGGTAATTCCCGCGGCTATCGGATCATGGGATGATTATACGCTTGTGGATCGTATGAAGCGGGGATTGCCGACGATAGTGCATGGCGATGGAACATCGCTGTGGACGATAACCCACGCGGATGATTTTGCCATCGGATTCGTCGGGCTCATGGCGCATCAGCAGGCGATTGGACATAGCTTTCATATTACGTCTGACGAAGTTCTGACTTGGAATCAGATTTATACGGCTATGTCTGATGCGGCCGGAGTCAAACCCTACCTTATTCATATACCGTCTGATTTTATTGCCGATGTAGCTGACGCGATCGGGCAGCATTCCGTGCGTGGATGCCTGCTGGGGGATAAAGCTCACAGCGTCATTTTTGATAACACAAAGATCAAAACTTTTGTGCCTGAATATCGCGCCACCATCCCGTTTTCACAAGGCATTAGACGCACTTTGGCGTGGTTTGAGGCAGATCCGCGGCGCAAAACTATCATCCCGGCCAATCAGGCCCTGCTTGATTCAGTGCTTAAACGATGGGATGGACTGACTATCGAAAATACCAAGATTGAGGAGTAACCGATGAACAAAATTCTGAAAATTGGAATCATAGGCTGTGGCGATTTTCTGCGAACCATTCAGAATGAGTTTCTGCATAGCGCCGGGACAAAAGTCGTTGCGCTGTATGATCCGGTCCGCGAGCGTGCTGAATATTTTGCTCGCCTGCTGGGTGGAGCGTGCGTTAATTCTGTTGATGATATTATTGACAGTTCGGAAATTGATATCGTCTGTATTTTTGTACCACCGTGGTTACGCAAAGATCTTTTTGCTCGTGCAGCGGCAACCGGCAAACACATTCTGGCGACCAAACCGCTTGCTAACACAATAGAAGCGGCCGGTGAAATTGCGCGCGCGGCGGCGGCAAGTCGAGGTCGATCCGCAATCATATACAATCGCACCGGTGACTCCATGATTGAGTGTATGCGTGAAATTTTTGAATCAGGTCAAATTGGCCGGCTCGCGCTTTATCGTCAGGATTGGCTGCATCATTATCCTCAATGGAATAAATGGGCTCTGGATCGCGGCAGGAATGGCGGGCCATTTATTGACGCAATGATTCATAATCTCAACACTGTGCGATACCTGATGGGGCGGCCGGCGATAAAGGGAACTTTCTTTTCAGATCAACTGGCTCATCCTGGAATATTGTCGGCCGATACGGAATCTCTCAAACTTGATTTTGATGGCGGCGTGGCATTCCTTTTTATCACATGGGCGGCGGACATGGCGTTTTATGCCGCTGATGCCAACGATCGAGAGCATATTGATTTATTTTATATGATCACAGACAAAGGATGGCGCGTGGTGATAGGAGATCATAATAAACGGCCGGTGATAGAGGCTCATCGTGGATTTGAAACTCTGCGTTGGCTCCCAACTCCCATGCGCAGGACGGCGGTGGATCGTTTTGCTGATGCTATTTTGGCGAACAGTGATTTGCCGCGTGATCTGGTGTCGGTGGCCATGGCGTCGGAGGATATTCTGATGCTCAGATCAATGGAATTAAAAGTATCTCAAACCATGCCGGTAAGTATGTAAGATTATTCTATAATTATATAGTGTGTGCTAAAACTAAATCACGTGCGATATGCCGCCACGCCATGCGAGGCGACTCCGATAAACTTGTGATGTATGATTGGTTTCTGGCAATCACTCTATATTCAATATGGTTAATTTGCTGATCATATAAAAACATACAAAATGAATAAGGCTTATTTATCGTTTTTATCCGATATATTTGAAATGGATACTTTATAACTTATGATCAGCAGTTCGGAGGTTGAGCTGCCGTGTAGAAAGATTCAATGCTGCAACATCGCTTTCAGGAATTGTTTCTTGTTATTGCCCAACCGATGAAGAACGTGGCGGAGCGATGGTGCGCCCTTCTACCAGTCGGCCCTTCATGCAAAGGCGGCGAATCGGGCTCAGCGGCTCACGAACACGTTCAATAAGCAATTTGACGGCGTTTTTTCCCATCTCATCATAAGGACTATGAATCGATGTCAGCGGTTTGATATCAGGCGGGTCGCTGTCACTGCCGATGCATACCAGTGAGACATCCTCAGGTATGCGCAGACCCTGTGCTGTGAAAATACGATACCAGGCCCAGGCCGCGGTGTCGCTGACGGCAAGCCACGCCGTTACGCCGGAGCGGGTCATATCCAGAATGTGGTCAATGTCTTCAGGAGTAATGCCGGTGCTGTCCATATCAGCGCTGACGATGGCCGGATCATAAGGCAATTTGAGCCTGATGAGCGACTGAAGATAACCCGCCAGGCGCGCCTGACTCCAGGATACATAATTAAGTTCTCCCAGAAATCCAATGCGGCGGTGGCCCAGGGCGTAAAGCCGGTCCATGAGCACCGTCACGGCGTATGTTGCGTCCAAATCCACGCAATCCACACTTTGCGCGGAATAATCATAAGAAATGGCGACGCATGGCACTTGCTGAACCAATCGCGCAATGACTTTGGGAGGAAAATAATTATGCAGCACGACGCCGGTCAGCAGGCCTTGCTGCAATGCCGGCGGCTGAAATTCACGGTCTGCGATTTTGTCTCTGTCGGCCAGCGGCACATGATGAACAGTTATGGATGCATTGAGTGAACGCGCCGCCTCGCACACGCCTGCAAGCACATTCATGGTTTGCTGTGTTGATTTTCCTGAATCAACGCGGATATCGGATTGAATCAGCAACCCCAGCGACATCATATCCTGATTTGTCGGCGCATTTTGCATATCAAGACGCAATCCCGGCAGCGAATAACCAAGCTTGCGCGCCATATCAATGACCTGGGCACGTGTTTGCGGATGAATCTCAGGACTATTGCGCAAGGATCGGCTTACGGTCGCCGTTGAGATCTTGAGTTTGCGGGCGATGACTTGCTGGTTTACTGACATGCAGGAAGTGTAACCGCAAACTGGAAGTACGGCAAATTAAATATTACGCAATTTTATGCAAATCATTGCTATTAATGATATTATAAACTTAAAATTAGATTAAAAAAGAATATTTCACGCAACTAAATTGTTATTTTTATGACGTAAGTATATTATTATCAATTGTTTGCATGAATTTGAAATAAAATATTTGCGATTTTTAAAAGTGGTTGTACATTATTCACGTACAAACAGCACACCTGACATATCAGACGTGCATGGGTAACCAGGATTAATCACTACCGGGTAAATTCAAACGTTCGCGCAATCGCGTCATGCCTTTGAAAAGCGCGCATCTATCAACACTTTGGTTGAATAAGGAACTGTGTTATGAAGAAGGCAAAACAAAAAATTATTGGCTTTACGTTGATTGAATTGCTGGTTGTTGTCGCGATTATAGTTATTTTGATAGCCATATTACTTCCCTCGCTCAGTAACGCGCGCGATCAGGCTAAGGAAGTTGCCTGCCGATCAAATCTTCGCCAAATCGGCCTGGCCATGAACATGTATATGCAGGAAAACCAGAACCGGCTCAAGCCATCGCCGGCGCCCTGGCCATCATCCGATTCATTTTGGTGGCGCGACTGGACCTATGCTTACGGCCCTTATGTACGTCCGGGATACAATTATCTGGCAGATTGGGGATTAAAGATTTTCTGGTGTCCGGCCTTTGTGCCCACTGGCGGCAATAGCGGACCGATTGGTCCGCCGCTGACGGCGGAATGGGCTATGAAGAGCACCAGTTATTGGTATGGCGATGTGGCAGCGGGCGATCAATCTGTTAATCCACCGACGCCGTATTCCTTTGAACTCGTAATGTCTCAGGTTCCCAAACGGCATATTGTGCGTGAATTGACCATGTTTCATCAGAAGAACAAGGCTATGAACCTGGGATATGCCGATGCGAGCGTGGATGTGTACACGCAGAAAGATGCGGATAAGTTGTGGCCGCCTCCCTGATTTGATCTGTGGTTTCTGTTTATGACGCATAATCTTATTCATATATCAAGAAGGAGGATTGAAAAATGATCGGAACGTTCAGTGGTAAAGTTGCGGGACGTGTGGTGGCCGGCCTCGTGGGCGTGGCAGCATTGAGTGTTGCGAGCAGCGCCTCGGCAGCGGTTACATTTTCAACAACAGGCGTAGATGGCGTATTCTGGAATCAGGCTTGGGTTGCTCAGAGTCTTTCGTATAACACGCCGGTGCAGATTAATTCAATCTCCGGCGCGTTTAAGGATGGCGCCACCAATGATAAATACACTTTTGCCGTTTACAGCGCATATGACGGCGCCGGAGGATTCAGCGGTCTGCTGGCCAGCACCGTTGTGACGGTGAATGCGAATAACGGATGGACGGACTTCTCTTTTGATACGCCTGTCGTTCTTTCTGGAAGTAGTAATGGCATTTATTATATTAAATGGACACCAACGGAAGGCGGCGTAATTCATCAGCTTTTCCAGTGGGGTGATGAAGGTGGTGATCCGTTGCGTCAGGGTAGCGCCGGCCACCTGATTATTTCGGATGCTCCGGCCGGTGTTGATGCGCCGCAATTCCGTTATGATTCATTTCTGGTGGTGGATACCACGGCTGTCCCTGAAGTCGCTACGCTTGGCATGTTGGCAATGGGAATCGGAATTATTGGATTAAAGAGAGCGCATTCAAAATCATAAATGATTGATGAATGGTACCCTCGGTCATTCCCGCTATATTATAAATTGCAATAAGTTTAATAAAGGATAAGGAATTGTTCATGGTCTATCAAAAGCATCGCATGCTGTCGGCTGTTTTCGCTATGATGCTGGGGGTATGCAGTCTGGCTTGTGCCCAAACTCCTGCGATACCTCTCGAAACGTTGGTGACGGCTGATAAATCCCTTATTGAACTGCCCGAGGGTACCTTTACTCTGGGGCCAACATCGCTGAAGCTCAAGGAAGGCGTTGAGATCCGCGGCCGCGGCGCTAAAACTGTTATTGAAATTGCGGAAGGTACTGAACAGGCGCTGGTTCTTCAATCCGGCAATGTGTTATCGCAACTGAAAATTTCCGCGGCCAAAGCCAGGGAAGGAAATGTCAACGACGCGCTGATTCTTGTGCGCGGCGCTGAAGATGTCGAAATCAGCAATGTATTTTTTGATACTTGCCCGCGCACATGCATTGTTACGGATCACGTGAAAAATATGCTGATTAAGGATTGCCGCTTTATTGATATCGGCCTGTCCATGAATCTGCAATTCAGCCATGACGTTAAGGTTGAGGGCAATTATGTTCGCAAAGCCAAACTTCATGGCATGCAGTTCTGGGGCAACTGGAATTGGCAAAATCAGGATTGCTCAAATATTCAGTTTGTCGGCAACACGATCATTGATGGCGGCGCAGGCGCCATCTGGGGCGCCGGCGGCAAACGGATTGTCATGGCTAACAATATCATTGATGGCGCGGTTGATGTGGGCCTTGATCTGGAATGGTGCACGGACTCAACAATTACCGGCAATACGGTGCGTCGCTGCAAAAATGGCGGCATTGCGCTGTTCTTTTCATGCGAGAATATTGCCATTACCGGCAATTCTGTTTTGAATGATTATCCGATTGAAGATGAAAAAGCCACCTGGTGGGTACGGTCCGGCATCTGGCTGACGTATACCAACAAGGAAGAATTTAAGAATGACACCGGCCATAAAAATGTGACGATTGTGGGCAACAGTATTACTTGCGCTACGGGCCAGCGCCGGGCCGTATGGGTGGGTTCCGGCAGTAATATTGTGATTGCCAACAATGCTCTGCGTGCCGGCAAAGTATGGATTGGCGGCGAGCATAAGGTGCCGCTTCTGAAACTTCAGGAGCAGCCGGATAACGTTACCATCGGCAAGCAGGATCTTCCGCCGGTGCCGCAGGGACAGGCGATGGGAATTGCCTCAATTGCGCCTGATCCGGCTCCGGACGGCCAAAGTGGCGATACATTCAAGACTGTTAATTCAGATACGGTCTTTTGGAACGAAGCCTGGGTTGCTCAGAGCGTGGTGTATAAAACACCCGTAGAGATTACGTCTTTGCGTGGCCTGTTTAAAGATGGCGCGACCAACAACAAATATACATTCCAGATTTTTACCGGTTATGACGGCAAGGGCGGATTCAGCGGTGAACTGGCAAAGACCACTGCTACTATTACGCCCAACAGCGATTGGTCTGAGATTAAGTTTGATGCGCCGGTCATTCTCAAAGGCAGTGCCAATGGCGTGTATTACATCAAGTGGTCGCCGGCTGAAGGCGGCGGCATTCATCAGCACGCGCAGTGGGGCGATGAATTTGGCGACACTCTTCGCATGGGTAGCCAGGGCCACCTGATCGTCGCCAGTCAGCCGGCCGGCGTTGACGCGCCAAAGTTTCGTTATGACGCATTATTGACCATTACGACGAAAGCTGTACAAAAATGAAGTATTTTTCACTTGAAGACGCGATGCATCTGGGCGTATCGCATTTGCAGAAACTTGTGGATGAACACGGCAGAACCTATTTTAATATTTTTAATACCCAGCCTGCGGAAGTCGTAACGGATTGGCCTGATTTTGTGGATCTTCCCGCGCGCTATCTCGAAGCGGCGGTGATGATGGAGTCCGTCGGCGCGGGCAAGGCTGAGAGCATTGGCAAACTCCGCCGATGGCTTTTTTCCTTCATTCAAAAAGACGGGTTGGCGTATCGGCCTGATTCGCCGATTTCGAGTCCTGTTGCGGAACTTTTTGATCAGAGCCGGCTGATGTATGCGCTGGTTTCTCTGGTCATGGCCGATGCGCAGGATCTTGAGGCGCGCGAAATTCTTGGCCGCCTGGTAGAGGGCCTGCGCGCCAAAACGACGATTCAGGATGATTATGCGTTTATTGAAAAAATTGACGTCTATTATGGCGGCACGCTGATCCGCCCATTGGTGCAGGCGTCACTTGTTATGCAAAAACCAGAATGGCTTGATCTGGCCGTTCTCCTGGCCCGCGGAATACTGAACCATTCCGATCATTTTCAAAAGGATGGTTCGTTCAAGGGGCATGTTCACGGGCATCTGGGCACTGCGGCCGGCATTCTTGCCTGCGGCATCATGACGCATGATTCGGAATTGATCGCACGCGGGCGGAAAGTTTTTGATTACGCGCGATCCATCAGCACGGAGTTTGGCTTTGTGCCTGAACTGGCGCAACGTGATGATGACCTCATTGCCTGCGAAACCTGCTCAATCATGGATTATCTGGATACTGCGTTGCTTCTGGCGCGTTATGTGGACGGCTGCTATTGGGATGTTGTCGATAAGGTGGCCCGTAATCATTTGATAGAAAGTCAATTTCATCATCAGCATTGGCTGACGGATGGTGATCATCAGCCTGATGAGGATGGCATTATTCGTTCGCATCTTCAGCAAAGACTCGCCGGCGGATTTGCCGGCTGGAGTGCGCCTCACGCGCTGCTTGCGTATGAAGAAACCTTTTGGCCTGAATGGGTCAAAACGTCATCCATGCGGCCGCGATACCTGGGCAAAGTACGAGCCGGCCAAAATTGCTGCTCCGGCGGCGGCATCCGCGCGCTTTATCAGGTGTGGAGTAATGTCGCTTATTTTGACGGCTCAACACTGAACGTTAATTTGCTGATGGATCGCAATTTCCCCGGCGCAACCATCACCAGCCATATTCCGCATTCCGGCCAAGCCACCATTGCCGTTGAGCGCGATTGCGATATTCGCGTCTTTGCCGCAGGCCTTGATGAACCGATTGAATATCGGCTTGATCAGCGTGTCATCACGCCGGAAAAAGAGGGCGTGTATCATCGCATCAAAGGAGTTCGGGCCGGCGAAGTTGTAGCCGTGAGTGGGCAACTCGCCGAGCGATCTGAGACTATTCAGGTCGGCAACAAAGGCCGCCGGCAATATGGATTTACCGTGCACTGGAAGGGCAACACGGTTAAGGAAATGCATGCCAGCGCGGATAATGCTGATTCAGGTTATTCACGTGTTGAAAAACGGCCGGTGCGTGTATTTGCAAATGAAAATGCGCCAGGCCGCATGTATCAGCGGAGAAACTGGCAAAACTTAAATTTAGCGCCGCAAGCCTGTTCGGCCAGCCGAGCGGAATGTCTGATTGATTGGTATAAACTGACCCGATAATGCGGAATGTATACGAATCTGCCGGCAGTTATTGCTTCTTAAAAATAAGAATACATGAACCAATGCGTTAATATAATATAGATGATAAGCCTGCTTATCTGTTTATTCCGTATGCGTTACTCTACCGGGAGCATAAAGCGATACGGATTGCGGTAGGGGCCCACTTTGGCCGCGATATCGCCTATTTCCGCGGCCGCTTTTTTCTTCAGTTCCGCCGGGCTCTCAGCGTCATTTGCTTTGTCAGCCCGGCCACTGGCGATGATCTTCTGAAGTTTCTGCGCCACCCATTTATCGCGGCGCTGGCGCAGTTGTTCATCCTCGCGATACATCAGCGCAAAGGCTTGACCCTCATTGAGCGGTATTTTCCCGCCGGATTGCAGAATCCGCAGTCCGTGCGCTGCCATTGAATTTTGTGCAAAATCCCGCAGCGCGTGATCGTCATTCACAGACCAGTTTTCGTCAAAATGTTCATATACATAGGTGATTGTTTTTAGCTCAATATCTTTTCCCGGCACCGCCGGCGGAAAATGCACATTCGGCCATTTGCCGGGATTCGTTAAAAATTCGCTCAGCAGCATGGCGCCGATGCCGTGTGATCCGCGCGTGTGCGCTTCCTGCGTGCGATAGGTGGCGCTGAAGGGCGGATCAAGTTCATCAAGGCGAAACGACAGCGTCAGCAGCCGCGACTTGGGCGAGGCATGCCGTATCGCCGACATATCCGCATAAAATTCCTGAAGATGCCGCACCAGGTCCACATCCTGCCGGATCATCGTGATCATATTGCTGGCCGGTATCCAGGCAAAAACATAGGTGTGTCCCAGTTCATGCCATGCGATGGTTTCGGCAAAGTCACGCTCGTATACGTCCATTTTCTTTGCCAGTATGCCGCGGATCGGCTTGGCGCTGTCAACAAACTGCGGCCGCCAGTGCACCACCGTGATGATGCGGTTGTTGATGATCTTCATGGCGTCGGTTTCGCCCAGGTTGTCACCCGGCTCAAAATTTGCCATGCCTGTTTTGCCCCACAGGCTGATCTGAAAACTGCTCGCGCGCGAACTTTTAATGCGCGGCCACCAGTTCGGCCGGCATTCCCGGTATGAGTTGCGGATGTATTCAAAATTCCGCCGCTGTTCGGCATTGAGCTTAAAATTATATTTGACTGTTGCGCCGATCAATTCGTCAAAATGTTCAAAGTCAGAAGCCATATACGCCCGGGCCAGCGCGTTATACGCATCATCCGCGGCGGCATCTTTTTGTGTGGCATTGCCGGGGCTTGTTTGCGCAAAGGCCATCATGTTCGCCGATGCCATCAATGCCAGAATGATAATGAGAAATCGTATCTGCCGCATGAAGAATACTCCCGATGTGATATACCGCCATGATTTTGGCCTCGTCGCGGAGCTTCGTCAATGTAAAATATGCGGAGCTTGCCTGATACGGATGCCAGCTCCGTTTTGCCGCAAGCCAGACTTTGTGCTGATAGCTCGCGCAGGCCGGATCAACCACCGGCATATCGCCGGCCGATATATCCTGCATCTCCTACTTGGGTAGCCGGGCTTGCTTCTGCGAATTTTTTAATACATATTATCAATAACAATTCTCTTGCAACCGATAACAACTTTTGCACGTTACTCTTTATAGAGTGTCTTTCAGGTAGCAGGGTGGTTGTCATGTTCAGGCGTATATCACATATGCAGGCGCCATCAGGATCTTAAAAGCGCTCATCAACTCTGGTCGTAAAAGGGTAGCCCATGATTGCGACTTTGCCATTTTATCTTGCCATCGCCGGCGTGCCTGCGCGCACGGCCGCGGCCCCGGCGCCGGCCATTGACATCCTTGTTACGCTTGTGGCAACTGTTGTCATTGCGCTGCTGGTAATGGGGGTTGTCTGCTACGCCAACAGGTTCCGGTTTATGGCCACCGCGCCAAGTACAGACTGGGTTAACCCGGCGTATATCAAGCAATTACCCAATATTCTCCACGCCATGCGTGAGGCGGGTTGCCCCACGGCCTGGCCGCACGAGGCAACGCCTCTGGGCGCACTGGCGTTTCGCAGGCAATTAACTCGCATTTTCAAAAATAAATTTCCAGATGCGAAAACTTTGGTGCATCAGCATATGTCGTTATGGGTTTTTGTTGAGCTGCATCATTATGATTTGTACGAAAAACTTCTGAAGTGCCAGATTCTTCGCACGCGGAGTCTTTTTCTTGCCGCGGTCAACGCCGATTTGCGCGATCATCTTCTCGGCCGTATTTCCTTTTGCCGCCGCCAGTATGATGCCGTCCGCCAACTCCCGGCCGCAGCCTTAACACAGGATTCCGTTCCGTGGCTTGATCGTTTTCTTGCTCTCAATGTGCTTTTTGTTGAGCAGGGTTATTCGCTGCATCCGCAGTTGAGCAAGCTCTTGCGTTGGCAGAGCGCCAGCAATGACGAAGTTCTTCATGACATAGCCATTGAGGACAATCTCGTCACCATGATGAACAGCTGATGGCCGTCAGCCCATTTTTAGTTATACAAAAAGCGCCACGCAAAGCGTGGCGCTTTTTTATTGATGTTTCGTAAAAACGAACCGTATTGCAAGTGCTCTATAACCTGTTGTGGCTTCGCTATATGCAGAAATTGAGCGAGACAAAGCTAACGCACACTATAAAGGAAATGTGAATTATTTTTTTTGATACTTTATTCGCAAATACGAAGCGGAGGCGGAGGGATTCGAACCCCCGGTAGGCTTACGCCTACTCCGGTTTTCAAGACCGGTGCAATAAACCGCTCTGCCACACCTCCGGATTGTAGAGGCACAAGAGTACCGTACCATTCCGGCAAGGTCAATGGCCAGAGATAAATGTTGTCTAAAAACTCAGGCAACAAAAAATCGTGTCGTGAGCGGTGCTTTTAGCCGCCAAGCTCGCTGACAGGCCGCCGGCCGGCGTAACCAGTGTCTATTTCGTGCCAGTAGGCGATGGTCGGCTCATCAATCTGGTAGCAAAGCTCAATGATCCGTTCCTGGTAAAGCGAAGGAAAATCAATCAGGCCGCGGGCCGGGTCTTTAAGTTCAACGCCGAGTTGGCGCAGCTCATCGACAAGTTGCGACATGCGAATGGTCTGCTGCTCAAAAGCATCCTGAAGACGCGCTGAGCCATTTTGCGTTAACTCCACAACATCTGAGGTAAGCTCGGCTTGTATGCGTGTGCGCTCTGCATGAGTGGACTGAATATCGCGCACGATCCGCTGAACAAGCGGCAACGCCTTGCGCGCCTGGGCCAGGGTAAAAAGAATTTTGCCCGGCCTGGGCGGTCTTGGCTTATTAACCGCGGATTCCTGACTTGTCATGTTCTGCCCCTATTTGGCTCTTCCCCTATATGTCTTTATAGCTTCCGTTTTGAACGGGTCAAACAAAAAAGAAATTCAGGCCAGAGCGATCATTTTACCTGGTATTGATATCACGCAGCACAAATGCGGAACCGTCGGCGCGCCGGCCGGTAAGTACTGATGCCGAGCGCGGCCCTTTGGGCTGCGCCCATAACCAGGTATCGGTTGAGTTTTGGGTGCTGATCGTGACGCGTACTGTCTGGCCGTCCTTTGCGATGGTCAAATCCGGATGGCGATTCCACGCATCAAACAGACTTGCCAGGCGCCAGCGAGTGGTTTTGGCCGTAAGCTGTATCTGTTTGAAGTTCAGGGATTTGCCGCGATTTTTAGCCGGAGACTCGCCAATTTGCGATTCAAACGCAACACCGTCGGCCGAGATCACCTTCAGCCCGCATTGTGATGCGCCCGGGCCGATTTTGAATGCGCCATCGGTGCCGGCCTGAATATCCTTGCTCTGCATGAGCCATGTGATGTCGCTTTCTGATGGCGCCGCAATATCATCCAGAACAAGCACATACGCACCCTCAACCCACACTACAGTGCGGCGGTAGCGGTCAAGTCCGTTATAGGCGCCGGAAGCTTCGCCCTCAACGACGGTAATGGGGCCGTTGTTTTGGTACGCGGTGACCCAGGCCATTTTGGTCATATCCTTATCAGCGCCCTTGAGCGGCTGCGTCCAGTGCTGGCCTTCTCCTTTTTGTCCTTTGTCGTTGACCAGAATGGTATTGTGGGCGGCGGTCATTTTATTGCCGTCGGGATAGCGGTCATCCTCCAGAATATTGTCGCCCCGGCCGTAAAGCAGCAGCATGTTGGCGCTCGGGTCATCATGTGCCACGTTAATATATTGAAAATCACGGCTGTTGCGCAGGGCGTTGAGTGTGGCTCCGCCATAGGGGGCGCATTTGAACATCAGGCCGATATTATTTTCCCGCCAGCCGTCACGCATGCATGCCATCCCCAGATCCGGGAAAAAACTGTAGCGCGGCAGGTTGTTGGCAGACCCGCCGCTGAGCGTGGGATCATACCAGACCAGAGAGGCCCATCCGTAAGCAAAAACACGGGTATTGGCGCGGTAAAAATCAAACAGCGCGGCCTGTTCATCGGCATTGCGCGTCAACGCCGCAAGCCTGAATCCGTAACTGTTGAACCAGCCTGCGCCGTCACTGTCGCCATAATGAAAAACATCCTTAAAGCCTGGCGTCATGGTGCTCAGGCGGAAAGCGACGTTATTCTTCAGATAAGGAATCGCCATGAGGTTTGTGCCCAGGCAGCGGTCGGCCGCGTCAAAAGCCAGCACCACATAAGGCATGCCAAAAACCATATAGCCGGAAGATTCATGCTGACTGCCATCCGGCGCGAGCCATTGCGAGATAAATTCAAGTTCCTCTTTTGTTTTTTCAAGCAGCCAGCCGCTGTTTTCCGTTTCGTCGGCGACGGCCAGAATGCACAGCGCCAGGCCGGCGTTGTTGATCCACCGATGATTGTTCTGCGTGTCACTTTGCCAGAAATGAGTTTTGCCAACCTTCATCAGATGTCCGCCGTAGTACATTCTGCGGGCCTGAAGAAAAAGCTTTTCGCGGACCTGCGTGCGAAAAGCCGGGTCAAGATCATTGTAGAGCCAGTCATACGCTAGCGCCGCGCCGGCCATGATGTTGCCGGCGCTCATCTCGCTGTCCAGAAATTCGCCGGTTTCCCAGTGTTCCTGCTCAACAAAAAACTTCAGAAAACCTGTTGCGCGCTGAAGTGATTGCGGGTCTTTGGTCAGCACGTAATGCAGCGCCACGGTAGGCAAACGCCAGAATGCCTGGCGTTGCGCTTCCGTCGGATCGGTCTGAAAACGCAAGTCCTTTGGCGGCACGCACCCGGGCAGGTAGTTGAGCAACTGATCATAAAACGGCTTGCCTTCCGATTCGGCGGTTTTGCGGATGCGCTCAATATCCTTTGCGCCAAAAACCAGTCGCGGATGCTCTCCGCGCACGGAAGGAAGAAGTTCAATTTTTCGACTCGGCGCCGGATCGCCTGGCGGCACAACAGCATCTGTCTTTTGCGCCCATGCGCCGCTTATGCACATCATGACACTGACAACAGCAATTTTCAGTCTTTGCATGCGGTCTCCTGACACAATCACGGCCAACTTATGATGCGACACTTTATTTCGGACTTGCTTTGCCTACGCCAGGCGGCGGTGATAAATGATCCATTCGCCGACGAGTATGATCAGCGCGGCCAGCGCGAGCCAGGGCCATATTTCGCGGTTGACGCGCGCGACGCTGGTTGATTCATTGACATCGCCGCCGGTTGCTGAGTTGATCAAATTGCGCGGCGTGATATCGGATTCTGTTGATGAAAAAAGATTGACGGCAAACGCCGGCTGCGTGGTGTTGCCGGCAAGTTCATAAAAGCCCACGCGATCCGTACTGGCGAAATCAGCGCTGCCGTCCTGCGGCTGAAGAGCAATCTTTGAGCCGTCAGGTGTGATAATTTGAGCTTTGTTCGCCAAATCCCAGAGCTTGGCCGGTTCGCCGGCCGGGAGGATCTGCGGCGTGCCGATAAAGTGGCGCTGGCGCGTCTGCGTGATCATGTTCTGAAGCATGATTAGCAGAGACGGATTGCGAAACCAGTTTGAGTCCGGCGGCAATGGCGAAAACGCACAGAGATAGCGCCGCGCCGCGCCGATGTCTTTATAGGCCAGCAGAGGATTCGTCGGCGAGGAAATCAGCTCAACGGCTTCGCCGTCATGCTCAAGCGCCTGGGCATGAAAAACGCGAACTTCCGAAAGCTCAACGTACTCCATCAGCGGGTCATCGCGTTTCCAGCGCATAATGGCGGGGCGGTCAAGTTCGCCGGTGATCTTAAAACCGGGGACGGGTTTGTCAGGCTTTATGAACAGGATATCGCCCTGAGGAAGCTCGGCCGGAACATTGCCGTCAAGGATATAAAGGTCGGCCTGTTGTTTGGGGTCATAAAATTGCGGCGCAACGGCGGTGGCGTCCACAAGGCCGGCGGAAGCGGCCGTCTGAAGAAAACGATCAAGCAGCGGATTGCCGGCCGATACGCTGATGACGTGCACGCGGCGGTCAGGCACCAGCATGCCATACGCCACATTGTCAGCGGCAAGCTGATCGCCGGGGCAATCCAGCAAAACCCAGATTTTGCCCGGATCTTGTGTGATCTGAAAAAGTATTGAGCTTTGCCCGTGGGCGGGAATGGTGGTGCGCTTGCCCTGAATGATGTGATCCTGCGAACCATAAGCCAGGCCGACGGAGACGTTTTTGGTTTCGTCACTGCAATTGAACAGGCCGGCAAAAACCTGGTACGTTTTGGGCTGCTTGGGGACCGGCGTCACAGAAAGGCGGATGATGGCGGCGTTTTGGTTGCTCTGGCCGATTTTGACGTACTGTAGCAGATTGCTGAGTTCTTTAACGGCCGGCAGGCGCACGCCGGCGCCGTCTGAAAAAAGCCAGATGCGCCCGGCGACCACGGCGTCATTGCCGCCTGATTTGGCGCCGACAGCTTTAAGGCTTGTTGTGGCCAGCAGTAAAGTTTCGGAAAGATCGCTGCTGGTATCGGCGGGCCTGACGGCGTCAATCATGTTGCGCAGTTCAACTTTTGAGCTGGTAAATCCTGAGCGCACCTGGTTAAGGCCGCCGCCATCGGCCAGCAGCATGTATTGATCGGTGGGGCGCATGGCGTCAACAATCTTTTTTGCTTCCGCTTTGGCGCGATCAAGTCGCGATGTGACGCCGTCGTCGGTTGTCTGCATGCTGGCGGTGGCGTCAATGACAATTACGCCGGCCAGTGAGCGCGCGGCATGCGCCTGAATGATCGGCCGCATGCGGCTGAAGACCAGCGCCGCAAGCACCAGCAGTTGAAGAAGCAGCAGCAGATTGCGACGGAGTTTCTGAAAAGGATGGCTCGCCCGCATATCGGCAAGTGTTTTTGACCACAGCAATGTGCTGGAGATCGGCTGATCCGGACGGCGCTGACGCAAAAGATACAGCAACACCAACGGTATGGCCGCCAGCGCAAGCAATCCCCACCAGGGCGTCAAAAAGTTAACCCAAGTCATGGCAACATGGTAACGGATGGCCATCAAGAGAGAAAGGTGTCATTACTCCCACAATTTGGCGGGATTTGTTTCGGTCAATTCGCGGAGCTTTTCCTTGCCGACGATTTCCTCGGCGCGCTTGAGTCCGTTCATGCGCACGGGCATTGTCTCAGGGCGATGCGAATCTGAACCGAGCATAAAATAGCGGCCCTGCGCGAGGTTATGCTCAGCAATGGCGACAACTTCCGGAGAATCTCCGCCGCCGATGGGGCCTAAATTGCCTTGCAGCAACAATCCCATGCTCATGAGTTCTTTAACGAACGAGGGATTTTTTCGCACAACGCCCATGCGTTCCGGATGAGCGAGAATCACCTGAAGATTGCGTGCCTGTAGCCATTCTACGCATTGCGTGGCCCAGGATTCCCAGGCGATGCCCCACACGTCCACAAGTACGTATTTATTCCGGCCGCCGAATGTCGGCACGCCAAGCCGCTCAACTGTCGCGATCATGCCGGGCGAGAGGCGAAGTTCGCCGCCAGGTTTAAGCTCAATATTGATATCCGTTTGCGCGATGGCGGCCTGAAGGCGAGGCACCGCGTTACCGATCACGGCCGGGCCAAGATCCTGAAGATCTTCCGTATTGACATGGGAAGTGCAAAAGACGCGATCATATCCGTTGTCGCGTAAAGTGGTCAGCAGTTGCAGAGAATCCTTAAGGTCACGGCAGCCGTCATCAAGACCCGGCAGCACGTGATTGTGAACATCAATCCGGCCCATTGCTACTCCCACTCTGGCCGGTATTCCGGCAGACGATAACCCGATCACTGGCGTTACGATGCCAGTTGACCGCCAATTATAGCCTTGTGACAGGCATTTGGCGACGCGAACTCCTGAACAGGTGATGGTGTGACTTGCCGACGTATAGGTGACGGCCTATAGTTAAGATGGCACATATTCGTATTGAATCAGGATTTACTTTGTGAGCGCCGGAAACCCGATAACAGGCCCAAACACGCTGACGTTGATTCTCAGATCACTGCATTCCCGCAATTATCGTCTTTTTTTTACCGGCCAACTGATATCGCTCGTCGGTTCATGGCTGACGACGACGGCCACGCTTTGGCTTGTCAGCCGCTTAACGCACAATGATACGTTTATTTTGGGCATGGTGGGGTTTGCCGGGCAGATACCTGCCTTTGCGCTAGCGCCGCTGGCGGGCGTTCTGGTTGATCGAATGAATCTGCATCGCACGCTGATCGTGACGCAGGTGCTTTCTCTGCTGCAATCGGCCGCGCTGGCAACACTGGTGTTTCTCAAATTGTCAGACCCTATGATGACTGTGCATATTCTGCTGGGATTGCTGATTTTTCAGGGAGTCATTAATTCTTTTGACATGCCGGCGCGCCAGTCATTTGTGGTGCATATGGTGGATGACCCGCATGATCTTCCGAATGCCATTGCGCTTAATTCGTCCATGTTCAACCTGGCGCGGTTGCTGGGCCCGGCCACGGCCGGAGTGTTGATCTTTGCCGTGGGTGAGGCGCTTTGCTTTACGATTGATGCGGTGTCGTATATCGCGGTGATTATTGGCCTGCTGATGATGCGGCTGCCGAAACAGAAAAAGCCGCCGCGTAAAAATGTGATGCAGGAATTTAAGGACGGCCTGAAGTATACGGTAACATTTCCGCCGATACGCACGATCCTGATGTTGCTTGCGTTGGTGTCGCTTGTCGGCGTGCCGTATACGATCCTCATGCCGCTGTTTGCTTCAGATATTCTGCACGGCAACTCCATGACATATGGTTTGCTTACGGCCGCGACCGGCGCCGGCGCGCTCATCGGCGCGCTGCGGCTTGCCGCAAGAAAATCCGTGCTGGGCCTCGGCCGGGTGATCCCGATGGCGACTATCGGTTTTGGTTTATCTCTGATTGCCTTTGCGTATTCGCGCACGATTTATATTTCGCTGCCGCTGATGGCCGTGACGGGTTTCTGCATGGTCACGCAGATGGCATCCGGCAATACGTTGCTGCAAACCATTGTTGATCATGACAAACGTGGGCGCGTGATGGCATTTTTTGGCATGTCATTTCAGGGCATGATGCCGATCGGCTCATTGATCGTTGGCGCTTTTGCGCGTCCGGATCGTCTTGGCCCGCCGCTGACGCTGGCCATTTGCGGTTTTGCGTGCATTCTTGCGGCGTGCGGATTTTTGATGTATCTGCCGACACTGCGAAAATACATCAGGCCGATTTATGTTCAGCGGGGCATTCTGCCGCAGGTGGCCAGCGGATTACAGGCCGCGGAGACAAATCCGGAACCTGCCGCAGAATCATGATGTTGCTGCGTGAATCTGCGGCAAAAATTACCGCGGCATATCACATTGCGCCACAACCAGATCGCGCGCACAACAGCCAAGCTGGCTGACAATCAACGGACATTTGGCCATCAGCAGGAAAAACAACCGCGGATTGCCGGATGTGCTGAGCGTTTCGTAATTGCCCTGCCCTTTGGCCAGCACAACATCGGCCGATGAAAAAAGTTCGCGCACCTGCGGAGTTACGTCTGTCAGTATTGTGCCCGGCGCATCAGAGCCATTGTCAATCACGTCGGCAATCTCACAAAGTCCGGCCATGCGCGCATCAGCCGGCGTTGCGTCGTTGAGAATTGGCTTTCCGCGCACCACAACGGTTATTTTGCGCGGTAAAAGTTGCTCAATGAATAACCGGTCAATCACGATTTCGCCGGTGTTGTCTGCCAGATAAAGAATATGACGCGCATTGGTGATTTTTTCCCGCAGCACATCCACATTGCCGCGGATCGGCCAGTTGAGCGCCGCAAGCATGTTCTTTTTGGCCGCATCATGATCAATGTGCGCGTAAACGCCCAGATCAAGCGAATTGCCGGCCATCGCCAGACGCAGCGCAGTCAGCCACGGATCGGCCGACCGCTGAATCTGCTCGCGCAGCTCAGGAATTAACTCAAGCGCCGTTTCGTTGAGTGCTTTTTTATGATCGGCATATATATCCTTAACGCCCGTTTCCGTATGAATCACACGGTGTATCAGTTGTGCCATCGCCGGCGGAGAGAGCGTCATGTTCATCTCGCTGAGCATCTGGCAAACCTGGCGCATCACGCGTTCCTGTATGACGTCATTGGCGCCGGCAAGGCGCGCGGCCTCAAGCGTTTGGCGCACAAAACAGGGCAGGCATTCAAGATGTGTCCTCATATTGAGTCTTTCTGTTGCGAAGTCCCGGGTGATGTCAATTCCGCCTTGCTCATGAATGTGGCATCGGCGGTGGCCTTGACTTGACCGTTCTGAATCAGCTTCGCCGTCAGCACATACACCGGCGCGGATGCTTCCTTGAGCGATGCCTGAATTTCAGACGCCACATGCAGCTCAACCGGGTGGCGATAACGGATGTTGAGCCGTGCCGTCACTCCCGGCGTGCCGTGGGCAAAGAGCCAGTGCGTCATGGCCGCATCAAGAACCGTGGCCACGATTCCGCCGTGGGCAATACCCGGATATCCCTCGTAGTCATTATCAAAAGTATAGGCGCAGGTTATCTGGTCCTGGTTGTTGAGACGAAAATCAAGATGCATGCCGTGCGGCGAATGCTGGCCGCAGGCAAAGCATTTTTGATGCGTGCTGATTGTTGATGCAGAGTCAGGCTCGGGCATTTTTATACCTCTTTATTGCGGCCCGCCATCATCGCAGAAATGATAAAAGAAGTCATCTGCCGGTGGGTCTGTTCAATTCACTTGGTAGAGTGTTTGCCAAAAATAAATCACACGTCACAAGTTGATCGGAGCCGACCTGCGAAACGTGGCGGCACGTCATGTGTGATTTATTTTTGACACATACCATAATACCCTGAATAAGTGTTTTTCGGATCATTTTTAACTTAAAAGTTCAAAAAACTTCATGTGTCTGCAAATAGTGGATTTATGACGTCTCTATAAGGCGTCATAAAATTGTCCTTGTGCTGGCTGGCGGCAAAAGTGCCGGTGAGTACTGCATCGCGCCATTCTTCAGGCCGATACACCGAGTACCGAATGGCTTACGTGTGTGGCCGCGGTTTTTAACGCAATATCACCGTCAGGTTATAACTTCATGCTGCACGATGACATCAATCATATCGCCGACCAGATCAAGGCAACGCTTACGGCCAGTAACGGTGCATCGCCGCAGGATGCTGCGGGACAGGAATTTAATCTGATTTCAGATGATTATCGTGAACTCTTTGACGGCGCGGGTTTCGGCATGATTCTTGTTGATGCGGAAACGAGAAAAATCATTGATGTCAATGATTCCGTACTGCGGATGATCGGGTTGCGCAAGCAGGCTGTTGTCGGCCGGATTTGCCATAAATTTGTTTGTCCCGCCGAGGAGCACAAGTGTCCGGTTCTTGATCTGGGCAAAACGGTTGATCGTTCTGAGCGCCAGCTATGCCGCTGTGACGGATCAACTTTACCGGTTCTTAAAAGCGTTGTGCCGATCACCATCAACGGACGCCGCATTCTGCTTGAGAGCATGGTTGATATGACGGAACTTAAATCCGCGCAGGAAGCATTGCGTGTCAGTGAGCAGCGTTACGCGCTGGCCGCGCGCGGCTCAAATGACGGCCTGTGGGACTGGGATCTTGTCACGCAGGAAGTTTTTTATTCTGAGCGGTGGAAAGCAATGCTGGGCTGCGGAGAAAACGAAATTTCCCCCACTTGTGATGCGTGGTTCTGCCGCGTGCATGAAGAAGATATTTCGCGGCTGAAAAACGATCTTGATCGCCATCTTCACGGTAACGTGCCGCATTTTCAGACGGAAGTGCGCATGGCGCATCGTGACGGCACGTATAGGTGGATGTTGATTCGTGGTGAGGCCGTGCGCGATCAGGCCGGCCGGCCTCTGCGCATTGCCGGATCGCAGACGGATATTACCGAGCGAAAACGCGTTGAGGATGAACTTCGCCGTGGCGTGTTTTATGATTCGCTGACCGCGCTTGCCAATCGCGCGTTGTTCATTGATCGCCTTGAGCGCAGCCTGGCTCGCGCGCGAAAAGAACAGAGTTATCGTTTTTCCGTCATCTTGCTTGATATTGACCAGTTTAAGGTCATCAATGAGAGCCTGGGCTATCACATTGGTGACCGTCTTCTTGTGGCCGTGGCCGAACGTCTTCGCAACACCATGCGCAATTCAGAAACGTCCGTTACCCTCGCGCGTATGGGAGACGATGAATTTGCGTTTCTGCTTGAAGATATCAGCAGAGGCGACGTCATTCATACCGCTGAAAAAATATGCGGTATGATCAAGGGGTTATTTAATATTTCAGGCCAGGAGGTTCGCACCTCCGCAAGCGTCGGGGTCGCCTTTTATGACGGCACTCCTGCAAACACGGAGGATATTCTGCGTGATGCCGGCTCGGCGCTGCATCAGGCCAAAACGGAGGGGGGCGGAGTTCGCTTCTCCTGAACTCCGCTTGTCACGTCAACTCGCGTGTGCGGAACAGCATGGTTGCCAGGCCCAGTGCCGCGCCAATGTAAAACATGCCGTATACGCCGGCAAGGCCCACATAGGACCATGTTTGCCCGTAAGTGACAATGCTATTGGGCAAATCTTCGCCGCCCACGCGTATCGTGCCGTAAAGCAGCAGCGGCGTAAGATCAAAATGATTCAGGAACGGCAGAATCAATGTGCCGGCGTCAACAATGCCCGACCAGGGCTGGCTCAGGCCCAGGTTATAGGCATAGCGCGTTAAGTTGGCCACCATATAAATCGCCACGATGATGGCGATGTTCAGCGCCAGACTCCAGCGCGTAGAGACGGCCACGGCAATGGCCGTGAGCGTGGCGACGGCAAAGAACTGAAGCACAAACGTAGGCAGCAGGGCGAGGATGGCTTTCTGGTTCATCCAGAAATAATACGCCTGGCCCGAGGCCGCCTCGCTCATGATGTCAATGCGGTGATCTTCAAAATAACGCAGGTAGGAGCAGGAGCATACCGCCAGCGCCAGCAGCGCCATCACCAGGCCCACGCAGCAAAGCACGCCCAGGTACTTGCCGATGATGACTTCCCAACGGTGAATGGGTTTGCTCATCAGGGTCAGCATCGTGCGGTTCTCAATTTCTTCATCCACAACTTTCGCAGCGCCGTAAATCATGACCGCGATCGCAAAGAATTGAATGAACGCGCTGGCGATATCGCGGTACATCTTGTCATCTTCAGAGAGTGTATAAAACGGCAGCCACGCGCAAATGATGATCGTGGCCAGGCCTACGCCCAGCAGAATCAGCGTAAAGGGCTGAAGCAGCGCTTCGTAATACGTCACGCGGACAATGGCGCCCAGGCGGAATGTACCGGCAATCCGCAAAATCCCATATTCAATGATCAGCGGAAGCACGGCCGCGACCGCCAGCGAGTATCCGGCGATTGAAAAAATGTCACTCCACCCGCTGGCCCGCATCTGAAAACCGACTCCCAGCGCAATGCCGGCAAGGATAATCCCCAGAAAGATTCCTGTAAGTTTGTTCACTGTCAACCCTTATGAAAATGACGAAGCACGCATGACAATTCCGTAGCGATGACAAACGCAAAATGGTTTTTTGTCATTCTTCTTTCGGATTTCGTCATGGCGCTTAGTATACCACCCTGACTTTGCCGGTCATCTGAATTGGCTCAGCAGTTTCCTGATGTATACGACGTATCATGGCGCCATAATGTTCGCGCAAAGACGACAAAAGTTGATCAATTTGCTGGGCCTCGCCCTGAACGATCAACTCAACATCGCCGTTGTCCATATTGCGCACCGTTCCGGAGAGCGGCAGATCATGGGCAAATTTTTCGGTATTGGCCCGAAAAAATACGCCCTGAACCCGTCCGGAAAAATGCACAATGCGCCGCTGAACCATGATCGCAGAACCTCTGGTAACTTATGAGAGTTACAGTATATACGCAAGTCGCGGCGATATTAAATTGTGACAGTATTTTACTGCGGCATTGGCGGCAGGTTTTTGGGGGTCATATCAAAATAAGGGCCTTTGGGCTCAATATCAGGCGTCAGCGCGGCCGGCATCATTTCGCCTTTTGGCCCCAGCGAACGGATATACGTGTATACTGCCGCCAGATCCTTCTCGCTCATGCTATGCAAAGTTGACCAGGGCATCGGCGGGCGGCCTTCGCGCACGTGCATTGCCTTAACCCACGATTCTGCATCGGGATACGCCTGGACGCTTAGGCGTAAATTAGCGCCGTAACTGGTACCCCACGGCCCGCGCCAGCCCAGCGGCACGCCTGTGAGCCATTCGGATTCCGGCACTTTGGGGTTCTGCATAAATCCGGGCGTATGACAGTCATTACAGCCGGCCATCATGATGATGTAGCGGCCGGCGGCAGCAGGATTTACCGCTGTGACCTGCGGCGTGGCATCCTGCTTTTCCTCGGCGGTGGCTTTTTCGCAGGCCGGCAACAGGCATGATGCGCCAGTAACAATGCTCAAAAGAATACATGAATGAAGTTTATGCGCAATCTTTAATTTCATGGTGATCCCCACATGACAACACTCTGCCGCCCCCTGCGATAACGAGATTCCCACATCCCCGCAGGTTAACGACAATATTTAGTATTAATATGATACTTGATGTTAAATTAAGTTGAAGAAAAATAACAGCTCTGCCGGAGTGTTGTTCATTCTCAACTTAGCCGCATCAAAATCATGCTCAGTAAACGGATCATGCCTTGATCAGGTCATACCTTAATTTCAGATCTCGCAATGCACTATGGCTTGCTCGCTTATTCAGGTGATATTTTCAATATTCGCATACGTAGTCGCGTGGCTTTCCGATAGCAGTAGTGCAGACTGAAATGGTCATCATTGAATTGCGGTCTTGAGTGTGTATGTGGGGCCCAAGCCATTTCTCTGCACAAGGGAGTGCGGGAAATGCCCCGAATATTACTGATTGACGATACCGAGGCGCTGCATCGCCCGATATCCCGGGCATTAACTCTTGATGGCATTGAAGTTCATAGTGCCTTAAACGGCACTACCGGCATACAACTTGCGCGTGAATTATTGCCGGACTTGATCCTTCTTGATGTTTTAATGCCTGATCTCAACGGTTATGACGTGTGTCAGAAACTTTCTGAACATCCGGAGACCGCGCGGATTCCCGTGATATTCCTCAGCGGCATTCAGGATATGCCCGGGCGTATACGCGGCCTTGATCTTGGCGCGGCCGATTTTATTGCCAAACCTTTTAATGTTGAAGAACTGCGCGCGCGTGTGAGAGTACATCTGCGTAACAAAGCCTCGCTTGACAAGGAGTTTTGGCGCGCCATGCACGACGGGCTCACCGGCGTGTGGAGCAGGCGCTATTTTGATGAGCGATTCCTGGCCGAAATCGCCATGTCGCAACGCAATTTGACGCCGCTGTCTCTTATTTTAATGGATGTTGACAGGTTTAAGTCTATTAATGACGCATATGGGCACATTGTCGGCGATGAGATACTCCGTCATGTGGGGCATATGCTTGATGAGAATCGCAGAAAGAACGAAGCTGTCTGCCGGTATGGCGGAGAAGAATTTGCCATCCTGTGCCCGATGGTTAATGCTCAGCAGGCTACCGCGCTTGCGGAGAGATTGCGAACCAAAATCGCCGAGCAGCATTTTTTTACGCGCGCGGGGGGCATGAAGATCACGTGCAGTTTTGGCGTGGCCGGCGGCATCGGCAGCGAACATCTGCTGATCATTGCTGATCGCGCGCTCTACGATGCAAAGGACCGCGGCCGAAATGTTGTTGTTGAGCACCAGGCCACGCCCAATAATGCCAATACGGGATAAATGCGGCGATTATCAGGCCGGCAACGGGTCAATATACCTGACGATGCGCACGTGGTGTTCCTTGAGAAATCGCAACCATTCCGCATCCTGAATCTGCCGGCGATCAGCATTGCGCTCACGAGCTATTTTGCCCGGCGGATCGGTCTGCCGAGTGATGGCGTTTGCTTCCTCATCATCACTGAGCGGGTGAACAATCAGCACATATCGGCCTGGTTTGGCGGCCGATATGCGGCGCACCCAGTCATCGCAGAGCGACGAATGCTTTTCTTCCTTCAGATCCGGTAATTGATCTGCATTGGCCGCCGCCACAACAAGTCCCTTTTTGGCTGCAAAATCAGCAATGCGATCACGCAATCCCGGCAACCATCCGACGCCCATGTGTTCATCAACATACCCCGGTTTTAGCCCGCATGAGCAGAGACGGTCATATTGTGCGGAAATCTCCGCCATTGCTTCGTCAAGGTGAATGCCACGCGTTTTGAGATCGGCCGGCGACGGCAGAAAGCAGCCATCAGGACCTACCAGCGAAGGCACTTGTGATGCAGGCAAAACCGGTTGATAGCGAGGAAAGGTCCATTCGCTGTTGAGAACCACATGCAGTCCGATGCTGAGTTCAGGACATTGAGAAAACATGTCCGCAGCTTGCGCAAGCGCAGTGCCCATTGCCATAACGGACGTATTGCGGAGCGGCCCGTTCTGATAGCACTCAACAATGGCGCGATTGGCGCTGGGATTGCCGGAATCATCGCCGCGAACCACCAATTCAATATGAGAAAGATCACTCATGATTTATCCTTCATACATGCACATTCGTGACATGATAACGTAAATCATGAGATCATGCAGGACATAACGCCTTTGCTGCCGGATGAATGTTGAATGCCGGATTCCGCCCGACGATTCCTTCTCGGATATTATCGTAACGATACGTCATGTTCAGCCGCAGCAGCGTGATGCCGGCCAGCGGGCCGACGGAAAAGAACGTCTTTGCCGCGCGCCAAAGCACGCGATCAAGTCGGTAATATTGCGCATAAAGCCAATCAGCGCCTTCTTGCAATTCCGCTTGCGACATACGGGCCGGGCGAATCACGGCGTGACGGAAATCATAATGCGAAAGATCATAATCCGTAATCCGCCCGGCTTTGCGAAAATCATCATACAAAGGAGTGCCGGGCAGGGGCGTGAGGATGTTGAGCTGAATGGCGTCAATGCCCAGTTCATCAAGCCAGGAGAGCGTGCGCTCAAAAACGCCGGTATCGTCATGATCAAGGCCGACGATCACGCCGGCCTGAATGGCAATGCCGCAATGGCGAATGCGGCCTACGCGCTGTTTATAGCTACCGGAATCATTAAATTCCTTATTGACGCTGGCCAGATTGGCCGCGTTTGCTGTCTCAATGCCGATGAATAATCCGCGGCAACCCGCCTGATAAGCAAGATCAAGCAATTCCGGATCATCTGCTATTTTGAGATCACATTGGCTGACCCAGCGTTTTTTCAGCGGAATCATGGCCTTAAAAAGCGACGCCGCATACGTGCGATCCGAAATGATGTTGTCATCCACAAACATAAAGTAACGCGGAATCATACGCAGTTCATTGATGACCTGCGGAATAGGGCGCTGACGATGCGCGTGCTCAAAAAAGGCCGTGATTGAGCAGTATCGGCACGTATGCGGGCAGCCGCGGCCGGTCTGAACGGCATTTGTTGTGACATAACGATGCGCGTTTTTGCCGATCAGATCCCGGCGCGGAACAGGAAGTCGCGAAAGATCGGCCGGGCCTCCCCGGTAATACTTTTGCAACTTGTTATTTTCAACGTCCGCAAGAAGGGCTGGCCAGGCGTTTTCTGCTTCTCCGATTACCACGGAATCACAGTAGGCCGCCGCTTCCTGCGGACAAAAAGTGGGGTGGTAGCCGCCGGCCACCACGGGAATACCACGCTTTCTGAATGCGGATGCGATCTCATATGCGCGGGGCGCCAATGCTGTCATAAACGAGATGCCGACAAGCTGTACATCCGCATTCAGGTCAAGCGCTTCTACGTTTTCGTCGCAAATACATACCTGGTGTTTATCAGGAGTCAGCGCGGCCACCATCGTCAGCGGCAGAATGCTGAATCGCAGCATCTTGCGATTGCTGACTTTTTCGCTCGCATGAACGCGGTAACGATCAATGGCCGGCAGAACGAGCAGTATCTTCATGGCTGACTCCTTAATATGAATATCGTTCATTTAATACGCGCGAAAAAATGCGCGGTGCGCAGAAAATTCAAAAATTATTTTTCTTTGCCGGTAAAGAGCGCCGAGAGGAGAATCCTGCGTGCCTCGCCAAGAACGGGCAGGGCATTTTGATCCTGGCGATAAAAAAAGACGACGCCGGCAAGCATTGTCCACACGCTTTCTACAATGGCGGGGACTTTGGCCGGCGGATGGCCGGCGCGCAACAAAACCTGCGCGGTCACGGCTTTACAGGCTTTTTCGCGTTCAAGCATTTGCTGAAGTTGCGTGGGGGATAATTCCTGGGCGTGGGAATGATTCTCTTTTTGAATCATAAAGAAGAGAATGTCAAAATATTCCGGTTTTTGCTGGGCAAAAGTGAGAAATGCGTCAATCAGGCTGGCGCCTTGTTTTTCCGGCAGTTCGGCCGGATCAATGGCGGCCAGCAGGTGATGAACCAGAATATCATAACCCTCAATCAGCAGGGCGGCATAAATGGCTTTTTTGCTGGGGTAATACAGATAAAGCGTGCCGGGAGCAACCTTTGCGGCCTTTGCGATCTGCGGCATGGTGGTGGCCGTAAAACCCTGCTTAAAAAACAAAGTGCGCGCACGCGCCAGAATGGCGCTACGCTTGGCATCAACCTCGGCAATGTCCCGTGGTGTACGCATCATGTACCTGTCAGTATCAATGAATTACGTTCATTTATAGCATGCCTCATGAGAATGTCAATAGGTGTTGATGACCATGCTGTTGATCAAAAATGTGCTATATGGCCGGCATAACAGTGCCGCCGCTGACGGGAATAAATGCGCCGGTGACAAATTTGGCCAAATCAGAAGCGATGAACGCAACCATGTTGGCAATGTCCTGATCTTCGCCGCGCCGGCGCAGCGGCACGTTTTTTTCATATTCCGCCTGGTGTTCCTGGCCTGCGGTGCGGTGGCGTTCGCTGATCATCCACCCGGGAGCGATTTGATTGACGGTAATCTGGTGTGGGCCGATTTCTTTGGCCAAAATCCGCATAATGCCGTCCATTCCGCGCTTGCCGGAGACATATGCGGATTGAGTGGGAAGGTTCAGCGCGGCGCATTCGGTATTGATGGCGATGACTCGGCCGGCATTCTTGCGGATCATGGCCGGGACAAAAGCGCGCGCCATCAATACATTATGCATCACGCAGGAACGAAACTGGCTTTCGTAATCGGCCAGCGGCTGCTCAAGGATATTTTTCCACGGATAACACTGAATCACCGCGTTATTGACGATGATGTCGGCGTCGCCAAGTTCTTTTTGCACGGTATCGCGCATGGCGTTGACGGATGCTTCCTGAGTCACATCCGCCTGAACGGCAATGCATCGCACATTGCGGGCAAGGATCTCCTGCTTGAGTTTATCCGCGCGATCCTCGGACTGAAGATACTGAATAGCGACATCCGCGCCGCAATCCGCTAGCGTGCGGGCTATGACGCGGCCAAGTTCGCCGGTGGCGCCGGTAACGACGGCAATTTTCCCGTGAAGATTGATCTGAAGCATGGCTAGCACATCCTCTTAATGATATTAATGCCGATGTTAAAAACGACTCCTCAAGAGTACATTAGCACCACACACATCATTCGTAAACATACAAAAGAGAACAAATCAGGCCGCGATGCGCTGGCATCGCGGCCTGAATAAATGGCATAAAACTGTTTTGTGCCATTTTTTCATTGATGTTTTGTGAATATTATTCCGTGACGTTCACGCACTCAATGCCAAGCGTTTTGGCCAATCTGGCAAGCGTTTTTCCCTCATGGCCGATGCCCAGCGCAAGGTGATGCGTGGGGCCGGCCATTGACCAGCGCTCAATAAATGTTCTGACATCCGGACTGAATTTGGCGCGCGTATTGGTATTTCCGGTGGCCGGGATGATGCCGGGAAGCGACTGGCCTTCCGCAATGACAAATTTGAATTTCCCGTCCGCTGTCTGCGTCAGCCCCAGCATGGTGATAGGCCCGTTTTTAATGGCAAATTCAACACTCGGCCCACGGCCGCGTTTGCCATGCAAAAGCGAAAGCCCGCGTAGAATCGGCTTGCCTTCCGAAATGCCCACATGATGCGGGCCGTCATGGCCGACGAGAACAAAATCACCGTCAAAATCAACCGGATGCAGTTCCGCAAAAGAACCGCCGGCGCCCAGGCGATCCATAATCAGCATCGCCACGCAGTTTTTCAGATCAAGTTCACCGGCAATCGGAATCCCGCGTCCGGTGAGCAGCGAACTGCCGACAATCAAGCTGCAACCCAGACGCTCATTGGCATTGCCATTAAGGCCGCGATAATAGTAAGCCAGGCCGCTGAGATCAAAATCCTGTATCATGTTCTCAAGGCCGAGAGAGACTTTGGCGGCCCAGCGCAGTTCATCCGGATCAACCAGGCCGGCCAGAGGATCACTGCCGGGTTGCGCAAAGTGGAAAAATTCGCGAATCAGATCAAGTTGTTTATCAACGGCCGGTTCTGCCACCTGGTCCACGCGCGTCTGCAAGTCATCAAGCTCAATATGCTCAACGTGCATGCCGAAGAATCCGTCAAACATTGTCGGGTCTGAATTCATATCAAGCATGCCTTCGTACACGTGCCCCATGAGGCCGATTCGGCCTTTGCGAAGCGCATGCATGCAGCGCGCCACGCGGCACCATTCCGTCAGCCGGTCATATGCCGGATCATCCGTTTTGAGCATGCCGACAATTGTTTCGGCAATATCAATGTTGGCACGGCGCAATGCGCAGCAGACTTCCGGCAGACTGCAAATATTATCATTGCAGAGTTGCTGATAAATGTTGGCTTTGGCGTAATCCATTGCCGATCTGGGCTGAAGTGCCGCAAGCACTACCGGCCGGCCGACGCGCTGAATCACCGGCAACGCATTACAGGAGGTGCTGTAGGTTACGAAATTGCAGATGAGCAGATCAACATCCGCCTTGCGCAGCATGTCGCCGATTTCGCAGGCCGCATGAGGCGAATCACTCATACCGCCGTCCACAATATCGCAGCCGCGCCGGCGCAGTTCATCACAGGTGATCTTGTGATAGCTTAATAATTCTTCGCGCAGGCCCGGAAACTGCGGCCAGTAATTATTCAGCCCAATGCAGAAGATGCCGATTTTAGCGGGCGCGGGTTGACGGCGAAAATATTCGGTAAAGCTATCATGCGTATGATGTTGCGTTGACGTCATGGTTTATTCCTTAATATCGCTATTTTAACGGAAAAAATATCGTTAACATTGAGTATGACCGCGCAAATGCGCGCTATCTGAGTTTATCACCACGAAATAATCAGATTTCCGGTTATCTGATGCGCCTCAAGATAAAGTCCTTTGTCATTGTTCATTTCCTGCGTGGGGGTTCTGGGATCATTAACAAACGGCCAGCTTGCGTTGACCATCAGTTCCGGCTTTGTGGCGACTGACGCATCCGGTAAAAAGCGTACCGTTGCGTTAACGAGCCCTTTTATCAGTATTTTTCGCGTTGTGCCGTAGGTTTCCGGCGTATGTTCCGTGCACGAGAGTGTGCCGTTTTGTTTTTGCTCGACAAAAACCCGGCATTCGCGATGCCATGCGCGCGGCATGCGGTAATGCGCTTTACCATCGGTCATGATGGTTTCCGTGCCGATGAATATCGGCGCGCCGAGCGGATGGCGCAGCGCGTACTCAACCGTGGTGTCCGGCGTATATCCCGAGTAATACCATGCGTTGCGTTTACTGGCGATGGTCAACACCGGATTGCGTTGCGATGCCGATTGCTTGTGAAATTCCACGATGTGGCCAAATTCTCGCATGGCAGTGCGCAGCAGAAGATCGCCCGCAAACCATTGATCAGGCGCATCGGCCAGAATGGCGTGCTGTTTGGGATGAAATTCACTTGAGTTTGTGCCGCGTACCCAGGTAATTTTTCCGCCATGCCAATTGGGATCGGCATGAGATGCGGCCGCGATGCGTTTTTTCACGTTTTGTTCAACATGGGCCAGAATGCGGAATCCGGCAAGTTTTTCGTCCGCGGCAATTTCGCTGATGCCGCCGGCCGAAAGTACGCTGCGATGCTGAATTTTCACCGGTAATTGTTGAGAAACGCAATCCGGTTGCTGGTCAATCCTGATGTTCATTTCGCCGCTGATTGATTCAGCGTGGCCGAGATTCAGCATAGCCAGCAGTTCAGGTCCGGCGCGATCTGTTGGCCCGTAAAGAAGTACCTTGCCGCCGTTGCGGACATATTCGCGTAACGCGCGATCAACCGATGATCCGCCATCAGGCACAAGAATCACAATCACTGAGGCCTGATAGGCTTTGTGATTATTTTTCAGCGACGCCACCCAGTTTTTTGTTGATACTACGGTGTTCAGCGGCAGTCCGTTATTGATGGCCGTGCGCACAAACCAATCGCCGAAGAACGGCTCACTGAGCCTCGCTTCCGCGCCAAAAGTCATGTCGTGATACTCATCAAAAGGATACGCCCATACCAGCGGGGCGCAGGCGTCCGGCGCATCCTGTGTTGCGCACAGCAGATGCGGAATAACCTCATCCGGACATTTTTTCGGCATACCGCCAAATGAATTATCAATTGTCAAAATGGCAACGGACGACGGATTCTCCACTTTCCCGTGCTCATTCACGCGGCCAATTGACAGCGGCAGGTAAATATCGTGCGGCTCGCGTCCATAACGATCAAGCCAGGGGCTGTTGAGCCACCAGGGATCGTGCACGTAATAACGGAACGGGAACCCTTTACCGGCCGGCAATTCCGCAATGTGGCCCATATAGCCCATCAGCTCAACGCCAAAATCGCCGTCAAGCGCCGCCCAGGGAGAGTTGACCGGCGGTGTCATATTAAAGTCGCCTTCGTAAATATCACGCGTGGGCACCGCGTCGCTGGCCAAATCAACGCCTGTGCCCAGGTTTGTTCCGCGCGTCTCAATCGGAAAATGCGGACATTCTTTTCGGAATGCTTGCCAGAAGCCGATGATTTTATCACGGATATCGCAGGCTTTTTCACCATTAAATTCAGTACCGTTGAACAATTCGCCCGTCGGCCGCCATGTTTCGGAGCCAAACCCCAGTCCGTTTGAGAACCAGATGTAGTCAAAACCGATGTCAGTCAGAAAATGCTGAGACTGGCGGCCCAAAAATGCGCCAAATGACGTACCTTCCGGTATGCCATGTGGGAATCCCGCGTAATGATCCTGGTCCGCGTGCAGTGTGCTGTAGCAGGTCACAAACGTGCCCTTGCCCATCGTATTGGCAAGGCAAATTTCGTTATGTTTTTCATATTTAAACTGAGAGACGGCAAATTCACCGCCGGGATCAAAAGTAGTGCCGATGCGTATCGGTTTGCCGGTCATCTCCCGGCCGATATCGCGCAGGGATGTCACAATTTGCTTGAGCAGGCGATACGTAAATACCGGCGGATTTGGCCGGTACAGGCGCGAACGGCTGTGCAGTCCTTCTTTATTCGGATCATTCGGAACCTCCATGCGCGGGTTGGCGTTGCCGATATAGCGCGCCCACTCAAAAGGCTCATCCATTTTTTCCTTGCCGGGATATGTCAGCAGTTCAGAACCATCACCGGTCCAGAACATGACGGATACTTGATCGGATTCCTGAATCAGCGCGGCCCATTGCCGATAAATTTCCCGGCATACGGACTGAATGCCTTTTTCGGAGGTGTCATAAAAAGGCTTAAGGCTTACTTCAAGCGTAACGTTTTTAATCTGCATAGTGACGACCATCTGAAATGTGTGTTTATGATTAACAAACAACAATTAGAAGTATACCGTCAATTTGATTGTGATTCAAAGGAAATAAGGCTTGTGTTCTAAAATATATGATGTTTATGTATGATAAACAAATATGCGGATCATCGATTTATGCAGCGCGCATACGGATCATGTCACGCTGTTGGCTTATTCGCCGGCGTGGCGGATTTTCCCAGCGCGGCCGTGATGGTTTCCGATTGAACCCGCAAAATTTTGAGCGCGGTATCTTTTTGTTCACGGCCAAAACGTTGTGTGGGCATGCTTGCGCCGAGTCCGGCGATGGTGTGCCCCCAGGGATCGTTGACCGCCACGGCCATCGCGCTGACGCCTGCGCAAAGTTCGTCGGCGGCAATGGCGTAACCCTGCTTTTTAATTTTGGCAAGCTCCGCCAGCAGCGCATCCTTGCTGGCCAGCGTATTGGCGGTATGTTTTTTCAGGGGCGTTTCTCGCAGGTAATTCAGAAGCGCTTCTTCTGGTAATGTGGCCAGCATCAGTTTGCCCACGGCCGTGCAGTAAGCATGTTCGCCCATGTCGCCCGTATCTCGCACGCACAGCGCCTGTGGAGAAATGATATGAATCAGCGGGATGATTTTACCCTCATGAAAAACCGCCAGCAGCGCTGTTTCGTAGAGTTCCTCCACGACTTTTTTCACGGCAGGCGCGGCAATTTCCGAGAGGCTGTGCGTCAGTCCTGAATGCCGGCCCAGGAGCATCAATCGCAGACCGACTGAAAATTTACGACTTTCCTGATCCTGCTGAACGTATCCGCGATGCAGGAGCGTTGTGGCGAGATTGTGAACAGTCGTCACATTAATGCCCAGTTTGCGCGAAAGCTCGCGCGTGCCGACGCCGTTTGGTTCGCAGGCGATTGCTTCAAGCAGGTCAAGACATTTATCAACGCTCAGTACTGTCGGCATCGTGATGACTCTTTATGTTACAAGTTATGCCCGGCCATTGTCGGATATTCCTGTGATGATGTTCATGATACTCTCGGCCGTGATTTTGTGCGCTTCCGGCATAGTGGGCTTGTCATGGTTGCCGTGTGCATGTCATAATTGGTCGCGTATCATGATGCATCCTTTACCGCCGACATCCTCATTTTCCTTGCCGCAACATATTCTTCAGTATGCCCGTACCGGCGAGATTATCCCCGGCCACGCCAACAGTTGCGTGCGTGCGCTGTCTTTTGTTACAAAACCCACCAGTCAGGGTATTTACGAAAACCGCACGCTTGATTTGTACGTGGGCATTTATATTTTACGTGGCAGCGGAACCTTTATTGATCATTTGGGGCGCAAGCATCTTGTGCGGCAGGGGCAATATATGCAGATGCCGCCGCGGCTGGCCCATACGTTTATTCAGAATCCTGACGGCCTGTGGATTGAGGCGTGGCTGACGCTTCGGCCTTCGTTTGCCGAGCATCTTGTTCAAATCGGCATGGTCAATTACGACAAAACCGTCATGACTCCCGGTCTGCATCAGAGCCTGCTGAATATTCTTGATCAACTGAATAAGGAAATGCGCTGTACGGATGCCTTTGCCGCCAGCCGGGCCGTGGTATGTGCGGAAGATTTTCTCGTCAGGCTTTATATGTACGCTGATGCCGCCACGCCGCATGATGCCCAACAGTCGCTGGTGGACGATTTATGTCATATTCTTTCGCAAAACCTTGACGGTCGAGTTGATCTGCCGAATCTTGTGAGCCGATTCCCATTAAGTTATGAGCGCATTCGTAAAATTTTTAAGGCTCGCACAGGTTATTCGCTGGTTGATTATCGCATTCGTAAACGTATTGAATTGGCCGAGGCGCTTCTTGAGCATCGCCAGATGACCATTAAGGAAGTGGCGCGTAGACTTGGTTATCCTGACCCGTTTACGTTTTCGCGGCAATTTCGCAAAGTCACCGGCCGGCCGCCTTCCGCTTATAATTAGCCATTCGCTTCCGGAATCATCACCTGTAATTTGGCCGTTGCCGCCGAACCGACAACCAGCGGCGCGCGATCCTGAACTTCAAGCGACCACGCATCGGCCGCGCCGTCATACGCCAACACCTTCATCATTGCGCCCGGGATCAGTCCGTGTTGCTGGGCAAATGACAGAAAATCAGGGTCTTGTACCGAAATGCGGGATATCCTGACGACCCGGCCTACGAGTTCAGGCGTCAATTCGGTAACCAGATCTTCGGTCATCGCGCCTGACGCGCTGGGGATCGGGTCGCCATGCGGATCAACGGTAGGGTGCCCCAGAACATGGTCAATGCTGGCCAAAACCTTGTCCGAGATCACGTGCTCCATGATCTCGGCCTCGTCATGCACCTCCGCCCAGTCAAGATGCAGGATTTTGACCAGAAATTCTTCAATAAGCCGATGTCTGCGAAGAACATGCAGCGCAAGTTGCTCACCGCCGGTTGAGAGGCGCACGCCTGTTCGCGGTTCGTACTGAACCAGTCCTGCATCCGCCAGCGCCTTAACCATTGTTGTGGCCGTGCCGGGCACAACCTTCATCAACCGCGCCAGGCGCCCCAGCGGGATGAGCCGCTCACTGCTCCGCTGCTGCTCAAGGTACAGTTGTTTGACATAATCTTCTACAGAACTGCTTGCCATGCCATCAATATACCCGCCGCGGGGCGAAAAACGAATCCCACTGAGGTGGTAAATTCTGAATCTTCCGGGTCCGGAACCGTTGACGTTATTGCTCCGGGGTGGTACATAAACACCTATGGCGTATTAGTTTTGCGAAGCATGGCAGGCTTCGCTGGGTTATTTGAGCCTATCTTGATCGTCTGGCAGCGTCTTAAACGCAGATTCTCATTGAAGGAGTGGCCGTGGTGCATACGCATAACGTGTCTGGGAACAAAGGCATTTATTCGCTCTTGATCGCAGGCGCGGTCATCAGCGCCGCGATGCTCAGCGGGTGCAATGATTCCGCTACAGCCGAAGCTAACCGCAAAGCGGTTGACTCAAGCGGCAAAGCCGCCGCGCGTACCGCGGATGCCGGCCAGTACCAGCCAAGCCAGGCACTCCTGACTCAAGCCAACAGCGAGCTTGAAAAAAATGTGAGCAATCAGGCGCAGCAGATCAAAAATATTGTTGACAACAAAGGCGATGCTCAGGCCATTAAGCCTATCGCTGATAAACTGGCTCTTCTTGTTGAGAAAAAAGATACCGCGGCCGACCTGAAGGACGCCGCAACAACCCTGAATGCCGCGCTTTCCGCGGGCGAGAGCGCCCAGCCGGAAGACCTTTATAAGAGCCTTGTTCAGGCGCAGCTCGGCCAGGTTTATTTTCAGCAGTCACAAGCGGCCATTACTTCACTTCAGGATGCGCTTGCCAAGCTCAGCCGGCAGGCTTCCTCTGTTATGATCCTCGCCGATCGCGTTGCCGTTCTCGGCGGATCAGCCGTTACCATTGAAGGCAAAATTCCCGTACCGGCTTCCGTTGACGCCGGCATCGCGCGATACACCAAAGATTCTCAGGCCGCTGCGGATCTTGTCAGCCAGAAATCCCAGATCGTTGCCGATCTTGAAAAGCAGATAGCGGATCGCCAGGCCAAAGCCAGTGAACTTTCCGCGCAGGCCTCAACCGCCATACAAAAAGCAGATCGCGGCACCGGCCAGGAATCAGTTGAGGATATGAAGAACGCCATTGCCATCCGCGCGCAGGCTGACAAAATCTCCGAAGAAATCGCCAATTTGCAGCCAAAACTTCAGACAGCCAAAACAGAGCGCAATGTCGCTCTTTTGACGCAGAAAAATGCGCAGGATAACGTGGCGATCCTGCTTGCCGCCAAAGCCAATATCGCTAAAAAGTCCGAAGCGCGCGCGGGTGAATCATCAACGTTGCGCAGCCAGGCGCTTGATTTAATCAACGGCGCAGACGGCCTTGCCGCCAGGTCCGCGGAGTTCAAAAAGAGCGTTTCGGAACTCAAGAATCGTCTTGAGGCCGCGCGTACTGTCTCAAGTTCCGCCAAGAGCAAATTCAGCGAAAGTCTTAACTCGCTTCGCAATTATCGCAAATGGGTTGATCAGGAAGTCAAGGATAAGCTTGATGCCAAAGATCCGCTGATTGCCGCGCGCAATCAGAAGTTGCCTGAATCTCTTCTGTTGACCTTTGGCGCCAACGCCAGCTATCGCGGCGCTCAGGCCGAAATCATCGGCCTGCTGACCGTTATGCTTCAGAATCAGGTCGGCGATGCCGTAACGCGCGCCTATAAACTCGCCGGCGAAACCACAGAAGTCCCCGTGCAGTCCGGCGGCGATGTTGAGCTCAATCGTTCGCGCGAAAATGCGCGCAAGGAACTTGAGTCGGCCGAGAACCTCGCCAAGCAGGCCCTGGGTGCTGATACTGATACCAACAGCCAGGGTAAATACCTGGCCTTGCTTACGCAAAGCGCCATTTATCGCGGAATGTATGCCGTAACGGGCGATAACGGCATGAAGGATCTGTCGGATAAAGCTGCGCAGGAAGCCCAGTCGCGCAACCCGGCCGCGCTTTCCGCCGCAGACGCCAAATAATCATCCTTGAACAATCCCGTTTTTTTCATACCCCGGCCAGTGCCGGGGTATTTTTTTTGTCATCTTTTTTGTCGTCTGTTCCGATCCTGCTTTCGTCATGCCCGCATCTGCCTTATACTCTCATACTTTCAGAAATCATTGAATGTTCTTTTCACACGAGGTCCGTATGGCCAGCGCACAATCGCCGATTCTCATTCGCCTGGGTCACTCACCTGATCCGGATGACGCTTTTATGTTTTATGGATTGGCCACCGGCAAAATGGACTCCGGACCGTACAAATTTGAGCACACGCTTCAGGATATTCAGACGCTCAATGAGCGCGCCATGAAGTGCGAGCTTGAAGTTACCGCCATCAGTCTGCATGCATATCCTTATGTTGCCAAAAATTACGCGTTGATGGCCTGCGGTTGTTCAATGGGCGATAATTACGGGCCGATGATTGTGGCCAAAAAGCCGTATACCCTTGATGAACTCAAGAATCTTCGCATTGCCGTTCCCGGCACAATGACCACGGCCTTCCTGGCCGCATCGCTGTTGCTTGGCAAGGGTTTTCGCAATGTTGTTAAGCCTTTTGATCAGATCCTTCAGTATGTTCAGGATGGTCACGCTGATGCCGGCCTGATTATTCATGAGGGCCAGTTGACGTACCAGAATCAGGGGCTTGTCTGTTGCGTGGATCTTGGCCAGTGGTGGATGAAAAAGACCGGCCTGCCTTTGCCGCTCGGCGGCAACGTCATTCGCCGCGACCTGGGCCCGGAGCATGTCGTCGGCGTAACGCGCAAGCTCAAGGAGTCCATTCAATTTTCTCTGGATCATCGCCCCGAGGCCGTGCGCCACGCTTTGCAGTACGCGCGTGACATGAATGTTGAATTGGCCGACCGCTTTGTCGGTATGTACGTCAACAACTGGACGCTTGATTACGGCCCGCGCGGCCGCGAAGCCGTCAACCGCCTTCTTGACGAAGGCGCATCGCTTGGCCTGATTCCGAAAGTGACGCCAGTTGAATTTATCGCGTGATAGAGTGATTGTCAGAAACAAATCACGCATCACAAGTTTACCGGAGCCGCCCCGCGTAGCGTGGCGGCATGTCATGTGTTATTTATTCTGGCACATGTTATGAGCGTTGTCATCCGTGCCAATGCTCGTGTGGCATGCATTATTGGGTTGTTATCACCGCGGTAATTTGTTGCAAATCAGAGTGAGTCCGCAAGCTTTGCCGCAACTTGTTCAATAACAGGCCGCCACTGGCCGCGCTGCGGCTGGCGGAACAGCCGCATTGTCGGGTACCACGGCGTATCAGCGCGCTGTAGATGCCAGCGCGAATCCGGCGACCACTGAATCATCATATACGTCGGCTTGCCCAGTGCGCCTGCCAGGTGCGCCACAGACGTATCAACGCCTATCACCACGTCAAGCTGGCTTATCAGCGCGGCCGTATCAGAAAAATCATGCAGTTGAGCCGATGCATCATGGCTGGCAACTCCGGCCGGGATTGTGCTGAATTGTCCGGCCGCTGGCCCTTTTTGCAAATTGATCCACGCCGCACCCGCTACCTTAAATAGCGGCGCGAGTTGTTCAAACGAAATTGAGCGGTCCGCATCATGCGGATTTTTAGGATTGCCCGCCCACACCAGGCCCACTTTTTTCTGTGTGATATGCGCTAGTTTTCCGCGCCAGTTATCTATTTTTCCCGCGTCAGCTCTCAGGTAGGGCTCCTGATACAAGAGGCTCTGTTCTGTCAGCTTGAACAGATGCGGAAGACTGGCGGACCAGCATTGAATATCAAACTCCGGTATCGGGTCTTGATTGCTGATGGCGCGATACCCATCTTGTGCGCACAAAAGCGGCCGAAGCTCCGGCTGAACATTCACAATAACATGCGCGCCGAGTTGATGAAGTTGCGGCATAAACCGCACGTACTGAATCGTATCGCCGAGTCCCTGTTCCGTATGGACATAAATTGTCTTGCCTGCCAGTGGTTCTCCCTGCCATGCCGGCTGGCGAAAACGATTGGCCTCCGGCCGCCAGCGTGATTCAATTTCGCGCCAGCCGTCTTTGCAATTACCGGCCAGAATCAGCGCCAGTCCGTAATTGTTATGAATTATGGCCGAATGCGGATCATATTGCAGCGCCTGGCGGTAGCATGTGATGGCCTCTTCTATTTTGCACAAACGCACCAGGGTCAGCGCCTTGTTGCTGAGAATTTCCGGCTGCGTGCTCACTCGCCTCAGTGCCTGCTCATAATAATCAAGCGCATCCGTCAATCGTCCCTGACGCGTGTATAGCAATCCCATATTGTTATACAGAAAAATCATCGCCGGCGCGGCCGCAATGGCCATTTTGAAATAATTCTCAGCCGCGGCAAAATCATCCCTATTGGTGGCCAGCAGCCCCGCAAGGTTCAACACTTCCGGATTGCCCGGCTCTGTTGTCAGCATTGTGCGGCAGAGTTCTTCCGCCTCAACATATCGTTGAGCGGTAAAATACTCCGTTGCGGTCTGTAAAGGCCGATGTGTCGTCGTGTATAACATGATGCAAAATACCTGATGTATAAACCTGATTTCGGAATCAGGATGCCCCCGCGGTTTTAACCACGGGGTGAGTGCGAGAACGCCAAAATAACACGTTCACATTGTCCATTGCGATATTCACGTGCAAATTCCGCAAAAATTACACGCAGAAAAATGAACAAAGTGACATGATAAGAGACAATATATGTTTATGAAAAAGAAATCCGGACTGCTGCAAAAAAACATGGGTTGTTTTGAGGATATTTGGACGAACAATAAAACTCAAAATTGATTATAGCGAAATACGCTCAAAACCGGCCGGAATGGGGTTCTTGTTGAGCTTAAATGCTTCAGTCATATATTCTTCGGCGGATTTTTTGTCGCCCGTGGCCAAGTGCAGTTCAGCGTATAAAAACCATAGCTCTGCGCGTGCGGGATTATTACTGATGAATTGCCGGCAAAGCATGATGGCGTAATCAAATTCACGCAGATTATAATGCTTGAGAATAATCTGCGTTTCTTCATCCCATGTGATCGGCAGATTATGCAGTGGCATGATGCACCTTTATTCACCGGAACCTGAATTCAAAAATAGCTCTCAACCTGAGTTCGGGATCATGTGGGATATACTTATAATCTCAGAATACAAAACGCGGAACAAGAGCGATTCTCACATTTACCTGTTTTGTGTTTGGCGTTTCGGCTTTCGCGTTTTTTTAATGCACATGCCCGACGTGTCCCAGGCCGTGCGGATCGCCCCTGAATTTTGACGGACGGATAAAATGCCGGAAGACCCACACGCTGGCAAAGATCACGAACAATGTCAGCACGATAATAGGTCCGCTTGAATAGCGGGAAAACGGATAGCTGATGGCCAAAAACAGAGAGCCGGTCACGCCGCCGACGCCGATACAAATGGATGTCGCCATCACATGGCCAAATTTTCGGGAGAGCATTGTGGCCGTCGCTCCCGGGATGATCGTCAGCGCGGTAATCATCAAAAAGCCGACCATGCGTACCGAGACGACAATCGTCACCGAAATCAGCGCCAGCAGCACCGAGTGAATAATCCGCGTGCGCACGCCGTTGACGCGCGCCATTTCCTCATCAAGTGTTGTATAGAGCAATTCGTAATAAAACAGATACACAAATCCCAGGATCACCGCCGCGGCCGTCAGCGCAACCCACATATCCTGCTTCGTCACAAAACCAATATCGCCAAAAAGCAGCTTGTCCATCTCCATTGGCGTATTGCGCAGGCCGTCCGGAAAACGCCTGCGGATATCAATCAGCAATGTCCCCAGCGCCAGCGCCGCCACCAGAAAAATGCCGATGGCTGAATCTTCCGTGACCTTTTTGGCCCGCGTGATATACCCGATCAGCAGGGCGGTTCCCAGGCAAAACAGCGCGGTAATGACCTGCTGCCACACGCTGGTATCAAAAAACGAGAAATAATACCCCAGCAGCAGGGCCGTCCCGATGCCGCCATAACCGGCGTGCGAGACGCCTTCGGAAATCATCGCCATGCGCCGCAGCACCACGTAAACCGACAGCACTGAGCAGATCAGCGCAATCGTCGGCCCGGCGATGAACGTATAGCGGTAGGAATCTATAATCTGCAAATAACTGTACATGTAGGACAACCTGATAAGCTCAAAAATGTCATAGCGCAAACGGCAAATGACAAAACAACCAACAAACCTGAGTTTCGGATAAGGAAGCCCCGGTGGTTTTAACCCCGGGGTGGGTACTAAGACGCCAAAATCCGGCGTTAACGGACACACCCCGGAGTTAAAACTCCGGGGCTTGGGGGGCATACATTTTTTTGATCCTTATCCGAAACTCAGGTAACAATTAAAACCAGTCCTCAAATTTGCCATTTGAATTTTGTCATCGCCTCAATGTGGTTTCTCCAGCAAACTGTGCACGTGGCCATCATGGCAGTCATGCACGTGGCCGCAGCAGTCGCTGGGCGTATGCGGATCAAGCATCGCATCAAGATCGCACTGAAAAACCTTAAAGAGCACATCGCGCGATAGGCTCTTGGGATGATCATGATAGTGCAGTGTGCGGTTCAGGCACGCCACACGGTCGCAGCTTGCCATGACGCTGCGGATATCATGGCTGACCATGATCAGCGTGAGGCCAAGCTGAACCTTCAGCGTATCAAGTGTTTGCAGAAGCATTTCCTGGCCGGCCTGGTCAATGCCGGTCGTCGGTTCATCAAGAAAAAGCAACCTGGGTTTGTTGACCAGCGCGCGGGCGATAAAAATTCTCTGCTGCTGGCCGCCGGAAAGCCCGCCGATGGCGCTGTCGGCAAAATTTGTCATGTTGACCGCCGCCAGCGCTTCGTCAACCGCCTGGCGATGTTGCTTGTTAAATCTGCGGAAGAGTCCCTTTTTTCCGATCATTCCCAGCAGAACCACCTGCCGCACGGTGATCGGGAATCCCCAGTCAAGCTGATGCCGCTGAGGCACGTAACCGATGATCGTGCCGTCTTTGCACGCATCCGCCGGCGACATGCCCATGATCGTAATGTTGCCGTAGGCTGGCTTGATTACGCCCAATAGCAACTTCATCAGCGTACTTTTGCCGCCGCCGTTAGGGCCTATGATCCCCAGCGTGCTGCCTTCTTTGACATGCAGAGTAACATCCTGCACCGCCGGCCGGGTGGCATCGTAACCAAACGTCACATGATCGGCGCACACCACGTCTCGCTTGCCATGCAGTCCCAGATCGCTGGCGGAGTCAACGTGTGAGTGCGGCTGAATAGGTATAAAGTTTGTAAACGTCATGACATCATTTTATCGCATCGCCACAGAAATTTCCCGGCTTGCGAAGAACGATCTCAGGATCGCAAAAAGAAATGTGCCGGCGGTGGTCGCGCCGGCACACCCGGGAGAACACTACGAACCAAGAGCTTGCTTCAGGTTCTCAAGGTTCTGTCGCATCAACGAGACATAACTGTCGTTCATATTATCATACGTCTCAATCGGCTGAAGGATCGCCGTTTTTACGCCGGTATTTCTGATGATGATGTCCGCGCCGCGCGAATCAAGCGCCGTTTCTGTGAATATGACCTTCACATTCTTCTCTTTGATCATATTAATAATCTTCTGCGCCTGCGCCGGGCTGATGCCTGAACCTGGCAGTTCTTCAAGCGATGCCGCCTGAACCAGGCTATAGCGGCGCGCCAGGTAATCGTATGCAGAGTGAAAACCAATGAACTCGCGGGTCTTAAAGCTGGCTACGGCGCTCTTAAAATCAGAATCAAGTTGTTTAAGGTCTGATAAGTATTTGTCGGCATTGGCTTTATATATTTCCGTTCCGGCCGGGTCAATTTTGATCAGCGCATCACGGACAGCCTCCGTCGCCTTCATTTGCACCTGCGGGTCAAGCCAAATATGCGGGTTGCCCATGCCTGGGGCATGGTCATGATGATGTTCGTGGCCGGCGTGATCGTGGTCATGATCATCGTCTTTCTTTGCATCTTCTTTTTTGGCGGCCGGCGCCTTGTCGCCTTCTTTGGCATCATGATCGTCATCAAGTTCCGTCACAACCGTTTTAAGAACATCGGCATCCTTGCCGACTGTCACCACGGCCGCCTTGCTGGTGCTGGCCAGGCGGTCAACCCAGTCATCAAGGCCAAGCCCGTTTTTAACAATCAGGTCGGCATGGGTGACGTCCAGTTTATCCTGAACATTTGAGCTGTAATCGTGCGGACTTGTGCGCGGCGGAATCAGCACGCGCGAACTGATGCGATCGCCGCCGACGCTGCGGAGAATATCATAATACGCGAAGATGGTCGCGACGGCCTGCGGCTTGCCTTTGGCGGCCGGGGCTTCTGATTTTGAGCAGGCCGGCGTGATGCCCAGCAAACTCGCGGCAGCGATGCCAAAAATACTCAGCCAAAGGCGGTGACGTTGATTCATATACGATTCCTTTTGATATGCGCCTGCTTATGCAAGTGAGAGTTTGATGCAATGCACTTGCAATATCATACTATACGCCATGTTCTGGTGAAAGTTCTGCATGATGGGTAAATTTTCTGATTTTTCCGGATCAGGGGGCTATGCTGATGCGGGGCATGTGAAGATAATATCGCATGCGATATTAATGGTAAATATTTGAAAAAGGAGAGGTTATGGCGATTGTCGTGGGGCAGGAAGCACCGGATTTTGAACTTGATAATCAGGATAAGGAAAAAATCAGACTCTCCTCTTTTCGCGGTAAAAAGAAAGTGGTGCTGATGTTTTATCCACTTGATTTTTCGCCGGTATGTACGGGCGAACATGTCTGCCTGATGAATGATCTGCCGGTTATTGAGAATATTGATACGGTGATCCTGGGAATTTCCGTTGATTCGGTGTGGTGTCACAAGGCTTTCCGCAAAGCGCAGGGCATTACGTATGATTTGCTTTCTGATATGCACCGCGAAGTTGTTAAAAAATATGATCTTTTTCTGCCGGAAGCCAATATCGGCAGGCGCGCGACGGTAATCGTCGGCCGGGATGGCCATGTTTCGTACTTTAAAGAACAACCCATCAAAGAACCTCGCAACGATACGGAAATCATTGCGGCGCTTGAGAAAACGGCATGACGCCACGATGAGAAAATCTGATTTTTCGATTACAATCCCGCTTATTCGGGATTGTGTTCCGAGAGTGCGGCGCATCACGCTGATGCTGAACGCTTAACGCGGAACGCTGAAGTTGATCCTGAATGATTCAGCGTTCATCGTTACGCGTTTATCGTTTTTGGTGCCATATGCCTCACGGTTGCGTGATTTTTGATTTTGACGGTGTAATTGCCGATACCGAGCGACTGCATTTGCAGGCGTATAATCATGCTTTTGCGAATTGTCGTGATACGATCGGCGGGCCGCTTGAGATTTCGCAGGAGCAATATTTCGGCAAATATATTGTGTATGGCGACCGCGAGGGATTTATTCATATGCTCCGCGATGCGGGGCGGCCAAATGGTGATGCTATTATAGCAACACTGTGTTCGGCCAAAGATGAATTATTCAGCTCCGGCAAAGCGGCGTTTGCCGATCCGTTGCCGGGTGTTATTCAGCTTTTGCATTGGCTTGAGAGCCGCAAGATACCCCGGGCGATCTGCTCAGGCGCCAAGCGAAGTGATATTGACCATCTTCTTGATGTCTTTGGCCTGCGGCCGCATTTTGAGCTGGTGACGGCCATCGAGGATGTCCGTTACGGCAAGCCAGATCCGGAAGGTTATGCGCTGACTTTTGACCGACTTAATGAGCGTTATGATCTGCAACTTAAAAAAGAAAACAGCCTTGTGATTGAAGATTCGCCGGGCGGCTGCGAAGCCGGGCGCGGCGCGCATATTCCGGTGCTTGGCGTGGCCACAAGCCTGCCGCTTGAGCGTGTTAAACGATATGCGGATTATGCGGTTCAGGATCTTTCGCATATTGATTATGCGCAGTTGAGCAAATGGCTCAATATGTAAAACAATCATGAACACATTTCTGCTGATAGCTTTTGGCGTGCCGATACTTGATCTGCTCTTTGGGTGGTGGGCGGATACCAAGCTGCGTCGTCATGTGTGGCTGCGCGTGGCGAGTGCGTTGTTTGTGGCCACGCAATTGCTGCTGTATGCGGGTTTTGTTATGTCACGGGTCGGCCACTTTCCGCTGCCGCTGCCGGCTTTTGTCGCGGCGAGCATGTATATCTGGTCGCTGGTGATATTGCCCCTGGCCATGATTGTGATCCTGATTGGCGAGGTATTATTCCTGGCAATCAGGATGATTCGTAATGCGGCCGGCGGAAAAAGAGAGGATCGCACGGATCTTCGTGCGGAGCCATCGCAAGTGTCGCGCCGGCAGTTTATGGTCACTACGGCCGCGGTGTTGCCGCCGCTGGTGGCTCTTGGCGGCGTGGGCTATGGCGTGAGCCAGCTCAAGGATATCCGCGTGCGGCGATTTGCGATTCGCGTGCCGCAGTTGCCGGCCAATCTTGACGGAATAACGATTGTGCATGTGAGCGATCTGCATATAGGAAAATTTGTTGACGGCGCAATCATCGGCAAAGTAACAGAGATCACCAATCTGTTAAAACCGGACCTGATCTGCTTTACCGGCGATCTGATTGATTTTTCTTTGAGCGACTTGCCGGCCGGCGTTGATATGCTCAAAAAACTGGATGCTCGCTACGGCGTGTATGTGTGCGAAGGCAATCATGACCTCTTTGCGTCTCCGGCGGAGTTTGTGCGGCGCACAAAAGCGGCGGGCATTGAACTGCTTTCCGATGAATCGCGCATCGTGCGTGCGCGCGGCGAAGAAATTCAGTTGCTCGGCATGCGGTGGGGGATGAGTCATAATGCACGTGCCGCGGATATTCCCGGCCACGCTGACGTCACTCTGCGGCAACTGCGCGGCGGAGCTTTTCCGATTCTGCTGGCGCATCATCCGCATGCTTTTGATCCGGCAGTGATGTATGACGTGCCGCTGACTCTTGCGGGGCATACTCACGGCGGACAGTTGATGCTGACGCCGAATTTTGGCCCCGGGCCGATGATGTATAAATACTGGTCAGGACTTTATCAGCAGCGGGATTGTTCGCTGATTGTCTCAAATGGCGTGGGGAATTGGTTTCCGCTGCGAATTAATGCGCCGGCGGAAGTGGTGCATGTGACACTTTTGTCCGCGAACAGATAAAACAATTCGTTCTCATCATGAGCAATTGCCAACGATCATTGGTTTGTGCCCCATCCCGTTAAGGGAATGGGGCTTGCTTATTCCGAAAAAAAGGGCGGCTTTATGGGCCGCCCTTGCGTGATGATTGATTGTTATGGTGAATTAATGTTGCTGTGATGCCTGAATGATGGCGCCAAGGGCTGAGATGGGCATGTGAATTTCGCTGGTGAGCACGGATTGCTCAACGCCCATTGAAATGACGACAGGCTGAATCGGGCCGCCGAGGGCAACGGCGTTTGCGGGCGCCGGGGCGGCATCATTCTTGAGTTTCTGAATCATGCCGAGGATGCGGTCAATTGAGATATAAGAAACGCCGATCGGATTTGGCACAATCTGCTTGCTCACGGCGGTGATTTCCGGAAGCTTGCCGATGCTGTCTGATTTATCCTTTGTGGCGGCAATAGTAGCCTCAATCAATTTCTGGCCGCCGTTCATGACCATGACGGAGCTGTTATCAAAAGAGGATGTCAGGAGCGTCAGGCCGTCGGGGCCCCACATTTTGTTAATCTGATCAACCTGAGTTTTTACCATGTCGGGCGAAGCGCCGGCCGGCAGGGGCTCTTTGGCCGCATATGTGATCTTATATTGATCAACAGCGTTACCGGCGATAAAGGCGTCAAGTTTGGTATCAAGCTTGATATCAATGTTCTTTTCCATTGCCTGCGAGGTGAGCATGCTGTTTGGCATGGCCTTGCGGAGAATATCTTTATATTGTGCCGAATCAGTGACGTCATAGTTCACAACGACGTTAAAGAGACCGCTGCCTGATTGTTCCGGTTCGTAAAGGGCCACGCGCGCGCCGGTGGTCATGGTGATGAGTTGTTTTTGATATTCAAAATTCTGCTTGATCTTGTCGGCATTGGGGCTGCTTGCGATGGTGGGGGATTTGGTCAGGATGTCGCCGAAGAAGCCGACGATTTGGCTCATGGTTGCCGGATCCCATGTGCCGGCAGCGGCTATGATGTATTTGCCGGCCGGCAGGCCGATGAGGGCCGTGCTGGCCAGCGGTTTTTGAGCGGCGACGAAAGCGCCGCTGGGCGTGCCGTTACGCAGGTGGGCGCCAAAGCCGAGGGTGACACCGGAATCCGTCAGGCGAAGAGTCTCAACGCCGGCATCCGTATCGCCGAGAACCTGCTCAAAACCGGTCAGCACGCCGGTGATGATGTCAACACCGATGGCGGCTGAGGCCGGGTCGCCCTGATTCTGCATGGCAACGAGCATACCGAGCATCGGCTTAAAAGCCTCAATTGACTTGATCACGCGCGGAGCAAAATGCGGCACGTTGGCGAAGATCACCAGGTCGTTATTCTCAAACGCATTTTTGACCATCGGGGTAAGCTTGCCGGTGATGTTGCTGTTGCTGGCAAGCAGATGTTCAAGAAGTCCCTTATCCTGAGCAAGGGCAACATAATTGCCGACAGTGGCAACGTAGCCGGTATCGGCGTTGTCATTGGGAAGCGTGACAGTTGAGATGCCTTTTTCCGGCTCGCTGGGGTTAAGGCCCTCAAGCATGCCTTTGGCGTCGGTGGTGGGGATCAGCAGAACCAGCGGCGGGCCGGCCTGAGGATCACTCTTTTCCGGAACTGAAATATAGGCGGCAACCGAGCCGTTGAGGTCAAGCCCGCGCATGATTCCCACGCGCTGGGCCAGCATGCCGATGGGGTCCGGCGGAACCGGAAGATTCAGCCGCGTGGCGGTATTGGCGATTTTGGTTGAGACTGTTTTGAGATCCTTAAGCACGATGACCGCATCCGCATCATCCGGTACGCGATCAAGCACATCCGGAATGGCCGCGAAAAGCTGTTGTGATGAGGCAGTCAGCAGGGCCGCTGCCAGCAGGGCCCGGGTCATATGTTTTTGAAGACGCACCATAAATCCCCCAAACAAGTCGTAATGAATAAGAGCGATAATTGACGCATAATCAGTTATCACCGCGAGTATGCCGGCCGTCAAGCAAATGCCCGATGGTGATAAGCGGACAAGAGTATCCGGAACAAAATACTCAAGAACAGGCCTCAAAAAACAGAAACAAGTATATGTACCGTATGATTCGCCGAAAGAGGGAGAATCTCTCGCGGAAAATAAAAACGGCTATTTTTTTCTTGGCGGTGACAGCCAAAGTATGGTATGCCGTAGAGAAGCGGACGAGGATTGTAGCTTTCTGTTCCTTTCTGTGATGGAGTACAGATCATGCCACATCGGCGCACCTCCGGCGCAAAGGTCCGGTCCCACAAAATCGGTTTTGAGAAAGGTCGTTTTCAGAGCCATAAACAGGCTCGTCTTCAGGCGCGCAAAAATCTGAGTGATTGGTCGCGCCAGGAAGCCGCGGCGTAAAATAACGCCACGCCGTGTGTGTGGGTGTTGATCGCAGCAATCAATAGCAGGCAATGCTGCATGCCAGGCACGGGCCGACGTTCATGTCGCGCCGGTGCGGGCGAGTGGGTTGTTTTTTTATGATATGCGGATCACATTTCCACGCGCGCGCCAAATGAGCGCTGCCAGAGTTCAAGCATCAATAGCGAGAACAGGCGATGCGTATGATCGCGCCGGCCGGTGATATGCTCGGCCAGTACGCACTCAATCAGTTTTGTATTGAGCACGTTGCGGCTCATTGAGTCAGCGTGGAAAAGAATTTCACGCAACTGCGGCGCAAGGTCATTGCGAAACCACGTCCCGATGGGGACGGCAAATCCCTGTTTGCCGCGTTGTGTGATTTGGCCGGGTAATTCCGCGGCAAAGGCTTGTCGCAGAATCTGCTTGCCGTTGTGGCCGTGTATCAGCATTGCGTCGGGCATATCCTGGGTCAATTCAATCAATCCGTGATCCATAAACGGCGAGCGCACCTCAAGGCCGACGGACATGCTGGCCGAGTCCACTTTCCAGAGCACATCGCCAGGCAGGTAATTCATCAGGTCATGCGTCATGGCGTCTCGCAGCGGCGAACGATGATCGGCCGGCGGAACGAAAAGTTCCTGCGGCGGCGGCGCGATCAGTTGTGCCGTGTCATGCTCATGCCAGATATGCGTAATGCGCTGATAACGCTCGGCCGGGGATGCTCCGCGCGAAGCGTAAGCCATTCTGCGGATGCGCTCGCGCCGGCGCGGATTGCCGAAAGGCGGAATTAAATTCAGAGCATGGCGCCATTTTTCAAGAATCCGGATGGCGCGGTAACGATCATAACCGGCAAAAAGTTCGTCACCGCCGTCGCCGGAAAGCGCCACAGGCGCAATCTGCCGGACGACATTTGAGAGATGGTATGTGGGCAAAATGGATGAATCGCCAAACGGCTGCCCCAGCGACTGGCGCATCATATACTCAAGCGTGCCCATGACATCCTGATGCGCGTCAACTTTAACCCGCGTATGGCGCGAACCAATGCGCGCGGCCGTGGTCTGCGCGATGGCGGATTCGTCATAACCGGCTTCCGCAAAACCGACGGAAACGGTCTGAATCGGCGGCGCGCCGGATTCGCGGGCGATTTCCTGCATGAGCGTGGCGATAATCGTTGAATCAATTCCGCCGGAGAGAAAACAGGCCAGCGGAACATCGGCCATAAGCTGCGAGCGAATGGCCTCTTTAACCCGCCAGCGTAATTCGTGACGCCATTGCTCAGGCGTGCGTTCCTGCGGCGGAGGATTCTGTCCGCCAAGCCGCCAGTACGGCCCGCCCGAGAGAACGTCTTTTTTGAGCATCACATAATGCCCGGGCATGACCTGCGTGATGTCGCGATAAATAGTCCACGGCGGCGGGAAATAACCGAGCATTAAATAATGCGATAAATGCTCCGGCGATGTGCGGCGCGGAACTTCAGGCCATGCCAAAACCGACGGAATGTTTGAGCCGAAAACCAAACCGTCATCAAGCGTGCCGATAAACAGCGGCTTTTGGCCGATGCGATCGCGCGCCAGAAACAGTGTGTCATCACGCAGATCGTAAATGGCAAACGCAAACATGCCCCGCAATCGCCGCGGAAGATCCGCTCCCCATTGGCGCCAGCCGTGAATCAGAACCTCGGTATCTGAATGATCCGTGGTAAAAACGTGGCCGGCGTGCTGAAGTTCTTTACGCAGGGCGGCATGATTATAAATTTCGCCGTTAAAGACAACCTGAATTTCGCCGGGCTTGTCGCTCATCGGCTGAAGGCCGTCATGAATATCAACAATCGCCAGGCGGCGATGAACCAGCGCGCGGATGCTGTTGGGGCGCGGATCAACCCACATGCCGTCGTCATCCGGGCCGCGCTGAATCAGGCACGTTGACATGTTGGCGAGAGTTGAATAATCAAGCGTCGGCTTTGCCCACGGCGCCGGCCGGTCTGTTGTCCACTTGATAATGCCAGCAATTCCGCACATGCATGTTCTCGTTTAGCGTTCAGCGTTTTCCTGAGCCTCAATGTGCATATCGGGTGATAAACCGATATGCAGGCGCAACTGTCCGTTGATCAGATTGACCAGTTTGTCGCCGAGGCACTCTTTGCGCCAGCTTTGCATGATATCAAGTCCGGCAAGCTGGCGTTTTTGTTCAATGCGGCGCGCCAGCGCCTGCATATCCGCCTGCGAAAATACCAGCGCCGGCGTGACGGACTGGCTAAGGCAGATCAACTGGCTGACGGCCACGCACGTTTCGGCCATGCGCTTGACCTCGGTTGAGTCCTCATGAATCTGCGGCATCACCGGGTACTGATCCGGCGGCGTGGCGGCGCCTTTTTCGATGGCGGCCAGAATATCCGCGCCGTAAGTCACTACGGTTTCGGGCGTCATGCCGCGCAGGGCCGAAAGATCGGTCTCGCGTTTTGGCGCGCGCTGCGCGATATCCATCAGCAGCTCATCACGCAATATGGCGCGCGGCGGAATATTATCTTCGTAAGCGGTTTGCTCGCGCCAGGCGGTGATTTCCCGCAGGATCGCCAGCGATTTGCCGCTCAGGCCCGGCGCGCCTTTAATCCGCATAAAAAGTTCACGCGCGTTAATGGGCGTGGCCGCATGAATGCAGGATTCTCCGCATGCCTCGCGCATCCACGGCAAGTGGCCGAGGTTCTTGAGTTGCTCGGCCATGATGTCATAAATGGCCGGCAGGTAACGCACGTCGTCAACGGCATATGAGAACTGGCTGTGCGAAAGCGGGCGGCGATCCCACGCGCTGTAGGTTTGTGTTTTGCCCAGTTCAACGCCGCAGTATTGCTCAACCAGGCGCCAGTAGGCCAGAGGATATCCGGTGCCGACGAAACCGGCGGCGATCTGCGTATCAAAAACATTCTGCGATGTCAGCCCGCTGCCAAGCCACACGATCTCAAGATCCTGATCGCCGGCGTGAACGATTTTCTCAATCGCCGGATCGGCCAGCAGTTGCCATAGCGGCATCAGGTCGCCGACGGCAAAAGGATCAATCAGCTCAACGCGTTCTTTGGTGCTGACCTGTATCAGGCACAAAACCGGCTCATACGTGGACTCGCCGATAAATTCAGTATCAAAAGCAAACCGGCCAGCCTTGCGAAGATGATCGCAAACCTCAAGCAATTCGGCAGGGGTGTCAATCATTTTGGCGGGCACGGTCGGTAACGAATCAGATGAAAAAGTCATAGCCTATATTGTGCGGCAAAAGTGGTGCCGATGTAAAGAGAGCGAATGCTCGGAAATGAGTTCAGAGTTAAAATATTAAAAACGATTCTTGTAGAACGTAAATAAGAGCATTACGGCAAATATGAACTGTAAATAGACTATCTTGTTGTATCTCTCAATAAATTTAATATAATCCATGTGTTGCTTGAGCTACATTGTGTGCACAATCGAGTATTCATCATGACATTCAATGAATTACTACACAAACCGATACCACCGATACCTCGGTCGTTTTTTAACGCTCTTGGGTGGGTGTGCCTATATTGCGGATGGGGGTTTTGGGTAGCATCGCTTCCTTTAAATGCATTTTCTTTCATGGACTCTATGGTTGTGATGGGCGAACTCGTCTTTTTGGGACTTGTGTTTATGACCACCGCTCATGGTTTTATCATTCTTTTCCCTTATGTATTTGGGTTAATTGCCTCGCTTGTTTTTGTATTTGCTAGACACAAACGCATGGGGCGCGTTATGCGCTTCTTTTCGCTGGGGATCATAGAATGTCTTTTTTTTGTTTTTCCAATTTATGAATTCAACCGGCAGCATGGATAGTTTTATTGACGCGTGTTATGAATTTCCTGGAATTCCTGTTTTCTTGTTAGCCAATATGATGATTCTTGTCGGTGTATGGTTAATGCCAGTATATAAACCGGAGGATGTCGTGCATCAGGCCTTCCCCATTGAACCAATAACACCGAACAAAACTGTGCAGTAACATTTCCACACTTAACCATCAATAAGGGACTGTGGTGTAGTCATTAAATCGTGCACTTCTCGTGCGTAATACTTTATTCTTGCTTTATTGCTCCATTGACTACATAATGTAGTCAATGGAGGATGCATGTGGATCATCACCAGGAAGGCAATTGACGAGTTCATCAAGAGACACCCAAATGCGAAATCTGGGCTTGAAGATTGGTACATTAAACTGGACAAGGCTCAGTGGACAAACATCACACAGGTACGAACCGTCTTCCCAAGCGCCGATTTGGTTGATGTCGATAGCGGAAACAAAGTGGTTGTGTTTGACATTGGGCACAATAATTTTCGATTGGTAGCAAAATTCCATTTTAACTGGCCCAGAGTTTATATCTTGAAAATCATGGACCACAAAGAGTACAGCAAAAATAAATGGAAGGAAAATTTATGACTCTCGCAGTTGGCACACCAAAGGACGAGTATCTCGCATTGGTACGAGAGTTTGCTCCGCGTCCTATCCATAATACCGAAGAATACAAAAGCACTGTTGACGTCATGAATAAGCTCGCAGTGCGTGACGAAGACTCTTTGAGTGACGCTGAGCGTGATTATCTGGACGCTCTGACTCTGTTCGTCAAACAATACGATGATGCCAATTTTAAGTTTCCCAAAAGTGGCACGCCGCTTTCTCGCTTAAAGAGTCTTATTCACGGCGCAGGCATGACGGCCTCTGATCTTGGCCGTCTGCTCAACAGTCGCGGATTGGGAAGTCTTCTGCTCACAGGAAAGCGCGAACTCTCGAAGACTCACATCGTCATTCTCTCAAAGCACTTCAAATTGAGCGCGGATTATTTTCTGTAAAAGTTCAGCAAAATTTGAGCGTGTCATATGTAAAAGCCCAGGAAATCATATGATTCTCTGGGCTTTTTAATGTTTTGACTCGCTTAACTTTTGCCCGCTTTCTTTCCTGTCGGGCATAAATCGCGCAGTGGGCATTGGTCGCATTTGGGCGCGCGGGCGTTGCAGATGGCCCGGCCGTGGTCAATGAGCAAATGCGACCAGAGCGTCCAGTCATTTTGCGGTATTAACTTCATGAGATCCTGCTCAACTTTGACCGGATCTTCGTTGGTGGTCAGGCCCAGTTTTAAGGAGAGCCGGCCGACGTGCGTGTCAACGACAACGCCCACATTCTGGCCATACGCATTGCCGAGAACAACGTTGGCGGTTTTGCGGCCAACGCCGCGCAATGTGACGAGTTGCTCCATGCTATCGGGAACTTTGCCGCCGAATTTTTCGGCGATATCCGTGGCCGTGGCCTTAATTGATTTCGCTTTCGCGCGGTAAAATCCGGTTGATTGAATGATCTTCTCAATTTTTTCAATCGGCGCGGCCGCCAGCGCCGCGGCCGAGGGATATTCCTTAAAGAGCACCGGCGTCACCATGTTCACACGCGCATCCGTGCACTGCGCCGAAAGAATCGTGGCGATTAAAAGTTGCAGCGGATCACCATGCGTCAGCGAGCACTGCGCATCAGGATACGTTTTTTTCAGGATCACAAGGATTTTGCCGGTCCGCTTGAGTTTATCCGCCTGAGATTCTTTGGGCATAAATCACCTTCATAACGCTGAATGCTGAACGATGAACGCTGAATGAAAAACAAGGGATATTGTAGCGTTCAGCGTTTTTCGTTCAGCGTTTTTTTTCCCACGTCTGCCTGTGATGCCACGGCCAGCAGGGCCAGGAGTAAAAAGAGTGTGGCTTTGCCGATCAATTCGGATTGCTTGTGCAGTTGATCAAAGCGGATTTTGTGCTGGCTGGCGATCTGTATGTCTTGTGCCGTTGCTTCGCGCCAGGCGGTGCGTTCTCGCCACACGGCCGGGGACGTGACGGTTAAGTTATAGGCGGTCAGTAGTGTGATGACCATGAGCAGGCCGATCTGAATGCGGCGGAGGATGATGGCGCCGGTGCCGGTGGTCAGCGCTGTGCCGATGCCCATCAGCAGCAGGGCGGTGACCTCAACATACGAAAATGCCTGAAGGATGTTGCCGAAGATTTCGCCGCCGAGTTGATCGGCGTTTTGCCACCCGGTCGGGACAAAGGTCATGACGCTTCCGGTTTTGCGAACTGTATTGAAAATGATGGGCGCGGCAAGCGCCAAAGAGGCAAGCCCCCCTAAATAAGCGGTCAGGCCGAGCCAAAATAAAAATTTACCTATTCTTAAGAGCACAAAAAGCCTCCTTCCGATAACTTCTGCAACAGTAAGGTAGGCGAATCCGAATGAATGCTCAACCGTATAAAAATAATGCTAATAAAATAGGCAAAATAATTAAGATTATAGGATGTTTCCTTTTCGCAGTTATGGTGGTAAGTTAAGCTGGGAAAGAAAATGACCGATAAATCCGGCGATGGCTACTCGCTTCGCCGGACGTCAACTGGCTGACGTTTGTGGGGTGGGATAAAAGGAGTACTCAATGCCGACAATCCGTCGTTTCGTCGTCGTTCCGGCCGTGCCCGAGAATCTCGCGGCACTTGCTGAGCTGGCCAACAATCTCTGGACTCTGTGGAACTATGACGCCACAGCCTTGTTCAGCAGACTTGATTCTGATTTGTGGGAAGTCACCAATCATAATCCTGTCGCACTGCTGAACCTGATTTCCCAGGAGAAGCTTCAGGCCGCCGCGGCCGACGAAGGCTTCCTGGCGCACCTGAGCCGCGTCAAGGCGGATTTCCGTCATTACATGGAAACGCAAACGTGGTACAAGCAAAATTACCCGGCCAACAACGCGCGCATCGCATACTTCTCCGCTGAATACGGTCTGCATGAATCGCTGCCGATCTATTCCGGCGGTCTGGGCGTGCTTTCCGGCGATCATATGAAGTCGGCATCGGATCTGGGCCTGCCGCTGGTGGGTGTGGGTCTGTTATATCGTTTTGGGTATTTCCGCCAGTCGCTGTCAAATGACGGATGGCAGCAGGAACATTATCCTGAAAATGATTTCTTCTCACTGCCGCTGACGCAGATTATGGACGGCAACGGCCAGCCGCTGATGATTTCGGTGGATTATCCCACCGGCCCGGTGCGCGCGTATATCTGGCGCATCAACGTCGGCCGCGTGAGCCTGTTCTTGATGGACACCAACGTGCCGAGCAACCGTCCGGAAGACCGCGAAATCACCGCGCGTCTGTATGGCGGCGATCAGGAAATGCGCGTGCGTCAGGAAGTTCTGCTGGGCATCGGCGGCATCCGCGCGCTCTACGCGATGGGCATCAAGCCGACCGTCTGCCACATGAACGAAGGCCACTCGGCGTTCCTGTCGCTTGAACGCATCCGTATCATGATGCATGACGAAAAACTTTCGTTTGCTGAAGCGCGCGAAATGGTTGCCGCCAGCAACGTGTTTACCACGCATACGCCGGTTCCGGCCGGTAATGATGCTTTTCAGCCGGACATCATTGAACGCTACCTGGGCAGCTATTATCCGCAGCTTGGCATCAGCAAGGAAGAATTTTATAACCTCGGCAAGATCGTGCCGGGCGATCCGCATGACCATTTCGGCATGACGGTCCTGGCCCTGCGCATGGCATGGCACTGCAACGGCGTATCGCAATTGCATGGCCACGTCAGCCGCGATATGTGGCAGCGCATCTGGCCGGAAGTGCCAATGCCGGAAATTCCGATCAAGGCGATCACCAACGGCGTGCACACGCAGACGTGGCTGTCCGATGAATTTTCGTTCCTCTACAACCGCTACCTGGGCGCCAATTGGGCGGATCGGCCGACCAATTACGAAATGTGGAAGCGCGTTGAGAAAATCCCGGATGTCGAGCTGTGGCGCTCGCATGAACGCCGCCGCGAGCATCTGGTGCAGTTTGTCCGCCAGCGTCTTTATAAGCAGATGGTGCATCGCGGCAGCAGCTCAACGGAACTGAGCCGCGTTGATGAGATTCTTGATTCAGAAGCGCTGACGATTGGTTTTGCGCGCCGCTTTGCGACGTACAAACGCGCCACGCTGCTGATGCGTGATGTTGAGCGCCTGCTCAAGCTTCTGAATGATCGCGACCGGCCGGTGCAGTTTGTGTTTGCCGGCAAGGCGCATCCGCGTGATGACGGCGGCAAGCGGTTTATTCAGGACATCATCAAGTTCTCTCGCCGCGACGATGTGCGCCGGCGCATGGTGTTCATTGAAGATTATGACATGAACGTGGCGCGTTACCTGGTTCAGGGTGTTGACGTGTGGCTTAATACGCCGCGCCGTCCGATGGAGGCATCAGGCACCAGCGGCATGAAGGGCCCGATCAACGGCGCAATCAACCTGTCAATCCTTGATGGCTGGTGGGTTGAGGCGTACAAGAGCAACAAGGCTTCCGGCTGGGCCATCGGCAACGAAGATGAATTTACCAATGACGATTTCCAGGATCACCTTGATTCAGAGTCGCTCTTTGAACTTCTTGAACGCGAAGTCATTCCGTCGTTCTATGATCGCGGCGGCGACGGCGTGCCGCGCCGGTGGATCTCAACGATGAAGCAGAGCATGTACACCACCTGCTCATTCTTCAACACCAGCCGCATGGTTCAGGAATACTTTGAGCGCTTCTACAAGAATGCCGACGAGCTTTACGGCAAGCTGGTCGTCAATCACGGCGACGGCTCAAAGCAGCTTTCTAAATGGAAAGCCGGTTTGCAGCACGAATGGGGCAAGGTGTGGATCTTTGACATCAAGTCAGAAGCGCATGAGCCGATGAAGGCCGGCGACCTGATGAAGATTGAATGCAATGTTGCGCTTGGCAAAATTCCGCCGAGTGAAGTAACTGTTGAATTGTATCACGGATCGGTTGATTCAAACGGGCAGATTCTTCACGCGATGACCACGCCGATGCAGCTTGTGAGCTCCGAACAAAAATCGTCGAAGGATGATCCGATTCATCACTTTGTCGGCACGATCAACGCCAATTCGTGCGGCCAGCAGGGCTTTGCGGTGCGCGCGGTTCCGCGTAATCCCAATGTTGAATTGCGTCTTGAGCCGGGCCTGATCCGCTGGGGATAATCTCCGGCATGCTGAATGTTGAAGTATGAATGCGCAAAGGGAAGACACGGAGACGTGCCTTCCCTTTTTTTATAAATAAAAAGACTGAAAAGAATGAGGGGTATTTTTAAATAAAATGCATATTGATTAATGTGCATTAATATATACTGAAACTTTTAGTGCATAAAAAGCCGCCCCGCGATGGCGGGGCGGCTTTGTCAGTCTATTAACCGTTATTTTTTTCGGCAATCCCTTTATGATGCCTGCGTGGTCAGCCGGCGATAACGCCCCAGCGCCATCAGCGGGAAATAGAGGCGGTACAGGTGATACTTCAGGTAAAACACCCGCGGGAATCCCGTGCCGGTAAACCACATTTCGTCCCAGTTGCCGTCTTCGTTCTGATTTTCAATCAGCCACTGAATCGCGCTGCGAATATGGTCGTCCTGCGCGGTTGCTCCGGCCGAGACAGCCATCAGGCCCATTGCGCCCCAGGCTGTTTGCGATGCCGTGCTCGGCCCGCGGCCCTTAAGCGCCGGATTTTCATACGTATCGCAGGATTCGCCAAAACTGCCGTCGGGTTTCTGAACGCTGCGCAGCCAGTCATAGGCGTTGCGTATGTAGTGCTGATCCATTTTTTCGCCCACGGCGCGCAGGCCGGTGAGCACCTGCCATGTGCCGTAAATGTAATTGACGCCCCAGCGACCCCACCAGCTTCCGTCTTTTTCCTGTGTTTCTTTTAAGAAACTGATGGCTTTTTTGATGCTGGGGTGCGCAGTCGTCAGCCCGCAACGGCCGAGGCACTCAATTGTGCGCCCGACGATATCCGGGCAACTCGGGTCCTGAATGGCGTTGTGATCCGCAAACGGCACATGCTCAAGAATCGGCTTGTTGCGCGTGCGATCAAAAGCGGCCCATCCGCCATCGTCATTCTGCATGGCCAGCAGCCAATTGACGCCGCGCTTGATGGCCGCATCAGCAGCTTCTCCGCCGGCGCGACGCATCGCCATGCAGACCATCGCGGTATCGTCAACATCCGGATAATGCGGATTTGAAAATTCAAAGAACCATCCGCTCGGTTCAACGTCCGGGCAATTTTTGGCCCAGTCGGCCGCGACACGGCATTCTTTATTCAATAGCCACTGCGTGGTGCGTTTGGCTACGTCGCTGTCTGCGGATAATCCCGCCTCGGCCAGCGCATGTAACGCAATTCCCGTATCCCAAACCGGGCTCAGGCATGGCTGAAGGCGAATTGCATCGCCTTCGCGGATGAAAAAGTCATGCAATTCCTGGTGACTCTTGATCACGCGCGGATGATCTTCCGGATATCCCAGCGCCTTCATGACGATCAGCATGTACACCATCGGCGGGAAGATTGCGCCGAGACCTTCTGAGTTGTCCATGTGCTCAAGGCACCATTTTTCGGCCTCGCGCATGGCTTTGGGGCGCAGCGGCGTCACGGCGGATTTTTCAAATCGCTTGATCGTCAGGTCAATGAGCAGGAACATCTGCCGCCAGGAACGGGGCAGGCCTTTTTGCCGGCCGCCGATTGAATTTGCTTTTGAGTAATCAACGTAGAGTTCGCGAATGCCCTGATCATCGCGAAGTTTGCGCACTGGCCGAAGTGTGCTGACGATTGCCAGCGGCAGGATCATCGTGCGTGACCATGCGCTGACGGCATATAGGTTAAAGTACAAAAATTTGGGCAGCAGTGCGATTTCCGGCGGGATGCTGGGGCACGCGTCATAGGATATTTGTCCCAGTGCCGCGAGGTAAAACTTGGTAAAGCTGTTGCAGTTTTCCGCGCCGCCCATTTTGTAAATTTGGGCGCGGGCCGCGCGCATGTGCGGCGCTTCCGGATCATCCCCCATCAGTTTAAGGACAAAGTACGCCTTAACAGTGCCGGAAAGATCATTAGCGCCGCCAGGATACATATTCCACCCGCCATCGGGCTGCTGAATCTGGCGGACATAATTCGTAATCAGGGGCAATTCAGGATCATTATCATGCCCGATGATGAACTTCATCAGGATATATTCTGACTCAAGGATGCTGTCGCCTTGAAGTTCGCCGACCCAGTAACCTTCCGGGTGATGTTTATTCAGCAGGCAATCCTGAGCGCGCAGCAAGGCTTTCTCAAGGTTTTCCTGCGTGGGGATTTTCTGTTCTGCCTGAATATGCACGAAAGCATTTTGGGTCTGATTTACGGTTGTGTCATGTTTGTCAAATGATGTTGTCACAATACTTTACGTCCTTCCTATACTACTTCGCTGACGATTCGGTAAAATTTTTGCCCACGACGAAGTTCTGTATGCTATTACGCGTCAAAAAGGCTAACACATCGCAACTTGGTTCACAAGCCTGAAGTTATGATGTTTTGTGTCCTTAGTGTCTATGTAATCTCCATTTATATACGCAAAGACAGAAAATACGCCTTAACGTTAGCAGAAAAAAAGCAAAACATGTGGTTACTGGATTCCGGGCCTATGTTTGTGTTAAGATGCTCCGCTTCCTCGGGCGCTCATGGTAGGCGCGGCGACGGGCGGCAATTGGCCGCCGGCTGGGCGTTGAGAGTCGGCGCACCGCGAAAACGAAAGGGCCTTATCATGGCCAAGAAAGTCATTGTCAAACAGACAGAACCCCTCAAACTTGAAGTTCGCGTCGGCCGCGGTTCGCGCGCCTCGCAGCGTCTTCGCGCTGAAGGCAAAGTTCCGGGCATCATTTACGGTTTGGGCAAGGATCCGGTTGCCATTACCGCCAGCCTGCCGGAAACCACCGGTCTGATTCATTCCGGTACACACACCGCTGATATTGATCTTGATGGCAAGGTTGATAAAGTCCTGATTCAGGACGTTCAGTACAATTATCTTCAGACAGAAATTGAGCATGTTGACTTCCTGCGCATTGACCCGAATCAGCGCGTTGACGTCAAGGTTGCTCTTGACTTCCGCGGCACTCCGAAGGGCGCCAAGGAAGGCGGCGTGCTTGAGACTCCGCTTAGCGTGCTTGAAATCAACGTTCTGGCAACCGCTATTCCGGATTCAATCCGCGTTGTAGTGGATGATCTTGCGTTGCATGCCTCAATTCATGCCAAAGATGTCAAGCTGCCGGAAGGCGCCAAGCTGGTGACCTCGCCGGAAGCCATCGTTGCGACGGTCCGCACGGTCAAGGAAGAGGAAGTGGCACCGGCCGCCGAAGCCGGCCCGAGCGAACCGGAAGTCATCGGCAAGAAGAAGGAAGAAGAAGGCGCCGAAGGCGACGCCGCTGCCGCCGGCAAGGCCGCACCGGCCGCGAAGGCTCCCGCCAAGAAATAAAATTGCGGGCACTCTGCAATTATTCAGGCAAACAAAAAAGGCCGATCCCCATATGGGGTCGGCCTTTTTCTTTACCACGCACACGGGCTGCCGTTATGTCGTTGCCGGAGATATTTCTTTTTCTGTGCCGATCGCCGCGCGCTTTTTTTGCGTGACAAGAGACACCGCCACCAATGTGATAAAGCCCAGAGGAACCGTTATCAGCGCCGGCTGACTGAACGGAATAATGCTTCGCGCCGGATCAATATGATATACGTCACGATACGCCTGCTGCGATAGCAGAATCCACGTCAGGCTTGATACCAGCCCGACAAGCACGGCAACCGTAATGCCCTGCGAGGTTGTTTTCTTCCAGAAAAGCAGCATGATGAGCGCGGGTAAATTGGCCGATGCGGCAATGTTAAATGCCCAGCCGACCAGAAACGACACATTAAAATCCTTAAAGAGAATACCCAGGACAATCGCGCCGAGGCCCAGAGAGGCGGCGACAATTTTGCCATAAAAGACTTTCTGTTCGTCATCCATTTTTATTTTGAAAAAATTGGCCATCAGGTCATGCGCCACCGCGCCGGCTCCGGCCATGATCAGTCCGGAAACCGTTCCGAGCACGGTCGTAAAGGCTATGGCCGAGATGATCGCAAAGAGAGTCTCGTTAAAAGAGCGCGCCAGCAGCGGGGCGGCCATGTTGGTGTCCGTCGGGTCCATTGCGCCGGAGGTCATCGCACCGATGCCCAGGTAAAGCGTCAGGATATAAAAGAACCCGATGCTGGCGATGCCGACTATTGTACTCTTGCGCGCACTGACGGCGTCTTTAACCGTGTAATAACGAATCAGAATGTGCGGCAGAGATGCGGTGCCCAGAAATAGCGCCAGCATCAGTGAGAGAAAATCAAGTTTGCCGGTGATTTTGCCGGCCTTGAGATCTTTGAAATAACCGCCGGGCGTCAGCAGATCGGCGCCTTTTTTCTCGACCGGCGTAAAAGTTGTTTCTACTGAGCCATCCGGCAGGCGAGTGATTTTTTTGTTATAGGCATAAACTGTTGAGTCCTGAACTTTTTCAAGATACTCAACGGGCCCAAGAGGGCCCGTGCGTTTTTGCCCTCCCGGCAGGGAGGCTACTCCGCCGGCCGGCCGCAGATCATTGCTGGCGGATTGCGGCGCGCCGTTGATAAGTCTGCTGCCGTCAGGCAGTACCGTCAGCGTTTGCGGGCCGGGGCTTTGCTCAACGGATAATCCCCGCGCCAGAATAAGCATGACGGTAATCATGCAGAAAAAGACCAGAAGCGATCCTTTTATAAACTGCACCCATGTCGTGCTGACCATGCCAGCGGTGACCACAATGATTGTGACTACTGCGCCGACGATGACCACGCCGGCCCAGTGCGGCAATCCCAGTAAAGGCCGCACAAGCGATCCTGCGCCGACCATCTGCGGTATCAGGTAAAAAAGCGAGACGATTAATGTTGATATCGCCACGGCCAACTTGATTCCGCGTGAGTTGAATTTTGAATCAAGCGCATCGGCAAAAGTAAATTTGCCAAGACGCTTGATCGGTTCCGCAATAACAAACAACGCGACCACCCATCCCGCGAGATATCCGATTGAATAGAGAAAACCGTCATATCCGCTGAAGGCGATAAGCCCGCAGATTCCCAGAAATGATGCGGCCGAAAGATAATCGCCGGCAAAGGCGACTCCGTTGACGAACCAGTTGATCTGTCCGTGGGCGGCGTAGTAACCGCGGGCGGATTTGGCTTTGCGCCCCAATATAAAGGAGAGCGCCAGAACGGAAGACACAAAAAATACGAAGATCATGACGGCAAGAGAAGACGTCCCGTAGATCATAAGTTATTCCTCATGAATCAGAGAATCGCCGGATGAACAGATCAAATGCAACAAGACCAATGTGCCGACCAGTTAACGGGTCATGATGCAATTTTTAATGAATGAGATAATGAATAGAAATATAAAAATGAAATTATTTATTGGCATTTCTACGTGTTAAAAAGAGATATACCATTGCGAGAATCAGCGCGGCCAGGATCAGGCCCATGCCGTATTTAATCGCCAGGTTGACGCCGCCGAACGGCGTTGATCCCATCAGTTGCGGCCAGAAAACGGCCAGAATCATGAATCCGGCGTATAAAACAACATACACCGCAAAGAGAATCATTCCCGTTCGCGCATTTTTACTTATGACGTCCGGATGTTCGCCATGAGCATCATGTTCACTCATAACCTCTCCTTGCCGATATGCCGTTTTCTCTACACAAAATCGCAGAACTTAAGACATGCTGATGTAAGCATAAGCAACATTTGTAAAAAGTCACCAAGAAAAAGCATAAAAAATATATGATATGTTGAGTTCCGAATCAGGCGATACCCTTAAAAATGTGATGTTGAATACCCTGTCCACTGTGAAAAAAATCACGGGTATAAGTGAGCATGTTTCGCCTGCATGCAGAAATACGCTATGATGGCCGATTGCGCTCGGGTGCCAAGCGCTCTGAATTGACGGGTCTTTTTGAGCGGATGCCAAAAAGAAATAACGGCTGACAGACTTACAAAGTCGCTCCGCGATAGCGTGGCGGCAGGTCATGCGCTAAAACATTTTGGCACATATTTAAATCGTTTTTACGCTTGGGATTTATCAATCATGTTGAGTCTTTTTGCCAATACCTTTATCAAGTTCTTCTTTCTGCTCACGCCGTTCTTTGTTGTCTCTACTTTTCTGGCCATGACGCGCGAACTTGATTCTCATGCCCGCCACAATCTTATTCACAGGGTGATGCTTGCTGTGCTTGTGGCTTGTGTAACTCTTTTTTCTTTCGGAAGCTATTTATTCGCTGTATTGGGGATTACGGTTGACGCATTCCGCGTTGGCGCGGGCGCATTGCTCTTTTTGTCCGCAGTGAGTCTTGTGCGCGGCCGGCGCAGTGATGATATTGTTGATCCCAATCAGGATATTGCCGTTGTGCCGCTGGCTATTCCGGTGACGGTAGGGCCGGCCACGATCGGCGCGCTGCTGATCATGGGTGGCGAACTTGAATCGTTATCCCAGCAACTCATCGGCGGGTCCGCATTGCTTGCGGCCATTATTTTTGTCGGCATTCTGCTATACGTATCAACATCCATTGAAAAAATTCTCGGCCAGAAAGGACTTAACGTTTTAAGCAAGCTTACCGGCCTGATCCTTGCCGCCATGTCCGCGCAAATGATGATGCAGGGCGTCAAAAATTTCTTTGCCGGCGGCTAATTTACTCTGGCCGGAGCATTATCCTTTTACCGGCGCAAGCACTTGCGCGCTGCGCGCCGGCAGATAAATCTGCACGCTCTGATCGCGGCCGTACATCGGCGTTTTCTGCCGCCAGTACACCTGCCCGTTGTGCGCGTTGCCAAATCCACAATAAGCCAGATCATCCGTACTTAAAACGACCTTATAGTCATAGGGGTCCGGCACGGGTATCCGCAGATCATGATAACTTTCCGTCGCGTGGAAGTTGAACACAAACACCAGCGGACCTCGGCGATATATCAGTTGCCGGGAATCCTCATGCAGCGCAAGCTGCTCAATAAACGGATCTTCGAGAACATGATATTGTTCATCAAGCTTCTGCATGGCGCGGTCAAAATTGTTCAGACCGCCGTACTTGAGATGATCCGCATCAACCAGCGACCATTGTCTGCGCGCATGGAGATGGGAGTAATTATTCCCCGGCCGCGGAAAATCAATCCACTCCGGATGGCCGAACTCATTGCCCATGAAATTCAGATACCCTTCGCCCGCAAGCGAAAACGTGATGAGCCTGATCATCTTATGCAGCGCGATTCCGCGATCAATGACCGGGCTGGGCTTGCCGATTTTGCTCATAAACCAGTACATATCTTTATCCATAAGCCAGAAGGCGATTGTTTTATCGCCCACCAGCGCCTGGTCATGGCTTTCGGCGTAGCCGATATGTTTTTCGTTTTGCCTGCGATTGAGCAGCGTGTGATACAGATCGCTTAAATTCCACTGCTCGTCGCGTTTTTCTTTCAGCAGTTTGATCCAGTAATCCGGCACGCCCATTGCCAGGCGGTAATTAAAGCCAAGTCCGCCTTCGCTCACCGGCCGCGCCAGGCCCACCATGCCGCTGACATCTTCCGCAATGGTGATCGCCTGCGGATTAACCTCATGCGCCACTTGATTTGCCAATTGCAGATAGGTTACCGCATCGGGCTCAACATTCCCGCAGAAGTAATCATCATAGCTGGTAAATGTTTTTCCCAGTCCGTGGTCAAGGTACATCATGGACGTCACGCCATCAAAGCGCAGTCCGTCAAAATGATATTCCTCAAGCCAAAACCGCACATTGCTCAGCAGGAAACGCTGAACTTCATACTTGCTGTAATCAAAGCAAAGCGAGTCCCACGCGACATGCTGGCCTTTGGGGCCGTCGTGAAAATACTGATAGTTGCTGCCGTCAAAATGGTTCAGCCCTTCGTTGATGTTTTTGACCGCATGCGAATGCACCAGGTCCATAATGACCCGCAGGCCCAGCTTGTGCGCGGTATCAATGAGTTCCTTGAGATCCTCCGGAGTGCCGAAGCGACTTGAGGCCGCATAAAAATTACTGACGTGATAGCCAAAGCTGCCATAAAACGGATGTTCCTGAATCGCCATGAGCTGAACCGCGTTATAGCCCAGGTTCGCGATGCGCGGCAGAATATTGGCGGTAAATTCCTGATACGTGCCGATTTTGGCTTCTTCCTGCGCCATGCCCACGTGCGCTTCGTACACGCGCAGGCCGCCGCTGATTTTCGGCACGGGGTTTTTCCACGTGTGATCTTTTTCCGGCATCCAGAAAATACCGACAAAATTCGGCGAGTTTGGCGGGTCCTGCACAACGCGGCGGATATACGCCGGTATGCGGTCAAGATCAGAATTATCCGCGCCGAGGATATGAACTTTGACCCGCGAGCCATGTTTTGGCTGCGGGCCGGCATCCGGCAGAAAAATGGACCACGTGCCCCATTGATCCTGTATCATTGTGTGGCTGTGGCGATCCCAGTTATTAAAATCACCCACAAGGCTCAGGCTCTTGGCCGCCGGCGCCCACTCGCGATACCAGATTCCCTGCGCGCCCTGATGTGTGCCGCGGGTAAATCCAAAAAACTTATGTCCGTGCGAGATATCGCCGGAGAGTCCGCCGCCGACATCAAATTTTTTCAGCATGCTCAGATAATGTTGGTGGCGCGCGCGTAATTTTTCGGCGTATGGCTCAAGCCACGGATCATATTGAACAATCCCGGTGCCATCATTTTTGACTTGAGACTTATTCGCCGTCATGTGGCCTCCGATCGTGTTGCTGTTCATTCTGCCATTCTACTGATTTTCCGGACGTTTCCCACCTTATGCAGTTAAAAGGCTCAATATTTCGACCGCTCGCTCATTGGCGGCAATAACCTTATAATGACTCTTTTTTATGATACTTGAATTTGCTCCTCACATTCATCCGGTGATCGGCTGGGGCCTTGCCGCTCTCGGCGTGATCATTTTAGGCATTGCCAAATCCGGTTTCGGCGGCGGCGTGGGCATTGTGGCCGTGCCGATGTTCGCCATCGCATTCGGCGCGCAAAAAGGTACCGCCATACTGTTGCCTCTGTTGATCGCGGCTGACATTTTTTCCGTTTATCACCACTGGGGCAACTGGGACAAACGTGTGCTGAAGGTTCTGGCGCCGGGTTCACTTGCCGGCATCGCGCTTGGCGCGCTGATTCTCTGGTGTCTCGTCGGCATGCCTGTTTTATTGGGTTCGCATCGTGGTGAATTTCCCACATCCTCAGCTCCGGCCGTCACGGACGTCTCCGCCACCGGCCCGGCCGCATCATCCCCGGCCGCGGTTCATGACCAGTCTCTGCGCCGGCAATCTGAAAATGCTCTTAACATGATTACCGGCATTGTGTCGGTTTTGTATGTGATGCTTGATTATATTCGCCGTCGTCTGGCGCCGAACTGGCATTTTAAGCCCAATCATAAGAGTGGGTTTATAGCCGGCGGGGCGGTGGGTGTCATCTCCACGCTTGCGCACGCCGCGGGGCCCGTGGCCGCGATCTTCCTGCTCAATCAGGGATTGCCGCGCGCTTTGTTCATGGGCACAACCGTGATTTACTTTTTTGGCGTCAATACGATCAAGCTTATCCCGTACACCGTTATTCCCGGGCTGATCAACTGGGATTCTATTTTAACCGGCCTGATTCTTATTCCCCTTGCGCCACTGGGCACATGGGTCGGCAAGTGGCTTTGCGACCGCATGAGCGAAGCGGTCTTTCGCAACACCATTTTGATCATCATTTTCTTTACCGGCCTGCAACTGACGTATGAATCATTCACCGGCATCAAGCTGATATCTTTCTTTGCGCACTGAATTTTCATGTCTTGTTGAAAAGATCATCAACCAAGCCTCGTCATCCTTAAAGCACTGTGCGCTAACGGCGAAAGACAACGAATGGATGTGATTGCTAAAAACAAAACAGACTTCACAAATTTATCTGGGTCGCCTCGTATGGCGTGGCGGCATATCAGGTGTGATTAACACTCTGAAAAACTATCCCAAAGAAGCCCTGTACGTAGAATGTCATCACGCCGACAAAGACGCAGAATTGAACAATATTCGCGTGTGCGAATGCTTAATAGTGCTGCTGACATTATGGCAGACCTACAGATGGCCCCCGGAGGCTTTGAGGATAATTCCTTGAGCATTTCCAATAAAAATGCAGCGCGGCGACGAGGCAACCCGTAGGGTTTCTGAGAAGGAACCACGCAGGATGGTGGCTGCCTGCCCGTCCGCATAGCGGTTGCCTGGCAACGACGCGCTACAGCTTTATTGGAAATGCTCTGGGTGCAATTGTTTTTGGATCACGGTTTGTGCCCCACTACATAAAGGATTGGGCTTGTATCAACACTTTTATCCCGAATTCATGTTCAGATATCACGCTGCGCCAAGATGATCGTCCGGCAGGCCGAACAGATCCATATAACGCGCGGCCATGTGAGCGCGCAGGCGCAGAAGCAAATTTGAATGCATCTGGCTTACGCGCGATTCGCTCATTTCCAGTATCTGGCCAATTTCTTTCATAGTCATATTTTCATAATAATAAAGTGTTAGAATAAGCCGTTCCGCACGAGACAGGCCGCGCACAAGGTAATCGCGCAGATCTTTGCTGATAATTGCCTCAAGGGATGCCGCTCCCGCCTCATCTTCCACATATTCAAGATCGCCGCCCATGCGGCCTGCGCCTGATGCATCGCCTGCGCCGCAGACAAACTGCCCGGTGGCGTGTGAATCTTTCATCAGCTTTGTGTATTCATCCTCGGTCATGCCAAAACGATCAAACATTTCGTCGCTTGTCGGTTTGCGTCCCAGCTCCATTTCCATTTGTTGTGTGACGTGATGAACCGCCGATGAACGTTGCCGGGCCAGGCGGGGAACCCAGTCAAGCCGGCGCAATTCATCAAGCATTGCGCCGCGGATACGCGGACGGCAATAGGTATCAAAACGTACCCCGCGATCCGGATCAAAAGAGTCAATCGCATCGCGCAGGCCAAAACTCCCGGCCTGAATCATGTCATCCGTTGATGCGGAATTGGGAAGCGTCACATTCAGTTGATCCGCCACGAATTTAACCAGCGGCATAAAGCGTACCATGATTTCATTACGAACTATTTCTGAGTGTGTCTGATGATAATCCCGGAAAAGTTCAGTTGAGTCCTGTTGATTCCACGGTAGGGCACTTGTTGTGTGCGTTGCCATTGCGTGCACTCCTCGGGTTTGGGCTTACTAGATCCTCTAGTAACGCGGCAGGCTACGGAACGCATGATCGCAATCCCGCGATGCGTGCGTTCACGACATGCAGGCGGAGATCCGGACCGCCTGTTGCCCTGGTACACCCAGTAAAGTGCTCGTTATGTGTGATGTGATTGCACAAGCCAGTTCATGCAAACAGACGCACTGATAACGGGCTCTTCGGCCGCGTGCCTTGCCCTGATCCGTACGCTCCGGCGGTTGCCTGTTCCGTCGTGACGATAAGGATCAGAACTTTTCGCATCGCCAGTGCCTCCTGGCTCGGTGATGCAAAGACCCGGATCAGTTCCTTCTGTCCGTTGAATTGTGGGGGCCGGTTAACAGCAACGCTGACGGCATCCGTTCCGTCAGCCGTTGAGTGTCAGAGACCTATCGGCTCCGCCGTCGCCGGCAGCATCCTTACCGCCGCGCGATCAGGCTCACTCTGACTAACTTTCCCGCGGAATCACGAACGTTTCCGGCTTTTATCGCAAGAACGCTTCTTGCTCCGGCGTGATTCCTGCAATCGGCATTTGGGATTCCCGCTGAAAATCCAAAATGCGGACATGGCATCCGCCTGAACCATCATGGTTCAGGTTAAGCATCATATGCGCAATCCCTTATGCATATTTCGCAGTCGAACTATAAGTTAACGGTGATTCCCCGTGTTCCTGCCGCATCATTAAGCCGCGGTTCAAAACGGGTTTTTAAGAGAGCCAGGATCTGGCTGTGCATCTGACTCACGCGTGATTCGGTTATGCCTAGCACTTCGCCTATCTGTCTCATATTCATATGCTCATAATAATACATCATAAGAATAAGACGTTCCTGGCGGGACAGCTCTTTTGTCAGCATGTCGCGTATATCGCTGCGCTGCGCAATTTCTTCGGGTCTGGGTTCAACATGATCTTCAAGTTCAATGGCGCGGGATGCGCCGGGTAATTGCTGGTTCATGCTCAGCAGTGAAATTTTAGACGCTTGCCGGGCCATGTGCCGGTATTGCTCAACGGGTATGCCCAGCCGTTTGGCAATCTGTTCTTCGCTTGGTTCTTTGCCTGACTGCATTTTAAGTTGTTCGTGGATTTTCTGTATTTCCGCCGCTGTGCGGCGGATATCGCGAGGCGCCCATGTCAATGTGCGCAGGCCGTCAAAAATGGCTCCGCGTATGCGCCGGATGCAGTATGTCTCAAAACGTACCTTGCGTTTAAGATCAAATGAATAAATGGCGTCCCGCAGGCCGAACATGCCGTACTGAACAAGATCGTCAACATCAACCTGCTGCGGCAGTTTTCTGCTTATTCTCTGCGCGACGGTACGCACCATAAACTGGTAGTGCACCATCAGCATATTACGCAACGATTCGCTTTTAGTCCGAAGAAAATCACACCAGATTTCAGTTACGGCAGAATCATTTCGAGCTGTCATTTGATTCATGGTCATAGCTGTTTCTTTCTTCGTCAGGGTGTACATGAGGCGCTAACGCTATGTCTGCGCCATGTCTGTTCCTGCACTTTCGTGAGCGGATGGCTCCGCATGATCGATTTGCCATTTGCCATGCGAATCCTGTTGAGCTGATCTTGCATCCGCAAACCTTAAAAGGACTGAAGATTTACCGCCGCATGATCCGATGAAAAACTTCGCCGCCGCATGGTATTGTTCACTTGTTGGTTGAGGTATAGGCAAGTTGCATGCCAGAGCTTCCTATTGAACCAAAATAATGTTTTAATACCTGATTTTCCTGATTCAAAACACAAACAGCCTGATTCTCCATGCAAAATGCAATATACGTCCGAAAACAACCGTTGCAAATTGCATAAACATCAGGTCTTTTACGCAAATATTAAATATACATGCGTATATGAGTATGCTTTTTCATCAACAATGTGTGACAGAATATTCACAACTTATCCTCAAAATTATCCACACTATTACATTGTAACAATTCTGGACTTACGAAGTTATCCACAATCTTCTCAGGTCTCGGATTTTGGCACCCCTAAGTGGATAACTCCGATAAAAAATTAAAAATTTGATCAGGCTAACTCTTGAGCAACACCAGTAAATTAAATTGTGATGCCGTTGTTTTTATTCCACTACTAATAGATTTTGTTAGGCGGAAATTTCACGGATTCCTTAAAACTGATCTGTAGTTCATATACTTTGCAATGTCACGCGGTTGATTTAGCCTGATAGGCACATGGCGCGCAATGTTTGCCCGCCAAAAATGCCGCATGATCCAAATTGAGTTGAGTTGCTCTCGCAATCCGCCCCGGCGCCAATTTTGTGATCGTATTAATTCTGCGTGTTTACAGTATTTTTATACTTCACGCAAAAAAACTCTCCTGATGCAGTCAAGCAAAATTGTGATTTTGCCGGATATCTTCCTTGAGCCCGCACGAAACTGCGGGGCAGAGCCCGGATGGCTCTGTTTGAGCTGGCCGCTTCCGTCAATGATGAACTGCAACCAGTAGCGCAACAATGGCGGAACTACAAGGATGTATGGCATGTCACAGTTGAACGAATACGTACTTGAACGGTTTGTCTGTCAGGTATTCAACGGACGGGCCCGTGCCAGCCGGGCCCTGATTGAAAATGCAATCGCGGATGGTATGCCGGTTGAGTCCGCATTATGCCAGTTGATCTGGCCCACGCTTGAATGTGCAGAAAATCTTCATCATGACGGTTATCTGAATCGGCGCGCATACGAGCTTGCTCTCACCGTTCTGCGCGGCCTTGCCGCCGAGACCGGTTTGCGGCTGGCGCATCAGCCCTCAACCGGCACTGGCATCATGATCTGCTTTGCTGCGCCGGCCATCAATGAACTTCCCGCGCAGATCATGGCGGATATTGCCGATGCCTCCGGGTGGCACGTCAGGTGGCAAAAATCCGCCGCGCGCCAATCCGCGCTTTGCGATGCCATGCGTGTACATCGTCCCCGGGCCGTTTTGGTTTGCATGCCTCGTCAGGCGGATACGCATAGCGCAATGCGCCTTGTTGATGATTTGCGAAGCATTTGTCCCTGGGGCCGGTATCTGCTCTTTGCTTATGCCGCGCACGCATGCCGTCATGAGCCTGCGCCTGCGGGTATTTCGCTTGTGTATGATCCGGCGGAGCTTGCTTTGCTGCTTAACGAATATGTCGGCGCGGGTGGCTTGTGCGATACCATCACGGATTCCTGTGCTTTCCGCGCCCGCTAAATCTGATAGTCACCTTCAAAGACGCGTTGCTCTTTGGCCACTGCCCACACATGATCTCCCGGCTCAAGCGCAAGATTGCTGTAGCGTTCGCGCGGCAGTTCAACAACCAGCAATTGTCCGTTTTGCGTGCCGACTTCAACCTTGATTGTCGCACCTGCGCGATGTACCCACATCACCGTTCCGGCCGTGCCGTCATGCTCAGGCGCTTTGCGCACCAGGTCAATTTCATGCGGCCGCACGTAAATCGCCTGATTTTCTCCCGGACCTGTGCCGTTCTGCCGGCCGTGAAAAACATTCACATGGCCCAAAAAAGAGAGTACAAACGGATTGGCTGGCCTGTTATACACATCCTCCGGCGTGCCGGTCTGCTCAACTTTGCCCTTGCTGAAAATCACAATTTGGTCGCTGACTTCAAGAGCTTCTTCCTGATCATGCGTGACAAACAGACTCGTCACATGAATTTCATCATGCAGTTTGCGCAGCCAGCGGCGCAGTTCCTTGCGAACTTTGGCGTCAAGTGCGCCAAACGGTTCATCAAGCAGCAATACTTTCGGCTCTGCCGCAAGTGCTCGCGCCAGTGCCACGCGCTGACGCTGGCCGCCGGAAAGCTGATGCGGATAGCGCTTCTCAAGTCCCTCAAGCTGAACCAGCTTCAGCAATTCATGAACGCGGGCCGCCACTTCATCGCGCGGCCGCTTGCGCACGCGCAGGCCAAAAGCGATGTTCTCAAAAATTGTCATGTGCTTAAAGAGCGCATAATGCTGAAATACAAAGCCGACGTTGCGCTCGCGCACGTTGCGGTCCGTCGCATCCTGGCCGTCAAACAGAACCTGTCCGGAGTCCGCAAATTCAAGGCCGGCGATGATGCGAAGCAGCGTGGTTTTACCAGAGCCTGACGGACCCAGCAATGCCGTCAGTTTCCCGCTTGGCGCCTCAACCGTTACGTCATCAAGCGCGGTAAATTTTCCGAATCGTTTGGTAATATGTGTTGCCGAAATTGTCATACATCACCTGAATGTTCCGCACAGGTCTTACGATTTCCTGTGCATTTAAGATTTTTATATTATTCCTGATTTTTTCTCTCAAGCCAGTTTTTGGCAATCAGCGTAATAAGCCCCGCGGCCGTCAGCAGAGTGCTCACCGCAAACGCCGGCGTCATGCTGACGAGGTTTTTCAAATATAAATCATTGATGCGCAGCGGCAGCGTCATCTGTTCAGGAAAATTGGCCGATACCGCATACACCGCGCCAAATTCGCCGATGGCCCGCGCGTTACAGAGAATCACGCCATACAACAATCCCCACTTGATGTTGGGCAGCGTGACTCTCTTAAAAATCTGCCATCCGTTTGCGCCCAGTACGCGCGCGGCCTCTTCTTCCTCGGTTCCCTGCGCCTCCATCAGCGGTATGAGCTCACGCGCCACGAACGGAAACGTAATAAAAACTGTTGCCAGCACGATGCCCGGCAGCGCATAAATCACCTTGATATCGTGATGCCAGAGCCACCCTCCGATTGAGCTTTGCCGGCCGAAGAGCACCACCAGCGCAAGGCCCGCCACAACGGGCGATACGGAAAATGGCAGGTCAATCAATGTGAGCAGAAAACTTCTTCCCCAGAATCGGTACTTGGTGACGCACCATGCCGCAGTCACGCCGAAAATAGTATTCAGCGGCACGGAGATTACCACCGTTAGCAGTGTTAACTTCAGCGCAAGCCACGTTTCGCGTGATGCGATTGCTTCTACATAAAACGTGATCCCGGCCGCAAAAGCCTCATAAAAAACAACAATCAGCGGCAGTACCAAAACGAACAACAACACGCCGACAGCCGTGCCGATGAGTATTCTCCGTACCCATGCAGGTTCGGCAGTGGGGCGGCGAATGACCGGCGCCGCCTGTTGTTCCGTTGAGATTGTCAGTAAATCATTGCTCATTGTTGTTACAGCGCTCCCTGCCGTTTGGCCGCCCAGCGTTGCAGCAGATTGATCACCAGCAGCATCGCAAATGAGAGAACCAGCAATCCCACGGCTATCGTTGTGGCCTGCTCATACTCATGCGCCTCAAGCCGCTGAATGATCTGTTCCGGCGCGATTTCCGCATCCGGATTGCCGCCGGTGATAAACACCACAGAGCCAAATTCCCCCAGCCCGCGCGCAAATGCCAGTGCAAAACCGGTCCAGATTGCGGGCCACAACTGCGGAAGCACGACCTTGATAAACGTTTGCCTTCTGTTTGCGCCCAGGCTTGCCGCGGCTTCTTCAACATCGCGGTTGACATCTTCAAGCACCGGCTGAATCGTGCGCACGACAAATGGCAATCCGATAAATACCAGCGCGGCCGAAATTCCCAGCGGCGCTTTGGCAATACTGCTGAACCACTTGATGAGCACCGGCGGGCCGGCCGCATCAAAACCATTCCAGATCGGCCAAGGATATGAGATTCCCAGCTTCGCCCACGCCGCGCCAAGCCATCCGTGCTCGCTATAAAGCGTGCTTAGCGCGATGCCCGCCACGGCCGTGGGCAACGCAAACGGCAGATCCACAATGGAGTCAAGCAACTTTTTTCCCGGAAATGCGTACCTCACCAGCACCCACGCCACGAGCACACCCAGTGGCACATTAATCAGTGCCGCCATGATGCTAGCAAATAGGCTCGTAAAATAACCGCTGACCACGCCAAATGATGTTACCACCTGCCAGAAGCCTATTTCTTCAAGTCGCGCTGACTTAAAAAATATGGCCACCAAAGGCACCAGTATCACCACGCTCAGATACATAATGGTATATCCGAGTGTGAGTCCGAAGCCCGGTATGACACGACGATTGGCTGTTAAGCTTGGCATTCTTATAGAGCCCCGGGGTTTTAACCCCGGGGTGAGTCCGTTAAAAATTGCTTCTGACAATATTCACATAATCAGCATGACATCGTTGCTGGTTTGCCGCGTATTACGATGCGAGCCTGATCGCGCCGCGCTTATCTCTTGCGCCGCACCTGATCAAGAATGCCGCCTTCGGCAAAGTGTGTCTTCATCACGGTCGGCCAGTCTTTGAAGTATTCCGCAAACCGGTACAGATCAAGCTTGGCAAACTGGTCTTTATATTCGTCCGAAATCTTTTCGTTGAACGGGCGATTATAAAACTTCGCGATGATTCGCTGCCCGTCATCCGAATACAGATAATCCACAAATGATTTGGCCGGCTGCTCAACGCCGTGCTTTTTGGCGTAATCAGTCACCACCGCAATCGGCACCTCAATGATGATTGAGTCTTTCGGCGTTACCAGTTCATAATCACTTTTGCTGGCCGGATCATTGACGATCTGAAGGATTTCGTTTTCCCATCCAAAAAGCACATCGCCTTCCTTCTGCTGAACGAAACGTACCGTTGAGCTTCTCATCGCTGGATCAAGAATCGCGTCGTCATAAATTTTGCCGACAAACTCTTTGGCCTGCTGCTCATTTTCTCCCTTGCGCAGTGCGTGGGCATATGCCGCCAGGTAAATCCACCGCGCGCCGCCGCCTGTCTTCGGGTTTGGCGCAAGAGACACAACTTCCGGTCGCGCCAGGTCTTCCCAGTCTTTAATCTGCTTCGGATTTCCCTTGCGCACCAGGAACACCACCGATGAGTAGTAGGGTACGCTATTATTCGGATATTCCTTGCGCCACTGCTTGCTCAGCAGACCTGACTTGGCAATCGCATCAATATCAACATCCACCGAAAGCGCGGCCACATCCGATTCCTTGCCGGCCGCGATATCACGCGCCTGTTTGCCGGATGGTCCATGATCCGTCTGAACTTTGATCTCCTGACCCGTTTTGGCTTTGTAATACGCCTCAAATTGAGGATTAAGCGCTTTATAAAGCTCAACGGTAGGATCGTAAGAGGATACTTTTAGTACCTGTTGTGCACGTGATGCAGACTCAAAACTCAATAGAGCGACCGCCGCCACCAGTAAACCCACAAACTTCTTCACTGTTTTCTCCTTAATGTCTTTAATGCCTATCAGTGATGTAGGAAATATATCCCTATTAAAATGGTAGGTCAAGTTGATAATATAAAATTATAATGGAAATAAAACGGATGGTAAATTCAATAAGATGTATAAGTAATTATAAAATAACAAGTTATAAAAAGTTATTCTTCTTCCGTTGTCATGAGCATTTGAATGCCGCTTTGCAATATCGGCATGGTGGCTTCTTTGCCCATATCAATCAGGATGACCGCGCCGGCCACATGGGATGAATCCATAATCAGCATGTTCGGCTCAATGATGCCATAACCGGCATCCTGCTGCTGATGGCCACAGATAAAAGCTTCGGCATACCATTGCGTTGAGAGTGTATTGAGTACGGTTGCGGACTGGTTGCGGCCCCAGATGAGCTGATGTACCGATCCGCCGCGTTCATAATCCGCATCGGTCAGCGGCCGGCGCAAAATGGTGGGATCAAAAGTTGCCAAATCGCGCTCTGATGGCAACGAATGTGTCATAATAACGCCCGTGGCACTTATAGCAGCGATGGCCTGGCTCATCACATACTGGCGCAAAGCCTGGCGCACGGCATCGGCTTGCGATGCAAAACGCATATCAAGATGACGGTTAAATCGTTCCGTCAGGTTAAAGCCATCTTTGGTCACCGGCACACGCTGAACCTGTGCCAGGTCATGATTCGCCAGCAGGAAATGAATGCGCCCCGGATATTGCGCCTGCCATTCAAGAGCGTCAAGCAGCATATCAATGCTTTGGTCGTCGCCCTCACGGCCAAGCGGGCCGCCATGAATCAATTCCTGTAGCAGAACATGCCGGCCGGGAAATTCGTCAAGATCTGCTATGTCCTGAATGACACGGTAATTACGTTGGTGGTTATGCAGATCGCCGGCCAGCAGAAGTTCGCCTACGCTTGGCAATTGCAGCACATTGCCATCACGCAACGGGTCTTTCAGGCATGCCTGCGCGCCGGCATGCAGTATCTCAATGCTTTGAGCCGCTGAATGCATCATCATTCCTTCATGATTTTTATCACTTGCCCACAAAGAGAAGATTGATCTGCATGCGGATATAACTTGGTGTGAGCGCTTGTTTTACAGATCAGCACTGTCGTCGCCGGTGTCATCTGTGCTATCCGGAATTGCCGCGACGGGAACCTGGCTAGGCAATCCCTCGGCCGTACTGGCAACTGTGGCTGCCAGCTCAAGGCGATGATGAACCTGGTTCATATCCGATGGCCGCTGCGTGGGGCGATTTTGTACGCAATCAATGATCAATCGCGAGAGCGCAATGGGTACCTTCGGGTTCAGGATATGCGGGGGCGTCAGCTCGCGGATTTCTCCGGTTGCGCCGCCTTTCTTCTTTGGGATCAGGGTCGGTATATGCCGATCCGTAACGCACCAGTAGAGCGTGGCGCCGAGGTTAAAGATATCCGTTGCCGGCGTCAGAGGGCCGCGGCCGACCTGCTCTGGCGCGATATAGTCCGGTGTGCCCTGAATGCGCGACTTGACTGTACCGATTGTGCAACTCTGGCCGAAGTCAATGATTTTGACTTCCTGTTTGTCATTGACCAGGATGTTATTCGGCTTAATATCCGCGTGTACGAATCCCAGTTTGTGCATGGCCGCCAAGCCTTGTGCGGTTTGACAGAAAATTCGTATCAGCGTAGCAAGGCTGTCGGGGCGGTGGACATCAAGTGATGTGCCGTCAAAAAGATCCATAAGCAAATAGAGTTCAGAGACCCGCAGCAGCTTGCGCCGCTTGATAAGGCGATGGCTTTTTCGCAATGCGGGATGATCAAATTGGCTTGAGATATTAAATTCAGTTTCGCACTGCTCAAGGAAGCGGTCATCCTCAGAAGAGCGGCGAACCACTTTTTTCAAGGCGTAAAGCTGCCCGGTGCTCTTTTCTGACACAGCATAAATGGTGCTGCGTGCGCCGTAACCCAGGCATGAGAGCACTTCAAAATCAGGAATCTCTGGCAGGGGCTCCATAATCAACTTAGCGTATTAAATGAACACATTTTCCCAGGTAAGCCATGATACAGCAAACCGCGTAGCATTTGCCTATGTTGCCAATATTCATCGACATAGTAGGCTACTAAGTGAAATACTGCCAGACTTAGGGGTAAAATGTTGCAGGGCGGGAAGAGAGCAGCACTTATGATGCAACGACACGACAGAATGTCAGAAAAACACGAAATTCACATGCGTCAAAAAGCCTAAAAAACAATCAACATGCCAAGAAAGAAGGCTTAACAGTTGAAGAAATAGGCTATTGGTGTAAACATCGCTTATCTGATGCACTGGCGGAATTTATCGGCGAAATTAATCTGTGCCGGAGACGCATCAGGTGAGCCCGGGTAAATCCGTTCCCACTGGAAGATGACGCCTTTGCGGCCGATACCAGATTTCCGTAGTTCCTGCACGAGCTGAATCAGAGAGTGAAACTGCGCCTCACTGGCGGGCTTGTCGCGAAGGTCTGCCTGAAGACAGACGCCAATCGCATTCCAATAAGGATTATTATAATAGCTGGGATTTGGCCAGCCGGGATTCGGAGCTCCATAATACTGATTCTGCCAAGCCGAACCTACTTGAATGTCGCCATTGATCGTTCCGCGGTCTTTGCCGTTTGCGATGACAAAGTGGAAGCCGTCAGGCCGCGCCTTACGTTCAAAGACGCTATTGCCTCCTTTCAGACGCCCTTCAGCCAAGTCCGCTGCACTATCAGACAGACCCGCTGAATGATAAACAACTATATATTCCCAAGCGTCTTGACGCAATGGCGCCTTAGTCTGCATCAACTGTTTGACGGTTGACGCAGTAACAGCCACCATTTGTGGGGGGGTTGCGCCGAGGGGGCCACTTTCCATCAACAGCAGGATTGCGCTGGAGAAAGTAAGTGTCCCGACCAGGGACGCAAGAACGATAGCTACGCGTTTCTGGCTCACTGGTTTCTTCCGACTTTGACGGTTGCCGGGATTATTGGCCATACGACTGCCCACCACCCTGTATCGGTTCGCGTTCCCCAAAAACTATGGAGAAAATCTGAACTTTTTCGGACGTTCGCGCGAACAGCCATTCGGCCGGGTAGCCGAAATGACTCAACCAAAACACCGGAGACCAGCAAGCTCGCCAAGACGACGAGTAAAAACGGAGGTCACGGTGAGTAGTATACCATTTTTTTTAAGATTCAACAGCCGCAATTATTGGCTCTTGAATCGTACCATCCGGGTTTAGCGCCAGGGGTTCTTTGGCGGCCGCGCGACCAAAGGCTTCCGCCGCCAGACGATCTGCCCTGCGTTTTGAAATCAGATCCCGGTTATCCGTGATCATCTTGCTTGCGATGGAGGCGGAACCCAGGGTGATACCCTTGAGCAGCGCCAGGGCCATGATGCCCCCGCCTATCCCTACCAGCCATAACAAGTTAGTGTCATGCGTCAACATATCAGTTCAATCGTCGATTTTAGGTTATGACTTTCGGGTTGTGACGTAAATATTGCTCATGAATGTCTTTTGAGGCAAAAACCACGAATATATCCATCATCGGCGATGTGATGATTTTCGGCTCAATGAATCTTTTTTTTACTTTAATGAGAAAACCATTTGACCGATCCACAAAGGCGTCATAGATTGACAATAGAGGCGGCCCTGAGGATCTGTTGATTCCTCTCACTTCTTTGAGCCGCTTAAATTCAGATGGTCTGCTTGGCAGGAGAATGGCAGATGAATACTGAAAAGCTCGCATCCCGGGCACGGACGGCTCTTTTGTTTGTCGGCATTCTGGGGTTGATGACTCTGGCGTGTTGCATGGTGTTTATGGCGCAGGCGGTTTCGCCATTGCCAGGCAGGCTGGCGCTTGCGTGCGTGATGGCCGGCGTGGGCGGGCTGATGCTTGTCAGCAGCGTCATCGCCGGTGTGATGCTGAGATTTGTTGCGCGTAACAGCGCGGAGGATCGCTGGCGTTACGATCAGTTTGTCGGCCAGCTTGAAGGACAGCGCCAGCAGCTTGAGGCGATGCGCGAATCGCTGATGCTTTCGGATGCGGCCAAGGCGGTGGCGTATCGCGCCAAGGATCGCGAGGCGTTGCGCGCGGCCATTCGCGAGGAAATGGAAAAGCAGGATTTTGAGGCCGCGCTTGTGCTGGTAGAGGATATGGACCAGCGTTTTGGCTATCACCAGGAAGCGGAGCAGTTACGCGACCAGATCCGCCAGAGTTCAAGCGATGCCTATGAACGCCAGGTGCGCGAAATTCTTGAGGGCATTGATGAAAAACTGGGTCATCAGGATTGGCTTGGCGCAATGGAGGAAGCCGGCCGCGTGAATAAATTTTACGCCGAACATCCGGATATCAAGCGCCTGCCGGAACGCATACAGACCGCGCGCGATGCGCACAAGCGCGAACTGCTCAAAGAATGGACCGACGCCGTGGCGCGCGATGATGTTGATCGCAGCGTGGATTTGCTCAAGCGTCTTGATCAGTATCTTTCGCCATCCGAGGCCGAGGCGTATAAAGATTCCGCACGCGACGTATTCCGCAAACGCCTTCAGCAGATGGGCGCGCAGTTTGCCGTGCATGTGCATGACAAAAACTGGTCTGAAGCGCTGAAGATCGGCCAGAGCATTGTGGCCGAGTTCCCCAACACACGCATGGCCGCGGAAGTAAAAGAAAAAATGCCGGTGCTCTCTGAACGCGCACAGCCGATGGCGATCAGCGCGGTGTGAATGGGCCAGGGATAAAGGGAAAATAGTCAGCCACTGAGAACGTAGCGCACGCAGAGAATAAGAGCCTCTTTGAGAAGTATCCGGGGCCGTCTGGCTGCGTCACATACTTGATGGCGCGGGACACAGACTGTTAATGAACACGAGCAAAACCCAAAAGGTGCAATCGTTTTTGGATGATTGTTTGTGCCCCATCCTCTGAAAGGAATGGGGCTTGTTTAATCTTTTCAACAACGCAAGTTGGTCCGCAAGACGCGCGATATTTCCCTTATTTGTCATTGATTGTGCACCGGGCCGTGAAGGCGCAGGTGCTATTTGACTGCGTCACATACTTGATGGCGCGGGACACAGACTGTTAATGAACACGAGCAAAACCCAAAAGGTGCAATCGTTTTTGGATGATTGTTTGTGCCCCATCCTCTGAAAGGAATGGGGCTTGTTTAATCTTTTCAACAAAGCAAGTTGGTCCGCAAGACGTGTGATATTTCCCTTATTTGCCATCGATTGTGCACCGGGCCGTGAAGGCGCCGGTGCTATTTGGCTGCGTCACATACTTGATGGCGCGGGGTTTGAAATCAACACCCCTTATCCCGAAATCAATTCATCTGGAACAATTACAGGCCCGGCATTGTCGGCAGCGGGCGTGAGTTGGGGATCATGCGCTTGCTGAGGTTTGCCGGTTTGGTCATGGCAAACCAGATGATCGCGCCGAGGCCTGAGCCCAGCATCAGTACGCCAATGACGGTCAGGGTGATCTTGACGATCAGCTTGACCATCGGCAGCGGATCAGTGACCCACAGGTAAAGCGCCGCGCCCAGCAGGTTGATGCACGCCAGCGGCAGAAGAACCTTGACGCACATGTAAAGAACCTGGTCAATGCGGATGCGCGGCAGAGTCCAGCGAATCCAGATTTGCAGGTACATCAGCAGGTAGCCTTTGGTGATAAACACCACGACACCCAGAATATTGGCCAGCACGGCCATGTTCATGTTGGTGATGGCGCCGGTGGAGTCTCTGCTGATATTTTCAAGATGCAGAATGATGCCAAACGGGTCATACCAGGCGCCAAGCCACAGCGAGACTTGAATGGCCGAGACCAGGAACATCGCGCCGTATTCAGCAAAGAAGAACAGCGACCAGCGAATGCCCGAATATTCCGTGTGATAGCCGGAGACAAGTTCTGATTCCGATTCCGGCAGATCAAACGGCGCGCGTTTGCAGCTTGCCAGCGCGGCGATGTAATAGACGATAAACGCCACAAAGTTAAACGGATCGTGGAAGACAAGCCACGTATGGAGTCCCGCGCCCTGTAGCAGGGACATATCAAACATATTCAGCGTGCCGGCCACCAGCACCGCGCAGATGATGGAGAGGCCCAGCGGAATTTCGTAAGAAACCATCTGGCAGGCTTCGCGCATGGCGCCGTAAACCGACCATTTGTTGTTTGAGGCCCAGCCGGCCAGGATCACGCCAAGAACTTCAATGCCCAGGATGGCCAGCAGGAAAAAGACGCCGACGTTGAGGGATGAGCTTAAGCCTGAGAGATCGCGCGACCAGGCCACGCATAAAAACGCGCCGAACGCCGGGACAAACGCCAGGTAGGGCGCCAGGCGGAATAAAAGATGATCCGCCGCGCCGGGGATGAGGTCTTCTTTAAGGATCAGTTTGATGCCATCAGCCAGGGATTGCGCCCAGCCATGCCATCCGCCCACGCGCATCGGACCGTGACGCGACTGAATGCGGCCGGCGACTTTGCGCTCGCCCCAGATCATGAACATGGCCGTCACGGACAAAAACGGCAGGATCAGGAGTGCGGCCGCGCCGAACTTGACGACAACTTCCTGAATCCACGACGGACCCGGAATTGATTTTACCAGTTGAACAACGAAAGCTACGAGCGAATCCATTTTCTTCTTGCTTTCAGAATAGGAATGCAAAAAATGAAGAAGTCTTGAGACTCAAAAGATCAGGTCCTCTTGACATACTTATCATGTCAAAGATAACGGGCCAATCTCAAGACTCAGGACTCTTGCCTAAAGCTGACAAAAAGCTGTCAATTAACAGGCCGGAGCGGGATTCGAACCCGCGAAAAACGGATTTGCAATCCGCCCCATTGGTCCACTCTGGCATCCGGCCGGGACATGTAAGAATAGCGGATCTTGTGGTCTGTGTAAACGACCTTGTGAAAAAACACTTTACCATGATGCAATACCGTCTTAAATAATTCGTTAGCATGATATTGCAGTCGGAATTGACAATGATGACAATTTGCTGCGGAAAATAATGCAGTGACTACCGCCGCGCCGCCATATGTCAAGTTTATGGGAATTGCAATAATGGCTTGAGTCAGATGTATCCGCAAAGCAGGGTATACGCATGAAAGCAGTACATTGTTTTTCCGTATTTCAGTATTTTCGGGTTCTGGCGAGTGGTGGGTTGTTGCTGGGGGCCATAGCGTCCTGCTCTGATCGCTCCAGTCCGGCAACCGCTCAGCAGGCGCTTGAGGAAGGACTGCATCAAGTCAGCAGTCTGCGTTTTGATACGGGCTATGTGGCTTTTGATGAGGCGGTACGCAAAGGCAAGCCGGGAACAGATTTATACGTTAAGGCTCTTTTTGGCAAAGCGACATGCGCTCATCACCGCATGCCGCCAAGCAGCAGCACTATTCAGGAAGCTGCGCAGCTTTATCAACAGGTAGAGCGACAGGAACCCGGATCGTTGCTGGCCGCCAAATCATTGTTAAGCCTCGGCCGGATCGCTGAAATGCGCGACTATTTCGGCGATGAGATTAATATGCCCCTTGCGCGGCAATACTACAAACAGGTGGCGGAAAAATGGGATGGCCAGCCCATTGCCGGAGAAGCCACGTTGCGCCTGGCTGAATCCTATATGCAGACATATACGGAAGACGATGCGATTACGGGCGTTGCGTTTCTTGAAAAATATCTTGATCGCCATCCGGATGATCCGCTTAAATCGGCCATGTGGCAGTACCTGGGCGACAGCTATTTCAGCCCGCTTTCCCAGGTAACGGAAAATGACGCTCAGCGTCTTGTGTATTACCGCAAATCCGTGACCGCCTATCAGCAGGCGGCAAAAATCGGGTGGATGCAGAAAGGCCGCCAGGGAGCCATTTACTGGTGCGTGGCCAAGATGGCGGATCGTTATCTCAATGATGCGCCGCTTGCCGCGGAATATTACGCCAAGATCATTATTGAGACGCCCAACAGCGGCAAGGCATACGAAGCGCAATTGGCCATTCAGCGGCTGAATCGGGAACATCCGGAATTAAAAGCGCCGGTACCTCCGATCAAGTTATTCCGTACGGAATCCGAAAGCAACGCCGGCAAGACGGAGGTGAACAACCATGGCTGATAACGGCAATTCATCCCACAAGGAAGTCCGCAGAAATTTTATCGTGCGAAACCTGGGTCTGATCATGCTGGCCGTGGCCATCGGAATCAGTCTTACGCAGGTGATCGTGGCCAATTACCGTCTTTCTCCGCCGGATAAGTCGGTGGTTCGTATCGCATTCTGGCAGCTTGAGGATGGTTATCGCGATGCGATGAAGTACGCCATTGAGGAATATCAGAAACTTCATCCGAATGTGCGCATTGAGATGATGGCCGTGACCGAAAGAGTCTACGCGCAATGGATTAATGTGCATCTGATTGCCGGCACCGCGCCGGACCTGGTGGAGATCGGCCAGAGTTCGCTGATGGGGTCTGATCAATATAAGGTCAAGTATTTTATTCCGCTGACTGAACAACTTGAAGAAACCAATCCGTATAACGCCGGCACGCAACTGGCCAATGTGCCCTGGCGCGAAACATTCACCGACGGAAACCGCGGCGGATTCTCTGACAGCCTTCAGGATTACTACAGCGTGCCGACGACCTTCTGGGGTCTTGGTATGTATGTCAACATGAATATGCTTCAGGCGGCGGCGGGGCTGACTCAACCGCCGCAGACTTTTCAGCAGCTTCTCAACGCCTGCGACAAGATCAATTCACTGGGGCATCGCAGCAGCGATCCGCGCTATAAGGGCAAGGATCTTCAGCCGATCGTCAGTTGCTACAAACTGGGCGGTTTTGAAGGCAATCTGAACGTTGCGTTCACGTCATCGCTTGAGCAGCTTGTGGATGTGAACCTTGACGGCACAATCGGCCAGGACGAAACATACGCCGGGTACATGAACGAACAATTTGATTTTTACAAAACGCCGCAGGTTCGCGGTATGTTTGATGCCTATCGCGAACTGGTATCAAAATATTTTCCGCGTGATTTTGCTTCAATGGATCGCCAGACGGCCATGTTCAAATTTGTTCAGGGACAGGCCTGTTTCCTGGTTACCGGCTCATGGGACGGCAAAGGACTTGAGCGGCAGATCGGTGATAAATTCCAGATTATGCCGATGAAGTATCCCGTGCCGGCCAAAGGTGAAAAATGGGGCGACTTATGCTCCGGCCCGGCCACATCGGCCACCAGCATCGCCCAGGGCGGGTACGGCATTTACCGCTTTTCTCCCAATCGAGAAATCGCGCTTGATTTTCTGCGTTTTTTAACCTGCGTCAGAATCAACGGCGAATTTAACAACATCGCCAATTGGCCCCCGGCCGTGGCCGGTATTGAAGTCAGCGATATGATGAAGCCGTTTTTGCCTGACCCCAAAGGTTTTAGCGGCGCGCTGAATTTTCGCTTTGAAGAGGCGCTTGACCGCCAGTTCAGCGGCCTGTTTGATGCCTATCTCATCGGCTCTATTACTTACGATGAATTTGTCAGCAAGTTTGAAAAAGCCATGAACGACAGCGTCAACGGCGGCGACCGCGCATTTTCACTGAAATATAAACGTGAATACCAGGCGGTGCGCAATGATGATCGCTCGCTGGCCGTTCAATCCATGCTTGAAGTTCTCGGCGATGATCCGCGCGATGCGCAGAACAAGTACCGGCGAATATTGCTTCAGCAGGTTCGCAAAAATAACGCGCAATATAACGTCTGGTTCTTTAAGCATGTGCGTAACAGAACGCTGCAATTTGATTAACGTTGACGGCGCAACCCGCAATTGCTGTTCTTATGGCTCATTATTCAGTCCGTAACTCAAAGGATCTTATGAGCACGCTTACGACTTCCCCGAATGCACACAACACGCCGGGCCTGACGCCGGCCAGGTATAAAAACGGAATGCTGGCTAAATTTTCCGTGCGCTGGCGCATGTGGCTTATCCTGTTCATGCTGCTGGTGCCCACGCTTGGCTCAACGATTCTTTTTACGTATTACCCGCAGTTTTCGGCGGTGTGGTATTCGTTTTTTGACTGGGACGGCCAGCAGAATGCGGAGTTCCGCGGCTTTAAGAACTACATTGAAGCTTTTACGATGGACAGCATTTTCTGGACGAGTTTTCAGCTCACATTAATGCTGTTGCTGGCCAATGTCGTCAAGATGTGGCCGAGCATTATAACTGCGGTGGTGATGCACCGGCTCAAATCCGAACGCTGGCAGTACATTTACCGTGTGCTGTTTGTGATTCCGATGATCATCCCGGGACTTGTGGGCCTGCTGATCTGGAAATCATTTTACGATCCCACCACGGGCGTGATCAACAAGATCCTGAATTACACCGGGATCATGTCAATGTTGAATTTTCTGGATACCACCTGGCCGCTGGTGGTCAAGGCCGTATTGCCGGTGCGTATCTGGTCAGTGGATCTGATTTTTGGTTCTATATGGGGCATGGCGCTAGTCGGGATTGTGTTCATCAGCGCAGCAAACGGATTTAAGTCGCTCACGCGCACGGTGGTGTGGTGGTGCATCGTCAATTTTTCCGGCATTTTTATCTGGTGGGTGGCTCAGGGCAATCTCTGGTATTTTATGTTGTGGGTAAACCTGATATCCACTGTCGTCCTCTTTGGCAAGCATAACCGTGTGACGCTTAAAAGATTCAGGATAGGCGGATGGGCGCTGATTTTACTGGGCATCTTTTTCATGGTGACAACCATGATGTGGACGCGCACGACCGGGCAGTTTGCGGATGGCCAGCCGGTATGGCTTGGCAATCCGAATCTGGTTGTGCCGGCGATCATGTTCTGGGGTTTTCCGTGGGTGGGCACAGTGGGCGTGCTGATTTACCTGGCGGGACTACAGGCCATTGACACTTCTATTTACGAAGCCGGCGAAATTGACGGCGTCTCGTCACTGGGCAAGCTCTGGTACATTGAGCTTCCGCTGATCCTGACGCAGGTGCGCATCAATCTTGTATTCATGACCATCGGCACGCTGACGGATTACGGCCTGCTGCTGCTATTGCTGGGGCCCAACGGCGGGCCGCAGAGCGTGGGTATGGTGCCGGGACTGTATGCCTATCGCCAGGCGTTCATCAGCAATCGTTACGGTTACGCCTGCGCGCTGGGTATGGTGATGTTCCTTATTATTCTTGGTATCACGATTTTGTATCAGAAGTACGTCAAGGTTGAAAAATAATCCGGTATTCATCGCGGATCAAGCGTGAGGTTCTGTTATGGCGGCAAAAATTTCAAAAACGCGCGAATTTCTGAAGCACTCCATCATAGGCTTTGTGCTGTTGTTTGCGTTTTTCCCTTTTTACCTGATGTTTGTCATCAGCTTCAAGAACAATGACCAGTTTGTGCACAATCCGTTTTTTCCGGATGCCATCAGCAGTTGGCATTTTGAAAACTGGGTTACCGGCTGGCATTCGGTGTATGCGTATATCGCAAACTCCATTGTGACGTCATTCGGCGCGGTGATTTTGTGCCTGGTCATGGCGATTTTGGCCAGTTACGTGCTGGCGCGTTACCGGTTTCCCGGCCGAAGCATTATTTACTACAGTCTTATCGGCACTATGTTTTTGCCCGGTACGCCGGCCACGCTTGTCACGCTTTTTTCACTGGTCAAAGACATGGGTATGGTCAACAAGCTTTATGCGCTTGTGCTTATCGGCGCAACCGGCGGCCAGGTGGTGTGCGTGTTTATTCTCAAACAATTTATTGAGGAAATTCCCAAAGAACTTTTTGAGGCCGCGGAAATTGACGGCGCCGGCCACTTGACGCAAATCTGGAATATTATTTTGCCGATGTCCGGTTCCGTGCTGACCACGCTGGCCATTATGCAATTCATCAGCAACTGGAATAACTTGATGCTGCCGCTGATCCTGATGCGCGACGATGTCCTGCTGACGATTCCCGTCGGTTTGCTGCGGCTTGATGGCGAGTACGTCAAGCAATGGGGGCCGCTGATGGCCGGTTATGCGCTCAGCGCGATACCGATGATTCTGCTGTTCCTCTTTACGATGAAGTTATTCGTAAAAGGCCTTGCCGCAGGCGCGGTAAAAGGATGATTGCTGCGGGCGTGTGTTAAAAATTTGGTCACAGACTATAATGCGGACGTACTGATATCCCTCAGGAATCCGCAATGAACGGACTCTTCAATCGCAGATTGTTTTTATCGTCACTGGCCGCCACCGGCGCGGGGATGATCCTTGCGCGCTGCACCGGGCAGGAAAATGGCGGCAATAGCCCGGCAACCGCCAGTCAGCCGGCAACTCAAGCCGCAACTGGCACGGCTCCCGCAACAAAATCCGCCGCTGAATCCGCCACGGCTCCGGCCGAAAACGCCGCCACAACGCCTTACCGATGTCCTGATCTGGGAGAGGAGCTTTTTCCTGATGCCGCCGGCCGGGTGCTGGCCACAGCCGAGGATTGCCCGGCGATTATTGTGCCGCGTCGCGAATGGTCTGAGCAGGGGCCTGATCTGGCGCATATCGGACCGATGAACGGCGTTGACCTTATGACGATACATCATTCCGGTTTTAGTAAACCGTGGGATGATGACGGCTGGCGCAAAACAGAAGACATGGTGGCGTATATCCGTGAATTTCATTCCGGTTCCGGCAAATCTCAGCGCGGCTGGGCCGATATCGCATATCATTTTGTGATTGACCGCGCCGGCCGGGTCTGGCAGGGCCGGCCTCTGGCCTATCAGGGCGCGCACGCCCGCGGCCACAATCAGCATAATCTGGGCATCTGTGTGCTGGGCAATTTTGAATTGCAGCGGCCAAGCGCGGCGCAGTGCACAGCGCTGACTTTGTTCACCCGCTTTTTACGTGATGTTTATCAATTGCCCGTTGAGCGCATGTTCACTCACGGTGAACTGGTCAAAACGGATTGCCCCGGCAAAAAAATGCAGGAATATGTCAACCGTCTGCGACAAACTGAACAATCACGCACGTGACACAACACATGCGTAATTGATGAATTTGCGAGCGTTATGTTTTGCGTTGCGCAATGATTCAGCAAAACAGGTAATGTTCCGGCGAATCAACTTCCCTTCGGCCAGTCCTGCTGAGCAGAATCATTATTCCTTTGCGTATCGCGATGCCCATCGGCCGAATCATTGCCGCCTTTATGACGTCGCATTGTTGAGCCGCCCTTGCGGCCGGCCGCACGCGCTTCTTCGGCCGTAAACTCATGAGCAGTCCCTTTTTGATGCGCGGCCTTGCCGCCTTTGCTTGCTATCTCTTTTTGCTTGAACTTGTCCATTGCCGAAAAACCTTTGCGTTTTGGCTCTGCCATGATGACCTCCCGGATAAAATAGGATCGTAGCTATCGCCGTAAAAACGCACACAACGCACATGGCGATGTGACGCATCATGATCTGCAAGCAAGGATGATGCCCTGTAAAAGTAAAAATTCTTCTGTGTGTTTTCTCTGCCTTACGCTATACATACACATGTTAATAAATTGAGAGTATCGCCAGTGTCACAAAGAGCGTGTCATGATTCTGGCGTAAAATGACAGAAAAAAGTCCACAAAAATGTACAAATCAACGTGACGGCTCTTCCGATATCCTATTATGATGGTTGTGAATAAGAGGGACCGCGGGGCAGTATCCGCGGATGCTCAGGAATATGACTTATTTATAAAGGAATGAGGAGTATGGCTATTAGCGCGCGCAATCAATTTAAGGGTACGGTCAAGTCCATCAAGCATGGCGCCGTCGTGAGCGAAGTTGTCGTGGATATCGGCGGCGGTAACGAAATCGTTTCGCTGATCAGCGTGGCTTCCGCCAAGCGCCTGAAGCTTAAGAAGGGCGCCCCGGCCGTCGCCATCATCAAATCAACGGAAGTCATTCTTTCAAATTCAGTTGAATAATTTCGCCGGAACAAAAAAACGCGCCCGAGCATCAATGCCGGGCGCGTTTTTATTTTTGCCGCATATGATCGGCGCTGTTTTTTTGTCAACCTGAGTTCGGGATAAGCAAGCCCCATTCCTTTTATAGGATGGGGCACAAGCCAAT
>CAZSYN010000010.1:0-91796 GCA_964610975.1 uncultured Phycisphaeraceae bacterium
ACACCAATCAAACTACCGCCGCCATTCCGCTGTAAACTTTTGAGAAACGCTATAACAGAAATGGCAGCAACAATAAAAGTATATTTATATAGATATAAAGATGAAATTTTTATTAATCAGAAACCCCCTTCCTTACCGCAGCGATGTAAATGCCCGCTGTCTGATGCTATCTCTGTGCACGGTTCTAAGGGGGGGACAGGAAGGTGCGAGTTGCCATTACATATCCACATCGGCGGGCATGTGCTGTGCGGAGCAACCGCCATCCACCACGATTCGCGCGCCGATGATGGCTTTGGCTTCCTGCGAGGCTAAATATAAAATCACATCGGCGATTTCTTCCGGCATACTCTCTTTGTGCGACGGGATATTTTGTCTCCTGCGCTCAATATGCTCCGGCGTGAGCTTGCTCCACCTGTCGCTGTGAATATAGCCCGGCGCGACAGCGTTAACCCTGATGCCATGCGCGGCCAGTTCAATTGCCAGGGCGCGGGTCATGGCGTCAATGGCGCCTTTGCTTGTCACATAAGCGCTGCGTTTATAGATCGCGCGCGCCGATACATTTGAGGAAAGATTGATAATCGCGCCGCTCCTGGCGGGAATCATGATTTGCGCCGCATGCTGCGCGCACAAAAAAGTGCCGCGGATATTGATGTCTAAAACCTGATTGAGCAACTCCAGAGGCATCTGCTCAACGGTATAACCAATACCCTGATGTGCGGCGTTATTCACCAGCACATCAAGGCCGCCAAAACGGTTCGCAACGGTGCTGAAAAACTGCTGAATCTGTGATGGTTGGCTGATATCGCAGACGAGATCCGTAATGTCTCCGGCCGTTTGCTCGCGCAGTGATTGTGCCGCGGACGCAAGCGCATCGCCGGCCACATCGGCCATGATGACGCGGGCTCCTTCTTGCGCGAATTTCCTGGCGATGGCAATGCCGGTGTTGTGGGCCGCGCCTGTAACGATAACACGCTGTGATTCAAAACGTTTTGTTAACATGATTTTTCTTCAGAGTGAAAGTAACTTTGGGCCGATGCCGGGCGAATGTCGGTTAATGCGCCGGTGTAGTGGCGCAAAGTGTGCGGTTCGTAAGGATGCTCTGAGAGCTTTTCCCAATTCAGATCAATACCAAGACCTGGTGCAGTGGGGATCGTCATTTCTCCGCCGATAAGGCTGACGTTTTCCGTACAGATTTCGCGACGATACGAAACGTCCGAACTCATGGTTTCGAGTAAAAAGAAGCCGGGTGTGCACGCCGCGATTTGAAGAGTTGCCGCATTGGCAATCGGGCCGCTGGGATTATGCGGGCAAAATGCCTGGTATTCAGATTCAGCAATGGTTGCGATCTTACGCAGACCGCTGATTCCGCCGGCGTGGCTGATATCCGGCTGAACATAATCGGCCGCATGCAACTGCGCCAAGCGCATAAAATCTCGCGGCGTATAGAGTCTTTCTCCGGCGGCGATGGCCACCTTGCTGCGTGAACGAACCTCCGCCAATGCGTCAAGATGATCCGGCGGTATCGGCTCTTCAAACCAAAGCACGCCGAAATCCTCCAGAGCGTGACTGATTTGTATCGCGGCAGGCACATTAAACCGGCCGTGACCTTCAATCAGCAGGTCTACGCGGTCTCCGACGGCCTGCCGTACCGCATGTATGCAGTCAATCGCGGAGCGGAGATTCTGGCGCGAAAGATTCATATATGCCGAGCCAAAAGGATCCCACTTCAGCGCGGTCCACCCGGCATCCGCGGCCGCTTTGGCTTTATCCGCAAACTCTTTTGGAGATTTTGCTGGCGCAAACCACCCATTGGCGTAACAGCGAATTTTATCGCGGACTTTACCGCCCAAAAGTTCATAAACCGGAACGCCAAGATGTTTGCCTTTGATATCCCATAGCGCCATCTCAACGCCTGAAAGTGCGCTCATCAGCACCGGGCCGCCGCGCCAGTACACATCGCGATAGGCATCATGGCAGATAGCCTCTATGTCGGATGCAGATCGGCCAATCAGCGTGCGCTCAAGATCTTTGATGGCCGCCACGACCGTTTGTTCGCGATATTCAAGCGTGGCCTCTCCGACGCCGTAAATTCCCGCATCCGTGTGAACGCGAACAAAAACCCAGTTGGTGCGGTACGCATTGCAGATGGCGGTATCTATTGCGGTGATGTTCATCAATTAAACCTGTATGATAAGAAATCATTTATGAATAGAGTAAAAATTTCAATTTCGATTGAATGATACGGTTATGAGAAATTTGTCTGCTAATAATCATGCTTAATGAGGCGCCGGCGCTGTGCTGGCGCGCCATTTGATCTCAAAGGGTAATGTGAGATTGCGGATTTTCGCCCCCTGAACTCTGGCCAGATATAATTGCTCTGCGCCCTTATAGCCGGCATCCTGTATGGAAAAACGGACAGTGCTCAACGGCGGATTAACCAGTGCGCTATAGGCAAAATCATTGAATCCGACAATACTCAAATCCTTTGGCACGCGGATATTCATCTGCGCCGCAACGCGAATCACCTGCATGGCGATTGAATCGTCAAAAGCGATAATCGCGGTGGGGCGGTTGTCAGAAGAAAGCAGGGTGTGCGCGGCTTTCCATGCCAGGTCCGGATCGTAATTGGTGCTGATATCAGGAATGTCTGAAAAACGCAGGCCCGTGGACTCAATCACTTCTGCGATGCCTTGCTTTTTTTGATGATCAGAATGCTCAAAGTGGCCGCTGATGAGGGCGATTTTGCGATGTCCGCAATCAATAAGTTTTTGCGTAAGCATGTGTGCGGCCTGGCGAACCTGCAAATGGATTGAGGGACCTTGTAGATCACTATCAAAGGCGAGCAAGTAAGGAATTTTTAATCGCTGCAACATGGCAAGATCAGAATCAACCAGTTGCCGCGGTATCACCAGCACGCCGCCGATGGACTCAATAAAACCAGGAGTCCATTCGCTGGGCAGGCTGTTTGTGATGACCATGTACGTACCGAGCGTGCTGACATAGGAATGCACGCCCGCCACAAGATCTGAGATAAAAGGTGTCGCGGCTTTATGAGGTTCTCTGAGCAGGATCGCCAGTGGCTTTGCCTGAATTTGCACGGGAGGAATGGCAAAAGTGCCGCGTCCCTGCACGCGGTAAATCAAACCTTGCCGCTCCAGATCCGCCAATGCCTGGCGAACTGTTCCTCGGCTGGCGGAAAAGCGTTTGCTCAGGTCTGCTTCAGTGGGAATTGGCTGATGATGTCCGTAGCGCCCCTGCGCCAGTTCCTGGGATAATGCGTGAGAAAGACGTTGTCGTATGCTGATCTTTGCCATATTTATAATGTATATACAATATAAATATTATTTTTACAACAAAATTATTCGGTAATTAATGCTATATTGTGGTAAGTTGAGTTTGCTTTACGAATATAATTAATTATAATGTATATACAAATTATTAAAGCACGTTTCCGCTAGCATGCCCTTTTTATAAACAGGATCAAATCATGCCTTTATCCCCAAGTTTTGCGTACCGCTCATTTTGGCCCAGGCAAAATACGGTCAAAGACTTTGCTGACAGGGGCGTTAATCTGGTTTGCATATTTCCCGCTAATACAAACAATTCTCTCGGTTTGCCGTATTGCGATTATCCGCCGCACTGGGTGCATCTGGGCGTGTATCGATGGGAAATTGTGGATCAGCAATTTGATGATATTTTGAAGGCCAATCCTGGCGCGCATTTTTTATGCATGATTGATCTTAACACGCCTGACTGGCAGGTGCGTTTTTCTTTTGGCCAGATTGAAGATTCCTTTTTAAAACTTGGTGATGTGGCTGGTTCGCAGGATTGGCGCAAGCAGACCGGCGACTATCTGATTGCGTTTCTTAATCATTGCGAAGAAAAATATGGTTCGCGTATTGAAGGATATATTCTTGCCTGCGGCATGACCTGTGAATGGCAGGACTGGGCCCGTGGCGAAGAATCAAATAGTCGTCGCGAAGCGTGGCGCCAGTGGTGCATCAATCGTGGCCACGGCGATCCGATTGATATTCCCACGTTATCGCAGCGCACAAGTTGCTCACGGGATTTGCTGCGTGATCCGGTTACTGATGCGCTGGCCATTCGTTACTGGGATTTTAATCGCTGGTTGATCGCTGATGCGATTCAGCATTTTGCGGGCCTTGCGCAAAGTATCATTCATCATCGCGTCGCTCTCGGCGTATTTTATGGATACATTTTTGAGCATGGGCAGGGGCGATTGGTTCGCGAGGGATGCTTAGGGCTTGATACGATATATGCCTCTGATGATCTTGATTTTTTTATTGCTCCTGCGAGCTATAGGGATCGTCATATGGGCGGCGGTTCCGGATTTATGTCGCCCATATCAAGCATCAAACTTCATGGCAAAAGCTTTATTCAGGAGCTTGACCATTTTACGCATACCGCCAATGGCAATCCGCTGGGCCGGTACGGCATTAAATGGGGCGAATGGAATTATCGCTGGACGGACGAAGCTTCTTCCATCGCTGGTATGCAAAGGGAATTTACTCAGGCTTTGATTTATGGAGTTTCGCTCTGGTGGTTTGATATGTGGAATCACTGGTACGAAACGCCTGAAATTCTGGCCGCCATAAAACAAATGAAAAGCATATGGGATTGCCAGAAAGTATTACGTGAACCGGAATCTGTCAGCCAGATTGCCGTACTGGCAGATGTGGAGAGTTGCCTGTATCTGAATGAAGATGATCCGCGCGTTAACGATATACTTCACGTGCTCCGCTCAAAACTTGGGGGCATCGGCGCGCCTTACGATTTGTACTCGATGAATGATCTGGGTGCGATTGATTTTCAATCGTACAAATTGGTCATAATCCCCAATCTTTTTGTGTGTAATGCGGACAAGCGGAAAGCGATTCAGGACAAGCTGTGCCGGGACGGCCGCACTGTTTTGTGGATCTATAAAGCCGGTGTGATTGCCGATGGCCGGTATGACGAAGCCCATATTGAGCGGCTTACGGGTCTGCCGTTTTCGCCCGGCCAGATCAGCCGGAAGAATTTTGGCCATTGGCGTTCAGTATTGCAGCCGGATCTGAAGCCAGATGTCAGTTGGCTTCGTGAGATAGCCATATCCGCCGGTGTGCATGTATATAGTGACACGCAGGAGCCCGTATACGTCAATTCGCGCCTGTTAGCCACACACAGTGCTAATGGCGGCCAACGGCGATTGGCACTGCCCAGGCGCTACAGGCAGGTAAGGGAACTTTTTACAAATCGTATCGTGGCAACCGATTGTACTGAGTTTACTGATACTCTCTTGGCTCCCGGTACGGTATTGTACGAATTGCAATAAACATGCCGTTATCAGTTGTGAACGTTGCGTATCAATGTTTGCGCTAACGCCGGCCCAAAGAGCGCCCATTCTCAATCAAGCTATCGGCCGCCGTATCTTTCTGCACGAGGCATGGTGAATCATGCGCTCGCATGATGGACTTGCTGAAGCACTATCGGAGATTCCAGGATACCCATCGGTTTAAGTTGATAGGCATATGCCCAGTTAGTGCCTGTAGTGCGCCAGCTTTCCGGGCCGAACCAGGTCATGGTGCGGTCGCAGTTATGCAATGCGCCAAAGGCATTATAGCGAGTGCCATAGGCCGTCATATCTATTGAATGTTTGCCTGCCGGCAGTACGCCCAGACTTACCCTGTACGGATCAATTGTTATTTTGCCTGCCGGCGCACCGTCAACGTTTACTGACAGCAACGCTGCGGCAAAAAACGGAATCTGTAAATAAAGAGGCGTTGTGCCATCGCTGTTTAATTCAGAGTGATACGTGATATTGCCGGTATAAAACGGCAAACCCTGGTGAGCAGCGTCACCAAATGCCAGCGCATCGGGAAAAGCTGTAATTTTGGCGCGGCGGCCCTGAACCGATACGCCAAATCGGCCAAGAATATAGCACGACTCCATTGAGGTTGTTTGGCGCGTATACGGCCGCGACACGATAAGCTCATGCCGGCCCGCATTCAGCGATCCGAGCATGATTTGCTTGAGTGATTCATCAACCCACCATCCGTTGATGTTGTGGGAAATTGGTTTGTTATCAAGCCAAATCTCCGCATCTTCAGGCGATTCAATGGCAAGGCTGACATTTTCCGCCGTCACATCGCATTGAATTTGATATCGCAGAGAAATCTTCGCCAAAATTTGCGCGAGCTCGTTATCCGTCCACGGCTGGGGGATATCGCCATTGCGTGGGGACATGCCGAGAACATGGCGGATTTTGTTATCAAGTTTCAGTATCTCTTCCTGGGCTTGCCATGGTTGATCGTTGATTTTCCATTCCGCTTGATCAAGCAGCAACACATTAGGTTCTGACAAACTGAATTGTGCTTCGTCGGCCAATCTGGTTATTTCTGTAAATTGTGTAGGAACAAAACGTCCCAGTTGATGCGCGCTGTGGCCGGGGCTTAATGTGATCAGCAATGATCCGCATCCGGTGAACGGCCAGTAGAATTGCGACCATCCTTCTTTTTGCTCGGCCGGCAATGGCTTTTGTTCACCTGTTGCAGTGTCCGTTTGCGTGATGATCCAGTTTCCTCGAATGCGGATGATCGTATCATGGGATTTTTTACGATCCGTATTGCAGAAGAAAATGTGGCGGTCCTGCTGATCTTTTCTCATATGGTAGAGAATGGTTGTTGTTTCGCCGCCATTGAGGTCTGTGACTTTAATATCGCGCACGATATGAAGTGCGCAGATCAATTCCTCCTTGCCAAGCGGCGTCACAAGGCTTCGCTTGGCCAGCTTTTGGGCGCGATCTGAACATTTTGCATCAACCGACTCCGGGATTCGTCCGGTAAAAATAACGATTCCGCCTGCGTCGGCAAACGCCTCAATGCGATCAAGTGTGCTTGCGCGGATGGTCCGCATGGCGGGAATCACGATGGCGTCATAATTCATCTGGCCGACGGTGAGCGTCTTTTCTGTGGGTATCGGTGAAATTCCCGGAAGAAGGCTTTCTGAAATAAAATCAAAATCCAGTTGAGAGTTTAATAGCGTTTCCGTAATCCATTTAAACGAATGATCCAGTTCGTGGCGTGCTGCGGACGTCGTTGATGCCGGGCCGTTCATCATCCAGTAAGACTCAATCGGATGTATCACGCCGATGCGGACCGCGGGTTTGCCGCGCGTCATCAATACGTTAATGCGCGCAAAGTGATCCTCAACCAGCGGATATTCCTTATACCACGGAGACTGCCAGCCAATTGATGCCGGGTAATCGCGCTTGGCTTCGCCGGCCATTGACATCCATGTCAGGTGCGGCACGCGCACCGTCACGCCTAAAGCGGCCTGCCAGTTGCCCTGGCCAAGATGCCCCTGAAAATCAAAATCCCAGTTGGTTACTCCGTAAAGCTCAGAGGTCATGCCCTCGCGGCCATATTGATGCACAACGGATTGCGCCTGCTTGGCCGTTGTGTGTTCCTGCCAATCGCACAACATGTCAATGCCCGGCAATTGAAAATATGACAGAATACGCATTGCTTCGCCGACGGAGCCCGTTTGTGATTCAAGCGTCGGCTCCTGCATGAGATGGCCGGTCAGTTTGAGCTTGTTTTTCTCGCACCAGCCGCCAAGCGTACCGCCAAATGCATCCGCAAAGCGCTGCGTCAAATGATTCATATAGGCTAGGCGTGTTGCGTTGGGAAGATGATCCGGCTGATCCCAGAAAATTTCCGGCAATCGGTCAAGCAGTTCGCTGCCGTAAGCCTGGCAAAATGTTTCGGTAAAGTCGGCCGTAAATGGTATTGATACATCAATATCAGAAAATGGGTCAGGCAGGGTTGAGAGCCAACTGTATTGCGGTTCGTCCGTAAAAATGGCCGGGATGTGCTTGGCAAACTCTGAACCAAAGTGCTGCTTATAGGGTTCGTGAACTTTTTCAATAAAACAGTTGATGGCATCGCGCGAAAGCACGTCTACGTAACTTTGATTGTTAAACCAGGGATGATTCGTATCCGTCTCAAGATAGGCGTACCAGATTTTTTCACCAGTCGTGATGATACTGTTTTCGGAAAGCCGTTTATAACTCGCCAGAGTTCCGTTATGGTTCAACTTCACACTGTAGCGTGCCAGCAATTGGCCGTTTTCGCTGCGTTCTCCCAGCAACACGGTGCTGACCATCCGGCGCGGCTGGCCGCTGCCGTAAGGATGACAGGTAAACAGCAGATGCTTGGCGCGGTGTGTTGCTTGCTTCGTCACCAAGCCGCCGGCCGATCCGGATGGCCAGCGATCTTCATCGTAAAGCCAGATCAGCATGTGATGGTGCCTGGCCGCATCAACGCACGATTCAACGCATTGCAGAAATTCACTGCCCATATAGCGCGACGCAAGGCCCGTGCGCGCATGAATATGTGCGCCGCCAAATCCCATTTGTTTCAAACACGCCAGTTGTCTTTTGAGCTGATCCGCATTCAGGGGGCCATTCCAGGACCAAAAGGGCGCGCCGCGATAAATGGCTGGCGGGTTTTTCAGCATATCTGAAGAAACGGGACTTGTGCGGCAGGGATATAAAACCGCGTCGTCCTGATTCGCAAAGCGTTCTTCTCTGGCCGGAAATAACCTGGTCGATGACTCTTCCTGTGTGGAGGTCATGGTTGCCGACTGATGTTGCGGTAGTTTGATAGTCAAGACTGCGTCGCTTTCACTAATGACTTGAATCCACAGATGATGATACAGTGTGATTCGGGCTGCGGCAATATATTTTGAACAAATTTGTATATTGAATATAAATGGGCCCAGTATTTTGTGGTAAAACCAAAATATTGACATTAAAGTAACGGATGTACTTACTAATATTGTGAGTATTTAAGTCTTTTTATTGGCGTATGCTCGATGAGGAGCATGAATTATTAAAAAAAGAACAATTTTGTTGACTATATTGTATTATGTGCTAAGTTGTCTTTAGTGGTGAACATGTTTGTATATTGCAGTGCAATTCTGATGTAAAAATTGTATAGTGGTCTGAGAGGTGGTTCATGGCTGAATGTTGTATTACTGACACCCCAAATTCCTCTGGCCGTCGAATGCGTGCGGCTGGCAGGGGTTTTACGTTAATTGAATTGCTTGTAGTTGTGGCGATTATTGCTGTTCTTATGGCGATTTTGCTTCCTTCTTTAAGCTCCGCTCGCGCAAGTGCCAAGCGGACTGTCTGCGGTGCAAATTTAAGATCTGTTGGTCAAGCATGTGTGGTGTATGCGGCGGAAAATCAGACCAATTATCCTTTTGGGTCTTATTGGAATTATCCCTGCATGGGGCCGTATGATGCATCCCCCAATTCGCCAAATGCTCTGTTCTTTGGCAACCAGCTCAGGCCGCAGCTTAACAATCAGATCAAATATTTTTATTGTCCGCTGAAAATCGGCAGTCCTTACGAAAGTGTTGGGGATGCTTTAGCTGCTGGGAATTTTTACCAGAGCCCGCCGACAAATCCTACCGCCAGCTATTTGATTTCGTATGTTTATCTTGCGAGTCATCCTTATGACATGCAGCCTACCGGCGGGCTGGCGTATGCCACCGTTCGCGGCTGGGTGGCTACTGCGCAAGCGACCGAAGGCCCCATGATGGATGAAGGCGCCGTGTATCCTCGCAAATCCACTGGGCCGCGCGCTTGCCTGATGCAGGACTTGATCGTTCGTGGCGGTATGGGCGGCGACAATCATATATACCCCAATGGCTTATATTCGGATGGCAGCGTGGTGTCATACAAGATTGACACGCAAGTAGGCATTCAGATCGGGCTTTTTAGATATCATCTTCGCGGCAATTCTGTTCAATATTACTGGCCGTCCAATATAGAGCGTTAATGCCGCAGTGTGATGATCTTGTTTGCCTCGTGGCAGTGTGGTTGTTTTGAATTGAATAAGCATAGTTAAACAATATTCGTAATACAGGAATCAGTTGAATGAGATCAGGTCTTTCTTTAGCTGTTTTAGGTCTTGTGCTGGCAAGTTGCGCGGCGGCATTTGCCGCGTCGCCTGCTCAGGTCGTATTAAGCCAGAAAAACGTCGCATCCGTGCAGATTGTGCTGCCTGCCTCGGCCACGGCGCAGGAACAGAATGCCGCATCGGAACTCAAAGATTATCTTGGCAAAATAACCGGCGGCACTTTTGTCGTGCGCTCAGAAGATTCCGCGGCTTCTCAAAGCAAATCCATTTACGTCGGCCAGACGCTGCAAATGGCCAAAACATTTCCTGATATCAAGCCTTCGCAGATGGGTACTGATGGCATTGTTGTTAAAACTTCTCCTTCCGGCGATCTTTATATCGCCGGGCAGGGCAAGCGCGGCACATTGTATGCCGCCTATACTTTTCTGGAAGATTTCTGCGGTGTTCGCTGGTGGACGCCGGATACGGAAACTGTGCCGGCCAATGCGGATCTGGTCATTACCGCGCCGGATGTGCAATATACGCCGGTGCTGGAGTATCGCGAAACTTTCTCCATTCTTTTTACTTCCATGGAAAAAGTATATCCGGATAATCTCCGCACCCGTTTTAGCGTCAAAATGAAAAATAACGGCTTTATCAACAACATTCCCGATGAGTGGGGCGGGAATGATCGCTGCCTGCCCGGCGGCTGGCCGACGTTCTCAACCTTGATCCCGAAGGCCAAGTATTTTGAAAAACATCCCGAATGGTTCAGTCTGATTGACGGCAAGCGTGTCGATTCGCAGCTTTGCCTGAGCAATCTTGAAATGCGCAAGGAAATGGCTCGTAACTTGATCGCTCTGATCAAGCGCACGCCCGGCGTCAAGCACATTACCATCACGCAGAATGACAACGGTAAAAATGACAATTGCCAGTGTGATGATTGCAGAAGAATTGATAAGGCGGAAAAAGCGCCGTCAGGTTTGCTGCTTCAGTGCGTGAATGAAGTTGCGGACGAAGTGGCCAAAGAATATCCCGATGTGTACGTCAACACGCTGGCGTATCACTACAATCGGGAATCTCCGCGCATCACGCGTCCGCGCGGCAATGTCAGTATTCAGGTTTGCGCTCCGTTTGATCGTGAGCGGTTTGAGAATGACAAAGAATTTATGTCCACATTAAAAACATGGGGACGCATTGCTCCCAAGACTTACGCGTGGACTTATTTTGTGGACTTTGGCGATGTGACCAATCCCCAGCCGAATTGTTTTAACTTCGGCCCGAATATTCGCGCCCTGGTGGCCAATAACGTGACGGGTGTCTTCGCGCAGGGCAACGCGTTTGCGGGAATTGGCGATTTGCCCGAGCTTCAGGGTTATGTTGTGGCCAAGCTGCTCTGGAATCCGAATGCCGACGACAAGGCGCTGATTCACGATTTTGTCAACGCCTATTACGGCAAGGCCGCGCCTTATATTCTTGAGTACATCAAGCTTCTGGATGCGGACTTTATGCCCGAGGTTTTTGCCCCGCACAACGCTTACGGAAAGATTCCGGTGCTGACGCCCTGGATGAGCCTCTCGGCCATGAATCAAACAGAAAAACTTTTCCGGCAGGCTAAGGCCGCCGTGGCGGATAATCCCGTTCAGCAGGAACGCATCGCCAAAGCAAAGATCGCAATTGACTTCCAGTGGATCTGTGGCTGGAATATGTACAAAGGATTGGCCGATTCGCGCAAGGTTGAATTTCTTGGCCCGGCAGACCCGAATCTGGCGTTCAATCAGTTTATGGCGGATTGCAAACGCTGGAATGTCAAGCGCTTGTGCGAAGGCAACGGCAGTTTGAATATTCTGCACAAGGCTATCTTTGGCAAGTAATGGCCTTGAGGCTTGTGCCTCGCAATGGATGGTCCGTGAATTTTCAGCTTGGTAGGGCTGTCAAGTAAGGGTTGTGCCATGGTGAATCAGTCAGTTGAAAAAAAGAATACCGAGAAGCTTTCTGCGGTAGAAAAAGCTGAATCTGAAATTCGCGAAATGATTCAGGCCGGCGCGTGGAGTCATTTGCAGCCGATTCCGACAGACAAGGAACTTGCGGCCAGGCTCAAGGTCAGCCGCGGCACCATTGTTAAGTCGCTCCGTTTGCTTCAGGAAAAAGGCCTGATTGTGGGTTATCAGGGAAAAGGGCGTTTTGTAAATTCCATGATTGAACGCAGCCGGACGGGAATCGTGGCCGCGCTGATTTCGGATCTGTCTGATCTGGGGCATGTGGTGGTCACCGACAGGCTCGCCGGAATACAGGCCGCATTGGCCGAGACAAATTATCATGTCCGGATTCTTGCCGTGAACGAAAAAGGTTCGCGGCGCTCGCTCCGGCAGATCGTTGATCCCGGATCTATTGAAGGAATTGCGCTCTTTACGCAGTTTCTTGATCTGGCGGAAGTTGAGGAGCTGGCAAAAGAAACCCGTGTTCTCTGGGTTGATGCGCCCGCATCGCTGCCTGGCGTCACGACGATTTCTCTTGATTTTCTTGGCGCCACGTTTGCCGCCGCCCGGCATCTGCTTTCGCTGGGGCACCGGCATCTGGCGCTGGTGACGGGTTCTGAATCCGTTTATCCGGTTCTGCGTCGTCAGCGCGACGGCCTGAGATTGGCAATGACGGATTTGATTGAGTCCGGCAACGGCATGCTGCATTGCCTGGGTGCCGAAGACTTTACCGAGGCGGAAGGCCGCCGGCTTGGCCGCGTGCTTCTTGGGCTCAATCCGCGTCCCACCGCGGTCTTGTGCGGTTCTGATGAATTATCCGTTGGCGTGTACAAAGAAATGGTCAGCGCGGGCCTGAAAATTCCCGCGGATATGTCCATGATAAGCTGGAGCGATACGGCCGTCGCTCATGATATTCCTTTGCAGTTAACAACGATCAGCGTTGATTATCGCGATCTTGGCCAGCGCGCAATGAGCGAACTTTTGCACATGATTGAAGGAATAAATCCGCAAAGAGTAGCTGAAGAGGTGACTCCGCGACTGGTTATCCGCCAGTCAACGGTTGCTCCATCAACGAAATAGAACACACCTTGATATCCGCGTAAATGATTGACGCAATGCCGCCGGCATGCATGTCGGCGGGCGTTGCTGGTCCTTTTGTGCCCTGACATGATGGCGTTTCTGGGAAAATAGACGCCGATATCCTGATATTTATTGTCACATTGTGTGTCACGTTCAATTTATTTTATGGGGGAATTTCACATGAAGATATTGACAGGTCTACTTTCAGTCATGATTGCCGCGCAGGTTTCGCATGCGGCTGTGATTAACCTGGTCAACGGGGATTTTCAGGCCGATTACACCGGAACTTCGCCTTCGCATACGGATACGACGACGTGGGCCGCCGCCAGGTTTACGAATAATCAGTGGTATAGAAGTTCCGGCGTCATTCAGGTGCGCCAGAATCTCGGCGCGACGGCCCAGCAGGCTGCGGCGTTTCTGGGGAACGCATCAAATGCATTCATTGAACAGAAGGTTGTCAGCTATGCGATAAAGTCTGGCAGTACCTATACGGTTACTTTTGATCTTTATAAAACATCTGCCGCCAATTTTTCATCGGTGAGCGTGGTGCTTTCCGCAGCCCATCCGAGTCTTAATACGACCATGACGATTGGTTCGGTCAGCATAGCGGCGTCCAGTATGACCGCGGATCAGTGGACAAGCTACACGTATACTTTTACGGATGCCAATTTAACAAACGACGTCAATTGGAGTCCGCTCATTCGCTTCCAGATCCCAAGTACCACAGCCACCACCGGCCTGTATATTGACAATGTTGCCATCTCGGTAACTGAAGTGCCGGAGCCGGCTGCGCTTTCGCTTTTGAGCCTCGGGCTTTTGCCGTTGCTCAAAAAACGTAAATGATTACGTGATGCACACTGGGATTGTGTATCAACCCCATCAGAGCCGGATCGCATGAGTGAATATTCTACGAATCCGATCAATCAAGTTGTATCATCAATTTTTGTGTTACTCATGTATTGTCGGCCGGCCGCGATTTATAGTGTGTGCTGCTTTGTTGAAAAGATTCAGCAAGCCCCATCCTTTGAGAGGATGGGGCACAAACAGCTATCCAGAAACGATTGCATCCTGTGGGTGTTACCCGTTTTCTTTAACAGTTTGTGCCCCGCGCCATGAAGGCGACGGGGCTTGGCTTGGGATCTTTTCAACAAAGCAAGCGTGTGCCAAAAATAAATCACTCTTAAGGAGAGCCTCCCGGTGTGATAGAGGGGCCATGTTTCTTTTTTGTTGTTAGTTGTAAATGATGTTATTCTGTTGAGAAGTTCATGGCCACCGACACATATGATATAGAATCAAAACCCGCATCCGACCCGCGTTATACCGTCGGCACGCTGAGTTACAATCGCAAATCGCTATTTCAACTGTTTGCCTGGTTGCTATGGGGCGATTTCTGTTTCATGTTAATGGAAACAATCGTTCCGGCCATTTTGCCGTTGAAATTAAAACATCTGGATTCGCCCAACTGGGTTATGGCGTTGATTGTCAGTACGCTGCCGGGCGTTTTGAACATGACCGTTTGTCCCTGGATCAGCTTCAAAAGCGATCGTCATCGGGGGCCTTACGGCCGGCGGATTCCCTTTATCCTCTGGACTCTCCCGCCTTTGTCCGTCTTTCTTGTATTGCTGGGATTTTCAGACCATATCGGCGCAATCGTATACCGTTTGTTTCCCGCGCACAGTTCCATAACGCCGGCGACGACGACCATCGTCTGCATCGGCGCATTTATGGTTGGTTTCCAGTTTTTCAATATGTTTGTGGGCTCGGTATTCTGGTACTTATTCAATGATGTCGTGCCGCACGCTTTTATCGGGCGCTTTTTGGGGCTTTTCCGTATTGTTATTGGGATCAAAACCGCGGTATTCAATTTTTTCATCTTTAAATATGCCGAAAGCCACATGACCGAAATATTTGCGGGAACGGCCGCGCTCTACGCAATTGGTTTTGGGCTCATGTGTATAAAGGTGAAGGAAGGCCAATATCCGCCGCCGCCGAAAAATGTTGATGGCGGTTCAGGGTTTATTTCGCAGTTTAAGACCTACGCTACAGAATGCTACGGCCATGCGTATTACTGGAAGATGTTTCTATACACAACCTGCGGAGCCGTATCGACAACCATTTCCGTTTTTAACGTATTTTTCAATAGATCCATCGGACTTGATCTGGAGGAAATAGGTTATGTGGCCGGCATTGTCAGCGTGTCGAATATTCTTTTAACTTATCCGGCCGGTATATTGGCCGACCGATACCATCCTTTACGCGTCATGATCTGGGTTCAGCGAGTTCGTTTGCTGTTGCTGCCGCTGGGATTGATTTGGTTGTTTGCTGATTTTACGCCGCGGACGGCATTTAACGTGATGCTGGGTCTTAGCATGCTCAATTTGCCCGTCCAGACGATCATCGGCGCATTGGCCATGCCGCTTGATATGGCGATTTTTCCTAAAGATCGTTTTGGCCAGTTTTGTTCCGCGCAGTCGATGGTGCGTTCTGCGGGCATGATACTTGGTGGTTTACTGGCCGGCGTTACGATGGACTGGACCTGTTCCTGGTACGCAAATAGTGAGTATGGCTATCGCTATTATCCGGTGTGGGAAATGTTCTGGATGTTGATGTCTTATATTTCGCTGACTCTGTTATACAAAGATTGGCGAAAACTTCGGGAGAATACTGCGACATGATAGAAGGTCTGTTCCTTTTGTCATCAGGCCGGTGCGATGATGGCCCGCGCCGGTGGCGGGGCAACCCAAAAATGCGGCCCTGTACAACGGGGGGTGAGTGAAAGATAATCAGCATTTGGCAACAGAACCTGAGTTTCAGATAAGGAAGCCCGGTGGTTTTAACTCCGGAGCTTAAGCGGCACACATTTTTTTGATTCATATCCGAAACTCAGGTTCGGAGATTGTTTTTGCCAAATGAGGAACGCATGACGGTAAAACGAATCAAAATCAGATCAACTCTGGCTTTGCGAATCGCACTCTGGGCCGCGGCCGCGCTTATTGTCGGCGGCGTAACCCTGTTTATTCTGGCAATATACCAAAAGCCTGACATAAGATTCCTACTTGGTTTTCAGATCCTGTCTGCGTTATTTTTAACCTTCCTGCTGGCACTGATTCTTCTTGTACTGGCCAGCATTCTGAAATTACAGGAAGCACAGGCGCGGCAAAATGAACATCTGCTGATACAGCAACGCGAATTAACGGAGGAACTGCTACAGCAGCGGCAAAATCAATCCGCCATCCCGCAACCTGCGCAGACGCAAGAATCGGTTGTCGCTCAAAAATCACAATCCTTTAAGGCCGCGGACCCGATTCCGGAAGGCAGCCAGGTTTTGCCTGATCTTTATCCGCTGCTTGACGCACTGCATGAATTGCGTGACGTCATGCTGATGTCGGATGAGGATCGGCGACAATTGCGTCTCAGACAGGAAGAAGAGCGTCGCCAGGCGTTGCTGGCCACGATTCGCCTGGCCATTGAGCAGCACGGGTGGGAATTGGCTACGCAACGCATCAGCGAACTTGCGGCCGATGATCCGGCGCGCGCGGAACTATCACAGAAAATGAACGAATTACGCGAAAAGATCCGCACGCAGGCCATCAAAGATGCGCGCGAACAACTGCATCACCTGATGTCAATCGCAAACTGGATGCGAGCGGACGAAGTCATTGCGGAACTGACAAAGCAGTTTCCGGATGATGTGGAAGTGCGGGAACTGGCCGCCCAGGTACACCAGGAAAAAGATACGTTTATTCGCGAGCAGACCACAACAATGCTGGCCGACCTGAAGGCAGCCACAGATCGCAAGGATTGGCGGCGCGCATTGCTGCTGGCCGAGGAACTCGTGGCGCGTTATCCGGATCTGCCGGCCATCGCCCGACTGCAAAGCGACATGCCCACGCTGCGCGAAAATGCCGATGCCCAGGAACGCCGCGAAGAAGAAACACTCTTTAAGGAACTGCTGCTGAGCCAGCGTTATGACGAGGCGCTTGAGGTGGCCCGGCGCGTAATGGACCGTTTTCCCGGATCGCCCACGGCCATTGAGCTTGAGAAACTTCTGCCCAAAGTTAAAGAATTGGCCGAAAAAAAGAATTAACGAAAGACTCAGTAACGCAATGACAAGAAACATCTCCGCGTCAGGGCGTCACCGTGTCTCCGCGTCATTCTGTTTGCTACTCCACAACCACCCGCGAAAGCCGCGCGCCAAAACCGGTGGCAATTTCGTAACCGATGGTTCCGATGGTATCGGCAATATGATCAATACTGTTCGGCGCGGCGGGATCATCACTGAACACGATCACCTCATCGCCCACATTGGCACTGATATCCGTAACATCAAGCACAATTTGGTCCATACTGACCCGGCCAATGATCGGCGCAGTCTGTTTTTGCGGGCCGACCTGAACAACACCTTTATTTGACATCGCACGCGGATAACCATCGGCATAACCGACAGGCACAATCGCCAGGCGCGTTTTGCGTTTGGTCACAAACGTGTGGCCATAACCGACGCCCACTCCGGCCGGACGCTCATAAATCGTCAGGATCGGCGCGACAATTTTGGCCACCGGCAGCAATTCGCGAATCGGCGCGGCCGTATTGGGCTGAAGTCCGTAAAGCGCCGTGCCCAGACGCACAAGATTCAGTTCATCCGCGCCGGTATTCCACGCGCCGCCGCTATTTTGTATATGCGCCAGCAAATCAGGATGCGTGATGCGCAGTTCGCGCGCCACGCCCAGCAGGCCCTCTTTTTGCTGCATGATCGTGGGGTGTCCCGGCTCATCACCATGAGAAAAATGAGCAAACACGCCCTCAACATTAATGTTTGGCATATCGCTGAGCGCCTTGATAAACGCATGAGCCTCTTTTGGCAAAATGCCTACGCGGCTCAGGCCGGTATCAATTTGAACATGTATGCGGGCCTGCCCGCGCCCGGCCATCAGCAACATCAACGCGCGCGCGGTATCAAGATCCGTCACATTGACGCGAACTTTTCCGCTGGCGATGAATGAGAGTTCCGGCTCAGGGATATTCAGCGATTTCCCGGCGACAAGAGGCGCAAGCACAAGCACCTTAAAATCGGGCACCGCATGCAGAACGGCCGCGGCCTCATGGAGTCCGTAAACAACTCCCCATGTGACGCCGGCCTTCGCAAAAAGCGGAGCCATCAGCGAAATGCCGTGGCCATACGCATCCGCCTTGATCGTAGCGCCCATTTCCTGCCCCGCCTTAAGACGCGAGCGGAACAAAGAAACATTCGCGGCCAGGCGGCTGGCCGAAATACGCAACTCACCATGTTGAGGAAGCATTTTGAACCTGCTGTATGTTTATGACCAAAAACAAAAATAAGCCGCAGATAAACGCAGATTGACGCAGATGAAGAAATATCAACTACAGAAGCCCACGCAGATCACAAAGGATAAGCAAATTCATAAACAATATGATTAAATTTTGTGTTATCCTTTTATCTGCGTCAATCTGCGTTCATCTGCGGCATTTCCTTATATTCGGCGGCAATTCAAATCTCTACCGTTGCCCGTCGCAGACGATCTGTAACGGCGGCCCAGAGACCATCATTCTCATTATCGGGCGAAAGAACAAAGATTGATGAGCCCCCGCGAACATCCGCATCATGCAGCGCGGAATAAAAAGCCTGCGCGTAACCGGCGCCGTCGGCCGGCAATAAAAGCGTTTCGTGCGGCGCGGTAAACGCAATATGCGGATCATAACTCAGCAAAATGCGAACATCCGTTGCGCGCAGCGCCGCATCGCGAACCTGCGGCCATTGTGCGCGCGCAAAACGATACGCTTTGGTGCGCGGGGCATAATGACGCGACAGCAGGCCGGGGCTGGCCGCGGATTCGTTATTTTTGACAGATCCCGAAAACACGTTCACCGGGCCGATGAGTTGCTGAATCATCTCGCGCGTGACCGCGCCGGGGCGCAAAATCATCGGCGGCGTGACGGTCATATCGATCACGGTTGATTCAAGACCCACGACGCACGGCCCGCCATCGAGAATCAGCGGGATTCGGCCATCAAGTTCCGCTAACACATGCTGCGCGGTTGTCGGTGACGTAAATCCGCTGCGATTGGCGCTGGGCGCGGCAATTGGCCGCTCTGATGTGCGCAAAAGCGCGTCGGCCACTTTATGTTTCGGGCAGCGAATGGCAACCGTATCCCGGCCGGCCGAAACAATTTTGCTCAGTCCCGCGCCGCGCGGCAGAACCATTGTCAGCGGGCCAGGCCAATATTGTTTGGCCAGTGTTTCGGCCGCGGACGGCAACGTGGTGACAAATCTCCGCGCATCGGCGATCTCCGGCACATGCACAATCAGCGGATTGGTGCTGGGGCGGCCTTTGGCTTCGTAAATACTTTTGACGGCCGCATCCTGGGTGGCGTCCGCGCCAAGTCCGTAAACCGTTTCTGTCGGAAACGCCACCAGCTCGCCGCGCTTAATACGCGCGGCAGCTTCGAGAATCGTCACAAAAGGATCAGCTACTTTGGTTTGCATAAGCAGAATATTATAGTGTGCGTCAAAATCGCTGGCCAATTCATGCCGAATTAAAAAAGACCCGCCACCGGGGCGGGTCTTTTTCAGTATCGTGATGTTTCTTCAGCGGGGTATGTTGCGTGAGCAAAGCTGCAATTCATTTTGGTCCGCGTATGATTCAGGCATTACGGCGGCGTTTGGCCAGCAATCCTGATGCGCCGAGAGCCAAAATGCCCAACGATGCCGCTTCCGGAACCGCTGCAACCTGAAGATTGCTCAATTCATATGTGCCGATGTAATTATTACGCGTATCGCCATACACAATATTAAACGCTGTTGATGTTGTGGCAGATGGACTGATATAGCCGTCTGTCGGCAGGCCGATTGTCACGTCAGCCAGATCACCCCAGGTAATATCAACACCGTTGAGCGTGATGCGGTTGCCTGATGAATTGAGTGTGATGTGTTCGCCTTCGGCAAGTTTGCCTGCCAGCAGCCAGTCAAGATTATTCAGGTCCGTTGCTTCATACGCCTTGATATAAAAACCGGCAAGAACGTTTCCGACATAATTACCCTCAACCGCCAAAATCGCGCGATTTGTTCCGTCTGTCACCCATATATTGAGATATGGTGTTTTATCTGAAGGTGTTGCTTCCAGTGTTGTCCAGTTAACAGACACAATATCGCCAAGCGTCAAGCCATTAAACGCATTGGTGCCGTAGTTGACTTTTTGTCCGGCATACTCAGTTGAAAAAATAACGCCGTTATCACCCACTTCCGTCACGCTGGGAGCGATATTATTCGTACTGTTGCGGATGACCGATGCGCTCCAGTCAACCGCAGCGCTGGCGGAGCTCGCCATCAAAGCGGAACCCATAATCATTGTAATTGCAACTAATTTACTACTCATTGAAAGTGACATTACAAATTCTCCTTGTGGCCAATCATGTATGAATACAAAACACAACCATTTCGCCTGAACATCAGGCGTTTATCATCATAAAAATAAATGGGGATTGCTTTTATTGCGGTATAAACAAGGTGTCTGACTCCTGCACAAATAACACAAACATCATCTTGCGCGATGCTTTATATATTGTGGGGCCTGCGCTTCAAACATCAAGAAAAAACGCCTTTTTTGTCGTCATTTACTAACAGAATATACAATATGACTTACGAAGAAATGACGGCGTTTTTTATCAGTCAGAAAAGCAAAAATTGGACAATTCGTCCGTTGCGCAATATTAATTTTTCTTCATAAACAACCGGGGTACGGCCATGAAGAATTCATCGCCGTACCCCAGATTAACATCACAAGTTAATGCTCGTTATCACATGTTTTTCATGCAATATGAATCGCTTACCAGCCGACCACGTTATAGCCGCCGTCAACATAAATCGTTTCGCCGGTGACGCCGGAAGACAGATCGCTCAGCAGCCACAGGGCCGTTTTGCCGACATGCGTTGCGGCCGTATCACCATCCCAGGGGAGCGGGGCTTTTTCAGTATAGTGAACCATCATCTTGTCGATCTCGCCGATGCCGCGCGCGGCCATCGTCTTGATCGCGCCGGCGCTGATGGCGTTGACGCGGATGTGCTTCTCATGCCGACCCATTTCGGCGGCCAGGTAACGCACGGAACATTCAAGCGCGGCCTTCGCCACGGCCATCACGTTATACATCGGAATAAATTTCTCAGCGCCCAGGTAGCTCATCGCCATGATGCTGCCGTTGGCGTTCATCAGCGGCTGAGCTTCGCGCGCCATGGCCACCAGCGAGTAGGCGCTGATATCAAGCGCGGTTTTCCATGCTTCGCGCGTGGTCTTGATGAACGGTTCATGCAGAGCCTCGGCCGGGGCAAACGCCAGCGAATGAACCAGGATATCAAAAGTGCCAAACTGTTCGCCGGCCTTCTTAAACGCGCTGACGATATCCTCATCCTTGCTGACATCGCACGGAACCAAAAACTTCGGATTGAATTTCTCTACCGCCTTGACCACGCGGCGCTCAACTTTTTCATTCGGCAGATGCGAAAACGCCAGCTCGCAACCGTTGGCGTGCAACTGTTCGGCAATGTGATAGCCGATTGAATATTCATTCAAAACGCCGAAAACAAAAGCCTTCTTACCTGCGAGCAGTGACATAGTTCCCTCTTTCATTTTCCACAAACAAAATCCGTAAAAAGGGAATCATACACCCAAAAGGATGGGATTAAAACCGCAGGGACATCCGAAAGCCCGATATTTCCCTGATTGCGAAATCAAGACGCCACAATTTCCCGGCCATCACGCGGCGGCGCCGGCCAGTCTGCCTGGCAATGCGGACAAGCCATCAATTCAACGGGCCGCTTTTTGTGACATGCCGGGCACAACTCCATGACATCCCGCGGCGCAATCGTCGGCCGAAGCATAAAGATCACCGGCCCAAAGAAAAACGTCAGCACCGACCAGAGGATCTTCTGCCCGCGACCAAAACACTTCCGCGACATCCACAACCACATGATCCCGGCCGAAAGCATGCTGATGATGAGCGCACAAATATTGATTGTGAGAGCTTTTTTTGTTTTCCATAATTCATCATTAATAACTGCACGCCAGTCTGTGCTTCGGCCATATGCTTCCGCTGTAGCAAAACCAACACGCCCAGCAAACCCAAAGGATGAAAAAGGAAGAATATCACCCCACGGCCATTTGATCATGGGGGGCAAAATCTGATGTGGCGCCGGCATCGTGACCCGTTTATTATCTCGCGTAAAAACCAACAATGAATGCGATCCGTCAAGTGCATCATAACGGATAATTATATCATCCGGATTGTCTCGCCATGCCAAACTGATTTCCCATTGACCAGGCTCAATGGGCCATTGCTTTTTAATTTTCAGGTAACCATGATCGTCCATGTCAGTACGATTGATCTGATAAAGATGCTGTGAGGTCGCAATGAATAGCTCAGATTGATTGTTTGATCGAGGCCGAATGAGGCCGATATGCGTAAATGTCTGAAAATCAGGCAATCGCCATTTTAAAAACAACTTGCCTTTGGCGCCGATATCATAAATGGAATTACCAACGATAACCTGATAAGCCGATATCGGCATCACATGATCAGAAAACGGCACGGGTTCGGAAGCCGCACCATATTTTACGCCCTGCGCATCAAGAATGCCGACTTTTTTTGAGTATGAATCGGCTACGTTATACAAAGTGAAATATTTATCTGAATTGGCGGACATTGTGTACCGGATGTCATCAATTGTTACAAGCTGCGCCGAAAAAAGTTCATTGTAATTTCTGAATACCACCCAATTGGGATCAAGATGCGGCATATACTTCGCGCGCCGAAGTGTGCTGAATGGCGGAATAAGATCCTGGCCTTTATAGCCAGAAGCCAATAGAGAGCGATGCGGATCATTCTCATTGATCATGACAGGCGTGCCGTCGCGTTCAATTCCGGGAACAACCCATTCTTGCTCCATATTTCCGCGCGGCATCAGGTTATGAAAAATTGCAAAGAAGATAACCATCACCCACAATTGGCCAGCCAGCACGACCAAGCCCAGTGACAGGCGCATGGGCCAGGATTGAATACGGACTTGGCTGAAGCTTACAAATGCGCCCCAGCTTGCCAGACACATGGGGACCAGGCCCAGAATTGAGAGGAAAATCAGCTTCTCCGGTTTTTGTTGAAAACCGGCCCAAATTCCCATTAAAAGTGCCCACATAATCGGCATAAACAGAGAGCCATACCATTTGGCATTATTGCGCGTGACAACCAATACGCCAAAAAAATAGCATCCGCTTGCCGCCAGAATGCCAGCGTTGGCACGCCAGAACCATGTATTCAAAATGTCAAGATTTACCGTGTTTGTGGCTGAGAACCACGCGTAAACAGAAATAGTTGGCACAAGTGAGATCAGCACGATCACCACGTGAGCAATCAGAATACGGCACCAGAATATGCGTGCACGCGAGATTGGCCGGTGTACTAGAAAAGCATACGGGTCAATTTTAGATTCCTTATAAAACTGAATGCCACCCAGAACAACGCCGCACAAACATAGGCCGATGATATGAAAGATGAACATCGCCTCATCTCTGAAAAGCACAGTGTGATAATCATTCACTCGTTGTGCACGGTCAGTAGGCGTATTGGCATATATGGCGATGCCGTATAAAGAAAGTCCCATCAGGATCATGGCGACAAGGCCTGGCAGAATCTCGCGGCCTTCTTTTTTAAGCATGCCAAGCAGCGGCCAGGCGCGATGCGCATGTGGCGCGTGAGTGACCTTTGGTGATGCGTTTTGTTCTGCCATGTTGGTCATAAACAACTCCAGAAAGAGTCGTGGTTCGTTTATCGTTGGTCGTTTATTTCTTCAGCGTTCAACGTTTACCGTTCAGCGTTTTCCTATTCGCACTTTACGTCGCGATTTCCTGCAAAAAGCTGCTTTGCCGATTTTCTGACATATAACTGGTCACGGCATCCTCAAGGCTGACCGCGTTTGTTTCAATATGATCCGGACTTAACGTATTTAAGATTGTAATTGTCCTGTCATCCGGATTGGCAACCGTGATTCGCAGCGTGTGATCCAGTTTGCGGACATCAAGCAGGCCGGGAATGTCGGGGATCTGCGGCGGTTCAGAGCTAAACGTCAAATTGTATTGCGTCACGCGCCGGCGAAATTCCTCAATCGGGCAATCGGCACGCAATATGGCGCGATCCAGAATGATCACGTGATCGGCCACGCGTTCAACATCCACCAGAATGTGCGAACTTAGCAGAATACTGCGCCCCGGCGCGCGAATGGTATATAACATGGACTCAAGAAATGCGCGCCGCGCCACCGGATCAAGACCCAGCGTAGGATCATCAAGAATGAGCAATTCAGGTTCGGGCGCCATGGTCAGCGCCAAAGCAAGGCCCGCGCGCTGGCCGCGCGAAAGCGAGCCGGCGTTGACGTCGCGCCGCAGGGAAAAATGCTCAATGATGGCGTCAAAAAGTTTTTGATTCCAGTTGTCATAAAACGAAGACTGAAAATCGCACGCCTGCCGCACATTCATCCACGCATAAAGAGGATGGTTCTCGGCCAGGTATCCGATGCGCGCCCGCTGGGCCGGGGGAATGCGCCGGCAGTCATGGCCAAGAATTGTTGCGTGGCCGCGGGTTGGCTCAAGCAGACCCATCAGCATGCGGATGGTGGTGGTTTTGCCCGAACCATTGCGGCCCAGGAACGCGGTAATCGCGCCCTGCGGCACATGCATCGTCAGGCGATCAACGGCGCACTGTTTGCCAAAATAACGAGTTAACGCATCTGTCGTGATGACATGATTCATGATGATTCTCCATCGTGCGGCGTATTGCGCGCGCCATGCGGCGCGGCGGAACCCTGCGATTGAAGTTTCTTTTCGATGAGCGATACGAGTTCTTCAAAAGGAATCTGAGAGGCGATGGCTTCGCTGGCCAGTTGCGTAATCAGCGGATCTACGCGGCGCAGAATTTCTTCTTTTGTAAAAACGTTGCGTCTCTCGGCGATCATCAGGCCCCGGCCCGCGAGCGACTCAACAAGTCCCTCGTGTGATAATGTGTTATACGCCTTTGCGACAGTATTAGGGTTAATAACCAGCTCTTCCGCCAACGCACGCACGGACGGAAGCATCTCCCCGGCCTTAAGCGTGCCTGTAGCCAAAGCCTGACGAACCTGCATCACGATCTGCTGATAGATCGGAAGTGGCGATCCTGGCGTGATTTGTATCGTGATGGGCATGCAATTGTCTCTTATGTACTATGTGTACTATTTATAGTAGTACACTAGATAATTCATGATGCAAATTAATTCTGTAAAATAATGTTAGGCATTTTGAGATCAGGGTAAATTCAGTGTGATCCTGAGCAAATATCTGCCTGAGACTTGACAAACTCGCGGAAAACCGTATCCTACTATGTTTCCCTCGGCCGGGACGGCTTTGCTTTGTGCTGTTTGTGGCCTGGTGAGTGTAGGTAGAGATGGTTTTAAGTCAAGATTTGACAAAGCACTAGAAGAAACGGGTAGTCATGAGCACTGCAACAGCAACCAAGCCGGTTCGCCGGATCGCCAAGCCCGCCACGCGGACGACGATTGCGAAGGTCGGCCACACGGACGCCAAATGGTACGTAGTTGACGCAGCCGGCAAAACGCTGGGCCGCCTGGCCAGCAAAATTGCTGTGCGCCTGATGGGCAAGCACAAGCCGATTTACACGCCAAACGTGGACACCGGCGATTTTATCGTCGTGCTGAACACCGCGCAGGTCAAAGTGACCGGCAAAAAGGCCGAACAGCGCGAATATGACTATTACACCTACTATCCGGGTGGCGGCCGCAGCAAGACCCTCAAAGATCTTCAGGCGCGCAAGCCGAACCTGATTGTTGAGATGGCCGTGCGCCGCATGCTCCCCAAGAGCAAGCTCGGCGAGCAGATGCTCACCAAGCTCAAGTGCTTTGCTGACGACAAGCATACGCACAGCGCGCAGCGTCCTGAGAAACTTGAACTGTAATTGTAATTGAAATACACAAGCCTAATAAAAACTGGATTGAAACATGGCTGATACGACCACAACCGCAACGACTCCGACCACGGCTCCGCGTACTCGCGGCATCGCGGTCATTGGTGGCAAAACCTTTTTCTGGGGTACTGGCCGTCGCAAGACTTCCTGCGCCCGCGTCCGTATTGTCGCTGGCGAAGGCAAGTTCATCGTCAACGATCGCCCGGTCGATGAATTTTTCCAGGAAACCAAGGATCGCCACTATGTGCGTTCACCGCTGGTGGCCGCGAACATCGCCGGCAACCTTGACGTGATCGTCAACGTCTACGGCGGCGGCATCACTGGCCAGGCCGGTGCGGTGGTTCAGGGTCTCGGCCGCGCTTTGCAGCTTTTTGATTCAGGCCTGCACAAGTCACTTCAGGAAGGCGGCTTCCTTACCCGTGACAGCCGTATGAAGGAACGTAAGAAGTACGGTCAGCGCGGCGCACGTCGTCGCTTCCAGTTCAGCAAACGTTAATCGGTCTGCCCGATTATTTCAGATATGCAAAACGGCATCCCGATTGGGATGCCGTTTTTCTTTATGGCTTTTATCAGAAATTTAAGAATTTCTTTCTCTATGATTTCTTGGTTTTTCTGACAATTGATTGACGAGGTTCTGATGGCACCGAACATTTTTGTTGATGGTCAGGAAGGTACTACCGGCCTGCGGATTCATGAGCATCTTTCGCAGCGCAGTGACCTGAATGTGCTGAAGATTGATGCGGAAAAGCGTAAGGATACGGCCGAGCGTAAAAAGCTGATCAATTCGGCCGACATCGTGTTTTTGTGCCTGCCGGATGCCGCCTCGCGCGAAGCGGTGGCGCTGGTGGAGAATCACAATACAAAAGTGATTGATGCCAGCACGGCCTATCGCACGGATGCCTCATGGGCTTACGGATTGCCGGAGCTCAGCAAGGCGCATCGCGAAAAAATCCGCGCCGGGAAACGGATTGCGAATCCCGGCTGTCACGCCACTGCGTTTTTGCTGGGCGTATATCCGCTGGTTCAGGCGGGAATTATCCCGGCCGGGATGATGCTGAATTGTTTTTCGCTTACCGGATACAGCGGCGGCGGAAAGAAAATGATCGCGCAATATGAGGCGGCCGATGCGCCGGCAAAGCTCAAAGCGCCGCGCCATTACGGCCTTAAGCTGAATCATAAGCATCTGCCGGAAATGCAGAAGATCGCCGGCCTGAGCGTACCGCCGATCTTTACGCCGGTGGTTTGCGCCGTGCACAGCGGCCTTGCCGTTGAGACTTTTCTGCCCGTGGCGCAACTGGGTAAAAAAGTCTCGGCCGCAGACGTACAGCAGATTCTCGCGGCGCATTACGCGGGCGAAAAATTCATCAAGGTCATGCCGTATCCGGCAGAAACTTCTCTTGACGAAGGATTCTTTGACATAACCGCCTGTAACGGAACCAATCGCGCGGATATTTTTGTCTTTGGCAATGACGATCAGATCATCCTCCTCAGCCGCATTGATAATCTTGGCAAAGGCGCATCAGGCGCGGCGATTCAGTGCATGAATATTCTGCTGGGATGCGATGAGGCGGAAGGACTGAAACAAAGCTGAAGGCTGAAGGATGAATGAAGAAAACGCTGAACGGTAAACGGTGAACGCTGAAGAAAGAAAACCACCAACGATCAACCACCAACGACACACGATAAACGATCTCACGCGCTCTTTTTCATACGGCGTGACTTGCCGGAAATTTCGTAGACATACGCCAGAATTTCAGCGATGGCCTGATAAAAATCAGGCGGCACTTCCTGGCCTGGCTCAACGGATTTATAAAGCGCCTGTGCCAGCGGTTTGCGTTCAACGATAGGTACATTGTGCTGCATGGCGATCTGGCGAATCGTCAGCGCCAGGTAATCGGCGCCTTTGGCCACGACGACCGGCGCGTTCATGGTGGCCGGGTCGTAACGTAACGCAATGGCAAGATGAGTGGGGTTGGTGATCACCACGTCGGCCTTTGGCACGGCGGTGCGCACGCGCTGCATGATCATGCGGCGGCCCATTGCGCGGCGTTTTGCCTTCATGGAGATATCGCCCTCCATCATTTTCGCTTCATCTTTGACTTCCTGCTTGGTCATGCGGATGTCGCGTTCAAATTTCCATTTGTAATAGAGCCAGTCCAGTACGGACAGGATCAGCAGAACCACTGTGACCTTGAAGGCAAGGTCGTAAATCATGTTGAGGGCATCAAAGAAATTCGCTGGGAATTTAAGCCCGCCGAGCGCCATGATACGCGGGAAAAACTGCTTGATGCGTATTGCGACCACAAGGCCGATGATGACAAGCTTGACGGAATTCATGGCCATCATGAATGCGGCCTGGCCGGCAAAGAGCTGCGAAAAACCATTGAGGACATTGAGTCTGCTGAAATTAAACTTGAGCGGCTTAAATCGCACCTGAAAATTATTCTGCGACATTGTGCCGAGAAATGCCGCGATGTAAAGCGTTGCGAGAATCGGCAGCAGCACCACAACAATAGGATGAACGCAGATGCGCGCGGTATTATCAAGAAGCTCGCGCGTATCGCCCCAGTAACTTCCGCCTAAAAGCGCGCGCATCAGATCGGACATCGCGCGGATAATATGATCACCTGTAAAATGAATGGCCAGCACGCCGGCGAGCATCAGCACCGCGGCGGAAAAATCACGGCTGCGCGGAGAGTGCCCCGCGTCAAGCGCTTCCTGACGCCTGCGGGGCGTTGCCGCTTCTGTCTTTCCTTCTTTATCTTCAGCCATGAGTTACTCGCGAAATAATGAACAATCAACCAGGACTCAGCACGCGGCCAATGAGGCTCAGCCAGTCTCCCCAGCCGGCCTCTGCCGTCTGCGCCCAGGAAGACATACCCCAGAGGATCATGCAAAAACCGATCAGCAGGTTCATGTAAATTCCGGTGGACATCAGGTTGATCTGCGGCATGGTGCGTGCGACAAAACCCACGCCGAGCGTGGCAAGGAAAAACGCGCACAGCGCCGGCACGCCGACCTGAACCGACATATACATGGCCGCGTGAATACTGGCCATGCTGGCCTCAAGCAGGCGATCCGCCGGAAGGCCCGTGCCCATCGGCACAGTCTGGTATGAATACACAATGGCGTTGATGACTTCGCGATGGCCGCCGATTGCCAGAAAAGCGATAAACGTCAGCCAGAATGCGATTTGTTCAATTGCCGTCGACTGCTCATCAAACATGGGATCGTAAATGGCGGCCATTGAGAGCCCCATCTGCTGCGAAAGCATGTGCGCGCCAAGCTGTATGCCCGTAAACACAAGATTCGTGACGATCCCCAGCAGCATGCCGACCGAAAGTTCGCTTAAAATTCCGACTGTGACGGAAATAAGATCGGGCGGCAATTGCCGGTGCGGCACGATCGGAAAAATGCACAGCGCAATGGCAACGCCCAGCAACGCCTTGACGTTGATCGGAATGGCGGAATTTGAAAAAACAGGCACAAACGCAAAGACGCCCATCACCCGGAAAAGCACCAGGAGAAACGGACAAACCATCGGAAAAATAGGCATCAAATCAAAAAGCACACATTAATCTCATCCGGGAATGATCGGCACAATTACTGGCTGATGTTTGTCAGCAGGTGGCGCGTATATTCAACAAGCCGCTGAAGCATCCACGGCGCGACGATGGCCAGCGCCACGGCCATCGCGACGAGCTTTGGCACAAAGGACAGCGTCTGTTCCTGAATCTGCGTGACGGCCTGAACAAGCGAAATAATCAGGCCGATGGCCATGCCGATCAGCAGAATCGGTCCGACGATAATCAGCGTCATCAGGATCGCATTACGCAAAAGATCAACGGCGTCCGTGATATTGATCATAAAACACAACAGCCTTCCTGGCTTGGCAGCATCATGCCACCGGCTCATCCTGAGCCGGACGTCACAACATGAGCTAATTAAAAGACATCAGCAGCGTCTGAGTTACCAGATGCCACCCGTCAACGAGCACAAAAAGAAGCAGCTTGAACGGCAGCGACACCATCACAGGCGGCAAAAGCTGCATGCCGATTGAGATCAGCACGCTTGAGACCACCATGTCGATAATCAAAAATGGCAGGTAAATGCGGAATCCCATCAGGAATGCGACTTTGAGTTCACTGAGAATAAATGCGGGAACAAGGCTTGTCGTGGCGACTTCAGACCAGCTCTGAGGCTGAGGCGCATTTTTATTGGCGAAACCATGAAAGAGAAATACGTCATCCTCATTATGCGCGGCCACAATCTGGCGAATCATGAACTCGCGCAACACGCCGACGCCGCTCTCAATGGCGGAGATCTGGCTGATCTGGTTGTTGCGATAGGGAGTAATGGCCTTATCGTTGATTTCGTTCCAGGTCGGAGTCATCACCAGAAATGTCATGAACAAAGCCAGGCCGATCATGACCTGATTCGGCGGTAACTGCTGCACACCCATCGCCTGGCGTAAAAGCGAAAGCACAATAATGATGCGCGTAAAACAGGTGCACATGAGCAGAATTGACGGCGCAAGCGTAAGCACCGAGAGCAGAATCACGATTTGCAGTGAATTTGAAAGACGCGTCGGCTCGGTGGTTGTCGGCAGAACCTGCGTGAGATCCGGCAGCGCGATATCACCATCATGCGACGGTCCGGCCGTTGCCGATGTGCCGCTGAGCGTCACAGGCAAATCACTGCCGGCCATCAATTTACTCACGTCATTCATGCGCTGCTGGCGCATCTGGTCAGCCGTAGGCGGACCATATACGGCGCCGGTGGCCTGTGCGCGCAAAGTGCCCGCGGCCATCGCAATGAATATAAAGGACATGGCAAGCCATCGTAACATGGCTAAAAACTCCCAAAGCATCTCAACATGATCATAAGAGACGCATTACGTGTTGAGGTTATCCCGCACGCTGCGAACCTGATTACGCAACTCCATCAATTGCCGGCGCGCCGCGGCCATCTCATCAAGCTGCTCCTCAAGATTGTGGCTCTCAATCGCTTTTGATGCCTCAAGCAGATCCGGATCATCACCATCTTCAAGCTCGTGACGCGCGGTTTTGAGATAACTGTTGAACTGTTTTTGTATGCTGGTTGATTTTTCGCCCTGAACCTGGCCAAGAATACTGGCGACTTCCTGCGGATCGCTGATGACCAGAACGGATTGGCTGCTTTCGCGTGTCTGATTGAGCGCAACAATCTGCGAACCAATACGCACAAGCACAATACTTTGCTGGCGATTCAGCGCGTGGCGCGCCAAAACTTCCACGACGCCCTTGCCGTTACCCACGGCCGCGCCCGGAATATATTTGCGCGCCAGATTTCGGCCGACGTAGATCAGCCCCACCACAATCACGAGCGCACAAGTTACTTGTATGATGGTATTGGTCGTTGAACTGCCATTGCTTGCGGTCTCTTTTTTGTCGCTTGTTTTCGCGCCGGTGTTTGCGGAACTCGCGCCGCTGTGACGAATGCTCTGTTGCTCAAGCGGCGATGAAAAAAGTTCACCAGAAGATTTTTCTCCGGGTTTATCGCTTTGCGCAGGTTTTGCCGGCGATGCGATTGGCGCGGCGTCATGGTTGGTGTTGTGATCAATTTGCGCCGGATGCGCGGGAACGGTCACCACATCCGGCGCGGGAATGGCGGGTGCATCTGCTGCCGAAGCGGCACATAACGGCAGCGAAAACATCATCGCAAGCACAAAGGTCAGCACAAAAAGCATGGTCGGGCAGGGAATCGGCAGGCCGCAATCACTCTCAACGGCCGGACATTCGGAAGCAATAATGACCGGGCTGCGAACTTCCGCACGAAGATACTGAATGTTTTGTGTACGAGGTTTGCGGCTTTTGGCCGAGTGCGGCAAAGAAGCGCCGGGGGCCGTGACGGCAATTTTGCGCACTGCTTTGGTTTCGTCCTGACTGCGCACAAACTGCTTGTTTTTCTGATTCGTGGACCGATCCATGGTCGCCTCATTTCGCCGGACTCCGCCGACGTGACAGCATATCGTTACCGCTACAGGATGATGCTGAGAGTAGTTTACTCTACTGTGGTGATGATTTCATTAATGCGAACACAAAAATTATCATTCAAAACCAGAACTTCTCCGCGCGCCACAAGTTGATCATTGACATACACATCAACCGGATCGCCGGCGAGTTTATCAAGTTCAACAACGGAGCCTTCGGTCAGTCGCAGCACATCCTCAACGAGCATGCGGGTGCGGCCAAGTTCAATTTTGACATTAAGATCCACATCTTTCAGCAGGTCAATTGCGCCGGGAGGGATGTCTCCCAAAATCTGCTTAAAGTTAGGCAGGTCAAGCTTTTGCGCTGCATCAGGAGCGCTGTTATCAGGAAGTGATGTATCGGTCATCTCAGGCCTCCTTGCCTTGCGAAAGCCACAACAGTCTGGCTCCGCCACATGCGCCGGTTCATCATGGACAGGCACATCATCATTGTCGTCCTGATGGTCTGTTTAGCATGAAAATTTTTGCGCATGCATTGAGGCAATAATTGCGTATGTGCTTTTTTAATAAAAGAACCCCGAGGCGAAATCACCTCAGGGTCTCTTCTTCACAAAATCCTCTCCCGAAGACATGTGAGCCGTATCAGTATTCCGCACGGAATGGCGTGCATTTGGGAATAAGCAATTCTTTGATCATGTCATGGCCGAGATCTTCGTCAAGCTGATAGCTGATCTGCCGGCGCAATGTCTCAAGGCCCGGTTCTGCAAGACTCTTGGGATCAGAACTGGCGATGATTGTGCGGATGCGATCTTTTACTTCCGCCTGGCGCTCTTTGAGCAGCTCTTCAACCTTCATTTTGTTTTTGTCTTCGACTTTTGCCACAACGGCAAGGTCATACAAAAAGAGCCGGCCGGTCTGGTTGTTGGGCAACTTGGCCTCAATGATCGGCACTTCAACATCTTTCTGCACTTCTTCCTTAGGCGCGGCCACCGGAACTTCGGCGACGGCTTTTTTAGGTCCGCCGGCCATCATCATGGTCATGACAACTGTGGTTACTTCAAGCAGAACCACGGCCAGCGCGATACCGATCATTTTGACCGGCAACCCGCCACCCTTTTTTTTACCTTCTTCGTGCCCGCTTTCGGCTGCCGGTGCTTCTTTTTTCTTTTCGTCGGCCATACAGATAGCCTCTCCTTGCCAGTCGCTACAGGCCCTATTGCCTTGCCGTCCTGACAGCAGAAGTATCGGCAGGGAATGATGATAGGTTTATCAGTTTGTTAATTATAGGACGTGCTTTTCGCATTTTTCTGAAAAAACATTGATGACAGTATCGCCAAGCCAAATATTATAAGACGGAACTCATATTACCGGATCTCATCTTTTTGGGTGGTAAAAATAAAGTTTGCCAAAACAACATCATCTTGAGTTGTGATCTTGATATTCAGGGGCGATCCGGGCGTGATTTTGACCGACCGGCCGACGCGCTCAAACACTTGAGCATCATCCGTCACCGTGGCTATGCGATTTTCTTTCAGGAGCGTTTCGTATGCGCCAAGCAAATCCGCGCGGTTAAAACATTGCGGAGTCTGCGCTTGAAAAAGATTGCGGCGATCAACCGTTTCGGCGACTAACGAATCCGCACCAGATTTTTTGAGCGTGGCCGGTTCCGCCACGCCGGGGACGCTGCCGCCGACTTCGCGCGCGCCGGCAAATGCGGCGTTGATGACTTTGCTGCTGGTCAGAGGCCGGGCCGCATCATGAACCGCAACAAAACCTATCTGCGAATCAACCGCGCGCAAACCAAAAAGAACCGATTCCCAGCGCTCGCGGCCACCGGGAACAAACGCCACGCGCGACACATCAAGCGCCTGCGAAAGATGCTCACGATATGCCGCGATACGTTCTGCCGCGGTGACAATGACAACCTGCGCCACATCGTTACGCGCCAAAAAGAGCGAAACCGACTGCTGAAGCACACTGCGGCCGCCAAGATCTGTCATGAGCTTGTCGCCGCCGCCGAATCGGCTGCCGCTGCCGGCCGCCGGAATTACTACCGCAAAAGAATCCTGCTTATTCATAGCCCTCAAGTATGCGGCCGGGGGCAAAACTAGGCAACTTTCCGCATGATGAACAATCGTTTATCGCAGCCGATACCGCCATTAACCGCTCATCATCACATGTACTGGTACTTTTTTTCATCAGTCCGATTGACTGATCCCCGGTCGATTTGCCACAATTATGCTTTCGTTTGCAAATTGCAGGTATTAACAATTCGCTTTGCATAAGGATAACCGCATGACAAATCCTTTTGGTCATTTTGATGATGCGCGCCGGGAATATGTGATCACGCGTCCTGATACGCCGCTTCCGTGGATCAATTACCTGGGCTGTGAGGATTTTTTTGGCATCGTCACCAATACGGCCGGCGGTTACTGTTTTTATCGCGACGCCAAGCTGCGCCGGCTGACGCGGTATCGTTATAACAATACTCCGCTTGATTCAAATGGCCGCTATATCTACATTAAAGATGGCGATACCATCTGGAATCCGTCCTGGAAACCGACACGCGCCAAGCTTGATGCCTACGAATGCCGCCACGGCATGGGGTATACGCAAGTCACGGGTGAAAAAAACGGCATCAGCGTCAGCACGCGTTACTTTGTGCCGATGGGCCAAACCTGCGAAGTGTGGGATTTGCGCGTTAAAAATACCGGTAGCACCAAAAAGAGCATCAAGCTTTGGGGGTTTGTTGAGTGGTGTCTGTGGGATGCGCAGGATGACGCCACGAATTTTCAGCGTAATTTCTCAACCGGCCAGGTTGAGATTGAGCCGCAGGTGATTTACCACGTCACGGAATATCGCGAGCGCCGCAATCACTTTGCGTACTTTGCGTCTTCCGTGCCGACGGCCGGTTATGATTCGTCACGCAATGCGTTTGTCGGCGTGCACGAAGGACTTGATACGCCAAAGGCGGTTGTGGCCGGGCAATGCACCAATTCCACGGCATATGGCTGGCATCCGATCGGCGTGCATCAAATCAATATTGAACTTGCCCCGGGCGAAGAAACGCGACTGCATTTTCTGCTGGGTTATGCGGAAAATCCGGTGGATCAAAAATTCATCCCCGGCAAGCTGGTGCGTCCCGGCCAGTTGATGGCCAACAAGGCGCCGTTTGAAAAAGTACGCGGCGAACTTGGCACCGCGGCACAGGTTGACGCCGCATTCAGCACGCTCAAGGATTACTGGAGCAATCTGCTGTCTATTTATTCCGTTGAGATCAATGACCCGCACGTGGCCCGCATGGTCAACACGTGGAATCAATATCAGTGCATGACCACGCTGAACATGTCGCGTTCGGCATCCCTTTATGAGTCCGGCATCGGCCGCGGCATGGGATATCGCGATTCAAATCAGGACCTGCTGGGCGTTGTGCATCTTCAGCCGGAGCGTTCGCGCCAGCGCATCATTGATCTTGCCTCGACGCAACTTTCTGACGGAACTTGTTTTCACCAATATCAACCGCTGACCAAAAAAGGCAATGCGGATATCGGCGGCGGATTTAATGATGATCCGTTGTGGCTGCCGCTTTCGGTTTATGCCTATATTTCAGAAACCGGCGACACGGATATTCTTAAAGCAAGTTGCCCGTATGCCGACAAGCCAAATGCCGCCAGCACGTTGATGGACCATCTTGAGCTTTCTATGAATTACACGCTGCGCAACCGCGGGCCGCACAAACTTCCGCTCATTGGTCATGCGGACTGGAATGATTGCCTGAATCTGAATTGTTTTTCGACAACGCCTGGCGAAAGTTTTCAGTGCGCCGGCGATATCGGCGGGTCAAATGCCGAATCCGTGATGATTGCGGGCCTGTTCTGCGCGGCTTGCGACAAGATGGCGGGCATTTATCGCGCCGTCGGCCAGGAAGCCAAAGCGGCCGAGATCATGACCAGCAAAGCGGAGATGCAAAAGGCCATTGAGACTGCCGGCTGGGATGGCCAGTGGTTTGTGCGCGCTTATGATGCGCACGGCACAAAAGTAGGCTCAAAAGAAAATCCGGAAGGGCAAATCTTTATTGAGAGCCAGGGCTGGGGCGTGCTTGGCGGCGTGGGCATTGCCGATGGCAAGGCGCGCGCGGCGCTTGATTCAGTCAAAAAACGGCTGGCCACCCGCAACGGCATCGTGCTTCAGCAGCCGGCCTACAGTACGTATCACACGGAGCTTGGTGAAGTGACCAGCTATCCGCCGGGCTATAAGGAAAACGCCGGTATTTTTACGCATAACAATACGTGGATTCAATGCGCCGAAGCGATGCTTGGCAACGGCGATCAGGCGTATGACTATTACATGAGCATTTGTCCTTCAACCAAGGAAGAGCAGATTGAGACATACCGCTGCGAGCCGTATGTGTATTCGCAGATGACGGCCGGCCCGGATGCGCCGACGCCGGGCGAAGGCAAAAATTCATTCCTTACCGGCACAGCCGCGTGGAGTTTTGTGGCCATTTCGCAGTACATTCTGGGCGTCACGCCCAGTCCGTCAGGCCTGGTGATCAGCCCCTGCATCCCGGCCGCGTGGAAAAGCTACAAAATTCAGCGTAAATTTCGCGGGAAAACATATCACATTGAAGTTAAAAATCCGCACGGCAAATGTGCCGGCGTCAGCCAATTGATCGTGGACGGCAAAGCCATCGCCGGCAACACGATTCCGCTGAATCTTGGCGGCAATGTGGTCAACGTCGTGGCGGAGATCGCATAAGAGCAAAAGCGAAAGCGGGGTGGTCTTCCCGCGCGATTGGTGTGCGGGCCATGCACAATATTTATGGCGGCATGCGCCCATTCGGCGTGTACGTCCTGTGCCTGTTATGGGTGGGCCAGCTCAAGGCATGCGGGCTTTGGTTTTGCGGTATTTCTGCATCAATTTGATCAGTTCCGCCATATCTTTGTAGGGCGGAGCCTCAAGTGTCATGCGGTGAAATTCCGTCGGGTGAATCATCGTCAGGCGGTAGGCATGCAGCGCCTGGCGCGCGATGAGCGGCTTGGTGTTGTCGTCTTTTTCCTTGCCGGTCAGGTCGCGCAGCGTGATCGGCTGGCCGCCATAGGTGATGTCGCCGACGATCGGGTGGCCGATGTGCGCGCAATGCACGCGGAGCTGGTGAGTGCGTCCGGTTTTGGGGTGCAGTTCAAGAAGCGTATATCCTTTATAGCGCTCAATGACGTTATAAACGGTTTGCGCCGGTTTGCCGATGTCCGGGCGCACGGCGTATTTTTCCCGGATTTTCGGATGTACGGCCAGTGGCGCATCAATCAAATCTGAATCAAGATCAAATTCGCCATGCACCACGGCCAGGTATGTTTTTTTGATGCTGCGGCGCTCAAACTGTCCGGCGATGCGCCAATGCGCTTCGTCTGTTTTGGCGATGAGGATCAGGCCCGTGGTATCGCGATCAAGGCGGTGAATAATGCCCGGCCGCCACGGATCGGAACCGGTTGAGAGCGTACCGTTTGTTTTGTTGGCGTAAAAAATAAGTGCATTGATGAGCGTTCCGCTCCAGTGGCCGCGCGCCGGGTGAACAATCAGGTTTGCCTGCTTGTTAAGCGCGATAAAATTGGCGTCCTCATACACGATATCAAGCGGAATATCCTCGCCCTGGGCTTCCTCCGGCGCGGCGTGCGGAAGCGTGACCTCCACAACGTCGCCGGCGCGCAGAACCGTTGAGCTTTTGGCATTGCGCCCGTTGACCTTGACGTCCCCATGCTTGACGAGTTTCTGAATCATCGCCCGCGAGTAATCCGGCAAGCGGTCGCGCAGATAAACGTCCACGCGCTTCATCAGGTCATGGCGGATGTCATAGCGGATCTGCTCGCAATCCTCTTCCGGCAATTCGGCGGTATCGGCAACTTCGGCCGAGACTGTATCCGGCAATACCGCATGCGCGGTGTATAAAGGCTCCGGCGGCGGGGGATTTTCGCGCAACTGGCGTTCTTCGGTCCGCTGTTTTTTTGTCTTTTTTGCCATTTCGCCATTGTACACGACATTGCTCTTTTTGCGTAACACACGCGATAATAAAAACTTGCCGTACCAGGACGGTGCCGCTTAAGTAGGGTGCCCGGCGTTATTATATTTATGATGTGATTTTGTAGCTGTACCGTTATGATGCCTATAACGTGTGGTGTTGCAGGATGTTATCTGTTTTATGTGTGGGAGTACGTCTGCCGGCGCTGCGGCAGAACCGTTGAGTCGCAATCTTTTCTATGTGAACAATGTTTTGTTACCGTAAAAATGCGGATTTGCGGATACGCTGACGCGTTGTGGTAACTGGTATTCTCTGTACTCAATGTGGGTACGGGGTCACTCTTTTGCTGGGATCGGATTTTCATGCAAAATTTAAGAGCTATGAGTTGTGTTGCGCTATTAACCCTTGCGGTCATGGCGGGATGTAAAAAACAGGATGCCGCTGCCGCGGGTGCGGGTCACGGCATGCCGCCGGCACCGGTGACGGTGGTCAAAGCTCAGTCCCATGACGTGCCGGTTTATCTTGAAGAAATTGGCAATTGTGAAGCGGTGGAGTCTGTGCAGATTCAGCCGCAGGTCAGCGGACAGATCGTGAAGATTAATTTTGTGGATGGCCAGGATCTCAAGTCCGGTGATCTGCTTTTTGAAATTGATCCGCGTCCGTATGAATCTGTGCTGGCGCAGAGAAAGGGCGAACTGGCCGAGAACAAGGCCGCTCTTGAACTTGCCAAGGTGCGTTTCCGCCGCACGGAAGAGCTGATCAAAAATAATGTGATCACGCAGGAAGAGTATGACACGCGGCAGAATGCCGTTGATACCGCCGCGGCAAAGGTTGAGACTTCTGATGCGGCCGTGCGCCGCGCGCAGCTTGATCTTGAGTATTGCCGGATCACCTCGCCGATTGATGGACGCGCCGGCCGGCGCCTTGTGGATGTCGGCAACGTGGTCAGTCCGTCATCCGCGCTGCTGAACATTCAGCGCATCACGCCGATTTACGTAACGTTTACCACCGTTGAGCAGAATCTTGACCGCATTCGCGCCGCGATGCAGGGGCGATCCCTGCTGGTGCAGATTACCGTTCCCGGACGCGCCGGTGATGCGATCAGGGGCGAGCTGACGTTCCTTGACAATAAAGTTCAGTCTGATTCAGGCCGCGTGCGCCTGCGCGCCACATTGCAGAATGCCGACCGCAGCCTCTGGCCAGGACAGTTTGCCAATGTGCGGCTGATTCTTGAAGTCAAAAAAGGCGCAATCGTCGTTCCGGATCAGGCTGTGCAGATGAGCCAGCGCGGTCCGTTTGTCTACGCGGTAAAGGAAGGCAAGGCGGATCTTCGCCTGGTCAAACTTGGCCAGCGCCAGGGCGAAAGCGTTGTGATTGAAGAAGGCGTGGCCGCCGATGAACCGATCGTGCTCACCGGCCACATGAAAGTGATTCCGGGCGGACCTGTGATGGTGATTGATCCCGCTGCCGCCGCGACTCAGCAGGCCCAGAGCCAGCAGGCAGGTGCACATTGAGAGGTATTTCAGAACCCTTTATCCGTCGTCCCGTTACGACGGTTCTGCTGACGATATCGGCGGTTCTTTTTGGCATCCTTGCCTACATGAATCTGCCGGTGAATGACCTGCCCTCCGTGGATTACCCGGTGATTCAGGTCAGCGTGAACTATCCCGGCGCAAGCCCGGAGACGATGGCCAACAACGTGGCCACTCCGCTTGAACGCCAGTTCATGCAGATCCCCGGCCTTGAGATGGTCACCAGTACAAACCGCCAGGGCAGTACCAGCATGACACTTCAGTTCGTGCTGAGCAAATCAATTGACGCCGCGGCCACGGACGTTCAAACGGCCATCACGCAGGCCACCGGCAGCTTGCCGCTTGATCTGCCAAGCCCGCCGACGTTTTCTAAAACAAACCCCAATGACCAGCCGATTCAGTATATCGGTCTGACGACGGACTCGCTGACCAAAGGCAGGCTTTACGATTATGCCTCAACCAACGTGGGCCAGCGCATCAGCACGGTTTACGGCGTTTCGCGCGTACAGGTGTTCGGCACCAAAGGCGCGGTGCGCATCAAGGCCGATCCGGATAAACTTGCCAGCCGTGGAATGGCGATTGACGATCTGGCAAATGCCATTCGTCAGGGCACCAGTTACCTGGGCGCCGGTCAGTTTGACGGTCCGCAGCGGTCATTTCTGCTTCAACCCAAAGGCCAGCTTGAGTCGGCCGAGAGCTATAACAACCTGATCATTAAAAATGTGAACAGCTCGCCGGTCTACCTGCGCGACGTGGCCGTGGCGCAGGATACCGTTGAAGATGAACGTATTAATATGCGTTTCTGGGTCCGCGGCTATTCCGTTCCCTCATCAACGGTTGTCGTGGCGGTGTACCGTCAGGCCGGCTCAAACGCGGTTGAAGTCGCCAGCAAAGTGCGCGATGAACTTAAAACCATTGAACGCGAATTGCCCAGTTCAGTTCGCATGATCCTGATCCACGATCGCTCAAAAACGATTGTGAACTCGGTCAAGGATGTTGAAGAAACATTGTTCATCGCCTTTGTGCTCGTGATCCTTGTGATTTACGTCTTCCTCGGCCGCGCAACCGATACGCTCATTCCGGTTGTCGCGCTGCCTTTGTCCATTTTAATCACGTTTATCGTGATGAATGCGCTGGGGTATTCGCTCAATAACCTCACGCTCATGGCCTTGACGCTGGCCGTGGGCTTCCTTGTGGATGACGCAATCGTATTTTTGGAAAATACCGTGCGTCGCATGGAGCATGGCGAGCCTGTGATGGAGGCCACGCTCAATTCCGCAAAAGAAATCAGCTTTACGATTATCGCGATGACCATCTCGCTGGCGACGGTGTTCCTGCCGCTGGTGGCGATGAGCGGCCTGATCGGCCGAATCTTCCGCGAATTTGCCGTGACGATCATCGTCTCGATTTTCGCATCAGGTATTGTCTCGCTGACTCTTACTCCGCTGATGTGCTCGCGCTTGCTTGGCGCACGCGGCAAGGGCCACCGCCAAACGCTCATGGAGCGCGCATTTGACCTTGTTGAAAAACCGGTTCTGCATACTTACGGCAAAGCGCTATGGTTCTTTATTCATCACCGCTGGGTCTCGGCGGTGATATGGGTGGTTTGTTTAGCCGGTACGCTCTATCTGTTCCAGTTGATTCCCAAAGGCTTCTTGCCGGTGGGTGATTCAAGCTTTTCCCGCGGCGTGATGATCGCACAGGAAGGTACGTCCTTTAAGGAAATGCACCGTTATCAGATGATGACTGAATCAATCCTGCAATCCGATCCAAATGTGGATATGACCTTTACGGTCACAGGCATTTCAGGATTCCTTGATTCAAACTACGGCTTTACTCTGGCCTTTTTGAAAGAGCCGCAGGAACGTAACCCCAAATTGCCGATTGAGGCAATCACCGGCGGATTTTTCATGAAGGGCATGGGCATGCCCGGCGCTTTGCTGGTCATGCAGCCGGACCCGGTGCTTTCTATCTCAACCGGCGCAACCTCCAATACGCTTGGTAAATATGCGTTTGCCATTTCGGGCATCAGCCCGAAGGAAGTATACGAAACACATGACAAGATGATGGCGAAATTTCAGGGCAACCCGATGTTTCAGTCGGTGCGTTCTGATTACCAGCACAATACGCCAACGCTTGAGATTAACATCCTGCGTGACCAGGCCGCACAGTACGGCGTATCGGTCAGTCGCATTGAACAGTTGCTCAACAACGCTTTCGCGCAGAATTATGTGTACTTGATCAAGCAGCCGACGGATCAATACCGCGTCATTCTGGAAGCAAGAGATAAAGACCGTGACCAGCCGGATGATCTTGAAAAACTTTTTATCCGGTCTGATGACGGCGCGCGACTGGTGCCGCTCAAAGCCGTGGCAACCTGGAATCGTACGCTCGGGCCGCAGATGGTCTCGCACTTGAATCAGTTCACCTCGACCACATTCTCATTTAACCTCAATCCCGGCGTGCCTGAGAGCGCCGCGATGGGATATATTGAGAAGGTCTACGAAGACGTCGCGCCGCCGACTGTGCGTGGCGCGTTACAGGGCGAAGCGCAGACCTTTAAGGAAACCATGAGCAGCCTGACGATGCTCATGATTCTTGCGGTCTTTGTGATGTACGTGATTCTGGGCATTTTGTATGAAAGTTATATTCACCCGGTCACGGTGCTTTCGTCCTTGCCTGTGGCGCTCATCGGCGCACTGGCAACGCTGATTCTCTTTAATGAGGTCGCCACGCTTTATGCGTTTGTCGGCATGTTCATGCTCATGGGCATCGTCAAGAAGAACGGCATCATGGTGGTTGACTTTGCGCTTCAGCGCATTGCTCAGGGCCAAAAGGCTGACGTTGCGATTCATGAGGCTTCTGTTGACCGCTTCCGTCCGATTCTCATGACGACTCTCGCGGCCGTGATGGGCGCCGTGCCGATCGCTCTTGGCTGGGGCGCTGACGGCGCATCCCGCCGCGGACTGGGTCTTGTGATCGTTGGCGGTCTGATAGTCGCGCAGCTTGTGACGCTTTTTGTCACGCCCGCGATTTACCTTTACCTCGAAATGTTCCAGGAAAAGGTGCTTGATCGCATTCCGTTCTTCCGCTCCAGTCACCATATGCATGGCGTCAAGGCGGAAGATGACGAATCGCCGCTGCCGATCAACCTGCCCAATCAGCCGCATTGATTGTTCAATAAATCTTGAGTAATGCATCAGGGCCCGCGGATTTCCGCGGGCCCTTTTTATTCGGGTTACTTTTCAAAGAGTATTATTTTTCATATCATCACATGAATGAGTCAAGAATTGAATCAAGCCGCCATGTTGCCTACCTCAATATTGATTGTTGACGGAACGAATATAGAGCGCCGAATGCAGGCTGGTTTTGGCCGGTCTGATTTTCATATTCAAAAATTCTTTACCAAAGTGACACGGGGCACCTCTTTGCTGCACACTTATTATTTTACGGCCCCTTTATCAAGGACGGCTCCTCAAAAATCACTCGCAATTCAATCTGGAAGATTAAACGCCTTAAAAGCGAGCGCAAATACTACCGTGCATCTTGGCTCATATCACAAACGTGATGTGTTATGTAAAGAATGCGGGAAAACTTTTATCAGCTATTCCGAAAAAGGAACGGATGTTTCTACTGCGATTAAATTGGTTGAATGTGCATTTTTGAAAAGTGCAGACGTGTTATTTTTTGTTAGCGGGTGATAATGATTATGTGCCAGCATTAAAATTTGTGAAAACTTTTCCTGTTAAGCTTGTTGTAGGTTTTGTAATTAGCCCAATGAGATCTGAAACAGAACAAATGAATGCTGTTGCGAATCTTCGTTACAATTGTTCGTCTTACATTAAACTTGATCAACAGTTTCTTTCTGATTGTTGGGTCTGATAATGACTTTGTGTGCTGTTTATGATTGCGAACAAATACAAAAATAAAATTGACTTTTCTCGATAAATTGACGATAATAACCATTAAGAGTAGAGATTAATTATCGTTGTTCTGTACTCTTTGCTTCTGTTTACCCGCCCCGTCTGGGAATCCGAAAGGAACCACGCGGGGTTTTTTGTTTTACATACCTCCTGAATCTATCTTTTATAATATGTGCCAAAATGTTTTAGCGCATGACCTGCCGCCACGCTATCGCGGGGCGGCTTTGTAAGTCTGTCAGCCGTTATTTCTTTTTGGCAACCGCTCTATATGGCTTTGGCGCGGTATCGCGCCGGCGGCACGCCCATGACGGCCGTAAATGCGCGGGTAAAGTAGTAACGATTGGCAAAGCCGCAACGCTGGGCGATGTCATCAAGTTTATGCGTGGTCAGTGCGAGTTGTTCCGCGCCGCGGGAGACGCGCCTCTCGCGGATATATTGCGCCGGCGAAAGGCCAAGCACAGTGCGGAATGAGCGGATAAAGTGTGACTCCGACATAAAACAAAGTTTTGCAAGATTGCCGTTGAAGATCGGTTCTGTCAGGTGGCTCTCAATATAGCGCAGAGCCGGAGTAAACGTGCCGGAACCGCGCATGAATATTTCCCAGCGGCTCTCGTGCAGATTCATGGTGATGATCTGCGCCAGGCTCAGGTACACCATTGCTTTGGCGTAGCTTTGCGTTTCTGGTTCGTCATGGCGGTTCTGCGAAAGCGCCGTGACAAGCGCGCGATAAATGGCGTTTTGTCCCGGTTGGCGCGCCAGCGACAGCGGCCGGGGAAAAACATCGCGCAGCAAACTCGGCGGCCAGCCAACCACATCAAAATGTATAAAAAAATGAGACAGCACCGCGTCATTGCGGCAATCAAAACAGACCCACGCCGGTATCAGATGAATCTGCCCCGGCGTCAACGCATACTCTCTGCCGGAAACGGACACATACGCGCCTGATGCGCTGTTAAGGTAAAGCCGCCAGTACGGAGAGCGCACATCATGTGCATTCCAGGTTGAGTTGAGCGTGATGCAATCAACGGACAGCAACCGCACGCGCAAATGATCCCGTGTCGTGCGCGGATCGTAGTTCATTCGTTCAAAATTGGCCATGATGTGAGCCTTTCTTTGCGGAACTGATCGGCATTGCAGAATAACGCTACAGCAGAATAAGATACAAAAAAGGCAATCCTGTGTATAGGCTGAAAATCGGGCAAAAGGTAATGTAATAGACATGAATTAACGATCCGCGGGATATTTCGCGGAGTTATTCGGCAAGTCTTGATCAGGTTGTCATCAAAAACGATACAGAGGGTACGTGATGCTTGAGACCATCAAAACTCCGGGCGATACGAGCTGGTTTACCCAGGCGCGTTTTGGCATGTTCATTCATTGGGGGCTTTATTCAATGCCCGCGCGCCACGAATGGATTCGCAACCATGAGCAGATTCCCACCGAAGTTTACGACGAAAAATACTTTAAGCGTTTTAATCCGGATCTCTACGATCCGAACATCTGGGCGCAGGCCGCGGCCGATGCCGGCATGAAGTATTTCGTCATCACCACCAAGCATCATGAAGGTTTTTGCCTGTGGGATACCAAGCAGACGGACTATAAGGCGCCCAATACGCCGGCCGGCCGCGATCTGCTCCGGCCGATGGTTGACGCATTCCGCAGCCGCGGATTGCGAACCGGCTTTTATTATTCGTTGCTTGATTGGCATCATCCGCAATGCAGGATTGATCCGCACGTGGGCCCGTATCGCAATTTGAGTCCTGAAAAAATGGCCGAGATGAATAAAGACCGCGATCAGCAGAAATACGCCCAGTATATGTATGAGCAAACGCGCGAACTGCTGACTGAATACGGCGATGTCGATGTTCTCTGGTATGATTTTTCGTATCCCAAAGAAGACGGCACCGGCAAGGGCCACAAAGATTGGGATTCCCAGCGGCTTATGAAGTTGATTCGCAAACTGCGGCCGGGAATTATTCTCGATGATCGCCTTGATCTGCCGGACGGATGGGATGTTAAAACGCCCGAGCAGGTTCAGCCGCGCGAGTGGATGCGCGTCAACGGGGAGCCTGTCGTGTGGGAAGCTTGCCAGACATTCTCCGGTTCATGGGGATATCACCGCGATGAGCAAAGCTGGAAGAGCGTCGACATGCTCATCGAGATGCTTATTGATTCGGTCTCAAAGGGCGGCAACCTGCTGCTGAACGTCGGCCCGACTGCGCGCGGCGAATTTGATGAACGCGCACTGACGCGGCTTGCCGGCATCGGTGAGTGGATGAGGCGCCACAGCCGCAGCATTTACGGATGCACACAAGCCCCGGCCGAGTTTAAAACGCCGCAGGATTGCCGCCTGACGTACAATCCGCAGACAAAACGCATGTATGTTCATACATTTACGTGGCCGATGAAGCACCTTTTCCTGGATGGTTTCGGCGGCAAGGTTGAGTACGCGCAGCTTCTCAACGATGGTTCGGAAATTCAGGTCGGCATGGATGAATGGCACAGCAAGCAGATTCTTGGCCAGAGTGCGGACAATACGCTGGTGCTGAATCTGCCGATTCAAAAACCAAATGTGACTGTGCCCGTGATTGAATTGTTTATGAAGTGATTCATGATATTTTGATGGTATCGTTAATAAAGGAAACGATTATGGCAAAAAAGGTCAGCAAAAAGAAAACGGTATATCTTGTGGCGTCAGGTGATTTGCGTTTAAGCGCAAACCTGATGTGTCAGGAAGCCCAGCAGTCAATGGAGGCAAAATTGATCGCCGCGCTTGAAAAACTCGGCGCTAAGGTCAAGCGCGCTCATCCGGTTGATAACGGCCAGGGCCACGGCTTTATTGACTCTCAGAAATACGGCATGCAGATTTTTAAGGATATTCCCGCCGATGCGCCGCTGATTGTGGCCGAGGCCGTGTGGCAATATTCGCATCACGTGCTTTCGGGTCTTTATACGCATTCGGGCCCGATCCTTACTGTGGCCAATTGGTCCGGTCAGTGGCCGGGCCTTGTGGGCATGCTCAACCTCAACGGCTCAATGACCAAAGCCAACATTCCGTACTGCTCGCTCTGGTCAGAAACTCTTGATGATGCCGTTTTCCTCAAGAAGCTTCAGAGCTGGCTTGATACCGGCAAGGTCAAGCATGATCTTTCTCACGTCACGCCGGCCGCAAAGGCCAAGCTTGCCAAGTCCGCTATGGGCATCGGCGAAAAAATCGCCGCTGACATCAAAAAGAGCAAGGCCATTCTCGGCGTGTTTGATGAAGGCTGCATGGGCATGTATAACGCCATCATTCCTGATGAGCTTTTGCATCAGACCGGCATATTCAAGGAACGCCTGAGCCAGTCCGCCCTGTGCGCGCGCATGCAGACTGTCAGCGATGCCGACGCTAAAAAAGTTTTTCAGTGGTATCTGGATCGCGGCGTCAAATTTAATTTCGGCAAAAATGAAGAAACTGACCTGACTCAAGCGCAGGTCCTTCTGCAATGCAAGATGTACATTGCGGCCGTGCGTATCGCCGCGGAGTTTGGCTGCTCGGTCATCGGCATTCAGTATCAGCAGGGCCTGAAGGATATGGCGCCCGCTTCGGATCTGGTTGAAGGCACGCTCAACAACGTTGAACGTCCGCCCGTTTTTGACGAAAAGACCGGCGAAGAACTGTTCAAGGGCGAAGCGCTGCCGCACTTTAACGAAGTGGATGAATGCGCCGGCCTTGATGCGCTGGTGACGTATCGCCTGTGGCGCAAGCTTGGTTACGCGCCGGAGACTACACTGCATGATCTGCGCTGGGGCCGCTACTACAAAGGACCGGGCCAGTACGCCAACGGCAAAGAAGGCGTTGACGATTACGTGTGGGTCTTCCAGATTTCAGGCGCGGTACCGCCGGCCCACTTCATCGGCGGATGGAAAGGCGCCAGCTCAGAACGTCAGCCTCCGATGTATTTCCGTCTCGGCGGCGGCACGCTCAAGGGCATCAGCAAGCCCGGTTATATCGTCTGGAGTCGCGTGTTTGTTGAACAGAACAAGCTCAAGATGGATATCGGCCTGGGCGAAGTCGTCAAGCTGCCGGATGCCGAAACTGAGGATCGCTGGAAGCTTACCACGTCTCAGTGGCCGATCATGCATGCGGTGACGCCGGGCGTCAGCCGCGATCAGTTGATGGCCAAGCACAAGAGCAATCACATTCAGGTGGTTTACGCGCCGGGCAAGGCCGAAGCCAAGCGCGCGCTGGCCGCAAAGGTTGCCGCGATGCAGGGCCTGGGTCTCGTGGTCAATGTCTGCGGTGAAGTTTAACTGCTGACGATGGTTATCTATTAATAAGCAGGGGCGGTTCATGAACCGCCCCTGCTTGTTGCATTTCTGTAGACCGTTTTTATATCGTATGTGTCAAAAATTTCGGCACGTACCATCAAGCTTGGTAGAGTGTTATCGCTCCATTTACGCCTGAACTTCGGCCGTTTCCGGTGCATTTTCCGGCTTCTTGACGCCAGCCAGCAGTTTCTTCACCACCAGAATAAACAATCCGGTGCACAGCAGGTTCAGCGCCAGCGACAGGATGGCCACCGTGATTGACGGGCCGGCAAGTCCGTAACTCAGGGAGATAACCAGCACGCCAGCGCCCACTTCGCCACGCGGGAACATGCCCCAGCCAAGAGCGATGCGCTCACGCAGCGTGGCTTCCTTGCGATAGCAGAATGCCGGGAACATCTTGCCGATATTGGATAGTATCGTCACGGCCAGCACATGCAGGGCGATGACGCCCCAGCCGGGCATGGTTTTCTTTTTGGCCACAGCTTCGTGTGAGGCGCCCGGATAATGCAGAACTTCAATCGGGGTATCCTCAAGCAGGCTTTCTTCCTTGACTTCACCGGCAGGTGCGGCGGGGGCCGCCGCCGGAGCGCCTTCCGGCGCAACCGCGGCCGGATTGGCTGGCACCGCCGCAACCGTCGGTGCCGGATGATCGGCCGCTTTGGCCATCTCCAGAATCGGCGGCATTGAGAGACCTACCAGAATCATAAAGCACGCCGACATGATCGTTGATACGCGTTGTTCTGATTCTTCATTCGGGCCTTCCTCATGGCCTTCTTTGGCGTCATCCGCATGCACGTCGGCATTGCCCGGACGCGCCATGATGCATCCCAGGCAGAACGCCGGAAGCAATACTTCAAAATGTATCGGCGACGTGTGATCAATCATCTTGCTGCCGATATAAATGCCTTCGCAGACAATTGTGATGACAAACGCATATCCCATCACGATCGGCCAGCTTGACGGCAGCTTGATCACATGCAGATAGCGCCATGCCAGCCACAACAGGATGCCGATGAAGAAAATCACGATGATCACTTGCCACTTGGCGCCGACCATCATGATTTGCAGAGGAATCATGAATAAAATCGTATCAAGGTCGTCAAAGATCGCCAGAATGCGAGCCTTGCCGAAAACCCACGTGGCGCCCAGACCGGCCGCGGCCAACATGGAGAACAACACGCCTGCCGATGTCGGCGAGGCAAATCGTGATTCAAAAAAAGCTTCGCGCCACAGATCGCCATAGGACCAGAGTTCCGCCGGCGACATTGCGAATATGAAATAAAACGCACAGAAAATCCACGGAAAACCGGCTGCGGTCGCCGCCACCAGATAATCCCATGCGTATTGCTTGGGATTCTTTTTATCAACCTCAAATTCGTAACCGACGTGAATCATAATGAACGACAATGCGAACATCGTCGCCACCTTGATGACTGTTGAGACCATTGCGCTTTGCGGCATGATCTGACTGACGATCAATCCTATGATCAACAGCAACGAGTAAATCAGAACCTTACGCATGAATAACCCTTGTCCTTCTCTGGGCAGCGCCAACACTTGGCCGGGGTTTTCGGTTACAATTCTCCCGGACACCGTACGCTGCAAACTGAGCCAAAGTTGGCGATTCTAAAAATTTTTAAGAGTCGTCGCAATACAATTCCTCGGTGGCAAAGCCGCACCGAAGTCTGACTTTTGGGCGATCATACTAAAGTAGGCTCTAAAATGCAGGCATTTTGAATAAAAAATGCCTAAAGTTAATGCATTCGCGTATCGCAATAAGCAGTCTGATTGTGATCTTAACTTTTGTAGGGTTCATTTATTATGCCCCGTTTACCCTTTGATCCCAGCAAAACGGCCGCAGCTCGCGCTGCTCAAAAAAAGAGCAGCAAAAATTTTTCTGATTTTTTGCCAAATCAGACCGATTCTGCGACCCCAAATGAGCCGCCGCTGCGCAGTGTTAAGCAGGTCAATGCGATGGTCAATCAGACATTGCTTGCGCATTTGCCAGGTGCTTTGCGCGTTCAGGGCGAGATCTCAAATTTTCGCACCTATGATCGTGGCCACGCCTTTTTTACGCTCAAAGAACCGGGTGCCGAACTTCCCTGCGTCATGTGGCGTGATGCGCTTGCCCGGCTCAAATTTAAGCCTGCCGACGGCCTTGAGGTCATTGCCAGCGGCAGCATTAAAATGTACGAGCCGCAGGGCAAAGTTCAGCTTTATGTTGAGTCTCTTTCGCCGCGCGGCACCGGTTCGCTTGAGCTGGCGTTTCGCCAACTTTGCGACAAGCTTCGCGCCGAGGGGCTTTTTGATCCCGCGCGCAAGCGGCCCATTGTGCGTTTGCCGCAGCATGTCGCGATCATCACCAGCCGCACCGGCGATGTTCTTCATGACGTGTTGACCACCGCGTATCGCCGCTATCCCGGACTGCATGTCATGCTTTATCCGGTTTTGGTTCAGGGAGACGGCGCCGCGCCAAGCATCGTCAATGCGATTGAGGATATCAACGATCAGGCCGACGACCTCGGCGGCGTTGACCTGATTCTTCTGGTTCGCGGCGGCGGCAGCCTTGAGGATCTCTGGGCATTTAACGAAGAATCACTCGCGCGCGCCATCGTCGCAAGCCGCATTCCGATTGCCACCGGCATTGGCCACGAGCCGGATACCACCATTGCCGATCTTGTCGGCGATCTGCGCGGGCCTACGCCAACAGGCGTAACGGAATTAACCATTCCGGATGTTGCGGTGCTTCGCCGCGAGCTTGACGGCCACATGTTGCGGCTTGCCCGCGAAGTGCGCCGGCAACATGATTCCGCGCGCGCCAGTTTGCGGCAGTTATCGCTTGAGATGGCGCAGGTGATGCACTCATCGCTGCGCCGCAACGGCACTATGCTTGAGAGTCTCGCGCGGGAAGTGGCGCGCATTGAGCCGCGCCACGCCATCGCCCAGGGATGGCGGCGCATTGATGAGGCGCAGCGCAATTTGCGTGACGCACAACTTAATCGCCACCGCTCCGAACATGACCGCCTGACGCGCTTGGCCTGGCTGCTTGAAAAAGCCGACCCGCGCGCGGCCATCGTTCGCGGCCAATCGCTCACGGATCAACTTTCGCACAAACTCACCGGCGCCATGCGTGCGCGGCTCAGGCTTGAATCAGAACGCCTCGCCGGCCGCGAGCGCCAGCTTAAACTCGTCGGCCCGCAATCCGTTTTAGAGCGCGGCTACAGCATTACCATGAATGATCGGGGCCAGGTGGTTCGCCGCGTGGCCGACGTAAACAAAGGCGACAAGCTCACCACCAAAGTCGCCGACGGCGATATCATCAGCACCGTCGGCCAACCCAAACAAGCTTCGCTATTTTGATAGGATGATTCTCAATTCTTCTTCGTCAGCGCGCTGACTGGAATAAATACCGTCTTTGGCGCGGTATTTTTCTTTTCGGCGCCGCCGCAGCCACACCCGCATCCGCAGCCGCCTTTGCCGGGGCGCACCATGCTGCGGAAAAACTTAAACACCCACCGGCCCGCCATGATGGCGGCAACGGCACAAATGAGAATGGTCATGACAACTTGCATATGCGAATGAACGATACAGTCCGGATTCCGGACTCTCCTTAAATTTCAACTACCACATAATAGATGGCCACATGGCGGCATTCTCAGACATTCTCAAAATCCCATCGCCCGGCCTGCCTGATACACAAGAGTTCCCGCCAGCCATGCCAGGCCCGTCATATAGGCAAACATGAACAGCGGATAAAACCATGATTGCGTTTCGCGCTTGACCACCGCCAGCGTCGGCAGACACTGACTGCAATAGAGCACGAAAATCATCAGCACAATACCGACCAGCGGCGAATAATCGCTGGCCATTTTATCCATTAAAGCGGACGATGTTTCGTCTGCTTCGCCGACGCTGTAAATAATGCCCATTGTGCTTACGACAATTTCGCGGGCAAAGAATGCGCCGGTGACGCCGACGGATAATTTCCAGTCAAAACCAAGTGGGGCAAAGATCGGCGCTATCGCCCGGCCTACGCGCCCGGCCACGGAATACTCCAGATTTTCCGCCGCCTTTTCGTTATTCAGGTCATCAATTTCTTCCTGAAGAATTTCCTGTGGCGTTTTGGGCGCTTCTTTGACCTCTTCGCCGGCTACTTTGTCATCCGCTTTGGCTATTTGAGTATTGTCCGCCGCGGGCGTGGCCGGTTTTTCCTCGGCCTTTTCCTCAACTTTCGGCAGCGCATCAAGCTTTTCCTGCTTGACGGCAATTTCCTTGTCATAATCTTTGGTATAGCTGGCCGGTTTCGGATAGCTCGTGGCCGCCCACATGATCACGCTCATCGCAAAGATCACTGTTCCGGCGCGCTTGAGATAATCCCAGCAGCGCCGCGCCACCGTCGTTAAGACCACTTTGGCGCTGGGCATGCGGTAGGGCGGCATCTCCAGAATAAACGCCGGCGTAGGCCCTTTAAGCAGTGTGCGCTTGAATAAAAACGCCATGCCAAAAGCCGTGACGGTGCCCAGCACATACATGCTCAGCAGAATCAGTCCCTGCTGCCACCCGGCATACGCGCCGAAGAATGCCGAAATCACAATCGCATAGACCGGCAACCGCGCCGAGCAGCTCATCAGCGGCAACACCAGGATGGTCGCAAGGCGGTCACGTTTATTCTCGATCACGCGCGTGCCCATGATGGCCGGGATCGCGCAGGCGTATCCGCTCAGCAGCGGGATAAAACTTTTGCCGTGCAGTCCGACTTTTGACATCAGCCTGTCCATCAAAAATGCCGCGCGGCTCATATAGCCTGAATCTTCAAGCACGGACAGGAAGAAAAACAGAATCGCAATCTGCGGCAGAAAGACCACCACATTACCGACGCCGGCGATCACGCCCTGAACGATCAGGTCCTTCAGCGGGCCGTCACTCATATGCTCGCTGACAAACGTGCCAAAACCGCCGACAAGATCATCCGCCAGGAAGTCCATAATCGGCGAGGCCCATGAAAAAATGCTCCAGAACACAAGGCCCATGACCGCGACAAAGCTGGCGAGTCCCAGAATTTTGTGCGTCAGGATGCGATCAAGTTTATCGCTGAAGGAAGGTTGCTGCCTGATATCCGTTTGTGTCACGCACTGCGCCACCACTTTGCCGATGTAGTTGTAGTGCGCCTCAATTTCAGAGGAGATCGGGTCAATATCCGCCGCCGTCAGGTCGGTCATCGCCTCATGCAGCGCAGTTTTAATTCGCGGATGATCGCGCCGCGGGTCTGGTTCGTCAGCCGCATCATCATGGCCCATGCTCAGCATGATGTGCGCGTCAAAATGCGCCTGGTCCGGATGAACCATTTTTTCTTCATTCAGAATCTTCTCAAGTTGATGCACATGCGTCTCAAGGCGTTCCGGCAGCGGCAGCTCAAGCGCGGCCGGGCTTGTGCCGGCAATATTCGCCACCGCCTTTTTAAGCTCTCTGATGCCCAGCTTCTTTTGTGCATGCACCGGAATCACCGGCACTTTCAGTTGCGCCTGCAATTTGGCCGCATCAACCGGCGCCCCTGCTTTCTGCGCCAGGTCAACCATGCTCAGCGCCACAACCGTTGGCCGGCCAAGCTCAAGCACCTGCGTGACAAGATACAAATTACGCTCAAGATTTGAGGCGTCACATACCACAATAATGACATCAGGTCTCGGCACGCCTGAGATTTGCCCCAGCAGTACCCGGCGCGCCACATGTTCATCCGGTGAGCGCGACGCAAGCGAATATGTTCCCGGCAGGTCAATGACCGTGGCATCTTTATGTCGGCCGTCATCTGCCATCGGCAGCACGCAATGGCCTTCTTTTCGCTCAACGGTCACGCCGGGATAATTGGCTACCTTCTGCTTCAGGCCGGTCATGGCGTTAAACAGCGTGGTTTTGCCCACGTTCGGATTACCCGCAAGAGCAATCGTTAATGTTTTAGTTGCGTCTGCTTGCGCCGGCATCTGTTCAGAACTGACCGTCATACGTTCACTCATCTCATATTTCAGGAAAAACATTACAGTTAACAGCAAGGCTGACGGATAAAGGCCAAAGATTGCTCAGAAACGAGCCTGTTTCCTCCGCAACCCGAGCCTTTATCCCTCAGCCCTGCAACTCAACACTCGTATTTAGCTGGCCGGCATAACCTCAATTACCGCCGCCTCTTCCTTCCTCAACGACAGATGATATCCCCGCACCTTGACATCAAGCGGATCTCCCAGCGGCGCGCGGCGCACCGCCTGCACCTGCGACCCGGCCGTGATCCCCATCTCCATCAACCGGCGCTTGACGCCCGCTTCTCCGCTGAGCTTGAGCACCTGCGCCGTAGCGCCCAATTCAAGTTGATCAAGTGTCATGACATTCCTCAACATATCAGGAATAATTTTTACGATGCCAGGCGCATCACCGTGATGTCTTCCGCACAGCGGCACGCCAGGCCCATGCGTGTGCACCCGAGCTGAACCATCATGCACTCGCCGCAGCTTGATACCGTGACCCGGGCGCCTTCGGCGATCCCCAGTTCGGCAAAACGCTTGCGGCATCCCTGATCGCTCACACCCACTCGCACGATACGTGCCGTCTCTCCCGGACGAAGTTGAGAGAGCTTGACGACTTTTGCTGGCGCGGAAACAGTAGTCACAACAACCTCAATCACACGATCCGTGGCAGATCACAAACCACATCGGCCTGCGCTCTGCGCACCTCAATCTTACGTCGAGGTATCCTAGCGAAGTTGAGACTTAGTTGCAAGAAAAATATCAAGAGAAAACGGTCTCTTTTAATGCGAATAACGTTCGTTTATGCGTAATATATGTGAGTCACTTGCAATTAACGCACATTCCTATTATCTTGCGGGACTTCGCATTGGTTTTGGCCTTGCTTGGCCAAAACCCTTATTGAGTGTTGAAAGGCAGGCATTACTATGGCACGTCGTCTTCGCAATCACCGCCTCAAGTGGTCGAGCAAGAAGTCAAATCATGGCCGCAAGCCCTCAAAGGGCCGCATTAAGGGCTGGTCCGTCAAGAATTACGGCATCGTTAACTGATATTGCTTTGCTGCTCAATCGGGTGATGACAACCTATGTTGCTGTTATAGCAACAATGTCTCCGCCTGATTCTGATATTGCCCGCCGGGCGCTTGCTTAAGAGCCCGGCGGTTCTCTTTTTTGCAATTGATATATCGCCAAAGAGCCGCCTGCGAAAAACCGCTTACCCCTGACCCCTATCGCTGAATTTATTCCCGCAGCGAGACCGGCGGCTGAAGAATTTCGCTGAGCAAAATCGCGTGGCGCAACGATTGTTTCTGGCGCACCGCTGCGCGGATCACCTGGGCTGTTTTGTTGGTTGACGACACCGCTTGCGGCGCAGCCTCGGGCATCGGCGCCAGTTGCGTATGCACGGGTTCCGGTTCTGATGATGGCGGCATCGGCCGAACTGGCGGCGCTTCGCGGCGCACTTTGCGTGCGGCTTTGGCTTGTTGTGGACGCGGCGCCTGTGGCCGATGTTTTTGTGACGGTAACGGAATACGCGCGGCTTCCGGACGCGCCTGCGGCGCGGGCCGCTCTGCGGGGCGATTAAAATTCGGCAGCGGAACAGGACGGTCTTCTGCTGGCTGGCGTTGTGCCGCGGCCTGCCTGCGGGCCTGCTCGCGCTGCAAGTCCTCAAGCTTGATTTTGCCCGAGAGAATATCGCGCGCCAGTTGCCGTGGGTCTTGCGGAAGATCTGCCATGTGTGCCTCCTCTCGGAAGTATACTCGCGCCGGAGCGGATCATAAAACAAAAAGCCCCGGGTAAAATACCCGAGGCTTTTATTTCAGAATGTTGCCGCCCGATTACTTGGCGCATTCACTGGTTGCTGCATTGCCAAGAACATATGGCTCTGTGGTCCCGGCATCCACAAAAAATTCCGGCGGAACTGCGGCCGGTATCGTAATGCCGCTGAGCGCTTCGGCAACTTTGTCAGCCTCAATGCGCCCGGCCCATTTGGCAAAGCTTTCCTGGCCATTGCGGGTGGCCGTATAAAGCGCCACCAGTTTCTGAAGCACATCCGGAATCTGCTTGACGGCATACGTCCCGATCGGCTTTGCAAAGTTAACGCCTGACACTTTCAGGCTGCCGCCGAGGAGCACGCTTGCCATCGGCAGGGTATGTTTTTGTCCGTCAGTACCCGTGACTGTGCGAATCACCCCATTAAAGCCGATTGTGGCCACATGATGGCCGGCGCAGCCATTCGGGCAACCAGACACACGGATATGAATATCGCCAGTCTCCGGCGGCAAAATCAATTCGTTGCTGACAAACCAATCATTGATCAGCTTGCCAAGCCCCGGCGCATTGGTCAGCCCGATGCGGCAAGTCAGCGATCCCGGGCACGTGGCGATATCCGCCACGCCCGCCGCCTTGATCGTGTTGAGTTTGGCCGCGCGCAACGCCGCATACAAAGGCGCAAGGTTCTCCTTGCGTACCCAGCGCAGCACCACCTGCTGCTCGCCGGCAAGGCGTACCGTGCTGTCGCCATAGCATTCCGCCACATCGCCCAGCAATCCCAGTTGCTGCGGCGATAAATTGGAGGACGAAACAAAAATATGCACAGCCAGGAATCCCGGATGGCGTGTTTCCTGTACGGATGTTTTGAGCCACCGCGCATAATTCGGATCACCGTCAACGCTGACGCACAGCGACACATTACCCGCCGAGCGTGACGGCGCTTCTTCCGCAATGGCCGGTATCGCCACGATGCGCGGCAGGCGGCCGCGTACTTCTTCTACTTCTTTGGCAAACCATTCCCATCCTTTATCAAGGATCAGGTGCTTAAGGCGCGCTTTGCGCCGGCCTGCGGGCGTCATGTCATAGGAGCCATACTGGGCAAATACGCGCACTACCGCATCAATCCACGGAATAATCTCATCTGCGGGAGCAAAATCAACCAGTTCGTGCGCCGCCTGCGGCTGAGTTGACAGTCCGCCGCCGATCACGATGCGGAATCCGCGCACAACCTGTCCGTTAAATCTGCGTGTGGCGACAAATAGGCCGATATCATTAATCCACGCCTGACCGCAATCCGGAGCATCCGGACCCTGTCCGCAGCAGCCGGAAAACGCAATCTTGATTTTGCGCGGCAGAGAACTGTATGTTTTCGGCGCGCCATCGCGCGTGGCGATGACATCATTGCGTCGCAGAAAATATTTTGATACCGCCAGTGCATACGGCGTGGGATCAAAAGGCGCTGAGGAGTGCAGTCCCGCCATCGGGCAGCATTTAACATTACGTATCGCGTTGCCGCCGGCCTCACGCGTAGTCAGGTTCAGCTCTGCCAGCTCTTTAAGAATATACGGCGTATCCGCCAGGTGCAGGTCATATATCTGTATATCTTGGCGCGTTGTCAGGTGCGCGCGAGGTGTGGGCGTTTTGCCATTGCAGGGCGTGGGCGATGAATATTTTGCCAGGATCTGCCCAAGACCGCGTAACTGTACCGACGTGAGCACGCCGGCCGGAACCTTCACGCGTGTCATGTGGCGATTGGGCAATCGCGTGGCATATACCCCATGTAAAACACGAAATGCGGTAAAGTCTTTTTCCGGCATCTGCTGGGCCGTAAACTTGGCTGTAGCCGAATCATAGGCTGCTAATTCAGACTGTATTTGGTCTGGTAACTCCATAACACATCCTCAATAACGGAATACCGGAAAAATGGGATATAAACGATACCCTCTCAAACTACATACTTCGGAGCACTTAGTCCACTATTATAAAACAAAAAAGCATATATTCTTTAATACGAATAAGACCCTGTGATTGCAGCGATTGCGGCGCAGGCTGTCTCAATTCGCATAATATTAATCCCTAAACGTATCGGCATGACTTTGCCGTCACGTGTGTAGCTGTTGAGTAATTCGCATTCACGTTGTGACCAGCCACCTTCGGGTCCTATCAATGCTATATAACTCTTCTGCGGGGCTGCGATTGCATGAAAATTACCGCTTCTCGGATCGCACCATAAAATAATTGCATCTCCGGCCGAGGCCACAACTTGCTCAAGTGTTTGCGGAGGCTCAATGGACATGAGCCAATTTCGCCCGCATTGCTTGGCGGCCTCAAGTGCATAACGTTCAAGGCGGCCGAATTTCCCGCTTTCTTCGCGATATTTGACGACATTACGATCGCACTCAAGCCAGCGCAGGGCGGTGACGTTGAGTTGACTGCATTGTTCAATAAGCCATTGCGCGCGATCGCCTTTTGGCATGGCCGTGGCGAGGGTTAAGGCTGGCGCGGGTTGCGGCTGCCGGCTGATGTCGCTGGTGACGCGTACAAGAACGCCTTTTTTGTCGGTGCGTTCAATGACTGCCTGTGCGCCTGCGCCGCGGCCATTAAAAAGCTCAATTTCGGTTCCGGCGCCAAGCCGCAGAACATGCAGCGCATGGTGAGCTTCGTCCTGAGGCAAAAAAAATGACTGATTTTCAGCAAGTTCAGGCAAAAAAAATCGGTAATGGTCCACGGCAGCCCCATTATGCAAAAGTAGAGAGCCCTTTTTAACCGCTACGTGTGTAAGTTGCCATTATAATTCATGAGGGCGATAAAAACCGGCTTTGCGCATCTGAAAACAAAGATTCCTGTTGCCAATGCATGCTCAGCCCGCTACGTTAACGGCGGATATTGATGTTCATGATCACCCGACACGAGTTTTTGTATGGCCAGCCGATCCGTCAGGACGGGTTCTTCAGAAGATCCGCTCAGCAGAAAATCGTTGAGCGGCGAGAGTTCTGATGCAAACCTGCTGCCCGGAATCGCCGATTTTATGAGTATGAACGATTCCGGGCACAAAAATGACGAGACGGGCGAACTGATGGATCAATTGGTCAAAAAACATCTTGAGCAGGTCACTGCGCCTGCCAGTGACAAATCACGTCAACCAGCCGCCGCCGCGGATGCGAAAAAGAAGGATCAGCAGTCGGGTAATCCCGCTGGTGATGCGAGTCTTAATGATGCTATTGCGCAGTTGCTGGGTAACGCCAGCCAAAAGCAATGGGCGGCCGGGGATGGCGAGGAGCCGGCCACGGTGAACGTGGCGGATGCGGATCAAAAAGGCGATGAGAAATCTACGCCTGCGCCGGTGAGCCGCCTTGCGGAAGCTGAGGCGGAAATTTTGTCTGATGCGGATTTGCCGGAAGAAAATAGTCATTCTGTGCAGGATGCCCAGGTGGCTTTGAGTGCTGAGGAACTTGACGCTCTGTTGGCCGGGGCAAATCATGATGATGAATCAACTGTGCCGGCCGCCACAATTCAGGATCTGGCAAATGCCGGCCAGCATGATGAGTTGTCGCATCAATTGCAGCATGCCGACCAGACCGTGCAGGATGAGCTGAATCAATTGCTGGGCGATACGCCGAGTCCTCAAGAGGAAAATAAAGCGGCAGCAGAACCCGCGGCGCAGGCCCAAGCTGCGCCGGCCGCGCCTGCTCCGCAAGTCGCAAGCGCCACGGATGTTGATGCGATGGCGGAGGCGATACTCACCGGGGCAAAGGAAATTCCCGCTGAACCGGCGGTTGATATTGAACCGGCCGCAGCTCAGCAGCCGGCGGAAAGTCCGCCTGCGCCAGAGGCGCCGGCCAGCGTTGAGGATATGACGCAGGCCGTGGCGGACCTGATTGCCGGAGCAGCAGCGCCTGCGTCGGAATCAGCCGCGGAGCCGGAAGCCTCTGCGCCACAACAGGAATCCGCTGCCGATGTGACGGGAGCGGCACAGGCTGCCGACAATGCCGTTGCCCAGGCGCCTGCCGGTGCACAAGCAGAAGCTCCCGCAGAAAAAACGGCCGCGGAAAATAATGCGGGACAAGCGTCTGCCGAGGAAGACATAACCACATCAGTTCAGGCGGAAATTGACGCGTTGCTGACAAAGGAAAGCGCGCCGGAACAAGCGCCGCCCGAGCCGCAAATTGATGGCGACGTGACTGTTCCTGAGCCAAAGGCGCAAGCCCAAGCCGCCGCTACTGAGCAGGCCGAGCCAAAAGAATCATCCGTTGCGCCTGAAGCAGTCGTCGCGGCCGAGGCGGAAAATGCAAAATCCGAATCGCCGGACCAGGAACTCGGCGCGATCTTGCAAAACCTTACTGATCCTAAAAAAGAAGAACCGGCCACTGAGCCTGCGTCTGCCGCAACAGAAATAACCGGCGCGCCGGAGCCGGTCCAGGAAAAGCCTGCTGTTGAGGAGAAAAAATCCGGCGATCCGCATGCGTCTGCCAAAGCCGCCGCCGCCGCACTCAATGCCATGAAGACGGTCGTGAGCGCTGCCAAAGAAGGCAGGACCATGACAGAAGAGGATGTTAAGAAGGCAACTGTAGTACCGAAGAAGGCTAAAAAACCGGGCCGGCCGATAGTGACAGAGCTTTTGTTAACCATTGCCCAGATTTTTGATATGCCGTTTTCGTGGGTGTCTGATTCTACCAAACAGATCGTGGGAATCAGCGGCGCATTGCTGCTGCTCGGCGGCGCGGCGCTGATGGTCATGGCGTTTCTCCGCAGCACGGGCCATCATTAACTTTCGCCAAGAGCCTGACGATTATTCCGCTTTTTTGGCCGGTTGCGTATTGGCCGGCTGAGTGGTGTTGATCTTCTGGCCGTGGTCATCATACTGAACAAGCGCGCCCGGCAATGAGCGGGCAAAGAAACCGCGCTGCGCCTCAATGACATCGCTCATGGTTTTGGCTTCTGCAAAGTCCGCCGTAAAGTTGCCGTAAATGCGGCAGCGTCCCAGTGAATCAACAAAATTTTCAGTGGCTTCGCTCAAACGCAAATCACCATCAACCAGTCGTGCGTCCATGCGTTTGCCGATTTTGTCATATACGCGGAGAAGTCCCGCGCCTTCGTACATGCCTTCCGCGCTTGGGGTAGTGACGATATAGCGGTACGTGCAGTTAAGGGCTGAAGGTTCAAGGGATGTTTTACCGCCCACCGGCCGCCAGAACATGCGGATGATCAGCGTCTGCTCAACAGGTTCTCCGGAGGCCCGGTCTTTATTGTTGCTTTTGAGGATAAAATACAGATTGTTGTCGCGATCAGCGCGATAAGTGGCCGAGCGGACGTCAGGCCTGACGATTGCCTTCTTCTTGGCCACAGGCTCAATTTGCAGCGGGCGAAAAGACGAGCAGCCCCCGGCCAGAAAAGCCAGAAGCAAAGTCAGCACAATCATCGGCAAATGGTAGTTCTTCATCCCTGTAGCATACTCGCAACGGGCCAAATGCAAAATGGGATGAGTTTATGCTGCCGGTGAGTTTCTGTTCAGGCATGATCAACAATAGGGAAAACGCGAAAGGCGAAACTCAAAACGCGAAACCTTATGAGTCAAAAAACTGTCTTTGTTTCGCGTTTGGCGGTTCGTCTTTCGCGTTTTTTTGCTGCGCTCTTTGTAGCTTATCTTCTGTTGTTTCTTCAGGCGTTTACCGGCTTCTTTTTGGGTTTGCCGATGACCCGCATAAGCTGAAATCCGCTGCCGCCGGAACGTTTGGCCTGGTACATCAATTTGTCGGTGGCGTGTACGAGGGCCTCAAGTGAATAAACTTCGCCATTGGGCTGAATCCATAAAACGCCGATGCTCAAACCCAGGGCCAGCGAGTGTCCCTGGTTGCTCTGGCGCACATTATCAAGCAGGCGCTGGGCGATGCGGCTGGCTTCCTGATCATTAAGTCCCACGAGCATGATCACAAATTCATCACCGCCCAGGCGCGCAAGAAGATCACCCTGGCGCAACGTGCGGCCGGCGGTTTCGGCAAAGCGCTTGAGCGCGGCATCGCCGGCGGCGTGTCCGTGGGTGTCATTAAGTTTCTTAAAGCCGTCAAGATCCATGTAAAGCAGGGCAAATCCGCGCGGATCAGTGGCAATCTGCCCAAGAATTTCCTTGCCGTAACTTTCAAAACCGTGCCGGTTGAGCACGCCGGTGAGTGCGTCGCTGACGGCCGCTTTTTCAAGATGGTTTGTTTCGCTCATGAGTTGATGCAGTTCCTGGCCGGCCGCGGCGGCCTGATTCATCAGTTCCTGCACCGTGCCCACAAGGCGCGTGGTATTGTCGGCAATTTCCTTGACCGCTTGCTCCATGAGTTCCGTGAGGCTGATGTGCTCTGAATCATAATCAAGCTGCTGGCACATTGTTTTATATTCGTGATCAACCGCGCGCAGGAAATCCTGAAGATTCATGCCGTTAAGATGCTGCGGCGGAAGCTGGCCGATCGCTTTTTCCAGTTTGTTCATATCGCCCTTGTGCCACACACCCACGCGATGCGGCAGCAGGGATGCGATATACAGCGCCACGCTCATCGGCTGAACATCCACAACATCATTGAGTTCGGCTCGGCCGTGGTGATGGCGGATCATGTCCTGAAAACAGGTCGGCAAATCAAGATGCACGGCGAGTAATTGCCCGGCTTCGGTATGGTCCATGCTGAATATGTCGCGCTCTATTTGCAGGCGTTTATGGCACTCAATTTTAGGATCGGTCAAAAGCTGGTCCATTTGCTTGCGCGCCACGCTGTACATGACCGGAATGGCGATATCCTGAAAAATCGCGGCGGCAAAAGCTTCTTCGGAAAGCTTGATATCCGTAGCGCCTACGATCATCCGCGCGGCGATAGCTTTGCAGATTGATGCGGACCAGAACCATTTTGATTCTTCGGCGTTAAGGCGCAGTTCGTGATGCAGTCCGGTGAGACAGTAACTGATGGCCAGCGTGCGGACGGTGCCCAGACCCATCAGGCTCACGGCGACCTGAGGGCGCGTGACGCGATTGCGTACGCCAAACCAGGAGGAGTTGGCGAGCGCCAGAATTTTGGCGCTCAGGCCGGCATCAGAACTGATGATTTGCGCGTATTCCGCGGGATGAGCTTCCGGATCCTGGCCCATGGCAATAAGCTTCATGGCCACGCCGACGGTTGTCGGCAGGTAGTTTAGGCTCTGAATTTTCTTTCGCACCAGCTCCGGTGCATTACCTGAATTGGTGATACCTGGTACCACTGCGAGTGTCATACACGATGCTCCTTCGTTGTCCGTTCAAGACGGCACATCATGGGTGCCGGCTGAACTCGGGCATGCGAATACAGCTCGCATACAAAAGCCCTGATCCCCACGGTGAAATTGTCAATGCGGCATATGCCGCGCGTCCCCAGTTGATCAACATTTTGATTTGGCAGATTCACATTGCCGAATACACCACATTTCGGCAACCATGACTTATAAAGGGTATCGGCAATTTGTCGTCGGGCATTTACAAGCAACTGCGTCTTCTTTCAGAAAGAGGGAGATAATCCATTATTTGCCAATTCGTATTGTGTTATGTGATATCAATAGGGGGAAATTTGTATGCGGGCGTGAATTATTGTTGTCACAATCGTTTCTTGCTTTGCAGTGTCTCGTCGCGCTGGCCGATGAGGCGGGTGAGCGAAAAGCGTCCGCCGCCTTCGTGTTTGGCCATGTACATCAGCTTGTCGGCGGTCTGAAGAATCTCTTCAAGGTTATAGCGTTGATCGTTTGGCTGAACCGTCACCAGTCCGCCGCTGGCGGCGATGGCGACCTGATCCGTGCCGATGTGTGAGATCTGAATATTTTTGATGAGTCTTTCTGCGAGCATGACGGATGTCTGGTGATCGCAATTGGACATGAGCACCACAAATTCATCTCCGCCGACGCGCGCTATGCAGTCTGTTGAACGGAGGGATTTGTGCATGGTTTTGACGACCTGCTGAAGTGCCAGGTCGCCGGCGGCGTGGCCGGCCTGATCGTTGAGCTGCTTAAAGTGATCAAGGTCAAGGAACATGATCGCATACGGATGATTCAGGCGCACCGCAATGTTCATCATTTCGTAAGCTTGCTGCCTGAATCCCGCGCGGTTGAGCGCGCCTGTGAGTTGATCGGTCATGGCGGCGTTCTGAAGTTCAGCTTCCTGCTGAATGACTTCGTTCATTTGCTTCCCGGCCGAGGCGACGTCGCGCATGAGTTCCTGAACGGTACCGACAAGCCGCGTGGTGCTGTTTGCCGATTCGCGGGTGGCTTCGGTCATCAGTTCAAGAATGCGCACGGCCGGGGCGTATCCTTCGTGAAAATAAGCGTAGAGTCTGCGAAATTCAATTTCAATCGACTGAACAAACGCCACGCAATCAAGCGCCGGCACGCTGGTGGCAAGGAACTCGCGCAGGTCGCAGGCGTCGGGAGAATTCCACCGATCAAGTTTTCTCGGGAAAAGCGCCGCGACGTATGTGGCCTGCGCCAGCGCCGGCGGCTCAACATGCTTTTGAAGCAGCGCGTAATTATGATGATCGCCGACCGTGTTGACAAACAAAGGCGGCAAGTTGAGCTTCTGCGCCAGAAGCCGTCCCCATTCCGCGTGGTTCATATTGAATTTTGCGGTCTCGCGTTCAAGTCGCTGCGGAGCGCCTAGCTCATTGTTTTCGTAGAGAGCGCCGACATAATCGCGGTTGACGGAAAACATGATCGGCACGGCCAAGTCCTGAAGCAGACCGGCGGCAAAGGCTTCCTCCGTGCAACTCTGGTTGATAACGGACGCGAATTGCTTTGCTGCGACCGCCTTGAGCAGACTTCCGGCCCAGAATGGGCGCGAATCAGCAGGGCTCAACTGCAATTCATTGTGAATGCCCGCCAGGCAATAAGCCATCGCCAGCGTGCGGACGGTAGAAAGTCCCAGGAGGCTCACGGCCATCTGCGGTTTGGTCACACGTGTTGATACGCCAAAGAATGATGAATTTGAGAGACTCAGCAATTTGGCATAAAGCCCCGGATCACCCGAAATGACGCGGGCGTATTCGGAAGGGTCGGCCTCGGTATTATGCCCCAACTCCATCAGCTTGAGCGCAACGCCAACCGAAGTCGGCAAATACGTCAGCGATTCAATCCGCAATCGCATGGCTCGCTGGGCATTTGCCGGGGACAACTGATAATGAGACGCCTCAGACATGATGCCTCCGCCGTGTCACAACACCATTATTATCGTGCAGTACCGGAAGTGAGTTAATGGTGTACCCGTCTCAGGGTATGCGGCAAAAACTGCGTGGTCATATTTCCGTGCGCATGGCGGCCACAGGGTCCATATGCGATGCTTTGCGCGCCGGGTAAAGCGCCGCAAGCGCGGTCATGAGGATGCCGGCGGCGAACGTGGTGGCGCAGATGCCCAGCAGAGCCAAAGTAGGGCGGGTGGCCCAGGCATCCTGTCCGTATTTAAGAACAAGCGTCAGCGTGGCGAAGCATGTGCCGATCAGCGCGCCGCAGAAAGAACCGGCCGCGCCGAGGAATGCGGACTCAAGCATAAAGAGTGTGAGGATGAACGAATCAAGAGCGCCCAGGCACTTCATGGTGCCGATTTCGCGGTAGCGTTCCGTAACGGACATGAGTATGGCATTGGCAATGCCCACGGCCGCCATAAGCAGGGAAAGGAGGATCAGCCACGCCATGCCCGGCCCGCGCGAAGCCTCGGCCGATTCCGGCGTGGCGGCCTGCTGAAGTTGGTGAATGGCCGGCTCCCAGATCTGCATGATCCACACATGGGTGACAAACGCCACGGCCATCGCAATGGTGATAAGCGTGAGAATGTTCTGTCGCAAACGCACACGCATGCCGGAGAGCGTGAGCGCGGCGGTCTTTTTCAGCGGAAGCTGCGGCTGTTTGTGTACGGTTGCGGCCATGACAACAGTTTACCTTTGTTTGCCGAATCGCAAAATGTGTTTTACGGTAAGCGAATGCCCGCCGCGGCGCGCCATGATTTGCCTGCGCGCACATGACGCACAAAAATCTGCTGTAAACGCGTGGCGCCCGGCAGTTCATCAACCGGCTTAAACTGGTCAACGCCAAAAATCCGCTGGCGCATCTGCAAATCATTGGCGTGCGGAAAGGGCGTGGGAAAAAAGAATTTCTGAAACTGAACGATGTTGCCGGCGGCCGGGAGATAATCAGCCAGTTGCGGGTCCATGAGCCATGACTCAATCCACAAACCGCGGATCGGCCGATCCGCAAAATAGCGTGGGAAAAAATCACGTGCGCGCGCAAAAGAGTCTTCGCATTCCCGCGGAGCAAGTTCTCCGCGCGCCGGGATATGCACGCCCAGCGAAGGATCGCCGGGGTTGATCACGTTGCGCCACTGCGCAAACGGCAATGTGAGCGGCGAAGATTGAATTTCGCCACGCTCATTGACTGGGTGGCCGGTGACCTGCTGATGGTCCTGAACATAACGCGTGACAAAGACATCCTGTGCAGCGCCGCTATCGGCCGAGGCAAAAAGACCATCCGCGCGCACCGCAAAATCCGCGGCCGCAAAAAGAATTACCCTGTTGTCGCGTATGTTCTGCCACGCATGAAAAGGAAGCGGGTTATCGCAAAGTTCAAATTGCAGGCGGCCCAGCGCGAATAGCTCGCCGCGTAAATGCTTGATGAGCCACCCGTGTTCGTTAAATCCCCACGCGCCATTTTGTGCATGATAATGACGCAGCCACAATTCAAGATCACTGAATGTATAAGCGGTAATTTCCGGCGGTATTCCGCGTTGCCGATGCCGGCCGATGGTGCGCGGAAGTTCAGCCATCATGACTGCCGCATAAAACAATCGGCCGGCGTCGCCGGTTTCCGCGGGCAGCATAGGCCATGATGTGGGATCCTGCGCTGGTTGATGTTCAAAAAAACACCACCGCGCGTGCGCCAGCAATCGGCTCAGCGGCGCTGACGAACGCACATCGCACATGGCCTGCCAGAGAACGCCGCTGATTTCTTCTGAGAGCCCGGCCTGAACGCAAAGCGCATCCCATTGCGGGCGAAAGTGCGTGTGCTCAGACAGGGGAAGAAGAGAAAAATCGGCGGATGAGTCAAAATCGGCGCGCCACATTTCGTGAGGCGCCGAAAGGCTAAGCGCACTGGCGAGTGAATCAAAATTCATGGGCACGTCGCATGATCCTTAACGTAACTGCGTGGCAAAAGCGCGTTTTTCAGCGCGCACAGTTCCTTTGGCATCATACAGGCGCAGCGTGATAAAACGCTGAGAGCGCGGGCCGCCAAACTCAACGGCGGCAAAATTGGTATCGGTAACGGCGTCCGTCATGCGCTGAGGATTATCCTGTTGCCGCTGCGCGTTGCTTTCCGGCGTCAGCAGTTCATTACGAACGGAACTCAGACGCGATGTCGTCAACTCCATCAGCGGATACTCGGCGTTTTCGTCGGCCGGTTTACGCCAGGAAATTTCACCAAAACTGCCGGCGCCGGAGACGAAAACCACGCCGGAGATGTGTTTTTCAAGCAGCCAGCGAATAAACGCCGCACCCTCGGGATAATTACACCAGCTCATCATCGGCTGCTGATAAGGCGCCAGCACGGCATTGGGCACGGCAATGACCTTAAACGTGGCCTGACTTTGCGTCAGGGCGTTTTTCAGCCACGCCACCTGCCCTTCGCCAAGCATATTCTGTCGCGCGGCATCCTGATCGGCATCGCGATAATAACGCGGATCAAGCAGAAAAAATTCCGCATCGGCAATGACAAAATTGCAGAATAACCCCGGCGTTTCCGGAGTGCCGAAAAACGGACTGGGCCAGTAACGCTGAAAAGCGATCAGGCTCTCCTGCTTATACACCCAGTCTTTATTTGATGCCGGCGCGCCGTAATCACGATTTCCCCATATGCCGTACATGGCCGTGGCGCGGGCAAGCACCTCAAGTCCCGGGTTAATGCGCACGGAGCGCTGAGTGTCAGCCATCATGCGATATGCGGCGCGGCGCATTTCGGGAAACTGATCTTCCGTCGGCGGCAGGTATCCGCAGTTGCCCAGAAACACAAACGCGCGCGGCTGAAGAAGCTGAATTGTTTTAAAAATAGCGCCGTCAGGAGAGGACTTGGCGTCAAAACCACTGCCGAAAGCAACGCTGAAATTATCCGGCTCGCCCGGGGTGGGCGCGGTGCGGATGGCGATTTCCGGACCGGGGTATTTGGCCGGCTTGCCATCAATCGTCAGTGAGACACGGTAATTATGATTCGGCTCAAGTCCGCCGATGGGGGTATCAAGCACAAATGGCCAGGGGCCCTCAACCGGCACACGGAGGCGGCCTGCGGAGCGTCCGCGCAGCACGTCGGTTGCCTCAATGGTTATTTCCGCACTCGTTGAAAGTTGCATCCACAAACGCGCGCTGGTATCGGTGACGTGGCCGATCATCGGGCCGGCCGTGACTTCCGCACCGCGTGCGGTGGCGGGGATACTCAAAATCATACCGGCCGCCGATAACAGGCCAGCCAACATATGCCGTAAAGAAATCATACATACGCCAATAAAAAAGGCCGCTGTGAGTAAGCGGCATTAAATAAAACAGAATCAATTTTGCCCGTTCATCACGGCGCAGCAATAGCCTCTGCCGTCACCATGAACTGCTGCTGCTTTTTTGCACATTGCCGCTGCTTGAACTGCCGCTTGATTTATCCATCGGAACTCCGGAACGGTTGAGCTTTGCCTCAACGGAATCATCGCGCACAACTTTAGTGTAGCAGCCCGTCAGCAGGCCGCAGCCCAGCAGACAGAGAACGGATAATGCGATCATTTTGGCCCATGTTTTTTTCATGACATCATCCTTGTGAATCAGCGTCTTTTGCCCCGGCCGCGGCGTTTACTGTGGCCGTGATTACGTTTGTCCTGTTGTTGCGCCAGGCGCTTTTGCAGTTTGCGTTCAAGTCGCTTGGCGGCATTTTTCTTTCCGCGTGGTTGCGGCGTGCGGGCGTTGTCCTGTTCCTGCTCGCCGTTTTCGCTGCCATGCCCGATATGCGGCTTTGGTTCGCGTCTTGGCGACATCTGCCGCAGCGACGTATCGCCGGAGATGCCCGAACCATGTTCAAGAAGCCGCAGATCAAGCTGGCGCGCCGGAATATTGACGGCCACAATCTGCACGCGGGCGCGATCTCCCATTGCGATTCTGCGGCCGGTGCGCTGCCCGCGCAGGATGCCGGTGCGTTCGTCAAATTGCCAGAAATCATCAGGAAGATCGGCGGTTCTTATCATACCCTCAACAAGGAATCGCGTCGATTGAACAAACACGCCGAAGTTGGTGACGCCGGTGATCACGCCGTCAATAACGTCGCCGGCGTGCTCTGCCAGAAGCTGAAGAACTTTAACCGCGCGCAGTTCGCGTTCGGCATCGCTTGAGCGGCGCTCTGTATACGAAAGATATTTGCCCAGTTGCGAAAGAGTCTGAAAATCCGGCACGTCGCCGAGTTTCTCCGGCATCAGAGCGCTGCCGCGATCAAGGCCGGCCACGCCGCTGCGTTCTTCGGATTTTCTGCGCGACTTGCCGGCCGGTTTGCCGCCTTTGCGATTGACGACCGCGTTAAACGCGCGATGAATGACAAGATCCGCATAACGGCGAATCGGCGAGGTAAAGTGTGCGTAGTTGTCGGAAGCCAGCGCATAGTGGCCTACGGCCACGGGAGAATATTCCGCAGTCGTAAATGTTTTAAGCACCGCCAGGTTGACGGCGTAACTCACCGGCGTGCCGCGCACACTGCTGAGCAAAGACTGAACGGCGGCGCGATCAAGAATTTTGGGCACTTTGCGGCCTGCGACCATCAAAAACTGGCGTACCTGCTCGGCGGTGATGGCGTCCGGCTCCGGATGTACGCGACGCAGAACCGGCAAATTATTTTTCGTCAGCCATCGCGCAACGGCCTCGTTTGCCTCAACCATGAACATCTCAATGATCTTGTGCGTAAAGGCGTCATCTTCCGGCTTTGCGTCAATGACGTGGCCTTCTTCGTTCATCACAAGCTCAACTTCCGGCAGATCAAGCACCATCATGCCTGCCTCAAGGCGGCGCTGGCGAATGGCGCGCGCCAGGCGGTCCATATTCAGCAGCAGATTGCGTATCGACGCAGGAACATCGGGCACATTCGGATTTGGCGGACTATCAAGCAGGCCTTTTGTGTACGGCTGACCTTCGCCCTTGATGTCGTCAATAATGGCCTGCGCTTGCGTGTATGTCAGGCGCCTGGCGGACTTGATGATGGTGTTGGCAAAGCGCGTGGCGACCACATTGCCGCGCGCGTCATAGCGGATGAATGCGGATTTGGTCAGGCGGTATACGCCTTCCTGCAAAGAGCAGACGCCGTTTGAGAGGATTTCCGGAAGCATCGGAATGACGTGCCGCGGGAAATAAGTGGAGTTGCCGCGTGCGCGCGCCTCAAGATCCATTGCCGATTCAACGGGGACAAAATACGAGACATCCGCGATGTGCACGCCAAGTTCATAAACCGCTTCGCCGGCCAGCAGCGCGTCCATTTCCGGCTCGGCATCCTGAGCCGCATCGTCATCCTGGCGTTCGCGCGTTGATCGCAGCGCGCGCAGGCTGATGGCGTCGTCAAAATCGCGCGCGTCATCCGGATCAATTGTGATGATGATTTCGTTGCTGAGATCCTGGCGCTCTCCGCTGCGTAAAATGGCTTGCGGATCATAGGTGCGCGCGGCCTCGGCGGCCTGCGCGGTAACTTCCGGCGCAAATGCGTCCGGCAATTCATATTGTTCAATGACGGAGCGAAGTTCTACTTCCGGCTCGCCGCGCGCGCCAAGAACTTCAAGAATCACGCCCTCGGCCGACTGATCATCACGCGGAAATTTCAGCAGTTCAACAACAACCTTATCATTCTCTTTGGCACTTTTGGCCGTGACGTCGTTAACCAGCACCTGCCCGCGAAAAACAGTGCCGTCCGGAATGACAAACCATTGATTGCGTTCTTTTTGCAGTGTGCCCACGACACGGTTTGTGGCGCGCTTGAGGATCTCTACGATGCGCCCGAAAGTGCCCCGGCGGTCACGCTCATATTTATCGCGCACGATCACTTTGGCCGCCACGATGTCGCCGGTGACGGCGTCAAGGTTTTCTCCGGCGGGTATAAATAAATCGCCATGCGCATTGGGCTCATCAGGAATGACAAAACCAAAACCGCGGCTGGTTTGCCGGAAGCGGCCCACGACGCGCGCGCCCATGGCCGGCAGGGCAAGCATGCGCCCGGGGTTGATCATGATGCGGCCATCTCGCGCCAGGGCATCAACGGTGGCTTCGTAAGCGGGCATGTCATCCGGGTCAACCTGAAGCATTTCGGCCAGATCCGATGAGTGCACGGATTGCGTTTCGCTGCGCCTGAGCGCGTTTATGATGACATCATCGTAAGGTTTGTTCACCGTGATCTCCTGGCGTACTGCTTATGCGAAGGCGCAGCTTACGCTCTTTATCATAACAACAGTGTGCGTCTTCTGCGCGGCGGTGTCCAGTTGACCTGTGTTGATCCGCGAGGCGGTTATTTTTGATTTTTTGCCAGCAAATCACGAATTTCCGCAAGCAGTTCTTCTGATTTGCTCGGCGCCGCCGGCGCGGCGGCCTGTTTTGTATACAGGAAATTGATCACTTTAATAAGAGCAAAAATCGCCGCGGCCTGAATCAGAAACGTAATGACGTTATTAATGAACAAACCATATTTTATCGCGGAATCAATGGCGATTTCGCCGGTTTTGTCGTTCAGGTGAGATTTAAGAACCCATTGCAGATTTGAAAAATCAAGTCCGCCTGTCAGCATGCCCAGCGGAGGCATCAGAAGGTCACTGACGAAACTTGTGACAATTTTGCCGAATGCCGCGCCAATGACCACACCGACGGCAAGGTCCACGACATTGCCGCGCATGATGAACGTCTTAAACTCATTGATCATGCCCATACCATCTCCCTTATGAATGTTATGTTTTTCCCACCATTCCTATAATGTGAGGGAGTGTATACTCAGCGAGGCCTGTGGGGAAGTGGGCTTTGGCTGGGAAAATTATTTGTTGATCGTATTATTTGTAAAAATTGTGCTAATCAGGAGTTGTGTTTTGTCTGCTGCTGCATGCCGTCAACATGATTGTGAGAACTTTCGGTAAATTGAGTAGCGCATCTTTCTGAAGTGCGATTCTTTTCTGCACGAAAATGAATCACATGGCGCTTTACAAGTAGCGAAAGAAGATCAATTCAGCAGCAACTTAATTCATATTCGTGTATGACATGTGAGGTGTTTATCTTTTCTCAAGCCAAACGCCGGTATTTCTGATGCATTGACGCGGCGGGACTTTGAGAGACAATAGCTGACTTTGATTCATCGCGGCGGCCGGAGATAATGTGTGCCTCGGCCGCAAGTCAGCTCTGGGCGAAAGTCAGCCGATTTTGGCCCGCATACTGGTTGTCGTAAAGGTAGCGCCCTTTCTTTGAGGTTTTTGTGATCACGTTGACTGTACTGCAAGGTCCCGACAAGGGGCGTCGCTTTGATTTGAATGACGAGCAGATTCTGCTCGGGCGATTGAGCGAGGCTGTCCCGTTGTCAGACCTCACGATCTCCCGTCGGCATGCCATGCTTGAGAGCCGGCATGACGGGTGGGTTGTGCATGACGTAGGCGCGGCCAACGGCGTTTTCGTCAACGGCAAACGTGTTAATAAAATTGCTTCAGTAAAAGTCGGTGACCAGATCCGCCTCGGCAGCACGCTGCTGGTTTTCGGCAGCGCTCAGCAAAACGTTCAGCTTGATGGCGAAGGCGTCGGCGTCAACAAGCGTATGAATACGATGGGCGATTCGGCCATCGTCAGCACTGTGGCAAGTAATGAGGATTCCGTGGTACTGGCCGCGCCTGAACCTTCGGCCGCGGCGCTGGTGCATTTCCGCGTATTGCTTCAGATTTCCCAGGCCATCGGCAGTGTTTTTGATCTTGATCCGCTGCTTAACAAAGTCATGGACGCGGTCTTTGAACATGTGCGCGCGGATCGCGGATTTATCGGCCTTGTGGACCCGGCGGCCCATAACCGCGTGACGCCAAAGGTTGTGCGTTATCGCACGCAGGACCAGGTGGGTAAAATTGCCGTCAGCCAGACGATCATTCAGCATGTGCTGTCGAAAAACGAGGGTGTTCTCTCAAGCAACGCCATGACGGATCAGCGGTTCAGCAAGGGCAAATCCGTTCATAATCTGTCAATTCGTTCGGCGATCTGCGTGCCGATCCGCGGCCGCGAGAAAATCCTGGGCGTTTTGCATATTGACTCCATGGTGGCCAATTTTACGTATACGCTTGACCAGCTTCGTTTGCTGACGGCCATCGGCCAGCAGACCGGCATGGCCATTGAGAATGCGCGGCTTTATCAGGATGCCATCCGGCGCGAACGACTGGCCGCGGCCGGCGAAACCGTCGCATCGCTTTCGCACTCCATCAAAAATATCCTTCAGGGCATCCGCGGCGGCGGTGATGTTCTTGAGCTGGCCCTGCGCAAGGGCAATCTTGACCAGGCCAAAATGGGCTGGCGCATGCTTGAGCGCAACCTTGACAAGGTTCAGTCGCTGACGATGAACATGCTGGCGTACTCAAAGCCGCGCACGCCGCAGTATGAGTTGATTCACCTGCCGAAAATTCTTGAGGAATGCCTGAGCCTTGTTGAGGCCACCGCAAAGGAACGCAAAATTACCGTGTTGCCGGAGATCAGCCTCACGCAGCCGGAAATTCCTGTTGATGCCGACGGCATACATCAGGCCGTGCTCAACCTGCTGACAAACGCAATGGACGCGGTAGAGTCCGGCAATGGCGTGGTCACGCTGAGCAGTTATTTTGATGCGGTTTCTGAAGAAGCCGTCATTGAAGTTCAGGATAACGGCGTGGGTATCAGCGCGGAAGACAAGGAAAAACTTTTTCAGCCGTTTTACTCCACAAAGGGGCAAAAAGGCACCGGCCTGGGCCTGGCCGTCACGCGAAAAATCATTGAGGAACACCAGGGCAAAATTGAGATTGAGTCAAAAGTCGGCCAGGGAACAACGTTCCGCCTGCGCATCCCGATGAGCAGCGGTCATGACTCGTCGCAGACGCAATGGCCCGGCAGCGAACTGCGCGCCGATGAGCCGCCCAAGCCGGAAAATACGTGAGAGGAAACGTAACGAGGCTGTTGCCCGGCCCCTGATTTCTCGCCCCTGTCCCCAGTCCCCTGTCACATGAACTGCCAGTCGCCAAAGGGAATGCAGTATCCCGCGTAGAGGACAAAATTGGTCACGCCGTGGGCCACAATGCACGCGCCGAGAGATTTGGTGCGCGTGACCAGCAGCGCCATCATCATGCCGTAAACAAAACCGCTGGGCCACTGAATGTGGTTAAGCGCAAAGAGCGTTGAGGAACCGAGGATCGCCAGCCAACTCAACTCGCCGACGGCCACTTCCTGAAAACGTCCGCCGCGGACCAGTGCGCGCATGAGAAAATCGCGGAAGAAAAGTTCCTCCATGACCGGCACAACCAGCGTTGGCCCCAGCACGCGAAGAATATAAAACGAATAGCGCCAGCCGGTATCCGGAATCTGCGTAACCGGATTATAAAACGCGTAAGGATCGGCCGGGTTTGGTATTTTTGTCAGGCCCATATGCTGCGAAGCATACTCAATAAGCACCCATATCGGCACACCCGCCAGGCCCACCAGCGCGCCGAGCCACAAATGCGACCAGCGAATTTTGGTGTAATATTTCCAGAAATACCGCAGCAGTATCGCAGCGGTGATTGTTTTGGCGCCGTAAACAAACGGATGCCAGCCAAACCAGAGTTTCTGCCAGTCAATACCGCCGGTATTGCCAAGACTGGCCGGCAGAAAAAACGCCACAAAAACCAGCAGCGGCAGCAGGTAGGGCAATTGCGGGCGATCTGCAAAAAGATCACGCGGCTGATCATCATGTGCCGAATCATACATGCCCATTGCGGAAGATCTCCCCTTATCGCCACCATTGCCGATTGATGGGACGATATCCGAGGCGATATGAGCAAGCAAGTTCCCGCGGTATGACGAACTATCCGGATATCCGGATATCGTTAATTTTCCTTATGCGGTTGCGTCAGATGATCACGAATGCAGTTGATCAGTTTGGCGCGGTCAATCGGCTTTACCATATAGTCATCGCAGCCGGAGGCCAGGCATTTGGCGCGGTCCTCGGCCATCGCGTGAGCGGTTACCGCAATGATCGGCGTGGTATATCCGCGCGTGCGCAGCGTGCGCGTGGCGGTATATCCGTCCATGACCGGCATCTGCATGTCCATCAATACGGCGTCATATTGCTGCTTCTCAAGCATCTCAAGAGCGACGCTGCCGTTCTCGGCCAGTTCAACGGCAGCGCCTGATTTCTTAAGCACCATGGTGATGAGCCGCTGGTTATCAACGCCGTCTTCAACCAGCAGAATTTTCATGCCGTCAAGCGCGCCGGCGAGGCTTGTCGCCTGCTTTTGCGCGGCCGCGGGAGCCGCTTCCTGTGTTTTTGCCGCCTGCTGCGGAGGAACCATCAGCGGAATGCTGAATATGAATGTTGAGCCCATGCCTAATTTTGATTCGGCCACGATCGTGCCGCCCAGCAGCGCGGCAAATCCGTGCGCAATGGCCAGCCCAAGCCCCGTGCCGCCGAATCGCCGTGTGCGTGACGAATCCGCCTGATTAAATGACCGGAACAGATGCGGCAGATATTCCGGCGCAATTCCCACGCCGGTATCTTTAATGACGAAATTCAGCATCGGCTTGTGGCTGTACGTGCTGGGCTCAATGATCAGCGTCACTTGCCCGTTATCCGTGAACTTTATGGCGTTGCTCAGCAGGTTGATCAGTGACTGCTTGACGCGCAGCGCATCCGTGACAATATGCGACGGCAGCATGTGATCAACCTGAAGATCAAACTTCAGCGATTTGGCGCGCGCGCGCGGCACGACGCAGTCGGTCACTTCGCGTATCAGGTCCTGCAAACTGCACGGCTGCGGGTCAACGGTCATGCCGCCGGCGTTGATCTTTGAATGATCCAGAATATCGTTGACGATTTGAAGCAGATGCGTGGCGTTGCTGCGGATAGCGCGCAGAGAGCTTGCCGGTACGTCCGGCGCGGTCGTCGGGTCAAGCATCAGCTCGGTATATCCCAGCACGGCCGTCAGCGGCGTGCGCAATTCATGGCTGACGTTCGTCAGGAAATCATCCTTGGCGCGATTGGCGTCTTCCGCTGATTTGCGGGCCATCTGCAATTCTGAATTGCTCTGCGCGAGTTCCTGCGTGCGTTGGGCCACCTTTTCTTCCACGTTGCGGTAATTTTGAGACAGTTCCGTCGTCATCCGGTTAAATGCGTTGCCCAGCAGGCCAAATTCATCATGACGGTCTTCCGGAATGCGCACGTCCCAGTGTCCCTGCGCCAGTGAATTGGCGGCCTGTGTGAGGCGGTCAATGGGGCGCACCAGCTTGCCGGCGACATACCAGAGTACGGCCGTCAGCGCCGTGGCCGCGCAGGCGATAATGATCATCGCGCGCAGCCAGATCGGGAAAATTTCCGCATTAATATCGGCAAGGGCGCGCGCACTGATGACGGACCATCCGTTTGACAGACGCACCGCATAGGCGTGGTGTATCACACCCTCTTCGTTCTTGTAATCAAATGGCCCGGTTTTGCCGTGCAGCACGGCGCGAATCGGATCATGATCCGGAAAGTGGGACATTTTCTGAATATACTGTGCGTTGGGATGCGCGATGATATAGCCGTCTTCGTCGATCACAAACGAGCGCCCGGTCCTGCCGAATGTGCGATTGCCGATTTCGTCCGTCAGTTTGGTCAGGTCCGTGCCGGCCGCCACAACACCGATGATTTTGTTATTCAAAAATATAGGTGTGGCCATCAGCGCCGCCGGGTGGCCGGTGGTGCGGCTGAGAAGTATTTCGCGCGTGACATCCTGTGAATGAGCCGTCTTGCGAAACCACTGGCGATCTTCGTAATTTACCAGCGGGCGCTCATCCGATCTTGCGGTATTGCGCCCGTTAATATCCGTGATGTGGATAAAATCAAGACGGTCGTAAACCTCATGCATGCGTCGCAAGGCTTCGTGCTGGCGTTGCGGGTCCATGCTGAGGATATCCGGCTGCATCTTGAGGTTATCAAGTGCCATGATCATATACTGATCCCACCGCGCCACGGCGTCGGCCGTGGTATTGGTGGTGTCGGCCATGTCATCCTCAATGGAATTTCGCCGGGCCTCGGAACCCAGGTAGGCGAAAAAACAAATCGCTCCGATCATGATCGGCAATGTGACTGCGAGTGTGATGACGATCAGCCTGGTGCGTAGTTTAAGTGTCACGATCAACTCCCATACGAAGTCTGGCAACATGGTGAAGGACACTAACTCGCATCGGCTGATAATGATGGCAGAATCATAGAACACCCCGATATGGGGTAATAAATGGCCTGCCCATTTTAGGGTATGACGTCATGTCGTTGTTGATTTTGTGCGAAAGTGGGAATATCCGCGGTTTTTGCCATCCGCCGGGCAATATCATGCGTGGGCGTTGTTCAGGATCATGCGATCAAGCGCGATCTTGATGAGCCCGCGGATACGCGTGCGCGGGGCAAAATCACAATTCACGGCGCCAAAGCGGGACCAGAGCGCGCTTGTGGTGATTTTTTCCGAAAGATATGCGCGTATGCCGTCAGGCATTTCGTTGAGCGTTCCGGTGATGACGGTGCGTTCAAGCCCCAGTACGTTGAGGCTTCCGGCAATGACCGATGCCGTGGCATTCATGGCATCCCGCAGCCACGGTTCAAGTCCGTGGCGATGAATGTGGCGGATGATCCGAGTCCAGTCATAATCGCCGCGTGAACTTGGGAATGCGCTGGCGTACATGCCGCGGCGGGTCACGAGTGTTTCTACGCAACCCGTCGCGCCGCAACCGCACAGGCGTGTGTTGCCGGCAATTTGCGTGTGTCCCAGTTCGCCGGAGATCGGCAGCGGCGAGCGATAAAGCTCTCCGTTGACCACAACTGTTCCGCCAACGCCGTGTCCGAAATCAACCATGAGGAAATCACGGCATTCGGGCATCAGCAGCGTGTGGCCCATGGCAAGGGCGTGCATTTCCTGAACCAGGTAAACCGGGCATTTGCAGGTTCCGCGCAGGGCGCAGGTAAAATCAAAATTTTCGCTCCAGTGCAGATTGGGCGAATACAAAATGCGCGATGTTGATTCGTCCACAATGCCCGGCGCGCTGATAAACACGGCTCGCGGCGAAACGCATTTAAGCGACTGTATCGCCTTGATGAGCGCCTGCGACCATGAGCGGGCATCGCCCGGCGTGTTGATTTGTATATCCCACCGGTCCTCATCGCGGAATCCCAGCGCCACGGCCGAGATGCGGGTATGAACGACTCCCAGGTGAATGCAGATCAGATTGCGGATGCCCGTATCAAGAGAAACAAGCTGGCCGGGGCGGCCTACCGTTTGCGCCGTATCCGATTCGGAAGTCACTTCCTGAAGGATCTGTTCCTTGAGCAGTTCATCCACAATTTTCCCCGCCGTGGCCGGGCCCATGCCGGACGCTTTTGCCAGATGCGCGCGCGAAAGCGCCGGTTTTTCAAGCAATTGCCGCAGCAATGCGCGTTTGTTCATCACTCGTAATGTGGAGGGAATGGCCGGGGCCGTGTGCATCATGGCTTAAAATCTCATCCTGATTATGCCGTCATGTACCGGCATGACATGCGCATGGCCGCATTATAATCCTTGTTAGTTTATATGCTATCTATATTAAATCGCTCAGGGCAATCCCGTTTATAGCATGTCAGGTGTGATGCGTAATTTGTTTCCGGCAATCACTCTATTATCCCGCGGCCGCCAACGGAGATTGCTCAGGCGCTTCTTTACGCGGGCCATACAGATACGGCGTGACGTCAAAACCGTCCACTTTCTCAACGCAAAGATGGCTCTCTTCGCCGATCTCAGAAAGATCAATCATCTCCGGATTACTTTCGTGGTTATCCGTGAGATTGTGGATCAACTGCACCGTGGGATAACAGGGCGTGCGGAAATTTGTCTGTGTGACAACGGCCTGCCGGCCGTCGCTTAACTGCACCACCATGCCGGGAATAAATGGCGGAACCACGCTCAGCAGCGCGGCAAGCACAACCGGATCAAACCAACCCGCCATCGTTTTTTGCTGTATCTGCCAGAGCGCCTGAACGGTCGGCACCATCATGCCGTCCTGTCTGAGCAGGTGCTGAAATGTGTCGGCCGCGGTCGCAATGCGGCAGAAAATGTGAATATTCTGCCCTGAGAGCGGCGCGTTGATCGCCGACACAAAAGGAAATCCGCTGCCGTCATAATGCTGATGATGATGCAGGACCACGGCCGCGACGGTCGGTTCGGCCGCATCATGAATCATGTTATAGCCAAGTTCGCAGTGTTTTTTCCATTCATCGGAAACATGGCCGCTCATGAGGCGTGATTCGCGTTCTTTTTCCGGCAGCTTCAGTTCGCCGATATCATGCAGCATGCATCCGAGGCCCAGGTTTTCCACATTGCTGGCATCGCGCTCGCTCAGGCGTTTGCGCTGGCTGACAAGATATGATTCAAGCCGCAGGCCGATCATCACCGCCAGGTAGCATACTTCCGCCGAATGCGCCAGCAACAGATCGTCGCTGGTCGTTGCGTCAGCCATGAACATCATAGCCTTGTTGTCTGTGAGCAGTGAGCTGACAAGCGACTGCACGATGTCCCGGTAATGGTTGATCTCAATGCGCGGCTGCGTGCGCATTGCCTGCTGGTGAAAACTGATTTTAAGCGCGTCGCACAGATGTTGCTGCTGCGTGGTCAGGTGCGGAGTGATAATATCATCAAGGAACTCAAGGCCCGGGTAGCGAATCCACAAATCGTATACGCCCTGCTCGTGAAGTTTGGCGATAACCGGCGTGGTTAATGCATAACCGGCCGCCAGCAGGATATGATCCGGCTGTCGCGGATTGTTGATTGACCGTGCCAGAACCATTCCCGGTCTGGCTTGTTTGACCATCACCCTGAGCACGATGCCTGCCTCCGCATCCGATGTATAGGGAGCGCCGGGTACAGAATCCGGCGCATACTTCAACGTATAATATTTTTGGGAGTCCTGGCAAAAAAAATCGGACACTTTTTATTGTCGGAACATTATCGGAATATAGCTGTCACGGTTATTGTGGCCATGATGGGCTTACTCTCCCAAAAAGGGGTATTTGCATGAACAACGGAATTGTTTCACAATCCTTTATGATATATTCCGATAACTGAGTAGCTGGTCCTTATGCAAAGGTAGTATCAGGTATGGCTATTACGCTTGATCAGAAACAGGTTGATACTCAGTCTTCACCAATGGCCACTCTGGCCGATGCGCTCAACTGGGCGCAGGATCACATGTCAGGTTCAGGCCGAATCATTGTGAAGGTTGTTGTTGACGGCCAGGAACTCAGCGGCCAGGAAATCAGCCAGGGCGCAAGCTTCTCAATACAAGACCGCTCCGTGCAGTTTGAAACAGCCAATCAAAAAGACCTCAGCCTGAAATTACTGGGCAAAATGCACGCGCTGATTCAATTCCTTGCCGCGCAGCATCAGTCCATTGCCGGTAATCTTGAGAAAGGCCAGCAGGCCATCGCCATGAAGCAACTCGGAGAAGTGCTGACCGCATGGCAGCAGGTGCATATGGCTTATAGCGGGCTCATTAATATGCTCAAGATTGACCTCTCTTTGCTGGCCGTCGGAGAACGCAGCGGCGAATCTTTGGTGCAGGATTTTTCAAATCAGCTCCGGGAAATCAGCAACGCCCTGAAAAACAAGGATATGGTCTTGCTTGGCGATATTCTTCAATACGAAATGGACGGCGCCATTCAAAACTGGAATTTATTGCTTGCGGCAACTCTGGCCGTTGTTGATCCGGATGCCGGTAACGCGTAAGTTGCGTGACGAAAACAAAAATATGCCAATAAAAAAGGCCGGGAGCATCAACATGCGTCCCGGCCTTCTGATTTTACACGCAAGTCAGATCAGCACTTAGCGGCCACGATAGCCAAAACCAAAGGAGAAGCTGTCGCCGCCCCATCCCTGGCTGTAGCCAACGCCTACTGACACGTTATTGCCGCCGCGATAGCCGCCGCCATGATAGTAACCGCCGCCGCGATAATAACCGCCACCGTAAACTGGTGCCGGATAAACTACCGGTGCCGGACGATACACAACCGGCGCGCTATAGACGACTGGTGCGGGGTAAACTACCGGGGCTGAATAAACAACCGGCGCGGGATATACGACCGGCGCTGCGTAAACCGGAGCGGCATAAACAGGCGCAACGATCACCGGAGCCGGACGCACAATCACCGGACGCGGAGCCACCACCACCGGCGGCGGGCAATAAGCCGGGCCTGAATTGTAGCTGAATCCTACCGATACGCGATCAGCCTGAGCCTGCGAGGCAATCATCGCAACAGCGCCTGTTGCGGCCACAATCGCGAACGTTTTGATCGTCGCCATCATCTTGAATGAGCCGACTGACAAAATGCCAAACATAGGAAACTCCTTCGCGATAGCCGGTGGCCTGGTGACGTAACATCGTCTGTGAACCGGCCGCCACTTTATATCGCGTGCTATTCAGAAGACATCCGCAGAACACTTTTGTTAGCGGACATCAATCATCGGCAAACATCACACAACGGCTCAACATTATAGTAAAGCCGGGGCCTGATATACAACTTGTGTGAACTATATAGGTGTGATAACGTGATGGGGTGGGGAGGGGAAGGAAATTTATTTCTGCGTAGAGGCAGTGCTGGCCTGAAGAATGATGACCATTTCTTTGCAAATGCGAACAAATTCTTCCTGGTCTTGAGGATTTAGTTTTTCCATTGTTGATGCCACGCGGGCAATGCGCGATTGACGGTAATCGTCGTAAACTTTTTGTCCTTCGGGCGTTACGGTAACGTCAATCTTGCGTTTATCCTGCGGATTCAGATCGCAACGGATCAGCGGCGCCTCAAAATTGGACTCAAGAGAGCGTATAACACGTGACATTTGGGCCGGGAGAACCCCGATGGCGCGTTGAAGTTCGCCGACGTTCTGCTGGCCAAGCCGGGTCAGCAGGTCAAGAGTCAGGAACTGACTTTCTGAAAGTTCAGTTGAATTACTTTTGGTAATTCGCGTGCGTAAAAATTGCACGTGCAGGTTAAAAACTTCTTCGCTCATTTGGAGCAATGTTTCAGCCATGCGAAAACCTCGCTGCGAGGAAATCGGACGATAATTATTTAACAATAATTACATAATCCGAGATGACACTATATTTTATAAAAAGGATACGCAATCCGCCAGACGTTTAGTAAGGAAAATTGTCCGATTATGAAATATTGGCAAATCGGGTCAAAATGCGTAGGTTTTATACAGAGCTGCGGGTACAATAATCTCGCTTCTGGCGGCATAGGCGATGACGAGTTGGCCCCGATCGTGGTAAGGTCGCAGGGCCGGAAGATGTTAATTCGGTACACAAACCGGGATCATCCCGGCGCGTGACAAAACGCCACCAGATCATCTGCTGAGAGCAGATGTCACGCATGCAATCCGTGGCCGAATTATTGTTGATGACCAGTGCTCAGACCCAAAAAGTTGTTCCGGGCCGCCTGACGTCCCAGAAAAGCGGTGTCGTTTGCGGAAACTGGTTGAGGGTGTTTTTGACACCCGATTGGCTGAGCTGTTTTACAAGAAGTGACAACGTGAATCTGCCCGTGATGTGCCGCGCGGATGTTCTGAGTGCGGTGATGTAAGTTGCGGGCGGATGCAGGGATTTGTTACCCACACTAGGAAGAAGTATGAAAGTAGATCCTCGTTTTCAGGTTGAGAGCGGCACTGAGATTTTTAATGGTTCAGAGCTGCTGCTCAAAGGTTGCCTGGAGACACCCGGCGGTGTGGGGTTGCTGACGGGGTATCCCGGTTCGCCGGTGGCGGGATTTTTTGATTCAATTCATGATATTGCCGAGTTGCTTGAAGAACACGGCGTGGCCGGCAGAATGGCCAATAACGAGGCCTTGAGCGTGGCGATGCTCAACGGCGCGCAGATGGTCGGCGTGCGCGGTATTTCGGTCTTTAAGAGCGTGGGTCTGCATGTCGCGGCTGATGCGCTTTCGCTGGGCAACCTGGCGGGTATTCCGCACGCCACCGGCGGCGCGGTGATTGTCTCGGGCGATGATCCGTGGTGCGATTCAACGCAGGTGCCGGCTGATTCAAGATTTTTGTATGAGCATATGCGGTTGCCGGTTCTTGAGCCGGCGACTCCGCAGGAAATTAAGGACTGGGTGGCGGTGGCTTTTGAGCTTTCCGTTACGGCCAAACTGTATATCGGTTACGGCATCACGGTGACCGGCGCCGACGGCGGCGGCACGGTGACATGCCGGCCGAATCACTGGCCGAAAATTTCCACTGAACAAAAAGTCGCGATTGATACCAGCAAGATTCCGGTTGAAGAAACGGTGCTGTTGCCGCCGAGAACGTGGCGTCAGGAATTGACTTTTGACGCGCGTTTTAAGCTGCTGCTTGAAAAAGCGCGCGCGCTGAAGTTATCGCGGATTATCAATCCGGTTGAGCGCGGATGGTCGATTGGCGGAGTCTCGCGGCCAAAAGCGCCGGTGGGATTTGTCAGCAGCGGTCCGTCATATGCCATGATGGTTGATGCGCTGCGCGAAATGGGGCTGCTGGGGCAGTTTCCGATTCTGCGTTTGGGGCTGAGTTATCCGGTTGATACGCAGATGATTGACCAGTTTGCGGCCATGTGCGAGCGCATGGTGGTGGTTGAGGAGCGCCGCAGTTTTATTGAGCAGCAGATTTCGGAATATCTCGCGCGCCGGCGCCAGGAAATGCCGGGCCATCCGGATGTGAATGTTGAATTGTGGGGCAAAAAATTCAGCAAGGGCCGCGACGGCATCCCGGCCACGCGCGGATTGCACCCGAGCATTCTGATTGAGCGGCTGACGGATTTTCTGCGTGATACGCCGGGGATTCCGCATGAATTGGCAAATGGCCGGCTGACGGAAGAATTGAATATTATTGCCGGCACAAGCCGGATCAACGCCAAGGTTCCCGTGCGCACGCCGGCGTATTGCCCCGGCTGCCCGCATCGCGACTCATCAAGCGCGCTTCTTGAGATTCGCAAGGATCTGCTGAATGCCGAATATATGGCCGAAAAATATGGCCGGGGCCCGGTTGATCTCGTGGCGCATGGCGATACCGGCTGCTATACGATGATGATGTTTGAGCCTAACAAACCGCTGATGCATAACTACAGCGGCATGGGGCTCGGCGGCGGCACCGGCGCTGGCGCTGACCCGTTTATTACCAATAAACAGCTCGTGTTCATGGGCGACGGGACGTTTTTTCATTCCGGCGCGCTGGCTATCGGCAACGCCATCACCAATCAACAGGATATTACGTTCATCATTCTTGAGAATCGCACCACGGCCATGACCGGGCACCAGCCCAATCCGGTACATGAAGAAGACATCATGGGCCACAAGATTCTGGTTCAGGATATTGAACGCGTGGTGCGCGGACTGATTCCGGAAGCGGCCGGCGCGCTATCCAAAATTGATAAGGAAAAACCCAAGGCGCGCGTGATCCGGTGGAATCCGGCCGACCGCGACAATTATAAAGAACTGCTTGAGCGCGTTTTGCTTGAAGACGGCGTTAAAGTGGTGATCGCCGACAAGGAATGCGGCATCACATTCAATCGCAAAAAGCGCCGCGCCGAATTGGCTGAGAAAAAAGAAAAGGGATTCGTCAGCCAGAAGACGTACATGAACATCACCGACGAGGTGTGCGAGTATTGTCTTGAGTGCACAAATCAGACCGGTTGCCCGGGCCTGAAGGTTGTTGATACCGATTACGGCAAAAAAATGCAGACGGACTTCAGCACGTGCGTCAATGACGGCGCGTGCGCGCGCATTGATGCGTGCCCGAGTTTTGAGCAGGTGATCGTGACGCGTAAACGCGCGCCGCGCCTGCCGGATGAGGCCGTTGACCTGACGGGTCTTCCTGAACCGCCGCAATTTCCGGCGCTTAAAGCGGATCAACTCTGGCGCTGCTATCTGGCGGGCGTCGGCGGCATGGGCATCGGCGTGGCGGGAGAAATCCTCATGCGCGCCGGCCACAAGGAAGGCTACCACATTCAGATTCTTGATAAAAAAGGACTCGCCATCCGTAACGGCGGCGTGTTCAGCCAAATCACCTTCAGCCGCAATGCCGTTGAGGGTTCTCCGATTGTTCCCTGGGGCAAGGCGGATCTGCTCGTCGGCGTTGACGCCGTTGAGGCACTGCGCGCGATGTCGCCCGATCAGCCGATGCGCGTGGCAAGCAAACAGCATACGCAGGCCGTAATCAACACCGGCAAAACCGCCACGATCCTGAGCCTGATGGGCCGGGATGATTTTGAGCCGGAAGAACTGGCCCTGCTCATTGAGGGACAATGCAAAGCCGGCGGGTTCTTCAGCTTTAACGTCAGCGATCTTTGCGAGCGCCTGCTTGATTCAAAACTTTACGCCAACATCATGATGCTTGGCGTGGCGTATCAGCTCGGGTTTATCCCGGTGAGCTACAAGAGCATTCAGTGGGCGATCAAGCATGCCGTGGGCCGCGAATTTGAACGCAACTATCGCGCGTTTAACATCGGCCGGAAGATCGTGCTGCGGCCGGATCTTTTCGGCGTGGCCGCGCCCAGGCAGATTGAGACTGTTGATAACGCCATTGAGCGCAAGGCCAAAATCCTGATCGCAAGCTCAATCTGGGGCAAAAAGAACGCGGAAGAATATCGCAAGATGTGCCGCGAATCGCTGGTGCAGATGGCGCTGCTTGATGACGCCACCAGGCGTGATTACGTCATCCGCATTTTTGATGCGATTCAGTGGGGCACGCTCAAGTACGCGCGCGCGTATGTCAGCCGCGTGGTGCGCATGTATCAGCAGGATGCGCAGGCCGGCGGCGATAAACGCGGCTTTGCCGTCACGCGCGCGGTCATTCTGAATCTTGCCAAAGTAATGATGATCAAGGACGAAGTGTACGTCGCCATGATGCTCACGAGTCCTGAAAAATATAAGCGCGACCGCCGGAGATTCAATGTTAACCCGGCCAACGGCGATAAGATTAAGTATGTTCATTTGAATAAACCTGAATTTGTTATCGGCAATCGCACATTCAAATTCCATTTTAAGAGCCGCGACTGGCAGCTTGGCATTCTGCGCCATTGCCGGTGGCTGCGCGACCTGATGCCGCAATGGCACGCGCGCGAGCGTGATTTCCGCGCGTGGTATGAAGGTACGGTTGATGCGTGCATGCTTGGCGCGAATGCCGAAGCCTGGGAATACGGCCTGTGGCGGGATATTTTCGTCACGCCGGAGCCGGTGACAGGTTATCGCGATGTGCGCTATCCGAAAATGGAGGACGCGCGGAAACGCGCGGCTACGCTGCTACAGTCTCTTGAGAACGGAAAAAATGATCCGTCGCAGCGCCCGGCGCGCACGCTGAGCCTGATTTAAAACGGCTCGGCTCATCATATATGTCAAAGAGAGGGATGATTGTTGTGATCATCCCTCTCTTTTTTTGTCACCAATTTCTCAGCCCGACCATACGCTGCGCTACAGCAGAGCTGTATATAAAAAACGATCATTTATTTTGATTAAAATTGAATATTTAGGGTGGGATAAAAGACGCTCATTTTGTATGCTCTGAAAATGCGCGGGATGTGGGGTCTTGTGCTGTTTTTTTGATCTGCCAATAGTGGGGGGCAATGATGCGTCATACTTCTTTTTTGCGTGTTGTCGGCGGGGCGGCGCTGTTACTCTCGGCCGCGCATTCGCAGGCGGCTACGCAACTGTTTAATCTTGATATGTCCACGATTTCGGAATATAACTTTTATAGTTTTTATTTCTATAACGGTTATGGCGCAAGCGGCCCGTCTGTGGACGTCAGTTTTTATTCTGAACTCTCAACGGATTCTTCCGGCGGCAATACCGGCGACCGCCTGATCATGACCAATTATATGACTCCTTACGGCATTGGTGATCCGGACGGCGAATATGCCGACCCGACCGGACTTGAGCTCAATATGTTTTCGGTTGCGCGATACGGCACTTATTTTGTGGTTCCGGAAATCGGCGCCGGCGCGACGATCACCTATTCTGTTGATGTTCTGATTGATTCGCCGGGGAACATTTCTTTTGAACTTTCAGATTCCGGAAACGGGTTTACCCGGCAGGCATACTCCGTCAATCCCGGAGAGGTTGGCCAATGGCTAACGGTTTCCGCGACCTTTACGCCCGATCAGTTTACCGGCGTCAACACCACCGGGGCATTGCCGCTGAGATTCGGCATCGCATTGAGCACCAGCATCATCTCAACCGGTGATGAGCAGATGATCACGGCCAGTTTTGATAACTTTTCCGTCAGCATAACGCCCGTACCGGAGCCGGCGTCAGTTGCGCTTCTGGTGTTGGCCGGCGGAATGCTGTTGCGTCGCATGGGCCGCTCCGTATGACGTGACTTCGCGACATTCTGATTGTTGATGCGAGGCTGCCTGCGGCGGCCTCGCTTTTTTTATAAAGATTCTCAAAGCAATTCTTTCGCAACTGTTGAAAAATATGGTACTTAACTGGTATCTTTGACCAAATGATCCGGTACTCGCGGGCTAACTGATGGAATCTCACGCCAATTGGCCCTATACTGCCTGATCCACAAACGATATGCCTTTGCTGGCCGGAGGGCCGGCGTGATCTTAATGCTCAAGGAGTGGTAATGCTCGAGATTCTTGTTGCGGATAAGCTTGCGGAAGAAGGTCTGGCGATTCTGAAGGAACAGCCGGACGTCAAAGTAACGGTGCAAACCAAGTGGGCCCCGGGCGAGCTTGGCAAAGTGCTCGGTAATTTTGACGGCGTGATCATTCGGTCAGGCGTCAAGATCAAGGGTGACGATCTTAAAACTCCCGGCAAGCTCAAGGGCATTGCCCGCGCCGGTGTAGGCGTTGATAACGTTGATATTGAGGCGGCCACAAAGGCCGGCGTACTGGTGATGAACACGCCGGACGCCAACACGATCACCACGGCCGAGCATGCCATCACATTGATGATGACGCTCAGCCGCAAGGTTGCCGCGGCCGACGCGCACGTTCGCGCCGGCGGATGGGAACGCAATCAGTTCATGGGCACACAGCTTGCGGGCAAAACGCTCGGCGTGATCGGCTTTGGCCGCATCGGCCGCGCCGTGGCCAAGCGCGCGCTGGGCCTTGAGATGAAGGTTGTCGCGCATGATCCTTTCTTCTTTGCCGAAACGGCCCTTGATGGCCAGGTCAAGATGGTGAAGGATGTCGATTCGCTTCTGCCGCTGTGCGACTACATCACCGTGCATGTTCCGGGCGACAAGACAAAAGATCTCATCAATGCCGAACGTATTGCCAAGTGCAAAAAGGGCGTGCGCTTTATCAACGCGGCCCGCGGCGGCATCATCAATATTCCCGCGCTGGCCGAAGCCATCAAGAGCGGCCAGGTTGCCGGAGCAGCCATTGACGTATACGAGCCGGAACCGCCGGCAAAGGATTTCCCGCTCTTTTCGCTGGGCGATAAAGTTGTCGTCACGCCGCACCTGGGCGCCAGCACATACGAAGCACAGCAGGCGGCCTCGCTTGATGTCGTTCACGGCCTGCTGATGTATCTGCGCGGCGAAGGACTTCAGGGCGCGGTCAACGCCGGCGGCATTCAGGTCAATCTTTCGGATCAGGAAAAGGCGTATGCTTCGCTGGCCCAGCGCATGGGCACCATCCTGACCGGCGTGGTTGAGAAAGGTTTTGACACCATCACCGTCCGCACCAATGGCGAATTGCCCAAGCGCATCGCCCCGACGCTTCAGCGCCTTGCGGTAATGAGCCTGCTCAAACCGTTTATGGGCAATTCGCTCAATGTGGTCAACGCTTTTCACATGGCCGAGCAGCGTGGTATTGTGATCCGTCACGAAACCATGGGCCAGGCCCACACGCGCGCGATTCAGCACAGCATTGAAGTTGAAGTAACCGAAAACGGCAAGGCGCACACGATCATCGGCACGGTTTTCGCCGACAATCTGCCGCGCGTTTTGAGCATCAAGGGTTACTGGATGGACATCATCCCGGCCGGCCCGATTGTACTGGTGGTCAACAACGACCGTCCGGGCGTCATCGGCACCGTCGGCAACACCTTCGGCAAGATGCAGGTGAACATTGCCGACATGAGCATCAGCCGCAAGGGTGACAAGGCCCTGATGATCCTCACGCTTGATTCGCCGCCGTCAGAAGAAGCGCTTGAGGCTCTTCGCAAAGACGGCAATATTGAGACGGTCAAGTGCGTCATCCTGCCGCCTCTGGATTAACGAGTTAAGAGAACTGAGGGCCAAGTGCCGGATCGCCGGCAACTTGGTCCTCAGTTCTTGAATCTCAGTACTTTCCTGGAAAATATATATGACTCGCACAACAGAAAAAGGCGTTCGCTGCAAGGATGCAGAAGCGACTGACAGCTTTGCAGGCATTTTTGCGGCTCTGGGCGAGCCGACGCGTCTGCGCATCATGCAGATTCTGCCGCGCGAGCCCTTGTGCGAGCAGATGTATAACGTCGTTGAGCTGGCCGAGGAACTCGGCCTCACTCAGCCGACGGTGTCGCATCATCTCAAGATCCTCAGCGAGGCCGGCCTTGTTCAATGCCGCCGGCAGTGCAATTCAATTTACTATTATGTCAATCAGCCGGCCGTGCTTGACTGGCTCAAGCTGACCAAGCAGCGCTTCGGCTGCTATTGTGGGGAAGAAAAGAAGGACTGATTTTCGTGTGACGTGCGGCGTGGTTCGTGTGCCGTGAACGATTCTGACTTAACGCCGCCGAGTCACGCCATACGCCACACGATTTTTGTTATACGATGAACGATCAACGACACACGACCCACGATCCGCAGTCTCCCGTGTGGACCGATCCTCTTTTGGCCAATCCGCACGTTGTGCAGGATAAAGCCACGCGCGTGAACAGGATGTTCACGGCCATCGCCCCAAGTTACGACATCAACAATCGACTGCACTCGCTTTGGGTGGACCAATACTGGCGCCGCGTTGCGGTCAAAATGGCCGAGGTTAAGCCGGCGGATCGCATTGTGGATGTGGCATGCGGCACCGGCGACCTGACGCTGAAATTTGCCCATCAGCTTGCCAAAATAAAAAAGCAAAACGAGCAAATTGGCGATACGCATTCGCAGGTTCTCGGCATTGATTTTACGTTTGCCATGTTGCCGATTGCGATACAGAAAGCGCGCGGCGCGGCCGAGTTTATGAACGGCGACGCGCTGAATCTTCCTTTGCCAAACGCCTCGGCCGATGTGATTTCGATAGCGTTTGGCATTCGCAACGTGGCCGACTGGGGCAAGGCGATTGATGAGTTTTATCGCGTGCTCAAGCCTGGCGGCCGGTTGATCATTCTTGAATTTTCTCTGCCCAAAAATCCGCTCATGCGCGGGCTTTATAATTTTTACTTCCGCAAAATCATGCCGATCACCGCAACACTGATCAGCGGCGACCGCACCGGCGCATACAAATATCTGCCGGAATCCGTCAACACGTTCATCAGCCGCGACGCCATGACCGGCCGAATGGCGGCCGCGGGATTTGCCGATGTTATTGCGCGGCCGATGACGTGCGGCATCTGCGTGTGTTATAAAGGTGAAAAACCTTGATCGTTTATCGTTGATCGTCTGTCGAAAAGACAAAGGATGCGATGAATACATAACGACCAACGATAGTCGATCAACGACCAACGAGTATTGCCATGCTTGATCCCAAATTTATCCGCTTTGTCGTGCACATTGACTGGCGCTGCAAACATTGCCGGCAGATTTTCGGATCGGAAAACGTCAATCATTACGGCGTAAAAATGCCGGATCGCATGGTTCAGCCCACATGGTTTTTTGCCGCGATGTCCCTGCTTGATCATCTGCGCGACTGCCAGAAAAAAGATTATTCCGAAGAACTCCGCGCGGAATTTGGCAAGGATTTTCTCAATCACGGCAATATCCGCAAATGGTTTGAGATTCACGCCACGCTTGATCGCAGGCTCCTGGCCGAAGAAGAACTGGACGATTGAAGGAAATGCTGAATGATAAATGCTGAATGCTGAAGTCGGAAGGGTATTCCTTCAAACTTCTGTCATCTATTCTGCATTCATCATTCAAAATTCATCATTTTCCCCTCTCCTGTTATAATTCGGATATGAGCGAACCTCAAAAAATCATTGTCGCGATCACGGGTGCTTCCGGCGCGCCGTATGCCGTGCGGATTGTAGAAAGTCTGCTGACGGCCGGTGCGGAAGTTCTGCTGATTGTCTCGGCCAATGGCAAACGTCTGCTGGCCGATGAACTTGATATTGCGGACATTGATCCGCGCACGTTTGGCCGCGCCTGTGGAAAAATCACCACCGGCATCCTGACGATTTTGCCCTATAAAGATGTCGGCGCCTGCGTGGCATCCGGATCGTTTCGTCACAGTGGCATGATCGTTGTGCCATGCAGTAATCATACGATGGCGGAAATGGCTCACGGACTTGGGGATAATCTCATCACGCGCGCGGCGATGGTGACGCTTAAAGAGCGCCGCAAGCTGATCGTGGTGCATCGCGAAATGCCGCTTGGGCTTATTGAGATTCGCAATATGCAGGCGCTGGCCGAGGCCGGCGCAATCATCTGCCCGGCCAATCCCGGTTTTTACACGCACCCGCAAAGCGTTGACGATATCGTCAACATGGTCGCCGGCCGCGTTCTGGATCTTCTGGATGTGCCGCATCATCTGCACAAACGCTGGAATGGAAAAACAGCGGAATAAATTCACTGCAAAAAGCACGGAAATACGGGGAAAATGACAAAATGCAGATGGCAAATGGTCAACCCAATGATGCATAACCATCTGCCATTTGCTTTTTTGTCATGATGATGTTTTTTTATATCTGTGATTCCGCGGTAAAAAAGGGTATCTTGGTGCACAATGTCTCAGCAGCCGCTCTTACAGGTTCGCAATCTGCATACGCATTTCGTCACGGACGAAGGGCTTGCCCGTTCTGTTGATGGGGTGTCGTTTTCTCTGTATGAAAATCAGACGTTGGCGCTGGTCGGCGAATCGGGTTGCGGCAAGAGCGTGACTTCGCTGTCGCTGATGGGCCTGGTGC
>CAZSYN010000010.1:91806-201642 GCA_964610975.1 uncultured Phycisphaeraceae bacterium
ATCGGTGACGAGTTTATCCGTGTTGCGGCTTGTGCCCACGCCGCCGGGCCGGTATGCCGGCGGAGAAATTTTGTTCCGCGGAACCGATCTGCTCAAGCTCAGCGAACCGGAGATGCGAAAAATCCGCGGCGGGCAAATCGCCATGATTTTTCAGGAGCCGATGACTTCGCTCAATCCGGTTTTTACCATCGGCGAACAAATTCTTGAGGCCATTGAACTTCATCAAAAAGTCAATTCCGCGCAGGCGCTGGCTATCGCGCAGGAAGCGCTCCGCCGCGTGGGTATTTCTGAACCCGCCCGGCGTTTGCAGGAGTATCCGCACCAGATGTCCGGCGGCATGAAGCAACGCGTGATGATCGCCATGGCGCTGGCGTGCGAGCCTTCCGTGCTGATTGCCGATGAGCCGACGACCGCGCTTGACGTCACTATTCAAGCGCAGATTCTTGAATTGATGCGCGATATTCAAAAGCAAAGCAAAATGGGTATTTTGCTTATCACGCATGATCTGGGCGTTGTGGCGGAAAATGCCGATGTCGTCGCGGTGATGTACGCAGGCAAAGTGGTGGAGTACGCGGACGTCTATGAGCTGTTCAGCAATCCGCTGCATCCGTATACGCGCGGGCTTTTGGCCTGCGTGCCGCGGCTTGGCGCGGATGCGGGCCATCATTCCGGAGATCGTCTTTTTACGATTCCCGGCAGCGTTCCGCCGCCGACGCAGTATCCCAAAGGATGCCGATTTGCTGATCGCTGTACGCACTGCACCGGCGCCGTGCGCGAAAAAGAACTGGCCGCGCAGCCGCCGCTGCGGGAAGTTAAGCCTGGCCACTGGGTGGCCACGTGGTCGGCGCCCAATTACGAAAATGCGCCGGAAACAGAGCCGGGGCTGGCCTTTCGCCGGTCGAATGAAAAAGACACGGCGACGCCGGGACGCGCAGACGCGGCGACAACCATGAGATAAAAATCTCCGCGTCACCGTGTCTTGGCGTCACTGCGTCTGTTACGATAAGTGTCATATGGTAGAATTGCAGAATATGACTGAAACAGCAACACCATCCGCTCCGCGCAAGGTTTCTCTGCCGCTGCTACAGGTTGAGAATCTCAAGACGTATTTTCCGATACGCAGAGGATTTTTTAAGCGCGTCGTGGGTCACGTGCGCGCGGTTGATGATGTGTCATTTACGGTTAATGAGGGCGAAACGCTTGGCGTTGTGGGGGAATCCGGCTGCGGTAAAACGACGGTGGGGCGCACGATTCTGCGGCTGATTGAGTCTTCCGGCGCGGCCGAGATCAGCGGGAAAGTCACGTTTGGCGGCGTTGATGTTTTTTCTTTGCCGCCGGCAAGGCTGCGCGAGTTGCGCCGCGATATGCAGATTATTTTTCAGGACCCTGTCGGCAGTCTTAATCCGCGCATGACCATCGGCGCGATGCTTGCTGAGCCTCTGCTGGTGCACAAACTGGCCACAAAAAATGATGTGCGGCCTAAAGTCGCCGCACTTCTGGATCGCGTCGGCCTGCCGACTTCCGCGGCGAATCGCTATCCGCATGAATTTTCCGGCGGTCAGCGCCAGCGCATCGGCATCGCGCGCGCACTGGCGCTTAAGCCGCGCTTTATCGTGTGCGATGAACCTGTCTCGGCGCTTGATGTCAGCATTCAGGCGCAGATTCTCAATCTGCTTGAGGATCTTCAGAAGGAACTCAATCTCAGCTATCTGTTTATTGCCCATAACCTGGCCGTGGTCGAGCATTTTTCAGATCGCGTTGCGGTGATGTATCTTGGCAGGATTGTTGAGATTGCCCTCTCGGCCGAGCTTTATAAAAATCCGCGCCACCCGTATACGTCCGCGCTTCTCTCGGCCGTGCCCAAACCGACGCCGCACAAAACGGATCAGCGCATTGTTCTCGGCGGCGAGTTGCCGAGTCCCTCCCGGCCGCCGTCAGGATGTCCATTTCACCCGCGCTGTCCGCTTTACGCACAAAAGAAAGATCCGCGCTGCGTCACACAGATGCCGCCGCTTGAATCCAAAAACGGCCAAAGCGAACATCGCGCGGCCTGCTGGCTGACGGAATAAGTAAACGCGAAAGACGAACCGCCAAACGCGAAACAAAAGGAATGTCTTTACGCCTGAGCTCGGGGTAATTGACGTTGACTTCAAGCCCCGCTCCTTCATGGGGCGGGGCACAATAAAGGTGTGAGCAATCAAAAGCCTATTGAGTGCGCAATCATGCATGAATGATTTGCCGCGATCATGGGCAATTGCCACCGAGGATTGGTTTGTGCCCCATCCTATAAAAGGAATGGGGCTTGCTTATCCCGAACTTTGTTTGTTTATGTTTTCAGTTAGAGCCTATCCGAATAACCCTTCGGATGGGATGCGCAGGATGCCGACTCAGATGCAAGGACGCAGGGCTGAGGCATATTGGTCAATATTCCGAGGCCCGAGGACGCCGCAGATGAGTCGGCAGACCAGCAGGCCGCCGGAAGGTTATTCGGATAGGCTCTTAATGTTCAGAGACGCGATCAAGGTTCCGGGGGCAAGCACCGGTACATCACTTTTTCGGAAGCCTTTCGGGTCTCGGGTCACGATGCAGTCTGCTCCGGCGCGCAACGCCGCACAGGCCTGAATGCCGTCTTCCAGATCCGGATAATCGTTGCCGATGGCCTGGTCAATCATATTTTGATCAAGCGTTACGATGTCAAAAATGCTGCGCACCGCTTTAATTCCCGTGATTGCTTTGCGATGGCCGGCCGCATGCCTGAGCAAATAATAGGCCGTCGGCAAACTCAATGCGGAAACAAGACCCTCTATCTGGCGTTTTTCCGCAAGTGACCAGAGCTGAGCGGCCTCGTCAAAAAAGGGTTCGCGTTCAGTGAGCACATCCAGAAGAATATTGGTGTCAAAAAATACACGGTGAATCATCGGCCATGCTTCTCCAGAATGGCTTCTTCAATTAATTGGCGGTACGGTTTATTAGCCGGGATTTTGGCGATACCTGCCACGCGCCGCGTGATGGGGCTCAGTTTTTTGGATGAGGATTCGTTTTGCATGGATGTGGCGCGAACGAATTGGCTGAACATTGCCGAAACGCTGGTGCCGCGTGAGCCGGCCATCTGTTTGGCTTTCTCAATGACATCTTTGTCTGCGCTCAGCGTGAGTTTGGGCATGTCCGAACTCCAATACGTATAAGTTATTTTGCATTATACGTATCGGATAACTCCCGGGCAATATTAAGTTTGCGATGATAATGCCTGTCAGACCTGCCCGTAAAGACGAACCGCCAAACGCGAAACTTGGGAAATTATGCCTTTTCTTGTTTCGCATTTCGAGTTTTTGGTTTCCCCTCAATCCTATATAATGTGGATTCAGCCGATTGTGGCTTACTCGTAGGATGAGAGCAGAAATGAACGACCCTTTGGCCCCGTTACGTCAGCAGATTGACGAACTTGATCAGAAAATCGTTGAGTTGCTCAACTCGCGCGCCCGCATTGTTGTTGAGGTGGGCAAGGTCAAGCATCAGTCCGGCACGCCGGTATATGCGCCTGATCGCGAAAAAATCGTGCTTGAGCGCATTCGCAAGGCCAATCGCACCGTCGGCGGTCCGCTGCCGGATTCCTGCCTTGAGGCTATTTATCGCGAACTTATGAGCGGCAGCTTTGCGCTTGAAAAACCTCTGCGCATCGCGTACCTGGGCCCGCAGGGCTCTTACAGTCATTTGGCCAGCGTTAAAAAATTCGGCAGTAGTGTTGAGCATGTGCCGGTTACGGCCATTGAGAGCGTTTTTGACGAAGTTTCCCGCGGCCATGCTGATCTGGGCCTGGTGCCGATCGAAAATTCGACCATCGGCGGCATCGTGGACACAATGGACGCATTCCTTGAGTTCCGCAATATCACGATCATTGCGGAAGTTGCCATTCGTATTCATGCCCATCTGCTGGCGTTATGCGGGCCTGAGGAAATCAAAAAGATTTACTCAAAGCCCGAAGCGCTTGAGCAATGCCGCAAGTGGATGACGGCCACGTTCCGCGATGTGCCGCGCATTCCGGTTGCCAGCAGCTCAAAAGCCGCCGAAATGGCCACGCAGGAACCGGGCGCCGCGGCCGTGGGCTCAAGCCTTGCCGCCGAAGTGTACGGCCTGAAGATTCTCTTTGATAACATTGAAGATAATCCGGAAAACGTCACGCGCTTTTTTGTCATCGGCCGAAATCCGGTCAAGCGTACCGGCGATGATAAAACCAGCATCATTTTTACCACCGCGCATAAATCCGGCGCGCTTGTGGACGTGCTTGATGTCTTCCGCCGCTATGGCATCAACCTGACCAACATTGATACGCGCCCAAGCCAGAAGCGCAACTTTGAATATTATTTCTTCACCGATCTGCTGGGCCACAAGGAAGATCCCAATTTGCTTCAGGCGCTTGAAGAAGCCAAAGAACATTGCCTGCAATTGGCCGTTCTCGGCAGCTTCCCGCGCGCGGCGGAAACGCTCTGATCAACTTCAGCACGGAGAGACGAAGAGGAATGACAAAGCACAAATGGCAAATGACAAAACAAATTCAAATTGACAAGACTCAATGACCAAACAAAATTTGTTTTGAACATTGGTTATTTTTCATTGGTCATTGTTTTGACATTTGCCATTTGAACTTTGTCATTATTCTCCGTGCCTTGTGGTGAATATATTTTTTTAAGTGTGGATGTATGAATTTTGAAAATTGGTTAACCGATCCTTCCGCGCCTCTTCCTGATGATATTCAGGCGCTGATTTTTGATTGCGACGGCACGCTCATTGATACGATGCCGATACATTATCAGGCCTGGTGCCAGATGCTTGGCGAGTATGGTCTGGTGATGTCGGAAAAACTTTTTTACAGTTACGCCGGATGGCCGACGGTCAAAATGATTGAGGTTCTGGCCAAAGATCAGGGCATTACCTGCAATCCGGAAGAGCTTGCGCATCGCAAGGAGCTTCTTTACATAGAGCGCATGGCCGCGGCCGAGCCGATTCATAGCGTCGTGGCGATTGCTCAGCGCGAAAAAGGCAAACGCAAACTCGCCGTGGCCAGCGGCGGATGGCACAATCTTGTCCGCCAGTCACTTAAAAACGCCGGCATTGAAGAACTTTTTGATACGGTTGTCGGCGCTGACGATGTGGCGCACGGCAAGCCCGCTCCGGACGTTTTCTTAAAGGCCGCCCGGCAACTTGGCGTATCTCCTGAACATTGCGTTGTTTATGAAGATGGCGAGCCGGGATTTGCCGCCGCCCGGGCCGCCGGCATGCGCCTGGTGGATGTTCGCCCGTGGTATCTGCCAAGAAAAGCCGGATAAGCATGATCCCCTGGCCCCTGACCCTTTAACTTCTTCCGCATTGTCCCTCCTGTGATCTGTGTCTATAATGCGGCGGAATTATCCGGCGAGGATGCATGCGGATCACCCCAGTCAGTGACCGGGACGAAACCTTCTCTCAACTGCGGCAACGCATGATTGAGGAGACGCAACGGTTTATTGAATGGGGACTGGCACATCCGGAGCAAATTCACTGGATCCCGTCGCAGAAAGTCAGTCATAACAGTCGCTTCTCGGATCGTGTTACAGCAGTTGCCAAGAGCAGATAGCGGCTGGCAGATTTACAAAGCCGCCCCGCGGCAGCGTGGCGGCAGGTTATGTGCTATAAATATTTTGGCACATACTATAAACGCTCGTTCTGGTCTGTCTTTTTTCGTCAAGCGTAGGCACGCAGGCACAAGGGAAACTGGGAATTACTATGGCCATCATCGCCAAAGCAAGCAAAACTGTCCGCAACAAAAATCTGATATTGATCGGCATGATCGTCGTGTTTGCCATCTGGTTTGCGTACGATGGCTGGCAGGGCTGGCCCGCCAAGAATGATGAGATTGTGCACAAGCAGATTCCCGCGCGCATCGCGCAGAATAAGCTGCCGCCGGAAGTTGCCGATCAGTTCAAAAACTGGAAAACCTGGAATACCGAAACGCCGGAGCGCCGCAAATTGCTTGAGGACGCTTGGCATCAGTATCACTTTGATGGTTTTCACAGTGATGTTGACCTTGCGGTTCAAAAGGCCATTGTGGTTTTTCTGTCAGTAGCAACGATTGTGGCGATCTGGTGGTATAAGCGCTGTCAGAAGCGTCGCGCGACGGCCGACGAGGCCGGTCTTTCCCCGGCCGAGGGAATCATGATCCCCTGGGATGCCATCACCAAAATTGATAATACGCGGTGGAAACGCACCGGTATTGTGGACCTGGCATATGTGGAAAACGGCGAAGAAAAAATGGCCAAGCTTGATGATTATCTGCTTGATGGTTTGCCGCCGGTGCTCAATGAGGTTGTGACGCGCGCGACAAAGGCGCAGGTCATTACGCCGCCGGAAGAGCCCAAAAAGAAGTAATTTCGCATATCGGCATAAGCAAGCCCCGTGGGTTTTAACCCCGGGGTTGTTGCGAGCAGGCCGAACTCCATTGTTGATGGGCCTACCTCGGGAATAAAAATTACCGAGGCTTTGGGGCGCACCTTTTTCCCTTATTCAAAATTCATTTTTTCATAATCATGGCTATTTTTGTTGTTGGCTTGATGGCGTCAAGTTCGGCAATCGGGGCGAAATAGGAGCTTCCTGATGCTTGTCGGTAGGTCTCTATAATCGCTAAGTGTGATAATAATGTCGCTATCAGTATGAAAATCTGACAAATCATCGGACTTTGAAGTTGAATCAGCACTTGAGTGTGTTAAAACTATGTCTGAGAGCCTGTTATGGTTGATGGAGGCGTCGGCCATAGCGCTGTAGGCTCGGGGAGATATTCATGATCCGGGTGATTCAGGGCAGTGGCCTTGTGGCGCTGTTGGCGTTTGCGCTTTGCGCGGGCTGCCAGCAGCAGCAAGCCAGGGTTCAGCAGGATGCTGGCCCGGCGCTTGTGCCATATACGGCCGTGGCGGTCGTGGCGGCAAAACCGGCGGCAGCGGTGGTAAACCCCTCTGCATCAACGCAGATCGTGTATGCCTCGCCAGCTCAGGACCGCCATATTATGGACGATTTGGCCACGGTTTATGGCCGAAGTGAAAAATTTGTGCTAGGAAATCAACCTGTTTATCAAGTTTCTGCATATTCTGAATATATGGTCGATGCCCAGCCGATAGGCCCATCCCTAGGGGGTGGCAGCAGCGGCTACCGCTATCGCTATGTATCCCGGGGCGCCGTGAGCTTCCCATAACCGGGCCAAGAAAAATAACAGATCATAAACAAACCTTGACGAAGACGCGTTAAGTAGGGATGATATTGCCTGATTCATTAATCGCAAAGGCAACGTAAGCGTTCACAGTTGCACAACTTGCATACATCATGCAAAGTTACGCCCGGGGGTGCGGAGGCGAGCAACTTGCATCTTGTCACGGGGCAAATGCCCCGGGGGTTGAAAGGACCTGTATGGCTACCGTAACCAAAAAAGAATTGATTGATCGTATCGCGGAACACCTGGGCTATAAGCGGGTGGTCGTCAAGCGCGTCGTGCAGGCCTATCTTGATGAAATCATTGCCGAACTGGGCCGGGGCAATCGCCTTGAGTTCCGTGACTTCGGCGTGTTTGAATGCAAGCAGCGCGCTGCCCGCGTGGCACAAAATCCCAAAACCATGGAGCGCGTAGCCGTGCCGAGCAAGCGCACGGTGAAGTTCAAGGTAGGACGGCTGATGAAAGCCAAGATGCAGGAAATTGCAAAGGCTGAAGCCGCCGCCGCTGCCGCAGCGCCTAAGGAAGGCCAGGCTCCGGCACCTGTCGCTACCGCCGCAAAAGCATCGTAAGTTTTGGCCTCATTCCGGGCCGCATGATCAGTGCGCGCTGAATCACGACTGGCGGGGCAACCTGCCGATGGTTCCTGGCGCGGGCGATGGCGGATACACCCGGTCTTGGCTGGGATGATTGCGAAGCTTTAACTGACGAAGCCAAAAATATGACAGAGCCCGTGGTGTAAAACTACGGGCTCTGATTTTCGTTTTTGCAGGACCATTTGGCTGCGCAGCCGCGTCGCATCAACGCGCACCAGCAAATGGCCGCGGAATTTACTGCTGAATATCGTTTCTGTTCGCTGGTCATGAGATACAACTCACAGTAAGGTATGCCCTGACGATCAACACCTGAGTTTTGGATAAGGATTGCTCTGCTGAAAAGATTGAACAAGCCCCATTCCTTTTAGAGGATGGGGCACAAACAGTGAGCCAGAAACGATTGCGTCCTTTGGGGGCTGCTCATTTTCTTTCACAGTTTGTGCCCCGCGCCATAAAGGCGACGGGGCTTGCTTATCCCAAAACTCAAATTCAATAGAATCGGTAATGCGGGAATCTGATGCGTCCGAATGATCCTCACATGCAGAAAAGCAGTTTTGCCGGCCGCTATTGGCGCGCCGCGTGTCTGGCTGCGGTAATCGCCGGTTGTCTGCTTGATTCAGGCTGCGCGCTTTGGCCGTGGGGTGATGACGGCGCGATGGTGGTGCAAAAAAGCGAATTCAGGGGCAAAAAACTGCCGCCGTCGTCCGTCGTCAATATGCCGCTTGTGGATGCGAAACAGAGCCAGGAAGTGCCGGAAAAAATCCGCGATAAAAACCTGAGTGAGCGCATTGTTGTTTATAAAATTTCTCTGCCGGCCGGCATGTTCAGCAATAATGACAAAATCTGGCGGCTCGTGGATGAAGATGCGCTTGATAGTCAGACATCACTGATGCTGGCGCAAAATGGCATGCGTGCGGCCGTGCTTGAGCAATCGCGCTGGCCGGCAATCGCACAAATGCTTCAGACTCCCAGCGCCATGACGGAGCAGTTTGCCTGCGTGATCGGCAGCGGGCAGAACGTGGACCTGATGATGCGGCCAAATATTGAACGCGAGTCGCTGTTTTATATTGATCGCGATTTGAACATGCAGGGCCGAACTTTTAATCAGTGTGATAATAAAATCCGCCTGGGACTGCATCGAGATAAAACCAACAAGCAGTTTATTGTGGCGCTTGAGCCGCTTGTCACCACGGGTACAACGCAGATGGTGCGCACGCAGGATATGGTCAGCGTGCAGAATACTTCCGTGCGCGAACATTCCTTTGAGAACCTGAGGATGTGGGTCACGCTCACGGGCGATCAGGCTTTGGTGCTTACGCCTTCGCGCATGAAGGAAACGCCGTTTTCGGTAGGCGCAAAATTTCTTTCGGATATTGAGGCCGTCCCGCCGCGCGAAATGGTTCTGGTGTTTGTGCCGCAGAAGTGATTGTGTATCGTTGATGGTTGATGGCTTTCTTCATAGTTCAGCATTCAACGTTTTCTCATTTACACTTCAGCCTTTTTTATGGCGTTGATCGTTTTCTTTCTTCAGCGTTTATCGTTCATCGTTCAGCGTTTTCTCAAAACAGCATCGTTTCCCGCGCTTCTTCTTTTTTGTTTGCCGTGATTTGCTGCTGAACTTTTTTATACATGGCCAGCAGAAAATCGCTGGTGTCGGCAAGCTGCATGGTATCGCGCCGGCCGGTGGCAAATAAACCAAAGGAAAATGGCGAGGGACTCGGCAAATCCACAATACGCAGAGGAATATTCTGTGCGCGCTGAAGATATTCCGCGGCCACCGGCGTGTTGAGAACGTCATGCAGAACAGTCCGGCGCGTTTCGCGCAGCAGTAAATGATCCGGCGCCTGCTGGCAAAGCGCCTCAAACAGGCGCGTGGCATAAGCCTGAATCACGCCGATAAACTGCTGCTTGCCAAAACGATTCTTCATCAGCGCATGCGCGCGCACGGCGGTATATCGGAATTGCGCGCGGAAAAGTTCGCTTGTCTCAACAGCGGCCGCAACATCCTGCTCAAAACGATCCGGTGAAAGCAGCGTGCGCATGAGCGTGCGGTCCGCGCGACGAACAGTGGCCGATGGCGGCAACCACACGCCGCAGGCGTAATCATCAATAACCACGGCCGCATTGCCGCCGAAATTGCGGTTAAAGCGATATGCCACGGCGCGCGCGACGGCTTCGTTGGCGGCGCGGCCGAGCAGGGTGTGAAAAATCAATGCGAGAGAATCTTCGTCCGGAACACGCTCAATGAGCAGCATGTCGTCCGTGGGAATCTCCGCGTAACGATGCTGCGCATGAAGATATTCCGCCGCAACGGCGGCGATGCTTTCGGATACGCGCCATTGGCGAAGCAACATTGATTTGATTGCGCCAACACCGGCCGGCGCGGCATTTTTGGCCTTGTGGCGAAAATCCTGCATCGCATGGCAAAGTCCTTGCCCCATTGCCATTGTGCCGCTGAACCAGCGCGGAACCGTGGGCAATTTCCCTTTCGCCGGCGTGACATCAACAGCCATATGGCGCGCGTTGACAAGCTCAACGCACTTGCCGCCGAGAACAAAACGATCCCCCGGTTTGAGCAGTGCGGCAAAGGACTCCTCAATGGTGCCGATGCATCCGCCGCCATCAATTTGCATGACTTTGATGTGGCCATCCGTAGTGATAGTGCCGATGTTTTGTGCATAAAGCGCCGCGGCCCCGAGCGACGGGCTAAAAAGCCGGCCGTTTTCGCAGCGCATTTTACTTCGCGCGGGAATGCGCGGCGGTTCAGGCGCAACGCCATCGGGCGAAGGCAATGGCCGCTGTGTGATAAACGCAATCGTGTCGTCAAAATCCGTTTGGCTTAGCGCCGCATAAGGAAATGTTTGTCGCAGCAGATGATAAGCTTCGTCAATCTTCAGGCCCGTTGCGCCAGCCTCAATGGTCATGCCGATGAGCTGCTGCGCCAGTACATCAAGGCAATTTTCGGGAACCGTAATATCATCAAGATGGCGCCGGCGCATGGCGTCGGCGGTCACGATTGATTCAATCAGGTCGACCGGAACGGTGGGCATGAATGTTCCGCGCGCCGTGCCGCCGTGCCAGTGGCCGGCGCGGCCGACGCGCTGCAATCCGCGCGCAACACCTTTGGGGCTGTTAAGCAGAACAACGCGGTCAATCGTGCCGATATCAATGCCCAATTCAAGTGATGTTGAGCTGACAACGCATCGCAACTCGCCGTTTTTCAGGCGTTGCTCAATTTCCCGCCGCTTTTCAGGATCAACCGAGGAATGATGCGCCTCAATTTGATCCGCGCGCACAAGTAAATCAGGGCCCGCAGCGCCTGCTGGCGGTAATGCCCCGGTAAATCCGGCGGAAAACCGATCTCGCAATGCGAAAGTCACACGCTCTGTTGCGCTGCGCGTGTTGGTAAAGACCAGCGTGGTGCGATTATGGCGAATGATATCTTCAAGCTCGTCATAAACACGCTTATTGATGGCGGCCGTGGTGCAAAATGGCGTTTTGCCAAAGGGCGCGGCAATATCAAGATCAATCGGCCGGTTAAAAGTGGCATCGCAGATGACGCATGTACGTCCGGCATGGGCCGAGCCGACAAGAAATCCCGCCATGCCCTCAAGCGGGGCAATCGTGGCGGACAGGCCGATGCGCTGCGGATCTTTTCCGGTGGCGACAAAAGCCAGGCGCGAGAGGCGCTCAATACTAACCGCAAGATCAACGCCGCGCTTGTTGCCGGCAAGCGCGTGAAGTTCATCGGTAATGATGACTTTTACGCTTTGCAGATGCCGGCGCATGCGTTCCTGCGCCAGGCACAGCGCGAGGCTCTCTGGTGTTGTCACCAGAATGTGCGGCGGCACTAGCGACATCTTGCGGCGCTGATGCGATGTTGTGTCGCCGGAGCGCACTCCGATGCGAATCCCGGCCGTATCCGGCAGGTTCATCAATGCGGCAATTTGTGTCAGCGGCGCGTTGAGATTGCGCGCGATATCCGCGCCCAGTGCGCGCAGCGGCGAAATGTATACGGCCTGTATTCCGTCAGCCAGCGTGCCATTTTGCCGCTGAGAAAAGAGTTCTGAGAGCACCGTTGTAAACGCGCAGAGTGTTTTGCCGGAACCCGTCGGCGCGGTGACCAGCACGTTGCGGCCATCCTGAATGGCCGGCAACGCCAATGCCTGCGGCGCAGTGAGCTGCGCAAAATGATCAGCCCACCACAGACGCACGGGCTGCGCCCAGCGAATCATGACATCGTAGGGATGTGCTGATTGTGTATTGTGTGTAAATCTCGCATCCATGCGTCACCGGTCAAGAAATTTATTGAGGCTTGGCCGCTATTGTACTCTTCGCGATGCGTGAAAAAAGATCGTGATGCGATGATTCGCAATACTGTTCAATTTTGCGGCATGAACCAAAGCGGCGGCGCCTGACTGCTGGGGGCCGGTCGCGTTGCGGGCGCAGGCGTTGTCTCAATAAGCTTCAGCACTTTCTGGTAACGTAAATCGTTCGGATCACGCTCAAGAGCCCATTGCGCGGCCTTGAGCGCAAGGTCATGATTGCCGATGGCCCACTGGCAATAAGCAATACGCGCAAAAGGTTCCGCCAGATCTGAATTAGATTTGATCACATTTCCGTATGCGACAATAGCATCCTCATACCGCCCTTTGGCCTGAAGTTGAATGCCGTAGTTCATTGACGCGCCTATAAGGCCGGGAGCTTGCGTAGCGGCCATACGAAAATATTCAAAAGCCTCGTCATAATGTCCTTCAATATGACTGATGGTTCCGAGATTATCATATTGTGTATAGCGATGGTCATTGGTCTTTGCTGCCTCGTACAAAAGAGGTTTTGCATGTTCGTACTTGTGATTTTCCATGAATGCCACGGCAAGATTACCTAGCACCCCGTGATTATGTGGATTATATTTGTAGTTATATGCCCAAATTGCCAGTTTGCTGCGCCATAGAGATGATTGATTCATGGCCATGGTGCTGAGTATCACAAAAACGAGCGAAATACTCAGGATTGCCATCATCCGCGGACATTTGATTTTGCCGCGTAAAAGAGTTGCCAGTAAAACAAGCGCTATCAAAATTGGCACGGAACCAAGATAAATATAGTGATCTGACACAAAACTGTAGACCATCGGATAGTACGTCACAAACCCCAGCGCCGGCCCGGATATCACAAAAAATGTCAATAACAGCAGCCAGGGGTTATTTGTTATTTTCTTGCGGAATGCGAATGCCAGTGTAAATACCGCCAGATAACTTGCGGGAAACAGATATTGCCATAACTGGCGCGGGTCAATGTGCCAGCGGACATAAATCGGCATGAGAGGATACGGGAAAATCAGTTTGGCAATATAAAACCAGAGTGCGCGGCCTGCGATCAATATTTTATCCGGTATTGAGTACTCAAAATCCGGTCCGTTTGCGCCGACGCCATAATGTTCAATATGACGCACGATCAATGATTGCGGGATGGCGAGAATCAAAAAAGGAATGACGGACAAAATATCGCGCCGGGATAATTTCCCGTTGCGATAAAACTGTACGATCAGCATCACGAAGGGAAAAACAAAGACGACTGTTTTACTTTGAATTGCCAGGATAAAGCAGAGTATGGCCGCGGCATAATGCCAATAGCGGTGTGGCCGGGGAATATCGGTAAATTTTAGATAAGCCAGTGCGGCAAGCATAAAAAATAAAAAGGCCAAAAGATTCTTGCGCTCGGCGATCATCACCACTGTCTCAACATGAATCGGATGACAGGCGAAAAGCAACGCAATAAAAAATGCCCCGGGAATCCGTAATTTGCGTAACACCATCATCAGTAATATTGCATTGCCGCCATGCAACAGAATATTGACCAGATGATAGGCCCAAATCGTCATGCCCCAGATGTGATATTCAATCCAGTAGGAAGTAAATACGACAGGATAATATTGCAGCGGTGAGGGATCCGTGAACCAGATACGCCATAATCCGGACCATGTGCGTATATGATAATTGGTGACCAGGTAGCCAATATCATCCCAATGGGGCGGCGCCTGTAATGCCGGGATATAAAGCAGAAACGTCAACAGCAGGATCGTGAGTGCCGGAGCGGCTAACGGAAAATGCGTGACGATTTGCGTGTATTTATTTTTCAGCATGGCGCTTCGCATACTGTTTACCTTTTGGGCCTTGTTGCTGGTCGTGACGATTCAATGGTGTGTAGCAAATCCTGCATTTGGGGATTTTTCGGATCGCGTTCAAGCGCCCATTTGGCGGCCTGAAGAGCCAAATCCTGATTGCCGATCATCCATTGGCAATAAGCGATGCCGGCAAAATGGTCCTGAATGCGAGGATCAATTTTGATGGCATGCCCGTATGCCACGATTGCTTCTTCATATCGGCCCTGCTGCTGCAAATGCTTGCCCAGGTTCATCCACGCCGAGAGATATTGCGGGGAGTGATCAACGGCCTTCTTAAAATAATCAATGGCGCCGTCATAATCCTTCTGCCTGCTTTTGATAAGCCCCAGGTTATGATACGCATAGCTCGCATAGTCATCCGGCGACTCAACTGCGGAAAGAAGCAGTTGCGTTGCCATTACGTAGTCTTTTTCGTTTGTAAAAACATCGGCCAGGTTAATTTTAACAATGCTGCTGGCGGGATTATGAATCAGATTGTAGGTCAACATGGATCGCGCAGAGTGCCAGATGCTGGCCTGAATTGGCGTAAGCCCTATCAGAATGATGACAACGATGACCGCGAGTATCTGTTGAGCAGCTTTAGCTGAAGGTAAAAACGTGCGCATCAGCCATCGTGCCAACAGTATGAATATCATGATGACCGGCACTGAGCCAAGATATACAAAATGATCAGAAACAAAACTAAAGGCCATCGGGTAATAACTGACAAAGCCCAGTGCCGGAGCCATTAAAATAAAAAATGCCATTACCAGAAGCCACGGGGTGTGAGTAACATATTTTTTAAGGCCGACCAGAATGGCCACAATGCCGGCAAATGCCGCCGGGAAAAGATACTGCCACGCCTGGGCCGTGTTGATATCCCATCGAGGATAAATCAACACAAGCGGATATGGCCAGAATATTTTGCCTACATAAAACCAAAGTGCGCGGCCAGCAATCAGGATTCGCTCAATGATCGTAAATTCAAAACTTTTGCCTCTTGCTCCGACAAACTGATGTTCAATATGGCGCACTACAATTGCCTGCGGAAGCGCAACAATGACAAAAGGCAGCAGCGGCCAGATGTTACGCCATGTGATTTTGCCTGTTTTATAAAACTCAACCAGTAACATAATGGCCGGGAAAACAAAGACCACGGTTTTGCTTTGAATTGCCATGATAAAAAAGATCAGCGATGCGGCGTATGCCCATTTGCGCCGGGTGGCAAGCGGATTCGCAAAGCGCATGTAGCTGAGCATGGCGAGCATAAAGAATAAAAAAGCCAGCAGATTCTTGCGTTCGGCAATCATCACCACTGTCTCAACGTGAATCGGATGGCAGACAAAAATCAGCGAGATGAAAAATGCCAGCGGAACTTTTAATTGCCGCAATACGATCATCAACAGTGCCGCGTTAATGCCATGTAGTGCCGCGTTAACAATGTGATAACAGACAAGATTATATCCCCAAAGATGATACTCTACCCAGTAGGAGGTAAACACCATCGGGTAATACTGCCAGAGCGCAAGCGGGCGAAACCAGATGATATAAAGGCCGCGCAGATCGCGGACAAACGGATTTTCTACCAGATAGCCGGTGTCATCCCAATGCGCGGGCGCGCTATAAGCGGGAATATAAATCAGCAATGCCGTGAGGATCAGCAGCAGCGACGGTATGAGCGCCGGCCAGCGTGCCAGAGGCGTTGCGAGTTTGGGTTGTTCACTCATGATTTTTATTATCCCGAATCATATTCATTGATTTGCCGGACGCCACGGAATCCCCAGGCGCGGTCGCGTGGCCGGCGCAGGTGATGTTGCCGGAGGCGGCGTGGTCTCTACAAGATTCAGCACTTTCGGCGCCAATGTATCGCTGCGGTCCATATCAACAGCTTCGCGGGCCAGTTTCCGCGAGGTAACAATATCGCCCTCAACCCATTTGCAGTAGGCAAGCCGCGCTTTAGCCGTTGCGTAATAAGGAGAAATGGCCAGCGTGCGTTCGTAAGCGCGTATAGCTTCCGCAAATCGATTAACGGCCTGAAGATGAATGCCAAGTTGCATCCACGCGTTGGTGCTGTTGGGGGCCAGTTCCGCAGCCTGCTGAAAATACACAATGGCTTCGTCGTAAAGATTCTGCTGGCTTTTAAGCGTGCCAAGATTATAAAGTTGAACATCCCGGTGGCTCGGATCTTTGGCGGCCATAAGCAGAAATTGAGTCGCCAGGTCATATTGTTTTTCCTGGAGATAGGATGCGCCAAGATTCCCCTGAACCATGCTGTCACGCTGGTTGAAGTTAAAGTTGTATTCCCATATTGATCGCCACGAGAGCCAGCGCATACCCTGAAAATAGGTCAGCACACATAGTGCGGCCAATACCGAAAATCCGCAAATAGTGAGTGTTTGCTGATGTTTGCTGGCCCGCTGATAAAGTGAGCGTGCTAACAATATGCCGCCCATGATGATTGGCACGGAGCCCATATACACATAATGGTCGGAGACAAAACTAAAGCGCATGGTGTAGTAAGTGATAAATCCCAGGGCCGGGCTCATGATGAAAAAATAGGCCAATGTCAGCAGCCAGGGAGTATGTCCCAGTCGTTTGCGAAGGATAATCAGCAGGAAAAATGTCGCCAGAGCTGCGGCCGCGAAAATCAATTGCCACGCAGCGGCGTGTTCAATATCCCAGCGCGGATAAACCGGCATCAACGGATATGGCCAGAGCATTTTGCCGAGGTAAAACCAAAAGGCCTGACCGGCGATAACGAATTTTTGTACGATCGTAAAATTATATTCCGGGCCAAAAGTGCCGACTGAAGTATGCTCAAGATGGCTGACAAACAGGCAATGCGGAATCGCGATGATGACAAAAGGAATCAGCCCCGTGATTTGCCGCCATGTGATTTTACCCTGTTGATAAATCAGGATCATCGCCATCAGCAGCGGAAAAACAAACACGACTGTTTTGCTTTGTATCGCCAGGGTAAAGAGAACTATTGCCCCGGCATAGCAAAGCCACCGGCGCGTGGCCGAGGTATCCGCGTATCTCAGATAGGCCCATGTTGCCAAAAGAAAAAAGAAAAACGACATTGTGTTTTTGGCTTCTGATATCAGCACCACAGATTCAACATGTATCGGATGACAGGCAAAAATCAGCGCGATCAGAAACGCCAGCGGCACTTTTATTTTTCGCAGAACCATCATGAGCAAAATGGCATTGGCCGCATGAAAAAGCGTGTTGACCACGTGGTAGGGCCACATGGTGTATCCCCAAAGGTGATATTCAATACAATAGCTGGTAAACACCACCGGGTAATACTGCGGAACTTCATTGGGCATGAGCCAGTACGTATAAAGGCCGCGCCATGTACGTACCAGCGGATTTTCCGTCAGATGGCGCAGGTCATCCCAGTGCGCGGGTGCGGAAAATGTCGGCGCATACAGAATTAATGTGGCCAGCAACAGAGCTGCCGCCGGGAGCAATGTCGGCCAGTGTTTGAGCCACGCATTGAATTTGGGGTCATTAAGCATGTGACATCCTGAACGGCAAATGCAATTTGCTACTTATCCTGAATATACTTGAACATCACATGGTAGTCACGGGCGTGATGTTGCGGAAATCACAAACGCATACCCAGGCAGTGCCTAATTCTTGGCGGGCAATGTTGCCGGAGGCGTTACCGGGATCTGCGAAAGTATCATGCGTCGCACACTGGCCACCACATCTCTCTTAGGCGCGATTTGAGTTGCTTTATCAATGGCGAATTTTGCCCGTTCATGCTTTCCGAGTGCCCAGTGGCAATACGCAAGTCCCGCCCAGGCTTCGGCATCCTGCGGATCTCTGTCGGTGATGCTGATAAATTCCGTGATGGCTTGTGTATATTGGCCGGTGGCCTGTAGCGTTAACCCGAGTTGAAGTTGAGATAAGTAATAATTCGGCGAATTTTCAAGTGATTTTCTAAAACAGGCAATCGCTTCCTGATATTGGCCGAGCGAACTTTTGGCCAGTCCCAGATTGTAGTAACTCAGGAAACTGTGATCTTTTGTTTGCGTGGCTTTCTCCAAAAGCGGTATGGCTATAGAGAGTTTGCCTTCCTGGCGCATCAATTCGCCTACGATGCATAGTACGATGTGGCTTTTTTGATTCCAGGACAAATTATAGACCCATATGGCCTGATACGTTTGCCAAAGCATGGCCTGGCTACAGGAGACAATGGCCAGGATCAATGCCGCCGTAATTGCCAAAATACGCTGATATTCTGCCAGTTTTTTGATCTGCATCACGCAGAACCGCAGCGCAAGCACAATACCGATTATGGCCGGAACAGATCCCAGGTAAACATAATGATCTGAAACAAAACTGAAGATCATCGGATAAAAGCTGATAAATCCCAGTGCCGGGGCAAGCAGGATAAAAAACAATGCGGCCAACAGCCACGGCCCGTGGCCGATGCGCCGCCAAAGCAGCAAAAGTACCGCAAATCCCACGATTGCCGCAATCGGAAATGCATATTGCCATGCTTCTGAAGCATTGATTGACCATCGCGGATAAATCGGCATCAGCGGATGCGGCCAAAGCAGCTTGCCCAGATAAAACCAAAACCCCCGGCCCGCGATTAAGAGTCGCTCAATAATACTGAATTGAAATTCCGGGCCATGCGCGCCGACGGAAGTCTGCTCAATATGCCGCACGATCAGGCATTGCGGAATGCTGATGATCAGTATCGGAATCAGCGCGACAATTTTACGCGTGGCCGCTTTTCCGCAGGTATAAAACAGCGCCGCGCCGATGGCGATCGGAAAAACAAACACAACCGTTTTGCTCTGTATCGCAAAAATGTAGCTGATGATTGCGGCAATATAAAACCATAACCGGCGGCGTGATGAGGTGTCGCAAAAACACCAGTAGGCCAAAAAACAGAGCATGCAGAAGAAAAACGAAAGAAGATTTTTGCGTTCTGAAATAGTGGCGACAGACTCAATATGAATCGGATGCAGCGCAAATACGAGTGCGATAAAAAACGCCGCCGGTATCCTGATTTTTTTAAGAACCATCATCAGCAGTATCGCGTTCGCCGTGTGCACAAGCACGTTAACCAGATGATAGGGCCACACCGTAAATCCCCACAGGTGGTATTCGCACCAGAATGAGGTAAACACCACCGGGTAATATTGCCATAATTTCAGAGGCTCAAGCCAGATGGTATAGAGGCCATCCCATGCGATCACATAAGGCGATTCTAAAAGATAGCCCCGGTCATCCCAATGAATCGGAGCGCTGAGCGCGGGAATATACACCAGCAGTGTGGTGACAAAAATAATCAATGCGGGCAACCACCGCTGCCAGTGTGAGTATGCGCGATTAATTTGCGGTTGATGATGCATAGGAGCATATTTTACGCGGCGGTGCGGGTTGTTGTCTCGTTGCGGATACCAGGAATTTCCCCGGCCATGCGAAGCGCAGGCCGCTGTCTGTTGGCCAGCAGCGTTTCGGCTACGGCAAGAATCAGGACGAATGCCAGAATGCCTGGCGTCAGGCTTGTGCCTTCTGCCTGTTTTTCAAGATGAGTGATCAATTCGGCCGGTGTGGACGCCACGACAGACGTAACTTTCATTTCGCGGCTTAATCCGTTGACGTCGGCCGGCAGCAACTCCACTTCTTCCGCCGGCGGGTTAATCACAAACTGCCCGCTTTGCCTGCGATCAAGTGTGGCCCACGTATAGAGACCCTCTTCGTAAGTTTGGCTGGTGAACCAGCGCGGCTTGCCCGCTTCGCGATCCGCACGCACGTTGAGAACTTTGCGTGAGGGTGACGTGACATCCGCGCTCAGGCGCAGGTCATCGCCGGCAATCGGCAGTTCAACAGTTGCGCCCGGCAGCAAAGTGGTTGATGATCCGCTGCGGCCAAAATCTCCCAGTGCCATGCGGTTAAGCATCGGCAGAAATGGCCGCGTCGTGGCCATATTACACCACGTGGCCGAAGGCGCCGTCAGCAGCGTATATACGATGCCGCTGCCCATGTTATGTTGTGTGATCAGCGTGCCGCCGTCGGCCAGCTTGCTTAAGATTCTTCCGCGTTCGGGCATGTTACCCGCCAGCGACCAGCGGCCGGTCACGACGATATCGCGGAACGGTTCCTGCGTATCAAAAAGATTCGCAAAGATATCCGTTGTGACGTCAACCCAGTCTGCCGGAGAACCCGCAGCGGTCGTCACCGGCTGATTCAGCATGGCCGGCAGAATTTTTCGTGCGCCGAGCACCTGATTATAGTTTGCGGAATCCACAGACGGCCCGAGTATCGTAATAAGCCTGCCGCCATTGGTGACGTATTGCGCCAGCGAGTCGGCCAGCGCCGGCGGAACTTGCCGCACATCACAAAGAAATACCGCAGCCTGCTGGCTCAGGTTGACGCTCATTGCCGCTTGCGCTGATGCGTACCGGGGCACAACCGACCAGGGCCGGCCGTTTTCGCGCGATCCGGAATACGGATCAAGCGCCGCCATCGTAAAAAATGCCGGCGAACGCGCACGCACATTGGCATCAGAACCGATCACCAGCACATTCACCTGTCTGCTGATGTTGAGCACCAGTGAGCGCTGGTTATTCCACTCGGCGGCATCTGAAGTTGCCGCGAGTTGCGCGGTAATGCGGTGAAAACCGGGTGTTGTGGGGCGATACGGAATACGTATGGCCGCGCGTGCGGAGCCTGTGCCGGCCGCGCCAAGCTGAACACGTGGTTTTTGCCCAGGTATAGGCTGATCGTCCACCAGCAGTTGTATATCTTTGACGTCGCCTGAATCAGAATTATTGATCACCTGAACATCAAGCGTCATTTCGCTGCCGACGACGGTTTGTCCGCCCGCAACGGTAAAGTCTGCGATACCGGCATCCTGCGGCAAGCCTACGCCAACCGGCATGAGCACCGCCAGGAATCCTTTGGGATCAGGGATGTTTTTGAGTGCGGAAAATACTTCCGGATTGGCAAAGTTCTGCCGCGCCATATCTGAAACAATAACCAGCATTTTATTAGGTTGATTGCTTTGGTTCAGCAGATCCGTGGCATGACGGATGGCTTCGCGCATGGGCGTGGCCACGCCGGTGGGTTGCGCACGATCAAGTTGACCCAGCAGGGCGGTCATATCAGTGGTCATGGTGTCGGGCGCGGCCTGTGCGCCTGAGTTGGTCAGCACGACGGCTGCTTCCGCGGGGCGGATGGTTTCGGCCAGCAGTTGCCGGCAAAATTCTTTTGCTCGCTGAAGTCGCGAAAGAGAATCCTGACGCGCCAGCATACTGTGAGAATTATCCACAAGCAGAACCGCGGCCGTGGCTCGGCCGGTATATCCGCCGGTCTCTGCGGAAAAATAACGGTTGCTGGTGAGCCCAAAAAGGGACCATCCGCCGGCCAGTAAGCCGCCCAAAAGCAGGAGCAGCGGCAAAACAAAACGTTTTGGCCCGGCCGGTATCGGCGCCTGCGTAGCCGCAGCATCACGTTCCGGTTCCTCATCCATTTTGGCGCGGCTGCGCGTGGTTGTCAGCAGAGTTGCGCCAAGAGCCAGCAGCGCCATGCCAATCAGCATCATCAGGATAAAGGTATACGCGAGGCCTGATGATCCGCCGCGGATAAACGGCGACGCAATGGCCATCGCTATCAGGGCAAAAACGATCATGCGCAGCAAAAGTAAAAACCACTGCTGAAGCTGGCGCCGACGGGATGTTTTTTGTGCGGTTATTTTCAGAAATCGCAACGTCGGGAATGGGACAATCGGAGAGCGAATCTTGTTGAGCAGGTGCAAAATAATAGGAATACCGGCGGCCAGCAGGCCTACCAGCATCAGCGGATCACCAAATTGCACAGCAGCGTAAAACAGCATGTCACACAGTGTAGCATGGCCAGGGTCAACCGGGAATCATCATAACATCCCTCACCGGCACGCTTTGCCTGATTCCTTCATGGGTTCAACGAGCGTGCGCGGCAAATGTTGCGTCATAAACCGAAATGGCCCAAGTCATGGTCAAAAGTGATACAAGTAAAGGCAAAAAATGATACAAGCACTCCGACATGTTGCCATATCAGAGTGCTTGTTGTGTATCGCAATTCGATCAGGACGATCAATAACCGTCGACCTGCACGGTGTACGGCGGCGATGAGAACTTGAGCTTGCCGCTGGCGGCGCGACCTGAGTTCTCAAGCGCGTAAATCACCTGCTTGCCTTGACGCTTGTTGGTGATCACGCGGTTCATGCGCAGCAGGCCCAGGTGATGCGAAACGGTCGGCTGAGGCAATTTGAGCTCTTCGCAGAGGCTCGTGACATTGCGTTCGCCACTGGCCAGCAGCATCACGATCTGCAAGCGCGTTTTGTCTGACAGCAGGCGAAACAGCTGACAGAGTGAACCGAGTGACTGTTCTTCCGAATGAGACGATTTGGCCATGATTCCTCCGTGGCACTAATGAATTTTGGCAATCATCAAAATTCTGGTGAAGCGGCTAAGCGGGATGTATTCAATTCCGAAATCAGGTGTTGCCGTTAAAGAGTATATCTCATGACATACTCAACTGATTCGGACAACAAAGTTCATCATAGACCTTATTCGATAAATGTCAATGTATACATTGCCTGACTTAAAATGGTGTACAAATGTTGCCTTCAATATGTCTGCTATAAATCAATTGATCGTAAAAGGTTAGTGAACTTGATGATGAAATTCAAGCAACTATTTGTTATTTCTCTCAGATTTTTACAAAAAATCCGCAGAATCGTGTTTTTATGTTGCGTCCTGATTCGGCAAACTCATCCGTTATCCCGGCGGCCATCGCGTTTCTCCGGCTGTTATCGCCGGATGACTTCTGTTATGCTTGTCAATTTGCCTTGCTGCGGTTAAAACTTTCGGAATGGTTCAGAACCGCTTGCCGGTGTTATCGGGCGATAGGCCCGCCGGTGGTGGCTGCTGATACATGCTAAATTGCTAAATAAGGTTACCGCGTGAAGTTTGTTCTTGTTGATCAACTGATTGCCCTTGAGGCTGGCCGTTCAATTACGATGGCCAAGAACCTGACGATGGCCGAGGAATACCTGGCGGATCATTTCCCGGGTTTTCCGGTGTTGCCGGGCGTGATGATGCTTGAGGCTGCGGTTCAGACCGCATCCTGGCTTGTTCGCATGCAAAATCATTATTCTCATGGACTTATCGTACTTAAAGAAGCGCGCGGCGTGCGTTACGGTACGTTTGTGGCGCCGGGCAATACTTTGATCATGAGGGCGGACGCGGTTGAGATTTCTTCTGCGCGCTCTGATTTTAAAATTAAGGGCACTGTCAACGGACAAACCGCCATTACGGCGCGTATTGAACTAGCGCACCTGAATCTTGCGGATACCAATCCGGAGATGGCCGGTGCTGATGCGGCCGTGATTGCGGCCATGAAAGAACGCTGGGCAACCCTCATGCAAAACTCGCCGATAACGCTGCCGGCATGAGGGGCTGTCGCCAGAAACGTATTTTTCCGTTATCCTTATGGTTTCTACCGGCCGTCTGTTGACGGCTGATGACCTTTTGCATCGCTCAGGAGGCTTAAAAATGCCGATGACACAGGACGAAGTCCTCGCCAAAGTAAAAGAAGTACTCACCACCGCTCTGGCTGTGGATGAGGACGAAGTGACCCCGCAGGCCCGTCTCTCGGCCGACCTGGGCGCTGAATCGATTGATTATCTTGATATTACTTTTCAGCTTGAAAAAACTTTCGCTATCAAGATCCCCAAAGGCGAGCTGATTCCTGAAAATCTTTTCTCAAATCCGGAATTTGTCGCCAACGGCAAAGTGACGCCAAAGGGCCTTGCCGAACTTAAGACCCGCATGCCCTTTGCTGACCTGAGCAAATTTGAGGCTGATCCGGACGTCAACAAATTCCGCGACATCTTTACCGTTGACACCCTGGTCCGCTACGTGATGACGAAAGTGGCATAAATCAGGTTAAGCAAGTAAACGAGTCAGCAAGTTAAGCAAGGCGCTTGTGTCCTGGCTTAACTTGCTGACTTGATTCGCTTGTTTAACTTTTTCCGAAGGAAAATGGCCTTGCGCTGGATCTGGATTGACAAGTTTGAGAAATTTGAGCTCAATGTTGCCGCCGTGGCGATTAAAAACGTCTCGCTGGCCGAAGAGCATCTGCATGATCATTTCCCGGGATTCCCGGTTATGCCCGCATCACTCATGATTGAGGGCATGGCGCAGACTTCAGGCATTCTTGTCGGCGCGGCGCGCGGGTTTAAGGAAAAAGTCATCCTCGCCAAGATCAATAAGGCCACGTTTGTGCGCCTGGTGCGCCCGGGCGAGCAGATTGTATACACGGCCAAAATCGTCAACGTCAACGAGACCGGCGCAAGCATTGAGGGCGTCATCACGGCGCGCGTCAATAAAGCTGGCCAGCAGACGGAAGTTCCCGTCGGCACCGTTGACATGATGTTCTCGCATATTGACAACAACATGTCGGGCATGAAGTTTCCCGAATTTAATTTTGTGTTCAATTCGCAGTTCATGCAGCTTTTTGAGACATATCGCCGCGAACTTGATGTTCCGCTCCCGGCCTGAGCCGATTGATTTTCCGCAATATTCAAAAACCGGGGTTATCCCCGGTTTTTTTATGTCTTGACGGAATGCCGCATGCATATACCGGTATTTTTCTGCAAGTTTGCCTCTTGTCACACGTTACTATTTCTGGTCGCATATCGGTTTATCCTTTTTTTGATAGAGCACATTGTGATGAAAATCAGGCTGTGTTTTTTGCTTGGGGCCATTGTCATGTCGCTTTCGTCCGCTGTCTGGTCGCAGACAACTATAAGCGCCGCCGATGTCGATGCGCAGTTGCGTCAATCGCTTGCGCCGCATCCGCGACTGCTTTTTCCCGCCGGCCATGAGGATCGCATTGGCAGGCAGATCGCCAGTGATCCCCAGATTGCCGCTGTTTATGATTTTATTCACGCGCGCGCTGATGAGGCTCTTGAAAAACCGCCGATTACCCGCGCAATGATCGGCCGGCGCATGCTTTCCACTTCCCGCGAAGTGCTTGGCCGTGTGATGTCGCTGGGGGTTGCGTATCGCATGACCGGCCAGCAGAAATATGCCGATCGCGCGCGCAGCGAATTGCTTGCCGCCGCTCAATTTTCAGATTGGCATCCGGATCATTATCTTGATACTGCGGAAATGACCGCCGGCGTGGCTCTTGGTTATGACTGGTTTTTTAATCAGCTTTCTCAGGAAGACCGCCGGGTGATTCGCGCGGCCATCATTGAAAAAGGAATTGAGCCGTCATTTCAAAAAGATTATTTCTGGATTGCCGGCACCAATAACTGGACGCAGGTTTGCCACGGCGGCCTGGTCATGGGCGCACTGGCCATTGCCGATGAAGAACCGGCGCTTGCTCAGCGCGTCATCGCGCGCGCGGTCAATAACCTCGGCCGCATCACCGCTCAATATGAACCGGATGGCGCCTATCCGGAAGGCCCTATGTATTGGCGCTACGGAACAACTTACCACGCGATGCTGATTTCCTCTCTGGAGTCGGCGCTGGGCACCAGCTTTGGCCTTTTTGATCATAAAGGCCTGCAAAGAGCGCCTGAATTTATTCTGCATACGACGGGCCCCAGCGGCGAATGGTTCAACTACAGCGACTCCGGCCCGCGCTTGACGTTTTTGCCGGCGATGTGGTGGTATGCCGCGCGGCTTGGCGATCCTTCGCTGCTGACTTTTGAGCGCCGTGTGGCGATTGATCGTGTGCATCCGGAAGCCGGCATTGCGAATCCGGAGACTACGCGTTTTACGCCGCTGATATTGATATGGGCGCCGGAAAAACTCAATGCGCCGATGCCCAAATCAACATCATACGTAGCCTCGGGAGAAGTTCCGATTGCCGCATTTCGCAGTTCCTGGCGTGATGACGCCACATGGGTTGCCGCAAAGGGCGGATCTGCGGGTATCAGTCATGCTCATATGGATGTTGGCTCATTTGTTCTGGATGCGTTGGGCGTTCGCTGGGCGGAGGATCTTGGTCTTGAAAATTACACCCGTCTTGAACAACTCAAGATTAATCTTTGGGAAGGCAAACAGGGCGGCCAGCGCTGGCGGATTTTTCGCCTGGGCATCAGCAGCCACAACATTCTGGTCATTAACGGGCAGGAGCAGATGATCACCGGCCACGCCGGCATTATTCGCCATGATGATCATTCCACGACGTTCAATCTTTCCGAAATTTACGCCGGCCAGCTTGCTTCGGCATTGCGTACCGTTGAACTCAGGCCCGGCGCTGTGGTGCGCATTCAGGATGAACTTGCCGCCCCGGCCGACAAACCGGCCCATGTGCGCTGGGCGTTTGTCACACGCGCAACATTAAGCGAATCCGCGCAAGGTGCCGCACTGCTGACCATTGGTGAGAAAAAACTTCAACTGAAGCTCGCAGGCGTCAAGGCAAAATTCGCGACATACTCAACCAAAGGCCCGGCCGATTACGATGCGCCGAATCCTGATACACGCATGGTCGGTTATGAATTTGATCTTCAACCGGGAGAAAAAATAACGGCAGCCGTCGAATTTATTCCGCAGCATTGACGCGAATAATCCGCAGCTCGCAAACCTGATTAAACGCGTTAAAAATTTGATTGCTTAACAATCGCCGTCGCATTTGCATTGGGTCTCGGTTACATTTGTCCGAATGACGCAGGCAGAAAAAGCAGCCTTGTCCACTCGTCGGGGGCCGTTAGGGCTTACGGATCAAAATTTGACTGTTGCCCGTCGTTGGCTCATGGGGTTATTGTTTTTGGGTCTTTGCTTGCGCCTTGTTCGCTGGGCATTGGCCATGCCGATATGGGGCGACGAGGCCATGATCGGCCTGAATATTATTCAGCGGGATTATGCCGGATTGCTGCGTCCTCTTGATCATGCCCAGGTTTCCCCGGTTCTTTTTTTGTGGATTGAACGCGCGGTATATGAATTTTTTGGCATGACGGAACGCGCCATGCGTTTGCCGCCTTTGCTTGCCGGCCTTGCGGCGCTGCTGCTGTTTTGGCGCTGGTCGCGATTACTGGTTGATTCTTTCGCCGCGGCCTCGGCCACGGGCATTATGGCTGTCGGTTTTTACGTCGTGCGTCACGGTACGGAACTTAAGCCGTATGCTTTTGATCTGCTGGCCGCGCTGATGTTACTGTTGCCGGCAACGCATTTGCTGCTGGGCCATCGCCGCTGGTGGTTTATCCCGCTGATTCTCCTTACGCCGGTGGTGATGCTGACTTCATATCCCTCCGTGTTTGTCGTCGGCGGGATTTTTCTTGCGCTGGCTCTGTGGGCAATCTCGCAGAAAAAAATCAGCCTCTGGCTGGCCGTTATTCTTTTTGGACTGGTGATCCTGCTGAGCTTTTCCGCATCGCTGCTGATGTTCAGCCAGGGACAGTACGATCACACGGCCCGGTCAATGACCGCTTACTGGCGGGATGCGTTTCCGCCGGGCAATCCGCTTAAGTTCGCCGTTTGGTTTGCCAAAACTCATGTCGGCAATCTCTTTGCGTACCCGGCCGGCGGTAAAAATGGCGCCAGCGCCGGCAGCTTGATTCTGTTTGTGATCGGCCTGCTGGCTTTGCGCGGCAAAATGCCCTCGGCCATATCCGCATTTCCCCGGCGCATCTGGCTTACGCTCTTTCTTGCACCTTTCGCATTAACGTTTATCGCTGCGGCGATGCATCGCTATCCCTATGGCGAAAGTGCGCGTGTTTCTCAGCACCTTGCCCCGATCATCATTCTGGTTATGAGTATGGGAATCTCGGCCGCGGTTCAGCAATTGGCCAAAACGGAAAAAGGGCAGCTTCTTGCGATTCGCGGGATACTTATCGCAATTGCGATTATCGGCGTGATCGGCTTGGTCATCAACCTGGCTCAGCCATATAAAACAAAAGATGACCAGCTTGCCCGTGACTTGATTCGCTGCCCAATCTGGAAACTTGGCACGGGAAAAGAACCGGTTATCGTCCTGCAAAAATACGATTCTCTTTGGCCGAACTATCAGTGGTATTTGGCTGAAAAAGGGCCGCAGATTAAGCTGTATGATGCCGAAAATCAGCTTCCTGCTTTACAGAGCATTTTGAACGAAAAATTAGGGCTCATAAGCGTTTATGATCTTCGTTCGGACGCCAAAGCATTGCCGATTTTGAAAAATATGAACGTTCCGATTATCGCGATGACCGATGCCGCGCGACTTCAAATTGGTCCGCGCCAGCAGCCGCCGGAGTACTTCCGGGCCTTTTACATGAGCACGCCAATTACCGAAACTCCTCCTCAATCTGCGCCGAAAGTAAAGTGATCATTTGCTTTTGCTGTGATAATCGGTTACAGTGCTCGGCTCTCATTGACGGAACGGAGATGGATTATGCCACACGAATGTGTTTATACAGGTCGCCGCACCAAGATCGGTCGGCAGTGCACGTATCGCGGTAAAGCCAAATACCTCGGCGGTAACGGCGTGAAGATTACGGGCCGCACCGCTCGTAAATTCAAGCCAAACCTCCAGAAGGTTCGCGTTGTCATTGACGGCAAGCCGGCCCGTGTGTGGGCTTCCGCCAAGGCACTCCGCAGCGGCTTGGTCGTCAAGCGTCTGCGTCGCAGCCAGACTTATAAGGCTGCTGCCAAAGCTCAGGCCTAAATCATAACGCTCACGGCATTCACCACGGTTGCGTGTCATGTCAAAGTAGCGTAAATCGTGTGTACAGCCTGAGTTGTCAGGCATCACACAATATATCAATATAAAGCCCCCTGTCATAAACTGGCAGGGGGCTTTTGTTGTTATATTTACCTTTGTGTTATTTTTGTATCTGAATTATTTTTATTATGAAATATTGCGGATATTACCGGAACTTTCTTCTTAAATAGTACGGTATGCCCATAAACTTCTGTCAGTATGTGGGATTTCCTTCATAAGTGAGAAGTTTAAGCTCAGGTTGACCGATAAAACCTGAGACTGACAAGGCTATTTTTATATCCGCGAACGAAAGGCGTAAGCATGAAGACGGTGGTCCACGTCACACACGAAGCTGTGCAGAAGATCGGTGGTATTGGCGCAGTACTGCATGGCCTGATCACTTCTCCCACTTATGCCAAAGCGGTCGGCCGGGATATTCTCCTGGGCCCGCTGTTTAATACGGATGGCGATGTGCACGCGCGGCTCAACGGCGGCGAGGTACTCTACTCGTCCATTGACGGCGTAGCCAAAGCGCCGCAGGCCAATGCGTTTGCGCGCATTGAGCGCGAGTACGGCGTGCGTATTATTTATGGCCGAAAGAAATTTGCGGACAAACTCACAGGCATTACCAGCACGCCCGAGGTGCTGCTTTTTGACGTGCGTTCCTACAATGCCGAAAAGATGGGTCACTTTAAGTTCATGATGTGGGAACATTTTGGTGTTGATTCAAGTAAATACGAATATGTTTGGGATTATGAGCAGTATTGTCGCATTGCCGCGCCGGGCCTTGAGGCGCTTGAGGCGCTTGGCGTCGGCAGCGTGAATGATCCGGCCGTGATCCTGGCTCACGAATATATGGGCATGCCTACGGCGCTTTGCGCGCTGGCGTGGCATACCGGCAAATTCCGCAGCATCTTTTACGCGCATGAGGTCGCCACGATGCGCCGGCTTGTTGAGGATCACTCCGGCCACGACACGATGTTTTATAATGTCATGCGCCATGCGATGAAAAAAGATCTTTATGTTGAGGATGTTTTTGGTTCGCAGTCCTTTTTCTACAAGCATCCGCTGGTTCAGGCCGCGCGGTATTGCGATAACATCTTTGCCGTAGGCGATTATGTTGAGCAGGAACTGCGTTTCCTGCATCCTGACTTTAAAAATCTGCATATTGACATCGCCTACAACGGCGTGCCGGCCGGCAAACTGACGCTTGAAGAAAAGCTCAAGAGCCGCGGCAAATTGCAGCAATACTGCGAAAATATTCTTGGCTACCGCCCGGATTACGTCTTTACCCACGTCACGCGCATGGTGCCCAGCAAGGGCCTGTGGCGCGATGTGCGCATCATGGAGCAAATTGAGCCTCTGCTGCGCAAGGAAAATAAAACGGCCGTGCTCTTTGTGCTCTCAACGGAAACCGTCGGCCGCTGGCCGCAGGATATTTTGAACATGGAGAGCGGATACCAGTGGCCAGTGGCACATCGGGAAGGTCATCCGGATCTCACCGGTGGCGAAGCGGCCTATTATGTGGGCGTGCAGAGTTTTAACGCGCGCAGCCGCATGGGCAAAGTGGTGTATCTCAACCAGTTTGGCTTTGATCGCCTGCGTTGCGGCCAGCAGATGCCGGCCGACATGGAGTTTCTGGATATCCGCAAGGGCTCTGATGCGGAATTTGGCATGAGCATTTACGAACCGTTCGGCATCGCGCAGGTTGAGCCGATTTCCTTCGGCGGCATTTGCGTATATACCGAATTGTGCGGATGCGCCGGTTTTGTGCGTGCCGCGGCCGGCAAAAAGACCACGCCAAACGCAATTGAAGTTGATTTTACGGATCTTAAAGGGCAAAACGTCAAAACGGATACGATTGACGATCTGCGCAGGATTGACCGCGCCAAGCGTAACGAGATTGAGGGCAACATCAGCAAGAAGATCGCCGCGGAGCTTTTTGAGCGCTTGCCGAAGAACGACAAGGAACTCAAGGAATTTGTGGATCGCGGATATGAGCTTGGCGCCAAAATGTCCTGGGAAGCGGTGGCCAGCAATTACGTGATACCGGGCATGGACCGCGCGCTTGCGGCGACTCCGAAGAAGACACTCAAAAAATAACCGGCGCAGATCAACGCCGGTTGATGCTGACTATCAGGAGAGAATTTACGATAAGTAAGTTCTCTCCTTTTGTTTTGTCGTTGCCGTGAGCAATCGCCAATGACGATTGGTTTGTGCCCCATCCCGTTAAGCGAATGGGGCTTGTTCTGGCTCATTGTTTCTTTTCTGTAAGTGTGGCGCGAATGGCCGTCATGGCCACTGTGACGGCGGAGATGAGTTCTTCCTTCTTTGCGCCGCCGGCATTTTGAATAGCCAATCCCTGTTGCAGAGTGACCACAAATTTAGCCAGCGCGGAAATATCAACCGAGGGTAAAATTTCTTTACGGTTGACGGCCAATATCAGCCGCGAATGCAGCGCCAATTCAATCATATTGCGTTTCGCGGCGAGTTCCCGGTGCATTTGTTCAGACGCTGCTGAGCAGGACATGGCGCATTTAAGAAGCAGGCATCCGCGCGATTTGCCGTGCAAATTACCGTCGGCCGCAAGCAGCAGAATTTTTTCGATCACGGATTGAATGTCTTTTTGAGCCAGTATCTCGCGGATTTTTTTATCCGTCTGCTGCGAATAACGCTCTATGGCCTGCTCAAAAAGATTTTCCTTGCTTCCGAAGCAGGCATAAAGACTTGATTTGTTAATTTTCATGGCGCGGGTAAGGTCGGGCAGAGATGCGCCGTCATACCCTTTTTGCCAGAAAACCATCATGGCCGCATCAATGGCTTTGTCTGATAAGAACTCTCTGGGGCGCCCTTTGCCTCTGTGGGGTTCCTGTTTTCGGGTGCTGGCCATCATCAGGCTCCTGTTTATGTACCAAATGGTATAAAAATCATAGGCTTGTTTCAAATGAATGTAAAAATGAACTGATCGGTACAAAAATATCTTGACCTTTCCCGATGGCAGTTCCTATATTGAACCAGTCAGTCCAAAAATAGTGATAATCTTGAAGGAGATACACATGCCCCAGAAATTGGCCGGTAAAGTGGCGCTGGTGACAGGAGCCTCAAAAGGCATCGGCGCGGCAATCGCAAAGCAGCTTGCGGCCGAGGGCGCGGCGGTAGTGGTAAATTACAGTTCCTCGGCGTCCGGAGCGCAGAAAGTCGTCAAAGACATTACGGAGGCCGGCGGCAAGGCTGTGATGATTCAGGCCAACGTAGCCAATGAATCAGATATTGTGCGGCTTATCGCGGAGACCAAAGCCGCCTATGGCAAGCTTGATATTCTGGTGAACAATGCCGGCGTTTATGAATTTGCCGCGCTTGAGGCGATTACGGCCGAGCATTATCACAAAATATTCAATCTGAATGTTCTGGGATTGCTGTTGGCCACGCGCGAAGCAGTCAAAATTTTCCCGCAAAGCGGCGGCGTGATCATCAATGTCAGTTCCGGCATTACCACCGTGACGCCGCCCAATACGGCCGTATATGCGGGCACCAAAGGGGCGGTTGACGCCATCACGGGCGTATTGGCCAAAGAACTTGCGCCGAGAAAAATCCGCGTTAATGCCATTAATCCCGGCATGATTGAGACGGAAGGCATCGGCGCGCTTGGCGAGGCAGAAGCGCAGATGCGCAAATGGATTGAGTCCGCGGCGCCGCTTGCGCGCGTGGGTAAACCGCACGAAATCGCCACGGCCGTGACCTTTTTGGCTACGGATGACAGCAGCTATATGACCGGCGGAAAATTGTTTGTGACCGGCGGACTTTAATCAGAACCCAAAAACCAGAACCAAAAAAGACAGGAGATCGCGCGGATCTCCTGCCTTTTTTTATATCAATTTTGCACAATTTTACGCGCCACCCTCAATGAGCGTTTTTTTAAACTGAATCAGAATCTGTACGATGGTCTTGTTTAATTTTTTGAGCCAGGTTCATATTGGCCTGAAGTATGACTTGTAGTTCACTTGCAGACAGGCGATTATACCAAACTCCTAATTTACCGCTTATCAATATTTCGGTGGCTACGGGTGAATCTTTAAGTTCTTCTCTGTATTCCTGATAAATGACCGTATTATTGCTTAGTAATTGAAAGTCTTTGGGGCGAATGATTGAGATTGTACGCCTGTCGCAATAAAAAACGTGTTTTGTCTCACCATCAATAGCGATGCTCCAATGGATTGTATTTGGCTTGCTGTCAAATTTTTCGCCCATCTCTAGCCATGAATCAAAAGCGTTTTGATATACAGATCTGAGGTCAGAGGGTACTTGTGTCAAGAATGCATTTAAATCTAATGGGCTCTTGCTTACTTCCTGCTCCGTGTTACCTTGTTCAACGTTAACCGTTATTCGTGGTTTTTCCTGTTGATACAACACCTTTACTATACCTCTTGTTTTTTCAACACTTCTGCCGACTACATCAGGAACAACCAATAGAGGCCAATCCTGTCCCGGTATAGTGGGATACAGTCGCAGTTCCACTAACCCAAGTGTAAAGCCGAGGCCAGGAGCATTATGAAGAGCTTGTGAAAGTAGTGTGATATTCGGTGAGATACGGTCACCCACTATGAGAAGTAAGAAATTGCCTTCTATCAAATTGGTTGAGATTGCATCCTGAAATTCAGCCAAATTCAATCCTTCTGGGGCAAGATACGGGGCTACTTTTTCGTGAAGTGTCAGATCGTTTTTTTCTCCTCTATTGCGTGAGCATGTAAGCACTGCTTGTTCCAAACGCTCATAACTCCAACGCGTTAGTTCCTTTGCGTAATCAATGATTTGTGCAACGACGGTGCGGTGCTTTTCTGGGTTTTTCCAGAGTTTGGTTTCTACGACAATTATGCTACCAGATGGGCTAACATAAAGATTATCAATTGGTCCGCTATCTGTAGGGACTTCACGTCCGATCGGAATTAAAGGTCCATAGAAATCATCAAATTCATCAACTGGAATTAATTGAGGATGTTCGTAAAGTAGCTCTTGCAGCCACAATTCACTTTTATCATCGCGAACAATGGCTTCTATTCGTGTTAATTGCTTGCCTTTGTCAGTAGAGGTGTTGATTAAAACTGGAGAGGCATTCATTGTTGCAGCCTTTCTTTTATATCTTTCGGCGTTTATTCCCGAATTTGCCCGGCCAGTTGTTCAAGTCGGCCGGCGGTTTCTCTGAGTTGTTCTTTAATGCTTCGTTTACCGGCCAGCGCATGCCTGAGCACCTGATTGATGCGAGTCTGGTAGCCGCGGCCGCCGCGTTTAAAATAGGCCAGCACATCCGCATCAATCCGTAACGTCACGGATGCTTTACGGATACGATGCGATTCTCCGCTGCCCTGCATAGTCTGCTCGGGAATGTCTGACATATCCACAGGCCGCCGGGATGCTTCGCGCAGCCGGTCAAGGCTGCGGGCTGCCGACTTGCGGGCATCTGCCAATGACCTACGAACCCATTTTGTTTCGGATGTAGGCATTATAAACTCCTTTTTCTTGTGTCGACGCGAACCTTGCTGAGATGATTCGCGTTACCATTTTTTTACCTTGACTTACTTCGGCCCACACAATGGTCATGATGATTGTTCGGTCGTATGGGTATGAGGTTGTTGTGATCCATCTGTCTTCCGTTTGGCTATGGGCAATATCATATTCTTCATAGTGGAAGATATTTCCCCGGTCATCACCCAGAGCGGTTTCCGCTTCATCAAAACTTACCCCATGCTTTTTAAGATTGGTTCGGGCTTTATCCAGATCCCATTCAAAATCATGATGTAATTGCATGTTTCGGATCTCCTGCTCATATTGTATGTACAATGCTGTTACAGATCCAGATAAAATCCGTCTGCGTTCATTTATGTGAATTGAGGGCTTATTGTGGCCAATAATTACTGGCTCACATCCACCAGGCTTTTTTCAAACTGAATCAGCAGATCCGCTCGCACGGAATCCCAGCGTGTGCCGACGACGTCAAAACCAGCGTTGATCGCCAGGTGCAGAAATGGATTGTGACGGTTAAGCGCTTCGCAGCGCATGAACTCATAACCGTGATTGCGCGCCCATTCGTTTTGGGAATCAATAAGCTGGCGCGCGATACCCTTGCGGCGGAAATCCACCAGTACGCCCGTGAGCCAATTGTAAAAAACGAAAGGCTTAAGCTCAAAGCCGATCGCAAAGCCGACCGGCCGGTTATCAAGCGACGCCATCATGACAAGAACGTTATAGCGTCCCTGAAAGCGGCGGCGAAAATAATCCTGATTCTCCGGCGGGCGGAAAACCAGGTTATAAAGCTCCACAATCTGCGGAAGCTGCTGTTCTGAGACGCACGAAATATCGGCTTGTGCCATACGATTCTCTGCATAACAGGTTTACTGTGTGTATTATAGCAGGTGTCAGGAATTTTCTTCCGCGATTTTTGGCCCGGCCAAGTCGCGGCAGATTACCCACGTTGATTCCTGACGCTTATACTATATCGGCTTGCCGCCGCAAAAACATGGGATATCTCCGGGGATATCTCCGGATTGGTCCGATGCGGTTCTGCGGCGGCGGCGCAAAGGTCAGGTACTCTTAATGGCGACAGGCATTCATTACGATCCGAGATATCTTGAGCACGAAACAGGGCCGGCTTTTCCTGAACGTCCCGAGCGCATGGGCGCCGTGCTTGAGTACCTTGAGACTACCGGACTTATGAAAAAACTGGTCAAAATTCCCGGACGTGTCTGCGAACGCGAACATATCCTTGCGGCGCATAACGAAGAGTATCTGGTATCCCTTGAAAAAGATTGTGCGAGCGGAAAATCCCCACTTTATCAGGACCCGGATCTGCCGGTGTGTCAAAAATCGTTTGAGATTGCGTTGCTCTCGGCCGGCGGGGCGCTGAGCATGTGCGATGCGGTGATGCGCCGGCAGGTGGATAACGGATTTTGCCTGATACGCCCGCCGGGGCATCATGCTGAAAAAAATCGCGCGATGGGTTTTTGTTTGCTCAATAATGTGGTGATCGCGGCGCGGTATCTTCAGCGGCGCTGGGGCCTCAAACGCATAGCGATTGTGGACTGGGATGTGCATCACGGCAACGGCACGCAGCATATTCTGGAAGATGACCCGACGATTTTTGTGGTTAATCTGCATCAGCATCCCAGCACGATGTGGCCGGGGAGCGGCTATGCATGGGAGCGCGGCCATGATGCGGGGATTGGTTTTACGCTCAATCTGCCGTTTATGCCCGGCGCGACGGATGCGGATTATCAGGAGGGGTTTTCGCGCCTGGTGATGCCGAAGCTCAAGGAATTTGCGCCGCAGGCCGTGCTGATCTCGGCCGGTTTTGATGCGCATCTGTATGATCCGCTGGCGCAGATACATCTGACGAGCGTCGGCTATGCGTGGATGACGCGGCAACTGAAGAACCTGGCGCAAACATATGCCGCAGGCCGAGTGATTTCGCTGCTTGAGGGCGGATACAATCTGACAAGCCTGGCATGGTCGGCCCATGCGCACATTGAAGTGCTGGCCGAACCGACGTGGGAAGAGGAATTGATGGATATCAAGAGCGGAATGTACTAAAACAACGCTGAATGCTGAACAATAAACGCTGAAAAACGGGTGATCATTTTTCTTTGAGCGTTTATCGTTTTGCGTTCAGCGTTTCGTAGCATACTCAGGACATGATGCGATTTTTGAAAAATTAAAGGGGTATGACATGACCCGTCCCGATACTGAAGATTATTTTATGACTATTGCGATGGCGGTGCGGCGGCGCGCCAACTGCACGGGCAATCGCGTGGGGGCGATCATCGTTAAGCAGGGGCATATCCTGTCAACGGGATATAACGGAACGCCGGCCGGCCTGCCGAACTGCGATGAGGGCGGGTGCTACCGCTGCTCGCATCGTGATCAATTCCCATCAGGCACGGGTTATGATTTGTGCATTTGCGTGCATGCGGAGCAGAACGCGCTTTTACAGGCGGCGCGTTTTGGCACGGCAGTAGAAGGCGCGACCATGTATACCACCATGCGGCCCTGTTTTGGCTGCACAAAAGAAATGCTTCAGGCCCGCATTGACACCGTCTATTATCTGCATGACTGGCGTCATCCCGATCCGGAAAAAATGCGCCAGTATGAGATGCTTCAGTCCTACTTTAAGGGCGGCATTCATCAAGTCAAAATGGACGATGCGGATGTTGCCTGGGCCACGACCAATCTGCGCAAGCCCGCAACGCCGGCCGGAACCGGAACCAGCGACGAAACCGGTCACGGCGGCGGAAGCAAAATCTGATCAGGATGTGCGCCGATATTGCAGTGGACTCTGGCCGGCATGCCGGCGGAAAATTTTTGAAAAATAATAAATGTCGCCAAATCCGCATAACCTTGCCACATGGGAAACCGGTAAATCCGTATCCGAAAGTAATTCGCGCGCGTGCGCCAGGCGTAACGAAAGTACCAGGCGCACTGGCGTCACACCATAATACTTTTTGAATTGCGTACAGAAATAGCGCGGGCTGACATGTATTTTGTCCGCAAGTCCGCGCAGATATATTTCTTTTGCATAGTTTGCCATGATGTGGCGGTGTATCTGGCGAAATTCCTCCGGAATGCGCTGCGAAATATGCCCCGGCCGGGATTGCTGCTCAATTTTCCGCAGCCAGAGCTGAATCAGCGAGCGCAGGCAAAAGACATCAACATTTCCCGCATAACACATTTCGCGATAAATGGCATTCAGCCAGAAATCACTGGCTTCGCTGGTCTGAAAAAGAATCGGCTGGCCGGCGGCCACGCGTGATGAAAAGACAATCTGCTCAACAGCTTTACCCGAAAGCCTGAGCCAGGAATGCCGCCATGTTTGTCCGTCCATGCCGTATTCAGATTGAACATGGGAAGGAATGACAAAAAGAGTTTGCGGCTGAATCTGAAAAGAGACATGCTGAACGGTCACTTTTTGTGCGTCATGAAAAAGCATGATGCGCCAGCCGTTAATGCCGTATGGACTTGTGACAACTTCGCGGCGCTGGGCGTAAAAGCCCAGCGCATCAACCCATATATCTGCGGGTTTCTGCGGTGAAGGGAAAGTAAATCGTCCCGGCGAGAGCATATACAGGAATATAATACAAAAACTGATGACCAAAAACTATTGTTCTAAAAAGCAGACATCACCATAATCATGCTGAAATATTCATAAAATAGACCAATGGCTAATTCATATGCCAGACACTCGGAAATTTTATGAAGAATATATTCATAATATGGTTTCTCTGACATCCGCCACATCAAAGGTCGATAAGTTTCGCAAGGAGATATTTGTGAACGAATCTGCCGAAAAAAATACATCACCAAAACCAGAGCCTACCAGACGCCAGGTGATTGCCTGCGCCGCGGCCGCTCTGGCGGCAATACCGCTTGCCAGGGTTTTTGGCGCGCCGGCATCATCTGAAAATATTAAGGCGGATGTGTGCGTATATGGCGGAACATCAGGCGGAGTTATCGCGTCGGTTGCGCTGGCAAAACTTGGCCGAAATGTTGTTCTGGTTGAGCCGACAAACCATCTTGGCGGAATGACCAGCGGGGGTCTGGGGTGGGTTGATTACCGCTATGCCGAGTGGCCAGTCGGCGGACTTGCCGGCCAGTGGTTCCGTGACATAAAAGCGATATATGCGGCAGCCGGAATTAATGTGAACACATACGGCAATTCCGGATGGGTTGTTGAACCGCACGTGGCTGAGGATCTTTTTGACCGGTGGGCCGCCAATAATCGTATACGTGTGGTGCGGGCGTCACGCTTATCCTCGCTGAAAAAAGAAGGTCGGCGCATTTTGAGCGTAACGCTTGATAAAGCGCCGCCTCTGCGTGATGGTGCGCCGAACCCGCAGGCTGAGGAACCCGGGTTTATGACGGTTGAAGCTGCAATGTTTATGGACTGTTCATACGAAGGCGATTTGCTTGGCGCGGCCGGTGTGAGTGTACGTACGGATCGCGAAGGGCGTGATGAGTATGGCGAATCCGCGGCGGGATTGCGATACAAGCGGCCGGCGGAATTTGCGCCCGGTACGCCGGTGGTTGATCCGTATGTGCGGCCGGGAGATCCCTCAAGCGGATTGCTGCCGTTGATTTCGGATGCCAAACTTGGCGCGCAGGGATCACCTTCACCCTTGCTGCAGGCGTACAATTTTCGCTTGTGTCTTGTTAAAGATAATCCGATTCCCATTGCGCCGCCGGAAAATTATGATCCGATGCAATTTGAAATTCTTGCCCGCATGCTTCGTGCTTATGAAGCAATGGGAAATCCGGTGACGACAAAAGATTTTTTCAGCGGTCCGTGGCGATTGTTGAAATTTTCGTTATTGCCGCGCGGCAAAACGGACGTCAACAATGCTGGGCATATCTCAATGGATTTTGTCGGCGCGCATACGGAGCGTTATGCGTCAGCCTCGTGGGCGCAGTGGTCAAAAATATGGCGCCAACATGAACAATATCAGCGTGGCATGCTTTATTTTCTTCGCACAGATCCGCGTGTATCGGATCATATTCGGCGCGAACTCAACCAGTGGGGGCTGCCGAGAGACGAATTTACGGATATTGGCGGTTGGCCGACGCAACTGTATGTGCGCGAGGCGCGCCGCATGGTAGGCCGATATGTCATGAAGCAAACGGATTGCGAGCATGCGCCGGTGACTTTGCCGGATGCCATTGGTCTTGGGGTCTATTCGCTTGATTCTCACGGATGCCAGCGTGTTGTTGTTGATGGTGCCGCTGTAACCGAAGGAGGGTGCATGGTCCGTATACCCGGGCCGTATCCGATTCCGTATCGCGCCATTACGCCAGTTGCCGCGGAGTGCGAAAATCTGCTGGTGACATTCTGCATTTCGTCTACGCATGTGGCGTTTGCTTCACTGCGCATGGAGCCGCAACTGATGGTGCTCAGCGAATCGGCGGCCCATGCGGCGCATCTTGCCATTATGAGTAACAAGGCGGTTCAGGATATTAACATCAATGCGCTGCGCAAGGCTCTGCAAAATGCCGGGCAGGCGCTTGATGCGCAGCATCAGGGATGATGTGTGGGTGATAGCGGCGGCAAGGCTTGCCGTCGCGTCCTATGTTCTTTTCGCTCATGTGATTATACTGATGGTGCGTAAATATAGGTTTCTTGAATAATGAGCGGAGCGTATTTTTTTATGTTGGCTGAGAAACTTGCGGGTAAACGTGTCTTGATTCTGGGAGACAGCATCACCGAAAACGGCAATTACGTGACATACCTTGAATATTTTCTCAATACGCAATTACCGCGGCTGAATTTTGACATCATCAGCATCGGGCTTGGCAGCGAGACGACTTCGGGCCAATCTGAAAAAACACATGGTTACCCCCGGCCGTGCATTTTGTCACGTGTGGACCGCGCATTGGCAGAAATTAAACCGCACATTGTTTTTGCCTGCTATGGTATGAATGACGGCATTTATCATCCGCAATCGCCGGAGCGTATGAGCGCTTTTGAAAAAGGTATGAGCGAATTGATTCGCCGGGTTAAAAAGGCCGGCGCGGAGATGATCGTCATCACGCCGCCGCCGTTTGATCGCATCATGAACAGCGCGCTTCAGCCGCTGGGCGCGCCGGATTATGCATTCAGTACCGCATGGGAATGTTATGACAGCGTGCTGGGTGATTACGGCGCGTGGGAAATGCGCAATCAAAAAGAACTTGGCCTGCTGGCGGTGATTGATCAGCATACGCCGATCAATGCGTATCTGGCAAAGCGCCGCGAAAGCGAGCCAAAGTTCAGCTTTACCGCGGATTGTGTTCACCCGAATAACTTGGGCCATTTGCTGATGGCCAAAATTATCGCGCGGGCATTGGGGCTTAAGCTTGCCGCGGACAGTGAACTTGATGCACAAAAACGCGAAATTGACGGCGATCCGCTTTACGCGCTGATCAAGCAATGCCGCGAAGTGCGTTCCTGCGACTGGCTTAACTACATCGGATATACGCGCGACCAAACGGTTAAAACCGATGAGATTGAGTCAACCGAAAAAATGGTTGCGCGGTTTAAAAGCGCAATCAATATCCTGAAAAAATAAGTTCACTGGCTCAGGATGACATCAATTTGCGCAACGACTTCCGGCGTGAGCTGAATGCCGCTGGCCCTGACGTTATCAATCACCTGCTCAGGCCGGCTTGCGCCGATGATGACGGCACTGACGGCTTTTTGACGCAGGCACCACGCCAGCGCAAGATCGGCCGGTGATACCCCGAGTTGTTTGGCAAGCGCGGCGATTTTGCCCGCTTTATCAAGGCATTCCTGCGTCATGACACGCTGAATAAAATGATTCTGTTTATCGTCGGCCGCGCGGCTGTCTTTGGGCAATTGCGATACGTTGGCATACTTGCCGGTCAACACGCCCTGGGCCAGCGGAGAGTACACAATCAGGCCGAGTCCTTCTTTTTCCACTGTCGGGATCACGCTTCTTTCAATATCGCGATTGAGCATGTTATAAAGCGGCTGATTGCTGATCGGCGGGGCGGCGTTCATGCTCTTTGCCAGGGCCACGACATCCTCAATTTGCCCGGCCTCCCACTGCGAAACGCCCCAGTAGAGAATTTTGCCGGAGCGCACCAGGTCGTCCATTGCGCGCACGGTTTCGGCCACGGGCGTTTCGGGATCAAAACGATGGCACTGATAAAGATCAAGATAGTCCATATCAAGGCGATGCAGACTTTTATGGACTGATTCAATGATATGTTTTCGCGATAGGCCGCGATCATTGGGGTTCTGGCTCATCGGGAAAAAGCATTTGCTGGCCACAACGATATCTTCGCGGGCAAAGGCGCGCAGCGCCTGGCCCAAAACGCGTTCGGCCTCGCCGCCGGCATAAACATCCGCCGTATCAAAAAGCGTCACGCCGTGATCAAAAGCCGTCTCAATGCACGCGCGCGCAGTGCCGTCATCAATACCCTGGCCAAAAGTAAGCCACGTTCCCAGCGCCACTTCAGAAACGTTCAGTCCGCTATTGCCAAGCTTGCGATAATTCATCGGGTGTCCCTCTGTTTATGACGGATACAAATTTTCGGGCAATTATGCCGCAAATGCAATATTTCGTTCACCTTTCGCCGCATGATTGAATATACGTAATAAATCGGCGCAGGTTGAAGATTATATGCCGATTTATTCGCATTGGTCTGAAAATCATCGCCGCACTATAACCGACGGACAAAAAATGATACGATAAAGTATCTGTGATCTGATTATCGGAGCTCAATATGCACCTTGCGCTGGCCCAGTTAAATCCCACCGTGGGTGACATCCGCGGAAATATGAATAAGATCCTCGCCGCCATCGGCAAGGCGCGTGAATCAGGCGCGCAGGTGCTGCTGACGCCGGAGCTGTCTCTGCTCGGCTATCCGCCAAAGGATTTGCTGCTTAAGCCTTCCGTGATTGATCAATGCGCTGAGGCCGTTGAGCTGATCGCTAAAGAAAGCGCCGGCATTACCACACTGATCGGTTATCCCGAGCGCAACACCACCAGCATCGGCCGGCCGCTGTATAACAGCGTGGCGATAGTGCGCGATGGTAAAATCATCGGCCGGCGCCGCAAAAGTCTGCTGCCTACTTATGATGTTTTTGATGAGTCTCGTTATTTTGAGCCCGGCCCGCAGACTGAATTGACCATGATTGAAGATACGCTCGTTGGCGTCTCAATCTGCGAAGATTTGTGGAATGACGACGAATTTCTTGAGCGCCAGCTTTATCAGGTTAATCCGATCAAGCAGCTTTCGCAGGCCGGGGCCAAAATACTGCTCAATATTTCCGCATCGCCGTTTGTGCTCGGCAAGCATGAGTATCGCGTCAAACTTTTTGGCCATCAGGCGCAACGCTGGGGTGTGCCGATTGTGTACGTCAACCAGGTTGGCGGCAATGATGAACTTGTTTTTGACGGCAATTCATGTGTATTTGATGCGGCCGGCAAGGTCATCGCGCAGGCCGGTGATTTTGCCGAAGATCTGCTGATTGTTGATCTTGATTCCGGCAAAGCCCTAAGCACTCAGGGCGTGCCGAAAACCGGCATCGCCAGCGTGCATGAGGCACTGGTTCTGGGTCTGCGTGATTATGTGCGCAAGTGCGGCTTTAAGTCAGTTGTGCTCGGCCTTTCCGGCGGAATTGATTCGGCCGTGGTCGCGGCCATCGCCACAGATGCGCTTGGCGCGCGGAATGTCACAGGCATCAGCCTGCCATCACGCTATAGCTCTGATCATTCAAAATCAGACGCCACAATTCTGGCTGAGCGCCTCGGCATACATTACCACACCGTGACGATTGAGGGGCCGCATGCCGCAATGGAGTTGGCGCTGGCTCCGCTTTTTGCCGGCACACAGCAAGGACTGGCCGAAGAAAATCTTCAGGCTCGCATCCGCGGCAATCTGCTCATGGCGCTCTCTAATAAATTCGGCCATCTGCTGCTGACAACCGGCAATAAGTCAGAAGTCGCCACCGGTTACTGCACGCTTTATGGCGATATGTGCGGCGGATTATCGGTCATCAGCGACGTGCCTAAAATGATGGTGTATGAATTGGCGCGCCATATCAACGCCGACTGGCAGGCCGCCGGCAAACTGCCGCCGATTCCGGAAGGCTCGCTGACCAAACCGCCAAGCGCCGAGCTTCGGCCGGATCAAAAAGACCAGGATTCCCTCCCGCCGTATGACATTCTTGATGCCATTCTTGAGCGTTACGTAGAGCGCGAAATGAGCACATGGCGGATTATTGATGAAGGTTATGACGAGGCCACCGTGCTGCGCGTGGCGCGCCTGGTTGATATCAATGAATATAAGCGCAAGCAAATGGCGCCGGGGCTGAAGGTTACCTCGCGCGCGTTTGGTTTTGGCCGGCGCATGCCCATTGCCCAGCGTTATGACACAAAATTGATGACGCTTCGCCCAAAATCATAAAAAATAGGATGAACCTGGCGCCGCCGTGTCCGTATCAACAATTGAAAAACCGCCCGCGTATCGCAAGAAAAGCGAGGTGAATCATGAGCGCAACTCCCACGCAGATGCAGATCATGCCGCCGCATGAGGTTCTTCCCGCTTCGTATCCGTCGCCAAATCTCGCCATTTGCTTTCTTATTCCGCCGTTGATGGCGTTTTTCCCCCGTACCTTTGGCCGTCGCATCGTTGGCGTGCCGATCTGGAAAGCCGCCGTCGTGGGCCTGTTTTATTTCCTGCTGACGATACCTTATCTGAAAATCGTCGCCGCCGACGAAGTCATCCGCAATATATTTCTGGGTTTGCCGATGATGGTCTTTATCAACTCGCTGATTCTGATTGTCATCATGCAGTGGCTGGCGATGCTTCCGTTTGCGGCCCGGCCGGGATCGGTCAGGGCTGCGCTTATTCACAACACCCGCAATGTTCTTTTTATGCTGGTCTGGCTGCCGATGATTGCGGTTATTCTGAATGAATATGGCCAGCATGCGATGGCTCATTTTCGTTCAAGCTATATTTTTGACATCATTGCCACCGGTACTTCGCTGGCTCTGAGTCTTGTTGCCTTGTGGACCATTTCGCTGGCGCGTTCGCTCGGCGTTGAGTACCGCACACCGGCTGATCGCTCAAAACCACATGATCCCACTTGCGATGAGTGCGGCTATAATCTCACAATGTCACCAACTGATGGTTGCTGTCCGGAATGCGGCAAGCCGGTGGCCGATTCTCTCTCGGCCGCAACGCGCCGGCCTTCCGCATGGGAGCAAAATCCTTCGCTGATCAATCCGCTGCGTGTGATGCGCCAGCTCTTTGTTGTGGCGTTGAGTCCATTTCGGTATTTTTCCTCAATTCCGCTGACGACTGATCACCGCGCCGCCCGTCGCTGGCTGATTTTTTCACTCGTCCTCATCGGTCTGTGCGCGGCGATGCTTGGCCCGGTTCTTTCTTATCTGCCGCCGCTGCTGCTGCCTCTTTTACATACGCAAAATCAGCTTGCCTGGCCGCCGGAACTGACCTTTGCCAACCGCCAGCTTTATCTCGTCAGCTTTGCCATCGGCATGACCTGGGCTCTCCTGGCGCTGATGATGGTCGGCATTGAGACTGGCGGCATGGCCATTGTGAGCCATGTACGCCAAACGCCCGTTGATCTGGCTGCGGCCGCAAAGGTCACCTGCTACGCCAGCACTTTTATGCTTCCCTGGGTGTTTATCGGCAGCATACAGATTCTCGGCACGTATCTGTGGACTTTTGACAAAACTTATTTAGTCGCAACCGAGCGTGTCAAAGAAGTCGTTGCCTTCGGTTCCGGTGCGGTTTTTCACATCGCCGGGCTGGTCATTTTTGAATTTATCGTATACCGCGGATTAAGGCGCATTCAGTATGCCAACAAGTAGACAGTGATCGGGAGACAGAATACAGTAGAGCCGGAGTTCCTTTGATTGGCCGGCTTCTGTTTTCGGCCTCCTGTCTTTTTTGAGATATTATTATGAACGATGCCATCATCAAACTGCGCGACAATATTGAGTCTGTTTTCTTCGGCCACCGCGCCACGGTTGAGCTTTTGCTCGTGGGTCTGCTGGCTCGCGGCCACGTGCTCATTGAGGATGTTCCCGGCGTGGGTAAAACCGTTCTGGCTCGCGCGCTGGCGCGTTCTATCAACTGCAATTTTAACCGCATTCAGCTTACGCCGGATCTTTTGCCCTCTGATATCGTCGGCGTATCGGTTTTTAATCAGGATAAGCAAACTTTTGATTTTAAGGCTGGCCCGCTCTTTGCCAATATTATTCTGGCTGACGAAATCAACCGCACCACGCCGCGCACGCAGTCGGCGCTGCTTGAGGCTATGCAGGAAGCTTCCGTTACCGTTGACGGCATTACGCACGGCCTCGGCCAGCCTTTTATGGTTGTCGCCACGCAGAATCCTTTTGAATTTGAGGGTACTTATCCGCTGCCGGAAAATCAGCTTGACCGCTTTTTGCTGCTGGTTCAGGTTGGTTATCCCGCGCGCGAAAGCGAGCTGGCGATTCTGCGCCAGCAGCCAGGCCGCTATAAGCTTGATTCCCTGGCGCATGTGTTAAGTTCGCAGGAAGTGGTTGATCTTCAGCAGCAATGCGCCAAAATCCTCGTTAAGGACGAGCTTTTGGTTTATTTGATGGATCTTGTGGACGCCACGCGCAGGAGTGATCAACTGCACACCGGCATTTCTCCGCGCGGTTCGCTGGCGCTTATGCAGGCTTCGCAGGCTTTTGCCATGGTTCAGGGCCGCGATTACGTTACGCCCGATGACATCAAGACGATGCTGATTCCGGTCTGCGCGCACCGCATCATTCCGCGTTCACGCGCTGTCTCCGGCGATATTCGCACCACCACGCGCATCCTTGAGGCCATCCTCAATAAAGTGCCCGTGCCCCGGTAAGCGAAATTTACTTCAGCCGAACCTTTATCGCCACCTGGTCGCTCAGCATCCGGCCGGTCAACGTATCGGTAAACACGATCTTAAATGTGATCTCGCGATGCTGCGGCGGCGATTGCCACGGGCAGTTGAGCCCGAAACAATCAAAACCAAACGTATCAAGCCAATTCTTCTTGAGTTCTTCAGGCGTAAAATACCACGTGCCGAGCTTGATCTCGTCACGTGTGTCGGCCAGGTCAAAAGCCTCAATCTTCAGATCGCCCGTGGCCGGCAGTGTCTGCCCATCGCTGAATGTGCGCACATACACGCGATAACCATCGGGTTTGCCATCGGAGTCAAAATCCCAGATGTCCGTATTTTTCCGGATCTCAACACGGTCAACCGTAAACATTTTGGCCAGTTGATCATCCGCCAGACGCGCCACGCGCGTGGTCGGCCCCTGCTTTTCTTTCAGTTCATGAATTTCAGTATCGCGGTCGCGCAACTGCCGCTGAGATGCTGCGAGATCTTTTTCAAGCTGCATATTGTGCGTTCGCAGATCATCCGTAATGCGCGAATAATCTGGCCCGCATGCCGTAAGCATCATCAATGCCGATCCGGCCAACACCAACCCTGTTGTTTTACAAGAACGAGCAATCCGTTTCTGCCATTGATTCATGGCGCGCCTCAATTAGTTCCGATGCGAAATTCAAAACGCGAAACAGAAAAATCTGTTTCGCGTTTTGCGTTTTATCTTTCGCGTTTTTTTAATTACTGGTCCGCCGATTCAGTCTCATGTCCCGGAGGCGCCATATCGCCGCCTTTGCCCGGGTTGCTGGCCGGCATGCGCTCAAGCACTTTATCCACAACGCCATACTGCGCCGCTTCGCCGGCCTCAAGCCACAGGTTGCGGTCGCAATCCTTGTGAATCTTTTCCACGCTCTGTCCGGTATGCTTGGCCATGATCTCATACATACGCTGGCGCAGGCGCAGCAATTCTTTAGCCTCAATAGAAAGGTCCGTCGCCGTTCCCTGCATCACGCCGCCAAGCAGCGGCTGGTGAATCATCACACGGCTGTTGGGCAGGCATGCGCGCTTGCCTTTGGTTCCTGACGCCAGCAGCCACGCGCCCATGCTCGCGGCCACGCCCACGCAGGTCGTCGCCACGTCGCAGCGCAGAAACTGCATCGTGTCATAAATGCCAAGTCCCGCCGAGACCGATCCGCCCGGCGAGTTGATATAAAAATTGATATCCGTGCGCGAATCTTCATTTGAAAGAAAAAGCATCTGCGCGATGATCAAATTGGCCGAATCATCATCAACGCCGCCTGCCAGAAAGATGATGCGATCACGCAGCAGGCGTGAAAAAATATCATATGAGCGTTCGCCCCGGCCGCTCTTTTCCACCACGATCGGCACCAGGTTGCCCGTCGGGTTGCTGAGCATTTCTTCGCGAACTTTTAACGGATTGTTGAAAATTCCCATGCGCGCTGACTCCATTCAAAATCCCTTGTTGCGTAAGCGTAGCCGGGAAATCGCCGGAAGGCAAATCGCCCCGCGGCGAAGATAAAAATACCAGATAGCAGACACGGCGATACGGTGACGCGGCGACACTTGCTTTTGATTTTCGCCGTGTCCCCGTGTCTCCGTATCGCCGCGTCCTGATTTTGCTATTTTCTTGCTTCCGTCAGCGCCATCACCACGTAAGTCGTGGCCAGAACGGGGTTACCCTCCATCCAGCGACTCTCCGTTTCGTTGATAAAGCTGCCGTCGGGCTTTTGCCTGCGCTTAAGCGCATCAATCAGTTCCGCGCGCCAGTCATGGCTGACGCCTTTGGCGTCGGTGATTTTATCGGAGCCCAGCGTCGCCAGCGCTTTGGCATACGTATGATAATAGTAAAACAGTCCCTGATCGCTGCCGAGTCCCGGGTTTGTCTCAAGGGTCCAGTTGCCGCCGATCCACCGCAACGCCGCTTTAACGCGCGGATCATCGGCCGTCAGCCCCGCATACAAAAAGCTCTTGAGCCCCGCATAGGTCATAGAGCCGTATGCCACCAGAACATCTTTTCCGTCGCGATCTTTGGCCTCGGGAGCTTTTGATGCGCCGTACATATTGAGCTTTGCATTCCATTCGGTGGAGTAAATCATGCCGCCGCTGGTTTGTCCTTTGGCCCAGGGCAGGGGATTTGTTTCGCTATCGGCCTGGCAGTGGGAAACATACGTCAGCATGGCCTGAACGGCCGGGTCGCTGGCCGGCACGCCGCTTTCGCGCAGCGCCTCAAGGAGCATGTGCGTATTTGAAAGATCAGGCCGTTTTGCGCCTGCGCCTGCGTAGCCCGCGCCGCCGTACCACGGATGATCTTTGGTGATCGGGTTGCCTTTATCGTCGGTTTTTCCTTCAAGGCTCAAAATGGATTTAAGGAATTTCTGCGTCTCGGCAATTTTGGCCTTGTCATAGTTCGGCAGCACGTTAAGCAGATTCAGCGACAGCGACGTATTGTAAGTTACGTTTGAGTCGCGGTAATAGCCGCCATCAGGTTTGCGGAAAGTTTCTACAAACGCCACGGCCTTGTTTATGGCTGGTTCATCAGGTTTGTGGCCGGCAAGAATCAGGTTTCGTGCGATCATGGCCGTTACGGCCGGGCCTACCTGCGGCATCCACGCGCCATTTTCTTCCTGTTTGGCCAGCAGAAAATCAAAAGCTTTTTTCTCGATTTCCGTCTGCGGCTTAAGTTCCGCCGCCTGCGTTACGGAGACTGCTGTTCCCAGAGTTAACAGCGCCGCCACGATGAATTTCTTACGCGTAAACATTTAAGACTCCCGCAAACACAGATTTGTTCTCATCCGCTTTTTGTATTTCATCATGACTATGGCGGGGAATCAAGAAAGAATGTCTTTTCTTTATGTATGCGAGTGTTTTTTTCGCTTAGCTCCGCCGCGCGATGGCTTCGCGGATCGGCGTGACAAAGCTGGTCAGCAGGCGATCTTCAATGAACTTTTCGCCTGTATCAATAAGCTGTTGATGCAGATCAGGCAATTCCGGCAGGCGCTTGCCTCCGGACCATTGCCGGATAATCAGGTAAAGGCTGATTGTATCTTCAGGGAAATCGCCGCTGCGAACCTGATTTGATGTCGTGCGCGGCTCAACCCACACGCGTGCGTGCAGTCGCGCATCTTCAGAAAGCGAAATAATGCCGCTGTGTTCAAAATTAATGCCATGTGCGCCTGGTGTGTCCATCAGTCGGCCCAGGGGAGATTCACCCAGCAGCGCCTCGGCGATCAGCTCATGCTGGTTGCCTTTGAAGTTAAAATCAAAACCCCACAGCACGTCAAGATAATCAAGATCAACCGTTGATATCGCCATGTAATACGGCGCCGCCTCAAGCACGCTGGCGTTATATTTATACGCCTCCTGAAGTGTTTCCGGGTTCAGCGATCCTGAACTTATGCGCTGAGGCTCAACGCTCATCCACCGATACTTGTTATCTTCCCGGGTTTCTTCAATGGATAATTCGCCGTGCTTGGGCTCCTGGTGAAAATTCACCATGTTCGGATACAGCCGCTGCATGCGCTCAAAAAAACCGACAATTGTGGCGCGGTCCGTAGCCAACTTCATCAGCGTGCCAAGACGCAGATTAATATAAAACTCGTCACAGAGAGCCGCATACGAACTGGCCATAGAGCAAAGCCCTTTCTTTGCATTCCCACCGATGCATTATATGCGAATTTTACGTAATTTCCTCACCTATTGATAGCACTGCTGTGCAACATGAGCGCCAGACATGCTTTAACTTCGGCCATTCCCTGAACGTATATGACCGGCTTTTGAACAAACGGCCTGTCATACCCAAAAGTTCCGCAGGTTATCAGAATTTTCGCACTCGTGCGGTTGACGCTAAACTGATCTGCAACTACCTTATTGACTGGCACTTATCGCATGTGCGTTGCGATTGGCGTAAAATGTCCTGATGTGCTCTGATAAAACGTGCCAAAAAGACGCCGCCAGTCCGACGCTTGTGAACGGACGGGCTCTAAGAGACCCTCAATAAATGCTGGAACACGGATGCGTTGCCCTTATTGCCATGTTGATGATAAAGATCGCGTGATTGATTCCCGTCCGGTAGAGGATGGGCAAGCAATACGCCGCAGGCGCGTATGCGAAAATTGTTCGCGTCGCTATACCACCTATGAGCGCATTGAGGAAACCGTGCGCCTGACCGTGGTGAAAAAAGACGGCACGCGCGTTCCTTTTGATCGCAACTGCATTCTCTCCGGCATTGAGAAGGCTTGCTACAAGCGGCCCGTGCCGGCCGATCGCATCGCCAAAGTCGTCGACGCCATTGAGGAAGATCTTGCGCGTAACTATCAGCGTGAAGTTCCTTCGCATGATATCGGTGAAAAAGTCATGCGTTACCTGCGCCGGCTTGATCCGATTGCCTACGTGCGTTTTGCCTCGGTTTACCGCCAGTTCAAGGATCTTGGCGAGCTTGTGGATGAGGCCAACAATGTGCTGAAAACTTCAAAAGATCACAATCCCGGCCAACAGGATCTCTTTGAGGGTGTCTGAAGAACAGTTAATTAAAAATTCTGAATGCTGAAAAACGGCATTGGCATGCGTGGCGGCCATGGTTCGCCGCGTTTTTATTTTTGATTTTCTTATTCAGTCTCTCTGTGTTCTCTGGGCGCTCTGTGGTTTAATAGGCGCTGGTGGTGGATTATCACGGCATACGGTGTTCTTGGCGGAACTCCGGGAGGATGGCATGATGGCAAAACCTTATTACCTGCTGGTGGCGTGCGTGACGATGGCCGCAATTCTCGGCGGCTGCGAATCTGAAAAGCGCGAAGGCAAGCCGAATGTTGATCCGCGTGACAACGTTCAGGCGCCGCGCGTTCATCCGTCATTGCAGAATACCATTGGCGAACTTACGGCCGTTGTTGATACCGTGCCGATTCCGGTTTCCGGCTACGGCGTCGTGGCGGATTTGCCCAATACCGGCGCCTCTGATTTTCCGCCCGCGCTGAAAGAAAAAATGCGCGATATGCTTTATCGCCGCAAGATCGGTTCGCCCACGTGGGGCACCCAGGATATTTCGCCTGATCGCATTTTGTCCTCGCGGCAGGTGGCTCTGGTTGAAGTTCGCGGCGCAATTCCGCCGATGGCGCAGCCCGGCACTCCTTTTGATATTGACATCTCCGCCGTGACCGACACGCAAACCACCAGCCTTGAGCAGGGCGTGCTGTGGACGGCAGACCTTGCTTCCCCGGCCATGAGTTCCGTCGCTGACGGCTCGGCCACGCCGCTTGCCGAAGGCCGCGGCCAGGTTTATTGCCCGCCGCTGCTGGCCGCATCAACGCAGCCTGCCGCGCGCAACATCCGCACCGCGCGCATCCCCAACGGCGGCGTGGTGATGAAGTCAATGCCCTCCCGCATTCAGTTGTATACGGCCAGCGCGCGCGTGGGCATGCTGATTTCCCGTGCGATCAACACGCGCTTTCAGACGCAGCATTCTCTTGATCAGGTGGCCCAGCAGATTGATGACCGCATGATTGTTCTGCATATTCCGGATGAATACAAACATCATCCGCTTGAATTTGTGGACCTTGTGCGCCACATGTACATCGGCCAGGATGTCCCGGGCTTTACCGAGCGCAAAGCGACTGAACTTCTCGCCGCGCTTAATGATCCCAAAGCGCCGCACCGCGATATCTGCCTGTGCCTTCAGGCTCTTGGCCGCACAATCGTCAACGGCGGCGATAATCTCCGCGGCGCGTATACGTCGCCGAATCCCACGGTCCGCTTTTATGCCGCGTGGGCCGGCGCGGGTTTGCAGGATGTTCAGGCCATGCCCATTCTGGAAACTTTTGCCCTTGACGGCGGTAACGAAGCGCGCCAGCTTGAGGCTATTGAGGCCGTTGTTAAAGTATGCAGATATGGCGAGACATTCCGCGCTTCCTCAATCCTTGCCAAATTGCTTGAGCAGGATAATCCCAAAGTGCGCCTTGCCGCATATGAGGCATTGGTGTCAATCGGTTCGCCTGTAGTCAAGACTTACCGCATTTCGCGTAAATTTGATGTGGATGTGGTGCAGTGCGCGGGCAAGCCGATGATCTTTGCCAGCCAGACCGGCCGCCAGCGCATTGCGCTTATCGGCCCGGCCATGTCGCTGCCGTCCGGCGTTCTTTACATCAGCCGCGATAACCTGCTGACGGTTAACGTCATGGACACTCCGGCCGCCGCCGCCGCGCCCGCCGCATCAACGGTGCTTGCTTCCGACAATAAACTTACCGCCGCGGAAGCGCCAAAGCCGCCCGTGCAGCTTTATTACCGCGGCCTGCTGGGCAATCAGCAGGTCGTCATTTACTGCGGCACAAACCTGACGGAAGTGCTGACCACGCTGGCGTATGTGCCTGATCCGCGTGACACGAATTACAGTCCCAGCAAACCGTTCATCGGCATTTCGTATCAGCGTGCCGTTGAGATGCTTTCGCAGATGTGCCAGGATCAGTCCGTGAACGCTCAATTTGTGCTTCAGCCGTTGCCCAAACGCGCGCCGACGGCACAGGAAATTCTTGAGACTGCGCGCCCTGAAAAACCGGTTCTTTCCGCGGCATCGCAGCCGGCCACAGCGCCAGCGCCAAAGAAATAATCGGGTAAGCAAGCCCCATTCCCTTGACGGGATGGGGCACAAACCAATCATCATTGACGATTGCTCCCGATTGCAGCAAATCGTTCACATATGAATCAAAACAAAACGGCAGGCGATGAACATTCATCGCCTGCCGTTTTTGATATCCCGCATGGGGATTTTTTAGATCGCTTCGCTGCCCTGAGTGCCATCGCTGATGCGGATGACGTTCTCAAGCGGCATGACGAAGATTTTGCCGTCGCCGACCTGGCCCTTGCCGCCTTCGCCGGAGCGCGCGCCCTTGACGATGGCATTGATCGTCGGCTGAACGAAGTTCTCGTTCACCGCGATATCAAGACGGACCTTGCGGATCAGGTTGACCTGCATCGGCTGGCCGCGGAAATATTCCGTGTGGCCCTTCTGCCGGCCGTAACCCTGAACGTCCGCAACAGTGAGGCGGAACACCTCAACTTCGGTCAGTGCATTCTTAACGGCCTCAAGACGATATGGCTGAATGATTCCGACAATCCATTTCATGACCAGACTCCTGTCGTTATACGTGAACGGATGCCGCCTCACATGCGGCGGTGTTTCTTATTCGTCAATTTACGCTGCATTCATCACAAAATGAAGTGCGAATTGGCCAAATTTTAGGAATTTTTAAAAATTGTAGCTTGTTCTGCAAGCGCGTTTTTATGGCATAAAACGCTATGATTATCGGGCGTGATGATTTATGAGACTTTTTTCAAGGCTATCGCCTTAAATTAAAGCAGCATTAAAACGACCCTATGCGTAATATAGTAAATTTGCATTTTGTTTGGGCACATAAAATAAAAAACAGGCATGAGAAAATGGCTCTCTCATGCCTGCTTTTTTTCAAAAATTGGGCGGCCACTCGGGTCGCTATTGATATTACTTGGCCGTTACTTCGTCACGCGCATTGAGGTCAATGGTGTGCCCCGGCATCTCAATGGATTGCGAAGAAGTCTGGTCAATCAGCCAGCCTTGTTCGCCATGTATGCCCGTGTCCATGCCCTCTATTTCGCAGGACTTGCTGATGCGGAATCCCATTACTTTATCAATGACCAGCACAATCACCAGCGTGACGATGGCCGCATAACCCGCGGCCGCGCCTGCGGCAATCAACTGACGCAGCAATTGTGAGCCTGAACCATCGGCGCCGGCCGGGTTCATCGCCAGCGAGCAGAACACGCCGGTGAGCAATGCGCCCAGAAATCCGCCTACGCCGTGCACGCCAAAGGCGTCAAGAGAATCGTCATAACCAAGCTTGGCTTTAAGCATGACGGCGATGTAGCAGATAACGCCTGCCGCAAGGCCGATGATGATGGCTGCGCCTGGCGATACAAAACCGCTGGCCGGCGTAATGGCAACAAGACCCGCGACCAGACCCGATGCAATACCCAGCGAAGTCGGCCGGCCATGCTTGAGCCATTCGGCAAACAGCCATCCCATTGCGCCTGCCGCAGAGGCAATCATGGTTGTGGCAAATGCCAGCGCGCCCAGGCCGTCGGCCGCAAGAGCAGATCCGCCGTTAAAGCCAAACCAGCCAAACCACAGCACGCCCGCGCCAAGAAGCGTCAGCACAAGACTGTTGGGCCGCAGAATTTCCTGCTGCGTCCCCAGTCGCTTGCCCAGGTAAAGCGCGGTAACAAGAGCCGATACGCCCGCTGAAATATGCACGACGGTACCGCCGGCAAAATCAAGCGCGCCGATGTTGCCTTCGCCCGGGCCAAGCCATCCGCCGCCCCAAACCCAGTGCGCCAGCGGATTATAAACCACCAGCGACCAGGCGAGCGTAAAGACCACATAACTGCTGAACTTGACGCGTTCGGCAAATGCGCCGGCGATCAGCGCCGGGGTAATGATCGCGAACATGCCCTGAAACATGATAAAGACCAGCTCAGGAACTTTGGTGCCGTTGTGAATCATGTCCGGCAATACGCCGCGCAGGAAAATCAGGTTGCTGTCCCACCCGATGATTTTGCCCTGCGAAGTGCCGAATGCCAGCGCGTAGCCGATGATCACCCACTCAAGGCCGACGATGCCAAGTGCGGTAAAAGAATGCATCATCGTGCCCAGAACGTTTTTGCGGCGCACCATGCCGGCGTAAAAAAGCGCCAGACCCGGTAGCATGAACATCACTAGCGCAGAACTGATGAGCAGCCATGCTGTGCTGCCGGTATCAGGTGTTCCGGTTGTTGCTGTTGAGATGGGGGATGCTGTCGGCGTAACCGTGTCGCCGAAAGCTGCCGGCGCCAGGGCCAGCAATGATAATACAAAACCTGTGACAATCCGCGCACGATATGCGCAGAATGTCCCCGACAAAATCCTCATTGCGTTTCCTCCGTATTATGAACCCTCACTCGGCCGCCAAGCCGAGTGAAATCAAAAACATACAAATGTCATGCCATGATTACGTACTTAAACAGTACCCCAAAACGCAAATGGTTAAGTGATAATTGATTACGGTCGTAATCAATTTTGAAATGATGATGATATTGTTTGCCGTTGATATGTTTGTTTTGCTTTGATGATAGGCAAATATGTTGATTCGCCTTGTTTTGTGCCTACTTAATACGCAAGCCTGTCGGCCGTTATGCGACATTCAAAAATCGCAATTAAAGATCAGGCAACATATCTGCGCTCAGCAATATTTTCAGGCCATGACGCCACTCAAGATAGGCGTAATCAATGCCCCATTTGTCATGAATTGTTTTTAATTGTATATGATATTTTTCGTAAATATCGTTCTGCCAAGACTGTGCGTCAGGATCGCAATAATAAACACGGCACCCCAGTGGCCGGGCTTCTCGTGCACAACAAAGATGATCAATTTGATAAGGGCAGCCTGAATGTTGTGCATCTGCGAAAAATTGTGGCAAAGAAATCCGCTTTTCAGAATTTTGTGGCTGATCACATGCACACCATTGAGCGGCGATACGCTTCTGCTGAGCTATCACATGAGCAAAATGAATTAACTCGGCCATGCTGACATATAAACGATGCCCATATTTTTCAAAATTGCAGCAATTACCAGATGCATCGCATTTGGGTTGATGAGAAAGTATTTCCTTTTGTGCGGTTTGTAACAGCGCCGCGACATCCGCGGCGATGCCTGCGAGAGTTTCTGAAGAAATTGTATTAAGTGGCGTCATTTACCAACTGATGGCTACGAGACAAATAAGCGTATGCAGTGCGCACAAAAGCATGCTGACGGCGGCAATTTTGCGGCGGCGATGATGCTGAACCACGCCGACAAGCCCCAGAACCGTACCGATCAAGCCGATCGGCAACGTGATATAAATGCTGATGAGCAGCGCTTTGGCTTCTGCGCGGGCCACGTTTGCGGCAAGCAACGTCGGCCACACGTGCGCCAAAATCAGCAACAAGCCAAAAATCACCACGATGACCTGAAAAGCCAGCAGCGCGGCAATCCCGGCATGCGATTGCGCCCCGGCGCGGAACGGTACGTCATGTGTGGCGGATATCTGGCTCATGATTCTCTTCTTTACTGCTTTTATTTTAGCACGATTCTTTTGCTTATGCGCTTTATGATGCGCGCTGGCCTATGTTTACCGGCTTATGTATATCGGAAAATTCATTGCTGAGGATTATGACCGTATCCCGGCGCGCGAGAATCGTAGGCCCTGCGTCAATTTCTGCCTTGTTGAAAAATACAATCCGGATTAAAACCTACCTCACCTATTACGGAGCACAAGCATGACACAACCCGAGCCCGCGCGCCAAGCTGAGCCCGTCGGTCATCAATCTTCCGATCATTATGGCGCCTTTACCTATAAGGCGATCATTGGTATTGGCCTAGCGCTGGCCGTCATCAGCCTTGCTCTGCTGGGTTATTATATCCGCGATATTCTGATGCTGGTCTTTGCCAGTATCCTTTTGGCCGTCATCATTTCCTGGCCGACCAATTTGCTGCAAAAACGCACCGGTTGGCGGCGCATCTGGTGCTTGCTGGCGGTATTGGCCACAGCCGTGCTGGTGATCGGCGTATCCGCATACGGCATGGGCACGCGCATTGCCGAGCAGGTTCAGGAACTCAAACAAACATTGCCCCCGGCCTACAACAATCTCGTCGCAAGCCTCAAAACCACCGGATGGGGCAATTGGGTTCTTGAACAGACCGTCACCATACGCAAATATCTCTCAAATGCGGATGTTGTCGGGCAGGTTCAGAGCGTTCTTTCGTCAACGTTCGGCGTTTTGGGCAACATGGTTCTCGTGCTGCTGGTGGCGGTTTACCTGGCGCTTGCGCCGGCATTTTATCGTGACGGCCTTGTGTTGCTTGTTCCGGTTAAGGCGCGGCCGAGGGCAAAACAAATTCTTGAGAAACTCGGCAGCACTCTACAGTGGTGGTTTTTTGGCCAGTTATGCAGTATGACGGCCATCGCCACGCTGACGTTCATCGGCCTGAAGATCCGCGGCATTCCGTTGGCGCTGACATTGGGAATTTTGGCTGGCCTGCTGAATTTTGTGCCCAACTTCGGCCCGATCATCGCCTCAATTCCCGCGCTGGTCATTGCGCTTGCGCCGCATGGGAGCGATACGAGCTTAAACTGGAATCTCGCCATATATGTGGCCATTTTGTATATGGCGGTTCAGGCGGCCGAGGGATCGCTCATCACACCGCTGATTCAAAAACGCGCGGTTGATCTGCCGCCGGCGCTGATTGTTGTTTTTCAGGTGGTGCTGGGGATTCTGGTCGGTCCGCTGGGGCTTGTTTTTGCCACGCCGGTACTGGCCGCGCTGGTTGTGCTGGTCCGCATGATTTATGTTGAGGATATCCTGGGAGATAAAAAAGCTGAGCGATAAGCGCAGCCTGGTGATGTTATGCTCAAAAAAGTTGTTCATATTTCCGGTGTGGTGACGTATCAGTCTCCTTTGCTTTCCGCAACGGGCGTGGCGCATGCTTTCTCAACGCGCATCGGCGGCGTATCGCCGGCGCCCTATGACACGCTGAATTTTGGCAATCCGGGCGATGCGCAGAATCCTGATCCGCAAACTCATATTGATGAAAATTTTGTGCGTTTGCAGAATGCGATCAACGTTCCCCATGCGCAGCGCGCGTGGGTAAAACAGGTACATTCGGATCGCGTTGAGGTTGTTGAGTATGAGCCTTTTCTGGGCGAAAACCGCAATGCGTTTCTGAAAAATCATTTTGCCGGCCAGCGCCAGGCCGATGCCCTGGTGACGCAGGAACCTGATACGCTTTTGGCCATACGTGTCGCCGATTGCGTGCCGATTCTGCTGGCTGACGAGAGCGGTAAACTTGTGGCCGCGGCGCATGCCGGCTGGCGCGGCGTTGTCTCCGGCGTGCTCAAGCGCACCGTGCGCACGATGCTTGAGCTTGATGCCAAAGCATCCGGAATTTGCGCGGCCATCGGCCCGTGCATTTCCGCGGAGCATTTTGAGGTCGGCACGGAAGTGGCCGAGGCCTTTGCGCGCGCAGACCTTGCTCCGGCAATCATTGAGCAGCCCGGCCGCAAACCTCATATTGATCTTGTGCGCGCGCTGGTGATGCAGCTTGAATCACTTGGCGTAACCCGTATTGATACGACTGATCGCTGCTCCGTGCGTGATGCGCAAGAGTTTTTCTCGCATCGTCGCAATAAGGGCAATACCGGCCGCATGGTGGCCGTGGTGGCGGCGGCCAAATAACGTATCGGGCATATGATAAAGAGAACTCACCTTGCGGCGGCAAGTGTGATACAATCTTGAGCGATATGACCAAGCAGCAAAAATTACGTGAACTGGTTGAGGCGCGTGAGGCAATACGCCTGACGATGAAGCACCGGCCGGCGGAAAAAATACATGGCGTGCCCCTGGCGGCGACATCTGAATTACTGCTCATGCATGAGATTCATGAATTTCATCTTGACGGTTATCTGGTTGTCCCGCTGCGAAACATCCGCGGCGTGCGCAAGCGCGATGCCGAGGCCATGATTCAGCGCATCATGAGCGCCGAAAACGCCTACAGCAAACTTGGCCTTGAGGATCCCGTGGCCATCAGCAGTTATGCCGATCTCTTCGGCAGCATTCAGGCGCTGGGGCGTTACGTGGTGATTGAGGCATGGCAGAATGCGGAAGATGAGGATTGGGTTGAGGATTTTTTCCTCATCGGCCGGGTTGTCAATGTGACTGAGCGCGCCGTGGCGATCCTGAATTTTGATCCCACTGGCAAATGGGATGCTCAGCCGCGCGTGCTGAAGTATAAAAACATTTCCTCGATTTGTTTTGATAACGAGTACGTCAACACTTTCGCCAAATATGTGCGATAAGAGGGGACATGAGCCAAAGCGCGGACAAGCTGATATCGGTGGTGGTGCCGGTATATTGCGAGCAGGAAGTGCTGCCGGAATTTTATCGCCGGATGCATGCGGTTCTCGCCGCGCTGCCGGCCGGCATCACGCACGAACTGATTTTCGTCAATGACGGCAGCAAAGACAAAACCCTTGAGATTCTTGAGGATCTGACAAAAACAGATTCGGCCGTGCGCGTGCTTGATCTCTCGCGGAATTTTGGCCATCAAAAAGCGATTACGGCCGGCATTGATTACGCGCGTGGCGATGCCGTTGTGCTGATTGATGCGGATCTTCAGGACCCGCCGGAAGTGATTCCGCAGATGATTGACGCCTGGCGGCAGGGGGCGCACGTGGTTTACGGCGTGCGCCGGCGCCGGCCAGGAGAAAGCTCCTTTAAGCTGGCCACGGCGTGGCTGTTTTACCGCATGATCAACCGGCTTTCGGATGTCACGTTGCCGCAGGATGCCGGTGATTTTCGTTTGATGGACCGGCTGGTGGTTGACGCGCTCAAGGGTATTCGCGAGGACAATCGTTATCTGCGCGGGCTTATTGCGTGGCTTGGTTTTACGCAGCAGGCCTTGCCTTATGATCGTGACGCGCGTTATGCCGGAGAGAGTAAATATCCTTTGTTCAAAATGATGCGGCTTGCCGTTGACGGCATGACGGGGTTTAGCGAGCGCCCGTTGCGCCTGGCCACATTCCTGGGTTTTGGCGTGGTGATTGCATCAGCCTTATTGACAATTTGGGCCGTTATCGCGCGGTTTATATACCCTGACACCCAGCGCGGATGGGCCTCGCTGATGGTGGCGATATTATTCCTGGGCGGCACACAGTTGCTTTCGGTGGGCATTCTCGGCGAATATATCGGACGGATTTACAGGGAGGCCAAGCACCGGCCGCTGTATGTAGTAAAAAAACAGATACCGGCTGTATCCCAGAATCAATAGTTCAATACTTTGAATTCATAATTGATAGAGGGTAGCGGTTATACGAATCGATGGCGGAAATCCTTCGTGGAAAAGATGTTTATGCATCCGAAAGTATCAGTTTGTATACCTGCTTACAATAGCTGCGAATTCATTGGAAAGACCATTGAATCCGTTCTCAAGCAGACTTTGTCTGATTTTGAACTGATCATTTGCGATGATGCTTCATCCGACGGAACGCGTGAGGTTATCCGCCAGTATCAGGATCCGCGTATACGGCTGATTGAAAATCAGGTGAATCTTGGGGCCGAAAAGAACTGGAGTTTAGCGACATCTTTTGCCCGCGCACCCTATATTAAACTGTTATGCGGTGACGATGTGCTTTATCCTGACTGTCTTGCCAGGCAGGTATCCATGCTGGACTCACCGGCTCATGCATCAGCGGCCATGATTTGTTGCACACGCGATATTATTGATCCGGATGGCAAGGTGATTTTCGCCAGACGCGGGATTCATTTCGATGGCATTATGTCTTCATCAAAAGCGATCAGGATGCTCGTGCGTTCAGGAACGAATCCCATTGGCGAACCTTTAACAACAATGTATCGTAAGGCGGTTGCGGATAAAATCGGCATGTTTGATAATTCGTTGCCTTACTGCATAGACATTGATTACTGGATGCGTCTTTTGATGCACGGGAACCTGTTGGTCTCATCCGAGCCGCTGGGGGCATTTAGAATTTCTCTGCGCGCGGCCAGCACCACACTGCGCCGGCAGCAGTGGATGGATATGTATGCATTCTATTGTCGGTTGCGAAAGGCATGGCCGCAGGATGTGCATTTATTCGATATGGCGTTAGGCGTGAGTCGTTCGTTTGGCATGCAATATGCCAGGCGAATTGTGTACCGTCTTTATCTTCGTCGCAATAGTAAACTTAAGAAAGGCGCTCCTGAATGAGTAACACGACGGAAGGCAAAGACTATTATGATCGCCTCATGGCATTGCAGGGCAAATGGTGGAAAAAAATAGTTGATCTCAACGCCCCATATCGGTGGTGCCTGCAAAGTTATAATCCCGGATTCACACTGGATATCGGCTGCGGAATCGGACGGTCACTGCATCTGCTCAAGGGGAATGGTGTTGGGATTGATCATAATTCATTTGCTGTGGAATTTTGTCGTAAACGTGGGTTTAGAGCGTATACCACCCAGGAATTTAAAACATCTCCGCATGGTATCGAACATAGTTTTGATTCAATTCTGCTTGCTCATGTTGCAGAGCATATGTTAGCTGATGATTTTAAGAAGTTGCTTAATGAATATCTTCCGTATCTGAAATTGGATGGAAAAATCATTGTGCTTACGCCTCAGGAAAAGGGATACGCCAGCGATCCTACGCATGTGACTTTCACGGATTTTCAGATCGTAGATAAAGTCTTTACTGATATACATATCGACGTGCAATCTCATCAGTCGTTCCCGTTGCCTCGGTGGGGTGGTAGACTCTTTATTTATAATGAATTTGTCACTGTTGGAAAAGCTACTTCGCGTGCTTTCAGTTCCAGTCGTGAAAGCCAGGGGCCATGTACATGATGATGAAGTGAGTTGAATATGACTTTGAACTCCAGTAGTCCTGACCTGAGTCGTATGCGTAGAGGCAAATCATTTTTATTCCTCTCCATAACCGGTTTTGTTCTGCTGATTTTGTGGGCTCTCTGGTGGGGGATGGGATTATCGGTTCAGATACCGGTGATGCTCTATGGCTTGAAGATGTGGGTTCCGGCATATCCGTTTATTGGCTTGGATTTCATCAATAATTATGCCGGCGCCAGGGAATTAATGTCTGGCGGAGATCCCTATCGGCAGATCGTTGGTGACCCGTTGTTTCCTCACTACAATTACGCGCCTCCGGTGCTGATCCTGTTTTCCTGGTGCAGCCTGTTGCCGCCGGATATTCATTTAGCGCTTGCTCCACGATTGGTGATCATTGGCGGTAGCGGCGTTCTGCATATTTCAAGAACGGCTGTGATCATCTGGACCATCGCGATTGCCGTGTTTAATGGTATTGCAACGTATTACGTGTGGCGCTTCCGTTGTACACTGAAAATCAGCCAGCTTCCTTTTGTTTTTATGCTTGCGGCGGTTTTATTTTCTTTACCGGTTTTATTCGAGATGGAACGCGGCAACTGTAACGTGCTGACACTGATATTGCTGGTTGCGGGGATCTTATGTATCGATAAAAAAAGACGATGGACGCTGGATATTCTTGCGGGGTTGTGCCTGGCATTTGCGTTTTGGGTTAAGCCTTATGTGCTCTTTGCGCTGATTGCATTATTCGCGGCGAAAAAAAATCGCGTCATACCCATCACGATTGGTTGGATACTGTTGCTGGCGCTTCTCTGGTGGCGCCAGGTTCTTGTGTTTTCTACCAATCTTTCAAATGCCAGCCACAATCTGGAATACGAAGTTATGCCTTATCTGCATCCGATTATGATGATTTGGCCAAAGCTGATGCAGGGAACTCTGGTAGTGCATGTTCCGCCGAAGATTGCAGGATTTGTACTGATTGTGCTGCCGACATTGTTTGTCATGTACAAGCTATGGAGATCGCCTAAAGGGCATCTGATGTTATTACCAGCGGCATTATGGTGCACGGCCGCGGGTACATATCTGCCGCCAGTTTCATATGATTATAATTATGTATTTTATGTTCTTGCAGTGCTTGCCTTATGGGATAAGAAGGATCCTTTCTGGGTGCATGCTTTTTTAGGATTTATGCTTCTTTGGTGGCAGCCATTTGATGTTCCTTTTTCTTATCACACCATTTTCTGGGTCAAGCTGGCGTCTTTGTATGCCGTGGGTTATCTGCTGATTGTTCGTTGCAGAGAACTTGAATCATTGCCGGAATCATTGCCGGATGTGACGCAGTCGTCAGCGGCGGGGGCTTCGTAAGTTTTGGCCACAATACTCAGCCCGACGCCCACCACGCCGAATAGTTTGAATAACAATCCCACGTTGGGCGATTGCAGGATAAAAAGCGGCTGCCACCAGATGGCATAATATGCCAGTGTGATGTGCACCCACATGGGGTCATTTTTACGCCACACAATAATGGCTGCCAGCGGCAGAAAAATAAGATTGTAGTCGTAAGCGTTTGCACTGAACTGTACGCCAAATGTGGCCAGCGCTGTCATCCAGAGAATCAGCGGAAGCGCCAGTTTTTCTTTCTGCGGGCTCCTGTAAACAAAGTAACTGATGACGATGGCGATGCCCATGATGATTATCGTGGCGGCGATTCCTCCTGGGATGGCCGATAGCGCCTGAAACAGGGTGCCTTTCCAGATGTTGGCCCAGGGAAGCGCGATGCTGTGCGTAAAAGGGGCGGCAAATCCCGATGCGCTAAATCCGGGCCTGATGATCGCAAACCACTGCGAAAGCCAGGGTGCGGATATCAACAAAAAAATAACGACTGATACGCCCATACTTAATGCGGTTTTCCAGTAACGCAAAGCCACAAGCGCCACAAGGATGATCAGCGGGTATCCTTTGAGTACCGCGGCGAAGGCAAAGCATGCTCCTGCCGCGCATTGCCACTTGATGTTCTGGTGGCGAAGAGCAAAGGCGCCGGCAAGGATAAGCAGCAGCGCCAGTGCGTCATTTGCGCCGCGCTCCATCGCAAAAACAACCGGAAAACTCAGCAGGACCAGCGGAAGTAAAAAGAGAAAGGCCGCCGGTGTATCACAGAATTTTCTGCGGTGCGCCCATGCCATGTATACGCCGAGCGTCATGACTGCGCTGATGAATACGAGCCACAAAAAAATAGCTCTGAATGGGTAAGGCTGAGTGATTTTTCCTTCGGGAAATGTCACCTGCAAAGTCTGTTCAGGCGGCAACAGTCGTGACCAGACAAAAAAAGGCAACATGGCCGGCGGATTGAGGCTTTGCTGAATAAGAGGATGTCCGATGATTTTGTCATAAGGATTTCGGCCGGCCGCCAATTCTCTTCCGCTGGCGTAATCGTGAATAAAATCAAGTCCCAGATAGGGCCAGGTAATCGTGAGCATGGGCGTTTTATTGCCGCCGATGAGGTGCGGAACATCAAGAGAAAGGCTCATACCCCACCAGATGACCCAAACGCATAGCAAAATGATGCCCGCCAGTTGTTGCCACCTGGGGCCGGTGGTGAGTAAGGATTTGAGTTCCGCTTTGCTTTTTGAGGTCATGCCTCTCTCCGATAGGTGACGCGGATAGTATACTCGGTGGGGAATGAGAATGTACAAATCCGCCGGCTTGCGATACAACAGCGATTATCAGGCATGTGAGGGATGACCATGACGGCCGAACTGCTGTGGGATTTTACCAAGATTTTTATTCCGCTCTTTGTCGTGCTTGATCCGATGGGCACCGTGCCGGTATTCCTGGCGCTCACCGGGCAATATACCGAGCCGCAGCGCAAATTCATGGCGCGCCGGGCAAGCCTGGTGGCCATGATCGTCGGCGTGGTGTTTGTGATTGTCGGCCAATCGCTATTCCGTTTTCTGGGTGTGGCTTTTGCTGATTTTCAGATCGCCGGCGGCCTGCTGCTGGTGGTTCTGGCGATTCTTGATCTGCTCTCGACGGGCAAACCGGCCGTCGATGAACATGCGCTTGAAGGTAAACCGGCCCATGTCGCGCCAACATCGCTTTCGTCAGGCGTTGAGATTGTTCCTCTTGCCGTACCGCTCATTGTGGGCCCGGCCACGCTGACTACCAGTTTGCTGCTGGTGAACACGTATTCGGCCAAATATGAGGAAATATGGGGCGCGCCCTGGGGTCAGGTGGCCGTAGTCACCATGGTCTGCCTGGCGCTGATGATGAACCTGCTTATGATGTATGCGGCCATGTATTATGCGGGTCAAATTGCCCGCGTACTGGGCCGCGGCACCATGATGGTCGTCAACAAAATAGTCATGATTCTTATGGCGGCCATCGCGGTATCCTTGATCCGCCAGGGAATCCTGAGTATCGTCACGGGTCATCGGGCCGGTTAATCCCGGCCGATGTGAGAGTTGTCGGTCATTGTGGGTTCCGCCGCGGCGGAATAATGAGGTTTTTATCATGCACGAAACAGAAACATCAAGCGCTCTTTCGCCGGACCAGAAAACGTTGCTCTTTGCTCCCGGCAGCAAGGTACGCGTCACACAGCAGATTCCGCAGCGTGATGATGTGTATACGACGGTGGTTGAGGGTATCGTGGTGCGCCAGGAGCGCCAGGGCTCCGGTAGCTGGTACACTGGCAATCCGCGCGGCAAAGTTTGGCTTGACCGCCTGATGATTCAGAAGGCCGACGGCGAAATATCGGTTCTGAATCTTGATGAGTATTCGCGCGTGGAGGTTCTGGAGGGAGATGCGGCCGTGGCCGGCAAAGCGCCACTGGTCACGCCAAACCAGGACCCGGCAGCCTCTATTACCTGATGCATAATGCTATTTTCTGGCAATAAAAAAAGGCAGCCGACAGGGCTGCCTTTTTTGTTGATGTTGAAAAAATTACGCAAGCGGATCGGGCACCCATTCGGCCGGGATTTTGGCATTGCCGTCCGGGTCTGGCAGTGTCGCGGTAAATTCCGCGCCGATGCGGTAGTGGCCGGTGCTTGTTGATCGGCAGAAACGGGTGCGGCAGAGGACCAGCGCGCCGCCGCCTTCGGCGTAGCGAAGCGGGACGACAAAGCTTTCGCCGCTCTGAAAAATGCGCCGGCTCAGGAGCCCAAGTCCTCGGCGCGAAGCATCCGTCAGCATCACTTTAAACAATTGTGCGCGGGATTGAGTTCCGCGGGCGAATTTTTTGATCCACACCGGCGTCGCAACGCTGTGGCGCTGGTATTTACGCAGATCCGAAGGCTTAGCCGACGGGTTGATATCCCGCAGTACCGCCAGTACCTGTTGAACTTCCTGCTTACTCAGTTGTGGCGCAGTTGCCTGCATGTTGCCTCCTGTGGCGTCAATCAGATCTCGGCCAAAATGGCCGAGTCACTTGGTTTTTAAGTAGTCCCCGGGACAACGGAGACCTTTTCTCCGTTGCCCCGGAATGCTGAATCGCAACGGAGTCACAACCGCTGTGACAACACTGCGAAGAAGCATTGCGAGCCGGCTCAGTTTGTCTGCGTGCCAGTCCCGATGACGTGCCTCGCAGATAGGAGTGCTGAGCGGGTTCCGGGTGACTACCACCAACCTCCTGGGAAAAGTATCGTTCTGATGTAGGAGTGGGTTAATCAAAAGTATCAGGATTGTTTAAGATGTAATTATAGGACTATGACGTTTTGGCGGGTGTCAAATAAAAAACGCGAAAACAGGTTTTAACCTGAGTTTCGCGTTTGTCATCAAGCAGAGTAGTGCTCAATTTTTTTTAGATACCCAGGTCGCTTTTAACCAGCAGTGATTCGTAAGTAGCGCCGGGCGGGAGCGCCTTAACGATGTTGTCTTTGCCGCCTTCCTGGCGATCAAGGGCGACGATTACTTTAACGACTTGTGCGCCGGCGTCAGTGATATTCTTGATGGCCTCAATCACCTGGCCGCCAGTGGTGACGATATCCTCAACGAGAACGACTTTATCGCCTTTCTCAATTTTGCCTTCAATGGTTTTTGATGTGCCGTAGTCTTTTTTTGCATTACGGACAATAAAGAACGGTTTGCGGCTGGCAAGGCTGGCGGCCGCGGCGAGGGCCACTGCGCCAAGCTCAGGCCCGGCGATGCGGGTGGTTTCGGCGGGAAGTTTTTGGGCAATCAGAGCGCCCATTGTCTCAAGAATGTCCGGCTGAGTCTCAAAAAGATACTTATCAAAGTAATATTTTGATTTTTTGCCGGAGCGCAGCGTAAAGTCTCCCTCAAGCAGAGCGACTTCCTTTACGCGTTTGCAGAGTGTCGGGTGATCAAGCATAAAAATTCCTTTCCTGTACGAAGGCACAAGAGTGTACAGGAAGCAGCACAGTGAGCACAAGAAAGATAAAAAACACCGGGTGCGGCCGCTGTGATTCAGGATGCTCATGCCATCGGCCGCCCCGGCGCAGATGCAGCAATGTCAAAATGATGCGATAATCAACCTGCTATGCGCTGATGCCTTTTGTATAATCAGCTCACGTCAACAATATAAGATCGTTTTTCTCACACGGATGGGAAAATTATGCCAGGCTCAAATGTCCCATGTCAGAACCTTACGGAAGCGTTGCGGCTTATTGTGGATAGTAAATGGGCCAGTGTGGCAGATCTTGCGCAATGGGGCGGCGTATCGGTGCAAACGATTTATCGGTGGATTGGCGAAGATAGCTCCGGCGCGTCGGCAAGCTGGCAGCAGGTGCAGATGATCGCACAGTGCGGCGTGGAAATTGATAGCCGTATTCCGCTGGCGCTTGTCGGGGCATTTGCGTTTAACACGCGGCTGAGAATCACGGCGGATGACGTTGATGGCGTATTGGCGCATAAGCAGGCGGTTGTGGCCAAAAGTCTTGATGCGGTGAAGGAAGCGGCGGAGTTTGCCGCTGATGTTAATACGTCATTGAACGACGGGCATATTTCTGTGACGGAAATTACCAGAATCCGCTCTGATGCGGATGATGCCAAAGGCGCGATTGATGCGGCCGTGCACGGCGCGGAGAAGATCGCGGCCGATCATCAAAAAAGGTCATGATTTAACGTTGAATCATGGCGATCTGAATGTTACTTCGCCTGGTATGCGCCCAGGTCAACAACCGCGCCGGCCGGCGTAAAATAATCCACGTCAAATTCATGTTCGCCCAGGCTTGTGACCACGACGCTGTGCGTGCTGTTTGTGCGCACAAACTGAAGATCGCCGATGCCGGGCCCGGCAAAGTCGGCATTATGCAGTTTGTGGTAATGAAAATGAAAAGGAGACAGGCCGCCGGGGATTGCGGCCATCAGTTTATCGCCGGCAATATACGCCTGATCATTATCCGGGAACATTGGCGGATAAATCGTGATGTTGCCGGCCATGCTGATCATGCCGCCGCGTTCTGTGGCGGTATCCGCAAGATCCTCAAGGCCGAGTTGATGCATACGGCGGCAAAAATCGGGATCTGAAAAAATAGCGAGCAGTTGGCGGATGATCAAAAGATCGCAACGGGAAAGCCGCGGCAAATTGGCGGCAAAAGATTCATCGCGATCATCAGGCGCATGCGCGTAACTGGGTTCGCGGCGAATGTGGCGCAACTGCGACAGGCGTGCGGTAATGTGCTGCTCAAGATCACGCCGCGACAGGCTGAGTGCCGAAGAATCCGCATCTGAAAGAATACCCGCAAAGCGCGGCGCGTAAACATAATCAGCTTGCGCGCGCAGCGTCATATGTGCCTGATGAGCGCGCGCGATGCCGGCGGCCCATTGCGGTTTGCGCAGTTGCCGCGCCCAGGCAACTTCCTGAGCGCCGATGGGAGCGGTATTAAAAAGCGTGACATACCAACGCAAGTCAGAAAGAAAGGCATCTTCTTTTTGGCGAGGTTCTGTTAGCAACTGGCATACTTTGTCGTTGCCTCGCAGATCCGTCAGTATGCTGATGGCGGCCACGCGTGCGGCCGTATCCTGCGAATCAATGATGCGATCCGCCAGAGAATCCGCAAAGGATTTACCGGTGAGCGACTCAATGGCCGCGGCTTGCGGAGATGCTGCCGTATCAAGTGTATGAGTCTTTTGGTAATTGCGGATCAGCGGGTCAATCAGCCGCACATCACGCAGTGTTGCCGCGAGGCGACATATCTCCGCGATAACCGCGTCGCTTTCCGTGCGCGGCAGAACGCGCGAAAAAAGAATCACCGCGCGTGGCGGATCAGCCTGCGCCAGATGATCGGCGGCGTAAATCCGCATATCATCAGAGTGGCCTGACTCGGTGAGTATCCGCTCAAGCGCGGATAGTCGTGTGGTGTGCGCATTTGGGATCGCTGCCAGCGTGGCGTCGGCGGCAAGGCGATTTTCTTCCGGCTCTGCCAGGTTGACCATCTTGGCCGCCAGCACATCGGCAATGTCTGTTTGAGATTGTAGTTTGGCGGATTGCTGCTGGCATCCGCCGGCGGCAAGCAACAGGCACAGGGGCATGATGATCTTGTTCCTCATGCCCGATAAGGATAACCACGTTACTGAACTGCTGCTATTGCCGGTTTGTGAGGCTCGCGAACGATTTGCTGAACGCGGCTCAGCAGCCCGTTGAGTTCAAAACGATTTTTGAGCAGGCAAGCGTTGACGCCAAGCTGCGCCGCATGCATCAGCGTATGGCGCGACTGAACACTTGTGAGCAGGATCACCGGGAGATCCTCAAATGTTCTTTGCTTGCGGATTGTCTCAAGGAAAGTCAGGCCGTTCATGCCCGGCATCTCAAGGTCAAGCAGAATAATATCCGGCTTAACCATATAAAGAGCGGTTAACCCCTCAACGCCATCCGCGGCGGACGTGATGTCATACCCTTCCCGCAGAAAAGTTGAAGTCAACATTTCTCGGACGAACGAAGAGTCGTCAATGATCAGAATCCGCATCTGCGTATCCTCACAGGTCGTGATCTGAGTTATGCATCGGCGAGCAATTTCGGATTGTTAACCTCACCTCTTTTGGTATTAGGGGCATAAACTTCATTGGTGTGCGATTAAGCGGGATAATATCTGACGTTGACGTGCTACCGAAAAATAAATGTCAAAATGGCGAACCTTGCTTATGTATCTTCGCCAAATGCGACAAGAGCGTGTATGATTCACAGTCGGTCGGGTGAATTTTTGAAGTTGGCAGAGGGGTAAGTGGCTGAGCATGCTTCCGTATCTGGCGATCCTGGTTTTGTCGGTGATTTCCGCGCTCTTTTCTGGTACGGAAACCGTGCTGTTCAGCCTGAGCCGGCATGATCGCATCCGCATGAAAAAAAGCGGCACCCGTCTTGAGGCTCTTGCCGCAAGTCTTCTTGATAACCCGCGTTATATTCTGACAACTCTGCTGGTCTGCAATATGACCTGCAATGTACTGATCTTTGTGCTCTCGGCCATGCTGATCTCGGGGCACAATACGCAGGAAGCGCAAATCGGTGAATTAACGGGAACATCCTGGCTCAGCAGCCTGGGCGTGATGGCTCTGGCGCTGATTCCGCCGCTGCTGGTAACGTATGTCAGTGACGTTTTTCCGAAAGTTGTCGGGAATTTGAATAACAAGCGGATTGCGCCGCTGGTGGCGTTGCCGCTTTCGTGGCTTGTGCGGGTCTTTTATCCGGTTAACCGGCTTATGGACGTGGTGATACTTCGGCCGGCGCATCGCATATTTGGCGGATCTCAGCGACAGGACTTTTCTACAGATGAATTGCGCGAACTGCTTGAGATGTCTGAACAGCAGGGCGTGATTGATGTATCTGAAAACGAAATGCTACAGGAAGTGGTGCGCATCGGCGATGTGCGTGTGCGCGAAGTTATGACGCCGCGCGTAGATGTGGTGGCATTTAATATTAAAGATCCGCCGGAGAAGCTCATTGAGCTTTTTACGCGCAGCCATCTGGCCAAAATTCCCGTATACGAAGGGCATATTGATAATACGATCGGCGTTTTGTATGCGCGCACGATTCTGCTTGAGCCGGATATCCGTAAAGTGGATTGCCGCAAAATGCTCGGGCCGGTCCGTTTTGTACCGGACTTTTTAACGCTTGATCGACTGCTGGCCACATTTCGGCAAACCAAAACGCAGTTTGCCGTTGTGGTTGATGAGTATGGCTCGGTAACCGGAGTCGTGGCGCTTGAGGATATTGTTGAGCAGATGGTGGGCGATATTTATGCGCCGCACGATCAGCCTCAGCAGGCCACGCAGCGTGTAGGGCCTGATGAATATCTGGTGGCCGGTGATTTAAGCGTTGCCGACTGGATTCAGGCTTTTGGCGCGCGCGTGGAAAATAACTCAACGGCAACCGTGGCCGGGCTTATCGCAAGCGAACTCAATCGCGTGCCGCGGCAAGGGGATTCTCTCAAGCTCGGGCATTTGCTGATGACCGTTGAGACTATGCGCGGCCGGCGCGTTGAGCGCGTGCGGCTTAAGCTGTTATCCGGCAGCCATGCCAGTCACGAGGAGGCCGCATCGTGATTGAACAATTGCTGCAAACTTCATCCTCATTGCCTGCGGAGTCCGCGCCGATTCCCGTGATGACGCTGATCTGGTATGCGCTTGCCGTTATCTGCATGGCGCTGACGGCAATGTTTTCCGGCGCGGAAATCGGCATGTATTCGCTTTCGCGCGTGAGGTTGCGCTTGCGCATGCATCGCAAAGATGCCAATGCGCTGATGCTTTCGGATTGGCTCAATCGCCCGGCATATGCGCTTGAGGCGCTGCTGATTCTTCAGAACGTGGCGGGTTTTGCATTTTCGGCCACTGTGACCAATATTCTCAAGGCATATCACCTTTCGTCGCTGATGCAGGCGATTATCTCAACGGCCGTTGTTACTCCGCTGCTGCTGGTATTTACAGAAGTCGCGCCGAAGGATCTTTTTAACTCAAATGCTGATCGGTGGACATACCGCCTGGTGCCGTTTCTTAAATGGGCATTTAGGGCCATAACGTATGTGCCTTTGCTGCCGGTGGTGCATCTGTTGAGCAAGATATCGGTGCGCCTGGTAAACCGCAGCAACACGAACGCGCAAATCATCGGCCCGCGCACGGAAATTCTTTCGCTGTTTCAGGAATCAACGGATACCGGCGTGCTGACGCATACGCAGCAGGATCTGGTTCAGCGCGCGCTGCGTCTGGCGCGCATTAATGTGCGCGATGTCATGGTTCCGTGGAACAGAGTCGTGGCGATGCCGAATATGATTTCGCGCGACGGATTCCGCGCGTTTGCCCGGCGGTATAATTTTTCGCGCATGCCTGTCCTGGGCCGAAGCACTACGGATGTGCTGGGAATTATTGAGGTTCTTGATGTGCTGGCGGCCACGCGCGATCCTAAAATCGGCGATCATGTCACGCTTGAGCCTTTTGCCACCAAGCCGATGACGCTCATTGGCGAACAGTCTGTGCGCTCGGCCATCACGCTGATGCAGCGCGCGCGGCAAACCCTGGCAATCGTGGTTGATTTGCAGGGACGCGCCATCGGCCTTGTCACCATTAAAGATCTTATTGAGGAACTGGTAGGGGATCTTGAGGTGTGGTGATGGTGCGTGAGCAGGGGCGCGCCGCGGATGTTTTTCGGTGGCCGCGGCACTATAATGCCATCTCAGAGCCTGTTTCAAAAGTAATCGGGGCCATCTGCTGGTCTGCCGGCCCCTCTGCATCGTCCTCGGACGCTCGCTGATATTTGCGAATATCACTCGGTCCTGCGTCCTCGCATAGGTGCCGGCATCCTGCGCATCTGGCCGCCGCTACTTTTGAAACACGCTCTCATTGATACGACTATTTTTGCGGAAGGAAACGCATGATGGCTAAAAAAACAGCCGCTACGGAACAGTTGCCAGGCGCCATGCCCACGCCGGCATCGCAGGGATATGCCATGCCCGCCGAGTGGCAGGTGCACGAGGCGACATGGCTGGCCTGGCCGCATAATGCGGAAGACTGGCCCGAAAAATTTGAGCCGATTCCGTGGATTTATGCGGATATTGTACGCATGATTTCTTTGGGCGAGCATGTGAATATTTTTATTCAGCCGTCGGCGCGCAATCGCAACGCGGCGGAAATCACCAAGATTCTCAACCGCAATGACGTTGATATGAAGAATATTACGCTTATTTCGCAGGCAACGGACCGGATATGGACGCGCGACAGCGGGCCGATATTTGTTCAGCGGAAGTCGGCCAAAGGGAAAAGCGGCAAAACGGCCCTGTGCGATTTTAAGTTTAATGCGTGGGCCAAATACGATAACTCAAAACATGATGATAAGCTGCCGGCCATCGCCGCCGAGCGCCTGAAGATTGAGCGTTACGAAGTTTTTGGACTCAATGACGCCGATGAGTATCAGCGTTTTGTGCTTGAGGGCGGCAGCATTGACGTCAACGGCGCCGGCTGCGTACTGACGACGGAAGAATGTCTGCTGTCAAAAATTCAGCAGCGCAATCCGGGATTCAGCCGCGAACGCATTGAAAAAACGCTCTGCGATTACCTGGGCGTGCAAAAAGTACTGTGGCTTGAGCGCGGCATCGCCGGGGATGATACGCACGGCCATGTTGATGATACGGCGCGCTTTGTTAATGCCAATACGATTGTGACATGTGTTGAGCTTGATAAGAGTGATGATAATTACGCGCCGATGCAGGAAAATCTGCGGCGGCTCAGGAAAATGCGCGATACGGCGGGCAAACAATTTAATATTGTCGAAATTCCGCTGCCGGACCCGGTCATTTTTGACGGCCAGCGCCTGCCGGCCAGTTATGCCAATTTTTATATCTGCAACGCCGGTGTGTTAATGCCCGCATTTAATGATCCGATGGACTACGTGGCCCTTGCGATTTTGAGCCAGTGTTTTCCGGATCGCCCCGTGATTCCGGTGTATTGCCGGGATTTGGTGTGGGGACTGGGCACTCTGCATTGCATGACGCAGCAACAGCCTGAGAGCATGTATTAATACACGCTCTGAGTGAACCGGCGGAAATATGGTATTTTTTGTCGCTTTTGGGTAGGAATCCCGGCTACAATCATGATGTGGCCGATGCATTTCTGCATGTTCAGAGAAAAGTCAGGAATTTACCGACGTTGTTCAGAGTGGTGTTGTTTTTCTTCAGGCGTGGTTATTCGGCTCGTGCACGGAGCGGAACATGAATACCAAGTGTGCCAACTGCGGAAAACCGCTTGCGCCGCGATCAGTGGCGGAAAAATCAGAGGAGACGGTCTATTGCCGCGCTTGTGCGATGAAGATTCTTGAAGGACACAACACCAGCCGCACGGAAACACGCGTGGCGATTCAATCGGAACTGCAATCAGAGTCCATGTCTGATATGTACGGGCCCGGGGCGTCGAGTTCAGCCACGGCCATGAACGGGCCCAAATGGGTTAAGCTTAAAAACGAAACGGGTCAAAATTCGCGGCGGCATGCGCGCGTTTATTCACGCGGAAGAAAAATCGCCGGCGCCGGGATTTTTATCGGCACACTGCTTTATGGTTCAACAATTGTGGCCGTGGCCTATAGCCGCGTCAGTAGTTCAGCTCATCATAAAAACATTGAGCCGGTACTCTCGGAGGTCATCAAAAAGCCTCCGCAGCAGCCGGAGATTATCCCGCCACAAGCAACGGAAACAGAAACGCAGGCAACCGAAACGCCGCAGCAACAGAAGCAGGTTGCTAAAACGCCCGTGACTCCGGAGAAAAAAGTATATGTTCCGCCGGCGCCTGTTGAGCCTGCGCCGCCAAAACCGTCGCAGACGTTGACGCCTGCGCCGCGCACGGAGACTGTGACGCGCATAACGCCGCCGACTCCGGCCGTGCCGTCGTTGCGAATGGCCACGGCACTTCTGACAATGCCTGATGAAGTTGGCGGCGGCGATATTCGCCCGTCAACTTCCGGCGGACTCATCGGCAATATCACGCCCAATGCCTGGGCCAAGTGGACAAACATTGATTTTGGCGCCAAAGGAAGCATCGCCAGCATTAATGTGCTGATGCACGCGACATCTTCAGGACATAAAATTGACGTGCGTCTTGATGATCCGGAAAACGGACCGGTTATCGGCACTATCCTGACCAACGAAACCGGCACTGAATTTAAGCCGCAGAGCACGGATATTTCGGATGTTGAGGGTAAGCACACGGTTTACCTGGTTTTTGGCAATTTTGACAGCGGCGAGATCAAGTCGTTGACATTTTCAAAAGAGCCTCCGGTTTCTACTACGGCCCGTCCTGTCGTGTTGCTTGCGACGCGCATGAACGGACAGAGCGCGCCAAATATCATCAAGCATGTCAACGGCGCGATTACCGCGACCAAAGCCAATGCCTGGGCGCGCTTTGACCAGGTTGAGTTCAATTCGGGAAGCGGATATCGCTCAATGCTCATTGGCGCGAAGGCGACTGCGGCGAATCAAAAAATCACAATTAAACTGGATGATGCCGCAAATGGCCGCACGCTGGCGAGCGTGAATATTCCGGCTGGCGGCGCAATCTCAACGATTGCGGTGAATTTTAACGGTAAGGGAATCACTGGCACGCACAAGGTCTTTGTTATTTTCAACGGCACGGCCGCACAGTTGCAGACGATCACGATTCGTCCGTAATGGCGGGTTATTGCTGGTTTCTGAATGCCGCGGGGCTCATGCCCATTTCTTTTTTGAACCGCCGCGAAAAATAAGCGACTTCCGCATAACCGAGACGGCCGGCGATTTCCGTGATGCTCAGCGGCGTGAGGCGCAGCAGGCGGCAGGCTTCCTCCGCCCGGAGCTTGTGCTGGTAAGCCACCATGCCGATGCCCATTTGCCGGGTAAACATGCGGCTCAGGTGCGCCGGGCTGACGTCTGCCGCGTGCGCCAGGGACTGAAGGGAAATTGCTTCGGTCATATGTTCCTGAATTTTATGCGCCGCAAGAGTCACCGCGATGCGCAGAGGTTCTGAGACGCCGCGATTTTTCTGCGGTTGCTCGCGCATTCTCATGATAAGGATAAATAACTCAAGTATCAGCGCCATGTGTGTGACATGATGGCCTGTGCGGGCGCTGAGCGATTCAAGCGTAATGGCCTTGAGCAGCGATGTGATATGCGGACGTGTGAGCCGATCTGCGTGCACGATAAATGCGGGACCGGGTTTCTGCGGATCATAACGATAAAGATCTTCAGAGCCTGCGATGCCGGCCAGCAATGGGCCGATGTCATCCATTAAATCAGGATGTATCAGGCAATTGGTGACGGCAAAATCATGGCATTGCTCATATGCATGCCACTCACCGGGGCGAATGATGACCAGATCGCCGGCGCGGATTTCGCCGGCGCCCGTTTCCGTGCGATGTTGGGCCGTGCCGCTTATCACTTGCGCAATTTCATGAAAAAGATGGTTGTGCGGACCCATGTCCCTTTGCGGATTCATGCTGAGCACCACAACCCTGCTTTTTGTGCTGTTGCGAAAATATCCGAGCCCGATTGTGCCGACGGGTTTGCTGTTGATTTCGCTTGCCATGCGCAAAATCGTACAATAAAAAACAAGCGTGTGCTAGCGTCAACCCGTATGATTTTGAGATACTTCCCACCAACATGGCATTTCTTATTGATGAGGGTATATCAGTCATGACTAAGTTTCTGGCGGCTCCGGTGAGTCTGAAAACGGAATATCTTGTTGATCCCATCGGGTTAACTGAACGTGAGCCACGTTTTTCGTGGATGATCAGCGATCCGCGTCCCGGCGCGATGCAGAGCGCATACCAGATCCGCGTCGGTACGCGGCCGGAAAGCGGGGATCTGTGGGATACCGGCAAGGTTGCCGGTTCGCAAAGCCACTTTGTGGTATATGCCGGCAAGGCGCTGGTGTCGCGGCAGAAGGCTTACTGGCAGGTCAGGAGTTATGACGCGGGAGGCGCGGAATCCGCATGGTCTGCGCCGGCGTATTTTGAGCTGGGACTGCTTGAGCAATCCGAATATGCCGGAAAGTGGATTGCCTCGTCAATCGTCGGCGGCCCGCAAAACTCAACGCCGGTTCCGCATATTCGCAAGGCGTTTACTCTTGCTGGTAAAATTGCCTCGGCGCGCCTTTATATCACCGCGCTGGGCCTTTATGACGTCAAAATCAACGGCAAATCGGTATCAGATGATGTTTTCGCCCCGGGGTGGACGGATTATTCAAAGCGCGTTTACGTTCAGGTGCATGATGTGACGGCGCTGCTTAATCAGGGCGCAAACGCGATCGGCGTATTGCTCAATGACGGGTGGTACAGCGGATTTATTGCGTGGAAAAACCGCCAGAACTGGGGAGATCGGCCCAAACTGCGCGCGCAGCTTGAAGTTACTTTTGCTGACGGAACCAAACAAACCCTGGCCACGGATGCTTCCTGGAAAACAGCGACGGGGGCGATTCTTGCTTCAGAATTTCTCATGGGCGAGCAGGTTGATCAGCGCCTGAGCCTCGGTGATTTTTCCGCCGTCAATTATGATGATTCGGCATGGCAGAATGTGATAGTGCCGGAAGTTCAGGAGATCAAGCTTGAATGTTCTCCTGTGCCGATGGTGCGTCGCATTGAAGAACTCGCTCCGGTGAGCATCAGCCGGAAACGGTCGGGCCGTTATATTGTGGATTTCGGCCAGAATATGGTCGGCCGCGTGCGCCTGACTTTCGCCGCGCCAGCGGGCCATACGCTCAAGATGCGATTTGCGGAAATCCTGACCAATGGCACCGAAGGCGATATGTATTTGACCAATATGCGCGCGGCGCGAAACCTTGATGTGTATACGTCGGCCGGATCAACGCCGGAAAATCCGGATGTGTTTGAGCCTGTCTTTACGTTCCGCGGTTTTCGTTATGCGGAAATTGAAAATTATCCCGGCGAACTGCGGCCAGAGAATATCCGCGGCATCGTTTTGCATACGCCGATGACAAGCGCGTCCACATTTGAATGTTCTGAACCGCTGCTGAATCAACTTCATCACAACATCATCTGGGGCCACAAGGGAAACTTCGTTAACGTGCCGACCGATTGTCCGCAGCGTGATGAGCGTCTCGGGTGGACCGGCGATGCGCAGGTCTTTATCCGCACGGCCACGCTGAATTTTGACGTCAATGCATTTTTCGCCAAGTGGATTACGGATTTGCTGGACACGCAGTGTGATAACGGCGCCATGCCGTCCGTTGCGCCCAATCGCAATTTTACATTGCCTGACGGCGGCCCGGCGTGGGGCGATGCGGGCATCATCTGCCCGTGGACCATCCATCTTGCGTACGCTGATACGCGCGTGCTTGAGCGCGCATATCCCGGCATGCAGAAGTTCATGAAGTTTATGGCGGAGATCAATTCAATCAACAATATCCGTTGTCATCCGGATTTAAAGCATCATTGCTATGGCGACTGGCTGAGCATGGACGCGCCGCCCGGAAATAACAGCGGCGGAACGCCCAATGATCTCATCGGCACAGCGTATTTTGCCTATACCGCCGGATTGCTGGCGAAGATTGCGGACATACTTGGGCATCATGATGATGCGGAGCGTTATCGCGCCACATTTACGCGGGTGCGCGAAGCGTTTGTCAATCGCTATATCACACATGACGGTATGGTGATCAATCACACGCAGACGGTCTATATCCTGGCGCTGCATTTCGGGCTCATGCCGGAGAATCTTATTCCCGTCGCATTGCAGGAACTGATCCGGAATATTGAACGGCACGACAATCACCTGACAACCGGTTTTGTCGGCACGCCGTATCTGCTCTTTGCGCTTTCGGATTTCGGCCGGTCTGATATGGCGCTTAAGCTTCTGCTTCAGAAAACTTTCCCATCATGGCTTTATCCGGTGCTCAACGGCGCCACGACGATATGGGAACGCTGGGACGGATGGACCAGGGACAAAGGATTTCAAAATTCCGGCATGAACTCGTTTAACCATTATGCCTATGGCGCAGTCGGCCACTGGATGATGACGCGTCTGGTGGGTATTGAGCTTGATGAGAATGCGCCGGCGGGCAAGCATCTGGTCATCAGGCCTGAGCTGGTTAAAAATCATCCGCTGGCATGGGCCAAAGGCTCAACGATGACGCCGCATGGCAACGTAACGCTTGAGTGGCAGCGCGAGGGTGATACGTATACGGTGAAGGTTGTTATACCTGCAAATACCACGGCCACACTGAAGTTGCCGGGCCAGGCGCCACGCGAGATTGCCGCAGGTGAGCATCAAGTGACCTGTTTGGGGCAATAAAACGGCACTTTCTATATCGCAGCGAAAAGACGGCAATTTATTTTGCCGTCTTTTTTTATTGCTGTTCATAGAGAATTTGGCTGAAAAAATAAAATTTTTAATGCGGACTTTTTTGAACAACCTTAATAACAGTGAATATTAGCGTTGTTATACGCATGACATGAAGAAAATATGCGTAAACAGGGCCGATTCCGATTGCACGATTGTCTCTCGGCAAACTATGAGTTGTGAAGAAAAACGTGGATTAAAATTCTCATAAACGGTTGATTGATGGCCGCAAATTGAGTTGATTCATCATGCGTGCTCTGGATTTGCAGAATTAATTCCTCTATTCTGCAAAACTCAGGAGACAGTTGATGACCCCGTTAAGTTTTATGATCAGTACGTTTGTGGCCGCGGTTGTTGCCGGTGTTCTTGGTTCTCTGCTTGGCCTGGGCGGCGGCATTATCATCACCCCGTTTTTAACGTTGCTGCTGGGAATTGATATTCGTTACGCCATCGGCGCATCGGTGCTTTCGGTGATCGCCACCAGCAGCGGCGCGGCCGCGGCTTATGTCAAAGAGCACCTGACCAATCTGCGTGTGGCCATGCTTCTTGAGATCGGCACGACCGCCGGCGCGCTGACCGGCGCATACCTGGCGGGATTTGTCCCGACCAAATGGCTCTTTATTATTTTTGGCGTGATCCTGGGATACTCGGCCATTCGCATGCTGCAAAAACGCCATGCCGGCAAGGGCGTCGTGCCCGCGAGCAAACTGGCCGACAAACTCAAACTTCACGATCATTACTACGATGAGGCCGAAGGACGCGAAATTTCGTATCGTGTTGCGCGTCCGAGGCTTGGCCTGTGTTTGATGTACATCGCGGGCATCGTCAGCGGTCTTCTTGGCATCGGCAGCGGCGCATTAAAAGTGCCGGCCATGGATTTGGCAATGCGCCTGCCGATTAAAGTATCAACAGCCACCAGCAATTTCATGATGGGCGTAACTGCCGCGGCGAGCGCGGGCGTATACTTTGCGCGCGGGGACATTGATCCGTTTATCGCCGGGCCGGTGGCCGCGGGCGTGATGATCGGCGCGACACTCGGTTCTCGCATGCTGGGAAAACTTAAGAATGGCCACATTCGCAAGGCTTTTGTCGTTGTTCTGCTGGTCGTGGCGATTCAGATGCTCATCAAGGGAGTGCGACTGTGAGTAACGTTTCTTTGCCGGAACATGGTCATGCGCCGATTGATCCGCGCGTTGCGCGTGTTGAATTGCTTATCAGCACGGTGCTGCGCGTGGGTGTGATCATCAGCCTGATCCTGCTTGCCATTGGTATTACGACCTGTATATTTCAGCATCACGAATGGCTTCGTGATCCGGCCGCGTATCATAATATGATGAACGGATCGCGCGAAATTCCTTCTCACTTGCCGGACGTCTTCCGCGGCGCCGTTCGCGGCGATGGCCTGGCGATTGTTATGGTGGGCGTGCTGGCGCTCATCACCACGCCAGTCACGCGCGTGGCGTTATCAATAGCGGTTTTTGCCTACCAAAAAGACAAACGCTTTGTGTGGATTACCACGCTGGTGCTGGCCTTGCTGTTGCTGTCATTCTTCCTGGGAAAAGCGGAATAAAAAAATGCTGAAGGATGAATTAAGAAAATGCTGAATGCTGAGCGCGAAACGATAATGGCCGTGGCATCGTTTCTTATTCAGCATTCAGCATTTATCATTCAGCATTTCTTATTTGTATCCTTCGGGGTTTTTCTTAAACCAATTCCACGCGGTGGCCACGATATCATCAAGCTTGGTGTACTTGGCTGACCAGCCGAGTTCCGTCTTGATCTTGGTCGGCGCGGCCCAGAGTTCCGGCGGATCGCCGGGGCGGCGCGGACCTTCCTTTACCGGAATCGGATGGCCCGTCACGCGGCGCACAGACTCAATGATCTCGCGATTCGAGTATCCCTGCCCGACGCCAAGATTGTAAAACATTCCCTTGCCCGGCTGAAGATTTTCAAGCAATACCAGATGCGCCTCAACCAGATCCCACACGTGAATGTAATCGCGAATGCAGGTTCCGTCGCGCGTGGGATAATCCGTGCCGAAAAGATCCACGTGATCTTTTTTGCCCAGCGCGACATTCAGCAGCACCGGGATGATGTGCGTTTCAGGACGATGATCTTCACCGATGGCGCCGTCTGGCGCGCAACCGGCCACATTAAAATACCGCGGCGCGGCAAAACCAAGACCCTCTGCTTTGGCGACGTCCTTGAGAATGTGCTCAACCATCAACTTGCTATCGCCATAAGGATTAATGGGGCTTTGCGGCAGATCTTCGGTCATGGGCACCTTCAGCGGCACGCCATAGGTGGCGCAGGTGCTGCTGAATACCAGCTTTTTAATGCCGCAGGCATGCATGGCATCAAGCATGCTGACGGTATTGCTGACGTTGTTGCGATAATACTTGCGTGGGTCAATAACGGATTCGCCCACGGCGGCCGAGGCGGCAAAATGCATCACCGCTTCAATTTTTTCCTTCTGAAAGATGTCAATCATCTGGGCCGTATTGGCAAGATCGGCCACGTAAAAATGGGCTTTGGGATGTACCGCCGCGCGGTGGCCCATTGACAGGTTATCCATGCAAGTGACGTTGTGGCCGCGCTCTACGAGCAATTTAACACAGTGCGAGCCGATATAACCGGCCCCGCCGATGACGCAAATGTTCATAATCAATCCTTAATCGGACATTCTTTAACTGCTGGGATAATCCCAGCGGCACACTATTGTGGGGTTTTGAGGCCGGAATGTCCACGAATTGTCAGGGATGTTTTGCGTCAGAAGGTATGACCTGAAATTATCACTTTGCGACTCTTCATTCCGGCCGGTAATTCGTATAAACTCCTGGACATGGCGACACTAAGCTATCCGATTACCAATACGCCGCACACCGAATTTCCGGTGACGACGACCTTTACGCTTGAGGGGTACAAAATTGTGGCGTACAAAGGCGTTGTGCGCGGCATTATTGTGCGCTCGCCGACGATTGCCCAGGGAATCATGGGCGGCCTCAAGAGCATCATCGGCGGCAATATCGCCGCATATACCGAAATGTGCGAACAGGCCCGCTACCAGGCGTATGAATTGATGATTCAGCACGCCGCGGAAATGGGCGCAAATGCCGTCGTCGGATTGCATTATGACGCATCGGATGTCGGCAGCAAAAGCGTCTCGGCCACGGAAGTTCTCTGCTACGGCACGGCCGTGGTGGTGGAGAAAATCTGATTTTCTCTCACATTTTGACCATGCGAATCAAATAAAAGTGAATCAAAAACAAAAGGACGATCTGATGATCGTCCTTTTTTTGTTTTTGTATGGGTCATACGCAGAAAATTTACGCCTTGCGCCGACGCAGCATGATAGCGCCTGCGCCGAGGGCCATCATGGTCAGCGAGGCGGGCTCAGGAACGATGATGGCTTGAATTTGGTCGTAATAAGAATATAAATCGGCGGCATACGAAAATTGGTCAGTCATAGCAATATAAGTCTCGCTGTTATTGATATAAAAAATAGGAGCCTTGGCAATCAAAATTCCTATCAATTCTCCACTGCTCGAAAACATTGCTCCGCCAGAGTCACCGTTGGCAACCTGACTTTCAGCAGTTGATCCCATGATACCATTGCGATAAATGGTAAAATTTGTAATTAATGAGTTTGTGTATGTATTCAGCCCCGGATTATATGATTTGGTTTGTAAATAACTGACCGTGTTTGTCCCTGTTGTCAGCGTGCCAATAGAAGATGAGTAACTGTAGCCCCAAGCATTAGCTTGCGAATTAGTGTCGCTGGCAACGTTGTATCCAGTAATTTGATTGTTTGCATTATAGATAGGGGTTGCATTGTAGTAATTGAGGGTGCTGCCACGTGTATAACCGTAACCAGCCATTGTTACTGCATCGCTGACATTAGTTGAAGTAGTCGCAATGGTTGCTCCGCCAAGATTGCTACTGCCTACGTCAATCTGGAAGAGGATAACATCGGTCTTTGTATTGTCGTCGTTATATAAATATTGGGCAGATGAGATAGCACTATAGTTGTGCCCCATAAGTGTTACGGTGCCTGCGCCAACGTGGGATGCGGTGATGACCCAACCATTGCCGAGATAAACGCAGGACGAACCATTTACTTTACCAACGGTATTTAAAAGAGATGAACTTAACGATGCTTGGTTTGAGCCTGTGGCAGTACCACCTACCACCAAGCCAAATGCCGGAATGGTTCCCACGCTGGCGGCCAGGATTGCGGCTGCGCACAGAGACTGCCTCAACTTCATTTTCTTCTCCCTACCTTCTTGCCCTGAAGAGCCCGGACTGCGGATATGTCATGTGATCCACATTTATAACATCAAAAATAGGGTGAAAATACAAGTGATTTCTGCGTAAAAAGGCGACCTAAAGAGAATTTATGTGGTAATTTCACCAAACACACATGACAAGTGACCCATAACCTTTTATCCTTATGAGCCCATGATATGGGCCCGGGTGGCGGAATGGCAGACGCTGGGGACTTAAAATCCCCTGGGGAGTAATCCCCGTATGGGTTCGACTCCCATCCCGGGCAGTGCTCATTTCCTTTGCATATTCATTTCAACTGAAGTTCAGGATAAGAACGGTCTCGTTGAAAAGATTGAACATGCATCATCCCGTTAAGTACGTTATGCATAGTTCATACAAATACGATAGCACCAGACCTTTACGGTCTGGTGCACACTGGCGGCCAGAGCGTGGAGTTGGTCTGCAAGACCTGTGATATTTTCCTTATTTTTCATCGATTGTGCACCGGGCCGTAAAGGCACCGGTGCTATTTGCGCGGTACGCTCTTTTTTTGTGGTGGTGCATTGAGCTATCGGGCATTATTTTTGAGAATCTTTTTATAACGTGAGATTTTATGTGCTCGTGCCCACCCCGGGGTTAAAACCCACGGGGCTTTTTTCTCCAAAATTCGGGATTTTCGCATGCAATTGGTGTGGCGGATTTCTTACTGCACCCAGTTTTTTTCAACAGAATACTGGCGAATCATGAGTGAATAAAAAAGGCCGGAGCCATGTGGCGTCCGGCCTGGGTTATCGGATTGTGGCGATGCGGCTTAGCGGCGTTTGCCGATGCGTCGGCCGGCCAGGAGCAATCCTGCGGCGAGGATGTTCAGGCTGGCGATTTCCGGAACCTGGCCCATCACAAGGTCGCCTGTGCTGGTGTCAAAACTCCACAAGTCATCACTGGTTTTGTAGGTCGTTGAGCTGCCGACCTGGCTCAGCGCTGTGGTGGTGGTGCCGTTATCCAAAAACAGGCCGAAGGTTGCGCCATATGTTTCGGACAATGTTGCGGCGTTGACCAAGTGCCAGGTACCTGACGAATCGGTCAGGCTGCTGATATCAAGGCGGAACAGGCCGCTGATGTCGAGCGTGCTGTCGCCGAGGATCTGGTTGCTGGTGTTGTTGTTTTGAATGACGAAGCGTGTTTCGCCGTTTGCGGCCAGGATCAACGTGCCATCATCGACAACGATGTTGCCTGTGAATGTGTTTTTGCCGGAAAGGGTGGCGATGCCGGTGCCGGTTTTGGTAACGCCGCCGACGCCTGAGAGGATATTTGTAAATTTGACATTTGAATCATAAGTGCCGTTGAGATTGGTGTTCGTGTTGCTGTAAACGGTTAAGCCGGTATTCAGAACTACTGTACCGGAGAATGTCGTAACAGCACCTGATGTGGAGGTTCCGCTGATTGTTGCATAAGTGCCGAGGGTCATGACCGCATTGGCGCCGGCATCGCCTACGATCGTGATATTGTTTGAAAAGCCTGTGCCGGAACCAGTGCTGACGAGAGAGGCTGAGCCGTTGTTCGTGCTACCGAGCGTAATCAAATTAGTAGTGGCCGTGCCTGTGCCCAATGCATTACTTGAGCCGCCCACGGAAAGAATACCTTTTTGAATAACCGTATTGCCTGTGAATGAATTGCTGTTGCCAAGCGAAATGCGCCCTGAATTAAAATCATTGCTGGCGTTATTAACCGTCAGGTTGCCGGTGCCTGATAAACCGCTGCTGAATGCGATTGAGCCGCCAGTATTAGTGGATGATCCACTATTTTTGAGCAATAAATCGCCGTTGAGCGTAATCGTGCCGCTGCCGAAATTCAGGCGATTACTGGTGGTGCCGGTGCTGGCGTTTTCGATGACGGCCTGCGAACCATTATTGTTGATCGTCAGCGAGTATGTGCTGCCGATATTGATCTGTCGTTGCCAGTTTTTAGCGCCGATAAAAGTAATCTGGCCGACGGTTACGTTTGAATCAAGTACGGTCACGCGGCTGGTAGTTTGGGCGGAGTTATCAAAGGTAGCCACCGCGCCGGCGCCATTGGGGACGCCGCCGGTGGTCCATCCGCCGGTGGAATTGGTGCTGCTCCAGACGGCATTGTTCGTATCGCCCGTCCACACAGAGGCGCTGGCCGAGGTTGCGGCCGCTAAAAATAGGGCGGCTACCGCGGCGCACGGCGTGATGCGCGGTGTTTTTGATAAAAATGAACAATATGATGATTTCGTTTTCATAGAATCTGCTCCCCCTGAATCAGAGAAAAGTTTCCTTGTCCTTAAGAGCATGCTTTAATGCACGCTCTATGAGCCTCTTTGAGAAGTATTCGGGGCCATCTGCTGGTCTGCCTTTGGGCCTGCGCATCTGCCCGCCGCCTACTTCTCAAACTGGCTCTTACGCCAAAATGACTTACGGCATTGACCATGCCGCACCTTGTGTTGATGTTAAAATGACCTGTTGCTCAATGAGTTTTTTCTGCGGAGTCTGTGGCAGATTTCCGGCAATTCTGGCCAGCAGAAGCTCTACCATTTCTTCGCCGATCCTGTGGTTGTTTTTATCAACGGTTGCGAAGGGAATGCCCGGCTCCCATTGACGCTCAAGCTTGTTTTGCCAGTGATTGTCGTAACCTGTGACCGCGATATCGGTACGGCCGAACAGCCGGCAAGCGGCCAAAATAGAGAGCACTTCGGTATCGGTTGAGACCATGATGGCGTCAACCGGAGAATCAGAATGAAGATGCTCGGCGAGATAGCCGGCAAAGTAACGCACACGAATACGGAAGTCATTTTCCGTTTGTGTTTCTACATGCGAAGGCAGCACACCTGGGACGGGGACCGAATATACGGCCGGGATATTCGCAAGGCCCAGTTCCTGAACGGCAGATTCATATCCGCGATTGTGCGCCACGATATAGGGTGTGGTGGCTGGTTGCGTCCACAATCTCAGGATGCGTTTTTTGTTTTGGCTTGCCAGCGCGCGCACCAGTTGCCGCGTGCCGCCGACGTGATCGGAGGCCACGCAGTCATAATCTTCAAGCAGTGGTGTATCAGTATTAACCACAACGGGAATTTGATGGGCCGATAACTGCATGAGCGTATCAAGCTGCCATTCAAAAGATTGATGCCAGCAACTCATGATGACGCCAAGCGGGCGGGCGTCAATCAACTGGCCGACGGAATCGCCGGACTCAAGATTGGCGCGGAGAAAATGTTTGCCGTGCTTGCCGGCGCGGCCAATGATGCCCGAAACAATAGAGGCGGATGTGCCGCCGAAGATTTGCCCGTCGTTGGCGGTTTCGTGGTCCGTCAGCAGGACAATTGTATGTGACATGAGGGATTCCTGGGTTTTGGCCGGAACCGAACAATAACATCCCAGGTTGCGCTTCCGGCGAATCATGCCTTCGCGAACCAAAACCTCCATCGCGGAACGAAGAGTCATGCGGGAAACGTCAAATTGCGCAGCAAGTTTGCTTTCGGCCGGGAGACGATCTCCGGCGCGCATGCCGCTGCGCTCTATATAGTGTCGCAACGACGAAACGGCTCTGGTCCTGGGCGAGCCAAGTAATGTGGATTCTTCAGTCATATATACACTTATCCCGCAGATGGGTGAAGTATGGCACCGGAATAGAGCATCGTCAAACTAAAAAATCATAAATTGTACATAATGAATGAATTTTGAGGCATAAATTGTAATAATATTGTATAATATTCGTTAATAAGAATAGCTTACTGGTGTGATAAGGCGGACGAATATGGCATAATAGTTGTTAAATAAATGATTTATGGCTGTGCTGTGTTTAAGATGATACGAAGTGGCATGGTGATACTAGTCTGCTCAGAAGCTCTTCAAAAATAGATCATAGTTTAAGTTTTGTATAAAATGCATCAGAGCAAGTTTGTGCGCCATAAGGATATATACGGTAAAATATTCTTTAATGCGTATTAAACGGGTGATTATCTTTAATTATTAGACGATTGTAATACAAAATTGTGGGTATTGTTTGATATTGTGGTATTTTATTGTTGACCCAAAAGAAAGATGGGTCATAATGCTAATGACATATCATTTGGCGGAACATTCAGAGACTGAAATCATACGCAATACGTGCGTTCATCTGGCAAAGGTCTGGTTCAGTTTGGCCGATTTTGTCTAGAGCGGATGAATAACTGGTATGGCCGCAAGTCAGTGTTATGGGAAATTGGCGCCGGAGGCCTCAAAGGAGAAGGCGATGTCATATGAATCATCTGCTCATAGCTTGATTCGCAAACGGCATGACGCTGGCCGGAGCGGCTTTACGCTCATTGAATTGCTGGTCGTAGTGGCGATCATTGTTGTTTTGATCGCGATATTGCTGCCTGCGCTCAACAAGGCGCGCGATCAGGCCAAGAAAACGGTCTGCCTGAGCAATCTCAAGCAGATCGGTACGGCCGTGTATATTTACTCAACCATGAATAATGGCTGGGGCATGGGCGTATATCGCGGTGATACTGACCAGATTCAGTATGGAGATGGGGATACTGTAAACCTGGGAACGGTGATTGTTGATGAACTTGATTCAAAAAGGGCGCCGGCATTTGTAGTGACGCCAAAGGTGCTTTATTGCCCAAGTTCTATATACGCGCCGGGATGGGACGTCAAACGATATCAGGATACGCGGACACCACACGAGAAATGGAATGCAAAAATAGGTGCGGTATGTTCGTATTTAGCAGACCCGAATCTGTCTTCCTGGAAAGCCGAGTTGCCGGACGCGTATGCCACTTCGCGCAGGAAACTGATATTGCTTCCCAGTGATCATGCGATTGTGAGTGATCATCATGGCTGGGCGCCGACAAAAACGACATACGGAAGTTGTCCGCGTAATCATGGTGATATGTATTTTAATTATCTTCGTGTTGACGGCGCGGCGTGGGCTTTTAATGATCCGGGTATGCGGATGAAAAATGCAATTGATGTTGGCGTGCAGAGTACAGGATCACGTTTTGAAATATTTGCGAAGTAAATGGTTGCTGGCTCTGTTGATGAGTGCGATGTGCTGCGGCTGTGAACAGAGCGCGCACACGTCATCACGGGAAATGCATGCCGGGCTTATTGTGCCGGGCGGCGCATCGGGCAAGGATTTGCTGGCAATGCCGCAATGGCCTGATGCGTGGGTAACGCCGGAGTTCAGTACGTCGCTGCCGGATAATCCGAAATCACCACCGAGGCCGCCGACGCCGGATATTCCGGATCGCTGGCAGGTTCAGGCGCAGTTGACGTGGGATGCCGAATATCTGTATGTGCGTTTTGAGTCTTTTGGCCCGCCGCCGATGCTCGCGCAAAGTAGCGGAGAAGAGGCGTTTTTGCATAGCGCCGATGTCTGCGAAGTTTTTGTGGATGTGACAGGCGAAAAGAAACAGATAGCGGAAATTCAGGTTGATGCGCGCGGGCGCACGCAATCGTATTATCACGTTTGGTCGCAGGCGCCGCGGTATACGGCATATGAGGTTGATGAGCCATTTTATTTTGCGCATCACTCCCGTGATGAATCGTGGAGTATGTCCGATGTTCTGGCGCGCAGCGTGATCACACCGGCTCAGGATGGCCAATCGCGCTGGGTGGTGACGCTGGCGATCCCGATGAAAAAAATACTGGTCAAATCCGGTCTTTCGGAAAAACTTCGGCCAGGGCAAAGCGTGAACATCAATCTCCTGCGGTACGCTTATGAAGAACAAAATGGGCAGATGGTATTCCGGCAATATAATCTTGCGCCCACGCGTCACGGTTGTCCGCACCAAAGCCCGATGGCCGCGCAGCGCATGACGCTGAGCAAATAAATTGACAGGCAAACAATCAAGAGGAACATGAGTTATGACTGCAAAGCGATATGTATTTTGCACGATTTTAACTGCGATGATGTGCCTGCCGATGGCGGTCATGGGCGCGGACGCCAAAAATCCCGCAAGCGCAAGCAAACCTGCCGCCAAACCGCCGGTGAGCAAAACAATCCGAAAAATTCCGCCGTATAGCAAAGTGATTGAGTGCCTGACGCAGGAATCCGCGGCGCTGTGGAAAGTTGAATTTCCGACGGCAAGCACACAGGCCGCATTTAATCTGAAATCAGAAAATGGCAAGGATATCATGCAGTTATATACGGCGGCGCTTGAGCCGGCGCGGACGACTGTGCGGATTCTGCTGCCGGGCGATGCCAATGAGAATGGCGCGGTGTGGGGGCGCGGGAAAGCCAATTATGTGAGCTTTTTATGCAAGAGTGACAAGCCCGCGGAGATGACTTTTCACATGCTGTTGCGCGGTAAAACACCGGGCACGTACCAGGCGGGATTTTCGGCCGCGCCGGGCGGCTGGCAGAAGGTGATATTGCCGATTCCGCAGTTTGGCCTGACGACCATCAGCAAAGTGGCCGGTTTTGCGGTGCGGCTGGCGGACGCCGAAGAGCCTGCCGTCGTGCAGTTGACGGATATTACCGTCGGCGCGATGGCTTATAACGATGATACGTGGAAAAATCAGCGCGTGTCGGTTGATCTCAAGGGAGATTGGCAGTTCGCTACAGATCCCGGCGAACAGGGCATGAGCGAAAAATGGTTTGCTGACACTTATGATGATGCGGCGTGGAAAAAGCTGGCCGCCGGAAAAAGCTGGCAGGAACAGGGCGTCAAACATCATGGGTGGGGGTGGTATCGCAAGAAAATCACCGTGCCGGGAGATGTCGCCGGCCAGCCGATGACGCTGAATCTGGTCAAAATTGCATCGGATGATGATGTGTGGGTCAATGGCGTGCGTGTTGGCGGGTTCAGCAGCGAATATAAGTACGAAAATCTGCTGGTGCGCAGCTATACGGTGCCGGCATCGCTGATTCGCTACGGAAAAGAAAATACGATTGCGCTGCGCGTATGGGGCGGACATCTGTCGTTTATCGGCGATAAGAGCGGGCTTGTGGGCGGGCCGCTGTCAGCGGATTTTGATCTTTATCGCACATGGGCGCGGGAATCAGGCAAGGCGGAAGTGCCCGTTGAGCTTTTTGATTTCAGCGAAGCGCAATTTGGCCGGCCGCTTGAACTGCTCTTTAAGCTTCCGGCCGATCTGGCAAAGGAAGGCGAGATCAAGCTGAATTACCGCATTGCCGACTTCAGCGGCAATGCTATTCAGGAAGGGAAAGTTGCGATTGCCGCGGATAAAGAACCCACGCTATCGGCAATAGTTCCGATTGACGCCAAAACGTCACGCGATATTTATCTGTCCGGGAGATTGCGTGCGTCGCTGCTGGTTGAAGATTCATCCGGCAATCCGATTTATTCCGGCATGCGTGTGATGGACCGTTTGTCATTTGCCGGACGTGATGAAAAAATGCTGCCGGCGCTGGCTGAAAAATATGAGCAGACGCCATACGGTAATCTGAAGCTGGTTGACGAAATTGACTGTGCGGCCGATACGGCTGCGGACCCGCATCCGTATATGCAGAGCGGTTTTGACAAGGTACAGTTGCGCTGCACGCCGGGATCACCGGTTAAAACAACCGTGACGGATATCCTGGGTAAAAAAGCGCGCGAAGTGGATTACGGATGGTTTGCGTATCGCCTCGGCAGAGGCGGACTAAAACCGCATGCCACATATCTTGTGCGCATTGAATATCCGGAGGATAAACCGCGCTTTGCCCCGATTGAAATTCAGACCGGGCAGAATTATTCCGATGTCGGGTGGAAAAACGGCGTCGGCGCGGATGACGTATACGAAAACTGGCCGCTGAGCAAAAAGTGGCAGTGGTATGACGTCATTGTGCCGCTTGACGACCAGACCACCGGCACCGGCGGTACGGGAACTGCGTCATCACGCAACGGTTTCTGGATTTATTTCATGAATAAACTCAAGCCGAACGCCTATTACACCATGTGGTCGGGCGGGCCGGCGGTGGCGCGGATCAAGCTTTATGAAATTGATCCTGAAAAAAATGCGCCCGCGATTCAATTGCCCAAAGGATTGCCAAACCGCCTGTTTTCTTTTGACTGGGAACGCCAGGCGGATCATGATCCGGCCGATTTTTGCCGCTATGCCAAATTGATGGGATATAACGGCATTTCGCCGATCGTCCTCAAGTGGTTCTTTGCCAATTACGGGTTGCCGCAGAACGGATATACTTCTGTTGCGATTGATTCGCACGATTACTGGAGCAATAACATATATGATCCGGCAAGCGGAAAAAATGCGGAACCGGCATTCCCCGGCGCGCGCTCTCAGCACGAACGTTATCTTGATGCCACAAAACAATTCAATCTGAATTACATTCCGCGCATTGAGTGGGGCGGCTCGCAGGATCTGCCGGTAAGTGCGCGGGCGGTTGACCCCAACGGACAGCCGACCAAGCCCAATCGTTTTGCGCCCTGGTGCAGTGATTTGCTTCAGCCGGCGACATGGGATGATTATCAGAAATATCTTGATACGCAGATTAAGCCTTTTGTAAAAGATAATCCGCAGATGACCGGTATTCTCTGGCGCATTCGCTGCGACCGGTTGCCGGTGAGCTACAGCAAGTATGATATTGAGCTGTTCTCAAAGGAGACCGGCACGCCGCTGCCGAAAGGCGGCGAGGCGCTCTGGGGCGCGTGGGCCAGCGGCGATATGAAGGTTAAATATGATAACTGGTGGCATCAAAAACGCGCTGATTTTCATGCAAAAGTTGCCGAGCTGCTCAAGAGCTACCGCTCTGACATGACCCTTTATTACTACAATTGGGATAATGACAAATTCAGCCTGATTCTGCCGTCAACCACGGCGTGGGCGTTTTTGGCCAATGTGATCAAGGCGCCGCCGGCCGGCGGGCGCGCTGCGTATGAAAAAGATATTGCGGAGCGCTCAAAATTAACCGCCGCGGATTATATTGAGATTCTGCGGACGGGGAATTTCGGTTCGGTTACCGCAATGCATATTAATCGCGCGGATTACGGAATCCGGCCTGAATTGTATAAAAACATCAAGGGCGTGCAGATTTTTGCGCCGGTTGATTTTCTCTGTTACGCCATACCGGAATACTTCAATTATTTTCAGACGGCCGACGGCCTGGCGATGAGCCATGTGATTTCGTATGACGAAGTTGCCTCGCGCACGATCAATCCGAAATACGAAGGCAATATGATCACGCCGGCCGGCGCTCAATTCAGCATGGCTCTTGAATTGCTGGCGTATTTTGATGGTGATGCGCGGACGCTGAACTATACGGTGTATACATACGGCCGGGGATTTGCCGACGCACATCGGAGATTCGCGCAGGCGTTCCTGGCGTTGCCGGCGGTTCCCGCTTCGGTTGTGAATCAACCGGATAAGGACCTGAAAATTCGCACGTATGCTTCGCCAAACGGCACTTACCTGGGCATCGCCTATAAGGGATATGCGGAGAAAACGCTGAGCATTACAGTGCCGGGAATCAAGGCGGGAAGCAAACTGCGCAACCTGGTGACCAATGAAGTTGTGCCCGTGAATATGTCCGGTGGCGCGCTGAAATTTGAGATTGATTCGTTGCCGATGTCACTGCATGCGTACTTGATTGAGAATTGATCAGGATGTTATGACGACGATCTGCAATGCATCTGCCGAAGAATACCCGGCTGAGCGACGGACGTTGACTGATCCGCAAACCGGCGCAACCGTGATTCAGTGGACGTCCGGAGCAAGCAACAATCAGCATCTTTATTTTACGACGTTCAGCGTGACGGCCGATGATCGCTGGCTTGTGTTTATGTCAGATCGTGATGGGAATCCGAATCTTTATTCGGCCGACCGACTCAGCGGCAGCATTCGCCGGATCAGCAATAATCGCAGCGGATTGTTATTCAGTTATGTTTATCCGGAAGGCGGCGCGCGGGGATTCTGCAAAACATCTCCCGTGCTTGATGTTTATCACAATGTGGTTTACTTCATCCGCGACAATACGATTTACGAATGCCATCTTGATGACAAACATCCGCAGGAGCGCGCCATTTGGCAATTACCTTCCGGATGGGTTACGGCGTATGCGCATATTTCTCCCGATGGCCAAACGCTATGCCTGCCGTGCACGGATGGCAAAGCGTTTGCGGATACCGCCGCAACGCAATGGGATCAATTGCGACAGGTTCCCGCGCGCATGATGGCGCAAAAACTTGTCAGCCGCATTTATCTGGTTGATTTGCGTTCCGGCTCTGCGCGCATTGCGGCGGAACTTCCTTTCTGGGTGACGCATGTTCAATTTGATCCCGCCGGCACTGGCCGCATTGTGCTGAATCAGGAAGGTTTTTTACCCGGCACCGGCCAGCAGATTCCTGATCGTATCTGGTGCCTTGAGCCAGATGGCCGCTGGCGCACGCTTGCCCCGGAAATGCCGGGCGAATGGCGTTCTCATGAGAATTGGTCTCCGGATGGCGCGGCCATTTTGTATCACGGCGGCCGGCAAGAGCGCCGCTTTATCGCCGCGCGTCAATGGGATGGCCAGTTGCTCTATGAATTGAATATGCCTGAACTTGCTTGTTACCATGCTACGTTTTCGCATGATGGCCGCACATTGATGATTGATTGTCATGACGGCACGCTCAGCAGCGTCCCTCTTGATCATGACATGCGGCGCGCGATTCTTGGCCGGCATGACACGTCCATGAGAAATCAGGATACGCACGCGCATCCGCTGGTTACGCCGCGCGGTACGAGTCTGATTTTTACTTCAGATCGTTCCGGCGCATGCCAGGTGTACGAATTATTGCTCGCAGATTAATTTTTAGAACGCCGCAAAACCTTCCGTCAATTGCGCAATCATTTCCGCATGATCCTGATGATCGCGCATCAGCCCCGGAAAACCGCCGCAGCTCAATGTTTCGCGCAGATAACCGATAAAGCTGATCGGCCGCCAATCATTGATAAAAATATCATCCATAATCAGCAGGCCCACGCGCATGCTCCCGGGCGATCCTTTGCGATGTCCGGCCTTTTCCGCATGGCCCGGGGCCAGTTGCAGTTCATATTGTCCCTTGTGGCACGGATGCGCGGGATCTGTTTTCCACGTGCGAAAATCCTTCAGATACGCGTGGAGTCTCTGCTGGCTCAGCGGCGTGAGGCACAGCGCATCAAGTTTCTCCGGCGCGGGCCATTTGGGATGATATCCGCAAAGATTCACGCCGCCGACGACCGCAAACCAGTATTGCAGAGAAAGCGGAATCGGGCACGTCGTCGCAAGAAGAGAATTAAGCCGCCCCAGAGATTCCGCATCAGGCATGGTGCGCACCGGACCGAAACTGGCCGCAAGCGGATGCCGTTTCTTCGGCAACTCGCCAAAACGATACCCCATCTTCAGCAGCCGCGGAATCAGCAGATCAAGATTTCCGCTGATGCGCCGCATGGTTTCGCGCGCAACGGCGTGCGCATCATCAAGATACTCCGGCAATTTGATCCACTCGGAATATCCGGTCAACTCGCGCCACGCATCGTGATGCTCCCCGGCCATATAGCGATCAAAAATCTCAGGCACTTTTTTCTCCGTCAACAGTAGATTCCCAGCATACCGGCACATGCGCCTCAACGTCTACCAGATCTGTAATTACTTCTGCGTATCCCATGTATCAACCGATTGATTAATGAGGATTGGCGGTGTATGATAACCTGATCGCAATTCCTCGGTTAAGGATCATGTTATGACTCACACGCCGGTATTTTTCTTTGTGTGCATGCTGATGATGTTCTGCGGGCTTTCCGCCTGCCAGTCGCAGGGCGTTGTTTATCCCGGCCGGGACTGGCAGCACTCTTCGCCGCAGGATGTCGGCCTGAATCCCGCCAAAGTGGACGAGGCCATGCAGGAACTCAAGGCCATCACCGGCAAGCTGGGCAACTCGCGCGCGCTGGTAATTTATAAAGGCCGCATTGTGTGGGCCGGGGCGGATGCCGCCGCGATCGCGCCGGTCTGGTCATGCACCAAATCCTTTACCAGCACCTGTCTGGGGCTGGCGTGGGATGACGGCAAGCTGTCGCCGCAGACGCGTCTGGCCGATATCAGCCCCGAGTATCAAAAATATTATCCTGATGTCACACTTGAACAGCTTGCCACGTTTACCAGCGGTTATGAGCATTCTGCCAAAAATGATCCGTTTACGCCCACCAGGCCGATGTACGCGCCGGGGGCTGCGATACATTATTCGCTGCAAACGGATGTGCTTGCGCAGGCCATCACCCGCGCCGGCCATGAATCTCTGCACGATCTTTTTATGCGGCGCATCGGCAGCATCATCGGCATTGATGAATCGCAGTTCATCTGGAAAAATTACGGCACAAAGGACGGTCTCGTCATCAACGGCGGCGCCGGCATGCCGGATTCCTCTTTGCATATGAGCGCATACCAGATGGCCCGTTTTGGCTGGCTTTATGCCTGTTACGGCAACTGGGACGGCAAGCAGCTCATCAGCCGCAGGTATATTGATTACGCCACAAATCCGCGCGTACTCAATACCGTGCCGCCGCATGAACCCCAGGGATGGTACACCGTACTGCCGGGATGTTACGGCCTCAACTGGTGGGTTAACGGTATTGATCACAACGGCAAGCGCAAGTGGCCCTCGGCCCCGGCGCACACTTTTGCCGCGCAGGGCAATAACAACAATATCTGCCTGATTATTCCGGAATGGCAAATGGTTCTGGTGCGCATCGGCGGCGACAAAATCATTGATGTTGACCAGTATGATCGCGTGCTGGCCAAGCTGCATGAGGCCATACAAAGCAAGTGATTTTGCGAGCCGCAAATTTAATATCGGGAGCGATATTAAATTATAAGTAATTACTGTATTATGATTTACGTGTATTAAGAAATAGCCGAAACGGGGTGATGATATACCCGTTTCGGCCAATTTTTAAGCAGCATCCCGGCCATCGGCTTACCTCAGCTTAACAGACTTGCCGCATTCCCTTAACCCTAACAAATATCGGTACTTATTTAACTTTTTGCCCTTGCGGCAAGGCTCTGCTTTCGGCTAAACTATTTGACTTGCCCGTGGTTTTGCCATCTCGTGTGAGATGGGCCTCGCGGCGGCCCGGTATGCTTTGGACCCGGGCTCATGGGTCGGCGTTGCGTGTGGCGCGCCGGCAGACAAGATCTGAAGCGATCACGAAAGGTTCATTTTTTAATGGTTAATTTCGCACTTCTCCGTGAACTGGGTCTTGACGAACAGTCAGCCAATCAGGCCCTCGAAAAAGAATTTGAAACTCAGCCCGATGCCAAAGACATCTCGGCCCTTATGGATGCCAGCGGCCAGTCTTTTGCCAACGGCACGATCCTTAAAGGCAAGATCGTCAACATCCACGGCGATGACGTGGTGGTTGAAATCGGCCTCAAGTCGGAAGGCGTTCTTTCGCTCTCCAAAGAATTTGACGAACCGTCGGATGTTGAAGTCGGCGACGAAATTTCCGTGCTCCTTGAGCAGGTTGAATCGGACAACGGTCTGGTTCTGATCTCCAAGCGCAAGGCCGACCGCATTCACGGCTGGGAAAATATCATCAGCACCAAAAAGGAAGGCGATCCGGTCGCCGGCAAAGTCACCCGCAAGATCAAGGGTGGTTTGCTCGTCGATATCGGCGTGCCTGTGTTCCTGCCTGCTTCGCAGGTGGATATCCGCCGTCCGGCGGACATCGGCGAATACATCGGCCGCACGATTGATGCGGAAATTCTCAAGATTGATCTTGAGCGCCGCAACATCGTCATCAGCCGCCGCAAGCTGCTTGAGAAGCTCCGCGCGGAAGCCAAGAGCAAGCTGTTCAACGAAATCGTCGTTGGCCAGACCCGCAAGGGCATCGTCAAGAACATCGCCGACTTCGGCGCATTTGTGGACCTCGGCGGCGTGGACGGCCTGCTGCATATCACCGATATGAGCTGGGGCCGCATCAACCACCCGAGCGAAATGGTCAAGCTTGATCAGGAAATTGAAGTCGTCGTTCTCAACGTCGACAAGGAAAAAGAAAAGATCGCCCTGGGCCTCAAGCAGAAGCAGGCCTCGCCGTGGGAACATGTCGAAGAGAAGTATCCGGTCGGCACCCGCGTCAAGGGCCAGGTCACGAACATCATGTCGTATGGTGCATTCGTCAAGCTCGAAGAAGGCATCGAAGGCCTGGTGCACATCAGCGAGATGTCGTGGACCAAGCGCATCAACCACCCGAGCGAAATGGTCAGCGTTGGCGAGGAGATCGATGTGGTCGTCCTCGAGGTCAACAAGACCAAGCAGGAAATCAGCCTCGGCATGAAGCAGACCGAAGCCAATCCGTGGACGTTGCTGGCCGAGAAATATCCGCCGGGCACGGTCATCACCGGCAAGGTTCGCAACCTTACCAACTACGGCGCGTTTGTGGAAATTGAAGAAGGCATTGACGGCCTGCTGCACGTTTCCGACCTGTCGTGGACCAAGAAAGTTGCCCACCCGAGCGAACTGCTCAAGAAGGGCGACACGGTTCAGTGCGTGGTTCTGTCAGTCGATCAGGAAAAGAACCGCGTCGCGCTGGGCCTCAAACAGCTCACCGAAGACCCGTGGCTGCACGCCATCCCGACGAACTACCAGCCGGGTATGATCGTCAAGGGCAAAGTCACCAAGATTACGAACTTTGGCGTATTTGTTGAACTTGAACCGGGCCTTGAAGGGCTGCTGCACGTTTCCGAACTCTCTGACAGTAAGGTCGAGAATCCGACCGATGTGGTCAAGATCGGCGACGATGTGGAAGTCAAGATCCTGCGCGTCGACATTGACGACCGCAAGATCGGCCTGTCGCTCAAACGCGCCCAGTGGGGTGCGGGTGCTGAAGGCGGCGAGTCTGATGACTCAACCCGCAGCACTTCGGCCAAGAAGTACAAGGGCGGCCTTGAAGGCTAAGGCAGCGTAAAGACGAAAGCCGAACCGCCAAATGCGAACGCGCAAAACGTGCGGCGCGTGACGTGGTTCGTGTGACGCAGAAACCCAGGAACCCCGTGGTGATGAGCCACGGGGTTCTTCTTTTTACGCGATCTGTTCAATACGTGTCATTATAGAAATATGTACCAACCTGAGTTTCGGATAAGAAAGTCCCATTCCCTTTGTGGGATGGTGCACAAACCAGTCATCATTGTCGATTGCTCATGTTAAAGCGTTCAATAGACTTTTAACCGCTTGCACATCCATTGTGCCCCGTCCCGTAAAGGGGACGGGGCTTGAAATTAACATTCCTTATCCGAAACTCAGGTTTACAGGCTGAAAATAAGACAAATTGCTCAATCTGAAACTTGTGCAGATACCTTTGCAGCGAAGCGATGGGGTTTTTCAAAGAGGTTCTGTGCCTCATTATTTTGCCGCATAGGCCATATTTGCCGCGGCGTGGCATTCGGCGATTTTTTTCAGTTCCTCATAGACCGCATCAATGGTTTCCGGCAAGGTTGACGTGCCTGCCGTCAGGCCGATGGTGTCGGCGGGACTGAACCATTCCGGGCATATATCCGCGGCCGATTCTATGTGATATGCGGGCGTGCCGAGCTTGATGCATGCGGCCACGAGTTTGCGTGTGTTGTTGCTGTTGTGGCCGCCGATCACTACGACGCAATTGCACTCGGCCGCAAGAGACTCAATGGCATCCTGGCGATCCTGGGTGGGCTGGCAGATCGTATTGATAAAACGAACATCCGCATGAGAATTAAGCGCGCTGATGGCGCTTAAGACACTCTGCGCCTCCGGCATGGTGGTGGTGGTTTGGCAGATCACGCCAAGCCTGGCCGAGGCGTAACGCATGACGGCGCCAGCGCTGGGCACAACATCAAAGGAAGGCAGATCTTCCGTCAGCCCGCGCACTTCAACATGCCCCGGCTGGCCGATGACAATCACGTGCCGGCCCTCGGCCGCAAGCTTCAGCGCAGCCTGATGCGCCTTGCGCACCAGAGGGCAGGTGGTGTCAATAAGTTCCCGGCCGGCGGAAAGAAGCTCCGCGCGGCGCTTGTCTGAAATTCCGTGCGCCGTTACCAGAACACGCGATGATTGCGGTATAAGTAACGATGATTCCTGCTGTACCAGATACCCTCGCTGCCGCAATTGCCCGGCCACAACCGGATTGTGCACCAATTGCCCCATGATGGTAATGCCCTGCGGCGCGGATTGCCGGTATACCGCGTCAATCGCATCGCGCACGCCAAAACAAAGCCCCATCGCCTGCGCCTGAATGATTCTCATCATGTTCCCCTTAACATTACCCACTGGTACTACATCGGCATGCCTATTAACTTTGCATTACAAAGTGTTTGAGTAAAATTTTTTGTATTTATGCCATGCGTGTACGGGCAGCCGGAGCATGGCCCACGGCACGCGCGGCATCGGCCACAACCCGATCAAGTTCTGCCAGATAATCCATTAAACGTTGGCGGCCGGAGGGTGTGAGGCGGACAAGCGTCTGCGGCCGGCCTGGCTTGGCGGCTTTCCACAACTCAACAAACTGCGATTCCTCAAGCACCTGCAAATGGCGCGCGAGATTGCCGTCCGTCAGCGAGCATAAATCTTTAAGATCATTAAAGAGCAGGCCTTCCGGATGCGCCGCGAGTGATACGACAATGCCCAGCCGCGCTTTTTCATGAATCACGCGCTCAAGTTTTTCGTATGCGTAGCGGCCAGGGCCTGATTCAGACATGGTTACGCTCCAGACAAACATGCAAAATGACCGCAATGGCGGCCTGGCCGATGCCAAAAGGAATCGTCATGAGCCAGGGCGAAAGCGGATTCTGCGGCGAAAGCGCCAGTACTGCCGCGGAAGCAAGAAGATAAAAACCGGCCACCCAAAACGTTAACTTTGGCAGCAACCGGCACGAAGCAAATACGCCCAGCGCAAAGACCAGCAGCCATAATCCCGGCAAAAGCCAGCCGACCTGCGGCGCAAAGAAAAGAATCACGGCCGTGAGCATGGCGCCGGCAAACAACGCCGGCAAAAATTGTTCAATCGCAAGCAACGTCAATTCCGTCTGCAATCGCGATTGTGAGCGCCTCAGGCGATACGCCATTTCGCCGGCGACGATCAGCAGATTCAGCACGGCCGCGGACATCCACAGGATGACATACGCCGAGAGATCTTCGGTCGTGGCCGGATTGCGAATATACAGGTGCTGCAAAAATCCCGTGATCGCCGCGACAATACCCGTACTGAGCGTAGTGAGGCTGCGATAGCCGCGAAATACCTGCGCACGCGCAAGCTGTGAATGAATATCATTAATCTGCGTCAGCGCCTGCTGAAGATTCATACCTTGCCCCGGAACGGACCGCGAATCTCTTGATACTTTACAACACAAAGTGAATAACGCAAGGAAATTTCTGCGAAAAAGTTTTTAGCTGTAAGGCCGGCGAAATTTTTCTGTATTACATCATAAGTCGGCGGCAATGCGATCTTTGGTTATTTTTTCGCATGCGATGTCTGCAAAGCGGTGTCTGCGGATATTTTTATATGTCAGGATTATTGCATTCAATTCATCAAGTTCGCGGGAGGTCCTAATGAAAGAAATGTATTATCCCCAACGTTTTATTCTTTATACGATGGCATGGGCGGGGATGATGTTGCTCGGCCTGCCCATCAATACCTCCTGCGCGGAGACGCCGGCGACAAACACGGCGGTACCGGCTCTGCAATTTGAGCCACCACCGCCGACTACGGCTCCCGCACCGCCCATGATCAGGCACCGCCCCTCAACAAGCGGCAACGCGCCTGATTTTCAATTCAAGGACCAAAATGGCGCGAGCCATTTTCTCTCTGATTTTCACGGAAAATACATTCTTCTTGATTTCTGGACGGAATGGTGCCGCCCAAGCCGGGAGCAGATTCCCTATCTCAAGGCGGTTTACAATGCTTTCGGCAAGCGAGATGACTTTATCATCATCAGCATTAATTTGGATAATGACACCCAAAAAGCCAAAGATTTCGTCAAAAAGAACGACATGCAATGGATGCAGTCCTACTCGGGAGATTGGTCGGAAAAAGTGGATGCCGCGCAGCAATATGCCATTGAGTTTATCCCCGCGATGTGGTTGATCAACCCCAAAGGCAAAATTGTCGCCAGCGAATTGCGCGACGAAATATTGCCTATTGCCGTGGCGGGTTTTCTCAAAGAACCCATTCCGGTTGTTGTTCAAATTCCGTCAACGGCGCCGGCCGCGACACAGGATCAATAATCAATTGCATCTTGCATGTGCATCATGTCCCACAGGCGGCCCCGGTCTCTTGCCGGGGCCGCCTTGTTGATGCGATTAAGGTGTGTGCAAAATTGCCGCCACGCTCTGTGCGGCACATATTGTTGATCTGTCATCCGCCCATTTTCTGCGGCAGTTGCTCTTTGACTTGGCAATCCGTGCGCACAAAGATAGTATAGGTAATCATCTATATTCCGTTGTTATCAGGGAGTTGAGAATGAGTATTGCTTCGGCTCGTCAATTGGGCCAGTCACAGATCAAAGTAACGCCGGTTATTTTCGGCGCATGGGCCATCGGCGGGTGGATGTGGGGCGGCAGCGACGAGCAGGACGCCATCGCCGCGATTCAGGCTTCTATTGATCACGGCGTGTACACGATTGATACGGCCGCGATTTACGGCATGGGTCACTCTGAGGAACTTGTAGCCAAAGCCATTGCGGGCCGGCGTGAAAAAGTGGTCATCGCCACCAAATGCGGCATGCGCTGGAATTCTGACGAAGGCGCGGAACCCTGGCCCAATGCGTTGCCGGACGGAACGCCGTGCGTGATCCGCAAAAATTCAAAACCGGATTCAATCGCATACGAATGCGAGCAGTCGCTCAGGCGGCTCAAGGTTGACGTGATTGATCTGTATCAGATTCACTGGCCTGACAGCACCACGCCGGTTGAGGAAAGCATTCGCGCGCTTGATCAGCTTCAGAAACAGGGAAAAATTCGCGCGTTTGGCGTGAGCAACTACAACGCCGAGTGGCTCAGCAAAGGCATTAAGGCCGGGCCGATCGCCAGCAATCAGCCTCCTTATTCACTGTTGACCCGCGGAATTGAAAATGACTCGCTGAAATTCTGCCGCGAGCACAACATCGGCGTGATCTGTTATTCGCCGATGGAGCGCGGCCTGCTGACGGGTAAAGTGACGCCGGATCGCAAGTTTGCGGAGGGTGATCATCGTGCGAAGCACAAATATTTTACGCCGGAGAACCGTCAGCGCGTGCTTGATGCGCTCAAAAAGATTGATCCGCTGCGCGAAAAATATGGCGCAACGTATGGCCAGCTTGTGGTGAATTACACGATACAGGTTCCGGGCATTACGGCCGCTATCGTCGGCGCGCGCGATGCCAAACAGGCTATTGAGAATGCCGCGGCGCTTAAATTTCAGCTTTCGGCCGAGGAATGCGCCCTGATCCGCAAAGTCTTTGACCCCGTGGCTGCGGCGGCCAATGCGTAACGTGAATTGAGGGGTCAGGGGAGAGGGGCCAGAAACTGGCACATCGTGCAATTTTTGCCCCCCGCCTGACCCCTATACCCTAAACCCTGACCCCTCTTATTGACGTCCGATATTATCCCCATATTATGGGCACTTCACGATGTTGCGTTAGCTCTTCTCCTGCTTTCCTATCCTACCTAAACTGCCTCAGTCCGCTGACCGATAAACCAAGCGAGGGAATATGCCCTGTGAATTGAGGCGTTATTATGGATCTTGCATCAGTATTTGGCTGGCTCTTCGCTGTCGGCGCGATCTTCTGGGCGATGTTTGAAGGTACCCACGGCAAAATGGGTGCGTTTTACTCCACGGAAGGCTTTGTGCTGGTGCTTGGCGGCTCGCTGGCTCTGGGCGCGGCAAGCTGCCCCGGCCACGTCGTAAAGTCACTGCCTCAATACATCAAAAAAGTCTTTTTCCATAAGGGACAGGAACCCAAAGAAATCATTTTGCAAATTGTTCAGTTTGCCGAAATTGCCCGACGCGACGGCGTGCTGGCGCTTGAAAATTCAGTCAAAAACACCCAAGACCCGTTTATGAAAAAAGGTCTGCAATTGGCCATTGACGGCGCTGATCCGCAGGTCATTGAACAGGTTCTCTCCATTGAAACTTTCGCCATTGAAGAACGTCATCATCACGGCAAAAAAATCTTTGACATCATGGGCAAGTACGGACCGGCTCTGGGCCTGACGGCTACACTCGTCGGACAGGTCATCATGTTCATGGGTATGTCCGCGCCATCAGGCGGCGGTGAACATGGCGGTGGCGGCGGACACGGCGGCGGCGGAGGAGGCAGTGGTGATCAGGCTGCAAAAATCGCCGCGGCTCTGGCTATCGCGCTCCTCGGTACGCTTTATGGCGCACTATGGGCAAACGTGGTCTGCGGACCGATGGCCGATAAACTCGGCATCCGCTCCAAAGAAGAACTCTTCTGCAAACAGATCATCATTCAGGGCATTCTCTCGATTCAGGCCGGCGATAACCCGCGCATCGTTGAATCAAAACTGCTGAGCTTTTTAAGCGCCCATGAACGTGAACATATGCCCTCGTCCGGCGGTGAAAAGAAGTAACGAATAAGCTGATAATTGCAAAGGAGATCAGAGCCCTATATGGTTCTGATCAAGTCTCATGGCCATCAAAAAGAAACCACACGAAGAAGAACACGCAGAAGGATGGATTGTATCCTTTGCGGACCTGATGACATTGATGATGTCGTTTTTTGTGGTTCTTTTTGCATTGAAGGAAAGCGGATCGCCGCAGAAACAGATGGAAGTGACGGCCGCAATCAAGGCGCAGTTTGGCTATGAGCCGCCGGAAAACTCAACGGATCCGCTTGATATCATGGTCATGAATCTCCGCGGCCGGGGATCCAATCTTGAGAAAAACGCCGGCAATGCGGAAAAATCGCCCAAAGGGGCCGAAGGCAACGAGCCTGAAGTCACCACCATTCGCGCCGGCAACGAAATCACGACCGGAACGTTCATCACTTTTGATGCCGGTTCTTCGGAGCCGGACCCCAATTCAATCCGGCTGATCCGCAAGATTGCGGACATGCGCCGGGGCTACAACAATGTGATGCTGGTCAAAGGGCACGTCAGCGCGGACGAAGTGGCCATGCGGCCGGACGATCCCAACGGCATGGGGCTTTCGTATAAACGCGCGATGGTCGTGTGCGATTACCTCAAATCATTTGGAATTGACAGCCGGGTGCTGCGTCCGGTGGCATGCGGGCCATATGAACCTCTGAAAGTTCAGGCCTATGACCAAAGCAGCATGCGCCAGAACCGCCGGGTTGAGATTTACTCCACGGAATCCACAGTATCGGATTATTTCCCATCTACGACCGTCAGGCCGGTGGGAGACACCGCCCCGGCCGAGACTTCGCCGCTGCTGAACACCCCGACGACCAACGAACACGCCAGATAAAAAGAAACGCTGAACGTCAAACGATCAACGGCCGAGGCTGAAGGAAAATGAGCTTTCTTTGAGCCTGTCTGTTTGAAAACACCATAACATTGACATTTGGCCCACAAAACCCTACATTGTGATGTTCTCAGATCGGTTTTTCAGGCCTCCATCGTCTAGTGGCCTAGGACGACGCCCTCTCACGGCGTAAACACGGGTTCGACTCCCGTTGGAGGTACATGACCTTTGTCAGGTTTCTCGCAACAATCCGCACTCTTGAACATTGCCAACAAAGGCCATCTTTATATGGACTCGCAACGGTTTATCTGCGAAAATTCTTGAGAACCGCTATAAACGCCAGCAGAACCTGGGTGTGATTCGATCATGCGCGATCCGCCCGTCCCGCTTTTGCAGGAATAGTCACATTACCGTTGGCTCATGGCAAAGATCACGGCAATCGTGATGACCGCCGCCAGCGCGGCCAGTACGGCGAAGGTGATTTTCCAGTAACTGTAGGGCCGGTTGCCGTTAACCTCGCCGGTGCGCGCATTGACCATGATGCGATAGGTCTGATCACGATAGCGGTATACCGCAAGCCAGATCGGCAGCAGGATATGCTTGAATGTTACGCCGACATGCTGCGTGTGTATGGTGTTGATCGTCTGGTGATCGCCGCCGATATCGCGGCAGCAGAGGATGCGGATTTCGCTGTCCATGATTTTTTGCGCGCCGGCGAAACCTTCCGGCAGCGTGACGGTATAGCGTTCCGTACGGAAGCCGGCCAGGTACTCGCCGCGAAAATCCTGCAAGTGGCCCAAATCCCACGGCTCAAGCTGGTTGACCATGTAAAGCGGCAGCGATTTTGACGCGCAAACCAGCACGTCATCAAAAAAATGATCCACTTCGCCCGAAACATAATGCCATCGGGTGCGGCGCTCCTGGCGCGTGCGCGTGACGGAGCGGCCATTTTCCGACGTCGTGTAAGTGACCGTCACCCAGTAATCATCGCCGCGCATGCCGGTGTAGCTGGTATAGGTCATAGAGTCATACGTCCAGTACGGAACGTAAACTCCGCTGAGCTGGCCAAGATTGGCAAGCTGCTTGAGGTCATTGGGCGCAAACCACAGCGAGTTCATCCACTGATTAAAAGCGTTGATCGCATCTTTCTGCGCAACGCGAAACGGCAAAATACAGTGCGGAACAATTTGCCCTTTGGCCTGTTCCGGCTTGGCATTCTCAAGATGCGTCGCGCAGAACGGGCAACTGTCCGTGCGCACATTGGCTTCAATCAGCACGATGGCGCCGCAGCCGGGGCAGCGGATTTCCTGCGGCCGATCGGGCAGTGTTGTTTTTTCTTCAACTTGTCTGGCTAGCGCGGCCGCAAAATCATGTTCGCTGACGTTGGCGTTACTCGGATCAATTTTTTCAACATGGCCGCAGTAGGGGCACTTGAGCGCGCGTTCTTTGGGATCCCAGTTGAGCTTTGCGCCGCAGGCACTGCATGGGAATTGCCGCTGATCTCCCGGCGCACGCGACATCGTCGGCGGTTTTTTCTCCGGCTCCTGATCCGGCGAAACTTCCGGCGCCGGCGTGACAGGGCCGGCCGGGGCATCGTGCGGCGTGCTGCGTGTGTCGTGTGGCGGTTGAGCGGTAGTCACGGATTCCGCCGCGCGCTGCTTCTGACGCGCCTCAAGCTCCTCAACGCTCACCTTACCGGAGAGAATATCGCGTGCGAGTTGTCGGGGATCTTCTGCCATTCGTTGCTACAGTCCTTCATTCCTTTTTTACCACACCACAGAGGCACAGAGACGCAGAGGCTGACAGAGAAAACAATCATGATTTAGCCGCAGATCAACGCAGATTCACGCAGATAAAAGTCAAAGATTAATAACCACCGAGCGCACAGAGATCACAGAGCGAAAATAAGAAATTAATTTTCTTTACTCTTTTCTCTGTGTCTCTGCGCCTCGGTGGTAAAAAAGCAAAAAGAGAAAATTTACTTTTCGTCAGCATCTTATCTGCGTCAATCTGCGGTTGTTTTTTCTCCGCGTTACCGCGTCTCCGTATCCCCGCGTCATTTCTTACTGTCCCGGCAGCGGCGGTGGTGCGGCCGCAAACAGCGCTGCGACTTCCGGAACCTGTTCAGCCGGCGCCCAGTTGGCCATGCCTTGTTTCCAGATAAGAGTGTTGCGCGCAATTGCGCCGGAGACAACCTGGTTGCGGATGTTGTTGAGATCAAAAGGGCCGCTCTGTTGGTTGTTGACCGCCACAAAATAGTTGACGGATTGCGGCAGCGGCGGAGGAACAGCGCCGGCCGCTCCCGCAGCGCCCGCGTTCATATTGTTCCCCATCGTGTTCATGGCCCCGGCCATCTGCTGGCCTATCGCCAAACCCGCGCCGATGCCCGCGCCTGCGCCGGCGATGCCGCCGGGATTCTTGGCCGCTTCCGGTATGGCCGTGGCCGTCTGATACTGCGTAAATTTGCTCATGTCGCCGATCACGCCCATCTTGGTGCGCGTATCAAGCGCCTGCTCAACTTCCGGCGGAAGCGAAACATTCTCAATGTAAAACAGCGTCAGCGACAGACCCAGCGATGCCAGATCCGGCTTAATCGTCTCAAGCGCGGTCTTTGAGATCTTGTCATAGTTGCCGGCCAGATCAAGTGCCGGAATCTTGGCCGTGCCCAGCACGTCCGTAAACCGCGCCACGATCGTATTGCGAAGCTGATTGCTGATTTCGTAAGTCTCAAAACTCGGGTCCGTGGCCACAAGCTGGCGCACAAACACGGCCGGGTCCGTCACCTGAAACGCATACGTGCCAAACGCGCGAATGCGGATCGGCCCGAACTCCGGATCGCGCGTCATGATCGGATTTTGCGTTCCCCATTTCTGATCCGTCCATTGTTTGGTGGAGATAAAATAAACCTCCGCCTTAAACGGCGATTCAAAGCCGTATTTCCACCCTTTAAGCGTTGCCAGAATCGGCATGTTCTGTGTGCTCAGCGTATACATGCCGGGCTTATAGACGTCAGCAATCTGGCCTTCGTTGACGAATACGGCCGCCTGGCCTTCGCGCACGGTCAGCTTGGCGCCCATTTTGATTTCGTTGTTATAGCGCGGAAAGCGGTACGCAAGAATGTCACTTTGCGCCGGTTCCGTCCATTGAACAATATCAATGAGTTCATTACGAAGTTTATCCCACAAACCCATGAGCGGCCTCCTCTTTCATGTGCGATTGATACGCATACATCATACACGATGAATTGCCAGTGCATGAGAATCGTTATGCGGAATTTTACAATGATGAGAAATCGGCGGAAAAGGAAACGATAGGAACGATTATTATTCAATCAGCAGGGGCATTTGTTGTTTATTGTAAATAAGCCTGCGTCTTGTGCCGGGAGGTTCAAGCGTAAGTGCCGCGATCTTCTGCCAGAGGGTAATAATAACGCGGCTTCGTTCCTGCTGCGTTTCCGCCTGAATCCTTGATGACATTAAGATATGAGTGAGTTTGTATTGTATGCAAAGAAGAGGGAGTTTTTCACCGCCGCAGCGTCTGGCTCGGTCAGCAGTGATGAGTATCCATTTTTCTTTGGCCGCTTTGGGTATCCATATCTCATCTTCCTGGCTACAACCGTGTCGTCTTTGAAAGTCGATGACGTGCTCAATCTCAGGTCGTTCAGGATAATTTGATAGGTACTCGCGAAGCTTGGTTGTCCACGGGCGCGAGATGTTCTCATCAATCAATATTTTTATTACGCTGTCTGTCATTCACGTTGTGGTCTTATCGTAAGGTAATCAAAATATCGTTCGGCCGCTTCAACTTCGTCTACATTAACCCCATAAGCGACAGCCGCGGCCTCAATGCTTCCTTCCGCTAAAACGGCTTCGTGTATTGTTTGTGCGGTATAGCCGCATGATTCCAGTACCGGCTCGCCAAAACGCCGCTTGGGATTCATTGTGATTTCAAAATTTTGCCATTTATATGCCGTATAGGCATGGGCAAGGCCATCACCGCCAAAGTGCAGGTCTTTGAGGTACATTTCAACAATCGGCTGCATCATAATCTGGTCATGATGGCGTCCTGTCATTTGAACAAGGCCTATATTTTCCACCTCAATTAAAATCTCTTTGCCCAGAAGGTATGTTGTGTGTTTTCTGGCAAAGGGATATTCAATATCATATTCATTTTCTATTTTTTCTATGGCGCGGCGAATTGCCTGCAAAGGAACGCCATACTTAAAGCGCAAGTTCCTGATGGCCAAAGTTTGAACAAAATCCAGGAAAGAAACTTTACGTTCTTTTGCCCCACGTTCAGGCTGCAATACTGAATTACCTATGTTGTTCCCGTATAACCAGCGACTGAGAGTCATCATGGGGACACGCGAATACAACGCCGCTTCAGCAGGTGTATAATACCCGATTCCTAATAGTTTTTTTTCTGCTGTCGCCATCATTCACCCAATGCATAATTTACGTATTCATTGTATATCGTCCAGTCACACATGAAATAGTTCATAATATTTTATGAATACGAAAAAGGGAGTTCCTTTCGGAACTCCCTTTGGTTTTTCTGCGATTATCCGCAGGTTTACGTTGCGTCCGAGGCCGGGCCTGTGGGCGCCTGGCCTTCGTGATTTTCCGGCTGCGCCGGCGGAGCGGATTCCGCAATCGGGTCATCCTTTTGGGCCGTGACTTCAAGCTTCAGCTTGTCGCCGTCACGGCTGATTTTCACCGTCTTTACGTTCTTGTATTCACCACGCAAGATCGCTTCAGAAAGTGGATCTTCAACGTGCTGCTCAATGGCGCGGCGCAACGGGCGGGCGCCGAAGTCCGGGTTATAGCCTTTCTCAATCAGGAAGTCATGCGCGTCAGGAGTTGTCTCAAGCTTGATGCCCTGCTCAACGAGACGCTTGGTGACCTTCTTGATCTCAATATCAATGATATTGTAGAGATTTTCCTTGCTCAGCGGCTTAAAGATGATCGTGTCATCAAGACGGTTGATGAACTCCGGCCGGAAGAACTTCTCAACCTCGCGCAGCAGTGCGCGCTTCATGTTGTCAAAGTTCTGTTCCTCATTGCGTTTGGCGTAACCAAAACCCTGAACGCCGCCCGATTTGATCAGGTCCGCGCCGATGTTGCTGGTCATGATCAGGATCGTGTTTTTAAAGTCGATCTGCCGGCCGACGTTGTCGGTCAGGCGGCCTTCTTCCATGATCTGGAGCAGCATGTTATAGACATCGCTGTGGGCCTTCTCAATTTCATCAAGCAGCACCACCGCATACGGGCGCCGGCGGATGCGCTCAGTCAACTGGCCGCCTTCTTCATAGCCGACATAGCCGGGCGGCGCGCCGATGAGGCGGCTGACGTTGTGTTTTTCCATGTATTCAGACATGTCAA
>CAZSYN010000011.1:0-197559 GCA_964610975.1 uncultured Phycisphaeraceae bacterium
TACCATGCCCGATCCGACCGTCCCCGGCCCGTCCACTTTTTGTGGGGAAGGTCAGAGTGTGCGTGAATCAATGATGGCTGCCGTCGGTTCCTTGGCCCGTCCCTGAGCCATCCTCAAGAGTTCACGCAGATCGTGCACCATCGCCTCAAACACACCGGCCTTGAGCCACCGCTGAGACTGCTGATAGACCGCCGGCCACGGCGGCAAATCGTGGGCCATCATCCGCCAACTCGAGCCGGTACGAACCATCCAGCGCAGGGCATTGAAGATCTCCCGCAACTCATGATCACGTTGTGGCGCATCTTCACGCATCAGCAGTAAATACGGCCGCACGAATTCCCATTCGTCATCCGATACGTCACTTGGGTATGGCTTCCTTGTCATCCTCCTTTTATCGGCTTATCACTTCTTCTTTGCTTCAAAGTCCATAACACCCTCTATGACGTCAGTTTGGACGGTTTTTATGGACTTCCTACCCTCTGGGAAAGAATTGACGAGCAATATGCCATTATAAAACGAGGGAATCTGCTCAAATTGCCCTATTTATTGGGATTTTCTCTGGAAGATTTACAAAAGTTGAAGCCCCTTTCCGCCCAAGAGCTTCAACAACAACAGATTTTGGCTTTTTCTGTATCCCCTGACTATTCCCTATATATAACAAAGTGTGATATGGGTAGGACAAAGTCCTCACCTGAAAATAAACCAAGAACAGAACAATCAAGTCTCAATGGTTTTGAACGAAAAAAGGCGTGTGTAGATACCATGCTCCGGAAAACTCAGGGGAAATGCGTCTTGGAAGAAGTTTTAACAGAATACCACCTGCATTATTCCCCAACTGGAATGACACCGCAGGATATTCAAAAGCGAACGAAAAAATTAAATGTTATTCTGGAACACAGGCGCCGGTCCTTTTTACCCAAAGAATTCCCACAATCTCATCCCTTTGTGCATGGGAAATTTCTGGAGCAGGTACGCAACACCGTGCCGGCCGAAGAATTCACATGGAAAAGACGGGAAAAACTGGATCATCAGCGGCTGGCTGATTTTATTGGGATTAAAATCCAGGATGCGTTTTTCAACCGTGATTATGGCCAGTTCGGCACAGCGGACCGCAACACCTTGCGTAAAAACATGGTGACGATGCGCGCCAAAGGACTTGTGAACTGGGTCTGCACTGCCAACAAGCACACCAAGCTCCTGCAAATGGCCTGTAAGTACGGATTTTTGGAGGTATTTCGTGAGGCCATTGTGCCGCGCAGGGATAAATCAGGTACAACCATCCAGAAAGGCTGTGCCCGCATCATCGGTCCTGGGCCAACGCTTCCAGAATTACGAGAACAGTTTATCGGCCGGTTGAAACATGCCAATATTCCTCTGGACAAAAATAATCCACCTGTGTGAGGGGTACACAATCGAACACATGGCGTTTTGTGCCAGAGGTCGTCCGGACGCTCACGAACTCACCAGAATCAACACGTGACGGTCTGGTGCCTATGCTGGCGGCTCTGACATTATCACGACTCGCCGCACCATGTGCCCGTCAAAGTTGATTTTCTCCCAACTGAGTGGGAAGCATCGGCGAAACAGGTTAATACTCCATCGGCAAGCCTTTCGCTCATTACCTCCGAATAAATGATGAGCAAATTCGTGTAGGTACGTTACAACCGACAGTTTGCCACGAAGAATAATGGCTTGAACCGCAGGAATATAGCAACTTGATCCACTATCACCGCCAATAGCAGGCATCCCCCCAAATACAACATGCGGTTCGGCCACACCATACGCCGCAGCTAAATCGTGATTGAGTCGTCGGAACTTAATCTGACGTTCAGACAAGGTTCCGCACCACGGTTTTGACTTGGCAAATTTCTTCACGGCTCGTAGTGCGGCGGCCCGGTACTTCTTGTTATCAACAATGACTTCCTGAACTGACGTAGGGTAGTTGCGTTTGGCCATGTGGCACCTCCTGTTTCATAGAACAGGAAGGTTGGAATTTCAGTGTTTAATCTGCGCTGTTTTTATTCATGATAAGCTGAATTGTTATGTGTAAGCCTGAGCAAAGAGTTAAAAATACTTCGATATAGGTCTGTTCATTACGGTAAAGGAACAGACTTATGAATAAAAATAGCAATGCTCATGGAATTTTCGATACCTCCGCAAATGCAGACAAATCTGAGGCAAAGTTTTTGCGTGTAGCAGATGTTGCGCAACGATGCAGTGTGTCAGTCAAGACGGTATATCGGTGGATTGGCGAGGGACTTCCCATCCATCAAATGCCAGGTTCTGGAGCACGTGGCATAATTTTGATTGCTGGAATTGATCTTGAAGTATGGCTCAGGCAGTACCGGCGCGAACCTGTGCCCCAACCTGCAAAACTTCGACTTTCTGGCCGAAGACTGATTAAATCAGCCAATTTGCAAAATCTTCCGGCACCAGGCTTGAGATCTTCTGATTCAAACGCTCCCGTGGATGACCAAGGAGCGTAATTGTGGCAGCTAAACGAATTCTTTCCTGGGCCCCAGATTGGTCGAAGCGCGGTAGTGGTGGTCGTTGGCGTAAATACGTTGATGGTAAGGCTTATTTCTTTGGACACGGCAAATCCAAAGAAGATGTCAAATCTTACCGTGAAGCTGAAAAATGCTATCTTGAATTCCTCAAAAAGCATGAAGCGCAGGCTCCTGTTGAGATATCAGTCACCAATGCGATGGTCGAAGATGTTGCGGAAAAATATTTGCAGATGATTGAATGCCGGTACGTACGTGCAGAGATTTCCGCATCCTACTTCACAAAGACTACCGCATTCATCAACCGATTTGCCAAATTCATTGGCCTCGAACGGCTTTTCTGGCAGGTTACCGAACTTGATCTGAACGATTTCCGGATCCATATCCTCGGATTCCCGGCATCGGGCGAAAAGTCGGTATCACGAGGGAAACCCATTAGCGCCGCAACTGCTCGCGACATTTTGTTCTGTGTCAAGAACCTGTACCAATGGGCATACGAGTTGCACCTATGTGAGATGCCACGGAACATGCGAAACTTTGCTAAATGCACTCTGCCTAAACCGGAAGTCAAGACTTTCAGTGTTTTGGAAATTCGGAAGCTTTGGGAGGCAGCAGACCAACGATTACGTTGTTTTATGGCTCTGGCGCTGAATTGCGGCTACGGGCAAAAGGATATTGCTGATCTGCAAATGAGCGAGGTGGATTGGGAGAATGGCGTTATTGACCGGTTGCGCTCCAAAACCGGTGTGCGTCAACGCCATAAGTTGTGGCCCGTCACCTTGGAACTACTCAAAAAGGAGCATCATCCTGGCGCCAAAGGTAATGACCGGGTTTTCAAGACTGAACGCGGGCTGCCGTTGGTTCACAATGCCGTTATTGAAGGTGTTCGTAAACAGTCTGATAGCGTTAAATGTATGTTCTGGCGGGTCCAGCAATCGACTGGCATCCTTGGCGGTAGAGGGTTTTATTGTTTGCGAAAAACGGCTGCAACTGAGATTGAAAAGATCAATCCGCTGGTGACGGAAATGTTCCTGGCTCATACTGAGAAGGGGATGAAGAAGCATTACACTGAGCGGCATTTTGAACCTTTGGATGAGGCCATCATGGAGATGGCGGAGGTCTTTAGCTTTGTGGAATAGTCTGTGAGCAATCAATCAAAAGCTTAAAATGAATGCGTTACGAATAACGCATGTCAATGAGTACGATACTTTCGAATCATGCCGACGTTAAAAACGGAGATTTTGTACCTGAATATCAGGCCCAAAATCCCCGTTTCTTGTATATGAAATAGTTGTTGTTATCTGCAAATATAGACTTTGTATAGTGCAGGATTTTTTTCCTCGCCTATACCCGGTGTGATCTGAATCCACTGTTTGCGGCCTTTGCCGTCATCATCGTTGACAATGAAGTTCAATCGGAATCCTTCACTCGGAATATTTTTGGCGCCTAAAACAGCCCACGGAATACTGATGCGGTAAAGCGTCTGAGTGCCGGTGCGAATCACGCTGAAAGGAATTTCGCCTTTGATGCGTCCCAGAGGAATTTTGCTGCCGTTGATCTTGCGGTATACCCAACTGTCGGCCTTGCCACTGTCTGTCAGGGCAAAAGCGGCCTCCAGGTAATCCGGCTGGCCGTCACTCATGGAGATGACGAGTTGCATGCAATCCGCAGCCCAGATGTATTCTCCTTCATTGCTCTGTTTGTGAACATCATCTTCAACGGCCGCTTCCAGATACAAATTTGCGTCATCGTAAGCGAGTTTCGCCCTGGCGCTCAAATCCTTTTCGCCACTCCAGTGCATGGCCGTGTTAGGTTCAGCCTGATAAAGATTATGAATGGACTCCCGGCCCGCAAGATTGATCACCAATCCCTCATCCGCCAAAAGCTCCGATCCGCGTGATATTTTTTTCGGAATCGCCAATGCGGAGGTTATGGGAATGTTTGCTTCAATTGCACCGGCCGATTCGGCAGACGAAATACGGACCGTCACCTTGCCTGTCAGATCACCCGCATCCTGGGCTGCGTGCGCTTGTGTCTTAAATGTTGCTGACTTGCCTGGGGCGATAGTTATTTTCTGTTCACCCCCGGCCAGTTGCACCTTCGGATTATCTGACAACACAGCCAGCGAGATCGTTCCGGATTGCTGGGACGGATTGAAAATACGCACCGTCACGTCGGTCGGAGCATCGCCGCTGAGCACCACTTTTTCCGGCGCGGTAATGATGGGTTGAATCCGTGGATCAATCACGCTTCCGTTGAATTTTACATACACCGGTTCCTCCGTGATCGTTACGACATGGCCGCCGGCGTACATCACGGACGCCATCGGATTGCCCATCAGGTCGTCGGTTCCGACGATTTTATCCACACCGCCGATCCAGACCGGCGTTGAACGTCCCTTGCCTTCGCGCCAGAGCACCATCACATGCTGATCCGGACGGGCATTATCCGTGAACACATGGGCAAAGACGCCATCCGGGACATTCGTAATCTGTTTTTCAAATTTAGCATTGCCGATCCTGCTGATCATCGCCTGATAAGCGCCATAGGCGGGTTTGGGCTGAAAATCCCAGCGAACAAGGCCGAAATGATGTTCAGTTTCGTGTGGATCTTCGCCGTCATCGCGCAGGTCATACCATATGTACGCACGTATGCCGAACGCCTGCGCTGTTGACATTTTTTTGACCAGTGTCAGCGCCTGATCACGTTCTCCGTTTTTGTTTATCGTGTAAAAGCCGCCTTCGTTGATCCATACCGGTATGCTGGCCTTTGCGGATTGATACAGCGCGCGATGTTCAGAAAATCGCGAGATCATCTGTGAAAAAGTCATATAATCATGATATGCCCATATATTCCAGTTATTCTTATCCGCGGCCACAATAAACTTTTGGACAAAATCAGGATTTGGCGCGCGGCTTACCATCGCAAAGCCGCCATTGAGCACTTGGGCATTGGGATCAATATTATGAATGGTTTTGCCGGCTGCGTTAAACATCTCAATATATTTTTTCGTCGGGCTGCGCCAAAAACCAATATCCGGTTCATTCCAGATTTCCCACACGCTATTGTCGTCTTTATATCGTTTAACCATTGTGGATACGTAGTTCAGGTAGGCATTCAACCTTGGCGCGGATTTATTCCATTCCTCCCAGTTTGCAGAATTTCCCTTGCCGTCAGATGCCCACTGCGGCGTGTACGCAAGCACGGCATTGAGCTTGATTCCGGCCGCTTTCATGGCGGCGCGGTAGTCGTCAAGTTTTTTGAAATCCCACGCGCCTTCCTGAAGTTCAAGGGCTTCCCACGGCATGTCCGAACGCGCAATATCGACGCCCAATTGTTCCATCAGCTTGATTTCGCGGGTGTAGTCATATCCGCTTCTGCGGCTGGGGGTATGAGCGCAAACGCCGTAATGAAAATGCGTGCCGCTGCTTTTAACCCTGGGCGATATCGTAAAGGATTTTCGTGTTTGCCCCACGATTTTGCCGGCCGGGTCCACAACCTTAAGAATAAGCTCCTGCCAGCCCAGTTTGTCGGCTTGGTACGAAACATCCAGTGATAAACTGTTAATCGGAACGGATTGTTTCGTCAGGACTTCGCCGTAAAAATCGACGACCGACCACTCCAGCATGGAATTGGCCGGCCCGCCCACGGCCGAAACTTTCCAGGAGATCGTGCTGCCCGGTTCAAAAACATCAACCGATGATCTGTCGCTTGTGACTTTCGCCACGGTTATCTTGATCGCCGATATGTCTGATGTCTGATTATCCGCGAACAGAGGTGTCCGCAGAACCGCACATAAGCACAAAGCCATAACCGCATTCAAAACAGAGCGAAAATTCTTATGCGACATGAGTAAAAAAACTCCCGACACCGGGCCTTGATGGCCTGATGTTAAAAAAGGGGCACTTCTTGTGTATCACAGAACGAAACCCGAGCAAGTGGAAAGAGGCTCAAATCCGCCTGTCCGCGCGCATCATTGTCATGGTTACTATCGGGTTAATTTCCTCAACGTATAATTCATGCCCATAACCGGCACACGTTGAACATCACCCCCGGCAAACAAAATATTGTGCCCATAGGAATGATACTGAGGTAAAAATTCCGAACCGTAAAGATAATCCCGATTGTAAAGGATCGGAACGGCGCTTTCATGGGGATTGGCGGCCGAGGCCTTATATAAATGGGCGTCAGATGCCAACAGTACACTTGGCTCAAGAATGTTCAGCTTCTGATACCAGAAAAAGTAACCCACTGTGCCGCTTTCATTTGTCCGCAGGGAATCACTTTCATTAAAACAAAATCCGTTCATGGCGTATGATATTTTAAATCCGTCTCCTCCGTCATAGGAGTAATCAGTCTTTGACGGACAATTAAATACGCCGCCGTACATCCTTCTCAATTGAATATTCCCGTCACCGTCAGAAATAATATTGAGATAGGGGAATAGGCGCACCATCCACAAATTTTCGGTCCATGACGCCCGCGGATCACCGGCCGGGGGGCAATCTGATGATGGCAACGCATAATTCCAGTTCCAAACCGGAAGCGTTCCGTTATTTTCCTGGGTGTACATGTAAAACGCCTGGCCGATTTGCTTGAGGTTGCTGGCGCATTTGACGGATTTTGCCTGATTCCGCGCGTTGCTCAGAGACGGAAGCAGGAGAGCCATAAGAATGGCAATAATCGCCACTACAACCAGTAATTCAATTAACGTAAAAGCTGTATTTTTGCGTTTCATAACTCGTTTCTCATCATGCGCCCGGTTGTCTTTATCATGCTCTATTCCATACGGGAATGGGGCACTTCTGGATTATTTTCATCATCATCACTTGGCACATTATTACGGCTGGTTCAATTCATCAGGTTTGGCCGCAGTCGCCACATACACGTCATCAACGTACAGCACAGGGGCATCATTTCTTACCGTCGTTGACATGTCACCCTTCATCTCAAACATGTTGACGGTGTCGCCGCCGGATGCAAACTTGTAATCGCGCAGAACCAGTTCGCCATTCAGGTAGCAATTGAATGTTTTGGCCTTGATATTAAAATCAAAACGCACCGTGTACCACTTGTTAAGCTCGTAATTTTTCAGCAAAATGGCCCGCGCATTATCTCCGCCGGCGTGATGAACCTTCAGTTCTCCATCGCCGATGATGAACACGGCCGCGGCTTTTCCCCATGTGCCTCCCAAAAAAGTCAGGCTCGTGACGTCCTTTTCCGGAACCATGAACTTCCATTCTACCTTCACAAACCCGTTACTGGCCGGTGTGGTCCACGCGCCGACTATTGATGGCGCATCCCCAAATTTGGGCGATGAATCAGTAAAGCAAACGGATTTGCCGGCAGAACCGGAAAATTGATCCGAAGTGACAAACACATTGCCAAGCCAGTTCTGCGGGTCATTCCCTCGCCATGAGTTGAGCGTGCCCACCGGATTTGGCTGAACGCCCGATGGCATCGCGCCGTCATTGACGCCGTCAAAACTTTCATAGATTATCAGTTTGCGCTCCGCATGCGCAGCCACTGACAATCCCAATAGGGCGGCCATCACCGCCAGTGCCGGCATTTTAAGACCGCTCAACCAGAAAATTGAACTACGCATCGCTTACGACCTCCTGCCTTTTACGCACAAAATACCGCCAGCCAGCGCCAGTAAACCAAGTGATGCCGGTTCGGGTACTGTGGCCACATTCAGATCATCCATGTACAAAACGGCTCCGCCATTGCGGTCTACAGCCGAATAATCACCCACAAACTGAATGAAATTGGCCGTCACGCCGCCGGCCACAAACGACTTGTTATCAAGTACCAATGAACCATTGACATATGCATCAAAGGTTTTTGCTGCCTGATCCAGATCAATACGAATCGTATACCAAGTGTCGGTTGAATATTGATCAATAAGTAAATTCCATCCATCAGTACTAAAAAGGCTCACCGAGCCGCCGGTAACATTCATGATCGTGGCCGCTGATCCCCATCCGCCACCCACAAACGCCTGGCATGCCAGATCCGTCGCAGTCCATTGCGTTTTCCATTCAATTGATACAATGCTGTCAGCGGGAGAAGACCATGTAGCCGTTAAGACTGGTGCCGTATTCACAGCCGGCGAAGTATCCGTTAATGCATAGGATTTACCGGCGCTTCCCGCGTAGCGATCGGAAGTGACATAGCCGTTACCCAGTAGTGCGCTCACATCATTGCCGCGCCAGGTATAAAAAGCAGCGCCTGATGGGTAAACATAGCCATTAATTTGGGTGCCGTCAGAAAAACCATCAAAGTTTTCCGATATCAGAATGTCCGCTCTTGCGGTCATGGGCAGAAAACAAGCCAAAGCCGTGACACTTGCACATGCAATAGACGCATAACCTCTCATACATTCTCCCTTTCGTTATATTTCGGTCGGATTAAACATGAACGGGGCAAGGCCCCGTACTTTCGCCGATAAACAAAGGAACTTCGGCCGGCTGAAGATGCAGAGAACCGGCCCAGTCCTGTCCGTCACGCAACATCCATTGCAGACAAAGACGGAAATAAGGCACCGGATCAACCATATCCAGAGAAGTGATTGACGGACATAAGTCCTTCGCAAGAGCTTCGCAGCATACTGATGCGACGGATAAATCTCTCCCGACCCGTATCCCACGCTCATAACAGGCGCGAAGAACGCCGATTGCAGCGGCTTCCGTTCCGCACAAAACAGCTCGCGCACTCAGCCGACGGGTGTCAAGCAATTGGCCCATGAACCTTCGCGCTTCAGTTAACGCCGGCTGATACGGAGCAACGGGAGAATCATGCGACTCTCCCTGAAGATCATGAAGAGCAAGGCCCGCGCGCCAATGATTTCTTCGCTCTTTGATCACCGAGTCTTCCGGTTGCGTGTTGAAAAAATCAATCTGGCGATGGCCGAGATCTTTAAGATGAACCAGAATATGCTGAATAAATGCCGGCGTATCAAAACCTACGGAAGGAAGTCCCTGCTGAGAACAATCTATGCCCAAAACAACCACCGGCGCATCCGCCTGGTGTATCCGTTCAAAAAGAGATTCCGGCATTGCCTCGGCCGAAGGCGATAGCATCACGCCATCAAAACGTTCCAGCGTTTGGCTGATAACCGGATCAGTCCAGTGAACAAACTCCACCGGACGAATGACCGTATCCATATCCGCGGCCGCAATCTCCAGAGCAACGCGATACCGCGTCACCGAAGATGATTCAAACGCCGGCGCAAGAAACGCTACATAATGCGTTTTCTGCCGGCCATTGGCATTGGCCACCAATCGCCCGTTGCTCTGTCGCCTCAGCAAACCTTCTTTCACCAACACGCCGACAGCTTTGCGCACAGTGATGCGGCTCACACCGGCCTCAGTAGCCAGATGTTCTTCAACCGGTATACCCGTAAGCGCATAATCGCCCCGAGATATCCGAGTACGAAGAAGGGTGGCGACTTTCTTAAACTTCAGCATGGATGATATGACCTCTATGTAAAAATACACTAAAATATGAACATTGCAAAAATATTTTACAATAATTGTTTATTTTATTTTGGAAAATACGCAATAAAGAATATTGTGGCGCAAAATTTCTAGTTCAAACGATCATACTGAAGTAGTTAAAGTAGGAGGCGTACCCGTTATGATTTGAAAATCTGATTATGCAGCTGATGAGAAAATTGTCACATATTATAGATATAATTGTAAATAAATGCAATTGATCATGTGATTACACGGCTAGCTATCTCTGTCGATTACCGGGATTCTTGGAATTGTACCGTCGAGCAACAGATGCGCAGAACTGTTTTGAAAAACCGGTCACATCTCCAACATATGCCGGTCACATATATATGAAGTGCAAAAACAGAAAAAGCCGTAAGTCTTTGTGACTTACGGCTTTTGGTCAAGTGGAGGTAAGGGGGCTCGAACCCCTGACCTTCTCGATGCCATCGAGACGCTCTCCCAACTGAGCTATACCCCCGTGACAGACAAACAACTCTACCGGAATCCGGATTTTCCGTCAAGCGATTGCAATTAACTCCTGGCCTGGCCGCATCAGAACGTTTTGTGGGCGCGCGGGTTAAGTTCGTCAGGTTGTGCATATGAAATGAAAATATCCCGCGAGAAATAGGCAGACAAATTGGTCAATTGCGAAAAATGTGATAATCTGTCGTTAATGCCCAATACGCCACAACTTCGCCACCCGGCCGCGGTTGCTACCCAAACGTGGGTCAACTGGGCGATGTTCGTTCTGTTCTTTCTGTTCGTGGTCGGCGCGCTGCTGTCTGACAATGGCCGGCTTGATACGTATACCTGGCGCGCGACGCGGTGGTTTTTTGGCGATCAAAAAAGTTATACCTGGGCCGGTTATCATCTGGTGACCGGCGGCAAAGATGTTCCGTGGTATCGCACGGAAGCGCCGCCGTATGGCAGCCAGTTTTTTCAACGCACGCAAATTATTTGGGTCTATGCGCGGCAAATGGGCGAAACGTGGGTGACGTTGAGCCTTGCGCTGTTTGTGGCGTATTACAATCGTCGCGGATGGAAGGCCGCTGCGCTGGTGGGGTTGGTGACGGCCGGGACGGGGTTGTTTTCGACGTTGGTTCGCCTGACGGCCGGGAGGCTGCGGCCGGTGGGGGAGTTGGCCAGCGGCATTCGCAATGATGGCGAGAACGTGTGGGTTCTCTTCCGCGGATTTTACACGCTCAAGGATCTATCATTTCCCTCGGGCCACGCGACGCTGGCCTTTGGCCTGGCGGCGGTGATGAGTTACCTTTCACCGCAGACGCGTTGGTTGTGGATTGCCTGGGCCGGATTGTGCGCATGGAGTCGCGTGATCATGCAGGCGCATTTTTACGCGGATGTGGCCGCGGGCGCGGCCATCGGATGGGGCGTGGGCATGCTGCTGTGCGTGATGGGCGATCAATGGTTGGCGATGCTGCCGGATTGGCCGGCGCGTATGCGAAATGATTTGAGTGAGAGCCTGCGTTAAGCGCGTTGAGCAAGATAAGCGAGTTAAAAAAGAAATCACACGCGTAGTAACGCCCCGCTGGGGCTAACGGGATTGAGTTTTGCAGTAACCCCCGGATGAATCCGGGGGTTATAGACATACCGCTCCTTCGGAGCGAAGACTGCCAAGCGTTAATTCTTTTTGGCAACCGCTATAAACTCGTTTCCTACGGGTTCGCTGCGCTCGCCCGTGGCTACGTTGCGCCGGTCCTTTCGGACCGGAAGGCATGTTTTGAGTTCAAATGCCTACTGAGTTGCTCTGTTGAAAAAATGATCAAGCGAGCCTCGTTGCCTTTATGGCGCGGGGCACAAACTGTTAAAGAAAACGAGTAACACCCAAAGGATGCAATCGTTTCTGGATGATCGTTTGTGCCCCATCCTCTAAAAGGATGGGGCTTGTTCAATCTTTTCAACAAGGCAATTTTGCGATCAAAAGTAGTTGTTTTTATGTGTTGTTATTTCTTGATATGTTTCTGATCGTCCACAATTTTCCCATCATCAAGGGTGATGACTCTGTGGGCTCTTTCGGCCATGTGGGGGTCGTGCGTGACCATTAAAATGGTGCGGCCCTGCTGGCTGGCGATTTGTTCAAAAATATGGGCTACGTTCTGCGAGTTGGCTTTGTCGAGATTGCCGGTCGGTTCGTCGGCCAGAAGAATGTCAGGATCGTTGGCTAGTGCGCGGGCGATGGCCACGCGTTGTTGTTCGCCGCCGGAAAGATCGGTGGTGCGCCGGGATGATTTTGCGCCCATGCCGACCTGCTCAAGGATCGTTTGTGCATAATCGGCCGCTTCGGACTTGCTGCGCATGCCAAGTTTCCACATGGGCATGGCCACGTTCTCAAGCGCGGTAAATTCAGGCAGCAGAAAATGGAATTGAAAAACAAAGCCGATCACGCGGTTGCGCACGGCCGTGAGCTGGCCGTCGTTCATGGCGCTGATGGGCTGATTGTTGATGAAAATTTCGCCGTGCGTGGCGCGATCAAGGCCGCCGAGAAGGTAAAGCAATGTCGATTTGCCGGAGCCTGATGCGCCGACGATGGAGACAAACTCACCGCGATGAATATCAAGATCAATACCCTTGAGCACAAGCGCCTGATTGAGCGTATTGGTGCCGATGACGCGACAAAGCTGGCGCGCGGCTAAAAGGGTGTTGTCGGCCGGAGGCACAAGCGACGGCCACGCGGCGGCGGCAAGATCGGCGGGAGATTGCAGGGCGAGAGTCATAGCAAAAGGTTAAGCCAGTTAAGCGAGTTAAACAAGTGGCGCACGCGGGGATTGTCGTGATGTTCTTTTGTTTAACTTGCTTACTCGATTTCTTGTTTAACTCTTGGCGAATCAGTGTTACAATGTTAGTTGTATTTTAGGGGATATGTTTGTGGCTGATTTGTTTGCTCCAATTCATGAACAGCGCCGGGCGTCGGCCAAGCCGCTGGCTGCGCGGATGCGGCCTGTGGTGCTTGATGAATTTGCCGGTCAAAAGCATATCCTCGGGCCGGGCAAGCTGTTGCGGCGCATGATTGAGGCGGATCGGCTGACGAGTGTGATTTTTTATGGCCCGCCGGGTACGGGCAAAACCACGTTGGCGCATCTGATCGCTGAGACGACCAAAAGTCATTTTGTTGAACTTAACGCGATTAATGTCGGCGTTAAAGAAGTGCGCGAAGTGCTTAGCCAGGCGCGCGCGCTGCTTGAGGCTTCCGGCCAGCGCACGGTGCTGTTTTTGGATGAGATTCATCGCTTTAATCGCGCCCAGCAGGATATCCTGCTGGGAGATGTTGAGCAGGGGCTGATTATTCTCATCGGTGCGACGACGGAAAATCCGTTCTTTGCGGTTAATTCCGCACTGGTGTCCCGCAGCCAGATTTTTCAGTTTGAATCGCTGACGGAACCTGATATTGCCGAGTTGATCTGGCGCGCGGCCAAAGATAACGCGCGCGGCTTTGGCCTTTCGCGGATTGATCTGAAGCAAGAGGCCGTTGATCACTGGGTGCGCACCTGTGATGGCGATGCCCGCCGAGCGCTGACGGCGCTTGAGATTGCGGTTCTCTCCGGCGGTAAAAAACAGCCAGACGGCGTGGCGCTGATTGATCTTGAAGTTGCCCAGGAAAGCATTCAGCGCAAGGCGATGGTGTATGACCCGACGGGTGATGCGCATTACGATACGGCCAGCGCGTTTATCAAAAGCGTGCGCGGCAGCGATCCGGATGCGGCGGTTTACTGGCTGGCGCGGATGATTGAGGCCGGCGAAGATCCGCGATTCATCGCAAGAAGACTGGCGATTCTGGCAAGCGAAGATATCGGCAATGCTGATCCGGGTGCGATCATGGTGGCCGCGGCCGGGGCGCAGATTGTCGATTTTATCGGCATGCCTGAAGCGCAACTGACCCTGGCGCAGGTGACAACATATCTGGCATGCGCGCAAAAGAGCAATGCCTCATGCATGGCGATCGGCGAAGCGCGTGAAGATGTCAAAAATAACCGCACGATTCCGGTTCCGCGGCATCTGCGCGATACGCACTATAAAGGGTCGGCCCAGCTTGGGCACGAGGGATATAAATACGCGCACGATTATCCGGAAGGCTACGTGCCGCAGGATTATCTGGGCGTTGATAAAACATACTACCGGCCGACGGATCGCGGACGCGAGGCCACGTTCAAAGCGTATCTTGAAAAACTCCGTGCGATACGAGATCAGGCCAATCCTGAAAAGAATGAAAAGAAAAACGCCGCAAGTACTGGCGGTGACGGCGATTCTGCGGCATCATGAAGGAGGCGGCACAACCAAAAACGCGAAAATCAAAACGCGAAACAAATTGGCTGTCTGTTTTTCAGAATGTTTGGCGTTTGGCGCTTCGTCTTTCGCGTTTTTTTTGACACAAGAGGGCAGCATGCAGAAAACAAACATTCGCAGCGAGATGAAAAAGTTTCTGGGGTCCGTCACGCCGGAGGAACGTCATCAGCGATCAGTGGCCGCATGTCAATTGCTGAGCGAAACAAAACATTTCCGATCCGCGCAGTTAATCATGATGTTCCTGTCAATGGATAGCGAAATAGAGACGTCAACGCTGGCGCTTCAGGCGTGGAAAGAAGGCAAGTCAATCGCCGTTCCGCGCACGGATTGGGAAACGCGCCGAATGGACCCGGTGGAGATTACCTCGCTTGAGACCAACATGCAGATGGTGGGGCCGGGAACAGTCAGCGTGCGCGAGCCGGTCGGCGGCAAGGTTGTTCCGCTTGATATGATTGATCTTGTGGTGGTGCCGGGGCTTGCTTTTGATCGCAAGGGGTACCGTGTGGGCCGGGGCAAAGGTTTTTATGATCGTTTTCTAGCGCGCAAAGAATTTAAGGGCGTGCGCTGCGCGCTGTGTTATCATGAGCAGGTGATTGATGCGGTTCCGTATGAGCCGCATGATATGCCGATGCATCTGATCGTGACGGATCGCGAAACGATTTATTGCGCCGGCGGCGGCGCGCAGAATGTGCTGCGTGCCGATGCCAGGAAATAACGACATAACGGCGCTGACCATTATTCATGGATCGCAAACGGATAAAACGCTTTGAAGAATCATTACCCAGATTGCTGGTGATCTGGGGCGTTATTGCTTTGGTTTTATTCTGGAGCGCATGGCAATTGACGACCCTGGTGCGCGCGATACGCAGCGAGTCTCAGACGTCAACGCGTACGCAGCGCGTTGATGCGCAGCCGGAAGCGCCGGGAGAAGTGCCGATTCAGCGTCCGCGTCTTGAGCAGACGCCTCTTGATGTCGGCGATCCGTTGACTGTTGAGAATCCGGATGATCCTTCCGTGGCGGGGGTGTCGGCCGACACGCAGCCGGCAGGCGATGGCGGGCCGACCATTGTCCCGGCCGAACCGACGACAATGCCGGCTTTTGATCTTGATCGCGAATTGGCAATGCTGCTTGACGGCGCTGACAGTGATCTTGATAAAAGCAATCTGGCGGATCGGCGCAATAAGCTTAACGATGCCTTGCTGCTGCTGCCTGATGGCGAGCGCGCCGCGGCCGTGCGGCGAAAACTCAGCGCGATGAACACGGGCGTTTTCCTTGGGCCTGATCTGTGGGCCGAAGATCCCTATGCGCAGATGGTACAGATTTATGCCGGCGATAATTTTCCTAAAATCGCCCGGCGTTACTGCATTCCCGCGGACTTGCTGCCGATTCTTAATCCGCGGCTCAACCCGCGCGCGCTTCGGCCGACGACCGGCATTAAAGTTGTCTTCGGGCCGTATCATGCCCGCGTGGTCAAATCGCAGTTGCGGGTTGATCTTTATACGCGCGATATGTACGTCACATCACTGCCGATTGAAATTGAAGAAGGCATCTCAATGCCGCGCGGCACATACCGCGTGCGCATCAATGGGCGGGTGCTGATGGATGCGGCGCGCAAAAAAGTCCGCTATATCAGCGTTGAGGGTATTGATCAGGGCACAAGCAATGTTCAGGCCGCGTGGATTTACGGCTCAGCGGGCTTGCCCTCGGCCGGGAAAACACGCAACCCCACCGGCATTAAAATGACAGACCCTGACCTCTATAAACTGTATACTGTCTTACTGGAAGTTGATTCGCTGGTGAGAGTTGACCCCTGAAAAACGGCCAATTATGGCCAGTTTTTGACATTTGCCATGTGCGCTTTGCCGTTTCGTGAGGATATATGTCTCTTGTGGTGCAATGTTTTCAGTGTTCGCAATATCTGGAGCTTGATGAGGGCTTTCGGGGTGCGATCTGTCGTTGCAGTCACTGCGGAACGTTGCTTGAAGTTCCGGATGAGCGCGGCAAGACGGCTAAAAAAAAGCGGCCCGCCGCGCCGGAGAGTGTCGGTAGTTCCTCGTCCGCCGCGCAAATCGGTGCTGATACGGGGCTATCAAGCGGAATCACAAGCCCGCTGAAGGATCGCATGGCCTCGGCCGTTGTGGCGCGGGCGCCGGCTGAACATAATCCCGCCGCCCGGCGCCGCCCGGCCACGCCGGATGAAGTTCCGCCCGGCCGAAATGACAAACTGTTTTTGCTGGGTATCGCTCTTGTGATTGGCATTACGCTGATCATCGCGACGATTGTGTATTACGTACTGGTGCTGCATCCGGAAAAATTTATATAAACAATGCTCACGCGACAACGTCAATTTTCTCCGCCAAAATTTCCGCTTGGGCTTTGCGTAGTGACGGTACTGGTCACCGGCGGGGCTCTGATGTTGGCCACGCATGGCATTTACTGGGGCGCGGCATCGCGGCCTGATGCGGTTGATCTTTCGGCAAAATATGTCACGCAAAGTTTTCTTGCGATACTATTTATGTTCTGGCCGGCGATGCGTCTCCGTTTTTCACTGCGGCCAAGCGCTATTTTCCTTGATGCCGCGGCTATGCTTATCTCGGCCGCGCCGGCCATGATGTTTGCCTTTTGGTTATCGCTGGTGACCTGGCAGGGAATCTGCGGTTATCTTTTGCTGATTGCGCTGTGGCTGATGATCATCTCTTTGTGGCTTATCATTATGCTGGCCGCAAAGACCGCCAGTTTACGCGTATTTGGGCAAGTCTTGTTATGCATCTGGTATGCCGGCGGAGTATTGCTGTTATATCTCCATGCGGAATTTTTCCCGGCCGCGCCCACCTGGTGGCGCTGGCTTGTCCCGGCATACGGCCTGTTATAAGTATTATTCCTCTCGCAGGTTCAAAGTTGCTTCCGCGGTATCGCCGGAAAATTCAAGAATCAGCGGCTTATAGATGCCGTTGCGATTGGCAACCGGCGCCCCGAATAAATGTTGAATTTCCGGATTAAACTGCACGTCATAAACGCCTTTACGATACACGACCGCAGCTTTACCCGGCGCGGTTGATGTTATGCTTGTGGCAATACCGTCCGTTTCTATCATGGGTATGCTCAAGCGCACATGGCTTGCCGGCTTGCCCGAAATCATCACCTGTGCGGAATAACGTAGAAATCCGGCCGAGAGCGCATAATTTTCCGTGATCTCTACGCCTGATGCACGATGACTCCAGTTCAGGCTGAATGCGACTTTTTCATGCGATGTTTCCTGCACTTTAAGTTTTGACTTTAATCCTTCATGCATGGCCGCCAGCGAGACCCACTCTCCCTGATCATTTTTCCACGATGGGCCAATGGCCATATCCTGCGGATGTGCTTCTTTTGGCAACAGTACTTTGCTGGTGTCATGCGTAAACGGCAGCGCAAGTCCCAGCTCCGGCCGCAGCCCAATTCTCATGATTCTCCCAAGTCCCGTTGAGTCATAATGAGGGTCCGCCTGCGTATCAATTTCAATGTGCATGCCGCCGGCATTGGCAAAGATCTTGTGAAATGCCGGCTTAAATTCCGTCACATAACCGCCGATTTCCGCCGGCGTGAGTGATTCGGCTATCGTGTCATCCGCATACAGCGCCGCAAGACCCAGGCATGATGACGTAAAGAGCGTGTATACGGAATATCCCGCATACGAATCACATCCGTATCGGGTTTTCGGATCAAAGCCGTTTTTGACATGACGAAACGGCGTCATGTCCATTATCCACGGCTTAAGCGATAGGGCCGAGAGGCGCGCCTGCCTCTTAAATGCCCCGGCCAGAACTGGATCACTCGCCTGATAGCGCCTGGCTTCCAGTTCACCCAGCGCCGCAAGGATTGCTTCCTGCAATTGCATTTGATTTGATCGTCCACCGAATGGCGAAAGGCCTTCCGGCGAGACATACAGCAATTGTGACAATCCGCCGCGACGCAGCAGTTCCTGATAAACGTTTCCCAACGGCGATTGATAACCATACGCCAGCGGCGTGGCGATCTGAAGTCGCGTCGTCATGTCATACGTAAACGGATCATCCGGATCGCGATACATGCCATCGGCGCTGAAGTGTTCAAGTTGCCAGGGCATGTATTTTTCAAAGAAGCGTGCGCCCCATATGACGTCATCGCCATCGTTGGGCGGGCCCATATTTGCCAGTTGGCGCAGCGCCTCGCCGCCGGCCGCGTAAATGGTCCAGTTGTGAAGATTTTTGATGGGCTTATCTTTTTTTTCTACATTCCAGTAAATTTTTTCCGGTATGACCGCCCGTATATCCGCGGCCCATTTGGCGCGGCGCTGAGCCGGGGCGTCCGGCATGTACATATACGCGGTCATCAGTTCGCGCATCCAAAAATCCGGCGATTGCGCTTTGCCCGACGCAAGTTTGGCGCAGCAATAATCCATTCCGCGGTAGACAATTTCCTTCAGATCGGCAATGCGGCCAAAATGCAGCAATACGGCCGCGCTCGCGACAAATCTTGGCGACGACTGATTAAATTCCCTGTTCTCAACCGGATCAATGCTGACGCCCTGATCGTTTTGCCATGTGGCCGCGACGCGCACAAGCCGTTCAGCCAGGTCCAGATAGAGTTCATATGTCGCGCCTGTTGGCTTAAGCGGCATATCCTTGCCGGATTGAAGGATGGCGGCAACCTGCCGGTCAACCGTTGTTGCTTCAAGAGGATATTTGGCCGCGGTCTGCTTATTATACGGTTTTAGCGGAAATTGATATGTTGTGTGACTGGGCATGGTTTGTCCCCGGCAAGTCAATACTGAACAGACGGTCAATAACGTCGCGACCAAAACTCTTGTATTAGCATGCATAACAGGTGGTCTCCTACTGTATGACGCTTATTGTGATCGCCTTATCCTGACAGGCAAGCGGATCACGCTGCTTAGCTTAATTAGGATATAGTTCAGCAGGAATTGATAAGTTTTCGGCAGGCGGAAAAAACAAAAACGTATCAACCTGGGTTTGGGATAAGGATCAAAAAATGTATGTCCCCCAAGCCCCGGAGTTTTAACTCCGGGGTGTGTTCGTTAATGCCGGATTTTGGCGTCTTCGTACCCACCCCGGATTTAAAACTCCGGGGCTTCCTTATCCGAAACTCAGGTTATAACAAAACGGGCTCATACCATGATTGGCATGAGCCCGTTTACGCAATGTCAGTTACAAACCGTTCTTGCTTACCTTACCGCCATCATGTCATGGCAGCGCTGCTCAGCTTCGGCGAAGCGTTCTGATACGCGGTGCCAGTTGATGTTTTTGATGATCGCGCTGACATAGGCCGTTTTATTGGCGCCAAAGTCATAAAAATAGGAGTGTCCGTAAAGATCAATGGCCAAAAGCGGCACCGCATTCCACACGGGCAGGGCATGGCTGGTGCCGCCGTTGTAGGTAAAGAGAAATTTCTGATCAAGGTCATACGCAACCCAGCACCAGCCCCGGCCGGCGATGCTGGTTTGCCGCAGGTCGCCCAGAAACTGAGCGATGCCGCCATAATCGCGCTCAATGGTTGCGGCCAGCGGGCAATCCGTCGGCGTTTCTCCGGCGTCTTCTCCGCCGAGGACGTCAAAGAACAGTTCATGATTTTTAATGGCCGAGAGCGCGTAGGTCATGTCTACTTTAATGCCGTTCATGTCGCCGTTTTCGAGGTGGCCGATGGCCTTTTGAGCCTTAAAATACTGCTCAAAAAGTTCGTTATACCGCTTAACGTACCCCGTATAGAGCTTGTAGTGCTGACGTAGAGTTGAGTCGCAGAATCCCTGAAGGTGAAAAAAGTTCGGAAATTCTTTGACTTCGTGATACTGCATAAAATCCCCACACATAAGTGTTTTTAGCGCCTTTTCTTCAGGCATTGGCCATGATTTTCATCTTCTTTCTCCACCTAAGTGTATCTCTTAAACCTAAGAGCGGCAATTTTAATCCTTTACTGTCGGTTTCTCGGCTTGACCCGCATAACTTTCACAACGTAAGATGAGTATTCCACTGAAAAGCCGAGTGCCTCGTCTCAAATACCTTTCGGGCCCGGTTTTGTCAGCGGCGTGGCAAGTGGCAGTGCGTATGTTGATGGCTCATCCCTTCTGATACTGGGCCATCGGATCAAGGCAGGTGATCATGGCGCGTAAGCGTAAGGACATTACGGATATTCTCGTTGAGATGGGCGTGATTGATGCCGCCGCGGCCGGTAAGGCCCTGGCCGAAGCCCAGAAATCCCGTAAGAACGTCGAAGATGTTCTGGTGGATCTCAAAATCGCGACGGAAGAAGACGTTACCAAAGCTCTGGCCATCCAGTATGACATGGAATACATTGACATTGACAAGTCAATGCTGGCTGCCTCAAACTTCCACATCATTCCGCAGGATCTTATCAAGCGCCATCAGGTTCTGCCGATCTCATCCGAAGGCGGCAAAATCAAAATCGTCATCGGCGACCCGGCCGATCTGGAAACGCTTGACGCTCTGCGTTTTCGCCTTAATAAACAGCTTGAGCCGTGCCTTGCGGTCAAGAGCAAAATCAAACAGCACATCAAGCGCCTGTTTGATGAAGAAAACAAATCCATTGATGAGCAGATCCGCAAACTTTCAATCACGCAATCCATTGACGTCAAGCCGGACGAAAAAGGTGCCGGCGGCACCGGTGACGCCTTTATCATCAAGCTTGTCGACGCCTTGCTGACAGAAGCGGTCAAGGGCCGCGCATCCGATATTCATATTGAGCCGATGAAGGATCGCGTGCGCGTGCGGTATCGTATTGACGGCGTTTGCGTCATACGCGACAACGTGGCCAAGCGTCTTCAGGCTCCGCTGACGGCGCGTATCAAGATCATGTCCGGCATGGACATCGCCGAAAAGCGCCTGCCGCAGGACGGCCGCATCAAGATGACCATTGACAATACGCCGCTTGATTTCCGTGTCTCGGCGTTGCCGGGTTATCACGGCGAATCCATCGTACTTCGTATTTTGCGTCCTGATAACGTCAAGATCGGCGTAAGCGCGCTGGGTTTTGATGAGGATGATTACGCGCGGTTTAAGAAGATCATTTCGCGTCCCAACGGCATCTTCCTGGTCACCGGGCCTACCGGTTCGGGCAAAACCACCACGCTTTATGCGGCGCTTTCAGAACTCAACAAGCCGGATAAAAAGATCATCACGGCCGAAGACCCTGTCGAATATAACTTCCCGGGCATTAACCAGTGCCAGGTCAAGGAACAGATCGGCCTGACGTTTGCCAAGATTCTTCGCTCCATGCTTCGTCAGGCGCCGAACATTATTCTCGTCGGCGAAATCCGCGACCTTGAGGTGGCTGAAGTCGCCATTCAGGCCGCGCTTACCGGCCACCTGGTGTTCAGTACTCTGCATACCAACGACGCGCCCTCGGCCATTACCCGTCTGATTGATATGAAGGTTAAGCCGTTCCTGGTTGCCTCCTCCATTCAGGCCGTGCTGGCTCAGCGTCTTGTGCGCGTGCTCTGCAAGGAATGTAAACAAATTGATCCTGATCCGGATCGCCGCCTGCTGCATATGCTGGGCTTCTCAGATCGCGAACTTGAGGGCAAGCAGGTATATCGCGCGGTCGGTTGCCCGGCCTGTAACGGTTCAGGATACCGTGGCCGCAAGGGCATCTTTGAGATGATGGTCATGAACAACGAAATCCGCGAGTTGGCGTTCAAGCGTTCGCCATCAACCGTGATTCGCAAGGCCGCGAAAGCATCGGGCATGAAGACGCTGCTTGATGACGGCAAAAACAAGATTTTGACCGGCATGACAACCCCGGCCGAAATCGCGCGCGTCACCCAGGCGGAAGGGCTTATTACTGAATAACGAACAACGCTAAACGATGAACGCTAAACGAAGAACAAAGCGTTCATTATTCAGCGTTCAGCGTTTAACGTTTGGCGTTAAATTTGGAGTTTTATGTCTACTCTGCATATTGATCGTCTGCTGGAAACAACCATTAAGAAGGGCGCTTCGGATTTGCATTTGCATGTGGGACGCCCGCCGGTGTTGCGTCTGCATGGCCACCTGCGCGATCTTCAGACCAAAGTGCTTGAGCCGGATGACACGATGGCGCTGATGAAGTCAATCACGCCTGAGCGCGGCCAGCAGGAATTGCAGGAAGTCGGCTCGTGCGACTTTGGTTTCGGTTTTCGCTCGGCCGATGGCGCGGCCAATGCGCGTTTCCGTGTCAACGTCTTTAAGCGCATGGGTTCGCTGTCGCTGGTTCTGCGTAAAATTCCCAACAAGATCATGACTTTTGAGCAGATCGGCCTTCCGCCGATCGTCTCTGAACTTTGCCGCCGTCCGCGTGGTTTGTTCCTGGTCACCGGGCCTACCGGTTCAGGCAAAACCACCACGCTTGCCGCGATGATCAACTACATCAACGAGAACTTTGACCGCCACATCATCACGGTTGAAGATCCCATTGAGTATACGCACCAGCACAAGAAATCAATGGTCAACCAGCGTGAATTGCACGTTGACGTGCCGTCATTTGCGGAAGCCATTCGCCGCGCTTTGCGTCAGGACCCGGACGTTATTCTGGTCGGCGAAATGCGCGATCTTGAGACAATTGAGGCGGCCATCACCGCGGCCGAAACGGGCCACTTGGTCTTCGGCACTCTGCATACCACAGGCGCCGCCGGTACCGTTAACCGTATCATTGACGCGTTTCCGACCGATCAGCAGGAACAGATCCGTGTTCAGCTTTCTACAACATTGCTGGCCGTCGTGTCGCAGGCGCTCTGTCCGCGAATTGACGTAGAGAGCGTCTGCGCGGCATATGAGTTCATGGTGGTTACGCCCGGTATCGCGAACCTGATCCGCGAAAACAAGGTGTTCCGTATTGACTCCATGATTCAGACCGGTAAAAAATTCGGCATGCAGTTGCTTGATGACCACTTGCTGGAGCATTTCCAGAACGGCAAGATTTCGGCCGAAGAAGCCGTTGACAAAGCCAAGCGCCCGGCGGAACTGGCCGAACGCATGGGCAAGAAACTCAACCGTCCGGATACGGAAAAAGACCCCAATGCGTCAAAATAACGCGGAATGCCGAAGGTTAATGGATTAAAAACGCCGGGCCTTCGGCAGATTTCAGACTTCGGCCTTTATCCTTGAGCCCTTTGTTCAAGAAAGATGTTGCCATGACTCAGACAAATCCGACACCATCAGCCCCGCTCGTCCCCGGCGCCAGCGCGCTTAAGCTCCCGCCGATTGACCAGCTTAAGGGCCGGCCGCTTGGCCGCGTGCTCATCAAGATGGGCCGCCTCACTCGTGAGGATGTTCACAAGGGCCTCGCCGTTCAGGCTGAGCAGAAGGCCAAAGGCATTCACACGCCCATTGGCCAGATCCTGGTGGAAATGGGCCTGATCAACGAAAAAGACCGCAACATCGCCCTTGCCGCGCAGCAGGGCTACGAGGTTGTTGAACTTGACGGCCGGAACATTCCCGCTGATGTCATTCAGCAGGTTCCGGCACAGATGGCCACCACGCAGAAAATCATTCCCTACGAATTTAACAAAAATACCCGCACACTGAAGGTTGCCCTGGCGTCAACGGATAATTTTCGCGCGATTGACGACCTGCGCTCGCTGCTCAACTACAACGTAATCCCGGCCATCTGCGATCCGGAAACAATCAAGAAACTCCTGGCCAAATTTTATGACGTCAAGCAGGAATCACTGACTGAAGTTCTGCATGAAGTCGCCAGCGACGAATCGCTTAAAGGCCTTGAAAATCGCGGCGAATCCATTGATATTGACACCCTCAAGGAATTGGCCGAATCAAATCCGGTTAAAAAATTGCTCAATATGGTGCTTTTGCAGGCCATTAAGGAAAAGGCCTCAGACATTCACTTTGAGCCTTTTGAAGAAGAATTTAAGATGCGTTACCGCATTGACGGCGTGCTTTACGAAATGGTGCCGCCGGATAGGACCATCGGCGTGGCGCTTACCAGCCGCATCAAGGTTATGGCAAACCTTGATATCGCTGAACGCCGCCTGCCGCAGGACGGCCGTATTCCGTTGGTGGTTCAGGGCAAGCAGATTGATTTGCGCGTCGCCGTGCTGCCGACTCTCTGGGGCGAAAGCGTCGTGATGCGTGTTCTTGACCGCTCAAACGTACAGCTTGATCTTGATAAGATCGGTATGCGCGATGACGATCTGCGCACCTTCCGCCAGCTTGTCGGCAAGCCAAACGGCGTTGTGCTGGTCACCGGGCCGACCGGTTCTGGTAAAACAACCACGCTTTACGCCGCGCTTAATGAGCTGAACAATCCGGAAGATAAACTGATCACCACTGAAGATCCTGTTGAGTACGATATTGACGGTATTATTCAGGTGCAGATTCGTCAGGAAATTGACCTGACGTTCGCGGCCTGTCTGCGATCCATTCTGCGTCAGGACCCGGATATTATTCTCGTCGGCGAAATTCGCGATAAAGAAACAGCCGAAATCGCCGTTCAGGCATCGCTCACCGGCCACTTGGTGTTCAGTACGCTGCATACCAACGACGCCCCGTCCTCTATTGCCCGTTTGCTAGATCTGGGCGTTGAGTCCTTTTTGATTACCGCCACGCTTGAAGGTGTGGTGGCGCAGCGCCTGGTGCGTCGCATTTGCATACATTGTAAAGAAGAATATACGCCGACCGAAGAGCAGCTTCTTGAACTTGAGTTGCTGCCTGAAGATGTCAAAGGCCGGGTGTTTTACCGTGGCCGCGGTTGCGATCAATGCAATAACACCGGATATCGTGGCCGTATGGGCATTTACGAAATCATGACGCTTGATGACGACATGCGCGAAATGATCATGAATCACGCATCATCAGCCGTATTGCGCGAGGCAGCGCGCAAGCGCGGCATGCGTCCTTTGCGTGCGTCAGGCTTGTTGTCGATTTACGAAGGCATGACCACCATTGAAGAAGTTGTACGCCAGACGATCAGTGACGGATAAACAAAAATTTCCCCTATACGGACACATGGGCTGGCCGTATATGAAGATGGCAGAGAGAGATCGCGAGAATTTGGCGTGGTGTGGCATAGAGTAGCGGGCATATGGCTGCCTGCTGATTATCCCGGCCTTACCGACTGGCGCTCATGGCGCCGGCGGCTGTTTGGCTGCGGATTCTCCATATCACGTACATAATATAATTGCTTTGGCTGGCGTGGGTTACGCTGGTTATCGGCGCGGTAAAAAACGGGCTGATAATCGTTACATAACCCGTCGCGGCCGGAATCATGCAGAGATTGAACGTTCGTGCAGGAGTGAACCATGCCGACTTTTACGTATGAAGCAATGAACGCTTCCGGACAGGAAGTTAAGGCCGAGATTGAGGCCGGTTCTTCGGATGAGGCTATTGCCCGCATCCGTCAGCAGGGCTTTTTCCCGACCAAGATCAAAGAAAAAGCAGCCAAGAAAGCCAAGTCTGGCGGCGGTGGCGCCGCGGCTGCGGCCGCACCTGCCAAAAAGGGGGGCCTGGGTTCGCTTTCCTTTAGCGTCGGCAAGGTTTCCGCCAAGCATATCACTCAGTTTACGCGTCAGCTTTCCACGCTACAGGACGCAGGCTTGCCGATTCTGCGTTCACTCAAGATCCTCTGGCAGCAGCAGAAGCCCGGCCAGCTCAAGAATACGCTTGACCAGGTGGCCGCGGACGTTGAGGGCGGCAGCACGCTGTCTGAAGCAATGGCTCGCCACCCGAAATCATTTGATAAACTGTACACCAACATGGTTCAGGCCGGCGAAACGGGCGGCGTGCTTGACGTTATCTTGCAGCGCCTTGCCGACTTCATGGAAAAATCCCAGAAGCTTAAACGCAAAGTCATCGGCGCGATGATTTACCCGGCTTGCGTTATCACATTTTCAATCCTGATCGTCACGGGCATTATGATCTTTGTGGTGCCGAAGTTCCGCGAAATTTTCAACGATTTCCGCACCAGCCTGCCGGCACTGACCGAATGGCTGCTGGGCCTTTCAGACTGGATTGCCACCGGCGGCACATGGCCTGTTCCGGGCTGGGTCGTGATTGTCTGCGCGCCCATTGCCATATGGATGTTTATCAAGATGGTCGGCAAGAGCAAAACCGGCAAATCTATTATTGACCGCATCAAGCTCAAAATTCCGATTCTTGGCAACATCCTGTCAAAAACGTCCATTGCGCGTTTTACGCGTACCCTGGGTACGTTGCTTTCAGCCGGCGTGCCGATTCTCGAAGCGATCAACATTACGCGCGATACCGTCGGTAATGTGGTATATGAAAATGCGCTGCAAAAAGTGCATGACGCCATCCGTGAGGGCGAAAGTTTTGCCGCGCCGCTGCGTTCGGCGAAGGTTTGCGACAGCATTGTGACGAACATGATTGACGTCGGTGAGGAAACCGGCGAACTCGACAAGATGCTCATGAAGATCGCGGACAACTACGACGAAGAAGTCGACGTGCTCGTCGGCTCGCTGGTGAGTTTGCTTGAGCCGATCATGGTCGTGGGTCTCGGCGGTATCGTCGGCGTGATCGTTGTGGCGTTGTTCCTGCCTCTGGTCAAGCTCATTCAGGGCGTATCCGGCGGCGACAGCGGACGTTGATAAGGAAAAGAAGAACGGTCTTGAGTCTTGAGTGATGAGTCCTGAGGAAATGTAAGCAAATCCTTTTGTGGCTCGTAATGCTCATCTCTCAAGACTCAGGACTCAAGACTTTAATTCGTTTCGCGTTTTGAATTTCGCGTTTCTGGTTTCTTCTGGGGTTTATATGAACGTTTGCCGCAAAAATTTTCGGCGTGGCTTTTCGCTCATTGAGCTGATCGTCGTCGTCGGCATCATTCTGATCCTGGTCAGCATCCTGATCCCGGCCCTGGGCGGCGCGCGCATGAGCGCACAAACGGCCGACTCCAAATCGCAACTGGCCTCGCTCTCCACGGCCTGCGAAAGCTACTATCAGATTTTTCAGGCTTACCCGGGACCGGTAAAGGAATCCACTGTTGCCGGAACCTCCAATTATTCCGGCAACCAGAATCTGCTGATTGGTCTTGGCCGCAAATGGAGCACGACGGCAAGCAACATTACGACGACAAAAGTAACGCTGGCTGACGCTAAAGTGGATGTTAGCGGCACTGATACCAGTATTGTTGTGGATACAACAGGTTCCGGCTCACCAACAGATTGGTCACGTAATGCCAGCAATGGCGGTGTTCCGTATCCGGCGTACAGCTTTTCTCAAAAGGATTACCATCCTACAACGCAGATTGCTTCTTTTCCTGTTCTTGTTGATCGTTACAAAGAAAGCATGCCGCTGTTGTATTACCGCAAGTATGTTGGCCGGACTGATATGACAGCCGGCGGAACTTCTGCCGCTTACGAGCAGAACGCCAATAAAGTTTTTTATGGCAGCGAAGCAACACCTGTGACTAGCGGTATCGGTAGCAGCTTTGCTCAAGAAGCCATCACGGATGCCAAATTTAAGACCATGTTGGGCAACAAAATGGACTCAACAAATTATATGCCCAAAGGTGGCTATGTGTTGGTCAGTGCTGGCGCTGATCATCTTTACGGCACCAGCGATGACATTATTGTGGCCGGAGGTAACTGAGCGTGATCATCCGCGCCTTACAAAATCGTGGCCAGTTGCAGAATCGCCGCGGCTTTACCGCCGTTGAGATCCTCATTGTTGTGGCCATCATGCTGCTGCTTATTTCGCTGGCCGTATACGGCTTGGCCGCGGCCAAAAAAGCCGCGCGTCGCGCCGAAACTGTCGCGCGGCTCAACGCCATCAGCATGGCGATTCATGCCTATTACGCGGACTTCAGCATGTATCCGCCATCAAGCAATTCCGCATCGACCACATATGCCGGACTTGAAGGTTCGCAGATCCTGACTGAATGCCTGATGGGCTGGCAACCTCTGGCCACGGATGGTGGTGATACCGGCAGTAACGATTATGGTTTTCGCATGAAGAAAAACGGTGTCGGCAAGGTATACGGCCCGTATATCAATCCGGACCCAAAAACTTTTAATACAGCAAACCACACGTTTATTGATGCGCGCGGATATAGCATTTTGTATTACAAAGCAGCATCGCTGTCACGCGGTGCTACAACTCGACCGGTTACTGCCATATTCGGAACAACATCACTTGATAGCGATACCGCAACGAGCGCTAATTTCATCACGATGAACGGCATCTTTCAGGCCGGTGACAATACCAATTGGTGGAATACGGATGGTTCAACGGGCGCACTTGGTGCCGAAGGCAGCCAGGCATCATTCTTAAAGCTCATTGGCAGTTCGGCCGGCGCAAATGCCCCGGCCGCAGGCGATGTAATCACTGGCCGGCAGAGTTTTCTGCTGGTGGCCCCGGGTGAGGACAATCAATATTTCACCGCCGACGACGTAGTGAGCGATACAAAATAACTCCGAAACCCCGGGGTTTTAACCCCGGGGTGGGTACGAATGAGAACAGTCTGAGGACTATGAAGATAAGCCAGAGTTTCCGGGCTTATTTGAGCAAAGAGATACGTGAGAGATACGCGAGTTCGGAAAATCTGGAAATGATTAAGTCCATATGCGGAGAATTTGTGTTGGCGGCCCGGCGGGCCGCAGGATTGTAGCCACGGGTGAACGAGCCCGCGGAAAAAGATCGCGGGAAAACACAAAAACGCGTATTTGCGCGATCATAGATGATGATTGCCGTTGCGGACGATGCAGTGTTGATGAGTACACCCCAGGGCTAAAGCCCAGGGGCTTTATGACAGGACGATTATGACGATTCGCAGAAACAATTCCGGCTTTACGCTTATCGAGATCCTCGTGGCGGTCTCTATCATCATCATTCTGGCCGGAATTACGGTGGCCGTCGGCAACGGCGCAATCAAAAACGCCAAAATCAAAAAGACCCTCGCGCTGCTAAAGACCGTAGAAAGTATCGTTGAAAAATATGAGACCGATACCGGCACCAAACTGGTGACAAATTCAACTGGCGTTGTGGGCACAACGTTTCCGAGTTCAACGGCAGAACCCACTGATAATTATGCCGCAATTTTGAATCGTTATCCGGCCACAAAAGAGATGATGGCTAAACTAGGATCAAGCGTATCAGTATCAAGTACTGGTTATGTAACAATTCGCGATGCATGGGGTAACCCGATCAATTTCTTCCCTTCAGGATGGGGCGGCGCAACGCGTATGTATCTTCGTTCCTCCGGCCCGGATGGCCAGAGTGATTTTACGGATAGCAGCAAGGCCGTGAACAACGATGACATTTTTTCGTATGAGCCGTAAGTTTGCGATTTCGGCCAGGCTGGTGGTGTAACAGTAACTTGTAACGCAGATGTGCATAAATGATACAGAAAACAAAACAATCTCAGAATCCGTATGAGGCGGGTCAACGGCCCGCATTCAAGCCTCACCCCTTTATGGGGTGGGGCACAATGGATGTGCGGTCTGCCGGAATGACTGGGTGCAATCGCGTGCGATCATCGTTTGTGCCCCGCCCCGCAAGGGGACGGGGCTTGGTACGCACTCTTTGCACGGGCGCATTGGCTTTTACGCTTGTTGAACTGCTGACTGTCATCGGGATCATCGTCATCCTGGCCAGCATCATGGTGCCGGTCGTCAACACGCTGACCAAAGGCAACTCGCAAAAGCAGGCCGTCAACGTGATCAGCACGTATCTCTCGGCCGCGCGCGCCATCGCCATGTCCGAAGGCCGCCACGTCGGCGTCGTCTTTTACGAAGACAGCAGCGATACCAATCAAACGGCTATGCAGCTTGTGGGCGAAACGAGTTATTCCGCGTCCACATATGTCATGTCTTTTGATGCGCTGAAGGATAAATTCCCGCAATTCCTGCCGCGTGGCGTCAAAGTGGGCACGCTTGATGATTCGGCCACATCTACGTTTCGCAGTGACATGGATGTTTCGGGAACCCCGAACACAAGCAGCCGCATTATTTTGTTTGATGGTAACGGCCAGTTAACGTTGACCAATGGTTTGGCATATGCCACAAGCAGCACAACAACAACATTGGCACAAAGACAAAGTTGGCAACTTAACGCAACTTCCGGCAATCTTGCGAATGGCGTCAGTTCTCCCGGCGTGATTATTTATGACGCCAACGAACTCAAGGCCTATGACGATAGCCAGGAAACTCATGATTCGGCCACGCGCGCCACGTGGATCAAGGCGCATGCGGATGTTTTGGTGATCAATGCCAATACGGGGATGGTGATACGATGAGCAGGGCAGTAAGACAGAATCATCGCGCCGGTTTCTCGCTGATTGAGGTATTAATCGCCATTGCCATTTTGGGCGTGGGATTGATCATGGTGGCAACGATTTTCCCCGTGGCCGCAACATGGACGCGCCAATCGGCCGAGGAAACCGTGGCCGCACAAGTCGCGCAGAATGCCGTCAATACGATCAAAACCAAACTGTCCACCACCAGCCTGATCTGGGGCAGTGATTCGCGTTATGTCACCGGCAGCCTTGTTGTGTATAACGGCGCGATTTACAAAGCCAAAACGGCCATTGCGCCCAACGGTACCGCGCCAAACAGCAACAGCAACTGGCAAATCATGAACGGTACTGATAGTGATTCCGTATCCCATATCGCCGTGTTAACGGATCTTCGCCCAGCGTATCAGGATACGTATGACGGTACAAAAGGATATGCAGTAGGAGCAACAGTCCTTTATCAAGGATATATTTACACAGCCATTAAGGCCACCACAAGTAATGACGGAAATGATCCAACGAAGAACACATACTGGACCAAAGGGGTTGAGCCTGATACCTCTCTTTTTCCGCTCTCTGAGCGCGCGTATGCGTTTGGCACGGATAAGCCGTATCCTGCCACGACGCCGGACAAAGCCAGTTATTTCTGGACGGCTTTCTTTCGCGCGTCAACCTCTGCCAGCAGCAATGAAGTTGTGGCGTACATTTTTGTATTCCGCAGAGGCTCGGCCGACCAGACATTCACAACGGATTCCTCCGGCGGCACTGAAATCCCCGGTTCGCGGCTTACTACGGACGGAACCGACGGAACAACCATCCCGCGCCTGATGCTCAAGGCTTTTGCCGCAGGCACACATAGCACCGGAGATGTGACGGATTGTGTACCGCCGATGGGATATATGGGCGTAGGGCTTGAGACTGGTACGGTTTTTCGTCAGACGATTGCGATTGATTCCAGCAGCAAAGCATATGGCGCGCCAAGCGTGCCGATTAAGTCCGGCGGAGAATCGGTGGTGTATGTTCCTGCGGCCGACAATACCACTGGCAGTCCGTTGGTGTATGTGTATCAGACGAAACTTTCATTTTGACGCGGAAGTATTATGACGCGAAATGCAATACATGTTCGTTCCGGCTTTACACTCATGGAGCTGATGGTGGCCGTGAGCCTGCTGGTTCTGGTCATCCTGGGCGTGGGCATGATCTTTCAGAACACCAGCAAGGCCGTGGGCCTCTCGCAGGCCACCACGGATACCTTCGCCGGCGTGCGCGCCCTGAGCCGACAAATCGAAAAAGATGTCTCAAGCCTTGATACAAACGGCTTCCTGGTCATCCGCAGCCGCAATGATACTGTGGATACCACGCGCCGCTTTGACCAGATCTCATTTTTGGCCAAAGGATCATTCCGGAATATGACGGGAACGGTACAGTCAACCGGTATGTTTACAGATCGCACAATGGGTAATGCCGCACATATCTGGTATGGCCAGCTTGTGATGGCTGCGGATGGTGGCAACGCGGTATTTCAAAACGGCACTACGTATGCATATGCAAACGAAAATACATCGGTGCCATTAAATTCATTACCGACCGGTATGAAAAATCAGGATTTTGTCCTGGGCCGACATATTACACTGCTTTTGCCCGACGATGGTTCAACGGCCGGAACAAACAGTACCGTGACTTCATCAACAGGTTTGGCAATTCCGGCATTTCGTCGCGATCCTACTTACGCTATCTCACGTACTGCACTAATTCCCACGACCGGGGAGCCAAGCAAAGTATTACCAGATACAGCCAAAACGGTTATGACCAGTTCGCGCGTTGGTGCTGCTGGCTATACAACAGAATATTTGATGAATTTAATTCGGATACAGGCTAATCCGCGGTCATCCAATCAACGTCTTGAGGCGGATAATTTCTGTTATCGTTTCCGTGCATTGCCGAGTATTTGGGATTCTGGGGCAAGCTCTGATCAATATAAAGCCATCAACGGTTATTTCCGCATGACGCCGATCATGCTCAGCGGCGTGCCGAGTTTTCGCGTTGACTGGACGGATGGCGCAACGAACAGTGACGGTTCTCTTAAATGGTATGGCTATGCCAGTGATGGCGTGGTGAATTACAACGTCAGCGCCTCAAATGCTGAACCTTCAGCAGGTAGCAGTGGCGATGGCTATACCGCACAGTTCAGTTTTGATAACAAAACATACTGGCCCAAAGCATTGCGGTTTACGTATCGTGTGACGGACCCGAATGATCGTCTGGCCGGTGGCCGGACGTTTACCCAGATCGTAGCGTTGCCGAAATAAGTCAGCACCGGCGGCTTTACGCCCCGGTGCACAATCGATGTTCAATTGGCGAATCATCACTGGACTATGACAAACTCTGTTTAGTGATACCCAGTGTGCCCCACCCCGTGAAGGGGCGGGGCTAGAAAACAGGTGTTGTATGAAAAAACAAAGCCGCAACCGTGGCACTATTTTGATTCTCGTCGTGGCCGTGCTGGCGCTGCTGGTGGTCATGGGCACCGCGTTCCTGACCACCTCGCGCAATGATTCGTCGGCCGCGCGCGTGATGAATGATTCAGTCAATATGGATCTGTCTACGCAGGGCGTAATCGCCGAAGTTCAGAGCGCCATTTTTGAAAGTCAGCTCAATCCGCAGGATGGCTCCGTCCTCGGCGGCATGTGGGTGGTGGGGAAAGCCTATAACGTTGGTGACAGCGTATTTAGCCCGATTGATGGTTATGCGTACAAAGTTAAATCAAGCAAGGCTCATACTTCTGATAATGACACGCATGGTCCGCCGCCAACCAATACAACAGACTGGGAAAAGGCGACCGCGGCATCTAATCTGGCCCGCTTTTTTGATTATCCTGATCGGTTTACCAGCGATGGACATACTTATTCATCGGATAATTTGGGTTTCCCTAAATTATCATGGCTTGCGACCACGGCAGTACCGACGGCCAACACTGGTTCGGATGTATCAAATACACGTAATGGATTATTTCAGCCGACAACAGGCAATTATGTAACAGGCGCACTTTATACATCAGCCAATGTTTCGGCGATGGGCGGCACCAATATGTATAAGGATGCCGTATGGAACATGTTGCCGTTCAGTTCCTCCGGCGGCGTGCGGTATCGCTACGCCATCCGCGTGATTGATACCAATCGCTTTGCCAACATCAATACCGGCCAAGTGCAAACAGTATCAGATGGTTCAGCGACGGAGCCTCTTGCTACTGAACAAGGGCAAACACTGATTTCTACATGGCTGGCGTGTCCGACTATTTTTAGCAGCAGCGATACATCCTTTTTATTAAATTATAATGATAACGATACTGCTGACACAAAAGGTGTTCGCGGACGTGTACAAACAATACGTGATGCTGGTGGTGCATTCCCAACGACGCTTTTGAATTGGCAGAACATCGTGCTGGGTTACGAACGTATGGGCATCAATCCTGCGGCCGGAAATACCAGCACAATCAAGGCGGAGTGGTATGGCCTTGATGATGAACTTGAAATGCGTGCCTATGGTGTGAATGGCAATAACTACATGGCACGTCCGGCCACAAATAATTCTCCCAAAATATGGCCTAATACTCTTGGTGCAGGCAATACCACCCGACAGAATTACACCACGTATTCGTTTGACCGTAAATTTGCGGCCATCAATACTCAGGCGCTGGTGACCTCGCTGCCGTTTTCGATTTCTGTCACCAATTACTCAAGCAACAAGTGGGCCGGTGAAAGCACCACATCAACTTTACAGAATCTGTATGCGCGGCCGGTGAATCTTGCTCAGCCAACAGCCGATAGCGATGACAATGTGGCTCGGCAGGCCGTGCGCATTGCCAACGCCATGTATGCATCCGGCTTTACGCAGGATGAAATTTTCAGCTACGTCATCAATTATGTCGCACAGACCAAAACATCACGCGGTTCTTCATCCATTGATGTAACGAGTGCCACTGCGGCCACGCTCTATATGTCAAGCGGAACGGCCAATTCCAATACATATACCATTACCTGCACCGGCAGCAGCATGACCTCCGGCATTCAATATTATGCCTATCGCGCCCAGCCATTTATTAATGAAGTTGCCATTGCTAAAAAAGATACGGATAACGCCACGGATGTTACTTCTCCGGCAACAACAACGGGCGATACGGATTTAACAACCAATCCCTCAAACAAACCGTATGTTCAGGACTTTGCCGTTGAACTGATGAATCCGTATGGCTCAGCAAATGATCCGCTTGATAAGACCACACTGGATATTGGCACATGGCGTATCCGCGTGGTATGTGGTGGAACGACGTATTGGGCCATGATTAATTCTGGTACACCTGCCGTAACAAGCATTACTAACGCCGCGAATACAACCAATAAAGGCCTGCTTGTTATTCATATGAAGCAGGATACAACCAAGCAAACCCCAGTGAATAATAATTTAACGATTACAGGGGACAAAACAGATTTGGATTTTACAACGACTGGCGATAGCACGGGCGTGAACATGAATACGGTTCCGCTTACTTCAGATATCACCAGCGTTTCTGTTTATCTTGAACGGCCGGATAATAACGGTGTGGCCACGGGTGGATCTACCGCCAAATGGGTAGTTGTGGATAGCATGGTGGTGAGCAGCATTCCGGCCGCGACCACGACTGCCAAACAATACTCGCAGCAACGTGCTAATTTTATTGCAGTATCGACGCCACCAGCACCAGCAGTATTAACACCGTCGGGAGTCGGAAGCACTACCGTGGTGGACCCGTGGCTGTGTATGTCAAATGTATACATCAGCGAGGTTTCCAGCACATTACCGTCGTTGGGTAGCTACAACCCGGCTGCCAACAAACTGGCGTCAGATAACACCAAAACGCTGCAATTTTATAGCGATGGTGTTGCCGGTAAGAGAAATCTTTATGGTGTGTATCTGCGTGATCGCCGGCAATCAACTGATAGCAATGTTGATGCAACGGTTCCCACTTTGATTGAACAAGGTGGCGCCAACACGCCGGCCATAGGTGGCCACCACATTGGCGATCTGATGAATTTCTCACGTGTTGCGATTCGCTATTCTGGCAGCACGTTTACGACGATTCCAGATGTGATTAGTAATGCAGCACAAAAACCGGTGCCGCTGACCAATTCGCAATTCCCACAGGAAGGGCGGTTCTATTTTGATTTCAGCGCCGATCCGCGCGCGGCCGCGCTGCTTGAAAATGTGGTGACGGTAGATCGCGCATCGGATGGTTATGATCAGACTGGAAATGGTGTGGACGATATGACGGAACTTCGCACGCCGGGACGTATCAATGTGAATACCGCATCCTTTGATGTGCTCTGTGCGATGATTCAAGGTGCAAATCCGAACATGACTGTGATTGATGTGGCCAATCATGCCGCAGTGATCATTGCCTATCGTGATCGGACTACGGTTGCTAGTGGTACTGGAATAGGTTCATATAAGACTAATGCTGCGACGCCAACGTTCAGCAGTACGGATTTTCCAGGTAAAGGTATTCGCACTATTGGGGAGTTAGCCATTCCGCTTGGTATTGCTGACGGCACCATCAGTTACAAGTCTGGTAATACGCCACCATTTGAAGTGCTTACTCAGCCAAGCTCCTCAGCGTACTTCCCAAGCGCGAACTATAGCATTATGGATGTCTTTGGCCGCGGCGCCTTAACAACAAGTTACGGCTCAACATGGGCCAAGATTTTTAATACGGCCACGGTTCGCTCGGATACGTTTATTGTGTACGGTTATGTAGAAGCAGTGAAGAAGAATCCGAATTATACGGGCACGTTTGATCCGGATGATAGTTGGTATCAGGGGGATAGCAATGGCCAGGGCTGGCGTAATCCTTCGGCCAGTAATCCGCTTCAGTTGATGTCGTCACGGCGGTTTATCGCGGTTGTGGATCGCTCCTATAGCAATAACCCGCGCGGCGCTTCGGCCGTATTGCCGAAAATCGTGGCGTATAAGGAATTGCCGAGGTAATGCTGAAGAGCGAAGTAAAAAGTAAAAAGTAAAAAGTAAAAAGTAAAAAGTAAAAAGTAAAAAGTAAAAAGAGCCGCGGAAATGTGCATTTCTGTTTTATTGCACGATTTCCGCGGGTGTTTGCTGATTTCTGTTTTCCTACTTCGTTCTTCCAGCTTCGGACTTCTATCTTCTGCCTTTACTTTTTCAAACTTGCGGCGATCTGGGCGATGTGTTTGCCTTGATAGCGCGCGATGGCCAATTCGTTTTCGCTTGGCAGGCGCTGGCCCTGGGCATCGGTGATTGTTGATGCGCCGTAGGGAGTGCCGCCGGTGATTTCCTTCATATTAAGCAATTCCGGCGCGGCGTATGGCACGCCGACGACCATCATGCCGTGATGAAATAGAAATGTTTGCAGGCTGATGAGCGTTGTTTCCTGGCCGCCGTGCTGGCTGGCCGAGGACGTAAAGACACCGCCGACCTTGCCGATGAGCGCGCCCTTGCCCCAAAGCCCGCCGGTGGCGTCAAAAAATGCCTGCATGGACGCCGCGGCGCTGCCGAATCGCGTGCCGGTGCCAAAGATAATCGCGTCAGCGTCGGCCAGATGATGCGGATCGGCCAGCGGAATATGGGCAAAGGCCTTTTTGGCTGCGGTTGCGCCCATTTTTTCAAGGATTTCCGGCGAGAGCGTCTCCCTGACCTGAAGCAACTCCACCTCAACGCCGGGAACAGAGCGAGCGCCTTCGGCCTCGGCCAGAGCCATCTGGTAAATGTGTCCGTAAACACTGTAAAACACGATCTGAACTTTGGTTGCCATAAGCTGCTCCTTCGCAAAGAATGAATCTCAACCCACATTTTATTTTCGTTGGCCGAGGGATTGAAGATGGCCAGCGGAAAATAGTTGTTATAACGACTATTGTATGCGGTTGGTGGTGAGAAGTCAAATGTGTATATGAATAATGCGAAAATAAAATGGAAGAAAATCAGAACAAAAATTTGTTGTCCGGTTTGCGAATAGGGCGGCGAAAGTGATGTAGGATGGTGCAATCATGGATGACAATCAGTTATTGACACAATATTGCCAGGATCAAAACGAGGCCGCGTTTACGGAACTTGTGTCTCGGCATGCGGCGTGGGTGAATGCAGCGGCGCGCCGGCAGGTGGCGGACGATCATCTGGCGCAGGATGTGACGCAGGCGGTATTTCTGTTGATGGCCCGCAAAGCGAGCGTATTGCAGAATCATCAGAATCTTGGGGCGTGGTTATTTGTCACGACGCGGTTTTGTGCCCGGCAGGCGTTGCGTCAGCGCGCCAGAATGCGCCGGCGCGAGCAGGAGGCGGCCACGATGCGAAACGAGGTCGCGGTTGAGGATGCCCAGTGGCCGCAGATTGCGCCGGAATTGGATGCGGCGCTGGCGAGGATGAATGTAAAAGATCGTGATGCGATTTTGTTGCGGTATTATCGTCAGTTATCGTTGTCGGAAGTGGGCCGCGCATTGGGGATTAACGAAGATGCTGCCAGAAAACGCGTGTCACGAGCAGTTGAAAAATTGCGAAATAAACTTGTTGCCCGCGGCGTAACGGTAGGCGTAGCGGCATTTGGCATTGCGCTGACTGAACATGTGACGCAAAGAGTCTCTGCTGAAGTCGTCGCGGCATATGCGCAATCAGCGTTGAGCGGCGGAACGGCGGCCACGTCTTTACTTGCAACAAACACATTAAAAATGGCGATCATAGCTAAATTGAAGATAACATGGGGCATCGCCGCTGTTTTGCTGGTCGTGGCTGGCGCACTTGTCGCGGTGATCTCCGCTGGTGGGGGAAAAGCGAAAACTGAGCAGAATGTGGGGGTAAAAGAGAATCTGGCCGCGATGGCTCAGGCGCAGCAGGACTATGCCACTCCGATTATCCCGCCAATAAAAGACTTTATCGCACGCGGAGTTGTGAGCGATATGAATGGCAAGCCGATCGCCGGTGCGCGCGTGTGGGTGTCAAAATCTTTATACACGCCGGAACTCAATAATGTCGGGGAAACGCGAACGGATAATGATGGCCGCTTTACGCTTGCCGGCATACCGATGCCGCGCGCCAATTGGCTCACTGGCTCCGTGATTATTGACGCGCCAGGTTATGCGCTGGCGGGATTGCCGATTTCTCGCAGGCAAATTTTTACGGATGATTTTCCGCAGGAGTTTAAGCTCGGTGTGCCATTGACGATTGAAGGAATCGTGACGGATGAGGCCGGCAAACCTGTTGCTGGCGCATCGGTGGGGTGTAATCTGCAATCCGGCTGGCTTTTGGGCTATGGCTATGTCAACATGAATGATCTCAATGGTTACGGCGCAAAGACCGATGATCAGGGGCGATTTGTTTTGCAGAGATTACCGGCGGACTCACGGGCAGAAATTCAGGTAATGGCCGAGGGCTATGCCAGTTACGATTCGCGTTTTACAAAACCAGATGGCCGGTATCCTTTTGGTGCCGGCGCTCGCAATGTCAGGATTATGCTGAAACCAGGAGGCAAGTGCGAAGTCACTGTTGAGTGGCCGAAGGATCAAGTGCGCAAACGGTTACGAATTGCCGCGACGCCGGAAAATGGCGAGCGCCCGTCGTATGGCATGTGTGAAATGGATGGCAAGGTAACGATCAAAGGCCTGTTGCCAGGTGTGTATTCGCTGCGGGTTGAGAATGACAGGTGGGTTCCGGTGGCGGGTGTGAATATTCAAGCGGGAAAAACATCAGAAGCAATTATAAAACCAATAGTTGTTCATGGCATAACCAGGCCGGTTCGTGGCCACATTATGGATGACAAAACCGGTAAAGCTCTTATGCAAAAAATATACGCTGTTGCTCCCGGCACAATTACGCACGGCGATAGTGAAATTGAAAGTGACGCAAAGGGGCTGTTTATCGCCGATTTATTGCCGGGTGATTACGATCTGGTCACTATCGGCTGGGAGGCCGGTAACTATCGGGATCAGCGTATGACTATCCGTGTGCCGGAAAAAGGCGATATTGCGCCGATTGAGTGGCGCATTCCGGCGCGTAAAAAGATCCGCGGTATTCTGGTGGACGAATCTGGCAAGCCGCAGGCCGGATCTGTGGCCGGATGGGAAATTGAGTATGTCGGTAGCGATGGCCGATTTGAAATTGATGAGCCCAATGCGCTTCGCAATGACGGCATTATTCAAATGTATGCCGTGAACGATGCCAAAACTCTCGGCTTGAGCTGGTCCTATGACTCCAACAAACCACAGGCGTTTTACCGGCTTGTGCTACAGCCTTTTATTCAGATTAAAGGGCGCGTTGTGGACGCGGCGGGAAATGCTGTGCCGCTCACTCCGGATGATCTGACGGTCAATAACAAAAATATGGGGCAAAAGGCCGCATATTATGCCGCAACTTTAAATGCGGAATCTTTTGAGATACCGCGTCTTGTGGTCGGTGCGGGTGAGGAATTGTTGATCACACGCAACGGTATGCAGCGCAGAATTGACATACGCAGTATGCGGGCGGGAGAGGTGCGTGATCTTGGCAATATCAATATTGCTCAGGAAGCAGCAACGAGGCGCGTAATCGGCGCGCCGTATACTGCGGTAATCAGCGGAAAAATTGTGGATATGAACGGCAAGCCTGTGCCGGGATTGCGGATGGGTTGTCAGGAAAGCCGTGAGCGCGGAACGCTTGAGAATGTCAGTGATTTTGAAGGAAAATTTACCGTGCGCGGATTGCCGGAGAAAATGCTGATCCGCCTTGCGTTTTACTCTGAAATATACGGTGACGACTACAAAGTGGTGCGCGCCGGGACAACGGATTTGCTTTGGCAGGTAAAACCTATTGCGTATGATCTGATTGGCAAGCCTGCGCCGGCACTGCATTTGGCCGAGTGGTTACGTGGGCAGCCATTTGAGCTTAATGATCTGCGCGGGCAGGTGGTGATGCTGATGATCGGCGGAAGACTGGGGCCAAAACGTGTGGGGCAAAAGCAGGATGAGTTTGCGATCGTAGCCAAAACGTATGCGGATAAAGGGCTTGTCGCAGCCATGATTCTTGATCCGTTACCTGAAGAGGGCAACGATGAGCAACTTGACGCGCTTGAGACGCAATCCTTTATTGATGATCAAAAATGGGCCTTTGCTGTCGGTGTTGATACGGCCGCGCCGCCAAAACCGCGCAAACCGCGGCCAGTGCTAAAAAAGGGTGATCCGCTGCCGAATCCTTATGTTGAGGAACGTAATCCGAGTCTTACGTGTGAGGCCTATGACCAGCGGCTCTCCTGGCACACGGTTTACTTGATTGATCGCAAAGGTATTTTGCGAAGCGTGGTCCCGGTCAATGAGATTGACGCCAGCGTGCGCAAATTGCTGGCCGAGGAATAAAGCGATAAATTTAAAATCCTGTCAGCACAATTTTGCCGATGGTGCGGCCTGATTCAATCGCGGCGTGTGCTTTGCGAAGATTTTCCGCATTGATCGGGCCCATCTCGTGGCGGAATGTCGTCATCAGGATGCCCGCATCAACCAAATCGGCCACATCACCTAAAATTCGGCCCTGAATGTGCATGTCAGATGTCTCAAAATTAATACGTGTTGACATGTATTCCCAATGAAGAGAAACGCTGCGCTGTTTGAGTTTCTGAATATCAAGCGGGCCTGTGAGGTCGTCAATAAGAGCTATTTTGCCTTGTGGTGCAATGATTTTGGCGATTTCGTCCCAATGCTGGCTGGTGCCGGTCATTGATGCAATAAAATCAACGTATTGCAGACCAATGGCCGCGAGTTCTTCGGAAATCGGTTTGCTGTGATCAATCACGGCATGCGCGCCAAGTTTAAGACACCATTCGCGAGATTCCGGCCGGGATGCTGTGGCGATGACTTTAATGCCGCTGAGGCGCAGTTTGCGGGCAAACTGAATCATCATAGAGCCGACGCCGCCTGCGCCGCCGATGACGAGCAGGGTGCGATTGGTCGTAGCGCGGCCGGCGGCAAGGGTCATGCGCTCAAAAAGCATTTCCCATGCGGTGACGCTGGTCAGCGGCAGGGCGGCTGCCTGAGTAAACGAAAGGGATTTGGGTTTTCGGCCGACGATGCGCTCATCAATCAGAACATACTCGGCATTCGTGCCGGGCCGAAGCGCACTGCATGACGAATAAATCTCATCGCCGGGCTTAAAAAGCGTGACCTCACTGCCGATAGCCTCAACCACGCCGGCGACATCATAACCCAGTATTTTTGGCGTGCCGTCTGTGCTGGCCGTGCGTTTGCGTATTTTGGTATCAACCGGATTAACCGAAACCGCGCGCACCGACACCAGAAGGTCGCCCGGGCCGGGAACTGGTTTTGGCACCTCAATATCCTGAAGCGAAGCGGGATCAGAAATGGGCAGCGATTGATAATAGCCGACGGCCAGCATAAGGAACCTCCGAAAAAGCAATCCTCAATGCATTATAGAGACATCCTGTCGTAATAGGCAGTACGGGCAAAAATAAAAAACGCCCGCGAGTGTGGGCTCGCAGGCGCCGAGGTGTGAAAAAACTTCTGTTTACTTAATGGCCAGGCTCGGAATTGAAGCAAGACTCACGAATGCCTCAATGGCGGCGTATTTTGACAGGCCGAGACTGTCAAAAATCTGCGCGGTTTCGCGGTTGCGGTCTTCGGCGCGCTGCCAAAATTCGCGCGGGTCCGCGCCGGGATACATGGCGCGATCTTTCTGCGACTGATGGCGGAAAATAGCCTCACGCTTGCGGCGAACTTCATCCGGAGAAAGCGGCACGGCCATCTCAATGCGTTCCGGTTCCCATTCCTGCCATGCGCCGCGATACAGCCAAACTTCGCAATCCTTCATCCACGGTTTGTTCTTGAGTTGCTGCAACGCAAGGATAATGGCGTTCAGGCAGACGCGGTGCGTGCCGTGCGGATCTGACAAATCGCCGGCCGCATAAATCTGGTGCGGCTGAATTTCGTCAAGCATTTTGGCCACGATGGCAACATCTTCCGGGCCGACCGGATTCTTGCGGATGGTGCCGGTTTCGTAGAATGGCAAGTTGAGGAAGTGCACATTCTTTTTGGCCACGCCGCAGACGGCCGCGCCGGCAATGGCTTCGCCCTGGCGGATAAGCGTCTTAATGGTGCGTGTTGACGGGCCGTCCATATCGCCCGGTTTTTTATGTTCAATTTCGCTGAGTGCTTTTTGAGCCAGCGCGGTGACGCCTTCGTTGGCTCCTGATTTCTGCGTTGCGGCAAGATCAAGAGCAAACTGCGCGTAGCGCGTGGTGTCGTGATCAAAAACGGCAATGTTGCCGCTGGTCTGATACGCCACGTGCACGTCATGGCCGTGATCGCTCAGGCGTGCCAGTGTGCCGCCCATGCTGATGACGTCATCATCCGGATGCGGCGAAAAGACGACGACTTTCTTCGGAAAGATGCGATCGGCGGGGCGGTCAATATCGCCCGGACGTTTGGCTGATTGCGGTTTGCCGCCAGGCCAGCCGGTGATGCTTGCGGTCAATTCACGGAAAACATCCACGTTGATTTCGTGCACGCTGCCGCGGGATGCCAGCAGATCCTGCAAACCCGCTTCGTTATAATCTTCGTTGACCAGTTCAAGAATGGTCTTTTTACGTTCCTGAGCAAGCCAGATCACCGCGTGGCGCACCGCCAACTCATCCCAATTGGTGATCGGCGTGACTGTCCACGGGCAGCGCGTGCGCGTGAGCAACGCCGCGGCCGCGGTATCAAGATAAATCGTGGCATTCGGATGCTGCTGCAAAAAGCTTGCCGGACAGGAGGAACTGGCCGGTTCCTCAATGGCTTTGGCAATCACGCTGGCTTTATTTTCGCCAAAAGCCATCAGCACTGCGCGCTTGGCGCTCATGACTGTCGCCACGCCCATTGTGATAGCGCGGCGCGGAACATTTTCCTCGCCAAAGAAATCGCTGGCCGCGTCAAGTCGTGTAATGCGATCAAGCACGATCATGCGCGTTCTGCTGTCGCGAGCCGATCCCGGTTCGTTAAAACCGATGTGGCCGCTGCGGCCGATGCCGAGTACCTGAAAATCAATGCCGCCCAGATCGGCGATTTTCTTTTCGTAGCGCGCGCAAAAGTCCGGCACTTCCTCCGGCTTGAGCGTGCCGTCAGGGATATTGATATTTTCGCTGGGGATATCAATATGATCAAAAAGCTGCTCATGCATAAAGCGCACATAGCTTTGCTGTTCGTGCGGACGCATGGGGTAATATTCGTCAAGGTTAAACGTTACGACGTTCTTGAAGGAGAGGCCATCCTTCTTATGCAGGCGAATGAGCTCGGCATATACGCTTGTCGGCGTTGAGCCGGTGGCCAATCCCAAAACATACGTGCTGCCTTCAGATTGCTTCTTGCGGATGCCCGCGGCGATCTCGGCCGCGACAACCTGGGCGACTGTCGCCGTATTGGTCACAATCTGAAGAGGAATCCGCTCAACCGCTGATGCGGGGAGCGCCGGTATTGAGGTTTTTGCTGTGTTCTTCATAAAATATATTTTATAATAGATTGTACAAAATGCAATATTAAATTATTTGAAGTATGATAAAGCTCATGCAAACGACAAATGCTTACGATGACAGCTTCCTGCTTGCTCCGGATGCGGATGCTCAGCGTGCGCGTATGATTGCCGGATTGTTATGGGAACATGGCGCTCTGAGCCGCAGCCAGGTCCGCGTGCGCACAGGTGATCATGCCACGCTGATTGGTAATGCCGTTGAGAGATTATTTGCCGCGCAGATCATACGTACCCAGGGAGAAATGACTCCGGCCGGCGGTTTGGGGCGGCCGCAGGTATCGCTTGAGATTGATCCGGATGCGCGCCGGGTTGTGGGGCTTTCGCTTGAGCCAGGCCATGTGCGCGCGGTATGTCTGAATCTTCGCGGGCAAAGCATTGCGCCGCCGATGAGCGTGCCCTATGGCAATCCGCAGGAATTGACGGATGGCGCGATGCAGATCCTGCAAGCGCTCGTTGAGCCGCGGGTGATCGCCATCGGCCTGAGTGTGACTGGTTTTCTGGATGTTCAAAAAGCGGAACTGCTTTTCAGTTCGGCTATTCCCGATTCTCCGCATTTTTCGCTCAGGCCGATGCTTGATGCCATTGCGCAGCGCGCGCCGGCGTCGCCGGTTGTGCCGGGCAATGACCAGCATGCGCTGGCCGCGCGGTGGATTTTGACGACATCTTTCAGCACGGATGATGATACGCTGCTGGTCGGTTGCGGCGATGGCCGGCTTGGTTCGGCGATGCTGATTGACGGTTTGCCCAATCGCGGTTGCGTGATGGGCGGCAATGAACTTGGCCACACCAAGCTTGGTGTTGAGACAGACCGCTGCTTTTGCGGCGGCGTGGGTTGTCTTGAGCGCCTTGCCAGCACTTCTCAGCTTAAACGCATGGGATGTACGCGCAGCCTGATGGCGGTTGTTCAATTTCCCGGGAATGATTTGCCGATTTTGCAGTCATTGCTTGGCCGGCTTGGCATGGGCATTGCCAATTCCGTTCAGTTTGTGCGGCCGGCGCGGCTGGTGATCTCAGGGCCGTTTGCTTCTGAAATTCATTTTAAGACTATTCTTGAGCCGGCCATTCGCGATAACCTGCTGCCTGAACTTCGCGACCGTGTTGCGATTGACTGGTGGCCGCTGGGTGAGCAGCAGCAGGCGGAAAATGCCGCATGGCTGGCGCTGGCGCGTATTTTTTCTCCACGCTGGGCCAAGTATGAGAATCTCTCTGCGCAGCCTTGATCAATGTTGCCGCAATCAGCCTTATTCCTCATTGAGCCGGAATTTTTTCCGGTAAACGGTCGGCGCCATGCCTGTGATCGCATGAAAAACATTACAGAATCGTTCCGGGCTGGCAAAGCCGCTATGACGCGCCACGGCCGGAATCGACAGATCGCTGCCAGAGAGCAGCTCTTTGGCTTTCTCAACACGCACGCGTCTGATTTCCTGTAGCGGCGTGCGGCCGATGTGTTCCTTGAACTTCCGTTCAAGATAGCGCCGGTTGACCGGTACCGCGCGCAGCAGATCATTGACGGATACCCGCGTGTGCACGCGCTCGCGTATATAGCGCACGGCCGCAAGCACATCCTCATCAGGTATCGTCAGCAGATTGGTGCTCTGCCGCGTGATCACTCCCACCGGCGGCAAAAGAGTCGGCTCTTTCGGCGGCTTGTTTCCGTTCATCAGGTCATCAAGTAATTTGGCTGCCGCATAACCGATTTTTTGGGTCGGCAGGGCGATGCTTGAGAGCGGCGGCCGATTGAATTTGCTAAAGAGCTCATCGTTATCAACACCAAGTATGCACAAATCCTCCGGCACATTGATTTTGGCATGCCGGCAAATTTCAAGAACCTCGGCAGCCTTGATATCCTGCGTGCAAAATAATCCTGTCGGTTTTGGCAAACGAATCAACCATGAAAAAATAGTAGGGCTCAGGCCCAGTGGCGCCTTGACGCCATCCGGCAGCGGCAGCATATTATTCGGGCAGACATTGGCCGTCACACCGCATTCGGCAAGCCGGTTGATAAACCCTTCGTGGCGCAATTCAGAAAACAAAGGTCCGCGCACGCCGATGATGGCTATGCTTTTGAGTCCTATGTCCATCAAATAATCGGCCGCCAGTTTACCGATGGCCCGATCATCCGGAAGCACTTGCGGAAAATTACTGTTCACCCAATTTGATACGTCAACCACCGGAACATGCAGTTCACGAAGATCATCAAGATATTCTTCTTCAACATATGCGATCACGCCGTCAACATTTCCCGCCGTGCGCGCGGCCACAAAATCAGAGCGCTTTGGCAGCAATCTGGCCCATACCCACTCCGGTTGCTGCATGACATATTCGGCAATGCCCATCTGAATACCGCTGAGATAGCCGATCCAGTTGTGCATCACCAGCAAAATGCGGCGTGTTTTATCATTCATATCGGGCATTCCTCATGCGTGTTGGCAAATGGCTTTTATACCTGTTTTAGTTTTATCGGTTGAATGTCGCAATTGAGCAGACTTTTTACGCATTTCAACAACCGGATTGATATATCCTTCTTTTAACGATGTTAAGTTCAATTCTAAAAATGATTCATGCTTTATTCATCATGAGGTCATAAACCCGGAGTGGGTATTACTGCAATATTTTAACTGGGGGTTACGAAATGGGAATCACGAAGACTTTGACTTTTGCTGCGGGAATTGCGCCGATGCTCTCTGCGGCCATGATGGTGGGTTCTTTCACCCACCATGCCGAGGCGACCATCCTGTATGCCTGCACGCAGACCGGTTTTATCAAAATTGACACCACGTTAAGTAGTCCTATTTATTCCACTTTAACCAATACCGTCGTTAATGCCTCAAATCAATCTGTATTCCCGACGAATGCTCTTGGTACTTCCACAACGCCAACACCTAATATGAAGGGCGGATTGGTGACGGATAATGACGGCAATATTTATGTTGGCTCAAATGGTGTTTCGCAGGCGTTCAAAATTACTGTAAGCGGCAGTACTTACACACCGAGCTATTATGGCACACCTGGCGGAAGTGTTGCTTCAATCGCCACAGACGGCACCAATCTTTACATCGCCTCAAGTACGGCTATCAAGCGCGCTTCGATCGGGACCGCACCCACTTCCTATTCACAGGTCGGCGCAACAGCCAGCAATTCAATCACGGGCATGGCGGTTACCGACAACGGAACTTTGTATTACACGTATGGCAACGCCACAAACGGTTACTATATTTATTCAATAGCCAATGCCGAGGCAGCAACAACAACATCAACCGTAACCGTGGCATCTGTCGCCAGTACAGTCGGTTCATTTGTGACGATGGCAACCGATGGCACCAATGTTTACGTGGTGGCCAGTTCAAATCGTAAAATATATGTGTTGGGCGATGGCGGTTCTCTGACTGAAATTGCGACCATCGGAGTAACAGGCACCACCGTCAGTAACCTTGTTTATGACGAAGCCAGTAATCACCTCTTTGCCCTGGCAAGAGCCTCCGCCGGTACATCATACGTTTATGAATACGCTACCACGGGTGGCAGTGCGCTGCATGCTTATACGCTGAGTAACACTTTGTTTACCGGTCTTGCTGTTGCACCGGTTCCGGAAGTGGCTTCGCTTTCAGTGCTTGCGTTCGGCGGCATGGCTTTGCTGTTGCGTCGCCGTAAAGACTAAAAAAAGTAAATAATTCTTAAAACCCTGGTGTGTATTGTCCCGGGGTTTTTTATTTGGCTTTTATAATATGTGCCAAAATGTTTTAGCGCATGACCTGCCGCCACGCTATCGCGGGGCGGCTTTGTAAGTCTGTCAGCCGTTATTTCTTTTTTGGCATCCGCTTTATAAGTTGAATTATTAAATCAAAAAGGGTTGCGTGGATTGTTAATAGAATTGCCAAATTTGGCAATCAATAGCCTGTGTCAATAGTATATTAGTGCTGAACTATGTATGAATCATTCATTGATAAAGGGCAAGTTTTTTAGCCGGTTATTTTGTATCTTAAAATAAAGAGCCTGTCGTTCGTAAGGTGAGTTATGTCGATTCAGTTAATGCGTGGCACAAATATTTCCCACTGGCTTAGCCAGAGCAAAGAACGCGGCGCAAATCGTGCCGCGTATTTTACACAGGAAGATGTGCGGCGGCTGGCCGACTGGGGTTTTGATCATCTGCGTATTCCGATTGATGAAGAACAGATGTGGGATGTTTCCGGCCGGCAACAGAAAGATGCCTTTACGCTTCTTGAGAATGTGCTTGATTGGCTTGATGACGCGGGCATGAACGCGATTGTTGATCTGCATATCCTGCGGAGTCATTTTTTTAATCAGACGACGGAGCCCCGGTTGTTTACTGATCCGGCCGAGGCTGAAAAATTCGCCGGTTTCTGGCGTGAGCTTTCCGCGTTTCTTAAACACCGGCCTAATGATCGCGTAGCGTATGAACTGATGAACGAACCGGTGGCGCATGACGCCCGCAACTGGAATCGCGTTGCCAAAATAGCGCATGCTGCGATTCGTGAACTTGAGCCGGAACGTCCTGTGATACTGGGCTCAAACAGATGGAATTCAGTTTTTACCTATGATCTTCTGGATATCCCGGACGACAGCAATCTCATTTTAACTTTTCATTATTACCTGCCGATGTTTTTGACGCATCATTGCGCGCCCTGGTGCAGGGAAGGGCAGATTTACAGTGGGCCGATTCAGTATCCCGGAAAACCGGTCAGCGATGCAGAACTTGCCAAATTGCCGCCGGACGTCCGCAAGGAAGTTGAAGTTTTTAACACGTATTATGACCGCGGCGTGATGGTCAAGGATCTGGCAAAACCGCTGGCTGCGGCCAGGCGCACCGGATTGCCGCTTTATTGCGGAGAATTTGGCGCGATTGATTTGGCGCCGCAGGAACTGCGCGTCGCCTGGTTCCGCGACATCATCAGCGTTTTTCGTGAGCACAATATTGGCTGGGCCAATTGGGATTATAAAGCGGAATTTGGCATACTGCGGCCGGATGGCAGCAGCACCGGACTTGCCGAGGTGATGCTCCGTACGCCTGAACTGGTGCGCATATAATAACCGACCAGATTGTACATCATACGCCCGGCGACCTATCATGTGAGGTGGCCGAGGCTTATATACTTGAATCGCGCTTGTGACAGTTGACGTGTGATAAATTATAATAAGCCCCTGGCAAATACAGAGTAAAGGGGCTGCCGTGGGGTCTGTTTTATCTCGATTAACGCGTTTATGTAGCTTGATTATGGGTGTTGGGCTTGTGGCCGGGTGTTTTGGCACAGGTCAAAAAGAGCCGCTGGCGCCGCCAACTTCCGCCGTGACAGTCAATCATTTCGCGGGTACGCCTATCAGCGGGCCAGTGCCGGAAATTGCACAAACACAGCCGGCGTCAACTGAACCGGCAACGCAAGCGTCATCACAACCCGCAACACAGTCATCAACTGAACCCGCGACAGAACCGGCAAATCAGCCGGCGACTCAAGCAGCCACACAATCGTCAACGCAGCCGGCCATCCCGACGGTGCTCATACCAAACGCGCAGGAAGTGACCGTTAAGTATTATGCACTTGAAAAAATGCCGGAGAACGCCCTTGAGCCTCTTGGCGCGTATGCACAGTTAATCACGGCAAGCCGTGGCGGTATGCCGGTATTGCCGACAACACGGTTGACGCTTCGCGGTCGATTTGCCAGGCTCAGCGCGCCGCAGCAAATTTGGGATAAACTCTCGCAGAAAGCATATCTGCGGCAGGCGCAGATCGGTTCCGGAACAGGTTTGCTGCGCCCGGGACAGACTGTGACGTTTGCCATTGATGATCCGCAATCCATTCTTGATACGCTGGCCGGGGAATCAGTTCATCGCCGAATTTCAGTTCAGGTTTATCGCGGCGAGGGCAAATCAGAAAAGAATATGACGCTTGGCGTGATTCTTGAGGATATCGCGCCGCCGGAAGACGCGGATGATGCTCAGGAAAAAAATGCCGACAATGATGCGCCGGCCGCCGCGGTCAAGTCGCGGCCTCAGCAGGCCAACAAACACGGAATGATTTGGCCGCTGCGCGATGTTCAGCCGCCGACCACTCGCCCGGCCAGCAGCCACACTCAACGCGAACTGGCGTTGATTGATGTTGCGGCAAAAAAAGAGACGCAAGCCTTTGCGGTATTGCTTCCTTTTCAGTTTGAGAACAGTGCCATCAACGCGGTTGTGGCCGTGGTTGAGATTCATGCCGCCGGAGAAATACCCGTCTCGCTGGTTTCTCAAGCCAATCAGGATGTGAACGATGCCGCGCAAGCCATGAAGTTGACGCAGGCTCCTGTTGATCAGGCGGAACATACGAATATCAGGCAGGCATTTGCGGCGATGCAAAATTCCGCCACTCGCCGCGCCGCGCTGGTATATGCGGCAGGGCAGGTTGACGCTGCGCTGTGCACTGATTTTGCACTTGTGGCCAATGATGCCAATCTTGATGCGCTGACAAAATCAATAGTGTCGCAGGTATCACTTCAGCCGGTTCCGAAGGATCTGGGATGGCAGCTTGACCGCGTTACTTTTCAGTTTCTTTCAGAAATGGCGCGCAAGCGGCGCATGCAAATTGAACTGCGCGCCGTGCTCACGACGTTTGCCGGCGAAGCGGGCCAGCATGCCCCGTCACTTGAAGAACTTTCCCGTAATATGATTTCGCGCGACGACCTCAATAGCAGGATGGTCGCGGAAAATATGATTTACCTTGAAGATCAGACACCCTCAACCCGCATACGCGCATACGATTGGCTTAAAGCCAGAAAGCAAGCGCCGGATGGGTATGATCCGCTCGGTCGCCGCAAGGATAGGGAAGCGGCGCTTGAGAAGGCATCACAACAGAGCGGATCAACGACAGGAGGTCAGCCATGACATCGGCAAAAAAAACACTCACTGCTGCGGAACGTATTGAGAAGAAAAAGAAGATTAAGCGCCGCGCGCTGCGCATCGGCGTATCACTGCTGATTCTGGTGGTGGTGTTCCGCATCTCGCTGATATTCCTCTTGCCGGCGGTCATGAACCGTGTCGTGCATTTTTATAAACTCAAATACAATTATGACCGCCTTGAGCTGAGCCTCATGGGCGGCAACGTCGGTATTTGGGGACTTGATGTTGCTCCGCAGGAAGGTGGGGATTCTATTGCGCGCGCCGATTACGTGCGTGCGAGAATTTCTCCCATAGCGCTGCTTACGGGCAAGCTTGAGATTTGGCGCCTTGAGGCTGATGGCGTTGAGTTGTGGGTTGATCGTGATGCGCAGGGACAATTCCCAAAACTTGAGCGCTTTATGGCCGCCAGTTCCGCATCAGGCGGTACTTCGGCGTCATCGGCGGATGCCCGGCCGATTGACTTTAGCTCTCCGCTGAATGTTGAGGCTTTGCGCGTGACGCATCTGCGCGCGCATTATCATGATCAGAGCGTAACGCCGGAAATCAAGACGGAAGTCGGCCTTGATGTGCGTGTATCAAATCTGGGTTCTGAATTGCGCCCGACGCGTTTTGAGGTTGACGTTGCGGCAGATCCCGTGCTGACGGTATTTCGCATTGAGGGCGAAGCGCGCACCAAAGGCCGCGATATTGACGCGCAGGCACGTGTGCTGATGCGCGGGCTCAATCTTGCTCCCGTGCGCGGATATCTTTCGCCGCTGGGAATTGAGCCAAAGGCGCGCGAATTTTCCGCCAACATGTGGGCGGAGCTTAAAACAACCGCTGCGCCGAGTCCTTCGTATGGCGTAAAGGGCGAATTGCGTCTGCATACCATCAACCTTATGGCTGATGAGCGCGAAACTTTTGGTATTGATAATATCAACATCGGCATTGATACGCTTGATGGCGCTCAAGCCAGAATCAGCAAAGTTGATGTTGTCGGTGTTCGCGCTTCGGCAGCTCGCACGGCCACGGGTAAAATTGCCATCGGCGGCGTTGAGATTGATCCGAATGCGCCATCATCATCAGATGTTGCCGCGCCTGTGGCCGCCACATCGCCGGCCGCAGTTGTGCCAGCCGTTTCCGGTTCATTGGCCGGCCATTTTGCCTGGTCGGTCAAAGAACTTTCAGTTCATTCGGCAAGCGCCAGTTTTCGGGATGATTTTGTAAAACCGACCGGCAATTTTGCACTTATTCTGGATGATTTTAGCCTGACTGGCCTCGCCAATCCGCCGGCATCGCAGGATGCCGCGGCCAAACTTAATGTGGTTTTGCATTCGCCAGGTATCAGCAAACGGATTGAAGTTGCCGGCGATCTGAAATTATTTACGCCGACGAAACTCGCCGCACTGCAATTAAAAGTTGACGGTATTCGTCTTGATGCGCTCAAACCGTATGAGCCTGACCTGGGCATTGAGTCATTGATTCAGGATGGCCAATTTCGCTGTGGTATTCAGGCCGCAATCGCCGCCGGAAATGACGGTATGATTCAGGCGGATGCTCAGCTTAAAGATGTGCGCCTGACTGATGGCGACAAAACTTTATTGGCTTGGGATCATGTCGCGCTCAATGGTTTTGCGGGTAATCCGCAGACTATGACATTTAAGATCGGCACTGTTGATATTGCTGGGCCTGAGTTGTCTGTTGAGCGCACTGCGGCCGGACAGCTTGCCGCACTGGGTATGCGCACGTTGCCTCCGGAAGCAATTCGGCATGTGGCCAGGAGTTCGCCGATGGCCGCGACCGCTCCCGCATCGCGACCCGCGCCGCAGGCTATTGCGGGCACTTTGCCGCGTCTTGAGCTGGGCCAGTTAACCTGGCATGATCTGAAATTGACATTAAAAGATAACGCCGTAACACCGGTCACGCAGATCGTGATCAACGATGCCGGCCTTGAGGTCAAAAATTTTCATGTTGATTTTCAGTCGCTTGATGGCGGCGGGCAAACCGGCACTATCAAGGCGTGGCTTAAAGCGCCCGGACTTGCCGACGCGCTCACATTTGATGGCCAGGTAACACCTGGTAAGCAATCGGTAGAGGCGGCCATGCGGGCGCAGGGACTGGGGATTAAAGGCGGATTTATCGCGCCGTATCTGCGTTCATTTGGCATTGAGCCCGCGCTTGAGAACGGCAGCTTCAGCGGTACGGCCAAAATTGGCCTTGCCAAAAATGGCGAGCGTATCGCCGCATCACTTGCCGTTGAGAATGTGACGTATGCGGATAGCGGCCGCGAACTTGCTGCCGTCGACGCATTACGCGTTAAGGATTTTGCATGGCAAAATGGTGAGCTGGTCATCGGGGCCGTTGAGCTTGATCATCCGCGCGGCCGCGCTCTGCGCGAAAAAAATGGCGCGATTCTCGCCGGCGGCATCCGTATTCTGCCTGCCGTGCCGCACATACCAGAACAGGTTAAATCCGCCGCAACGCAGGCTGCCGCGCATGCCGCGGCCGAAGTTAACGCCGGCCCGGGCATGGTTACCGTTTTACGGCAACTGAGTATCAGACAGGCCGCTTTTGATTGGGAAGATCAGGCGGCGCGTTTGCCGGTTACCGCCAAAGGTCTCCTTGATCTTCAAGTTGATTCGCTAACGCTTGGCCGCGAAAGTGCGCCGGCAACCTTGTTGCTCAAAACAACTATTCCCGGCTCTCTTGAAGAACTGACTGTCAGTGGCGATTTTCTGGTTAACCCCACGCATCAGGCCGCGCATCTGAAAGTGATGGCAAAAGGGCTCAAGGCCGGCCCGTTCCTCGGTTATTTGCCTGATAATATTGAGCCGCGTATTCAGAACGGCACAATTCATCTGCTGGTTGATGGTGACCTTGCGGCAAATCCCGCCGGCGGCCAAAAGGCCAGTTTTGGCCTGCGCCAAATTGAGATCGCCGATGACCAATCGCGACTGATCGCAATTGATGAGGTATCAGTCAGCGCCAATCGTATTGATATTCCGAATCGCATTGTGGCAGTCGACAGCATCAGGCTCACCGGTATTGATTCGCAATTCGTCCGCGGCGCTGATGGCCGCATGAATTTTGGCCACATTCTGGTAGGGCCGCATCCGCAACCGTCCGTCGCAGCCGCCACGCAACCTGTCGCGGCGACGCCATCACAGTCCGCGCGCGCATCATTGCCTGATCCGCGCAAGTTGCCGCTTATTACGATTAACGAACTCTCGTTTGGTATTAAAAAACTGGCGTATACTGACGAAAAACGCAGCAATTCTTCCGTGATTGAGTTGCGTGATTTTACCGTCCGCAACAGCAGTCCGATTGAGTGCCTCGGCCCGAGCGCCGGCGGCCGGCCTCCGATCAAATTGAACATCAACGGCCAGCTTTGGCCGGCGATTGATCAATTGCATGCCGAAACTTCGCTGCGTCCTTTTATTTCGTTCCCTGAGGCGGAAGTCGATGTTGCGTTCAGTGGCATTCGCGGCGAAGGTTTACTTGCCATATTGCCTGAACTTGCAGAAAAAATTGACGGCTCGCAACTGACGGAAGGTTCTTTTTCTGCGCATGCGGAAACGCGTCTCCGTCTTGATCGCCGCAATCCTCTTGATTTTGATGTCTCGCGTGGTTTTGATCTTGATGCGCTGCTGAGCAATATTGCGTATAAATCATCACCCGGTGCGCCGACCTCGCTTGGCATTGAGGAAATTCGCGTTGAAAAAGCGCGCATAGAGCCGGCCGACGGAACCGTCATCGCGGGTCTTGTTGAACTGCGCAAGCCTATTGCGCTGGTCAGCAAAGAAAAAAACGGCATGACGATCGGTGGTTTTGTGCTGAAGGGAACTCCCGCCGCGACTCAACCGGCCACGGCTCCGCTCAATACGGAACCTGCCAAAAAAGTTGATGCGGTAACCGCCACGCCGCAGGCCGATCAGCAGAATGATGCACGCCAGCCGACTGCGCCAGGCGAGATCCGTGTGCGTAAGCTGATGGCTTCCGGCCTTGATGTTAAATTTATTGATAACACGGTTGATCCGCCATTTGTCGCGCCGCTGACCGGAATGGAGGTTGAGGCTCGTAACCTCAGCAGCATGGCGACTCAAATCAATCGGCCGATTCGTTTTAATTTTCTGGTCTATTCAGGGCAGGTTCAGGTGCAGGAATCCCGCAAGGATGCGGCTTCTTTGAATGTTTCCGCAACATCACCCGCCGCCACGCAATCAGATAGTAATGCGCAGTTCACCCAAAAAGATCTTTTTGCACAACTTGCCGGCAACGGCGTTGTCAGTCTTTATCCTGCGCCAAGCGGGTGGGCGCGGGCCAGCGTCAACGGTCTTGATCTTGCCGCATTCCGTTCACTGGCTTCGGCCAGTGGCGTGCAGTTGTATCGCGGAACTTTTGACGGTTCTGTTGACCTTCGCTTAAAAGGTGATGGTTCCGGCACTGTTCAGTCGCGCCTGGTGTTGACGGATCTTGTCATGTCAGAGCCGCCGAGCGGTTTTTTTGAGTCGTTTTTCCGTCTGCCGATCAACACGGATACCGCGCTTGAGGTCTTGCGCGATGGCGATGGTTCAATCACGCTGCCGGTCGGTTTTGGCATTCATGCCAATCAAATTAAAATGGGCGAGCTTTATCTTTCTGCCGTCGGAGCCGTGTCCCAGGCGCTTGCTGTGGGTATCGCAAGTGTTCCTGAAAAACTTCTTAACATCGCCGCGGAAGCAGCTGGCGGTAAAAAAGATCATCGCAGCACCCGTGCGCGTGCCGCATACATGACCTTTGCGTCGGGCTCCGTAGTTTTAAGTGCGGATGATATTCGCCAGATTGACGGATTGATTCAACGAATGAGATTTGACGACAATATGACGCTCAGCGTGACGCATGAGTTTAGCAAAGCTGATCTTGAGCTTGCGGAATTGCGTGCCAATCCGGATCGCCAGACGACTCTTGCGCTTGTTGCTCAGTTGCGCGCCAAGCGTTCTGATCTTGAGCGCACCCGTTCAGAGGCCGCAGGCCAGGCGCGCGCCAAGATGGCGTCCGGTTTTGATGCCGACGCCATGAGCGCAGCTTTGCTGCGTGTTCAGGCGGTTGATCGCGAAATCAATCAGACTGATAGGGCACTTGATAGCCTTGCGGATATGCTGCGGCCAGGTGCGGATCGCCAGAAGGATCGCCGTACACGCGCCGCGGCGCTTGAGATCGGCAATGAGCGTCTCAAGACTGTTCAGCAGATCCTGATGCAAAGCGGCGTCTATAATATTGATAAACGCATCAATATGGTCGGCGCGCAAATGACGACAAACGACGCCGGCCAGGGCCGGGTGGTCATCAGTATCGTCGGCAAGGAAAACAAGGGCTTATTCAGTCGTATGTTTCAGGCCGTTAATCCTTTTTGATCCTCCACGATAAGGCTAAATATGTCCCCAAAGAGCAGAAACTTGTGTTTCTGCTCTTTTTATTGTATCTTTGATCAATCGATTGATTTGATTTTCGCCTCACGCTTGTTCATTGAGGCGATATTGTGATGCATCCTTTATTTTCTTTTTTTGATATCAGGAGATTACGACATGTCTTCCCCGGTGCGAGTTGCGGTTGTCGGTTGCGGCGCCATCAGTACGCGTCGTCATATTCCGGAATTGGCGCGCAATAGCAGCGCCAAATTGGTCGGTTTTTGTGATGTTGTGATTGCCCGTGCGGAAGAACAGGCAAAAAAATATGACGCGCGCGCGTGGGCTGATTTTTCCGAGATGATAAAAGATCCGGATATTGATGCCGTCGTGCTGGGTGTTCCTAATTATCTTCATGCGCCCATGACCATTGACGCGCTCAAGCACGGCAAGCATGTTCTGGTGGAAAAGCCGATGGCCACCGCACGCGCGGAAGCAAAGGCCATGATTATCGCCGCCAAAAAGGCAAACAAGATATTGATGGTTGGCCAGAATCAACGGCTGATGCCTCCGCACATCAAGGCCCGGGAAATTCTCGCTTCGGGCCGGCTTGGCAAAATCATTTCTTTCCGTACCGCGTTCAAGCATGGCGGCCCGGATTCATGGTCCATTGATAAGGGCCCCGGCACGTGGTTTTTCAAAAAGAAATTTTCAATCATGGGCGTATGCGGCGATTTGGGCATTCACAAGGCCGATCTCATGCGTTACCTGCTTAACGATGAGTTTGTAGAAGTCACAGCCATGATTGATACGCTCAGCAAAACATATGCGAACGGCAAAAAGATTGATGTTGACGATAACGCCATGATTGTCGCCAAAACCAGACAAGGGCTCATGGGCTCAATTATTATTAGCTGGACCAACTACGGTGAACCTGAGGCTAATTATACTTACATTTATTGTGAGAAGGGCGTCCTGATGCTTGCGACGGACCCCACATACGGCGTAATCGTCCGTTATCGCGACGGCCAGGAAGAACGCTACAAACTCGGCGCCATCAGCACCAACGAAAAGCAGGTATCCTCGGGCGTTTCTGATATGTTCATTCATTCCGTCGTCAGCGGCAAGGAGCCGCCGATCAATGGCGTTGAAGGTTATCGCTCGCTTGATGTCATTCTCGCCGCTTTTGAGTCAAGCGACTCCGGCAAAGCGATCAAGATTAAGCATACGATCTGAATTTTACCGTCATTCTGATTACAGGGATTGCCAAAAACAAATCACGTGTCACAAGTTTATCGGGGCCGCCCCGCGAAGAGTGGCGGCATGTCATGTGTGATTTATTTCTGGCACATACTATAAACAATCCCGGATCGCATATGCGATTCGGGATTGTTTTGTTAACTGGCCGCCACATTTCCCCATTTATTGTTTCGTGTTTAATATAGTATCACTTTGTTGATGATACGGAGGCACGCGTGGATCAATTGTTTAAGCTTAAGCAGAACGGGACGACGGTAAAAACAGAAATTCTTGCCGGGGTCACAACCTTTGTCACAATGGCCTATATTATTGTGGTAAATCCGGCGATCCTCTCAAATGCCGGTTTTGCTCCCGGTCCCACAACCGTCGCCACGATTCTGGTGGCGGTTGTCGGCTGTCTGCTGATGGCTTTTTATGCCAACAAGCCGATTGCCGTCGCCCCATATATGGGCGAAAATGCATTTATTGCCTTCAGCCTCACGGCCATCACCATTGCCGGCCAGCATATCACCTGGCAGCAGCGGCTTGGCGCGGTATTTGTGGCCGGTGTTGCGCTACTGATACTGACCATTGCCCGCGCGCGCGTATGGCTTGCCAACTCCATTTCGCCAAGCCTCAAGCATTCTTTTGGCGTGGGCATCGGCCTGTTTTTGCTTTTTATCGGCATGTATCAGACCGGCATCGTCACCAGCGGTGTTACGGGTTTTCCGGTTACCGCGCTGCCTTCGGCAAACGGATTTGTCACCACGCCGGCCGTACCGGTTAAACTCGGCAATGTGCATGACGCAAAGGTTCTTTTGGCCATTGCTGGTTTTGTTCTCATGGCTGTGCTGACGTATTATCGCGTTCACGGCGCTATTTTGATCGGCATCATCGCCACGGCCGTAGCCGGTATTCCGCTTGGCCTTGCCAAAGCGCCCGAGAGTTTCCTTGCGTTGCCATTTACCGGCGACTACACGCTTGCGCCGATTTTTTTACAGCTTGATCTCAAAACCATCTTTAACTTTAGTTTTCTGCCGATCATGCTGACACTTTTCCTGATGAGTTTTCTTGATACGCTCGGCACACTGGTCGGCGTTGGCGCGGCCGGCAATATGCTTGATGAGAATGGCAATTTCCCGGATGTTCAAAAACCGATGGCCGTTGATGCCGTCACCTGCATCTTTGCTTCGCTGCTGGGTACTTCAACCAGCGGCGCATTTGTTGAATCCGCCACCGGTATCCGCGAGGGCGGCCGTACCGGACTCACGGCGCTCACCGTTGCCGTGCTCTTTGCGCTCTCAATTTTCTTTATTCCGCTGGTCATGCCGCTACAGCATTTGGCGTTTGCTTACGGCCCGGCGTTGATCATGGTGGGGGTGCTGATGATGACGGCCGTTGTGCACATCAAATTTTCAGACTTTACAGAAACCGTCCCGGCCGTTGCCACCATCGCCATGATGCTCTTTACCTATAACATCGCCAACGGATTAACCGCAGGACTGATCCTTTATCCGCTGATGAAGATTCTCTCAGGCCGCTGGCGCGAGGTAAAACCCGGAACGGTTGTCCTGGCAATACTCTGCCTGGCTTACTACATTTTTGGCATGCCGCATTAATATCCCGCGACATCCGGCATTACGATGGCATTCTCTTATTGTGCGCAGCATGATATGCGGCAGAAACACAATGAATCACCGAGGATTGCACATGGCATCCTGCGTCTCATCTGCGGTTCTGCTGCATATCATGACAACGGACTGAAATGATGACCGACTGTTTTAGTGCGGCTGCAATTCTGAAACGCGGCGGACATTGGCGGCCTTGAGGCCTTTTGGCCCGGTCTCAACGTCAAATTCAACGTCTTCGCCTTCCTTCAGTGAGCGAAAACCTTCGGCAATGATTGCTGAATGGTGTACAAAAATGTCTTCGCCGCTTTGACCAGAAATAAAACCAAAACCCTTTTGATCGTTAAACCATTTCACCTTACCGGTTGCGCGTTCCACAATTCCTACTCCCAAAAAAACAGATTGCCCACTTAACAGCAAGCAGAGGCTGAGGCGTTACCTGACTGCTTTTTTACGTACACAAGATATGATGCCTACTCATCAGGAAAGTTAAATATGACTCACATTTGTAGAACTGTCAATGAAAATTCAGCCAGTTCATGCTCTGACATGAGGTTATAAATAGTTGTAAAATAGTGCCTAATTTGATTTATCGTTTATATTTTTTACAGCGGCATCAGGCAAGCCACCCTATGTCGTAAAATTGATACTTATGCGAAAATGTGAATAACGCAGATAAATTACTTTCGCGAAAACCTCATAAATCATCTTGGTTGACTCCTATCACCGCAGTATGATGGCAAATGACTGAGCCCTGCATTATTTGGTCATAAATCAGTAAGAGGGTTCACGTCGCGGCAACAACTTGGTAGGGTCGTTATTTTTCGTATTACTCAGCGTGCCTGTCGTCGCGGAGGCTCTCAACGTGTCGCAATCTTCGTCCTTTACTGACAATTCATTTCCCATGTCCGCTTCGCTCGGCGCATCATCCGTTCAGGGCCGCATTCTGCTGGTAGGTAAAAATGCCGTAATCCCGGCTTGTTCCGAGCTGAATGCCGATCATGCGGATTCTCTTGCGGATGCTATTTTTAATATCTCCGTTCATCCGTATGAGTTAATTGTTGTTGCTGTTGCCGGCGAGGCCAATCTTCAGCTTCATCTTGAGAATCTTCGCAAGGCCGCGCCTGATGCGCGTGTCCTGCTTATTTGCGATGCCGCTGAGGAGCGTACCTGCCGCCGCGTGCTTTCCGCCGGTGTTGATGATTACGAAATTCTTCCGTTAACCCTTGATAAAATTCTCAGGCATTTGCCATTGCGTACCGTTCCTCAGGTGCTTGTGCATCCTTCGGCGCCTGTTGATCCCGTGATGGTTTCCGTTCTGCAATTGCCGATTCAGGCGCATACGGAGATGGCCGACGAACTTCTCTCCGGTGTTACGGACATATCCTCACGCGCAGTGGCCATTCTGCAATCCGCCGTGGCCTGGGGCGGTACGTTGCGATATGACGCCGGCGAGCAGATACGCGATAAAGAATCTCTTTCCGCAATCGTCGGCGCGCACAACGTCATCTTCGGCCGCCTTGTGCTCACAGGCGCATCACGCATCGGCAACGACATTCCCGGCACTCTCAATCAGGCTGCTCTGTGGCTTGCCGGATGGCTGAATCTTTCCCGCCGGTACGAGCAGCTTCGCACACTGGCGATTACTGATGAACTCTCCGGCGCCTACAATCGCCGTTACTTCAATCGTTTTGTCACCAGTCTGCTTGATAAAGCGCGCGTGGATCGTTTTCGCGTTTCTATTTTGCTTTTTGATATCGATAATTTTAAGCACTATAACGATACCTTTGGCCACGCCGCCGGCGACGCCATAGTACGCGAACTGATTCGCCTGCTTAAGCGCTGCACGCGCCAGCAGGATCTTGTTGCCCGTCTTGGCGGTGATGAATTTGCCGTGGTCTTCTGGGATCATGACGCGCCGCGCCAGCCCAACAGCCAGCACCCGGCCGATGCGATGGCCGCGACGGAGCGCTTCCGCAAAGCCATCCGCGAATGCGAGTGGAGTAAACTTGCCAATATGCACGGGACTGTCAGCATTTCCGGCGGGATCGCCACATTTCCCTGGGATGCAGAAACGCTTGACGGCTTAATGGAAAAAGCCGACGGCGCTTTGCTGCGCGCCAAAGCGCAGGGCAAAAACGTCATCCTGCTGACGGAACCCAAGATACCGGAAGCCTGATTTTAGCGGCTTCCGGATACCCGTTGATTACGTTTATCGTTTATGCTGGGCGTTTCTGCCGCCGCCGGGTTTACCGCCGTGCGGATGATTGCCTTGCTGGCGGTTTTGGTTGCGCGGCCCGCCGTGGCCGGGCAGATGCGGTTTGCGCCGGCCGGGGTTATTGCTGGCCTGGCGATGCAGATCTCCCGCGGATGGTTTACCCTGAAAATTACTGCGTGACGACATTTCTCCGCGCGGTTCGTTGCGATCACCAAAATGCTCGCCAAAATGCGGCCGTTGGCGCGGCGGAACCATGGCTCTCTTTTGATGACGCGGATGCTGCGAAAATCCCGATTCCTGCTGTCGGTTTGGCTGTTGCGGCCGGAAATCTTTGCGTGGTTTGCTTTCGCGCTGGCTGCCGGTGTGTTCCTGCTGACGCAGCAGTTTGGCGTCTCTGCGTTCGCGAGCAGCCGCTTTTTCCGCACGAATCTTCGCAATACGCTCTGCCAGCGGGATCTCAAGTTTTTCCTGCATGATCTGTTTATAATCAAAATCAGGCAGCATGATTCGCGGCAACTGCTTTTTAATCACTTTCTCAATGCGCCGCAGATCAAAATCTTCGTCCGGCGACACAAACGTAAATGCGTCACCCGTCGCATCGGCGCGGCCCGTGCGGCCCACGCGATGAATATAATCTTCGGGCAGATGCGGGCAATCAAAATTGATTACGTGCGAAACACCGCTGATATCAATGCCGCGCGCCGCGATATCTGTTGCGACCAGCACGCGATAACGCCTGGTGCGGAATCCCTCAAGCGCGGCCGTGCGCTGCGCCTGCGACCGATTACCATGTATCGCCGCGCAGGAAATTTCGTGCCGCTCAAGAAATGCCGTCACGCGATTGGCGCGGTGTTTGGTGCGCGTAAAGCAGATTACAGAGCTCATCGCCGTATTGGTTTGATCATTGAGCATATGCAGAAGCAGGGCGGATTTGAGATGCGTCGGCACCGGAAATACGCTTTGCGTAATGCTCACGGCCGGGCCCGCTGTTTTTTCAATGGCGATGTTCTGCGGGTTAACCAGCATCTGTTTGGTCAGTTCGCGAATCTCCGGCGGCATCGTGGCAGAGAAAAATAATGTCTGTCGCTTGGCCGGCAACATCTGCAAAATCCGCTTGATATCAGGAAGGAATCCCATATCAAGCATGCGGTCGGCCTCATCAAGAATCAGAATCTCAATGTTGCTCAGCTTCACATACGGATGCTGCGCGTGATCAAGCAAACGCCCCGGCGTGGCGACGATAATCTCCACATTGGTGCGAAACGCCCATTCCTGCGGACGCATGCTGACGCCGCCATATACCGGCGCGCCGCGCACGCCTGTGTTTTTGGCAAGCTCAAGTAAATTGTCATGAATCTGCGCGGCAAGTTCGCGCGTGGGGCTGACGACCAGCACGCGCGGGCCGGCCAACACGCCTTTTGGCGGGCGCTTCATATTCTGCATCAGGCGATGAATTGTGGGCAGCAAAAACGCGGCCGTTTTTCCTGATCCGGTCGCCGCGGATACCAGCAGATCGCGGCCCTCAATCGCAGGATTGATGGCTGCTTCCTGAACCGGTGTTGGTTTGGTGTAATTCAGATCACGGATGTTGCTGATCAATGTGGCATTGAGACCGAAAGCGGAAAAGGGCATGTATACTCCAAAAGATCGCCTGTCACCTGTTACTTGGGACAAGCCAGTTGCTGCGGCGGGTTGCTCAACAATTGAAAATCAACGCCGGGAGAAAAATTCTCCACGCGATATCATGAATCACTCAACAGTCATCCATTTTTTATGGGATTTTTGTTGTTCAGATCACGCCAGATTGATAAGTGTAGCAAACAACAAGGCTTAAAGCAATCATAAAGCAGTATCGCCTGATAACGGCCTATCGCAACGTCACGCGCGGGTCCATAAAACTGTACGTCACATCTACCAGCAGATTAAAAAGCACTACGATCACGGTATATGTCAGTACGGAGCCCAGAACCAGCGGAATATCCGCATTGATGCACGCGTTGATAAAATGCGTGCCAAGTCCCGGAATTGCGAATACTTTCTCAACAACAAAAGAACCCGTCAGCACCGTGGCCGCGGCCGGGCCAAGATAACTGAGGATCGGCAATCCCGCATTTCGCAGAACATGCGAACCGATCACGCGCGCCGGCGTAAGCCCTTTTGCCCGTGCTGTGCGCACATAATCCGCACTGAGCACATCAAGGACGCCCGAACGCGTAAGCCGCGCAATATACGCCATGTAGAAAATGGCTAGTGTCGCGGCCGGCAAAATAAGCTGCGAAAGCCGGCCCCATCCGCCGCTGGGCAATACCGCCAGGTAAACGCCAAAAACCAGCAGCAACATCGTGCCGACAACAAATGTGGGCAGGCTCACACCCGCCAGCGTCAGCACAGTCAGCGCCATGTCAGGCCATTTTCCCTTATAAATTGCCCCGATAGTGCCAAGAATCACGCCCGCCCAAAGCGCCATCACCAGCGCCAGGCATCCCAGGGAAACCGAAACCGGAAGCGATGCGCGAATGATGTCGGCCACCGTAAAATCTTCATACTGCACACTGGGGCCAAAATCGCCATGCAGCACAAGTTGAGCGGGATAATTCACAAAACCTTTCAGCGGGTCATCAATGCCGTAGCGTTCGCGCAGCGCCTGCAAAACCGCTTCTGGTGGTTTTTTCTCTCCGATAAACGGATCACCCGGCACGGCCATGAGCATCCAGTAAGTGCACGCATATACCACGGCCACAACCAGAACCGATTCGCAAAGCCTGCGGAGGATATAGCGGATCATCGTGATTCCTCCGTTGCCGTTGCGTGCGTGATTTTTCGGATGAATTTCAGTTGCGTCATGAGGCGAATATTAAAATCGACGCCGGATAACTTTTTGTCGTCGTAAAGGTAACCTTCAGTATATTGATAGAGCGGCAGGATCACTGCTTGATTCTCAAGCGCATAACCTTCTGCCTCGTTGAGTATCTTCAGACGTTTTTGGGCATCCGCTTCGTGCTCAGCCTTGTTGAGCAATGATTCATAATGCTCATCTTTGAATAATCCGTCATTGCCGGGGTTATCCGTTCGCAGCAGGTCAAGCCATGTTGTCGGGTCGCGATAATCGCCGTACCAGCCGCCGCGGCAGATATCAAAAGAATGTTCCTTACGCCTCAGCGCGCTGAATGTTTTTCCTTCAACGCCGCGGAACGTGACGGTGACGCCAAGATTTTTTTCCCACATTTGCCCCAGCGCCTGCGAGATATTTTCGTGCACGATTGGCCCGGTGTTATAAAGAATCTCAATGGGCCGCATGCCTTTGCCGTCCGGATATCCCGCCTCGGCCAGCAGTTTTTTAGCCGCCGCCACATCATACGCAATACCTTGCGGACTCTCGTACTCCGGTATTGACTCAGGCGGCACCAGCGTGCCGATCACTGGCTGCGACATGCGCGTGACATCTCTCACAATCGCCTGTTTATCAACCGCCATCACCAGTGCACGCCGCACGCGCGGGTCATTCAGCGGCGGGCGAGTCGCATTAAAAATAAAATAGTAACTTCCGAATGCCGGCAGGTAATGCACATCGCTTCGCTTGCCTTCGTTTTTCAATTTCAGAAGTTCCGCCGAAAAATTCTGCGGCAAAAATGTGAGCATATCTACAACACCGGTGGTGTATTGCAGGTATGCCGTTTGCTGATCTTCGTAATTGACCACGCGCACCAGGTTTGTCGGCACTTTGCCGGCCGCCCAGTAATACGGATTTTTCTCCATCAAAAAATGCCGCTTAAACTGCCATTCTTTGATGCGATACGCGCCGTTGCCTACGGTATGTCGCGTCCACTCATTTTTGAGTCCTTTGCCCGGATCTTCTGGATCAAGCACAAATTTCTGCATAGTAGGGCGGTGCGCCGGATAAAAAGTCGGGAAGCTTGTCAGATCGATAAAATAAGGCTGTGGCCGCGCCAACTTGACCACCAGCGTATACGGATCGGGCGACGTAATGCCTACTGATTCCCACGTCAGTTTTGGCGCACGCTTTTCTTTGGCCGCCAGTTCAAGTTCCGCGTTATAGGCTTCCGCACCCACAATGGCAAAGAACAGACTGCGATATTCGCTGCCGGTTCGCGGCTCAAGCGCGCGGCGCCAGGCAAAAACAAAATCGTCGGCCGTTACCGGAGATCCGTCAGACCAGCGCGCGTTTTTCCGCAGATAAAACGTATACGTTTTTCCGTCAGGCGTAATATCCCATCTCTCGGCCACGCCCGGTTCCGGCGCCATTGTCTGAAAAGCGTAATTGGTCAGTCCCTCGTAAAGACTTTGCGCCAAGCGGATATCCTGATGCCATGACATCAGCGCGGGATCAAGCGTATGAATTTCGCCTTCCGAAGCCACAGTCAGCATCTTGTCATTACTGACGTCGGCCGTGGTGGAGTAAAAAAACAATACGCCCACAATCAGCAGAAAGAGCGTAGGCAATATCAGTATTCGCGACATGATGAGGATTATAACGCGAAAGACAAAACACGAAATGCGAAACGCGAAACAAACACAGCGGTTTTGGCCGCACGTCTTCGTTTCGCGTTTCGCGGTTCATCTTTCGCGTTTTCTTCAATTACCTCGCAAACTCAACGGCGCGCACTTCGCGCAGTACCGTAACCCGGATTTCGCCCGGATACGTCAGTTCGCTCTGAATGCGCTTGGCCACATCGCGCGCAATCAGCGTGGCTGTGGCGTCATCACAACGTTCCGGATCAACAATCACGCGAACTTCACGGCCGGCCTGAATCGCAAATGCCTGCTTAACGCCATTAAAGCTCGTGGCGATTCCTTCAAGTTCCTGCAAACGCTTGATGTACCGCTCAAGAGTTTCGCGGCGCGCGCCCGGCCTTGCGCCGCTGATGGCGTCGGCCGCCATGACAATCGGCGTATACGGCGTCGTGCTCGGAATATCATTATGGTGTCCGCCGATGGCGTTAAGCACCGCTTCGGTCTCGCCAAATTTGCGGCAGAACTCCATACCGATTGCCGGGTGGCCGCCTTCCTGTTCGTGGTCCATTGCTTTGCCGATGTCATGGAGCAAACCCGCCCGGCGGGCCAATGTGCCGTCAAGCCTCAGCTCATCGGCAATCATCTGGCTCAGGTACGCCACCTCAATGCTGTGGCGCAGCACGTTTTGCCCGTAGCTGGTGCGGTAATGCAGTCGGCCGAGCATCTCAACAATTTTCGGATGCAGTCCCTGAACATTACTCTCAATGCTGGCCTTTTTGCCGGCCTGACGAATATTGTTCTCAATTTCCTTTTGCGTAGCGTCCACAATTTCCTCAATGCGCGCCGGATGAATGCGGCCGTCGGCAATGAGTTTCTCCATTGTGACTTTCGCAATTTCGCGACGCACCGGATCAAAACAATTCACCGTAATAACGCCCGGCGTATCGTCAATGATCACATCAACGCCCGTGGCCTGCTCAAATGCGCGAATATTGCGGCCTTCGCGGCCGATGATTCGGCCCTTCATGTCATCGCTGGGGATCTCAACCGACTTGGTTGTGCCTTCGCTGGTGACTTCCGCCGCGTAACGCTGCATCGCCTGAAGCAGAATCGTCGTCGCCTTGCCTTTGGCCTCTTCTTTGGTCTGTTCTTCAACTTTCTGCACCAGCACGGCTGCATCGTGACGCACTTCGTTCTCAATACGCTGAAGCAACAATGCCTTTGCCTCATCAAGCGACATATTGGTGATTCGCAACAGCGTATCTTTTTGTTGATTCAACGTTTGATCAAGCTGTTGTTCCTTGACGCCCACATTGCGCAGGCGGTCCGCCAGGCTCTTTTCCTGAGACTCAAGATTTTTTTCTTTGATGGTCAGGGTATCAAGCTTGCGATCAAGATTGTCTTCGCGCTTGATTAGCCGTTGCTCAATTTCTTTGAGTTCTTTGCGGGATTCTTCGGCTTCTTTGTCCGCTTCTTCCTTGATTTTCAGATACTCAGCCCGGCCATCAAGCTGCGCTTTTTTGACGGCTTCTTCCGCAGATGATTTCGCCTTTGCGACAATATCGGCAGCTTCCGCTTTGCCGCGACTCAATGCGGATGCGCCCAGAACTTTAACCACGATCAACGCTACGACCACGCCACCGATTAATCCCACCAGAGCGCCGGCCGACGCGCTCAGCGGCTCAAACTCCGCCAGGAGCATTACTGAATACAACATAAAACAACCCTCTCGGCATCATGCCTTTATATAAAACGGCAGGCATACGTACCTGACGATAGGCCGATACGGGTGCACAAGCTACTTCTTGACCGGGATTGAGGAATGGCGGGATACTCAGAACTGCAACTATTTTGCTACAAAAGAGATATGTGCTTGAGTTGACTTTAGCTACAGCACCCCTTTAGCGGGTTGCTACGGCTATCATGCCCATCACATGTTCTCGCAGAAACTTTCTGTTACTGCATTGCCAGAGATTTGTCAGGCCTCTTTTTTTATGACAGTAATCACACAACTTCTGTAATTACTGGGCCTTATGTTCCGAGTTCACCAATTCATCAATCTATTCCTGATACGCATCATTTCCGGTACGTATCAGCGGCCTTAAGATAACTCTCAGGCCTGTTTTAACCGGTCTGCTTGGCAGCCCGTATCAACTCAATAACATCCGGTTTTGCGAAATTCAAATTTATCAAAATTCAAATTTCCTCGCCTGATGTGACTCTTGCGTCAATCTATTCGTTTGTTTGCAAATGGTCAAGAAGTTACGCATGTCTTAATAATCATTTTCCGTAACACCGAATCAAGGTACACTGTCGGCGTACTCAATTTCCGCGGGGATTCTCATGGTCACCATTACCCTTCAGGACCTGACTAAAACTTTCGGACGTACCGTTGCCGTTGACCGGCTTTCGCTGACCATCCCGGCCGGCCACCTGTTCTTTCTGCTCGGTCCCTCAGGATGCGGCAAAACAACCCTGCTTCGCATGATCGCCGGCTTTATTAACCCGACTGCGGGCCGATTGCTCTTTGATCAGCAGGATATGACCAACACGCCGCCGAACAAACGCAACACCGGCATGGTTTTTCAATCCTATGCACTCTGGCCGCACATGTCAGTTGCCGACAATGTCGGTTTTGGTCTTGATGTTCGCAAAATTCGCGGTGATGATCGCGCCAAACGCATTGAGGAATCGCTCAAGCTCGTTCATATGTATGAATATCGTGATCGTAAACCGAATCAGCTTTCCGGAGGCCAGCAGCAACGCGTGGCGCTTGCCCGCGCGCTGGCCATTCGGCCGCAATGTCTTTTGCTTGATGAGCCGCTGAGTAATCTTGATGCCAAGTTGCGTCTTGATATGCGCACGGAAATTCGCGAGATCGTTAAAAAGACCGGCATCACGGCCGTCTATGTGACGCATGATCAAAAAGAGGCGCTCTCTATGGCCGACGGAATTGCCGTGATGAGCAATGGTCAATTGCAGCAGACCGGCACGCCGGAGGAATTGTATCGCAAGCCGGTCAACCGGTTTGTGGCGGACTTTATCGGCGAATCAAATTTCCTCACCGGCCAGGTGACTTCTGTTGAGGGTCAGCATGTTCTGATTCAGACGCAGATCGGCACGCTCAAGGCTACGGCCGGCGCCATTGCGCAGCTTGCCGTCGGCAGTCAGGCGATTGCGGCGGTGCGGCCGGAGGCTGTCAGTTTTGGCAAGCTTGGCGATAATGTGTTTCGCGCGCGTCGCGTACATCTTTCGTATCTTGGCGAAATGGCCGAGCATGTTCTTGAGCTTGCTGATGGCCAGAAGCTCAAGGCATTTGAGCTCAATCCGGAGCCGGGCCAGCAGATCGGCGAAAATGTGGATATCACGATCAATCCTGAGCACGTAACGGTGGTCGGCGAATAACCAATTCAATGGGCGCAGCATAACAAGAAAGTGGGCACATGAAGCTGCAAACAAAATTACTGCTCCTGTTTGCGTGCGTGGCGATATTGCCTTTAGCTATTTTGTCGTTTTATACGCGATATCAATTAACGTCGCTGAGCAAGGATTTAACCGCCGTATCTCGTGCGCAACTGACGCATGCGGCGCAACTCGGATTAAAAGATTCGCTTGAGCAGTTTACGCATACGGTGATTTCCCGCAGGCGCACCGTTCAAATTCTGCTTGCCATGCAGGCGAATCAGCTTGAGCGTATTTTGCGTGCTTCGCCGGATGCGCAAGTGATCACGGATGCCGATTTTGACCGTGCTGGCGCTGGCCAGATCAGCGGACTGCATCCCAGTGATGTTCATACGGATGTCAGCGGCAAGCCGATGATGATCAGTTTTGAGCATGCGGCAGTGCGTATCCCGCTGGCCGCGCCCAAACTGGGGGATACTCAGTCACCAATCAAAAAAGAAGCCGCGGCGCTGGCATCTTCGGCGCAGACTTTGCGGGAAATACGCGCACACGCGCCTGACTTGCTTTATTTTCAGTATGCGGGAATGGCCTCCGGCGTGCATTTGACGTATCCCGGCCACGGCGGTTATCCCCGTGAGTATGATCCGCGCACGCGCGGGTGGTATCTCAATGCCGCCAGCAAAACGGATGATGTTTTTATGCCGCCTTATGTGGACGCAACCACCAGGCGCGTGATCCTGACTTTCTCGCGAAAACTGCATGACGCAAACGGAGCCGCCATCGGCGTAACAGCCATTGATGTCCCGCTTTCGGCGCTGATTCAGGATAATCGCCTTGCGCACCGGTGGGGCAAGGATGCTCAGGCGGATATCATTCGCATTCCGCAGAAAGAAAATGAGCCGGCAACCGTCATCGCAAGCCAGCAATATGATGAATCAAGCGAGCAATATGATGAATCAAGCGAGCACTGGGAAAAGCCCGTTGCGCTTGGCCATCTTCGCTGTGATGATCCGGCACAGCTTGAGCGGATGATGCAGACATTGCGCACCGGCAAGCATCAGAACATTACCGTTTCGGAAAACGGCCGGCTGATGGTGCTGGCCGCCATGCCGATCGGCAATACGCAGCTTGCCGCGGTCATCCGCATTCCGTATCAGGACGTGGTTGCGCCGGCCATCTTGCTTGAGCAGCAATTTCTCGCGCTGACCAATCATCACACGCATCTGGCAGCGCTGACGATCATGGTGTTGCTGGCCGCGGTTCTGGTGGCCGTTGTGATGGTTTCTCGGTCACTGGCCATGCGCATCGGTTACTTGTCGCAGGCGGCTCAGGATATTGCTTCCGGCAAACTCAACACGCGCGTTCCTGAACGCGGCAAAGATGAGCTCAGCGAGCTAGCAAAAGCTTTTAATGCCATGATTCCCCAACTCAAACATCGCCTCGAGATTCTGCATTCTCTTGACCTTGCCAAACAGGTTCAGCAAAGCCTGTTGCCTTCCGCAACGCCGACTCTTGACGGTCTTGATATTGCCGGATGCAGTCTTTACTGCGACCAGACCGGCGGCGATTACTATGACTTTATTTCCGTTGAGAGGCTGAGCCCGCAGCAACTGGTTGTTGCGGTGGGGGATGTGTGCGGGCATGGCGTGGCGGCAGCCATGCTGATGGCGACGGCGCGCGGCTTATTGCGAAGCCGCATTGAGCAACCCGGCAGCCTGGCGCATGTTTTTTCTGATATGAATCGCCACCTGACTACGGATGATTCTCAGGTGCGGTTTATGACCATGCTTTGTTTGATTATTGATCAGGAAAAACGTCAGTTGTCGTGGGTCAGCGCCGGGCATGATCCGATCATCGCCTATGAGCCGGATACGGATCGGTTTTACGAACTGGCCGGCGAAGATATCCCGATGGGAATTGATCGGAAATGGGCTTATTCCCAGCAGCAGCAGGATAATTGGGCCAAAGGCACCGTGCTTGTTGCCGGAACTGACGGCATTTGGGAAACGCGCAACGCCGCGGGAGAATTTTTCGGCAAGGACCGACTCAATGATATTATCAGGAGCCATTCGCGGGAGACGGCAAAAGTGATCAGTCATGCCATTACGGATGCCGTGGCGAAGTTTCGTGGTGATGCGCCGCAGGCGGATGATGTGACACTGGTTGTCATGCGCCTGATGGCGTGATTTGTTTATGCACATGGTGTTTTTATGGTCGTCATGGGTAATGTGATATGCGGATGATGCTGATGGGCAAAGTTCTCTTTACGATTTTTTCAGCCGTGGTCCTGCTGGCGGTCGGTTCATGCGGAAAAAGTGACTCGGCCGCAGAGGTGCCGGCGGTGTATGTTATTTCGCCGCATGCTTCGGATATTCAGCGGGAATTTGCGGAAGGCTTTGCCGCATGGCATTTGGCCAAATATGGTTCTCCGGCGCAGGTTCAGTGGCCCAATATCGGCGGCGGCACCAGCGTGATCATCAAGTATCTTGATGCGCAATATAAAGCGCACGGCAGTTCCGGTGTTGATGTCGTGTTTGGCGGCGGGTCGGGTACTTATGACGATCTGCTGCGCGCGGGGTTTATTGTCCCGCCTGAGCCTCCGCTGCCGGCAACAGTGGTTGATACATTGCCGAAAGATATCCTCGGCGTGCCGATGCGCGGGCCAAAAGACGTATGGTTTGGCGCAACGATGAGCTATTTTGGCATTGTCGTAAATAAGGAACGTCTGCGCGAACTTAATCTTCCCCGGCCGACAAAGTGGGAAAATCTCGCCGATTACGCGTGGATGAATGAGTTATCGCTGGCCGATCCCAGCAAGTCCGGTTCTGTGCGCACATGCTACGAAATGGTGCTACAGCAGTACGGGTGGGAAAAAGGCTGGCCGATCCTGGTTAAAATGTTTGCCAATGCGCAGGGTATCCGGGAATCCGGCAGCAATCCCGCGGAAGAAACGGGCCTCGGCAATACTGCCGCGGGCGTGGCGATTGATTTTTTCGCTCGTTTTCACATCGCCAAGCAGGGAAGCAAAATTCTTGAGTTCATTGTTCCCGAGGGCGGCTCATCGCTTGATCCGGACCCGATTGCGATGCTGAAAAATGCGCCCAATCCGCAATTGGCCAGCCGGTTTATAGAATATGTGCTCAGCCCGGAAGGTCAGCGATTGTGGGTGCTGCGGCCGGGGACGCCTGGCGGCCCAGCATATAAGACGCTCGGCCGCATGAGTCTGCGCCGGGAAATTTATGAACAGCAAACGGCTGATTTAACCGATCCGCTTAATCCTTTTGTTCAGGCGCCTCCGCTGAAAATGGACCGCAAGGCGCAGTCGCTGCGGTCCGCGTATCTTGGCGACCTGATTCGCGCTTGCTTGATTGATAATCTTGACGCGCTCAAAGAGGCTCGCATCGCGGCGCACAAGGCCGGGGATAAACCGGAGACTCTACTCCTTTTTGATAAGCTCCCGTTTTCGGCCCAGGATATGGCTAAAATCAATGCGATATATCGTGCTAAAGATCACAAGGAAGCGGAACACAACCAGATACAATTGCGTGAAGAATGGCGGAATTTCTACGCCAAACTCTCCCGCGAAATCATTGGCCGATAACCATCAAAGAAACTTTGCTGAAACAATATAATTTTGGTTGTGTCCTGACCGATATTAGTACTATTATACTCCTGTTGTGCTTATCGTCATGGGTCACCATGACGAGGCCACGGGAATGTGGGGAGTAAATGCCTGGGCGGCGTATGTTTGCCGCGCACAGGTCAGTGGGGATTAAGTGGGTAAAGGCAGTTGTTATGCCGATTGCGACAGAGGCAACCGCAGGCGGATCGTCTGAAAAGCCCGAAGCGCTTAGCGCCGAAGAAAGGCGTTTGCGTTTTGAAGCGGAGGCTGTTCCGTTCATGGATCTGATTTACGCCGTGGCGCGCCGCATGGTGGGAGAAGACGCACGCGCGGAAGACCTGGTGCAGGAAACATATCTGCGCGCGTTTAAGTCAAGCGCGCAATATCAGCCGGGGACGAACTGCAAAGCATGGCTGCTGACGATTCTACGCAGCGTCTATATTGACTCAACCCGGCAGATACAGTCGCGCGGCGGTACGCATGAGCAATTGCCGCAGGAAGTTCACGCGCCGAGCGAAAATCTTAATATCACGATACCGGCCGATCAGTTCATGAGCATTCTTGACCGCATGGTTGATGATGACGTGCGCGCGGCAATGCTGGCCGTACCTGACGTTTACCGCGAAGCTTTTGTGATGGTGGTAATCGCCGAGCTGTCATACAAAGAAGCGGCCGACGTGCTGGGTGTGCAGGAAGGTACCGTCAAATCGCGCGTGTTCCGCGCGTGCCAGATGCTCAAGAGTAAATTGTGGAATTACGCCAAAGACAAACGCATCGTCAAAAAAACGGATTAATCCCGGAGATCGTTCTCATCAAGAATGCGGAAGCCGGTTTCTCCCAGTACCTGTGCGGCCAGCAGCGGATTGTCAACGTGAATGACGATCGCGCCGCCGATTTTTTCAGAAGTAATCAGCGCATAGCAGTAATGAATATCAATTTCCGCCGAGAGAAGCGCCTTTGCGATCATGGCAAGCCCGTCTGATTCGCGCGGCGTTTCTACCGCGACCAGATCACAGACCGTAAATTTATAGTGCGCATCCACAAGAGCCTTTGTCGCTTTATCCGTTTCTGAAAAAACAAAGCGAACAATGGCGCAGTCAAAACCCTGAATAACGGCGAGCGCGAGGATGCGCGTGGCCTCGGGGCCTGATTCAAAAGTGGATAGCAGATCAGCAAGCGCGCCGACGCGGTTTTCGGTAAAAACGGAAACCTGCCGCACGGAAGGCTGGTCGCGGCCGCGGTCTGTTCTGGGCTTGGTACGTAACATTGCCATAAAGGGAAATTTTACCCGCAAACGAAAATGATTGCGAGATGCAAATGCATCAGAAAACAGGTCGGTCAGCGGTTAACCCTGAATGCTTACGGCCGGCCGCATCGGCCGGTTGACAAGATTCGGATACCCGATACGGCGCGCAGGCGCCGCATGAGAGTGAGCCCCGGGTTGTTTGGCCATAGCCGCCGCCTTGAGCGCATCTTCAGAAATATCGGCCGCGGCGCCAAGCGACTCGCCGTTTTCCATTGCGGTGTGGGTGGCGTGGCTGGCGCGTTCTTCAACTACTTTGTTTATGAGCATTTGCCATGTGTCGCGCTGCATCCGCATGATTTTGATGGCATCTTCAAGCGATACCGCATCCTTGTGCAAATTCGCGTCCACCAGCTTGCGGTAAATGAACATGTAAATGGCGGAAATCTTTTCGCTCAGCGCCGGGTTGTGGTCGCGCTTGAGCGTATCGTTGAGTTCAATGATGATCTTTTGCGCCCTGATGAGCAGATTGTAGGAGGACTCAATCTGCTTGCTTTGAATGGCGATTTTAGCCTGTTCACTGAAGCGGATCGCGCCATCCCAGAGCATGAGCGTAAGCATCTCCGGCGAGGCCGTCATGACCTGAGTCTTCAGATACTCCGTGCGAGGCTGGTGCTGCATAAAAATCCTGATTTATAAAAACATCAGATATGAGAAGTATCGGCACAAGATCCCATGAAAGATTAGGCCGCTTTAATTCCCATAAGATCTTTTTATACCTCAATTAAGGCATTTATTGACGAATCGGCAAATATTGCCTGCTATTAACTGGAGCTTGACGAGCTGGTCAGCGAGGAAATGGCACTCTGCTGGTTTTGCAGCTTTGCGATAGTTGTCTCAAGATTGGCATACTGCTGAATAAGCCGGTCACGCTTGTTGGTCAGCATGTCGTTGAGACTGTTGACGCGGTTATTCATCTGCGAAATCTGTTTTTCAATTGAGTCGGTCGTGGTGTAAATAGAGCCGTAAACCGGATCGGTAAATTTATCAACCACATCGCTGAAGATATACGAAAAACCGCCGGAGGTTGTGTCCGTGGTGCTCTGTTTATTAGTGAACAGTTCACGCATGGCATCGGGATAATCTTCAAGCATTGAGAGAAATTTTTCAGAATCAAAATCAATCAGGCATTTTGATGTGACGACGGACTCTTCGTTTTCCTCGTCGTAATTTGAAGTATCGGTGTCAAAGGAAAAACCGCAGGCCGTCAGCGATGTGACAGACCCTACGCCCTTGAATGTGCGTGTAATAAAACTTGTGAGCTGATTTTGAATGCTGCGGACAACAGAGTTGCCGAAAAGAACGCCATTGTTATTTGAGTCGGAAGAGTCAAATTTGGTCAGGGTCGCAATGTTGTTCATGATATCATTGTAGGAATCAACAAATTCCTGCACGGAAGAGACAATCGTATCCGTATCTTGAGCCACTGTGATCGTGGCTGTGCCGATTGATACCGCATTGATTGTCAGACCGGAAACCAGCGACTTGATGGCATTTGTTGAGCTGACCGCATTCAGCGTGCCGTAAGAAACAACGGCGTCCTGCCCCTGAATGAGCGTATTTGACTGAATGCCGACCGATGAGCCGTCAAACATGATGCTGCCATTTTCACCTGAATAACGCGAACTGATTGACAGCCGGTACGGATTGGTGCTTGAGCCGTCGTCAATGACGGATGCCGTTACGCCGAAATTGGCCGCGTTGATCTTGTTGACAATGGTGGTCAGCGTATCAGAACCCTGAACCGTGATGGACTTGGTAAATGTGCCGCTGAGCGTGTTGCCGGTAAAGCTGCCGAGAATGCCCAGGCTCGCGGCCGTACCGGCGGCGTTAACCTCCGTGACGGATGCCGTGCCGGTGCCTCCGGAGGAATCCGTCAGCAGGATGCCGTCTCCGTTTTTATTAAGCGATGCGCGAATGCCTGTGGCATTCGCGTTTATTTGCGTAATCACATCACCCAGCGTCAGTTGCTTGGTGTTGTCAAGGCTGATGGTGGTGCTGTTGCCGGTTGAGTCCGTAAGCTTGAGGGAGCCGGTCTTAAATCCCTGGCCGCCGTTAAGCGTGCCGGCCTCGGTATTCTCCGACATGGCGCGCAGATTAATATCGCCGGAGTTCATGGTTGAGCTTGAGACTGTCTGCGCGAGACCCAATTGCGAGGCTGCCGTGCCGGAAATGGAAAAATTACCGACCGTGTTACCACTGTTGTCCGTTGCGATAAGGCCGTTACCCGCAGAGTTGACGGCCAGCTTGACGCCGGTGGCCTGGCTGTTAAACGCACTGATAATGTCCTGCACGGTCTGGCATGATGAGATATTGACTGTTGATACGACGCCGGCGCGATTGGTAACCGTCAATGATCCGCTGGTGTTGACGCCTGAACCGCCGTTGAGCTGGGAAAGCTGAACGGATTGCAGACTGCTGATAAGGCGTGTGCCGGTCAGTGATCCTCCGGACGCCGAACTTGTGAGGCCAAGATCCGTCAGCGCATAGGACCCGTTATTGGCGCTGAGCGTAAAATTGCTGCTGTCGGAAGACGTCAGCTTGATGGAGTGGCCGTCGCTGTCAAGACTGGCGGTGAGCTTTTGCACGCCGCCGACGTTGGCCGCGGTGTTGATGGCCTCAAGCACATCCTCAATGGTATTGGCATCATGCAGAGACACATTGGCCGTGGTACTGTCGCCAAATGTGATGGTAAAGTCAGAAAGCGCATTTGAGCTGACAGTGCGCACGCCAAGCCCGCCGTTGAGCAGGTCAAGATCCGTGCTATTGTTCAGTTTGGTAAGGCTGGTGCCGGTCAACACACCGCTTGAATTTGATGCCGGTGTCGTAAGGCCAAGATCCGTTGCGGTTGTGGTTGAGCCTACGTTTTTGACCGTGATGGTTCCTGAACCCGCGCCGTAATCAGACAGGACAAGTTGATCGCCATGTTGGCCGCCGATAGAGGCGGTAACCGTCAGCGAGGATGAATTATTGATGGCGTCCACGACATCCTGAATATCAACTGCAGAGCTGAGATCAATGGTTTCGGAGTTGCCGGTTGAGTCTGTGATGCGGATTTTTCCGGAGCTTACGCCGTTGCCGCCGTTAAGGTCCGCAAGTTTCATGGATTTGTTAAGAGCCTGGTTGCCGAAGCTGAAATAAAGCGTGCCGCTGCCGCCGTCAATGACGTTGGTGTTTGTGCCGGTAAGCGTATTGGCGGAGACCGTGCCGGCAATGCCGAGCCCTGTGGCCGCCACGCCGGAGATTGTCAGGTTGCTGCTGGTAGAGCCGGTATTGTCCGTGATGATAAAGGCGTTGCCTGATGAGTTAAGCGACGCGGTAATATTCGCGCCGCTGGCGTTAAGCGTGTTGAGAACATCGTTAACGGTGTGGCAATCACTCAAATCAATGCTGGTTACGGTTCCGTCGCGCGTGGTAATACTGATGGGATTGCTGGTATCAACGCCGTCGCCGTTGTTTAATTCTGAAAGTAAAACGGAGTTCATCGCTGAGTTCAGCCGGTCTCCCTTGTAGTAGCTTGATGCGTTGGTGCATTCAATGCCCAGATCGGCCGCAGCCGTTGAGCTGTTCATCGCGGTCACGGAGAACGTGCCGCTGCCGGTGTTGACCAGCGTAATGCCGTGACCGTCCGCCGAGATGGTTGCCACGACGGCCGAGACGCCGGTGCTGCTGTCCTTTGTGGCGTCATTAATGGTGTCAATGACATCTTCAATCGTTGAGCAGTCTTTAAGCGCCACATTATATGTTTTGCTGGTGCTGCCGTCCGATGTGGTGATCTTAAAATCGCTGAGCGAACTGCCGGTTGAGTACACGCCGGAACCGCCGTTGAGTGTTGAGAGTTCCGTGCTCATGTTAATCTGGTTGACATCAGCGCCGGTGAGGGTATTGCCGCTGGCCGTGCCGGTGAGTCCCAGATCCGTGGCCGTGGTATCGCCGCCGACGTTTGTTACCGTGAGCGTGCCTGATCCGCCGGTGCTGTCCGTGATCACGATGCGGTCATTTTGAATGGCCGCAGAGAGGCCGATCGTGGCGCTATTGATGGTATCAACCACATCCTGAACGGTGTTGGCATCCGAAAGATCAACCTGAACGGACGACCCGTCGCGCATGTTGATGTTGATAGAGCCTGAATCAACGCCCTTGCCGCCGTTAAGCTGCGACAGCAGCAGCGGCGCGTCCATGCGACGGTTGGTTGAGCTTTCCGGCAGTGTGCCAAGTTCAGATAGCGATGTGGTTTTGCTGCTGAACCCCTGAGAGGCTATCTGGCTTGAGGTTGCCAGTTGCTTAACCGTAAACGTATATGATCCCGTGGCCGTGCCGGTGCCTGATGTGGCTGTGAGCACCGTTGAATCAGATGTCGTCGCGGCCGTCTTGCGAAACGTGCCTTTTGAGGCAAAATTCATGCCCAGCAACTGAAGGCTGGTCAGCTTGGCCGAGAGCGACAAGAATGAGTTGTCTTTGGTGGAAAGGGTATCAACACGGTTCTGTAATTTGGTGATCGGCTGAGCTTCAACCTGCATCAGGCTGTTAATAAGCGTGCCGTAATCAATACCCGAAACTGGCCCAATACTGGTAGATGCCATGGCAGGCGTACTCCATTACACCATGCGTGCATCTGCCGGGCACGTGCGCCCCGGCGCTGCACATTGACAAGACCTTCTGTGCCAAACGCAGTCCTTGCGCAACGACACAGATCCTACATTCGCTATCGGCTAGCTGTTCTGTTTTGCTTGAAGTATTGATCCGCCGAAAATCATGTCTGATTGACTGAGTGGCGGATTGGCGTGTAACTTTATTTGAGATGGTCTTTTATGAACTTTTCCCATCCGGCGTAATCATGCGCTTTGCCGACGACGTGGCCGACCTGTTTTCCACTTTTGTCATACAGAAAAGTGGTCGGCATGACCAGATCCGTAAATTCCGGGTTCAGGGTCAGCGATTTTTCCTGATCCTCGGCCGCCATATGCCAGGTTTGCGCATTGACTTTGAGTTCCCTGAGCAGCTTAACCGCTTCTGGTACGTCGGCCGGGTCATCCATACTCACCAGCACCACGTGCAATTGATCCTGATATGCGGACTGAATCTTCATCAGATCCGGAATTTCCTTGATGCATGGCGGGCAGAACGTGCCCCAGAAATTCAGCAATACCGCCTTATCTTTGGTTCCTTCAAGATAACTCTTGAGCTGGGCAAAACGTATGGTGATGATTTGCCCCGGTTTGCCCTGTGGTAACGATGCCGGCTGCGTGGCCGAAGCGGCTTGCGCCGAGATGGCTGCGATCAACAGAACGCTTGCGATACCGGCCGCAAAAATATGTCGCATGATAACCCCGCACCATCATAAAATCCGCATCATCATAGGCGGCCATGAGTGGCGGGGAGCGGGAAAATCGTTTTATTTCTCACTTTCCCAGTCAAATTTTTCGCGCTGCGACCAGTCCGTTGCGATGCGGACAAACAGGTCATGATCTGCCTGCGTAAAATCAAATCCGCGGCGATGCATCATGGTTTTGGCGATCTCAACGGTTTTTTCAAATTCAATACGGCTGACTTTTCCCTTGCCTTCGCCGCTGACCCATGCAAAAGACGGCGTGAACTTCGCCGGCCGCGGCGCGGTGACATGTGACGAAAATCCCACCACGCTTCCGGTAGAAAGAAACGTCCCGATGCCGATTTTGGCGTGATCCGCAATCACTGATCCCAAAAACTGCCGGCCGGTTTCTTCTTCAACGCCGTTGATCGGCATGCGCACGGTGCCGTAAGTATTTTTAAGATTGCTGGTCGTGGCGCCGGCGCCGAGATTGGTCCACTCGCCAAAGATGCACTGGCCGACAAAACCATAATGCTGCTTGTTGCCGTAGCCCAGGAAAATAGAGTGAATAACTTCTCCGCCTACGCGCGTGCTTTGCCCCAGTGAGACAAGCTGACGCACATCCGCGCTGTCGCGCACGATGCAATTTGGCCCGATGTAGCATGGGCCTGTGATCACCGCATGCGCGCGGATTTCGCTGCCAGATTCAATAATCACCGGCCCGGACGATGCATCAATCACCACGCCCGGATGCAGTTTGACGTTGGCCGCGATATGAATCAAATCCGGCTCGCCGACTTGCCATACAGAACCCTTGATCAGCGGCTTGCTTTGCGTATCAAGCGGCGCGGGGCCGAATAATTTAAAGTCATATTCAAATGCGGTTTTCTGATATTCAAGCAAATCCCACGGCCGGTTGACCAGCGGCATTTTGGCCGTTTGCCTGTTCATATGCGGCAGCACTGATTCAAGCGTCAGCGGCTCAAGAATGCGCGACCAGTCAATCTGGCTGGCGCGCTGAGGCGAAAGATGCATCCATACGACGGCCGCGGACGAGAGTCCCGCCGAATCCGGGATCGGTTCGCTGAATGGTTCAAAAAGCAACGCGCGCGCGTTGATCAGGATCACGCCTTCTTTTGCCGACACCGGCGGATTGATATGCTCGCCGGGCAACCTGCGTTTAAGCACTTCGGCAATGCCGCTGCGCACCAGGATTCCCGATATCGGCCGGCCGATGGCGCGCTTGGCGCGCTCAAGAATCGTCTGCGCGCCGCAGAGCAACTGCAATGGCGAACGGCAGAGCGTCAGCGGATAGAGACGATCAATGTGGGCATCTTCAAATAAATAAATCGGCGCGGCCATGCAATTTGACTCCATTGTGTTAACGCCAATATTGTCGGTTCTGGCGGGCCGCTTTGCAATGGGATAAGATTGGCTCAGCATAAGATGCACGTCCCTTTTCAAGGATCAGGCGCGCCGATGAGCATCAGGATTGATTGCCAATTGAGTTATCAGGATATGCGGGAATACCAGAAAGCGCACCCGCGTATCGGTCCGCGGCCACGGTTGATCGCACGTATCATTGCCGATTTCCCTTATGCCAGATCTCTGCTGATCTACCTGGCGATTACCGCGGTTTATGTCATTCCTAATTTGTGGCGCAATCGGCCTCTGCGCGCTTCAGATTTTTCATCCGGAGTTATTTTTCTCATCATCTTTGCCGTCATCACGGTATATGAACAAATTCAGTATCGCCGGAAACTCAAACATCAACCTGTCGCGCATTATGAATTTGATGTTGACGGAATCACACACACGGAAGAATTATCGCGCCAGCAATACGGATGGTCGTACATTATCAGCTTTGTTGAAAATAAAACCCTTTTTCTGCTCTATATTGACCAGGATCATGCATTTGTCATACCAAAGCGCCTTTTTGCTTCTCCTGATGAACAGAACTCTTTTCGCGCACTGGTTCAAGAGCAGATGGCCGGCGCGCGCCATGATTCAGATGCGCAGTCGGATCATGCTGATGCAAAATCTTCAGATTCAGGCCCGCCGCTTATCGTTATGGATGTTAAACTTTCGTATGAGGACATCAGGGAATTTCGGCGCAGGCATGATGCCATTCGCCCCGGCAGTAAATGGTATAACAGGCAAACGCGACTGCCTGATTGGTGTACATATGCCTTTCTCGCATGCGTTGTTCTTGCCTCAGCCTTTTTTACAGTAAAAGTGTTGATTAAAGTGGGGCCTTATCATCGTGAAATCTGGCTGTTCGTGGCGGTGTGTCTTGCATTGCTTGTTTTTGGTTTGATTTTCCCTTACTTCGGCATCCGGCGAACCAAAAGACAAATTGCGATGCAGTTGCCTCTCAGGCATGAACTGTATGCCAAACGGCTGGTGATTTACGGGCAGGATTCTGTTCAGGATTTTGAGCTCTATTTTTTCATCAAATTTACCGAGACAAAAAATCTTTACATTCTTTACTACACGGAAGCCAACGCATTGGCCGTGCCGAAACGAGCCTTTGCCTCGCCCGCGGAATCTCAGCGATTTCGCGATATCGTTCAGGCCGGCATCACACGCACAAAAGGTTTTCCGATTACGCCAATTAACGGACCTTTAACAAAAATAAATGAGGTTCTCACAGAAAGCGTAGAGAAGGGCAAATGTGATGAGCATCAAAGTTGAATTTCAATGGACTCCGCAGGAAATCCGCAAAACGCGGGGTATTCTTCTTAAACTGCAATCTCAATCTATTATGGGGCGTTTGTGGTATCGCTTGCGTCAATTCCCATTCTTAAAAGAAGCCATATTATTGCCCATATTTCTGTTCTTGTATTGGGGATTGACCTCTTATCCCGTAGGTAATCGTGACTGGTTGGTAGATTCTACTGTCTGCGCATTGCTCCTGGTCATGTTTGTTGGCAGACCCTGTTGGCAATACTACAAAACAAAGAAAGCTCAACGCAAAGCTACTACGGTTGTTTATGAATTTCAAGATGATGTTATTCTTGGTATTGAGGAGTTTGTTCGCCATGAATTGGCGTGGGATTCGTTTTCGGAGATCTTATTAACAGATCAATTTCTTTTTCTTTTATCGAAAAAATCAAAGAAAATTGAGTCTATAGATATTCCCCGTCGTGCGATATCTGACGAAGAAACCCTGCTTTCCTTTATAAAATTGAGGCTGAATAGGACAACTCAAGCCGAATCCGTTCTCAATGATCAATGTGGTGTGATGGTACCTGAGAATGCAGACTTCAAACGACTGATGACGATTCAGATTCACCTTGAATATAGCGATATAAAAGAATTTAAGTATCAGCATCCGGTGATTCGACCAGAATCCCGTGTTTTGGCCAAAAATATGCGATTACCCCCATGGTTGATCATCGTTTTACAATTAACCTTATTGCTGGTCCTCGGGGGTATCAATCTGATGAATTGGCGAAATTCAAGAGCTATTCGCGGTGACCTGACATATCCTATTTTGGGATTGGCCGCTTTACTTGTTCTATTATGTATTCCTATCACGACATGGTTAGCCAAACGTCGTTTAGCAAAACACAAACAAACTATCATAGAGCTATACGACACTCATCTGGTTGTTCATCATAAAATGGGCAAGGAAACATTTCTGTGGCATTATTTTCTAAAATTCGCCGAGACTAAAAATCTTTATGTTCTTTATTTTAAGAACACGCATGCATTGATTATTCCTAAACGTTTTTTTGTAAACGAACAAGATTCTACGTTATTTCGAAATACGGCTCAGTCAGGTATTACCAGAACCAAAGGTTTCCCGATACTCAACGTTCAAACAAAAACCCCGGCGTGATTGCGCCGGGGTTTTTGCCAGATTACAAAAAAAAGCCTCCGCAGAGTGCCGTGACGAGGGGGGATGTTCGAACCCTGATCAACAGGGCGGGCCGGCGCGAGGTTACGTTTCAAAACTTCCACTACTAGTCCGCATTCGCAAGGAATGCAGGGAGGCCTGTTTATCAGTCCGTCTCCTGGGGCCCTAAAAGAAGCTCATCGGTCCGAAGCATTATGATCCTCGTACCACGAACACAGCAGGGGCACTCCTATTCTTATCGTCAGAACGCCCCGGAAGCAAATGCCTTTTCTGAAATTATGATGATCAACAATCCTATGCGCTGAGAAAATCAGTGTTTGCGAATCAAAACTTTCTTCGCATTGAAAATTCCGCGATGAGTACAAAAATGAGCATGAACCGGATAAAGTGGCGTCATGATTCCTTTGCAGATGATTGTGCTGCTTTCCGTGGTGATGATGTACACCGCCACAGAACCGGCGACAGGCCCGCGCCTGGGCGCTGCGGGCATTCTTGTTGCCATTGTGGCCATGTTCGCGTTCCTGATGCTGCTGGTGTGGCATCGCGTCAAGATGAACGTGGCCGATCTGCATCAATCACCCACGCACACCACGCGCATTGCCATCGGCGCGGAAAAATTGCTGCAAGCCGTGCGCTGGGCCACGATTGTTATCACGGCCGTGCAATTATGGGCCACCGGATGGGGGCCGCTGGTTGTGGCAAGCCGGGAGCGGGGCGGCTGGGATCTGGCGCGTTATCCCGGCCTGGCCGAAATTGTTCTGCTGCTGCCGCCGATGCTGGCGTGGCTTGGCTGCTGGGCTCTGCATTACCAGGTTGAGAAGGCCATTCATGAGCGCACCATGCCGTATCATCTCGCCGGCGGCTTGCCCATGCACGAAATGCCGACCCGGCGCCAGTATGTGTTGATGCAGGCGCGCCACCAGTTCTTTATTGCGGTGCCTATTCTCGGACTTAACTTTGTTTCGCAATTGATTGAGTCATCATTTCCCAAAATGACGACCATGATGTCGCTGGTGCTGAGTACGGCGCTTATTTTTATCGGCCTGATGCTGATGCCCGCGCTGATGACGTGGATGTGGCACACGCAGCCGCTGACCGGCCCGCTGCGCGAAAGACTTGATCAACTGGCCCGGCGCCATCATCTGCGATATCGCAATATTCTGGTCTGGCGCACGCATCATTTTATTCAAAATGCCGCCGTTCTGGGATATCTGCCGTTCGCGCGTTACTTTCTGCTTTCTGATGCGCTGCTTGAGTCGCTGAGCGATCAGCAGATTGAAGCTGTTTTTTCCCACGAACTTGGCCACGTCAAACATCGCCACATCTGGTGGTATATTCTGTTGGTGATGTCGTGTGTGGGGCTTTCTACCGGCGGATCAATATTGGCCGTGTGGCTTTCGCATCACTGGTGGCCGGCGATGAGCGAATCGTCGCAGGAAATGGTCGCGATGATCACCGAAAGCACGCTGCTGCTTGCGTTTCTGGCCGCCGTATTTTCCCGCATCTCAAAACAGTTTGAGCATCAGGCTGATTGGTTTGCCGCGCAGCACATGACCCAGAGCATTCTGCATGACGCTCAGATCCCTGGCGTAACGCCGTATTATCCGCCGACGCTTGAACAATATGCGGCCGGGATGAACGCCGCGCCGGATGCGCCGGTTGCGCCTCCGGCGGCGCTGAGCAGCAGCGAAGCGCGCGCGCTTGGGCATGCGGCGGGCGCGGCCGTTTTTGCCTCGGCGCTGAGCCAGATCGTCTCGCTTGCCAATCGTTCCTATACGCGCGGCGGTTGGCTGCACCCGAGCCCCTATGCGCGCGAACAACTGCTCATGAACCTTGCCACGCACGAAAAAGCTGTGATTGATTTTGATCTTAAAATGTTCCGCATACGCCTGATGATCGTCATGCTCTTTGCGCTGAGCATTGCCGCAGTCACCGGCGCGGCCCGATTGACCTGATGATATCAATATTTTTGGATAAAGAAGCCCCGAGAGTTTTAACTCCGGGGTGGGTACGAGCACGCCAAAATCCGACGTCAACGGTCACATCCCGGGGTTAAAACCCACGGGGCTTCGGGGTCACACACTTTTTTACTCATAAAAAAACGGGGCGGTTCGTAAACCGTCCCGTTTTGAAGTTTGTTCTTTAATATCGCAGGTGTTATTAATTGGGAGATGCGACTTTTTGACCCACTGTGGATTGCGCTTCCGCATGGCCGAAATTCTGCGTGAAGTTGCTGCGCGGCGGACAGATGCGGCGGATTTCGTTGATCACCATCTGGTGCACGCCGGGCGTTTTTTCAATATTGATATGGTCAATGGCCGTGGTGTCAAAAGGCACTTTGGCATCACGCAGGTTGATGTTGGTGACCGGAATTTCTGAATTATCAGGCGTGATCTCAATACCGCGCCATGCCGGGATGCCGTCGGTTACCGGATGGCTCTTGTAAATATTCACCATGCGCAGCACATTGGCGGGTACCTTCGGCGGCGTGACCGGGTCAAGCGTAATCAGCAGGTCAACCGTGATATTCTCTTCCGCAAGCAAACGCGCGACGCGGATCTGATCGTCAGCGCCAAAGGAGTGGCCGACGAGAATCAGCGGGTGGCCAAGCGTGCCGGCTTTTTTCTGCTCAATCAAAAAATCGCTGAGTTTGCGCCATTCCTCATCAGCCACGGAAACCGCGGGAACTTCCTTGTCGATCTGGTGAGCCAGATCATCAATGCCTGTTGAAAAAATGCCAAGCCATCCGCGCATACAGTAAACATGGCCGACGAGGGGGCGATTTTCCAGAATTTCCGGCTCAATGGTTTTGGCAAGAGGTGCCGGTCCGCGACCCGTCATATCCATGCAGCCTGCCAGCGCCAAAACAGCAACGCCCAGCAGTCCCGCCTGAAGGTAACGAGCGAATGAACGACGCATGACTTACTTACTCCCAAATTATGAGTCATCACGGGCCCACCGCAAAGACATCGTGCATAATCGCGCGGCGCTTTATGACGGATCTCAAAATGCCCAAAAAGTCTGATAACAGACCGGGCTATTCCGAACATCCCATTGTAGGCAGCGTTGAGTCCGGATGACAAAGGCGAAGATTGTATGACGGAAAAATAATTCTGTCACGCGGGCTTCTGGCCGGAGAACCAGGCGACGGTGCGCGCAAGGCCTTCTTCAAAGTAAACTTTGGGTTCGTAACCGAGCAGTTTTTGCGCGGCGGAGATGTCGGCCAGGGAATGCTTGACATCGCCGACTCGTGCGGGAACGTAAGTTGCTTTGATTGATAGATTTAAGTGCTTGTTGATTAAGGTAAAAAGCTCATTGAGCGTGGTTGCCTGATGGCAGGCGATGTTAACTACTTGTCCTGACAATGGTTTATCAACCATGCCGGCAAGCAGATTGGCGTATACCACGTTATCAACAAAACAGAAATCACGGGATTGTTCGCCATCGCCATAAATGGTTGGCGATACTCCCTTTAAGAGCGCCGCGATGAACGCCGGAATGACCGCGGCGTACTGGCTGTTGGGGTTTTGGCGCGGGCCAAAGACGTTAAAGTATCTCAGCGTGACCGTTTGCAGGCCATACGCGTGGCCATAAACCGACATGTAATACTCGCAGGTAAGCTTGCTGACCGCATAAGGACTCAGCGGGCTTGGCGACATGGTCTCTACTTTGGGCAGCGTGGGCGTATCGCCATATGCGCTGCTTGAGCCGGAATACACAACGCGGCGCACGCCTGCGCTGCGGCAAGCCTCAAGAAGCGTCAGCGTGCCGGTGATGTTGTTCTGGTTATAGCGGAGCGGATCGTTCATGGACGCCGGAACGCTGCCAAGCGCAGCAAGATGAAAAACGATGTCGCGGTCGTGCGCGGCTTGCGCGCAATCGGTCGGGTTGAGCAAATCACCTTTGAGCAGGGAAATTTTATCCTCAACGCCGGAGAGATTCTCAGGCCGGCCGTTGACGAAGTTATCAAGCACGCGCACATTGGCGCCGGAGTCAACCAGCGAACGCACGATGTGCGAGCCGATAAACCCTGCGCCGCCGGTGACCAGAACACGTGTGCCGGAATAATTCGGAAACTGCATGGCGATTCCCGTATCAGTAAAGGTTTAATTCTGAAGGCTGAATGCTAAAAAGTAAAGGCTGAAAACCTGAGTTCGGGATAAGTGGTGTTGATTTCAAGCCCCGCTCCTTCATGGGGCGGGGCACAATGGATATGCGAGCGACCAAAAGTCTTTTGAGTGCGCAGCCATGTGTGAACGATTCGTTGCGATCATGAGCAATTGCCAACGTTGATTGGCTTGTGCCCCATCCTATAAAAGGATGGGGCTTGCTTATCCCGAACTCAGGCTGAAAAGAAAACATGCGCGTCTTCTTTTCAGCCTTCAGCATTTATCTTTAAGACATGATTTAGCCTGCGTTGACGATGCCGATGGCGCCGGGGCGGCCTTCGCCCGGTTTAAGTTCGGGGCGGCCTACGGCGTGGTAAAAGAGGCCCGCATCCGTAACGCGGCCGGAGGCGAGGCAGTTGCGGCCATCAAAAATGTGCTTGCCGCGCATCAGTTTGGCGACTTTGGCCCAGTCCTGCGTGATAAACGCCGGCCAATCGGTGATAAGCGCCACGGCGTCAGCACCCTGCGTGCACTCATCAAGCGAATTGCAGAACGTGACTTTGTTGCCGAGCACTTTTTGCGAATTGGGCATGGCTTCCGGATCGTAAGTTTTAACCTTCGCGCCGTTGTCCACGAGATACTTGATGACTTCAAATGCGGGAGCTTCGCGGATGTCGTCGGTATCGGCCTTAAATGCCAGACCCCAAACAGCGATGACAGGAGAATCAACGCCGGCGCAGGATTCTACGATGCGCTTGGCAAATGACATCTTCTGGCGCCAGTTGACCTGCTCAATGCCGGAAAGCAGCAGAGGCTCAATGCCAATGCACTTCATCTGGTGCACAAGCGCCTGAACATCCTTCGGGAAGCACGAACCGCCGTAACCGACGCCGGCCTTGAGGAACGGCTTGCCGATGCGGGCGTCTGCGCCGATGCCGATGCGGACTGACTCAATGTCAGCGCCGATGGCCTGGGCGAGCTGGGAAAGTTCGTTCATAAAGCTGATACGCATGGCCAGCATGGCGTTGGCGGCGAACTTGGTCATTTCGGCCGATTCACGGCTCATGGAGAAAATCTGATAACCTTTATCAATCAGCGGCTGATAAATTTCGCGCAGCGTGGCGATGCCCTGATTTGAGTTTGCGCCGAAGACAACGCGGTCCGGCTGCATAAAGTCCTGAATGGCGGTGCCTTCGCGCAGAAATTCCGGATTGTTGACGACCTCAATGGCGTGCGAAGTCATTTTGCTGACAAGTTTGGCGAGCTTGCTGCCGGTGCCGGGGTTGACTGTTGATTTGACGACAAGCGTCTTGGGCCCGTTGGCTTCTTTGGCGACCTGTTCGGCGGCGCTGAAAAGATAGGTCAGGTCATAGCCGCCTTCTTTGGCCGGCGGTGTGCCGACGGCAAGGAAGATCGTATCGCTTTCCTGCACTGCGCGCTTCATGTCAATATCAAAAGAAAGCCGGCCACGGGCGACTTCGGCCCGGATCATTTCGGAAAGGCCTGGCTCGTAAATCGGCACGACGCCCTGGCGCAACTGGTCCACTTTTTTCTGGTCAACATCAATGCCGATCACCCGATGGCCCAGCGCCGCAAGACAGGTGCCGCTGACCAAACCCACATATCCGCAACCGATGACTGCGATATTCATGTTTTATTTTGTCCCAAAAAACAAGGTAAAGGATTCCTGTTGTTGCAGTCCCCACAACCGCGCGCGATCTTCCGATCACGTCAACAGGGACGTTCCGATATTGTAACAGAAGATAACAAAAGATGATGCGCGTGCAACAACTTTGCTTATCTTGTTTGCTTATCCTGGCCGCCCACGAAAACGCGACGCCTGAGTATCATAAAAACGCAGGAGTCGTGCGTATTTGTGCTTATCGGCGAGATGGGATTTGGTCTGCAATAGGTTGACAAAATTTTATGTGAAAAAAGATACTCAAGTCGTTTATGGGGCCATTTGTGGCATGCGAAATTGGCGCGGAATGACTTTATCTCAATATGTGAAGTTATTTGCCGGGAACAAAGAAAGATTTAATAGATTCATAAATATCCTCTTTGCTGTTGACCTTGTTGGTGATGAGATTCTGCGCTTTGGCAAGATTCTCATGCAGGACGTTGATGAAGTTGCCGCTGCCGTAGGCCGAGGCCACCTGGCAATAACCAAAAAGATTGATATAGGGAAGCAGGCGATCCTGAAGCAGCATGCAGGAATCCCGGCTATCAGCCTCACTGCAATTGTCGCCGTCACTGAAGTGAAACAGATATATGTTCCACTCATTGGGGTCATAATGCGATTCAATTAATTGCAGGGCACACTTGAATGCGGAACTGATTTTAGTGCCGCCATCCTCGCGAAGATGATAAAAAGTTTGTTTGTCCACTTCGCGCGCGGCCACGTCGTGTACGATGTATCTGCTCTCAATACCGCGGTAATTGCGACGCAGCCATGTGTCAATCCAGAAAGCCTCAATGCGCACGAGTTCCTTTTGCTCATCACCCATTGAGCCCGAAACGTCCATCATATACACGATGAGCGCATTTGATTGCGGCGCGAGGACTTCTTTCCACGAACGGAAACGCTTGTCATTTTTGATCGGAACAATCACGGGATTATCCGGATCGTAAACGCCGAGCATGATCTGGCGCTTGAGCGCTTCGCGGTAAGTGCGCTTGAAGTGCTTGAGCGATTCAGGCCCGATGCGGCGGATGCCGGAATATTTGTCGCGGATGCTGGTGATCTGCTTGCGACCTTTGGGCTCAATGCGGGGAAGTTTGAGTTCCTCGCCGAGGATGTCGGCGAGTTCCTCAAGAGAAACGTCAACCTCAAGCATATGCTGGCCCTGCTGCTCGCCGCCCTGGCCGGAGTTGCCCTGTCCCGGCTGGCCGACGGATTGGCCTTCCTTGCCGTCGCCGGCGCCGACGCCGCCCTGGTTGTCGCCGTAGCGAAAGTGGGGGATGTCAATGCCGGGCACGGGGATTGAGACAAGATGCTTGCCTTCCCGGCCGATGAGTTCGCCCCGGCTGATAAAGCGCCGCAGGTCGTCACGGATTTTTCCTTTGACGATCTGCCGAAAACGCTGATGATCCTGATCAATCATTGTTCACCCGGAGTGTTATGTTGCTTGGTCATTGCGATGTTCATCACAGGTGGCCACTGCGATGATGCCGGTTAAGCGTGTTAAACAAGGTGAACAAGTTAAGCATCGGTCGCGGCTTTTGTTCAACTCGTTTAACTTGCTTAACAGGCTAAACTTCTTTCAATCATTCCTCGTATCGCCGCGCGCGAAGATGCTGGCCACATAATTGAGCACGTCGGTTGCGCTGACTTCGTTATAGCCAAAATACTTGATAAGCCGTTGCTTGACGACATCAATCTTCTTCTGTGTTTCGTCATCCACAACCGTGCTGACGAGGTTTTTGAGCTTGATGGTGTCCTTTTGATCCTCAAAAAGCTTAAGCTCAAGAGCCTTGAGCAGCCGCGCATTGGTGTTGTATTCAAACTTGCGGCCCTCAATGGCCAGTGCGCCGATGTAGTTCATGATTTCCTGGCGGAAGTCATCCTTGCGGCTGTCGGGGATGTCAATTTTTTCCTCAATGCTGCGCATCAGACGCTCATCCGGTTCTTCGTCGCGGCCAGTGTATTTGTTGCGGACTTTCTGGCGCTGCGTGTACGCCTTAACGTTCTCAATGTAGTTGGTGGCCAGGCGCTTGATGGCGTCTTCGTCAGCGGAGATTGCGCGCTGAACCTCGCCCTTGAGAATGTCCTCATATTCGTCGCGCACAAGGCCAAGCAATTCCTTGTAGCGCTTTTTGGTTTCTTCATCATTGATCAGCGAATGATGATCAAGGCCGACCTCAATTTCGTTGAGCACCATGAACGGATTAACCGTCAGGTCGTCCTGCGCGGCGTGCGAGACCATTGCGTTGCTGAGCTTGTCCTGAATATAGCGCGGCGAAATGCCGTTCATGCCTTCGCGCGGGCTTTCTTCCATGAGTTCGCGAATGGAGTCTTCGGTATATCCCGGCACGCTTTTGCCGTTATAGAGCTTGAGTTTCTGCATCAACGCCAGACCGGCTTTTTTGGGCTCCGCCAGACGCGTGAGAATGGCCCACATCGCGGCAACTTCAATGGTGTGCGGGGCGATGTGTATCGCGCGCACGCGTTCCGGGCCGAAATCCTTGAGATAAATTTTGATCTCGTCATCAAGGCGGATATTGTAGGGAACGTCAATTTTCAGCGTGCGATCGCGAAACGCCTCCATGAGTTCATTGTTCTGAAGTTTGCGGTATTCCGGCTCGTTGGTGTGGCCGATGATGACCTCGTCAATGTTGGTTTGCGCGAATTTTTTAGGCTTAATGGCGTGTTCCTGCGATGCGCCGAGCAGATCGTAAAGGAATGCGACGTCAAGCTTGAGCACCTCAATAAATTCAACGATGCCGCGATTGGCGATGTTGAGTTCGCCGTCAAAATTGAATGCGCGCGGATCGGAATCAGAACCGTAAAGAGCGATTTTGCGGTAATTGATGTCGCCGGTGAGTTCGGTGGAGTCCTGATTTTTTTCATCCTTTGGCTGAAAAGTGCCCACGCCGCGGCGATCTTTTTCAGAAAGAATCAGCCGGCGAACCTTGACGTGCTCAATAACCTTGAGCCAATCACCGTTGTAACGCAGCAGAAGATCGTCAAAAGTTTTGCGGCAGAACGGGCAAACATCGCCATAAAGACGGATCTTGTGATCTTCCGGCAGCGATTTGTTCAGTTCGGCCAGCACATCGCGGCGGGCATCCGGAGGAATGAGCAAAAGGGGCTCTTCGTGCATCGGGCAGGGAATATATTCAAGCGACTCGCCTTCTTCGCCGTAACGTTCATTTTTCCACGCAAAGGTGTACAGCGCGCCGTCATCCGTGCGGGAATAAGCCTCAAGCCCTTTTTTGAGCAGGCGCGCGATTGTGGATTTGGCTGAGCCCACCGGCCCGTGCAAAAGCAGAATACGTTTTTCCGTACCGAGCCCCTGCGAAGCAGACTTAAAGATATCTACAAGACGCATCAGTGCGGTATCAAGGCCAAATACTCCGTCGGCGCCGTGATCAATGGGGTCTGTGAAAAAGTTATAGCGGATGACATCCTGCTTGATAAGCGTATATTTTTCGTAGCCGTAGGAGAGAATCATGTCATAGACGCGCTGAAAAGCATTACGCGCCACGCGCGGATTGCGGCTGACGATATCAAGATATTCCGCAAAGGAACCTTCCCAGTGCTGCTGGCGGAACTTGCTTTGGTCAAGATGATTGGCCACAAGCTTGAGCAGGGCGGTGGTTTCTGCCATTGTGCGTACTCCTTTAGGGGTCAGGGGCAGGAGTCAGGGATTCGTCAAGAGAAGCAAAAGAGCAATTGGTCATAGCGTGAAAAAACAAGGGGCAATATTTCTGCTCCCTGTCCGCTGGCTTCTGTCCACTATCACTTGTAAAAAGGGTGTGCCCGGAAGGCGCGTCTGACGGGCCACAGGCAGGTCTTTGTCAACCGTTCCCACGGCCGACCTGGCGGCAAGGCATGAGTCTCCCAACTCATGCTTTTATATAGTAGGCATCATGATAAATATCAGACCAGAGAAAAATTGTTATTTTTTAGGGGACATGGTTCAGGGGTCAGGTAGTGTTGTTTTTCTTCTGTCCCCTGTCCCCTTATTTCCCTATGCAGAACGTGGAAAAAATGCGGCCTAAAACATCATCGGCGGAGATTGTGCCGGAAATTTCGCCAATGGCGTTGAGCGCGCTGCGCAGATCGGCCGCGAGGAGTTCAGGATGACGGGAAATTCCGAGTTCCGAGGCGTTTTCTCCGGCGCGAGTCAGGCATTCGCACGTGCGCAGCAGGGATTCACGGTGGCGATGATTCAGCGCGACCATACTGGCGGATTCTGGCTCGGTTTGTGCAATATACTCAACAATTCTGGCACGAAGATCCACAAGGCCTGCGCCGGTGCCGGCCGATACGCCGAGGTATTGCGGGTGCCGCCGGGCAAGGTCAATTTTGTTCTCTATCACAATGACTTGCGTGTTAGTATCGCGCGATAACTGTTCGCTTGTTGCGGCAAGGTCGCTGGCGGAATCATGCGCGTCGGCCACGAGAATAATCAGGTCTGCTTCGCTGATGGCGCGCTGGCGTGCGAGGTTCATGGCAAGCTGAATTTCGCCGGTGCCGGTTTCTGTGCCGGCCACGTCGACAAGGCGCATCGGGCCGAGGCTGGTGTTCAGGATGGCCGCAAGAGGATCGCGCGTGGTGCCGGCGATCGGGGAGACAATGGCCCGTCCCTGGCCGGTGAGGGCGTTAACCAGGGATGATTTACCCACGTTCGGCCGGCCGGTGAGCACAACGGTCGGCAATTGATCAAGTCGCTCCCACGTTGGCGCGCGCTGCATCAATTGGCGAATGTCGGCCAGTAAATCGTCAATAGTGGCGCGCACCTGCTCAGGAGAGGCAAAGCTGACGCCTTCTTCGTCAGAAAAATCAATGCCTGCCTCAAAGAGCGCCAACAGATGGGCGAGTTTTTCAGCAAGATTATGCGACCAGCGGAAAAGTGATCCGGCGCGCATGGCGCCGGCCGCGCGAAGCTGGCGATCTGTTGTGGCGTTGATCGTGGCGGCAACTGCCTCAGCCTGTGTGAGATCAAGCTTGCCGGAAAAGAAGGCCTGAGCGGTAAATTCACCTCGGCCGGCCTGGCGCGCGCCTGCGGTAATCGCGGCGCTGATGATCATATTCAGTAATACGGATGATCCGCCGACGTGAATTTCCGCCACGTGCTGGCCAGTAAAGGAATGAGGCGCGGAAAACAGCAGCGTCATCACCGGCAGGGCGGGTAAGGGATTTTGCAGAACGCCGCGCGCAATGCCTCGGCGCATATCAGCGGGAATACCCGTGGTCAGTTGCCGTGCGATGTCGTGCGCCTGTGGCCCGGATAAACGCACAATGCCGCGCGCGGAATTTCCCGGCGGAGAAGAAATCGCGACAATGGTTTCGGTGAGAAGCATAGCAACAAGTCACAGATAAACGCAGATAAGGTTAAGCAAGTTAAACAGGTTGAGCGAGTTAAACGAAGATAATTTTTACATCTTCCTGCTTAACTGTTCATCTTGTTCAACTTGCTTAACCCCTTTGCGTTCATGCGCGGCCACTCTGTTTTACATCATCGGGCCGGTCGGGTTAGCGGCCGGCAGAAGACCTTCCTTGCGGAGGTGCTTGCGAACCAGCCACGTATCAAAGATACCGCCGATTGTGGACGCAAAGATGTATACGTTCAGGCCTGACGGGCTGCCGTACAAAAACAGCGGGAAAAGCAGAATCATATACTGTGACATTTTCTGTGTTTGCGCCTGCTGAGGATCTGCTGACTGCGGCATGCTGGCCATTGAGATCCGCATCTGAACAAAGAAAACCACGCCGAGAAGAATCGGCAGAAGGTTAAGCCCGTGAATCGGGCCCAGGAGCATGCTCAAAATCGGAATATTCAGGCCGGCCGGGTCGCTGACGGCAATGATCGTATCCGGGTTGGCAAGGTCGTTGATCCACCCGGGAATGAATGCCGCGTGGCGCAGGTCAATATCAATCTGCAATCCCGCATACAGAGCGATCCAGATTGGCATCTGTAGCATCATCGGCAGGCAACCGGCAATGCCGCCGGCGGGATTTACGTTGTTTTCCTTGTAAATCCGCATGGTTTCCTGCTGCTGTTTGGCGGTGTCTTTTTCATACTTCTTTTTCACGCGGTCAATTTCCGGCTTGATCGCGGCCATTTTCTTTTGCATTTTAGCCATGCTGACCTGGCTATAGCGCGTCAGCGGATGCAGAGCAAGGCGCATCAGGATCACCAGGATCATGATCGCCACGCCGTAACCGTAAACCCATCCGCCGAGGGCGTATTTGTAGATGGCGTCAAGAACCCACAGGATGGCCGTGGCCAGCCATGAGAATGTGCAGAATCCGCACATGCCGCCCTGAGAAAATTGAATGACGTCAAAGTAATGATAAATGGCATAAAGATACGCCGGGGTTTCCGGCGCGGCTTTGAGATTTCCTTCAAGAAGCGCGCGCTGTTTTGGGCCCATAAAGACATTCAGCGGCATATCAACAGAACCATTTGCCGGCACGTTGAGAGTGTTGCCGGTAAAAAGAATGCCGTAGTTTTCTGATGTCGGCGCGACCAGCGCTACTTTGGCATCGCGGAAGAAACCGGGCATGGTGATCTGCCGCCGGCCACCGTCAATCGGATATGTTTTGCCGCCATCAGGACGTGTGACGACCGCGAAAAAGCGGTTTGCGGCCGCGACCCAGATGGCCGGGTCTTTGTCCGCACTGAAGTTGCCAAGATCGGCATGATGTTCCTTTTTAAGGCCCATCTGTGCGACAAGGTGGCCGCTGGTGTTAACGTAATTTTTCTCTGTGTTGTAAACTGCGGTCTGGTAATTGCGATCTTCGCCGCGATTTGAATCAAGCGGAATGTTGAACGGACCATACTGATCAATCGCCACGCTCATCGGGGCGTCTGTCAGATTCTCAACTTTGTGGCTGATGTATACATCATATGATTTGGGCGCAAGCTTGAAGATCTTCTGAATGCGGGCAATTTTGCGTTCTTTATGTGTATTGGGATCGGTCTCGGATGGTTCCGTCTGAAGAATCACTTCACCCGGTTCTGCTTTGATCAGTTCCCACACCCACGAACCCAGATCGGCCGTCGTGCCATTGATCGTAATTTTCGCTGTGCCAAAAGGTTTGGCGCCGCTGACGTCATTATGCAAAATGGCAAAGGGCGACTTATCTTTGACCGAAACGGTGTATTCGGAAAGCTGAACCAGATCAAAACCGCCCGTGCGCGTGTTGATATAGCCGGCCAATTTATAGTCGCCTGCCAACCCGCCGAGGGTCACAACCTGTTCGGCGCGGGTTGTCGTCGGCCGGGGAGCTGTGGCCGTATCAATCAGTGCCGGTTGAGTGGCCTGAGCTGCTTCCTCATGCTTGTTGTTTTTGGTAAAAAACAGGAAAGCCAACATCACCACGGAGGTGATGAGTAACATTTGCATCAATCGCTTTGTGTCCACAGACACCCTTCCCTCAAAATGAAAAATACAACTTCTGAATCCGAAGAGTTTACGGGTATTCCGGCAATGGCTCAAGGAAAGTCAAAAACAGAATGGCAAAAAAGTCACGATAATGCCTAATTTATGTGTGGTGTTGAACTTATGGCGGCAAATCTTTCTTGCGATATGCAGCTTAACAACCTTATGACTCTGTATATGCTCTGAGGGTAAGTGCTCGCGTCATCACTGTTTACCGGCCATCAAGCAGGCGTGCGCCGAGGAAATTATCAAGTTCGTCAATGGCTTTTACTTTTGCGACGGTTGCTTCAATATCGTATTCAAGACGAATGAACTCAACCCAGCCGAAAGGCGATGTGGCTTCCGGCGGATACAAAATCGCGAAGGAGGCTTTCGGGTTGCGGTCGCGCGGCTGGCCTACTGAACCGACGTTAATCAGGACGCGTTCTTCGGGAAGCTGAAATTTACCGCCGAGTTCATCGGGCGAATAAAAATCCGGGTCCGGAACAAAAACGCCGGGTACATGCGTGTGGCCCACGAAGCAGAGTTTGTTGATGCGATCAAAAATCGCGCTCATTTTCTGTGGCGCGGAATACACGTCATCCGGAAAAATGTATTCGTTGATCGGCTTGCGCGGCGATCCGTGATACGCGATGAACCGCGAATTGTGCATCTTGGTCGGCAATGATCCGAGATAACGGAATCGCTTATTGCGGCGCTCAATATCCTTATCGTTCTCAAATTGCTCGCGTGACCAGAAGGCTGCGTTCTCAGCGGCCGTATTAAAATTGTACGGCTCAAAAAAAATCGCAAAATCATGATTGCCCAGCAGTGACCAGTCGCAGCGCTGGCTGACGATGTCCATGCATTCAAGCGGATTGGGGCCGTAACCCACAACGTCGCCCAGGCAGACGATTTTCTGCACGCCGCGGCGCTCAATTTCTGCCAGAACAACCGTCAGCGCCTCAAGATTCGCATGAACATCGGAAATAATCGCAGTAGGCACCGTGGGCCCGGGCGGAATGATTTCCGGCTGCCGCGATACCAGCGTGTTGGCTTTGGCCGCAAGGCCCTGCAAGCCGGTCGCAGATACGCCATGCAGGTCAATGTTCTCGGGATGTAGCAAATCCTGTGTCATTGATGAGGATGTTATGGCAGTATGGCAAAGGAGTCAACGAGTGGCATGATCGTCTTTTTTTCAGGCGGTTCGGCCTGGCGCGGATGAGCCGCGTTATAGCGTTGAAAAAGTTTTGCGCGGCATGGCCGCATCCGTCAGGCGGATCGTTGCCAGGCCATCGCCGTAAAGGCTCTTGATTTTCAAATAGATTGTGGCGCGGAAAAGGATATCACAGTATTTCTTCCCGTTCTCAATTTGCTGCTGAGAACGCGTCGGCTCCATGTATACCGTAAAACTGTCCACAAACTGACATACGACCACCGGCGCTTCTTCTTCCTGAGTGCCTACCTGGCGCACCATGATAATCTGCTTGTTGGCCGCATCATATTTATATGTGCGTGTGACCCACGTATCGCTGCCGTTGCTGGCGTTGCTGATGGTGGGGGAGGTGATGTTCGGGTCCCACCGATCAGGATATTTTTTGAGGATGCGTATGCCCGGCGTATGCGTGGTAATCCCTTTGGCAAAGCTGTCATCTGTGGTGATCTGGTTGGCCAGCGTATCGGCCACGGCTTCGTGAGAGGACCCGCTTTTGATTTCCTCCACCAGTTCAGTCATGAAAGAACGGCCGGCAGAAAGCAACGACGCGCTCTGCTGATTGTAGTTATACGATGCAAATGACGCGTGAAAAGACATTGCCGCCACGGTCATCAGCATGGCCGTAATGGCGGCCGCCAGCAGCAACTCCACCAGAGTAAAGCCGCTGCCGGTTCTTTGTCTGCGAATATGTTCCGTCCTTGACTGCATATTGAACTCAATTTGTCGGCCATGTCAGGCCGTCGGCCACGCGCGTTATCACACGATACGAATCACGATTCGCCGTTAACACAATCGGAATATTAATGCCGTAAGGTAAGGCCAAAGTCGGGTTATAACGCATGTAAAGCCGGCCGTAGCCGCCTTCGGGATTCTGCGTGATGGAGGATGAGCCGTCATCACTGCCAAAGTATCCCAGCGTGGTATTTGATGCGCCCGTTCCGGTCACGATAATTGAGCCGTCCACAACGGATCGGCCGCGGATATCAATATTTCCCGCAACCACCACGCCAAGCAGCGTTGACGGCGCGTTATTGGGATTTGAGAACGAACCCATCTCAATATTGGTGTTTGGCGCCTCAATGCTTGCGCCGGCTTCCGGTGATGTCGGATCGGCATATTTTGAATCAAGAGAAAACAGAGTCGCGCCGGTAAATTCCCAGGAATTGGTGTAGTCCGTGTACTGGGTGGGATTGGTTGAGAACATAGGGCCGTTGAATGTGCAACTTTCAAATCGCAGATTGTTGCCGATGTTATATCCGTTTGAGTTGCTGCTGGTCAGTACGGTGCTCTTGCTGAAGCTTGTTCCGTCAAGCATTTTTGATGAGGTGGTCGTGGTCAGCGTGCTGTCAAGATCAATGTATGTGACGCCCGTAAACGTGCAGTTGACGAACAGCGCGTTTGTTCCCTCCGGGATAATGCAGTTGTTGAAGGTGATATTTGAATACACCGGCCGCAGATACGTGGCGCGGTAACTTGCAGAGCCGAAAGGGATGGCCTCCTGCACGGCCGAAACCGAAACGGATGTTGTGGCCGTAGTGCTGGTGGTGGTGTATGTGCTGCCCTTGCTGCTGGTGACGGCGACATTGGTATCCGGCAGGCAAATCTGATTTGAACTGTTAACCGGCAGCGTCAGCGTGGTTGTGCTGATGAGCTTGTTGCCGTTGATATCCGTCATGGGCTTGCTGGTTTTGGGGTTCAGCAGAGCGCCGCTTGAGTCCATTGACAGCGTCGTGCTGGTTCCGTTGATTTTATATCCGCTGCTGGTGCGCGTGAGCGTGGCGCGCTTTGATAGCACCGGGTATCCGTTGCTTTGCTTGACCGTAACGGACGTTCCCGGATAGTACACGTTGCCGCTGCTGTCGGCCGAAAGCGCGCTGCTGTCGGAATTTTGTATCACCCATCCGTTGGCCTTGAGCGTGGATGTGTCAACGGTTGCGTTGTTCACCACGGTATTGCTGATGAGCTTGCTGCCGCTGTCAACCTGATACGTGGTGCTGCGGCCGGTGCCGGGGCCGCTGAGTGAACGGAATGATGATGTATCAAAATCAGAGGTGGTCAGCGCCGGAGTTTTATAATCCGGTACGCTAAATTCCACGGCCGGAACGGTGGGGTCTGACGACTGCACCGGTCCCTGAAACATATCCACAAAACTGGTGCCGCCGTATGAACTGCCGTTGCTGGTCGCCCAGGTGTCCCACGCGGCCTTGCTTACGGCAAATTGCACCGTGCCGCGCACTTTGGCATACGGGTCGTCATCCGTGATCACATTATCCGCCCAGCCGTCGCGATAAACCGGGTTTGTCGCATACGGATTCAGCGGCGGCTTGAGATGGTCAATCATATAAAATAATTCGGAGTCATACATGCTGCCGCTCAGCGGATTGATTAACTCGCTGGTTGAGATGATCTTTGCGTTGCCAAAATCACTGGCGGATGTATCAAAAGATTTAACGAACATATCGTAATCATCAATATATCCGTCTGCGCTCCAATCTGAATAACTATATACGGGTGACCCGTTCACCGTGCCTGACTGCTGACGCGCAATGATTCCTTTATTGTATGCGTCGGCAAGCTGCGTGGCCGTCAGGCTGCTGAGCGCTATGCGATTTGAGGATGTGGTATCGTAATTTTTCAGAAACGTGCGCAGCGTTGCCAGATCGGTATCAAGCGAACTCTTGAGCGCGCGAAAATCGGAGAGCATCCAGACGGGGGGGCCTTTGCTGAAGCTGGTCATTTTTGATACGACATCGCCTTCTACCATCACGTTTTTGCCAAGCTGAATGGCCACGTTTGAGTACACGGCATACTTGATTTTTTTATCCATCTGAATGTCCATGCACACGGCCGCGAGCTGCCCCTGGTAATTACCTACCGACAGCAGATGCAGAATCTGCGGATTAGTGGCATCCTGGCTCAGCACCAGCCTGAACTGGCCGCTGTCGACAGCGCCAAAAGCCTTGATCGGCGGCACAATCACAGAGGTAGTGGTGACCGTGCATGTTTTACCGCTAAGAAATGACTTCCCGTTAAACTGTGAAACAAAATTAGTAGCAATGCCATTTGTAAAAAGAGATTTTGCAAGCGACGGATAAACGGACGGATCAAGCGTTCCGTAAGGTGTTTTGGGTTTGCTCATCTGGTTTAGCTGTGCAATGGCAAAGGCCATTCCGGATTCAGCGGTGGAGCGCGCATGTATTAATTTTTCATGCCCATGTGCATTTTGCACCGTTGACTGGGCAAACATCATCATGCTGCCGGTAATGGTCCCAAAGATGGCGACAAACATCAACGTCATGGGCAGGCTTACGCCGCGCATGCGTCGCTTATACGTCATGATCCACAGGGAAGATATAGTTTTTGTCATTCTTATATTCATATGATAATTCTCATCGCGCCTTAAGCCAGCATAAAGTTGTGACAGGAGTCCATGTTCCGTTATCTCGATGACTGATTGTGACTTGAATGCGGACCAGGGTGCGGGCCGTGATCGTTGTCTCAACGGTCGTTAAATCATCAGTCTTTATGGGAGTAACCGTGATCTGCTGACGCCAGTTGATCCATTCATCAGGCACCTGCGTGACGCCGCCTGTGGTCTCGGTCATGACGTTGCGATTTGCATCCACAACGCCAATGGGAGATCCGGCGGAAAGATCGGAACGTGTTTGCGAATCAAAACCGTTAAAGTCGTCCACATCATTGTAGGTGGCCAGCGTTTCACCGGTTTCCGGACCAAAAGTGCTTACGCCGTGAACACTGTCATTAAAAGACAGACCGGCCATCATTTCGCGAATATTTTCGGCCAGCATAATTCCGGCCGATATTCGCTGTGCTTCACGCCCGTGAACAGTTGTTGTCATGGACAGTTTAATCAGCGCCGTGCAGGCAAGACCGATAATGATTGTCGCTGCCGCAGTTTCTATAAGTGTGATGCCTCGGCATCGCCGGCGGCAGGTCTTATATGATTTGCTGACACTGCGCATAATATCTCCGGGGAACTCATCGGCCAAAAAAGTTCCCCAGTTTCTCTATACGTTATAAGCGGAGGTAAAGTCAAAAAATTCACGAACGGGGTGCCGGCGGGGGCCATAAAACACCCTGATTTACGTCATAAATCAGGGTGTTACGTAAAGTCACTTTTATCGGCCGATGGTGCGCTCAATTTCTTCAATGCTCACAACACCCTCGGCCACAAGCTGATAGCCATTATGCAGCAGCTTCAGAAAATTTTGCCCGTTGGCCGCGGCCTGCGTGATCTCAGCCATAGTCGCGTTACGCGCAATGGCATCGCGCAGCGCGTCACTGGTCTGCAACATCTCAAAAACAGCGCGCCGGCCCTGATAACCTGTTCTCAAACATTTGCGGCAACCGCGATGCGTGTAAATTTTCTTGACGTTTTGTCCGGCATCCCCCATGCGGGTAATCTGTTCAGGAGTCGGCGTGATCGCCTTTTTACAATTCGGACAAAGCTGACGCACCAGTCTCTGCGCCAACACAAGTTGCAGACCTTGCGCCAGCAGAAACGGCTCAACGCCAAGATCAAGCAGGCGGTATACCGTGCCGATCGTGTCCTTTGTATGCAGAGTGGAGAACACCAGGTGGCCAGTGATCGCTGCCTGCATGGCCGTGCGCGCGGTTTCGGTATCGCGGATCTCTCCTACGAGAATGACATCCGGATCCTGCCGCAAAATACTCTTGAGCAGAGCCAGAAATGTTTTGCTCGGATCATCCGCCACAACCGGCAATTGCGTAATGCCCGGAAGTTGAATTTCTACCGGATCTTCAATCGTCGTGACGTTGCGTTCATTGACATTCAGCGACCGCAACAATGAATAAAGCGTAGTCGTTTTGCCGCTGCCCGTCGGGCCTACGGCCAGGATCATGCCGGAATCCATTTCAATCGCGCGCCGCAGCTCATCGGCCATCCACTCCGGCAGATACAGATCATCAATCGTGCTCGGCGCGTGACTTGAATCCTGAATACGAATCACCAGCTTTTGCCCGTATACCGACGGCGCAAAGCTCACGCGGTAATCAATGCGGCGCAGCAGATCGCCTTCCGAATCAGCATGCGGACGCGGTACGCGCGAAGAAAAATGCCCTTCCTGCACGATGTTCCTCTGCGCGATATCAATATCACAGAGAATTTTGACCATCGTGCCGAGTTTGGTGCCCAGTTCCTTGCTCAGGCGCACGGCATCGACCATGCTGCCGTCAACACGAATGCGCACATGCACTTCATCTTCTTTTGGTTCAATATGAATGTCGCTGGCGTGCGCGCGATATGCCACCAGCAGCAGTACGCGGAACACCGAAACGGCCTCGCTGCCTTCACGCCGGCGCGCCGCAGGCGTTGCCGGGTGAGTGATGCCACCGCGGGCATTGAGCAGGATGATCTCATTTTCATCAAATTCGGCGTTATCCATAGAGCGTGCCATGCGCACCAGGACGGCCTCGGGATCATTTTCGTCAATTGATTCTTCTTCAGGTTCCTCAAAATCAGCCAGATCGTAGGATTCGCCCATCAAGTCGGAATCGGCCGAGAGCTCTTGGGACAATTTGGGTTTTTCCTGCGACGTTTTTGGCGACGCCGGCGCAGAATCATCCACCGGAATCGGATTGATTGGTTCTTCAAGCGGCTCAAGGGCCAGCGGCTCAAGATCAAGCGGGGCGGCCGTGGCATCGGCATCATTCGTGGCCAGCGGAACTTCCGCGGCCAGTTCCTGCGGCACGACAAATTGCAGCGCCGTTGTGCCGATTTGAATCACATCGCCGGATTTGATTTGTTTTTCAGTTATTTTTTCTTTATTGACGTAGGTGCCGTTGCTGGATTTGAGATCGCGCAGAATGTATGTATCGCCATTTTTCTCAATGACGCAATGCCGCCGGCTGGCGCGTTCATCTTTCAATACAAGATTATTATCAGGATGTCGGCCGATGGTCAGCTTACCATCCTGAAGCTCGGCCACAGGTGCGGAGGAATTTCCCGAATACATCAGATATGGCAGCATCATGAACGTAAATGCCTCTTCACAGGGAGTTCGTAGTGTTCAGGCCCATCATACAGTTTTGCGGATCTGCATGCATGAGTATGACTCATTTATCGCCGCGGGGCAACTGCTTTCGTGTCGTGATAAGTCTCTATGTGGAATGGGGATAAAACTTTTCATCATAGATAGGGGCCCATCGGTGATGTTTGCGGCTGAAGTTTTTAATCTTTAGCGGCCGGGAGCTTTTCTTTTCCGGATTTATGCCGTAGGATATACCTCCTCAACCAAACGGGGCGTGGCGCAGTCTGGCTTAGCGCGCTTGACTGGGGGTCAAGAGGTCGCAGGTTCAAATCCTGTCGCCCCGATACACTTAAAACGCTGCAAACAAAGGGTTTGCGGCGTTTTTGGTTAGATGGCTCAAAACACCTCAAAAACCTTGTTTTGTCTGTAAAAACTGGGTAAAATTGTCTGTAATATTCGTATACGTGTTGATTACAGACAACTTTTTTACAGACAATTACAGACAAAAGGGGTGGAACATGGTTGCAAAGGCAGCACTTCCGGCTCATCCACGCAAGGGTATTGCAGTAGACCAAAGGGCAGGCCAGTATGTTTGCCGGGTGGGGTATGATCTGAACTGTGTTGTTATCAACGTTTGCGAGTCAGCAGCGCTAAACCCGCCAGACCAAGCAATCCCATGCTGGCCGGTTCCGGTACGGCGGTGGTGACGTATAAGTCCCACTGGTTATTAAAGAATGCATTAGGATCGTTGTTGCCCCAATTGGGATCACCAGCCATACGCATTTTTGTATAACGAGAACCACCGTAGGTATCATCAGGATGAGTCAAATTGGATGTGGAAAGCGCGATGTATAGCGTTTGGGTATTGAGATTGTCAACGGTAGCATCAACAAGAGGTTCGCCCAAAACGCCCGTAGTCGTGGAATAAAGGCTCGTCCAGTTGGTGCCGTCTGTACTGTAGAGAAACTGACCGATGATCGTATCGCCATTATCATTCTGCAATGCAAAATATCCCCAACTGTTGACGAAAGTAAATGTGGATATTGCTTTGTCAAAATGGAATTTAAAGGACAGAAAAGTATTAGCACTTCCATCACCGGACCATGCTTCGGCGACGGATCCGGGGACGGGATTGCTTAATCCGACGGAAATGAGTTTGTCATAGACGCCATCGGTATCACCGTAGGGCAGGTAAATGTGCGTTGTTTCGGTGGCCGCGTCATAGCTTTGTTGGGGGGCATAGGCATAGTTAGCGTTTACAACATCTGCCCATGGGCGAACAATATCCATTCCTGTGGTGATTTCGATGGTGTTGCCTGTTGTGGCGGCCATCAGTGTGCTGCCTGCGCCAAACAGCAGAACCTGTGCGCCCACGGTTAAAGCAGTTGCAGAAACTTTCATGATTCCTCCCTTTCTTGGAACTTGTAATATAATAATCGCTATCAATACATATGCGAATTAAACTACGCATGATTCAGACAAGTGAACATTTACAACTGGTGCCAGAAATCAATCACACATGACATACCGCCACGTTTTGAGAGGCGATTCCGATAAATGAGCGACTTGCGCTCTCTTTCTGGCAATCCCTGTAAAACGCGAACCGTTACTGCAAACAAACATAAGACATGACAACACACATTGTTTATGCACAATGCTTTTTATATCTTAAAAAACGAATCAGCATCAATCGACGCGACGTTGATACTCTACTGACGAGATGAAAAGCCTTGACGTACTTGTTTCTCAAGCTGCTTTAAGAAATACACGGGCCTGTTGATTCGCCTTGAAGAACTTCAACATTATCCGGCTCAAGCAGCAATGGCCTATTCCAGTTTTCGCCGCCTGTTCTGATCCACTCAAGACCCTGGCGCAGGAAGTATTCTGAATCGGCCGAAGGCAAAATCGTCAAAGATGGCACCATCATCTGAGCTGTTTCGTTTTCGCCAACGCTGCAAAGAGAAATATCCTTGCCGACACGTATGCCTCTTTCATGACATGCGCGCACAACGCCTCTGGCCTGCTCGGATGTTACGCAGAAATAAGCAGTGCTTTTGAGCCCTTCATTAATTAAACGTCCAAATTCCTGATAAGCGCCCAAAATGGGGCTTGCAAATGATTGAACAGGATGATGGTGAAGATCGCCGGGAATACCGCGTTGTTCTATCGCGCTACGCCAGTACTGAATACGGCTTTGCACGGTTTGGTTTTCCGGCTGTACATTAAAACAGCTTATCTTTTTGTGGCCCAGCGAAAGCAAATGATCTACCAACTTGCCGACAAACCGATCCCCGGATGTATTGGTGCTGAACAAGCCCATGTGGCTTAAATCGGGGAACAATATGACAACGCGCCTGCTTTCCTTGGCGATGCGTTCCAGTACGAGTTTGGGGGCTCCGATAGGCGCAATGATAAATAGGCCGTCAAAATCAGCTTTAAGCGCATCAAAAATAACCGGATCGGATGCGCGCGTGTAATATATCGGATGCAGTTCTTTATTCATCTGTCGCAGAATACTGCTTAACTTATATTGCCATTCATAGGTGTAAGTGCTGGCATATGCGGGGCCGAGAAATCCAATTTTGTTTCCTAATGTGCCTTTGCCGCTGCTGCGAACCACGGGTTTAAGGCGGCCATTATCTCCCCGATGTATGACGTTTTTATCAATCAATCGCTGAACAACCTTGCGGGCCAGCATATAGCTGACGCCCAGTTCGCTGGCGATGCGGCGTTCTCCGGGTATCCCCCGTAATCCGTATGCACCTTCCTTGATGCGCCGCTCAAAGAGAGCTGCTGCGTCATCGGCTCTTGGCGTTAGAGTTGATTCAGCGTTCATGATATCTACTATAGCATTAATGCTCTTGTTGGCAAATTGTTTTTGTTTTTTTTACGATCTAGTAGCCTGCAACATCTAAATTACGGGGTTGTGCAAAGCTTCAGACGATCGTCAATGCGCCCCGTATGATGGCCCATAAGCGTCGCCACACTCAGATGATCCTCAAGACCGATCAGGGGTCACAGGGGCCGGGCTGGAAGGACACCGAGATTGCCAACGCTTTCGATTGTTATATCACCACCGTTGAGAATCTGCGAGAAAGACCGGTTGAACAGGGGCTGAAGCCAGCAAGTAGCTGATCGCTCAGACACGTCCTTGTATTGCCGCCAAACCAGAAAGAATCAAACGTATCGATCCGGAATGCCGGCGGTGTGGAACGGCCAGCATTTTTATGCTCTTTGAACCACTGGCCGGTAAGCGCCATGTGCGGGTATGGGAGCAAAGAACCCACATTGACTTTGCCCAGGTCATTCGCGAACTCTGCGATGAATTTTATGCCGATACCGAGAAGATTGTTTTGGTGATGGATCAGCTCAACACGCACTCCACGGCCAGCTTGTATGAAGCGTTTGAGCCTCAGGAGGCCAGAAGACTATCCGAAAAGCTGGAGATTCATTACACGCCAAAGCATGGAAGCTGGCTGGACATGGCGGAGATCGAACCAAGTGTGCTGAGTCGCCAGTGTATGGATGATCACTTTGTTTAGATGTTACAGACTAGAGCACTTGCAATAAAGCTGTAGCGCGTCGTTGCCAGGCAACCGCGATGCGGACGGGCAGGCAAGCCATCATCCTGCGTCGTTCCTCCTCAGAAACCCTACGGGGTTGCCTCGTCGTCACTCCTTGGCTGATGGCTTGCCTGCCTCGTCGCCGCGCCGCATCTTTATTGCAAATGCTCTAACTGATTGCTGGCCGGTTTTAATGTTTTCTTGTGATGGTGTTTTTGTCTTCTGGTTATTATTTGCACGCATGCAATGCCAGAGTGAACACAATAGTGGAATAGACAAATCGCTTCGGCGTAGGGGGATGATGTACAACACTTATCGTAATCAGGATAACCATCTTTTGACATTTTCCGTGGTTTCTTATTCTCCCATATATTCAAACACGCCGGCGCCATGCGTCGTTACGAGCAGCCGGCCATCGGCGAATGCGGGATTGATATCATCCATTCGCATCGGCAAACTCTGATCAAGCATGCGCCATGTATGTCCGCCGTCTTTGCTCAGCAGCACACCGGCATTCTGATCCACGGTCATGGCGGCCACAACGCCTACATTCTGGGGATCAAAGGTCATATACATGCCGGTTTTACCCGCGTATGTCTTAACCCATGATCCCGCATCGCCGTTTTTTTCACTTAAATAGAGCCCCTTTCCCTCCAGGCTCACCATGATGCGTCCCGGCGTGTGCGGGTCCGCGGCCATGCCAATAATTCGACCCGATTCGGGTATCTGCAAAGCCCTCCAGCTTAGTGTATCGGGTTCGCACATGTACAATGCATTGGTTGCTTTGCTCATGGCCAGGAGCCTGCCATCGGGAGTCAAGATCAATTCTTTGCCTCCGGATGTCCAGAATCCGGAACGGAAAAAGCCCTTCCCGCTGGGCAGGCCTTCGCTCATCCATGTAAAACTATTGCCGCCATCATTGCTGCGATAGACGCCGCCAACGCCCGGCTTGATTGCTCCGCTGACCGACAGATAAATGCATGATGCGTCCGAAGGGTCCACCACAATGCTGCTTGTATCATGTTTGGTACGATCGGGGATTCCGTTCATTGCCGCGGCACGCCAGTGTATGCCGGCATCCACACTGATATAGAGCTGATTGCAGAACCACTGTCCGCCTGTATGCGGAGAGGTGCCGATCACATAGACCTGATTCGGCGATTTTTTTGACACCACAATATCGCGTGTCTGTGCGGGTATGCCTCCCTGATCCACTTTTTTATAAGTGCGCCCGCCATCACTTGAGCGAAAATATCCATTATCTGACATCACCAGATGCACGATCTGATTATTACCTGGGACAGGAGCAAGCTGAAACACCGCATCGGGCTCATAACCGTCAATGCAAAGTTTCCAGTTTCGGCCTGCATCGGACGTTTCCCAAATCGCAAACCAATCCGTTCGCATCCAGTGATTCGGGTTACGCGGATCAATCCAGATTGAGCCAAATGCCTTGCCAAAATGCACCCATCCGGGCCTGTTGCCGTCATTTCCCCACCAATCGCCGCCTGCAACTTTTTCCGGTTTAATCTCTTGCCAGATGTTCTGGCCGTGATCCATGCGGTATATTTCGCCGACACGGTTTCCGGTCAAAAAAAATCCCGGCCCGGATGCCAAAACTGTAAAACGGCCGCGTGAAAGCGAATCGGCAGGTTTTGTTGTGGACAGAGGCAAGCCCTCTGAATAACTCTCCCATACATGCCCGCCATCTTTGCTGTGACGAACTTCCGTGTTGCCAAAAATACCCAGCAAATGACGAGGATCGGCCGAATCCTGTACCACTTCCGTCGGAGATTCGTCACTAAGTTTCCGCCATGTCGTCCCGGCGTCAGCGCTTTCAAAAAATCCGCCCAGTAATTTTCGTTCAGACTGAATGATCTTGCCCGACCATGCATTTGCGCTTAGCCATGCGCGTTTGCCGTCGGCGGAATCAAAAAGAACATCTGTCACCATGTAATCTTTGAGGCCGCACATCTTCCACGTCTGGCCGTTGTCTTCGCTCCGGTACACGCCGTCGCCATATGTGCCGGCCAACAGGATATCAGGTTGCTTTGGGTGACGCGCGATGATGTAGCCAGCATCGCGCTGCGGACCATTGCCCATAAATTGTGCATCAAGCACGAGCGTGTAGGTCACGCCGCCGTCACGGCTGAGCATGATGCCGCACTTGAAGTTCCAGCGATTACCCACTGCAAGCAGGATGCGGTCGGCATCGCGCGGATCCACATTGATGCCGCGGATTTCGTAACCGCCATCACGCGCAGGAAGCCCCGCGTGCATCATTCGCCAATGCGCGCCGCCATCATCGCTGCGATAAACACCGGCCATATCGACATACACATAAAGCCGATTGGTATCGGATGGACACGACACCACCTGCTGCGCCCATCCGCCGCCGCCTATGCGTGATGAATGCCACAAACCATACATTCTTCCGTCATCACGCATGGCGGGAGCGGCGGCCATTGCCGCCGTCGAATATGCCAGCATAAAAGTAATCATGCAATAGAAAAATCGGAACATACAAGCATCCTGAAAAAAATTAAGGATCATCTTACTTTATGGAAGAATTGCCAAAAATAAAGCACCTATCACAACTTATCGGGTCTGCTCTACTAAGAGCCTATCCGAATAACCTTCCGGCGGCCTGCTGGTCTGCCGACTCATCTGCGGCGTCCTCGGGCCTCGGAATATTGACCAATATGCCTCAGCCCTGCGTCCTTGCATCTGAGTCGGCATCCTGCGCATCCCATCCGAAGGGTTATTCGGATAGGCTCTAAGCGCAGCGGCGTGTCATGTATAATTTATTTATGGCGCACGGTGTATGTCATTTATTTACGTCGTCCGGCAACCAGTAAGGCTCCGCATCCCAGTGCACCAACGCCTAATGCGGCCGGTTCGGGCACCGGAACCACGTCGGCAAAACTTGTTCCGATGCGAATTTCATCAAAAGTCCCTGTATTCGTGGCCAGTGGCGCAGTGCCGGTAATATATCCTGCCGCCATGCGAATGCCGCCAACAGCGGCATATCCGCTTGTGTTGGTTCCTGTACGTGTGGCGCCTGCGGTCTGGTCCGCTTCTATAGCACTGGTGGGATTGATCCACATGGTTACGGTCATGTTGGTATAAAGGTTGTTGCTGTTGGCTGTGCCATAATCAAGCTTGATAACCACCAGCGATGCAGTGCCGTCCGGTATGGTCGTGGAAGCGGTGCTGGCACTGCTTGAACCGATCTTAATGCCATATAATGTTGAGCTGAAAGAGCCAACTTCCGCAATTTCCGATCCGCCAATGCCGCTGGTAAGTGCCAGATAGAGATTCTGATTCGGGTTACTCGCCGGCCGGCTGAACAGAAAGCTGACATAAACCGGCTGGCTGCGGTCAATGGCGCTCTCCGTGGCAATATCAATGAATGTTGATGTTGCATTGGCGCGTGTCGGTGTGGTGATCGTTGCGGCATTACCCGTCGTGCCGATGTTGGCAACTCCGCTCGGCGCACTTAAGCCGGATGAGGATACCGTCGCAAGATTATTGGTATAGGGATCGGCATATTTGATGATCCAATTGCCGGACCAGCCATATGCCGTGCCGCCGCTGGTGTTGCTGTTGCCGGCCAGCACGCCTCCGCTTGTATATGAGCCTCCGCTTGCCTTACCGATTAGGGATGTTCCGCTGGTATAGTTATTTCCGTCAAATCCCTGATAGGCCAGCAGATTCGCAAACCCCGTAACCGGCATGGCGGCAAGAGCCGCCGCAATAATAACGACATGACGCATCGCATTTTCTCCTTTTGTGCCCCTGTTTGATTTTTTCCCGCAGTCTCTCACCGCATTCAACGGAGCAGATAAACTGAATGCGTTTCCGTATAGAGGGATTGCCAAAAACAAATCACGCGTTACAAGTTTATCGGGGCCGCCCCGCAAAGCGTGGCGGTATGTCATATGTGATTTATTTTTGGCGCATACTATAATTGTTATTACAATTAATATTCTTTAAATATCATTATACAGACAAACAATACCGCCTGTGCGTTTTGGCCGCGCCTGGCACAATCCTGTCCAATGCGGGAATTTATGAGTTATAGTATGCGCCAAAATGTTTTAGCGTATGGTCTGCCGCCGCGCCATCGCGGGGCGGCCTTGTCCATCTGTCCGCCGTTAATTCGTTTTGGCATTTGCACTAAAAACCGGATTTTGAACCAGCATGTAATAATTTAAGACGATCCGACACCAGCAACAGCGCACGCGTGGTGTGATAGGCCGCTTTCCAGTTATGACCTTTGCCGCCAATGAGAACTTGTGTTCCATCCGGCGATACTTCTTCGTACCAGCCTCTACTGCCGCTATCAATTTGATGCTGTTTAATGAACTTCCACGTATCTGCAAAAGCCTGAAAGTAAATATCCTTTGTGCCTGCGGCAAGACCATAACGTTCATGCATAAGCAGAAAAGCGTTCAGGGCTTCCGCCTGCACCCACCATTTTTTAGTCAGTTCAACCGGTTTGCCGTATGCCGGCCCGCGATCGAAAAGCCCGCCATTTTGTCTGTCAAAGCCATACTCAAGGGCATGATCAACCAGCTTTTTGGCAACATTGTTAATGCCGGAATCGTTCCCTTTGCCCAATACCGCCGCCGTTTCCAGAATCAGGTAAGCGGTCTCAACATCATGGCCATATGAACATAAATCCGGCAACGGCCGAAAATCCGCGGTGTAGTACAAATGCTGGCATCCCGGCTCCACAATCATTCTGCCAAGAATAATCCCAAGCAACTCTTCCACACGCTCCTTGAGTCTCCCATCCGGCCACACGCGATACAGTTCGGTAAAAGACTCCATCAGATGAATATGCGTATTCATCGACTTGCATCCAAAAGCCGTATCAATACGATCTTTTCGTATTCCCGAGGGTGCGGTCAGCAAGGGTGTGCCCTCTTCACTGAGCGCCTCATGATATCCCCCGTTTTTTTCATCATGCGCATTGCGTTCAAGCCAGTTGAAGGCATCACGCGCAAGTTCAAGCACGGCCGGATCGTGTGTGACACTATAGGCCTTCGCCAATCCGTAAATCGCAAAACTTACGCCATAAGCATGTTTGTCAGTACGTGCCCCGGGCAGTTGAGATCCATCCGAGGCCAATTCCCAGTAAAATCCGCCGTTGGTTTTATCCCACATGGTTTCTTTCAAAAACGAAATCCCATGCCGGACATACGGCAGATAAGTTTCGCGTAGATCTGGCCTGGATTCGGCAACGGCGGCGCTTGTCCAGAGCATGCGGCTTTGAAAAACAAGACCTTTAGTCTGTTCCGGCGATAAACGCCACTGCTGATCATATCTGGAAATAAATCCGCCATGTTGCCTGTCGACGCACGCCGGGAACCAGTGTGTTAATTCACCGCCGCGAAATTCCGATTCAATCTCAGCTCCCATTCTGAGATAAATCTCATGATCAACGGTATCCGCCGCACGGGCCGGCACGATTATCGCCGAGGAAACCTGTATAGCCAGTACTGTCGCAATCAGAAATCGGTTCAGGGTAAAGTGCGTGTCCATGTACCGTCCTTATTGCTGATGGCTGTGTTGTTGAAAATATTCGTCATTGTGTCATTACCATTCAGTTCAAGATAGCTTAATCGTTCTACATGACCATCTACAAAAAGAACGTTGGCTTTCCCGTTATGAATCTGGGTAAACGTGCTAGAACCGCTATCACTGACTCGTGTGGCCCAATCTGTTAGAGACCCTTCTACCCAATGCATGTTCTTGGATAACGAACACCAGTTCGAGGCCATGTCCCACATGAACGCTGTTTTTCCCGGAGTCTCGTAGGAGGAAAGCTTGGTGGCATTTCGGTACTTCTTGCCATCCTCACTGTAAGTGCCCAGGTCAAAAGCCAATCCGTAATAAGGAGTTGTACGCGTGAGATTGACACCGTAACGCATGGTGATGGACGGGCATTTGAATATGGCATACTGCGGACTAACCACGGCCGCCGCTACGTTCGTGCCCAGCGCCTTGTACGGATACTGGATGCTGGCATCAGAAGGATAAAGCACTTTGATGAGTTCCCAATTCCATGTACCGTACTGCTTTCTATCCGCGGCAACCGGCATAGTGTACTGATCAATGGTGGGAATGTATCCATCAATATTTCCCGCATAAATATAGCAGCTTTGTCCAATCGATTTTAAGTGCGATCCGCAGACGACCGCCCGGGCCTGCTCGCGCGCTTTGCTCAGGGATGGAAGCAATATTGCCATGAGCAACGATATGATTGCAACTACAACAAGCAATTCAATAAGCGTAAAACCGCGTGTTTTTTTCTCCTCATGCGTATTTTTTCTGCCGAATATTGTTTTGGTATTCATATATAACCTCGTTTAAAATAACGCAGGCAATTCATATTGACAGCCAGGACGCTAGCTTGATCGGTACTTGCATTAATCAGAATCACGGGCCACAAGATATAGATTGTGTCGATTTGCGAATAATCAGCGATGGTTCAATCACCATCAATTGCTTGGGCGCTTCCAGTGACGACATGCGCCGGAAAAGCAACTTCAATATCAGTTCCACCTGTTGCTCCAGATGGTAATCAACAGTTGTCAGGCGAGGTACCAGGTATTCGCTTTCGGGCAGGTTATCAAATCCTACTACAGAAAGATCCTGAGGCACACGAAGGCCTGCTTCCTGAAGCGCACACAGCAACGTAATGGCGGTTTGATCGTTATGGCATATTACCGCGGTGGGGCGGCCGGCCGGATCGCTGGCCCGCCAACGCCTGACAAATTCAGAGCTGGCATCAAAACGTGTCTCAAATTTGCCATCATCTTCGCGCCAGATGAACCAGTCAGGGTCTGCCAGACCAAACGTCTGGAGAGCCGCGAACGACTCATGTTCAAAGTTGGGTTTACAGGGCGCCGGCCGTTGCGTAGGCATGGCCACACAGGCAATACGGCGATGCCCCTGTTGCATCAGGTGTTGGACCGCCAGCAAATGTCCCTGTTTCTGGTCCAAAACAACCTGATCCGAATCACACGGAAATTGCAGGCCAAAAAAGATTGACGGAAATAGCTTGCGCATGGCTGATTGATGTTGCTGCAATTCTTCTGACGCATACGCCGGCCCCACAATCAGTCCTTCAATCGCATCAGCCTGAAAACGTCGGGTCAACGCCTTTCGCGTCTCAGGCGTACCATCCGACACCGCAAGCTGCATGCGATATCCACCTTTGCGAATGCCTGCTTCAAGCAATGCCGTCAGCCGCCCAAAAAACAAATTACTGCTGAAATCTCGCATCAACAGCAGACCGATCAACCCAGAACGCCCGCTGCGAAGCTGTTGCGCCGTTCGTACAGGCACGTATCCCAAATCGTCGGCCGCCCGCAAAACCTGATTCCGTGTTTCTTCGGAATACTTATCTGACGCATTCCGATTGAGAATGTCGCAAATAGTGGTTGTTGCCAAACCCGTATATTTCGCCAATTGCGCCAGTGTCACTCGTTTTGAGCGAATAGGCTTACTTCTATGGCTCGTTGATAACATATCACTCATACTTACACTATTTACGCAAAAAGGATATGGCGAATCGACTTTCACTTCTCAATTGAATATGACTAGAGTATAATTCGTAACGTTACGAAAGCAAGTTTTTTCTCATAAATACATAGAATAGATATTCAGCCAATCATTTAAGTAGCCGCCGGTTGTATGCAAGTTTGTTTGGCAAATTATACGGCAATAACGCAAAGAAAAACCGGTCACATTCACAGTTTATGTCGGTCATGGTCTCATGTAGACGGCCATTGGGGGTCACTTGTTTCAATCGTTCTCTCTCTGCTCTCCAATACTCTTTTATGACTGCATTTACATTCTGATAGTCGACGGTATTGGTAAGCAGTCGGACTGCGTCAAGAATTTACGCTAGCGAGCTCAGCAAAAGACGGGTATCAACGACGGCAGGGGGTTCTGCTGTCTTCGGAAGACGGCCGCGACGGAGATTGAGAAGATCAATCCGCTGGTGACGGAGATGTTTCTGGCTCATACCGAGAAGGGTATGAAAAAGCATTAGACCGAGCATCATTATGAACCATTGGATGATGCGATCATGGAAATGGTGAATGTCTTTGATTTTAAGGAATAATCCGTGAGCAACCAATCGAAACTTGATAGGAATGCGTAATGGGGATTTTGTACCTGAATATCAGGCAAGAGCCCAGCGGACAACATTTTCGAGTATTGTATAAAATTCATTAAGACGAAATATATTAAAAGAGATGTTGTGGAAAATGGGGAAAAATAAATTATTACGAATGTTTTGACTTGGTAATTTCATGAAGTACCATAAGGTACTATGGCTATATCGCTGAAAACAATCGCCACTGAAGTAGGTGTCTCGCGCGAGGCTGTCAGCCATATATTAAATGGTCGTGCGCACAAAGTAAGCCCGGCCACGCGTGAGGCCGTAATGGCGGCCATCAAGCAACATGATTATCAGGTCAATGGCTTGGTGAAGGCTTTACGCAACAAACGCACCAATACACTTGGTGTGATTGTTCCGGATATTCAGGTTTCGCTTTTCCCTGAGATTATTTCGTCCATTGAATCTGCCGCGGAAGCGAAGGGATATCAGGTCCTTATAACTCAATCGCATAGCCGTGCTGAAAATATGCAACGCCAGATTGATCTGCTGCGCCAGAAACGCGTGGATGGTCTGGCCATTTTCCCGATTAACTCGCAGGAACAATTCGACTTATATCAAAAATTAATGACATCGCATGTTCCGTTTGTTACTTTTCTACTGCCACTGGCAATGCTGACGGTTCCGCGTGTCGGCGGCGATGAACGGAAAATCGGCTGGTTGGCGGCCCGGCATCTTCTTGATCTTGGCCATACGCGTATTGTTTGTCTGCGCGGCTATCCGATCTCGCTTGATTCGCATCAGCGTGCCGAAGGATATTGTCTTGCATTGCAGGAAGCTGGCATCGAAAAGGATCCGACTCTGATTGCCGGCGACAATTTTACGGTGGCCAGCGGTTACGCTGCGGTTGATCAACTTCTTGCGAACAACGTGAAATTTACTGGATTGGTGGCCGCGACCGATATGGTCGCCATCGGCGCGATACAACGTCTGTGGCAGTCTGGTCTTCGGATACCGCAGGATGTGTCGGTCGTTGGTTGCTGCAATCTGGAAGTGGGCCGGTACTTTAATCCGCCATTGACAACTATTGATCAAAAGCCTGCTGAAATTGGTCTGCAATGCGTGCAGATGCTCCTTGATCGTATAGAAAATCCCACGGCGGATATTCATGAGCAGATCATTCAGCCTGAGTTGATTATCCGTCAGAGCACCGCCAAACGGTCCTGAGTGCTCTTTGCATGTCTGGTAGTAGGGTGTGAAAATTTAAATTTCGAGTTGCTGAAACTTTCGGGCGTGGCCCGAAACTGATCATTCAGCACACAATTCTGAAACTGAAGTTTCAGGATTACGTTAACAATAGCGGTCGACCGTATTTTTCTCATCGGGAGGATCACGAATGTTACATAAACGTAAGAATCTTCGCGGGTTTACTTTGATTGAACTGTTAGTAGTTGTAGCTGTTATTACTGTTCTCATATCAATATTGATGCCGGCGCTCAATGGTGCGCGCCAGTCTGCCCTGACCACACGCTGTGCCGCGTCACTTCGGATGATCGCCACCGCCTCGTTGGTCTATGCGGGCGAAAATAGCGACACTTTGCCGCCATGCCTGGTCAACTCGGCCACCGGCAGCAATCCTCACAATCCGCCCAGGTATTACAATTCGCCATCAGCCGTACCAAATGCCTATGACAGTATCGGCGGACTTAAATGGACCAACTTCCTCCAGCAGATTGTCAAACCGCTGACAAATGCGACTTATCTTCCGGTAAAACGGGATAATGCACGCGCGGTGCTATGTTGTCCCGTTGCGCCTCGGAGCGATGGTGTCACCGGAATCATCGGTCACTATGCCTGGAACGGCCATCTTAATTAAAAAGCCGCCCCGCGATAGCGTGGCGGCAGGTCATGCGCTAAAACATTTTGGCGCATACTATATAATGCCGGTTATGAGATACGCATACTTGTTTATAATGGCGATGGTGAGCGGATTATGTCTGGGATGTGCGCACAATCATGCGGACAAAACAGTGCCGGCCATCAGCCGGAAAAATCTGATGATGGCGCCGATTGATCCCGCCAGATCAGTTGCGACTGTTCAGGTGCAGGAAATCACGATGGCGCCGGGGCAAAAAGCGCCGCGTCATCTGCATCCGTGCCCGACGATCGGCATGGTGACGCAGGGCCAAATCACATTTGAGATAGAAGGCCAGCCTGCGCAGATCCTTAAAAAAGGTGATGCGTTTTATGAGCCGGCCAATGTGGCCATTGCCAAATTTAATAATGACGCCCAAGAACCGGCTACTTTTGTGGCTTATTACCTGCTGGGCCCAGGCGAAACCAAAACCGTAGCACTACTGCCCAGGTAATGCTAACCTGAGTTCGGGATAAGCAAGCCCCATCCTTTTATAGGATGGGGCACAAACCAATTATCGTTGGCAATTGCTCATGATCGCAACGAATCGTTCACGCATGATTGTGCACTCCATAGACTTTTGATTTTTCGCACATCCATTGTGCCCCGCCCCGTGAAGGAGCGAGGCTTGAAATCAACACCACTTATCCCGAACTCAGGTTACTACGGTTTTGTTCTGGTTATCAGTCATGATGGCCATGATGGCGATGTTTTTCACCGCGATTTTCGCCGCAGCCGCCGCCCGGGCAGGTGCCGGGTTGTGTGGTCGGGGTATCGGTGTTGTTCATGACCGGGCAGTTAGCATTACTGAGATAGCGCTGCATCGGGCGCTGACGAAGGGCCTGATCGGCCAGGGCCGCAGTTGCAAATCCCGCGACAAGAGCTACAACTATCACCATAGTAAGACGTAACATGTGCGTACTCCTTATTATTCAGATATGTGACAGAACCAAAAACTGCACGTGCTGAATAATGAGACGAAGGAAATTCCGGAATCCTTCGTCAATATTTTTGAACATGATCATGCTGAAGCAGGATATGACAGAGCGCCAGGAAACAGTGACGGACGAATCGTTGATGCGTGCCGTCAATGCCGGGGACTCTCATGCTCTGGCAGAGCTTGCCAAGCGGCATTACCGCCTTGTGGCCGGGATTGCGTATCGCATGCTGGGGCGGGCTGATGCGGCGGAAGACGCCGCGCAGGATGTCTTTGTTAAACTGGCCGGTAATCGCGCGGGATTCGCGGGCCGGGCAAGCTTTAAGACGTGGCTGACGCGCATTGTCCTCAACTTGTGCATTGATTATCGCAGGCGCAACCGCAATCCCCGGCCATTATCAGAAGAAATTCCCGATCGCGACCGAAGCGTGCCCGCCGCAAGCGATCAGCGTTATGTCTCCGCGCGCATTGAATATGCCATCAGCCAGTTACCGGAACGCCAGCGTACCGCGCTGATTCTTCATCGTTACGATAATCAGAGCTATAAGCAGATTGCCGCGGCCACAGGATGGAGTGAATCGGCGGTTGAGTCGCTGATTATGCGTGCGTATGCCACGTTGCGGGATGAACTTCGCGATTTACAGGATTTTTAACGCAGGAATCAGGCGCAATATGCGTCAATTTTGAACGGTGCGATGATGAGTAAACATCTGACAGACAATCAATTGTTGACCCTGGCGACAAAACCGCAGGAAGCCGGCGAGGAATGGTCGCAGCATGTGGCGCAGTGCGCTGCGTGCCGGGATCAGGTCAATGAGCTTCGCGCGACGTGGCAATTGCTTGGCCGCTGGGAAGTGCCGGCGCAACTTTCGCATCCGCGTAGCGAATGGCAGTCCGAATTACTTGCCCGCGCATCCCGGCCGAATTACCAGGGATTCTGGGCAAAACCTGCCCAGCTTAAGATTGCCGCGATGCTGCTGATCGCGTCCGGAATCGGAATAACGCTGGCGTTATTAAGTCCGCAAGCTGGCGCCGATACCACTCAAAATACCGCGGATGTTCTTTATTTTAATGGGCTTAGCGCACAACGCAGCATTGATCTTGAGTCCGCGCTTGTCACACCAGAATCGGAGGTTCAGCCATGAAGTGGTACTCGTGGTTGGTCATGATTATTCTCTGCATGCTGGCCGGCGTCGGCGCCTATACGCTGGCACGCGGCAGTCTTTATTCATTTGTCGGCCATCATGGCGGCTTGGCGGATCGTCCGGAAGCCGGAATGCTGCCGTTGGCACAATGGCTTGAAGTGAACACCACACAGGAAAATAAACTGACGGAACTTGATCCGAAATTCCGTCAGGATGCCAGCACTCTGGCGCAAGCCGTTCAGCAGGAACGACTTGAGTTGCTTGATCTGCTCAACAGCCCAAAAGCCACGGACGACCAGATTCAGTTTCAGGTAGAAAATGTGCTCTCGGCCGAGGCCGATCTTCAGAGGCGCGTTACGCATTATGTGATCAAGGCCAGATCCGTATTAACCCCGGCGCAGCAGCAACGCCTGCTGGGGCTTTATGGCCAGCGCATGGGATGTAATTATCGCGGCGGCATGCATGATCCGGATGTGAATAACACAGTCAGCCGCGAAATTGGCCGACATGGCATGAACGGCGGCAATCATGGCAATGGCGGCGGCAATCATGGCAATGGCGGCGGCAATGGTCATCACGGAGGCCATGATTAACGTGGCCTACGCGTGGCCCATGATCGGATGCGGGACATAAAGCGACTCAAGCGACGCAATTTCTTCGGCGGAAAGTTTAATGTTTGTGGCCGCGATGGCATCGTCAAGATGCTCTGTTTTTGTCGCGCCAATAATGGGCGACGTGACATAAGGCTTGCTGAGCATCCACGCGAGAGCCACCTGCGCCATCGGCAGGCCGCGCGCAGAGGCTATTTGCTGAACTTTTCCGATGACGGCTTTATCGCTATCGGTGGTGCGACTGTAAAGTTTTTTGCCAAATTCATCCGCGGTCGAACGAGCCGTCGGCGGCTCATCCTGCCAGGGACGCGCAAGCCGTCCGCGCGCCAGCGGACTCCAGGGAATCACGCCGATGCCCTGATCCTGGCAAAGATTCATCATCTCGCGCTCTTCTTCGCGGTAAATCAAATTGTAGTGATTCTGCATGCTGATAAATCGCGACCAGCCATGCAGATCGGCCAGGTAAAGCGCTTTGCAGAACTGCCATGCGAACATGGAGGATGCGCCGATATAGCGCGCCTTGCCGGCTTTAATGACATCATGCAGAGCCTCAAGCGTTTCTTCAATCGGCGTGGCGGAATCAAAACGATGAATCTGGTAAAGATCAACGTAATCCGTGCCGAGCCGGCGCAGGCTTTGGTCAATTTCCGCGAAAATAGCTTTACGGGAAAGGCCCAGTCCGTTGGCGTCAGGACGCATGCGGCCGTGAACTTTTGTGGCGATCACAAGAGCGTCACGCGGGGCAAGCTCACGCATGATGTGGCCGACGATTTCTTCGCTGGTTCCGTCTGAATATACATTGGCGGTGTCAAAAAAGTTAATGCCGGCGTCATAAGCCTTGCGGAAAAATGGCCGGGCGGCGCCTTCGTTTAATGTCCACAAATGCGTGCCGCGTTCGGGAACCCCGTAACTCATACAGCCAAGACAGATGCGCGATACTTTCAGACCTGATTTGCCAAGACGTACGTAATCCATAAGAAACGGGCTCCCTTTTTTTTATAGATGATGATCAATACACGCTGGCTGTGTCAAGTTTCCGCACATGATCATCACTTAATTGAAGTTCCGGAGCCTTAATCAGATCTTCAAGCTGCGTCACATTTGTGGCGCTGACAATCGGCGCGGTAATTGCTGGCCGCTGAAGCAACCATGCCAGCGCGACTTGTGTGGGCGTTGATTGCGTGGCCGCAGCCACATTATCAAGCGCCGCAAGAATGCGGTACCCGCGTTCGTTCAGGTATTTTTGCTTGATGCCGCCGCCGCGCGGCGATTTGCTGACATCCATTTCTGAACGGTATTTGCCGCTCAAAAATCCGCTGGCCAGCGAATAGTAGGGTATGACGGCAATTTTGTGATCAAGACAGACTTTCTCAAGGCCGCTCTCAAAATGCTGGCGATCATATAAATTGTAATTGGGCTGAAGAGTCTGATAAGCGTTGAGGCCATGATCCTTGCTTGTTTTGAGCGCAGCCGAAAGACGATCAGCTTCGTAATTTGATGCGCCGATGGCGCGCACTTTTCCCTGCTTGATCAGTGAATCAAAAGCGGAAAGGCTTTCTTCAAGCGGCGTTGTGGCGTCGTCGCGATGGGCCTGATACAGATCAATATAGTCCGTCTGCAAACGGCGCAGAGAATCCTCGGCCGCATGCATGATGTAATCTTTTTTGAGTCCTTTTTTATCCGGCGCCATTTCGTGGCCGACTTTTGTTGCGATGATCACCTGGCTGCGATTATCGCGCGCTTTTAGCCATTTGCCGATGATTGTTTCGGACTCGCCGCCTTTGTTGCCCGGTACCCATGTAGAGTACATGTCCGCTGTGTCAATGCAGTTAAAACCCGCGCCAACAAAAGCATCAAGAACCTGAAAAGAACGTTCCTGGTTGATGGTCCATCCGAAAACGTTACCGCCAAAAATGATGGGCGCGATGCGAATATTGCTGGCAAGCTGGCGCATTTTCATCGTGAATTTCCTTTGCAAAAATAATGAGTCATGATGACTGATGATGAGGGATGTTATGGTCATAAGCCGTAAAGTGTCCATATGAATTTACATGTCGATCAAGATTTAATATGTACTAATGACATGGTGCTTAATGATGTGGTGTTTTATTTGTAACATATTGCTATAAAATGACATAAGTTAAATAATGTGTGATAAAAATACGTGTTTCCTTATAATGTGAGATAAATCCTTGACCCGCTAATGGGGAAATGGGATCATGGTGTACTTCTGGTTCATCCTGTTGCGGCTGATGATCGGCGCATTCGCTGGTTATCCGGGCAAAGTCTCCTTAAAAGAAGCGGTACTTATGACAAACTCACTGTTTAATCTCGGCGGTCGTGTGTATGTGGTGACTGGCGCAACCGGCGTTTTGGCTGGTTCCGCGGCCGATTACCTTGCGTCGCAGGACGCTAAAGTGGCGTATCTTGGCCGGAGCAAGGGAAAACTGGATGCCGCGCTTGCCAAGTGCCGCAAGCTGACGCCCAATGCGGATGTGGCCGGTTTTGAGGCGGATGTTCTTGATCGGCCTGCGCTTGAGCGCGTGCGTGATGAGGTCATGCAAAAATGGGGTCGCATTGATGGTTTGCTCAATGGCGCAGGCGGCAACATGCCCGGCGCAACGATTCCGCCGGAAAAAAGTTTTGGCGATCTTGATCCGGCCGCGTTTGAGCAGGTGGTGAATCTCAACCTCAACGGCACGGTTCTTCCTTCGCTGGTGTTTGCTCCGGCGATGGTGAAGGCGGGTTTCGGAACGATTGTGAATTTTTCGTCCGTCACGGCCAGCACGGTTGTGACGCGCGTGATCGGTTACTCGGCGGCAAAGGCCGCAGTAGAAAATTTTACACGCTGGCTTGCGGTTGATTGCGCCAAGCGCACCAAAGGTGCTGTGCGCGTCAATGCGCTGATGCCGGGATTTTTCCTCAGCGAGCAGAATCGCCGTCTGTTGACCAACGAAGATGGCTCGCTGACGGCTCGCGGCAACTCTATTATCGCGCAGACGCCGTTTGGCCGGTTTGGCGAGGCTGATGAACTGCATGGTGCGATACATTATCTGCTTGCCGACGCCAGTAAATTTGTCACCGGCACGGTACTGGCCGTTGATGGCGGGTTTACGATTTTCTCTGGCGTATAAAATAATCTGCCGACAGGCAAGGGTGATGCGAGAAGAATATTATATTTGGCCCCTGTTTCCTGAATCTTTTCTGGAATAATTTTATGGCTTCTCATAACACGAATTTTCAGTTGCTTGAAGAATCCTTTCGCTGGTATGGCCCGAATGATCAGGTGAGTCTTGCGGATATTCGCCAGGCCGGCGCCAGCGCGGTTTTTACTTCACTGCATCAGATTCCGTATGGCGAGTCTTGGCCGCGCGAAGCGATTCGCCAGCGCAAGGAAATGCTTGAAAAAGCGGGCCTGAAATGGACGGCCGTTGAGTCCGTTCCGGTTCATGAGGATATCAAGACATGGCGCGGAAACGTTGAGCAATATCTTGAAAATTACCGCGTGACGCTGCGAAACCTTGCGGCCGAGGGAATTTTTACCGTCATTTATAACTTCATGCCGGTTCTTGACTGGATTCGCACGGATCTGAAGTACGTTTTGCCGGATGGTTCGGAATGCCTGCGGTATGATCCGGTGCGTTTTGCCGCATTTGAAATTTACGCGCTCAAGCGGGTCGGCGCGGAAAATGACTATACCGCCGAGCAACTCAAAAAGGCCGAAGCGTGGTGGGGCGCCATGAGCCAGGCGGAGCGTGATCTGTTTGTTCAGCAGCTCATTGACGTACTGCCCGGGTGTAAATCAGGATTTACGGTTAATGATGTGCGCACGTTGCTGGCCAAATATGCCAGCATTGATGCGGCGGCGCTGAAAAATAATCTTGCGAAGTTTCTCAAGGCTATTGTGCCAACGGCGCAGGAAGTTGGCGTGCGCCTGGCAATTCATCCGGATGATCCGCCGTTTGCTGTGCTCGGTTTGCCGCGTATTTTGTCAACGGCCGAGGATGTGGCGGATCTTTATGCGATGGTCGAGAGCCCGGTAAACGGGTTGTGTTTCTGCACCGGGTCATTTAGCGCGCGCACGACGAATGATCTGCCGGCGATGGTCAAGAAATTTGCGCCGCGCATTAATGCCGTGCATCTGCGCAGCACGCAGCGCTTGCCGGATGGCTCATTCTTTGAGGCGGATCATCTTGGCGGATCGGTGAATATGCCGGCCGTTGTTGATAATCTGCTGACCGAACAGGAACGCCGCCGCGCCGAAGGCCGCAGAGATTGGCAGTTGGCTTTCCGTCCGGACCACGGCCACACGATGATGGACGACCTGAAAAAGAAATTTGATAACCCGGGTTATTCCTGCATCGGTCGCATGCGCGGGCTTTCGGAGCTTCGCGGGTTAATGCTCGGTATCAGCTATGCGCGAGCCAATCAACACTGATGCCAAAGCCATAGTGAACAACGAATAAAAAAGCCTCCGTTTCGCGGAGGCTTTTTTATTCGGCATACTGGCCCAAACGGTAATGGCGCGGGCTAATGCCCATCATGCGCTTAAAACAGCGAGAAAAATAGGCGACTTCGGAATATCCTGTGCGCTGCGCAATTTGCGTGATGCTCATGCCGGTGAGGCGCAATAAACGGCAGGCTTCTTCAACGCGCAAGCGATGCTGGTAATCCACAACACCCATGCCCAAACGCAGGGGAAAATGGCGGGATAAATGGCTGCGGCTCACGCCGCAAGAGGATGCCAGCGTGGCCAAAGAAAAATTTTGCGAAAAGTGCGACTCAATATATTGCGCCGCTTTGAGCATGGCTGATTCTGTTGCGGGACTGAGAACTGCTGGTGATGAACAGCCTGCGTGTCTGGCGATGAGCACCAGCAATTGCAGAAGATCCGCAATACACGAAGAAAGCCATCCGCGTTCACTGCTCTTCTGCTCTTCACTCATATGGTTCATCAAGCGAAGACAATATTTTTGTGCATGCTCTGGGAGATGAAAAACAATAGGAGTTTCCCTGGCGGGCTGTTTACGTTCCGCCCGCAACATATCCGCAATTTGCGGAGTATCCGCCAGCAGCGGCAATAATTGATAAAGAAGTTGCGAATTAAAAAGGCAATTGACCACCGTCAGCTTGCGGCATTGCTGATATGCATGCCACACCTGCGGACGAATCATAATAATGGTCCCCTTATTGATGGGCTCGGCGCCTGTAGCTGTCAGGTGATTGGCGTGGCCGCTTCGGATATAAGCAATTTCGTGAAAAAGATGGTCATGAATATCCGAATCAGTCTGTGGGTCCTCAATAGAGATGCACATCCTTTTTTCAGGACTTAATCGTAAACTTCTGCGAATAGAGTCATGCGTTTGTTTTTGATTCATGCACAATATAATACAAAAAAAAGGCAATGGTGTGCTAGTTGTTAATTTGCCAGATTGAGACAATATCCGCCAATTCGCCTCTTTTTAGGAATAAATGATGAATAAGATCAAGCAATGCCACATTACGGATGTTCCTTCGGAGGGAAATGATATGCGGGTACGCAGCCATGTGCTGCCGGTGCGTATCGTATGGTCGCAGGGGATTATTAAAAATCCGGAAGCACTGCTTGGCCGCGGCATGCATGCGCCGTGTGTTCTGGAAAGCACAACGGAGCAACAGGCCAGCATTCTGCTTGATTTTGGCTGCGAACTTAACGGCGGCATCAGCATCAACCTGGGATACCCCAGCAAACCGGAACAATCCGTCATGCGAGTGCGTTTTGGCGAGTCTGTCAGCGAAGCAATGGGTGATCCGAATGATGATCATGCGATTCATGATTGGCAGGTGTCGCTGCCGGCGCTTTGTGTTCAGGAATTGGGGCTTACGGGATTTCGGTTTGTCCGTATTGATTTGCTCAGCGCTCCGTTATCCTGCGAAGTACGCGGAATATTGGCCGTATCACTTGTGCGGCCGGTCGAAGAACTCGGCCAATTTGAATGCAGTGACGAAAAACTTAATAAAATCTGGCAAGTGGGGCGCCGCACCGTTCATTTGTGCATGCAGAATTATCTGCTTGATGGCATCAAGCGTGACCGTATGGTGTGGATGGGTGATATTCATTCGCAGATCGGTGTGGTTCAGCATGCGTTTGGCGCGCAGAAAATCATCGAAGAAAGTCTTGATATCATTCGCGACTGCACGCCTGAGAATGAATGGATGAACGGTATACCGGCGTATTCCGCATGGTGGCTCATATCGCAACGTGATTGGTTCATGTATACGGCACATGAGGACTATCTGCGCGCTCAGCAACCTTATTTTTCCTCTTTGGCGCGTAAACTTGCGGGAATGGTCAATGATCAGGGACGTCTTGATTGGCAGGATCGCGAACTGCTTGACTGGGCCAGTGCGCGCGACGCGCAAGCAACCATGAGCGGACTGCAATCACTGGGATGTTGGGCGCTTATGGCATCAGTTGATGTTGCCAGAGTGCTTGATGATCAGGATCTGGCGCAAGCGTGTGCGGGTGCGGTCAACAAAATGAGGCAGATCAATCTTCCCCAAACCGGCAATAAGCAGGCGATGGCGCTGAGAATCCTCACTGGGGCTTGTGACGCCAGGAAAGGCCACGATGATGTGCTTGCCAAAAATCCGGCGGCGGGGTTAAGTCCGTGGTTCGGGCTTTATGTTTTGCAGGCCTATGCGGCCGCAGGTGATGCGCAGGGAGCGCTGAACCTGATGAAGGAATACTGGGGAGGCATGATTGATCTTGGCGCGACGAGTTACTGGGAACATTTTGATATTGAGTGGAAAAAACTCGGATCGCGCATTGATGAATTAACGCCGTCAGGCCGCCGGGATCTTCATGCGACAACAGGTGATCACTGTTTTGTCGGGCTGAGGCACAGCTTGTGTCACGGGTGGGGGAGCGGGCCTGTCACCTATTTAAGCCAGTATGTTTTGGGTGTGCATCCTGTGGCCGCCGGATATGGGAAAGTGCGTATTTCGCCGATGCTTGGTGATCTGCAATGGGCGCGTGGTGTGATTCCTACGCCGCACGGCGTCATTCGTATTGAACATGAGCGGGATGTTGATGGCCGCGTTAAAACAAAACTGGAGTTACCCAGCGGTTGCGAACTTGAGTAAATGGCGGTCCTATACAAAACAAGCCCCGAAGAACGATTTTTCGGGGCTTGTTTTTTTATTCAAAAATCTGCCAGTTGACGATTTTATAGCGCTCGCCGCGAAAGTTGCCTTTACGTTCAACTTTGGTTGACGGATAAGCAATCGCGACATGATTGAATTTGCCGGACTCAAAGTTATAGATTGTGCCATCATCTTCGTATAAAGTGACAACGCGCGGGCCGTTGTCATAAACCTGCATCGTCAATTCAAAAACAGTGTCAGGCGCGATGTGCTCAACGGGTTTGGCAAGCGGCAGCATGGCGCCGGCCTTGACGTAAAGCGGAATTTTATTCAGATCCGCTTGAACCGTGATAGTTTGGCCGCCGGCGATGCGCTCATGTGTGTAAAAGTCATACCAGCCGCCGGCCGGGAGATAAATTTGCCGTTCTGCCTGGCCCGCAAAGACCGGTGCGACCATGATGTCATCGCCCATCATGTATTGGTCATCAATTTTGAACGTGGCCGGGTCATGCGGATAATCCATGACCAGCGCGCGGAATGGCGGGCGTCCCTCAAAATGATATCTGGCGAAGGCCGTATACAGGTAGGGAATTAATTGCATGCGCAGTTCAAAACTCTCACGGCACAGCGATTCAATTTCCTCCCAGTTGTCCATGAACTGCTGGGCATTATTAAGATCGCGATTGATCTGCCGCCACGGCGGATTGCTGATGTACCAGGCATTGATCAGCGCCTGCGGTGACATCATGGCGGCCTGAACGCGGCGGATGAGTTCTTCGGTGGTTTGCGCATCGCGCACTTCCGGCGTCCATAACAGGCCGCTGAATCCCATGTTGACTACGCCGCGGACAAAGTCGCGATGATCATATAAATCTGAGTACAAAACAAACGGATAGGGCGCGGCCAGCGCATGCGACGAGCGCACTTCCGAATACATGCGGGTGTTGTGCTTGTGGAAAATGGAGTTGATGCAGCGCTGATACTGAATGCCCAGCAGGGAATGCATCTGCTCGCCATCAAGGCCGGATGGGAAAGTTGAGATTTCCGGAAATGACCAGGGTGAGCGGATAAAATCAGAGTGATCGCACTCATCAAGCTTAAAGCCCATGATGCCGCGCGAAACCAGCGCCGCATCATGATAACCGGCAAAGGCGTCAAACGCGGGTTGAGTTGTCAGGTCCGGCACCAGGCCGCCCCAAACTTCATAATCGCCGGAATACGGTTTAAGTTCAGAGTAAATCGGCGAGGATGGGTGCGTAAAAACATGTTCCCATAAATTGATTTTATATCCGAGCGTGGTCATCGTGGCGATTAATTCATCCGGCTGCGGAAAGCGTTCTGACGACCAGATAAATGAGCACGAATAGGCCTGCGATTGCCAGCCGGGCTCAAGGCCAAAGACATCGCAGGGAATGTGGCGCTCGCGGAATTGTTTGGCCAGCGTGATCGCTTCGTTCTGATTAAATTTGCCGTAACCGCGATACCACACGCCCAGGCCCCACATGGCCGGCAGACATCCGCCGCCGGAAAAAAGATTATAGCGCTCAACGGCCTGAGCCATTTCCGGCCCGGCAAAAACGTACACGTCAACGCCGCGCGCGGCCGGTATCTCAATAACAAGCTGGCGATCCGAAATATCGCGTTGCGCATAGAGTGATTCGGTATCCGTGGCGATGGCTTGCGATGCCGATGTGCCGGCGGAAGACAAATCATTCACGGGAACTTTGCGATGCGTGCCGCAATACACGGTGATGTACCGCGCGGAATCAATGAGCAATCCCCAGCCCTGATTTGAGACCAGAAACGGCACCGGCGCGTGAGAGTCGCCCGTGTCGGCCACCGGATCTGAATTGACGCGCAGCGTTTTTTTCAGGCCGGTCTGATTCATGGATTTAAGCTGCAAACCCAGGCCATAAAGCTGATCCTCGCTGCTCAGCGGCATCTCAATGACAAATCCGCGCGGCGTAATGCGCATTGTGATATTGCTTTCAGAAATCGGCGGCTGATTGGCCGCCGGCAATTTCGTCAGCGCCTCAATGCATGGCGGTATACTCTGAAAATGAACCGGCGTTAAAGCCTCCGGCGAGCCGAGACGTATTTTCCAGATTCCGGGTGCGATTGATTCCATGTTTGATCCCGCTCAAGTACACGATAGCGGCCACGAAAAAGTCAATTCAACAGGCCGCAGACCCTATTATCGTAATGCAAGAACAGGCGGGTGTCATCCGCGAATTTAGTTTCGCACATCAGCGTGACACATTGCCAAGCGGCCGCGTGGCTGGTTCGAGCTGCCGGTGTTTGATGGTCCGTTTTTGATTGATCTTGTCCCTTGATCACTTGATCGAGCGGCGGCATGATCGGGTCGCCAAACGTTACCTGGCTGCCATCTTTTCCTTTCTCATCCGGCGATGCCAGGCGTACCGCATAAAGCACGCTTTTAATGATTTTGTTATTCTGGCGATAATCCCTGCGCCAGAGAATGGTGTAATGATTCTCGAAAATATTCTCGGTAAATAGTAACGGCTTAACGCTGGCGGATTCCCAAAGGGGTTCCGTCGTATCCTGGGAAATACCTGAAGTATCGCCGTTCAAATTGATTTTTTTGATATCAAGATGCAAAATCCGGCCGGATTTTTTGGGGGATATCTCAAGCGCCAGATCAACTTGCTCCTGATTGGCGGCAAGTTCCGTTCCCGCGCCGCTATATTCGGAAATTTTGCCATCAACGATTGTGTACCAGCCGTGGACAATGCGCGAGGGTTTGTGTCTGTTGATGCGCCACAGAAAACGCGAAACGCCATCTTTGTCTTCGTTTTTAATCAAGCTGACGGTATCCGGTTTTGGCAGGGCCGGCCTTGAGGTAACCTGCGAAATATTTGCATTTTTCGCCAGTTTGTAGCGAACTTTCATGATGTAGGGCTGATCATCCTGTTCCCGGCCATAACTGACGATCTGCAAAATAGCCAATTGTTTTTGAGCAGTTTGAATCAATAACGTGGCCGGCAGCTTGTTATCCACAGGAAGAATATAATTACGCGCGCCCTGCGTTTTGGATTCATACATGCAACTGATGGTTCGCTCAAAGTTTTCTTTCAGATCATCAGAAGTCAGGCTATCCCACAATTCATTTTCAACGCGGAATATTTTGCATCCGGTCATGGCCAGGCCAAAGTTAAATACATCCGGTTTGCCGGCCGTGGACCAAGTGGGGAAAATCCTTGAGCCGCTATCGGTCAGGAATGATTGATTCGTCTTTTCAGAGCGATTGAAAAAATCGGCCGGAAGCTGCTCAAGAGTTCCGTCGCTCAATCGCAGAGTATCATGCATCATGGTGCGATCTGTCATATAGCGGAGTTCGCGCTCAATAACCGGGCCAAAATGAATTTCTTCCGCCGGCGGTAGCATGACCTGGCCATTGGCATTCAGATCCTGGCGATTGAGCGGAATATTACCGAATACAATCGGTTTTCCCCATATGGTTTTGACTTCTTCATAGCCCTCAACCTGAGAGGGATAGGGCACCAATGTGAGGGTTGCGGTTTTTATATTGGCAGGAATTGGCCGGATGGTGAGTGACTGCGTTAATCCGCTGCCGCTGGTTGAGTTGGCGGATAAGTGGACATTGTAAAAACTGAATGTTTTAATTCGGCCGTCAATGGTCAAAATCCCATCCATGCTGATATTTTCGCGGAGCTGATTACTGATATTGAATGTCAGAACGGCCTGCGCTTTATTATCATTTACACGGATGATGATGGGACTAACGGTAAGCTGATCATTGCGTAACGGATCAAGCAGAGGATCATCCGTTAAACCAACAAGCTTGGTCTCTTTAGGATATACCGTGAATGTTGTCAGTGCGGTCTGCGTCCATTTGGCGGTTGCTTTTGGCCATGTGGATGAAGGAGCTTTGTAATTAAGTTCCGCCAACTCCATTTCCGGAACGATGGCAGAAAGTGCGGTTATTTCCAGCGTATGCAGGCCTTCCGTGGCAATATAATTGTTACATGTAAGGTATACGTGGGATTGGCCCCATCCTTGATTTGAGCTAAAGCTCATAGGCTTGCCGTCAAGCGTCACTTTTTGAACTTCCGTCATCAGTCTAAAACCGGCGATGTCACGGCGATATTCCGGCTGAAGAGCACAATTGATATCCAGTGAGCGCGCGCCGATACGTTGACGCGGTTTTTGTATACTGCAACTGATCCGGCCTAGGGCTTTGTAGACGTCGGTGATCTCTTTTTCGTGAATCAGGCCTTTTTTGTAATAGTTTGAAATAAGTTCATATACACGTGGATTGATTTCAAACAAACGGGTTTGAGGGTGTTTTTGTATTCCCTCAATCAGGTTGGCCATGATTTGCTGGTATTCATCGGGGCTAAGCTGACGTTTAGAAAGATCATCAATCAACCAGGGATTCTTCAATTGTGATTTGCAGAGCTCAATGACCCGTGACGTGGGCATTTCGGAAAGTTCCCACGGTGAATATTGCCTTTGCTCCTCATTAATGGCTGCTGGCTGAACTAATGCGCGAATCGGCAAGATGAGACAAACGGCGCCGCTGAGCATCAGCAAAATGAGTAGTGTTGCCACCATGCGCGACCATATTTTGCGTAACGTGTATTGCTTGAGCGAATGAAGCAAGACAATGATGCCGATGTTCATTGCGCCAAGCATCAGCCAGATGAACGTGCCGCCCCAGCTTTGGAGCAAACTGCTGAAGCTGAGTACCCATTCCGTCGCGGCCGGAAGGGACGCGCGAAAGTCATTGTAGATTTCGCGAAATCTTGGTACGGCAAAAGCCGCCAGCAGCCACGGTGTGAGGCCAAGAATGATTTGCCATGCCAGCACATTGACAATATTGCCGCCTGGCTGCGATGGCTTTATGGATATGCCGAGTTTCTTTTGCGCCTCAAAGGCATCCCGGGTTTCTTTTTGGCTCAGTATGATGATAGCCCAGATGCCAAACGGCAGGCCGATGATGCATCCCGGCAGGGCGATGCATCCGAATATGGCCCCGGCCACGGATTTGCCATGATTTTTGAGCTGCGTCATGTTGATGGCGCTGCGGCGAATCATGTTATTGATGAGAAATCCGAGCAGCAGAAGAAGAATGGGCCCTATGGTTAAAGACTCTACCATGACACCGTGATTGCCGGTTTGTCTTGCTGGCATGGCTACCATTTTGAGCAATAAAACAAGCAAAATTGCGCCGATCAATGCGATATTAAACCATGCGGCAATTTGCAGGCCGATGGCGGGAATGCGCAATGATTGTTTGGCGTGATGTATGTTTGTTTCGTCCGCAGCCTGAGATTTGGCTGAATCCTGAACGGATCTGTCCGCCAACATATCAGGAGATGGTGTCTGAGTTGCATCAGCCACAATCGTCGCGGCGATTGTTTCTACTTCCGTCTTGACGTCGGCCGCGTGCTGATAGCGGCGGCTTGGTTCCTTCTCCAGCGCGCGCAGAACAACCTCATCAAGACGAACGTCAATGATGACTTTGCGAGAGGGCGGCTCAAGCTGCTTTTTGGGAAGCTCCCCGGTGAGCATCTGGTAAAATACCACGCCCAATGCGTAAATGTCGGCCCGGTGATCCACATCTTTTGGCGCACTTTTCTGCTCCGGCGCCATGTAATGCGGCGTGCCGGCGACGGAAAAGTGTTGAGGGCTGAGCACTGAGGGCTGAGTAACACCCTCTGATTTTCCCGCAACCAGTGTGGCAAGGCCAAAGTCGGCGATTTTCACGCGGCCCTGCTTATCAAGCAGAATATTTTCAGGCTTGATGTCGCGATGTACGATGCCCTGATCGTGCGCGTATTGCAGGCCGTCGCAGATTTGCGGAACGATGGCCAGCGCTTCTTTGGGCGAAATGTGGCCGGAGTCAAGCAGTTGGCGCAGGCTCAGGCCGTCTACAAATTCCATGATGAAAAAGAAGAGGTTTTCGCGCTGGCCAAAATCAAAAATGGATACGATGTGCGGATGGCTGAGCTTGGCCATCGCCTGAGCCTCAAGGGCAAAGCGCTCTTTAAATGCGGGATCTTTGCCGATCTCCGGCGGAAGAATTTTGAGCGCCACAAAACGATCAAGACTTTTTTGGCGTGCTTTATAAACCGCGCCCATACCGCCGCGGCCGACAAGCTCGGTAATCTCAAGATCAGGAAACAGAGGCGCAAGTTCTTCAAGGTTTGGCGGAACCCACATGGTGCGCGTTGCGACGGTTTGTCCGGTGGCGCTGATTTCGGTGGCAAAAGTGTTGCTCTCAAGGCCGCGCTTGAGCAGACAGGCGCGACAAAGCCCGTCTGGCGAACCTTCCGGCAGTGGCATTCCGCATTGAGGACAGCAACGTTGGTCGGCCATGAATGATTGCTCCAGTCACGGATATGATACCGCATCAACGGCGTTACCATGACTACAGGAATGCGTAAAAAATATTACAAGCAGGAGAGCAAATATTGTATTTCGTCTTCAATAAGTGATTCGTCAGAAACGGTTTGTGCGATTTCTGAACGCAGGGTGTCCCGAAATCTTTTGCGCAAACGGTGAACGGCCACAGTAAGAGCCTGAACAGACATATCAAAATCGTCGGCGATTTGCGAGTAACTTGATGTGTCCGCAGTTGTTGTGAGCGTTCCTTTGAGCGCGTCAAAAAGTTTTTCCTCACCGCGCTGGCGGTAACGCTCCCGCAGATTGACCATGACCTGATCCAGAACGGCCCATGCCCAGCGTTGTTCATAAACACGTTCCGGCGAGAGCATATCGGCAGGTTCAGAATGATAGCGCGCCTCGGCCGAAAGCTGGTCAATCATGATGATGTGATGTTGGCCGCCGCGTTTTTGAGTGCGGGATTTGTCATTTTCGTTGATGGTGAAATTTTTCAATGAGGCCAGCAGAAAAGAGCGGAACTTGCCTTTGTTGCTGTCGGCCGAAGTGAGCAGCTTTTTCTCAATGATCCGCGTAAAAAATGCCTGCGTGAGATCTTCGGCCTCAGTGGCGGAGTGCCCTTGCCGGCGCAGGTATGCATACAGCGGAAACCAGTAAATACCGGCCAATTCAGACAGCGCCCGGCGCGCACGACTTTCGTCCTGATTGTCCGCCGCGGCAATAACGACACTCCACCGCGTGGCGGCAAATTCCGATGATTGCTCTGCGCCTGGCACTTTGTTCAAGTCCTTAAAAATAATGCGATGCCGGGCAGATTGTATCCTTATGCGGTTTTTTTTGTAATCGGAACATAAATATAAAGCCGGCCGGTCGTGCAGAAATCAGTCGGGTAATACTCAAAACCGGGATGGTCCGCACAGCGACAGTAATTTTCATTACAATACGTCTGCCACTGTGGTAAATCGGCCATCACCTTGCCGGTACTCTGCCAAGCTGCGGGAATATCCTTCAGGCTCGGCACCTCAATGGCGACATATTGACTTTGCGGCAGAAAAATCTCAACCATCCCCGGCGGTATTACCATGTCGCCATCGGCCTGAAAACCGCCAATGTATTCAAAAATATGACCATCTTCCGGTTTGGCATTTGGCACGCAGCGGCATGCACCAAAGGCTGGCACCTGCTTACCCCGGCAAACTTCCTGCGCACGGGGAAGAATCTGCTTTTCCCACATGGTCGGGATTTCGTTATTTTTGTTGGCGCCGATATATGAAAAACCGACAACGCGTACCGGGCCAAAGTCAATGATTTGCGGTTGACTCATGGTTATGCCTCGCAATTGAATGAATGTGAATAATGTATCATAAAAAGGCTTGCTGTCAATATGATAATTTGGTATAAGTTAGGTATTAACTATATCCTAATTCAAGGTTGATCCGGGTGTGCTATAGTAATATTCGCAAATAAGTATTTGTGGCGCGCGTATTGTTGCTAACAGTTTTATGAGCTATTGGCCGTGGTCGGCTTTACGCAAGATACAAAACTGCGTAAACTGGCCGGACTTGGAATTGATTCGGCCGGCCCCTTGTGGTCGGCATTGGTCCTAACGTAGGTAGGAAGCGACAATGGCTGGTTTTTCGGCAAAAGACGTAATGGCGCTCAAAGATCGCACCAATGCGGGCATGATGGAGTGTAAAAAAGCCCTCACTGAGGCGAATGGCGATGTTGATAAGGCAATTGAACTGCTTCGCGAGTGGGGCGTTGCCAAAGGCGCAACTCCGAAGTCAACGGAAATGAAGGAAGGCCTTGTTGCCTGCAAGATTTCTCCGGACGGCAAGCTCGGCGCGCTGATTCGCCTGGGTTGCCAGACCGATTTTGTGGCGCGTAACGAAATGTTCCTCAAGCTGCTTAATGATCTGCTTGAGCTGGTTTATAAGACTCCGGTCACCACGGCTGCGGAAGTTCACGCACTGGCGTATCCGGATAATTCCGGCCGCACTGTTGACCAGGCGATCAAGGAATTGATCGGCTCATCCATCAAGGAAAACATGGCCGTGACCGGCGTGGCTCGTTTTGAGGCTAGCAATGGTATCGTCGGCAGCTACGTGCATCACAACGGCAAGGTCGGCGCGCTGGTTCAAATTGATGGTCCGGCAGTTGACGCAGTTAAGTCGCTGGTTGGCGAAGTTGCCATGCATGTGACTGCTGGCATGCCGCAGGTTCCTGTGGCGATTGATCGTTCAGGCATTCCGGCCGACGTCATTGCGCGCGAAACCGAAGCCGCCAAAGAAGGCGTTGATCACAAAAAGCCGGCGAACATTATTGAGAAGATCATTGCCGGTAAGCTTGATAAGGTTTTCGGCGAGATCGTGCTGCTTGAGCAGCCGTTTGTGAAGGATGACAAGCAGAAAGTTCGCGATCTGGTGGCTCACGCGGCCAAAGCGGCCGGTGGCGAAGTCAAAATCGCGCGCTTTGCCCGTCTGAAGGTTGGCGAAGTCTAAAAACGCAACAAGGCTTGAGTCTTGAGACTATGAATTAGGAAAAGGCGGCGCAAGTTGTCTGACTGTTCTTCAAGGCTCAGGACTCAAGCCTTAACAATATCAATGGCGGTGCGCGTGACGAATCGGTACTGCCATCATGCAGATTGAGTAAGTGTCTTCCTGTTAAGGACTCGTATGCCCGCATACAAACGCGTTTTGCTCAAAATTTCCGGCGAAGGCCTGTGCCGCGAAGGCGGTTTTGGTCTTGAGGCCACCGAACTTGAATCAATCTGTACCGAAATCAAGACCGTGGCGCAGTCGGGAGTTCAGGTTGCGGTTGTGGTCGGCGGCGGTAATTTTGTCCGTGGCGAAACACTTTCGGCCAAAGGTCATTTACAGCGCGCCACGGCCGACTATATGGGCATGCTCGGCACAGTGATGAATGCGCTGGCGATTCAGGATATGCTTGAGTCCATTGGCCAACCGACGCGTGTAGCTTCTGCGCTGACGGTTGCGCAAGTCTGTGAGCCATTTATCCGCCGGCGCGTGATCCGTCATCTTGAAAAGAACCGTGTTGTGGTGCTTGCGGCCGGTACCGGTAATCCGTTCTTTACCACGGATACTTGTGCGGCGTTGCGCGCGGCCGAGATCAATGCGGAAGTGCTGATGAAGGCAACCAAAGTTGACGGCGTTTATGATTCAGATCCCAAAAAGAATCCGGATGCCAAGCGCTATGACCGCCTGAGCTATAAAAAAATCATCAATGACAATCTGCGCGTTATGGATATGACAGCCATCAGCCTTGCGATGGAGCGAAAGATCCCGATCCTGATCTACAATGCCAAAATTCAGGGAAATATCATTCGGGCGGTGTCCGGCGATACGATTGGTACGCTGGTGACGGCAGATTAAATTGCAGTTTGAAATACATACTGGCTATATACGTTTTAGAATAGCCAGGTGCGGCAGTTGTGCATGTGTTACAGCGGCCAGCGCACAAAAAATGGATAATTGATACGCACGCGGTAGCGATATAGGGAGATATGCCATGCCGATGGACGAAATTCTGTTTGAAGCTGAAGAAATCATGGAAAAATCCATGGAGCATCTGAAGCATGAGTTCCGCGGCTTGCGCACTGGCCGCGCGACCACGGCGCTTGTTGAATATATCAAGGTTGATTATTACGGCACGCCGACGGATATGCGCGCGCTGGCCTCGCTGACGACTCCTGATGCGACGTCCATTGTGATCAAGCCTTTTGATCCGGGCTCAATGCGCGAAATTATCAAGGCGCTTGAGGAAGCCAAGCTTGGCATCAATCCACAGAATGACGGCAAGCAGATACGTTTGGTGTTGCCGCCGCTATCGGGCGAACGTCGCCAGCAGCTTTGCGGCAAGGTGAAGGAAGCGGCCGAGCAGGTCAAAATTGCGTTGCGCAATGCGCGTCGCGATGCCAACAAGAAAGTAGATGCGGAAGAGAAAGAAAGTCTGCTGACTGAAGATCAGGCCAAGAAGGGCCGCGATGATGTTCAGGCGCTGCTCAAGCAGTATGAGGGCAAGGTTGAGGAAGCCGTCACGGCGAAGAATAAAGATATTATGACGGTGTAAAAACGGCCGCGGCTTATTAGCTTTGCGCCTGCTTGTGTGGTAGAAGTAATTCAGGTTAAGTAAGTTAAACAGGTTAAGCGACTTGAGCGGAGTATGACGCTCAACTTGTTTAACACGATTAACTTGCTTAACCTGTTTCTTTTGAGTCACATTTTGATGAAGGAGTATTACAAATGGCCATGACTCGTAAAGCTTCGGCGGTGTGGGAAGGCGATCTGATGAGCGGCAAGGGCGAAGTTGCCCTGGGCAGCGGCGCGTTTAAGGGACATTATTCGTTTAAGACTCGTTTTGAAAATACACCGGGAACCAATCCGGAAGAACTTCTTGGCGCGGCGCATGCCGGCTGCTTTTCCATGGCGTTTTCGCTCATGCTGACTCTTGCCGGCCACAAGCCGACGAGCGTAAGCACGACGGCCGCGGTAACACTTGATAAAGCCGGCGAAGGATTCAAAATCACTCAGATTACGCTGAATTGCGAAGCCGTTGTGCCGGGTATTGATCAGGCCAAGTTCCTTGAGATCGCCAATCAGGCCAAAGTCGGATGCCCGATTTCGCAGGCGCTTGCGGCCACGCCGATTGCGCTGAATGCGACGCTGAAATAAAACGGTTATTCACCACGGAGGCACAAGAGGAATGACAAAATTCAAATGGCAAATGACAAAACAAATTCAAATTTATAAGACTCAATGACCCAACAGAATTTGTTTTGAACATTAGTTATTTGTCATTTGTGCTTTGTCATTATTTTTCTCCATGTCTTTGTGCCGCCGTGGTGAATATTTTTATATTTTTTTAACCGCATATTGAACATGGCTGCTGCGGCCGATGCTGGCGGGGTCTTTGGCCAGCAGTTCTTCAAGATCGACCATTTTTTCAATGGCGTCGGGCTTCTCAAAGAATTTTTTGTTCTTGCGGACCGGCAACGCCACTTTGCCGATGCGCGAAATCATCTCAAAACCGCGTGCGCGGATCATGGCTTCGGCCTCGCTTGGCGTGAGCATGTGAACATCAAATTGCTCGGCCACGTTATCCGTGAGCCAATGCGTTTTGCGTGTGCGGATAAACTTGCCGAGTTCCTCAAGATTGCCGGACTCAACAAAATGATCAAGCGCGGCCAGCGCATTATCAATGGTGAAGATAAAAACGCCGCCTGACTTCATCACGCGATGCATTTCTGAAAGACATTTGGCGGGATCTGAGCAAATCGTGACCACATCGCCCATAGCGGTGGCAAAATCATAATGATCCGCCGGCAGGGCGCGCAGATCCGTAGCATCCGCCTGAACCACGTCCGCTTTGGCCGCTTTGCCGGCCATATCCGGCAACTCCGCCCACGTGGCCAATTTATCTTTAACCTGCTGAAGCATACCCGGCGAAAGATCCACAAATGACGTAGCGTAACCGGCCTTGAGCAGTTTAAGGCCCCATTTGCCGGTGCCGCAGCCGAGATCAAGCGCGCGTGCGGCCGGGTCTTTTGGCAGTAGCGGGCGAATATGATTCCAGGTTACTCGGTCATGAAAATCCCAGAATGCGTCATCGTAAATGGTGTCATAGCGCGCGGCCACGCGGTTATGAAATCGAACGGAAGCCTGATTGTGATTTTTCTTCATGCGCACAGCATGTCGGGAAGCGTTCCTTTTGTAAAGCGAGAATGACGGCAAAGTGACGGTATCCGGTTGAGAGCGTTTATCATGTGCATGTTTGCTTTCGTTTTTATCGTTTTTGCGGTAGGTTAGCGTCATGGTAAGCGCACGTACCCTGGCGTATCTTCGGCTTGGCAGCGTACCCGGTGTCGGGCCGGTGATCGCGCGGCGGGCTCTGGCGGCATTTGGTTCGCCGGAGGCTGTGTTTAAGGCAAGTCCCGCATCGTTGGCGGCCGTTGAGGGCGTAGGCGCAATGCGAGTGAAGAATTTTGCCAATGCGCCCACGCTGGCGCAGGTTCAGCTTGAAGTTGTGCGCGCAGAGGCGGCCGGGATCAAAATCATCACGCCTGAAGATCCCATGTGGCCGCAGATACTCAACAATATTCCTGATCCGCCGATCGTTCTGTATGTGCGTGGAGAAATCCGTCGCGAAGATGCATTGGCGATTGGCATCGTCGGTTCTCGCAAGTGCACGCATTATGGCCGCGAAATGGCCGAGCGCTTTGGCGCAATGCTGGCACAGGCGAATATGACGGTGATCTCCGGCGGGGCGCGCGGAATTGATACCGGCGCGCACGAAGGCGCGTTGCGCGCCGGCGGCCGAACGATTGTCGTTCAGGGATGCGGCATGTTGACGTGCTATCCGCCTGAGAACGAAAAACTTTACGAACGAATCGTCAACGAGGGGCGCGGGGCGATTATTTCAGAGTTGCCGCTTGATGCTCAGCCGCTGGCCGAACATTTCCCGCCGCGCAATCGGATCATCGCGGGATTGTCGCTGGGCATCCTGGTTGTTGAGGCGACGATGAAGTCAGGATCTCTGATTACCGCGCGGCTTGCGATTGATGACTATAACCGTGATGTTTTTGCAGTACCGGGGCGAGTTGATTCCGGCGCGTCGGCCGGCACGCATTTTCTGATCAAAACTGGCCGCGCCAAACTGGTTGAGAATGTTCAGGATATTCTCGATGGCCTGGGATCAATTGGCGATGAGATCAGCCGATCTTTGCCGGCCGCGCCTGAAAAAGCGGAAGAACCGGTAAACCAGAATCCTCCTGCTCTGAGAATCACGCCAAAGCCGACAGAACTTCATATTGCGGGTGATCACGACGCGCCGCTGTTTGATCAGCCGCCTGAGCCGCCGGCTACGCCAAAATCGGCAGAACCGACCCCAAAAATGTCGGCACCCGCAAGGCATGTGCCTAAAATTGATTCGCATATCGTCGGGTTTACTGCGGTGCAGACTAAAATTCTTGAGACACTTTCTGGCGGAGAAGAACTGCATGTTGACCGGATCTGTGAGCGTGCGGGACTTTCTGCTGCTGTCGTGATGGCCGAGCTGACGATGCTACAAATTCGCGGAGCAATCAGGCGATTGCCAAGCAATCGCTACGCGAAAAGATAATCAGAATGGCTTCTTATTTTGATCCACAAAATCCTGAAGAATATTGGCCGCGGCCAGTGCGTCAACGCGCTGGCGTTTTTGTTTACGCGTAAAGTGGCCGGCGAGGCGTGATTCAGCTTCGTGAGTCGTCAGGTATTCGCTGACGCGATTGGCGCGTAGGCCGGTGGCCTGCTCAAGCGTGACGATAAACCGTTCTGTTTTAATGGCCTGTTGAGAAATAGTGCCGTCGGCATTCAGCGGCAGGCCGATGACCAGCGTGTCAATTTCCTCTCGCCGGCAAAGTTTCGCAATGGCCTCGGCAAGCTGCGCATCCGTGAGATTCTCATACATCTCAAAAGGCAGTGCGATACCTGTGGCATCGTCCACAAGGGCGATGCCGGTTCGTTTGCCGCCGTAATCAACTCCGATAGCACGCATAGCGATAAGTCTTGAGATTTGATGGGTGAGTCTTGCGCATTCTCAAATCACAAGATTTTCCTTATACAAATTTTTTACCGGCCTTTTTTTCAACTTCCGCAACCATCTGCTTGATGCGTTCAGCCTGATTGGCCGGGCACACAAGCGTGGCTACCGGCGTGTGAATAATGATCAGATCTTTACAGCCGATAGTCGCAATGACGTAATCCGGGCATCCTTCGTTAACGGCCAGCACATTGCTTGAATCAAGATGCACTGAAATCGCATTACCGCAACGGTTAAAATCGTGATCTGATTCAAGTGTGTCGCCGTAACTTGGCCACGAACCGACATCAAGCCAGCGCACGTTCATGGCGATGGTGGCCACTTTGGGCGCTTTTTCCATCACGGCAAAATCAATGCTGATTTTAGGCAATGTCGGATAAATCTCGCTGAGAACTTTTTCCTGCTGGGGCGTGCCCCAGGCGTCGGCAATCTTCATCAGGCCGGCATAACTTTCCGGCAGATGCTGGCGCAGTTGATCAAGCAACGTGCGCGCTTTCCAGACAAACATGCCGGAATTCCACGCGTAATCGCCGGCGCTGACATATTGCTGAGCCAGTTCCTGCTTTGGCTTTTCCTTGAACGCCTTAACATCAAAAACACCTGGGCAGCCAGGCAATTCCTCTCCGCGCTGAACGTAACCGTAACCCGTGGCCGCATAACTTGGCGTGATGCCGAAAGTCACCAGGTATTCCGGATTTTTTTCAACAGTGCTAAACGCACTGCTGAGTGCCTGCTGAAAAACGTCAACCGGCTCAATGATGTGATCAGCCGTGAGGATGGCCATTGCGGCATCCGCATCGCGTTTGGCAAGTACGGCCGCGGCCAGTCCGCAGGCGTTTGCCGTATCGCGGCCCATCGGCTCGCCAATGATCTGCTCGCTCGGCAGCATCGCAAGATCATCCAGAATCTGCTGGCGATATGCGCTGCCTGTGCAGATATAAAGCTTGTCAGGCTCAATAAGTCCGCGCGTGCGTGCGGCGGCGATATTCAGCAGCGAGCGTCCCTCAATAAACTTCAGCAATTGTTTGGGCGTACCGGCGCGGCTCATGGGCCAAAGTCGCGTACCTGCGCCACCGGCAATAATCACGGCATATCTCATTTTGTTCCTCTCCGCTCAATATTGTATCTGTTGAAGTTATAATCATAATGTGCATCTGAAGAAAGGGAGAACCGCATGACTTCTCTTGGCGCACTAAAAATGATCGTGAGCCTGTGTGTTATCGGTACGTGCACGCGTATGCTTAACGCACAAATAACGCCGGAGCTCAAGATCATGCTGCCGCAGGTGCGAGAGCAGGCCGTCGTCATACCGGCCGCGTTCTGGAACGAAAACGTCTGCGATTGGCTTGAGGTCGCCATCTCTGGCCGGCCGAGCGAATTTCTGCACGAAACACTCATCGCTTTACCATCACCGCAGGCCGACATCATCCGTGCGATGCACACGATTGGTTTTCGGGATGCGCCGAAGCTGGCGCCGAATTTTTCTGTTTTTCAGCAGATCAGGGGTGACCGTGTGTTGCTATTGGCACAAGTCGCGCGCAATGGCAATCAGGAAACTTATCTGCTTGAAGAGTTGATGGAGTTTCGCGGTTGGGGCATATCCGTAGGGCCGCTGGGATGGCTCTTTAAGGGGGCCGCGCCGGGTGCGGATTCTCAACCGGCCGCAATAATGGGGGATGATGGCAAGCCGCTTTCTGATGCGCAAAAAATACTGGCGGATGATCCGCAGGCCGCGCTTACGTTCAAAGGTTTGCAGCATATGTCGCATTCGTTCATTGATTTTCCTCTGACATATGACGATTGGCTCTGGCCGCCGCTGACATATCGCCGCAATACTGCATTGCTGTCGGCCGAGGTTTTTAATTCAAACGGAAACGTGCCGGTGACTCTGATCATTAAAAAAGTATCAGAAACGCAGGCTCTTGAGGCTGTGATTCAGTACTGGCACGACCAGGGCGCAAAAGAACTGGCGCGCAAACTCATGCCGATTGCCCGGGCAATTGATGAGCAAAAGCAAAAATGGACTGATGCGCCTGAGAACGGCCAAAAGATGTCGCATCTTGATATAGCAAAAATTCAGGCCGCGTATCAGCGACTTGATGCCGCTTGGGTTGAGTATTCTTTTGCGCATGCCAAATTTTCGGGCGAGCCTGATGATATCGCGGCCATGCGCAAGCAGGGTGCGCGTTTTGTTGATCATCTTAAGGCGTTGGCGGAGATTTCTTCAATCAGGCAGCAAAAAGCAATGGCCGCCTCACCGCTTACTCTTTACGGGCTTACCGGCAGGGAATTGCTGGTGGCTATGCGCGAGCAGGAAGATTACTGGCGCGAACAACAGGCCGGTCTTGATCCTAAAGATGATCCGCGCAAGGACTGGGCCACGCTGATTAAACTTCAGCTTGAGTTTATTGACGCCGCAAAAAAATATGGGAATGCCGGTATTGCGGCTTCGGAAAGCATGATCAAAAACGGTTCTGCGGAAGAACCACGAGACTATAAACTGACGCAAAAGTTATATTCCGCATCCGCCCTGCGTGTGCAAATTCAAAAAGCAAAAATGGAGATCGCGCGTCTTGAGCAATTCCCCGGTGACGATACCAAACAGAAAATAGATCAACTTCATCAGCAAGTTGACATTTTTAATGAGTATCTCAAAAAAGCGGAGGATGAGGCCAAAACACTTAGTGCGCAGTGACGGATGCGCCTGTTTCGTCGCGCCAGAGGATGATATTATCCGCCGGCCGATATTCAATGACGACATGGTGTTTACGCTTGATCAGCAGCCTTCGCACCATCACCACGTATTCTTCTCGATTGGGAGATGATTGCGAACTGGCAATCGGATAATGTTTGAGCAAGGCAATCTGACTGCGGGCAAAATCAGCCAAAGATCGGCCGGCCAGCAGGGCATCCGCACGCGAAAAACTTCCCAGCAGTATGCGGCTAAATCCTTTGCGAAATTCAAGATGACTGGCTCCGGGAAATAAACTGATAACCCGTAACTTGTATGATGCCGGTACGAGGCCATCAATGCCATAAAGCTGCCAGGGCCAGTTGATTTCCCGCAGGTGATCCCGCAAAGAGCGCGTGATGGCCAATGCTTGCGCTGAAGAAATATGCGGCGGAAATGAACATTCAAAAAGCCGTTGCGGAGTAAGGATCAAAAAAAGACGTTCCTGCGGCAGAACAATCTCAGTAAGCTGATAATCCTGTGTGCCTGGCCAGCGTGTGATCAATGCATCTTTCTGATGATTCTGTGCGCGTTTGCAGAGTTTGTTATAAAGCTTACGCAGACGACGAGCGCGCCCGGTTTGCCAGCGAACTTCAAGCCGTTTTCCGCGCAGGGCCGTGAGTATTACCAAGCCATGATGCGCCGATCCGCGATGATGCGTTAAATTCCATTCGCGCGGCACATCAAGCGAAAAACCACGCCACGAAAACAGTTGCGTATCTTCCGGCAAATTGTCCGTATCAGAAACATTCATGTGGTGAATAAATAAAGCTGGGGGATCAGGATTCGAACCTGAACAAGCAGTACCAAAAACTGCTGTGCTACCGTTACACCATCCCCCAGTAAGGGTTGTCGGGACTGTTTGCCAGGCCCGGTAGAAGCCTTATGAATGTACCCGATGGCCGTTTTTTGGTCAACTTGTATGCAAAATGTCACGGCGCATTGCCATGACTGTGAATAAAAATGCCGGGGCGTCGCCTAAACGCCTCGGCTTAGTGTATTTGGCTGTGCGTAGCGCTTAGCGAATGGCCGGCTCAAAGCTGAATTTTTGCCCGCCGACGGCGGCCTGCGCCATCAGGCCTGATTGTGCCAGCGTAAAGACAAGCGCGCCATTGCGATAATCGGCGGTTGTGGCCGCGCCGTTGGCCGCGGCGATGGCCGATGCTCGCGCATCGAACGAAAATTCACCGTTCTTAAAACTGGCAAAGGCTGCTTTATTTTCAAAGAAGATGAGTTCTGAGAATGATTGCCCGCCAATCTGCGCGCCAAAAGAGCCTTGCGTGATATCGGCATAGCCGACGAATTTCCCCTTTTCGTAAACTTCGCCCCGGCCATAACTACCGCCAAAAACAAACGCGCCGGTTGTGACGGATGGGAACACCACGTAACCGTAAGCCGTGTTAATAAATCGGCTGATTGAAGGATCGGTCGTGCGGAACTGATCCAGAACGCCCGCCGATTCTTCTTTGAGCGCCATTTTCTTTTCTTTTGTTGCCGGCGTGGCATCGCAGGCAACCATTCCGGCCAGCATGACGGCGGTGGCCGCCAATGACAAAATACGATTCTTCTTCATCACATTTCCTCCACAAACAAACGTGTCATTTATTGTATGCGTAGAACAGGCGCAGAGTAAAATTTTGCGTGCGTGTTCTCTTTATTTTTTATACCTGTCAGTTATGACACGCGTGATTAAAAATAGTGAGTGATATACCGGAGAATTAAACAATACTTATGAATTTGAGGTTTCTAAAAAAACTGTTAACCTATTGATCATCATCAATTCACTTTTCGCGGCGGAGTTCATATGGCAAATGTATGCGTAATCGGCGGTACGGGGCTGATCTCAACGGGTGTGGTCAATGCATTGATAGAAAAAGGCAACAAAGTCAGCGTGTTTAATCGTGGCCGAACGGATAACCGTCTGCCGGATGGTGTTGAATTAATTGTCGGCGATCGTAACGACCCGGCCTGTTTTGGCGACACGCTTGCGCAGCGTCATTTTGATGCCGTGATTGACATGATTTGTTTTAATCCCGATCAGGCGGCACGGGATATTAAGGTTTTCGCCGGTCACTGCGAACATTTTATTTTTACCTCAACTGTATGCACATACGGCGATACGCAGACGATTATTCCGACTCCGGAAAACACGCCGCAGAATCCTCATTCTGAATATGGCAAAAATAAATTGGCGTGCGAAAAACTTTTTCTTGATGCGCATGCGGCCGGCAAAATGAACGTGACCATTTTTCGGCCCTCGCATACCTACGGCCCCGGCGGCGGCATTATTAACAATCTTGGCTGGGCGGATTCTTTTGTCGATCGCCTGCGTAAAGGCAGGCCGATTATTGTTTCCGGCGATGGCCACGGTTTATGGCAGTCGGCGTTTTCTGAAGATGTCGGCGTAGGCTTTGCGAATGCGGTACTGCGCGAAAAATGCTTTGGCCAGATTTATAATATTGTTGGCGAAGAAGTTGTCGCGTGGGATCAGTACACGCAGCGCACCGCACGAGCCATCGGCGCGCCAGAGCCGGAAATTGTTCATATCCCCACGGACACTTTGCTGGCCATCAAGCCGGCCGATTATTTTACGGGTCTTGCGGAAATTTTCCGTTATCACGGCGTCTATTCAAATGAAAAAATACACCGTGATATTCCGGAGTATCGCTTGCGAACCTCATTTGAAGAAGGCGTGCGCCGTACTGTGGCGTGGCTTGATCAGCACAACAAAATCGGCGATAGCGATAAGGATCGTTTGCCGGATGTTATTGTTGAGCAGTGGCGCGCAATGGTGGCCGCGGCCAAATCGGCCATATAAGCTGGCCATCACATCAGCTAAAATATACGAGTGTGATAAAGCCCGGCGGAAAGTCGGGCTTTTCTCTTGGTATGATCAAGACGATACCTTATTGCGAAAATGTGGGTAAAATGGCCGGCAGTAGGGACGTGCGGAAAATTTTTATAAATCATGGGAAGTTTTGGCCGACATTGCGCAACTAATATATCAGTTGCGATGCCACGCAGGCGGAGCTGGTACTGTTGAACCTGAACGAAATAACACTGGTCCGTCGTGCTGCGCATGGTGACGCACAGGCTTTTCATACGCTTGTGGACATGCACGCCCGCCATTTGTATGCCGTGGCGTGTCAATGGGTTAAGCCGGGTGCGGATGCGGAAGATCTGGTTCAGGAAACATTGCTGGCCGCTTTGCAGGGACTCAAATATTTTGAAGGGCGCGCCAGTTTCCGCACGTGGCTTGTGGTGATTTTGACTCGTCAGGCCGCGCTGTGGCATCGGCGAGGAAAAATCAGGCAGACGGTGGAGTTAAGCGGAAATGAACTGGCCGATATGGCCGGCGGACAGACGCAAACGGAAGCGCGGATTGATCTGAGCGCGATGATGCGGAAAATCAATCCGGAATATCGCCAAGTGCTGGTGCTGAGGGAACTTGAGGGATTGTCATACGACGAAATTGCAGAAGCGCTGAAAGTTCCGAGAGGAACGGTTGAGTCGCGACTGCATCGGGCCCGGGAGCAGTTGCGGGCCGTGGCAAAAGGGGAGCCATCATGAGTGCATGCGAACAACAAAAGAAGCTGATGCTGCTTCTGGATGGCGAGCTCAATGACGCCGATACGCGTGAGCTGATGGCGCATATTGAACAATGCCCGTCCTGCTCTGCGGAATACCAGGAATTGCAGGCCGCATCCCAAATGATGCTACAGGCCGGCGATTATCACATGACGGATGATGCGCTGGCGCGTCTGCACCAGAATATTGATGCGGCCATGAGCCGAAAAGTGATAGAGCGCGTGGCGCACAGGCTGGCATCAATGGCGGCGCTGGTGCTGCTTGCTGCGGGTTTGTGGATTTTGCGCCCGGCTGCCGCAACGACAACGGCCGCTACGAATACGATAACAGTCCCGGCCACATGGGAAACTGTGGCGCTGAAATATACGGATGAGACAGCCGCATCATCAGCGGATGTAGGTGTCGCAACATGGATGGTTGCGGATTTATCAACCAAAACAAGTTCTCAACTGCACTGAGTGACACATCGCCGCGAAGGAGCCACTATTATGCCACGTCCGGCAATCTGGATGATCGCGATATTTGTCGTCGCACTGGGAGCGGGGCTTCTGGCGGGGCACAGCTTTTTCCCTGCCAGGGGGCGAATGATGCCGCCTCCTCCGCCGGACGGCGAGCGCTCTGTTTTAAAGTACGAACTGGGGCTCTCGGATGAGCAGGCAGAGAAGATGAAGGGAATATGGTCTGAGTGGATCAAGACCGGCGGATCGCGCCATGGCGATGCACGCAGGACAGTCCAGAAAGAGCGTGAGGATGCTGTTGTTGCGCTGCTGACGCCTGAACAAAAAAAAGAATACGAGAAGATTGCGGTTAAATATAACGAGCGCATGAATCAACTTGGCAAGGAAAGAGACGCTGCTTTTCAGCAGGCTGTTGAGAAAACCAAAGCGATCCTGAATGACAAGCAGCGCGAAAAATATGAAGTGCTGATGAAAAAAGGATTCCGCGGCGGGCCGCCGTGGATGAGACAGGGCGGACCACCTGGCAGCGGGCCAAAACCGGGCCCGGAAACGATGCCGGTTCTTGAACCTGGCCCGCATCCGTGAGATTGATTAAACAAACTTTTTTTGAGGAGATAACCATGAAGCGTTTGCAGTTGATGCTTGCTGTGCTCAGTGTTGCAGCTCTTGGTGTGACGGCCGTTCCGACATACGCACAGGCTGGCGGCGGCGATCAGCCGGCCGGTCAGCAGGGCGGTCCTGGCGGACAGGGCGGTCGGGGCAATTTTAATCCGCAGCAGATGCGTGAACGCATGCTCAATCGCCTGCGTGAACAGCTTGGCGTGACGGACGATGAGGAGTGGAAAGTTCTTTCAGCGAAAGTTGAAAAAGTATTCACACTTCAGCGCCAGACCAGCAGCGGCGGCATGGGCATGATGATGATGGGCCGCGGTAATCGCGGCGGCGCCGAGGGTGGCGGTAATCGTCAGGGCGGAGATAACAATCGCCAGGGTGGCGAGAATAACCGTGGCGGCGGTGAACGCGGCGGCATGATGGGCCAGCAGGGGCCAGTGGCCGAAAAGTCACGTGAATTAATCACCGCGGCCGAAGACAAGAGCACTTCTGATGCGGATCTCAAGACAAAACTTGAGGCGCTGCGCGAAGCGCGCAAGGCCGCCAAAGAAGAATTAACCAAAGCACAAAAAGAATTGCAGGAACTGCTGACGGTTCGCCAGGAAGCAATTCTTGTCTCAATGGGGCTTATTGACTAAGCAGTGTAGCAGTCACAGATCAACACGGCCCCGGGGCTAAAACCCCGGGGCAACGCTTAAAAACCGGCTCCGGATCACATCTGGTGCAATTTAATTGAGTGACTTCATGGATGATGTAGTATCAATTCTGCAACAGGAACAGGTTCTTGATGGCGCGGGTGCGCAGAAAGTACGTCAGTTGCTCAGCGCAACAGGCTCTCTTGATGACGCGCTTGGCCAGGTTGTGACGGATGACCGTGCGCTGCGCGTGCTGGGATCGCATTTTGGTTTGCAGTTTGCGGATGTGAGCGAGGTTTCCGTACCGAAGGAATTTTTGAGCAAATTCCCGGCAAGGATTCTTCTTGAGCGGCATGTGCTGCCATTGCGTGAAGAAAACGGCGCGATTGTGGTTGCCACCGGCCGGCTTTTTGATAATGCCGGCCTTGATGAACTGCGAATGGTCACAGGTAAGGAAGTTTTGCCTGTGCTTTCGTCCCCGGCTGAAATTGACCGCGCCATCAAGCGGCTTTTGGGCATCGGCGCCGATACGCTGCAAAGCATGGCCGGTGATGATGACGGCGTAAAAGTCATTGAGGATGATGCCGCCGAAGGCATTGACCTGACGACTGCGGCCGAAGATGCGTCGATTATCCGGTTTGTTAACCAGATCCTGGCGGAAGCCCTTGAGCTGCGCGCAACGGACGTGCATGTTGAGCCTTTTGAAAATCAGCTCCGCGTGCGTTATCGCATTGACGGTTTGCTCCAGGAAGCCAATATTCCGGCGAACGTCAGCAAGTATCATGCGGCGATTGTGTCGCGACTGAAAATTCTTTCGCATCTTGATATTGCTGAAAAGCGTGTGCCTCAGGACGGCCGCATACGTGTCAAGGTTTCCGGCCGCGAACTTGATCTTCGCGTGTCGGTGATCCCGATGATTCATGGCGAAGCCGTGGTGCTGCGTATTCTGGATCGTGGCGATGCCATGTTCGGCATGGAGCATCTGGGCATGTCATCACGGGATCGCGTGGCTTTTGAGAATGTGCTTGATCTACCGCACGGCATTGTGCTGGTGACCGGGCCGACAGGCTCCGGTAAAACGACCACACTGTATGCGGCGCTATCAAAGATTAACGATATTGAGCGTAAAATCATCACGGTTGAAGATCCGGTTGAGTATCAATTACGCGGCATCAACCAGATTCAGGTATCGCAGAAGACGGGGCTGACCTTTGCGGCCGGCCTGCGTGCGATTTTGCGTCACGATCCGGATGTTGTGCTCATCGGCGAAATCCGCGACCGCGAGACTGCGGAAATTGCCGTTCAGGCATCCTTAACCGGTCACCTGGTCTTTAGCACACTGCATACCAATGATGCGCCAAGTGCATCAACGCGCCTGATTGACATGGGTGTTGAGCCTTATCTGATTGCGTCATCCGTTGAGTTGGTATTGGCGCAGCGTCTTGTGCGCGTCATATGCCCCAAGTGCCGCATTGTGGATGAAAAAGCGGACATAGCCAAATTAAAAGAACAGTTTGGCTCGCAGATTCCGGATCAGGTGTATATCGGCAAAGGATGCCGGGCATGCCAGGGGACGGGATATCGCGGCCGCACCGGCGTTTTTGAGATGATGCCGATGTCTGAAGAAATTCGTTCGCTTGTGCTTGAGCGCACGTCAACACAAAACATGCGGCGCATTGCCGTTGATCAGGGAATGAGTTCTCTGCGCGATGACGGCTGGCGTCTTGTGCGCGAGGGCCGCACAACCGTTGACGAAGTCCTGCGCGTGACAAAAGAAGAAGCGCTGGGGCGGGGGACTGAGACAAAGTAATTGGTAATTACTGGCAACAAAAACGTTTGGCTTTGCAATTGCTAAAACGCGAAGGATGACTCAAACACATGGCCGTATTTACGTACACCGCACTTTCTTCAGACGGGCGATCCACCAGCGGATCTGTTCCGGCGGAGTCGCGCTCCGCGGCGATTGCGGCCGTGATCAGCAAAGGACTGCATCCGGTATCAATTGAGGAACAAAACAGCAAAGCTAAAAAAACTGAAGTGACGGATCATCGCGCCAAAGGCGGCCGGGTTACGCAACGGCATGTTGAGAGTTTTACGCGCGAACTGGCAAATCTGCTGGCAGGCGGCGTGCCGCTGGCGCGGTCTCTACATTTGCTGCGGCGCGAAACAAGCGCGCCAGGTCCGCGCGCTTTATGGTCGCAGATTCATGATGATGTTGTCGGCGGTACATCGCTGGCGGATTCTCTGGCGGCGCATCCGAAAGTTTTTTCAAGCGTATATATCGCCATGATCCGCGCCGGTGAGGCGGGCGGATTTCTTGATCTTGTGCTGGGGCAAATTGCGGATTTCCGCACGCGCGAGCAGGATCTTAAAGGCAAGGTCAAGGCCGCGCTGGTTTATCCGTGTGTGCTTGCGACGTTGGCCGTGGCAGTGCTTGTCTTTTTGCTGACGTTTTTTATCCCGCGTTTTTCAACGATTTTTGAACAGTTTGGCAGTTCATTACCGGCGCTGACCAAAGCGATTCTTTTTGCCAGTGCGCTGGTAACAAAATATGGGCCGTTTGTTCTGGCGGCGGTGATATTTGCCGTCTTCCTTTTCCGCAGGTTTGCGTCAACGGATCGCGGCCGGCGTGATATTGAAAAACTGATCCTGCGCGTGCCGCTGCTGGGCAGCGTCGTGGCGCATTTTGCGCTGGTTCGTTTTTCGCGCATGCTGGGCACTTTGCTTGGCGCCGGCGTACCGCTGGTGTCATCGCTGAAGGTCGCAAAGGAAGCCATCGGCAATCAGATCCTTGCGGATGCCGTGGCCACGGGCATTGAGGAAGTTCAGCGCGGAGAATCATTGGCGCGCAGCCTCGGCAACGCAGGCCGGCTTTTCCCAAGTTCCGTCATTGAGATGATCGCAATTGCCGAAGAAACAGGCCGACTTGATAAAGAATTGGTGCGGCTGTCCATTTCGTATGAATCAGAACTTGATCGCCATTTGCGCATGCTGGTATCGCTGGCTGAGCCGCTTTTACTTTTTATTATGGCCGGCCTGATCGGCACTATCGTTGTCGGCATGCTGCTGCCGGTGTTCAATTTGCAGGATCTGATTAAGTAGTAGTCTGTTCATTTGGGATGACAAGAGGTTTTCTCTCAGGAGTCTGTTATGGTCGCGCGTCATAAACATCTTGGTTTTACGCTTGTTGAATTGCTGCTGGTATTGGTGATTTTGGCCGTTCTGGCGGCGGTTGTGGTACCGAAATTCACAAACCGTACTGAGCAAGCGCGCGTTACTGCCGCGCAGGCGGATGTCTCGGCGCTTGAAGGTGCGCTTGATCTTTTTGAGATTGACGTCGGTCGCTATCCCACAAGCGACGAAGGCCTTGCCGCGCTGACCAATCAGCCCGGTAGCGTCAAAAACTGGAAAGGACCTTACCTCAAGCGCGATGTGCCGAATGATCCGTGGGGGAACAAATACGTATATGTTTGCCCCGGTGTGCACAGCAAAGCCGGCTATGACCTCTATTCGTATGGTCCGGATGGCCAGGAAGGTAACGATGACATTGATAACTGGACGACGAAGTGAGAGAAAAGTTAATCGAGTAAACAAGTTAAGCGAGTAAAACAAGAGAGCCCGCTGCTCAACTTGCTTAATCACACGGCTAATGTTTTTTGGGAATTGTCATGATCGTACGCCATGAACAATATGGCTTTACGCTTTTTGAACTGATGCTTGTGCTTGCGCTGATTGCGATCATGATCAGCGCGGCCGCGCCGTCGTTTTCGTCATTTAGTCGGGGACAGGAACCGCAATACGCATCAGCGAGATTTTTATCGCTCACACACTGGGCGCGCTCTCAGGCTATTACGGATGGTGCAAAATATCGGATTGTTGTGGACGAAATGGCCGGCAAATGGTCGCTTGAAGTAGAAAAAGACGGCGCTTTTGAGGAATCTCCGCAGGCTGGTTCTTCGTATACGCTTCCGGAAGGTGTCAGCATTCATGTGACTAATGCCGAATCAGAGGGTGGCCGGCCTGTGATTGTTTTTGAGCCGACAGGGCGCACAACCGTTTGTTCCGTTACTTTCTCCGGAAATAAGAACGAGCCGATTGTGGCGGAATGTAAAGTGGCCGGCGGATTTTTCAGCATTCAGCAACAGGCGGAGGTGTCGCGATGAATGCGCGCCGAGGCATGACGCTGATTGAGGTTCTGGCGACTGTGGCGATTATCGCCGTGGCGCTTCCGCCGATCATGTATGGCATCAGCATGGCCACTGCCGTTGCCGGTGTGGCGCGTCAACGGGCCGAAGCGTCAACACTGGCGCAAAATAAAATAGAGGAACTGGCGCAGCTTGTTGCGCTTGGCGAAGACGTTCCGACATCCGGCGATTTTGGCGATGATTATGCTCTGTATCGCTGGCAGTCAACCAGCCAGGATTGGGATGAACAAAACCTGACGCAGTTGCAGGTGACTGTCACGTGGACCACGCGCGGCCGCACGCTTGATGTCACCCTCACAACCCTGGTTTATAACGGACAATCCCGTACCGGCGGGAGTACACAATGAAAAAAAGCCGGGGATTTACTCTCATTGAACTTCTGGCCGCGATGGCGATCACGATCATCATCATGGGCGCCTTGTTTACGGCCTTGTGGATTGCGTTTCGCGCGCGCACGTCGGCCGAGCGCGCGGTTAATGCCACACGCGTAATGGATTTGGCAATGGAGACGATAACGCGTGATTTTCAGATGGCGCTGCCGCAGAAGGTGGCGACTGTTGCGCTGGCCGGCGCTTTTTATGGTGATGATATCAGCCTGACGTTGTTTCGCTCGCAAATCGCGTTGAATGCCGACCAGCCCGGCGGTATACAGCAGGTGGACTATCTGGTCAATAACGGCGCACTGGTGCGCCGGGTGTATCCGAATACCTATGCGCTTTCGGATAATCAGCAGACGCCTGATGATGAGGTCGTTGTCAGCAATGTGGCAAGCGTGAACTTTGTATATTTTGACGGCTCTGATTGGCAGTCAAGCTGGGATGCCACCTCAACGCCGACTGCGCCGCTGCCGCAGGCGATACAGATGACGCTTGAATATCGTGACGATAAAACTTTGCAGACAACAACGCTTGTTAAAACATTTGGTATTCCGTGTGCGGTTCCCACCTATGGTTCAGGGGGGACATCGCAATGAGGCAATCTCGTAACGTAATGCGTCGGGGTTTTTCGCTGGTCGCCGCGCTGTGGATCATTATTGCATTGACCGGTCTTGTACTGAGCCTGGGCTATTCGGTGCGTCTTGAGGCGCTGGCCAGCGCCAATCGCGCGGCTATCTTGCAGGCGGAAGCGGCTGAGCGCGGCGCGGAACAATATCTGTTAATGGCGGTTGATTCGGAGTTGTACTCCTTTGGCTCAATGAAGAATTTTTCTTTTGAGGCTCGCAAAATCGGCGATTGTTATGTGTGGTTCATTAATGCGGTGCCGGGCAGCAACACGCTGACATACGGTCCGATTGACGAAGGCGGCAAGTTTAATCTCAACATACTTTCGGCAAGCAATAACAATATGACCGATACGCGGCGTTATGACATGCTGATGGCTTTGCCGGGAATGGCTGATGAACAGGCCAGCAGCATTATGGATTGGCTTGATCTTAACGGCACGCCTTATGGCAGCGGCGGCGCAGAGGATGAATATTACACGACGCTCAACCCTCCGTACCACACCAAGAATGCTGATTTTGAAGCGCTTGATGAATTGCTGCTGGTTAAGGGATTTTCCGTTGATACGCTCTATGGCGCGGATAAAAATCGTAACGGCATTATTGACGGCAACGAAAATGCCGGCAGTAATGATGGCACGAATGGCTTGGGCCTTGCGCCGTATGTGACGGCATACGGTGTGGCGCAGACATACTCAAGCAGCAGCGGTGGCGGCGGAGGACTGCCGCCGACCACCACCAGAATAACCACTTATCGCGTGAATCTTAATACCGCGCCATATGAGGTTCTCAGGGCATTATTTTCAATCACAGGCAACACGCAGACGGCCGAAAGTGTGGCAAAGGATCTCGTTTCGTACAGAGAAAACCTGACAACCTCGGATGCATCGGAAATTACACGATGGCTACAGAATTATAATCGCGCTCTTTATTCCTCTGTTGCGCCTTATGTTAATTCCGCAAGCTCAACATCATCCGAAGGCAAAACGCCATCACTGGTATTTTCCGCGGATATTCTTGCCGTGACGCGGGATGGCAGAGCGTTCAAGCGGTATCGCGTGGTGGCGCAGGGATCATCAACGCAGACCAACGTGACCAAAATCATATTTCGTCAGGACATCACCGCGGCGGGCTGGCCGCTTGATACGGACATTCGTGCGCGTCTGAAGCGTGGCGAGGAACTTAACGCCAATTAACGTCTCAGGAGTTTGAGCAAGTGATAAAACTGGGTAGCAGCAAAATTTTAGGGTTGTCATTATGGCCTGACGGCGCACTGGCCGCGCAGGTTGCGATTGAGGGGGGCACTGCGCAGATCGCGCGCACGGCAGAATTTATTGCGCCGGCGGGCATTACGCTTGATAAGCCGGCGGAATTTGGCCGCGCACTCCACTCATTCCTGCGCATGCAGGGCATCAGCGCCAAAACCGCCGTAATCGGCTTGCCCGCCCGAATGCTCATGAGCAGAAAAAAAGACATACCGCCGGCGACGCTGCAAAATACGATCATGAGCCTGCAGCTTGTGGCCGAGACGGAATTTGCTTCCGAGGCCAGCAGGCTCGTGGTTGATTTTACCGGTACGCCCAGCACTTCGACGCACAGCAGCGTGATGCTCTTTGCCACTGAACAGAATATTCTCGCTCAGGTTCAGGCGATGGCAGATAGTGCCGGACTGCGGCTTGAGGCTCTGACAAGTACGTCGGCCGCGCAATTGGCGGCGGCCTCAACAGGCGCGGGTCATGATGATCTTATCGTGACGATATATCGTTCCGGCGCTGAAGCTCTCATCGGACGTAACGCGAATCCATCCCAGGTGCGGCATATTCCGATGGGCGGTGACGGTGATGAATCTGTTGACCGGCTTGCCGGAGAAATTCGCCGCATGATGATCGCGGCGCAGAATATTGATACCGCGCCAGCGCTTTCCGTCTGGGGCGGCTCAAAAATGACTGGCGCTGCTCTCGGCGCCAGGCTGAATATGGCGCCTGCACCGGCGCGCCTGGCGCACATGACCGCGGAATTGACACAGGAGCAAAATCAATTTGCGCCGGCCGTTGCCCTGGCGCTGACCATGCTGAATCCGCATGGCCCGCCGGTAAATTTTCTCAAATCGCGTCTGGCGGTAAAAGCCAGGACTTCACATCGCCGGCAAATCACATGGGCTGCGGTTGTCGGCGTGATGCTTATTGCGGCGGTCACGTATGGCATTGTGGATTACCAGCAGAAAACAAATCTGCTTGATTCTTTGAAAAAACGGATAACCGCAAACAATGTCGCGGCTAAAAACGCCCAGGCCGCTGTTGACCGCCTGACGCTGGTGCGCGGATGGGTCAATCAAAATCCGCTATGCCTTGCGGCGTTGCGCGACCTGACAACGTACTTTCCCGAAGACGCCACGATTTATGCTACATCCTTTTCTTATAAAACGGAAAAAGTTGTCATCACTGCCGCCAAAAAAAATGCGGATCAGCCGGAATCAACGATTCTGACAATTCAAATTACCGGCAAGGCCAATTCGGAGCAGCAGGTTCTGGCATTGCTTGATAAATTGAAGGACAACAGGCGTTTTTATGATCCCAAAGTGCAGGAAATCCGCACGGCCACGCGCGGTAACCGGCAGGTAACATTCTCACTGACCTGTACGTATCGCGGCAAGGAGTCGTAAATGGTTCTGAATAAACGAGAACAAAAAATCATCATCGGAATATCAATTGCCGTGGCCGTATTTCTTGCGGACCGCTTTATCCTTGAGCCGTACTGGGCTGCTGATGCGGCCGTCAACAAAGCAACCGCCGCTGCGGCAAGTCAACTTGAAAAGCAGGGGCGTTTGCTTAAAAACGCGCCGGTTGTTGACAAGGCGTGGCGGGAACTTCTTCAGGCCGGCGTTAAAACGGACCCGGCTGCGGCCGAGAGCCAGGTTCTGCACGCACTGCGAGACTGGTCACAATCATCCGGTATTGAATTACAGTCCGTAAAGCCTGATCGCTCGGCCGAAAAAGGTGAATTTCAGGAAATTCGCTTCAGTGCATCGGGGACCGGGCGAACATCCTCTATTGCGCGTCTGCTCTGGAATCTTGAGACCGCAGGTTTTCCGTTGCGCCTGGGTGATATGCGCGTCAGTTCGCGCACGGACGGCAATGATGATCTGAATTTTCAGTGCACGCTGACAACGCTGGTTTATGTCGGCCAACCCGCGCCCAAAGCGGCCGTGATACCTTCTTCCGGACCCGCAACCAAAGGAGCCACGCAGAAATGAGACCGAATTATTACATGATCATGGCCGGCGTTTGCGTGACTTCTTCCGTGTTATGCGCCGCCACGCCCAGTACACGGATGCCCAGCGAATATGATGTGCTGACGCGAAAAAGTATTTTCTCAAATCAGCCGGGCCGGCCTACTGCGGAACGGCGGTCTGAAGAAGGTTCGCGTTCACGGCGCGCGGCATTGCTGCCGGTTCTCGTCGGCATTGCGCGTGATGAAGAAAATGCCGACAAGTACGTCGCCGTCATAGAAGATCCTGATTCCGGCCGCGTGTATCGCATTCCGGAAGGCGGCGCATTGCCTCAAAACGGCAACGTGATAACGCAACTTACGCTTGATTATATTCTGGTTAAATCCGCAACCGATACGCAATCGCGCAAATTGCTGATCGGCCAGAATATTAACGGCGGCGCTTTTATATTTCCGGATCAATCGGCCGCGCCTGTTGAAGGAGTTGCCGGCGATGCCAGCGTCAGCGGCGCTTCCTCAACTGCATCGCCGTCATCAGATGGCGCGGCTTCGGGCAGCATTGAAGAGCGTATGCGCGCGCGCCGGCGCCAACAGGGAGGAAAATAATGACGATAAATCAAAAACAAACTTCGCACGGAAATATCTGTGTGAATCAGGGACTTTCTTTTCAACAACAAACGCCTACCAGGCAAGGGATCTTTATGCAGTCACGTCGCCTGTCTCGTGCGGCCGTATGCGCCTTGATGATGTTGTCCGTCTCAATGGCATTTGCCCAGGTTCCGCCGCCGATGCCGCCTGAAGAAGGACCGCCCGGAGAAGAGCCGCAGATGGCCGCTCCGGAAAATACAACTGAGAATACTTCAGCGAATAGCGCATCGGTTCAGTCATCGTCCACTAAAACGGCAGTGGTTGTTAAAACGAATGCGGATGCGTCGCCGGTGACAACTGCGACAACAGGTCCCGCCACACAATCAGTGTCTACGGCAACCGCGCCTGCCGGTCCGGTGGCCACGGATGTGTATCTGCGCGCCGAGAGCGAGAGCCCGAATAATTCCCGTGTCGCTTTTAATTTTAAGGATGCCACGGTTGATACCATTCTTGATTATCTTTCTGATTCGCTCGGTTTTATTGTGATCAAGGATTCGCGTAATACTACGCGCGTCACGGTAACATCGCGTCAGCCGGTTAACGCCGGTGAGGCTGTTGATCTGCTTAATTCCGTACTTGAGCCGGTTAATTATACCGTGCTTCAGCGCGGACGGGTTCTGCGTGTTTTACCGCGCGACAAAGCCAAAAAGGCCAACATCCCCGTCAAATTCGGCGCTGACCCGGCAAAAATTAAAAACTCAGACGAAATCATTACGCAGGTGATTCCGGTCAGTAATGTTGACGCCGTCAAGCTGCGTTCTGATCTCAGCAGCTTTTTGAGCTCTGATGCTGACATCACCTCAAATGCCGGCTCAAATACGATTATCATTACGGATACTTCGGCGCGTATTCGCCGCGTGGTGGAAGTGATCTCCGCGCTTGATCAGCATCGTACAGCGGTCAACGACATCCGTACTTTTCAGCTCAAATACGCCAATGCCACGTCAACGGCCAAGTTGATTAACGATATTTTCAAGCAGGATACCACCAGCACAAGCGGCAATAACCAGAATCCTTTTCAAAATCTCATGCGCCAGCGTTTTGGCGGTGGTCCTGGCGGCATGGGGCAGCAGGGCAATGATACCAACACAAACAGCGGCAACGGTAATGCGGTTGCCGGAAAGATTAATGCCGCGGCGGATGACCGCACCAATATGATTGTCGTTACCGGCCCGACGGAATCGCTTAAACTTGTTGAGCGCGTTATTTCTGAAATTGACTCAAATCCCGCCGCGGATCAGGTCTTCTTTATTTATCGCGTTAAAAACGGTACCGCGGCCAACATGGAGTACACGCTCAACACGCTTTTTGGCAACCCGACTTCCGCGCCGACATCATCAAACAGCCGTTCAAGCAGTTCATCAAGCAGTAGTTCATCAGGTTCGCGCAGTTCAAGCAGCAGCGGCAGCAGCTTTAGCTCAACGGGCTCAAGCTCAAATCGCCAGGTCACCAGCAACAGCCGTTCTTCAAGCAGTTCCGGCAGAACCGGCACAAGCGGCAGCAGTTTAAGTTCCTCTTCAGCCACGGCCGCAAGCCTGTTAACCGGTCAGGTATATGTCGTTTCTGACTCCGATACAAATTCGTTGCTGATTGCCACAAGTCAACGCTACCTGAGCCAGGCTAAACAGATTCTGACAGAGCTTGACCGTTCCGTTAAGCAGGTGTTGATCAAGGTTCTTGTTGCTGAAGTGCAGCACACCGATAGCACTGATCTTGGCGTTAACTATGGCGAATTGACCGTAACCGAAAATCTTGGCTACGTTGCTCCCGGTGGCGCAGCAGCCGGGAACGTGCTCAATGGCAATGCCACGCCGCGTTCATTTTTCGGAACAGTCAGCAGCAGCATGACTGCCACCATGCGAGCATTGGCGTCAAAAGGGAAAATTGACGTGCTTTCGCGTCCTTATGTGCTGACTTCCGACAATCAGCCGGCCACCATGCGTGTCGGCCAGGATGTTCCGTATACCACCTCCACGCAGATTACCGACAGCGGACAGGTGATCAACTCCAATTCGTATCGTTCTTTGGGTATTACGCTTGATGTCACGCCGCATGTAAATCCTGACGGCCTTGTTGTTCTTGACGTGATTCAGGAAGTATCACAAATGAACGAAAACAGTTCCGTGACGCTTTCCGGCAACACCACATCACCGATCTTTGATATACGCCGCGCCGATAGCCGAGTGGCGATCCGCAACGGCCAAACAATTGTAATCGGCGGCCTCATGCAGGATAAAAAGACCGGGCAGGTTGATAAAGTTCCTCTGCTGGGCGATATTCCGCTTCTCGGCGGCCTGTTCAAGCGCGATACGACCTCAAAAGTTAAAACGGAATTGCTCGTGTTCCTGACTCCGCATGTTGTGGATGAACCGGATAAACTTAAAAATGTCACGCAGGACGAAATTTCCGGCGTTGAGATCGTGCCAAATGCCGTCGGCGAGGGTATCTTTCAGAAACACATCAAGGGAATGATGCGTGGCGCGACGACACAACCCACGGAATTGAAGTTCCCGGACGTTCCGAAGCAGAAAGAGTAATGATGAAAGTTTTACTGAATAGTTTTATGATCGGCCTGTTTACCCTGTTGCTGGCGGGTTGCGCCACAGCAGGTTCGGGCAAATCCGCAACGGGTAACGGCAAAGGGACAACTGTTCAGGCCATTGATGATTGTGCCAATCGTCTGCATGATCTTGAAGGTATGATTCTGCATTATTATCTGCTCAATGGGAAAATGCCGCCGTCGCTTGATGCCGTATTGCCGCTGGCTGATCCGTTGATGGAGTTGCCGGGGATAGTTTGCCCCGTATCCAAAAAATCTTACATATATTCGCAGGAAGGATACAAAACCACTGGCGATGATCGTTTATTGATTGTATATGACCCGGAACCCGTTCATGGCGGTTGTTATCGCGGCATTGTCATGTATCCGCCGGTGGCCCATCAGCCGTTGAGTTTGTCTTTGGTGTTATTACCGCCGGAAGCATTAAGGGCATATGTGAGTTCCGCATCAGCGAAATAGCCGCAAGAGATCATAGCGTACAGATTCGTGCTGGAAAATAAGAGCCGATTATCGTATATTGATAATAATCAATACACGAATCGGCTCTTATCGTTATCTGAGGGGCACTTGGCTATGTGGTATAAACCATACGGACGCACACAAAAACAGGTATCCGTGATCGGTTTTGGCGGCATGCGTTTTGAGCGGCCAAAAGATATTGAGGATATGGCAAAGGTTGTGCATCATGCGCACAGCAAGGGCATCAATTATTTTGATACCGCACCGTATTATTGCGATGACAAAAGCGAAGACATCATGGGTTGCGCATTTAAGACCATGCCGCGCATTTCCTATTATTGCTCAACCAAATGCAGCGAAGCCAAAGGCGATGCGCTGCGCGCAAGTCTTGAGCGCTCCCTTAAGCGGCTTGGTGTTGATTACATTGATTTTTTTCATATCTGGTGTCTGCTTTGGCCCAATCAACTGAAGGAACGTACTGACGGCGGGGCCATTGCCGCGGCATTAAAAGCCAAAGAAGAAGGCCTGATCAAGCATGTGGTCGTCTCAACGCACCTCAACGGCGATGATATCGCCGGCGTTCTGGATAGCGGATTTTTTGAGGGGATGACCATTGGCTATAACGCGCTGAATTTCCCATTCCGCCAGAAAGGGCTTGAGGCCGCGCAGAAATTGAACATCGGCGTGGCCACGATGAACCCGCTTGGCGGCGGCGTGATTCCGCGCAATGCGGATCGCCTGAGTTTTATAAAAGCCCCAACAGATCGCAACGTGGTTGAGGCGGCGCTCCGATTTAATATCTCGCAGCCGGCCATCACACTGGCGCTGGTCGGCTTTGCCAACACGCGTGAAGTAGATGATGCTGTGGCGGCCGTTGACAAGTTCACGCCGTATTCTGAATCGCATATTGAGAATCTTAAAAAGCAGATCAGCGACAGCTTTAACGGCTTTTGTACAGGTTGCGGATACTGCATGCCATGCCCGGCCGGCGTGAGCATCCCGCGCCTGATGGACAGCTATAATCAAAAAATTCTCGGCTCAAATGATCAGGATATTCTCAATCGGCTCAAGTGGCACTGGAATGTACCGGCATCGCAGGCCGGCGAGTGCATTCAGTGCGGACAATGCGAGGATCAATGCACGCAGCATTTGCCGATTCGCGAACGGTTAAGCTACATCGCCGGCATTCAGCCACAAGGCGCATGATCATGAGGCGATTCGCCACGCCGTCATATGTTTCTGATATACTGCTGTCATGAATTTTTCAGAACGAAAAAAGAATCGTCAGCCTAAAAACGCATCGTCATCTGCGCCTTATTCTGTAGAGCAGATACGCGAGTTGCTGACTCGCGTTGCCTCAGGTAAGTGCCGGGTTGATGAGGCGTTGACGTCATTGCGTAATTTGCCGGCCGAAGAACTTGGCTTTGCCACACTTGATCATCATCGCTCAATGCGCAAGCAATTGCCCGAGGTTGTGTATTGCGAAAGCAAAACGCCTCAGCAGGTCGCAACGATTACGCAGAAACTGGTTCAGGCGCATGGCCGGGTGCTCGGTACTCGGGCTAACCCGGAGCATTTTGCCGCAGCACGCAAAAAAGTGCGTGATCTTCGTTATGACAAACTGGCCCGTGTGATTTGGGTTGATCGCACATCGCGTCAATTACTGCCCGGCGTGGCCGTTCTCGCGGCCGGTACGAGTGATTTATCCGTGGCTGAGGAAGCCTGCCTGACTTTGCAGATGATGGGGCATCGGCCGGAGCGTGTTTACGATGTCGGCGTTGCGGGACTGCATCGTCTTTTGCCGCATATCAATAAACTACAGGAAATGAACGCGCTGGTTGTTATTGCCGGAATGGAGGGCGCGCTGCCAAGTGTCATTGGCGGGTTTGTCAGCGCGCCGATTATTGCTGTGCCCACAAGTGTGGGTTACGGCGCTAGTTTTGGCGGCGTTACGGCACTCTTGGCCATGCTCAATAGCTGCGCATCGGGTATTAGTGTCGTTAATATTGACAATGGTTTTGGCGGCGCATACGCGGCGGGGCTGATTAATTCACGCGTACATGCGGCCGCTCATCATCAACATGAGGCTGATCATGACTGAGAATCATAACGATCCGCTGGCCATGCTTTCGGCCCTGCGAAACTGGTTCACGCAGCAGGACTCTGTCATCGTCGCATATTCCGGCGGCGTTGATTCCGCATTGCTGATGGCCGTGGCGCATCAGGCTCTTGGCCAAAAATCGCTCGCATGCATCGGCGCAAGCCCCAGTTACCCTCAGCGCGAAATGCAGGATGCCGTTGCGCTTGCCCACAAAAACGGTGCGCAGGTGCGCATCATCAACACAGAAGAGCATCTCAATCCGGATTATGTCAAAAATTCTTCGGATCGTTGTTTTTACTGCAAAAATGAACTTTACAACAAGATAGAGCGCATCGCCAAAGACGAAGGCTGGTCTGTTATTGTTGATGGTAACAATGCTTCGGATCTGGGAGATTTTCGCCCAGGTCGGGAAGCGGCCAAAAATCACTGTGTGCGTTCGCCGCTAATTGAACTCGGATATACCAAAGATCACGTTCGTGCAATGGCGCATGCACTGAACATGCCGGTGTGGGATAAACCGGCGATGGCGTGCCTGGCTTCGCGAGTGCCCCAGGGGATACCGGTTGTTCCGGGATTGCTTAAACAAATTGAGCAGGCCGAGAACGTGCTGGCATCGCTGGGATTTAAGCAATTTCGCGTGCGTCATCACGGGCCCATTGCGCGCATTGAACTTCAGCCGGATGATTTTTTACATGCTTTTGAACAGCGTGAGGCGATCCTTGATGGCGTGCGCAAAGCCGGCTATCGCTTTGTCACGCTTGATCTGGCCGGTTTCCGTTCCGGTGGTCTTAACACGCTCAGCGCTGCCGGCGTCAGGAGTGAGTCATGATTGCGTATCTTGATGCGCCATCCGGAATTTCCGGCGATATGTTTCTGGGTTGCTTGCTTGATGCGGGCTGGCCGGTCGAGAAACTGCGCGATTTGGTTCATCGTCTCAAGCTGCCTGCCAGTGAGTGGTCAGTGGATGCGAAGGCTATTTTAAAAGGGCCTGTGCGCGCTACGCTGGCCGACGTGCGCGCGGTTGAGGGATCGCATCATCGCCACCTTTCTGATATTCGTGCGATCATCAACGCCGCGGATATCCCGGAAGCTGTCAAGCAAAAAGCAATTGCGGTTTTTACCCGGCTCGCGGCCGCGGAAGCCAAAGTGCATGGCACTTCGCTTGAAGAAGTTCATTTTCATGAGGTCGGCGCGGTTGACGCTATCATTGATATTGTCGGTGTTGTAGCTGGCCTGCATGAACTGGGAATAACGGAGCTTTATTCATCGCCGCTGCCGATGGGTTCCGGGTGGGTTAAGGTTGCTCACGGGCGTATTCCGTTGCCTGCGCCGGCCACACTTGAAATTCTGGCCGATGCCCAGGTGCCTACCGTACCTGCGCCCGGGCCTGGTGAGCTTGTTACGCCTACCGGCGCGGCGCTCGTGGCAGAGCTTGCGCGTTTTGGTCAACCTGCCATGCAAATCAGCCGCATTGCCACCGGCGCAGGCCAGCGCGAATGCGAATGGCCCAATGTTGCGCGGCTTTGGCTTGGTCATTCGTCACAACAGGCCGCGCTTGTCATTCTTGAGACCAACATTGATGACATGAACCCGCAACTTTATGCGCCTGTGATTGAAAAATTACTGACCGCCGGCGCTAAAGATGCATGGCTCACGCCGATTCAAATGAAAAAAGGCCGGCCAGCAACGATGCTGAGCGTTCTTGCGCCGGCTTCGGCCGAAGACGTTATCTCTGAACTTATACTACGCGAAACCACCACGCTTGGCGTGCGTGTTGTACCCATTACTCGCAGGCATGAGGCGGATCGCGAGTTCACGACAGTACGCACGGAATATGGCGATGTGCGCGCAAAGATGAAGATTCTCAAAGGTAAGCCAATCGGCATTTCCCCGGAATATGATGATTGCGTATCTTTGGCCGAAAAATCAGATCTGCCTGTGCGAATCATTTACGAAAAAGCGATGTTAGCCGCTCAACAATTCATAGCTGAGCAGAGTCATATTCAAAACAACGCAACACCAAAACCCGCCTCATGGCGACCATTGATATTCATCAATACTATTGATAAAATTACCGACAAATAAATCCTTTATTTGTTGTCCCCAAAAAGCATGTGTTAATAACTCGTCCGGATCACCTCTTTTTTTCTGGAGAGCGCATATGGACCGTCGCGATTTTATCAAGCAGGTCGCAGGTTGGTCGGCCGCAGTCGCCACAATTCCTTTGATTGATCTTTCTGTTCACGCACAACTTTCGCCTGCGCAGCGACCTACTGTGGCCGTAGCCAAAGGCAAGGATTATGCGGCAATCGTGACCAAAGCCATCGCCGCACTCGGAGGGATCGGCGCATTTGTAAAAGCCGGGGATAAAGTGGTGGTTAAGCCGAATATCGGCTGGGATCGCAGCCCGGAGCAGGCGGCCAATACGCATCCGGAAGTCGTAAAAACCGTTGTTCAACTGGCACTCAAAGCAGGCGCCAAACAGGTCAAAGTTTTTGACCGCACCTGCAATGATCCCCGTCGCTGCTATGCCAACAGCGGTATCGCCGAAGCTGTTGAGTCAATCAATGATCCGCGCGCGGCGTGCGAGCACATTGATAATAAACGTTTTGTTCCGATACAGATTAAAAACGGACTGGCGCTTCAGGAATGGGAATTATATCGCGATGCCATTGAGGCTGATTGTTATATCAATTTGCCGATTGCCAAGCATCATGGCCTTGCCAAGCTGACGATGGGCCTTAAAAACATCATGGGTGTCATCGGCGGAACGCGCGGCAAAATTCACCAGCAGATCGGCGAGAAACTGGCGGATCTTAATTCTGTTGTCAAACCGAAATTGACTCTGGTTGACGCCACGCGCATCCTGCTGCGCAACGGCCCGCAGGGCGGCAAGCTTGATGACGTAAAAGTGCTTGATACCGTTATCGCATCAACTGATATTGTGGCCGTCGATGCCTATACCACCACGCTCTTTAATATGAGGCCTGAGCAGATTGACGCCGTGGTTGCCGCGCATCGTGCCGGTTTGGGCGAAATGGACCTTACCAAGATCAATATTTTGAAGGTATAAGCAGTGTCAGAATCGCGAGTATCACTGCCGGTTCTGAAAAAACGAACTTTTTTTCAGCGGCTTTTTTCATGGCGCACGTTGCGGCGCGTTGTGCAGTTTGCCTGCCTTGCGCTATTTATTTATCTGTTCCGTGCTACGGAATACACCAACAGCGATACGCTCAGCAAGCCGGTCAATTTGTTTTTCAGAATTGATCCGTTGGTCGGCGCATCGGCCATGATTGCAGAGCGTACCCTCATCGCAGCTTTTTGGCCTGCGGCTATTATCCTTCTGCTAACTATGATGTTCGGGAGATTTTTCTGCGGGTGGGTATGTCCGCTGGGTACGCTGATTGATTATGCGCACCGCATTGTCTCACCGCTGAATCGCCGGATTGAGCCGCACATGCAGTGGCTGCTTAAACGGATTCGTCCTCTGCGATATATTCTGTCGATCATCGTTCTGATAGCGGCAGCATTTTCTGTTCAACTGGTCGGCTTTCTTGATCCTTATGCGTTGCTCGTTCGCGGGTTAACCTTCTCAATTGATCCTGCGTGGACCAATTCCGTTCAACAGGGGGGTGATGTTCCCGCGTGGTTATCGCCGGCCATTACCTTTGCCAAAAAGCATTTGGTTGCTTATCAGGCCGGGATTTTTACGCTTGCCGGATTATCACTGGCAATTTTGCTGATTATCGCCGGACTTGAGCTCTTTGGCCGGCGTTTTTGGTGTCGTTATATATGTCCGCTTGGTGCGGCGCTGAGTCCTTTTGCGCATTTTTCCGCGGCGCGCCGCATTCCTTTTAAGGCCTGCCCCAAATGTTCCGCCGCAGCCGATTGCGCCACAACCTGTCGCATGGCGGCATTTGATGCGGATAACAAATTAGTTGCGGAATCCTGCACGCTTTGCATGGACTGCGTGGCCGATTGCCCGGCCGAACTGGCACGTATTAAGGTCAGTACGCCCAAAATTGCGCCTGCGCCAACTGATTTTTCGCGCCGCACTTTTGTTGCGTCAGCGGCTCTTGGCGTCGCAACGCCTCTGGTGATTAAGGCGACGGGCCTTGCGGCAAACAGACAGAAACCTGAATTACTTCGGCCCGCCGGCTCACAGGATGAGTCAACGTTCCTGAATCTCTGCATCCGTTGCGGAGAATGCATGAAGGTTTGCCCCACAAATGCACTAACACCAGCCGGTTTTGTGGCCGGCATTGATGCCATGTTTTCGCCGGCGTTTAACATGCGCCAGGGATATTGCGAATACAATTGCAATTTATGCGGGCAGGTTTGTCCCACAGGCGCAATTCCGAATCTGGCAATTGAGGTAAAACAAATCACGCCAATTGGTAAAGCGGAATTTGATCGTTCCCGCTGTTTGCCCTGGGCCAAAAATGAAGAATGCATCTGCTGCGAGGAACATTGTCCGCTTCCTGAAAAAGCAATTCAATATCGCGAAGTACGCGTTAAGGATGAACGCGGTGAGATGATCACTGTTCAGCGCCCATTTGTAGATCATGGGCGATGTATTGGTTGCGGCATTTGCGTGAATAAATGCCCGCTTGAGGGCGAAGCTGCCATCGCTGTTCATGTTCTGCCGCACAGTTAAAAAACAGTGTGATTGCGATCAACCTAAATCAGAGTTTAATCTGCGGCAGATAGCCATGCGGGTGCTGATGCTGAAGTATGTGCGGTTTTTCAAGATTATGCTTGAGCATCAGCTCTTCGTTTGAGAGCAACTCAATAGCCGGCCCTTGCGCGACGATTTCTCCGCCATCAAGCACAAGCACGCGTGAGCACAATTCAACAACCATCTCAAGATCGTGCGTGGCGATCAGTTTTGTGATCGGGATATTCCGTAGCAACTGCTTGATTTCGCGTCGGCCGCGCGGATCAAGACTGGCCGTCGGCTCATCAAGCACAAGAATGTTCGGTTCGCACGCCAGCACGCCGGCCAGGCAGATTCTTTTTTTTTCGCCAATGCTCAAGTGCTGCGGAATGCGTTTTTCAAAACCGCTCATGTTGACCTGTGACAATGCCTGTTTTACACGCTGATCAACATCCTGTTTGCTTAATTTGAACTGCTGAGGCCCAAATGCGACATCTTCGTAAACGGTCGGGCAAAATAGCTGATCATTCGGATCTTGAAAAAGCACGCCGATCTGCTGGCGGATTTTTTGCAGATTCTCGTTGATAACCGGCATGCCCATGATTTTAATGGCACTTTGTTGTGGCGGATTTTCCGGCAGCAGGCCATTGAGATGAAGCAACAGCGTGCTTTTGCCGGCTCCGTTTGCGCCGATCAGGCCCACGCATTCTCCCGGCATGATCGTCAGCGAGATATCGTTGAGCGCCTTTTTGCCGTCAGGATATATATAGCTGAGATCAGAAATTTGAATTGCCGACGTCATTGCCACCCTCGCGATGCCATTGCGCCATACACACGCTCAGCCCGTTCGCTGGCCCGTATGAACAACTGGCCGATCAACATGGCCAGCGTGCGCCACTGCCACAATCTTTGCGTGGTATATGTCCGGCATTTGCGTGCGCGCATCATGCGCTGTGATTCTTCGGCGATGATGGCCATATAGCTGCACATCAGCAACAATGTTGTGACCAATAGCGCAGGAACGTGGCATTGTTTAAGAAAATGAATAATGCCTACAGGTGATGTCGTGCTTGCCATGACGATCATCACAAGCAATGATGACGTTGAGCGGCATATAAGCCAGATGAATTTTTCAGTCCCGTTTGGCTGCATCAGGGCCAGCGTTGCCACGCCGGCAACCATTGGTTCAAGAATCAGCAGGCGTACCAGTATTTGTCGAAAAGAAAGGCGCGCCATGATCGCGGCAATAATCGCCAGTAGAGCGGGTATTGCCAGCAGCCATGCCCACCGCGGCGGGCACATCAGGTTGCCAATAATCAGCAGCAGGGCTATCCCCAGCTTAATTCCGGCGGGGCAACGATGTATGGCCGTATCCGTGCGTGACGAAAAAGGGAGTAATGCCATGTTGACCCGATTAATCCTGCGTTAATGAGTATGCGGATATTCAGGTTTATTCAGCAGTCGCGCAAGTCCGGACGTCAGCGCAAAGACTGCGATTGTTCCGATAGCTCCCGCCACGGCCACGCTGATTTTTTCTGAAGAAATCATGCTCACACTGTAATCAGGAAGCGGCGCTGGCGCGATGTTTGTCGCTTTTTCAGAAAAGCTCAACTGCTCGGCGGTATGATCAAGTCCGTCAGGTGATTCTGATGCCAATGGGGCGCCGAAAACAGCAATACCCACGCATGCGATGAGTCCGTATACGCCAAAAGCAATTCCGCGTTGCGTTTTACTTGTGGTTGTTTCGCCGGCGGTCAACTCAGGCCGTACCTTTGTTACTGTGATCAGCACCAGCGCCGTAATCAGCGCCTCGCCGATGCCGATGAGCATATGAACGCCCGCCATGATCGGGAACACCGTCAACCATTGCGCCGTATGTGATGCGGCCAATTCAGCCGAGCACGCAATTGACGCCGCCACGGTCGCGGCCCACGCGGCTACGCCTGCCGCAATATACCGCCACGTCTTGTTTGGGCTCAGCCGGCATAACAGCCAGTACGCAAGCCATCCGCCAACGCCGCCGATGAACGCCATATTCAGAATATTGGCGCCAAGAGCCGTAACGCCGCCATCGGCAAAGAGAAAACACTGAACGATCAGTACGGAAGATATCACAACCACGGCCGCGCTTGGCCCGAGCAACACGGCCGTTAATGTGCCGCCGATCATATGGCCTGATGTTCCGCCAAGCACAGGAAAGTTGATCATCTGCGCCGCAAACACAAATGCGCTGGCCAGGCCCAGCAACGGTATGCGCCGGGCCGTCAACTGCTGACGCGTATAACGCAGGGCAAAGCCAAGTGTTCCGGCCGCAAGAGCCGTTGTTGTCACAATCGTTTTGACATCAAGAAAACCATCCGGAATATGCATTTTGACATATCCTTTCTTTACTACCACATCAGGATAACCGGAATTACCGGCCTGTAAAGGATGTATTGGTCGTGATCAATAGTCTTTTATTGACGCAGTGCAGTATATCACAATGACTTGCGGAATCCTTCCGAAATTTCGCCTCCGGGGATATTTATGAGATATAATGAGGATGTGATCACTCTTCCCTGACCTTGATTCAGATAAGGAGTTTTGGTCATGATGAATTTCTCACATTTTTCACAATCAGGTTCAGATCTTGTCGCTGCGGCCGTTCGGGCTGCTGCCGCAAAAAGCGCCGCGACATCTTCCGCTACTGTCGCCACTTATCCTTTTATCACCATCAGCCGTGAGGCCGGTGCCAGCGCGCATGCCGTCGCGAGCAGGCTGGCTCATGAACTTAATCGCCGTCTGTATCAGGACGAACGTTCCTGGGAATGCCTTGATCGCGACATGCTTAATAAGATTGCGGCGGATCATAATCTGTCTGTGAGCGTCATGGAGTCGCTTGAACAAAATGATCACAATTGGCTCAGCGAATTGCTTGAGGGAATGCCTGGCCAGGATGGTGCGGCGACTTCCGAACTGAAAATTTTTCATCATACCGCCGCTGCCATACGCACGCTGGCTCAGTCCGGCCGGGTTGTTTTGGTCGGTTGCGGCGCAGCGTACATCACTCACGATATGCCCGGCGGAGTGCATATTCGTCTTGTTGCGCCAATGCAATTCAGAATTGATTCAACTGCTCACGCTGAAAAACTCACACAGGCGCAGGCCACTGCAAAAGTTGAACATCTTGATCGCAATCGTGACGCGTTTTATCGCCGCTATTGGCCGGATCGCCCGCTCTCCTGTGAACAATTCACGCTCACCATCAACGTCGCGGAATTAACGGAAGATCAGGTTATCGCCGCGATTCTTGCAATTGTGCCGTAGCTCTGCATCATTTGCCGCTCAGGCACAGCACCAGTACGCCGGCCATGATCAGCGCAAGTCCTACTGATTTGGCGCGCCTGTTTTTGTCCTTAAAAATCATGCCGCCAAGTATGAACGACAAAACCGCATTTGACCGGCGTATCGGCGAAAGCACCGATATCATCGCATCCGGCTGATGCAGAGCGGTAAAATAAAACCAGTCTGAAATCACCAGCACCACGCCGACAACCGGGATGGTCCACCGCCAGGTAAATGCACTTTTGCGCCAGCCCGCCAACCGCTGAACAATAAGCGCGCTGCCGATCAGCAATACCAGATTGATCTGAAACCAAACCTGAACCGTCTCCGGGCGGATGTTCATCGGCTGAAGAAGATACTTGTCATACAATCCGGATATGGCGCCAAGCAGCGTGGCCGCAAGGATCAGCAGAATGCCGCGATTCCGATGAAAAATAATTCCTTCGCGTCTGCCGACTACAGAAAAAAAATAATAACCGATCACGGTTGCGCCGATGCCGAGCCACTGAAAACCATGCGGCCGTTCAGCAAAAACAATCAATGCGCCGGCCACGGTCCACACGGGCTGCGATCCGCGAATCGGCGCGGCAATAGAAATCGGCAGCGCGCGCATGGCGTAATACGCGCAAATCCACGAACTGGTGACAATAAACGCCTTGAGCAGCAGATGCCACCATATTCCCCATGTGATGGTGATAGCGCCGACAAGTTGTCCTGTCGCAGTCAGCGTGACGATGACCGCTGCCGTTCCGATTGTCGTGGCAAGGAACAGCACCGGCATGACCGCATTTTGATTGACGGCATGTTTGCGGGCCACATCATAAAGGCCCAGCATCACCGCCGAACTTAAAATAAGCACAATCCACAGCATAAGCCGGGAAATGTTACCGCGTGGCAGTCATGGCGGCAAACGGAATCTTTTTATTGAGCGCTGGCCATTATTTGGCCGGTTGCCGATATGTTTGAAGAAAGTTCAACATGACTTCGCGGGATTTCGGGCTGAAAAACTCACCGCCGCCATGCCCGGCATTCTGAATAATTATCAGCGTTGATGTTACTCCGGCTTTCTGTAGCGCCTGATTGAGAATCTTGCTTTGTGACAGCGGCACCAGGGGATCTTTTGTGCCGTGCATAATCAGAAAAGGCGGATCATCCTTTGTGGCATAACGTATGGGATTTGCCAGTTCCGCAAGTTTTTTTTGATCTTCAGAATTTCCGCCAAACAGCCGTGTCAGCGGATTTTCTGTTGCGGAAAACGATCCTGATTTGATTGCCTCATCTGCCAGCGCCAGCAGGTCCGTCGGCCCAAACCAGTCAATAACCGCCTGAACTTTGCTGGAAAATTGCAGATTTTCGCCTACCGTTCCTTCAAGAAATTGATCTTCTCCCGACGTGCCCAGCAGCGCCGCAAGATGGCCGCCGGCGGATTCTCCCCAAACTGTGATGCGATCAGGGTTAATGCGATATTCTTTGGCATGTGCGCGCAGCCAGCGCACGGCCGCTTTACAATCATGAATCTGCGCCGGAAAAATTGCTTCGCGGCTGAGCCGGTAATTGATGCTGGCCAGGACAAAACCATATCGTGTGACGTCGGCTACCGGACAGTATTTTTTATCGCCTTCTTCCCACGCTCCGCCATGCACCCAGATTATCAGCGGCAGGGGAGTCTTGGCTCCGTCAGCCGGCAAATAGATATCAAGTTTTTGTGCCGGGCTTTCGTTGGCATAAGGCAGATTTGCAATGACTTTCGGCTTCTGATTGTCCGGCGCGGCCATGACAGGCGCCGTAAGCAGGACAACCAGTACCACCATTATTTTTTGCCATGACAACATGATTGTTATACCTGTCATTCAATACTTCAGAAAAAAACTCCGCCACGCATCATCATACTGATGATATTGTGGCGGAGCCATAAGAATCAGCGGGCTTATGTCTGCTGGTATTACGGATTAAGATCAGCCCAGAACACGCCCGATGCGCCGCTGCCGATGATCAATCGGTTCCCGGCAAATGCCGCCATGTTATGCAGTCGGCGATCCGGCAGTTTTTTATCCATTTGTTCCCAGGTTCTGCCGCCATCATGGCTTAAGATCATGCCGTCATTCGTGCTGACAGCCACGCGTTTGCCGGCATAATCCCATCCCATGCGTCCGCAGTTACCGGCAAATGTCAGTGACCAGTTTTTGCCGCCATCCGTCGTCAGGTATACGCCATTTTGCGTGGACGTCACGATAAAGATTCCGTTATCTTTCGGGTTTGCGGCAATTTCAAAGGGCATTCCTTTAAGATCAAGAGACTTGACCCACTCTCCGCCGTTTTTGTTGCGGCGATACACCACGCCGCGATCAGAACTCAGCGCCACCATGCTTCCGTCGGCGCTCACCGCAATCTCTCGGCCGATGGTCCATATGCTCTTGCGAAAGAAAATATCCTTGTCGGCCGGCAATCCCTGGCCGATCCACTGCCATGATGACCCGCCATCGCGGCTTTCGTATACGCCGCCGGCACCTGCTTCCGGTTTGCCGCTGACTGCCAAAAACACATGATTTTCGTCCCGCGGATCAGCCACAATCGTATTCCAGTAATGCTCGCGGCCATCCGGAAGTCCTACCTGCTCTGATGATTTCCAGCTTAATCCCGCGTCGGTGCTGCTGAATACCTGGTTGATTCCCCATTTAATAACGTGGCCCTTCAGGCTGCCGCCCACAGCGTACAGGTGATCCGGATTCGTTGCGCAAACTTCAACATTCTTGATATCCGTCGAGATTCCGTTGACGTTTTGATAGAACGATTTACCGCCGTCCGTTGAGCGGAAATACCCGTTATCCGACATGCCCATGTGCACAACGCTTGGCGATCTCGGATCGGCCGCCATCGCAAAGATATAGGTCGGCTCAGCGCCATCAACGGTCAATTTCCAGTTTTTACCCGCATCAAAAGTTTGCCACACGCCGTACCAGTCTGTGCTGAACCAGTGATCCTGATTGCGCGGATCAACAATGACGCTGCCCATTGCTTTACCGTAATGAACATAACCCGGTTTGGCGCCCGCGTTACCCCACCAGTCGCCGCATTCTAGTTTTTGTTTTTTAACGGGCGACCAGCGCGTTTTGTCTTTATCAAGGCGCCACATATCGCCGTTGGCGTTACCAATGATCACAAAATCAGGCCCGGCGCTGAGTGCGGAAAATTTTTGCGGGCTGACATATGGCCATTTATCCGGCAATTTATCAGTAATAGGCAGGCCGTCGGTCATTTGCTGCCAGGTTACGCCGAGATCTTTTGTCACGCTGAAGAGGCGATAATCAAGAATGCCGAAAAATCGCGTGGGATCATTGGGGTCCTGCAAAATTTCGCTGGGGGATGTCGTGCTGATTTTTTCCCATGTTTTACCGCCGTCTTCGCTGCGGAAAAACGCTTCCGACAGTACCTGTTGCGGGCGGCTGATGCTGCCTTTAAATGGTTTTGAGCAGAGGAATACCCGCATGGGGTTTGTTTTATCGTAACGGATATCCGTAAACCAGCGATCCTGAACACCGCAGTTTGTCCACGTTTTCCCGTTATCTTCACTGCGCCAAACGCCTGTGCCAAAGCTGGCGGCCAGAATAACATCCGGATTTTCAGGTGATCGGGCAAAGACCTTACCCGCTTCGCGATGCGGCGAATTACCGCCGAATAATGCCGCCTGAACGCGCGTAAAAGTCATTCCGCCGTCTTCTGTACGGTAAATTCCGCTGACATTAACGGAATCCGGTTTACCAAGCGCGGCCACAAAACAATCCGCATTGCGCGGATCAACATCAATGCCGCGTGTGTCAAATAACGCATGCTCCGGCGGCAGGGCGCCATGCAGCATCCGCCACATGTTGCCGCCGTCATCACTGCGATACATGCCCGCCATATCAACGTAGGTGTAGCAACGCATGGGATCGCTGGGACACAATATGACGTCCTGAAAATAACCGCCGCCACGGATGCGGGATGAATGCCAGATTCCGTATGTCGGATAACGGTTGATGGATGTCGCAATTTCCGTCTTATTAATTGTCTGCGAAAATGCGACGCCGCTCATCCCCGCACAAAGTGCCACGCACGCCACGGAACGAAATTTTTGACGTAATGACTTCACTCGCTCACCTTTTATCAATAGTGATTTTATTCTTGATTGAACGGAGTTGATACACAATTTCAGACAGGGCCTAATGCGCTGCCTGCGGCGGCTGATTTGCCATTTCGCGCAGACGGTCTGCAATATTCAGCATTGCGCGGCAGTTGTGGTAGGCCAATTTCCACACATGAGCCTTATATCCTTTGGCCGGTGCCTCACCCGCGGCCGATACGGCCTGTCGCCATCCGCCATGTACCTTGTCAATCTGATAATCCGTGATGAATTTCCATTGACGTTCAAAATAGGAGAAATATGTCGTATCGCCGGTCTTTTGAGCCATCAGCAAAAGCGTATTGGCTGATTCCGCCTGCGCCCACCATTCCTTGTGGGTATCGGTCACATTGCCGTAGGCCGCACCTTCAAAAAACAATCCGCCGTTTTTACTGTCCCACCCGTACTCAAGCGAATGATCAGCCAGTTTTTTCCCGATTGCCGCGATCCGCTCGCTGCGCTGGCTGATGGCCTCTTCCGCTTCGTCAAGTAAAAATGTCGTCTCAATATCATGGCCATAAGAATCAGGCGCAGGCAATGGCCGCCAGTCGCGCGTGTACTGCATGTGCAGGCAACCCGGATCAACATACATTTTGTCAGCCACAAGACCAATCAACTCAATAATTCTGCTTTTGACCTTCGCTTCAGGCCACGCTTTATATAGTTCCGTATACGCCTCAAGCAGATGTATGTGCGCGTTCATGGATTTATAGCCATAAAGCGTACCGAGCTGATCAAGCTTTTTACCCTTGACCGGCGCATTCATCATCGGCCGGCCGTCACGATAGTACGCCTCAAAATACCCGCCTGCTTTGTCATCATGGCCATGCTGCTCAAGCCATTCAAAAGCTTTTTTTGCCAGATCAAGCGTTGCCGAATTTTTAGTTACGCGATACGCCGCGGCCACGCCATAAAGGCCAAAGGCATTACCGTAGAGATGTTTTTCACCCATATCAGAAAACGCGTTTTTCTTATCAGGCTCAACTGCCCAAAAGAATCCGCCATACTGCGAATCCCACAAGACTGTTGCCAGATATTCCGCGCCATGACTGGCATAACGCGTATATTCATCTTTCAGATCAGGCCTGCGCCGCGCAATTTCCGCGGCCGTCCACGTCATGCGGCCTTGCGATACCGTGGTCCGCAACGCTTCCGATTTGCGCGACCAATCTGCCGCAAAGGTGGTAAAAAATCCGCCGGATGAATCAACCGCGCCCGGGTAAAAATGTGACAATTCCGCACGCAGTTCGCGTTCAACTTCCTTGTTTAGCTCCGCATATCGCTGCGTCGATTGTGCGCACAATCGCGATCCTGCAATCAATAAAATCGCGAGTGTAAACTGGACTGTCAACCGTGACTTCACTCTGCATTTCTCCCGGTATTTCATAAATCCGCTGGTATATCGCGCATGTTACGCCAATCAGAAAGTCCCGCGCGTAAACTGTCCTTCGGTTTTAAGCCGCATCCACGTATACGGTTCCGTGTGGCCATCCACAAAACCGACTGACGCCTTGCCGTTGTGGATTTCCGTATAACGCGTGCCGTAAAAAGTCGGGCCGACCCAGCGCGGGTCCCAGTCCACGTAACCGGCCGCTTTTGATATGCTTGACCACTGATTTGAGCAATCCCAGAGCAGCACAGTATTCTGCGGATTTGTATACGAGGTTAACTTCGTGGCGAGATAATAATTGGTCGTCGCCTGCTTGACCGCAATATCATTATTCATCGTATAAAATAGCGGGGTTTGTCCCGTTTTGAGCGGAATTGACGGGCACAGCCCTAATTTTCCCCATCCGGTTGTCGGCACCAGTGACTGAATCCGATTAAACCAGAACGTATATTCCTGCGGGCTTCCGGCCACCCAATGATCAATCGTGGGCAACCATCCGTTTTCTTCAGTCGCATACAGATTAAACAAGGTCGCCAATGTGCGAACCTGTACGCCGCACTTGACGCCGCGTGCCTGTTCCCTGGCTTTGGCCAGTGACGGCAGAAGGATCGCCATTAACAGCGCTATGATCGCTACTACAACAAGCAATTCAATGAGAGTAAATCCGTTGCGGTGGCGTTGATTATTTCGTTTACCGTGCATCAATGAATACATGATAAAGCTTCTCCATTAATCATAAGCATACTGAATAAGGCGACCCTTCTGCGTGTTTTTCTGTCATTTTCTACTTGATCATCCGCCGGCCGCGGCCCATCAGCAGAGCCCCAGCGCTTGTGCCCAATAATCCCAGCGTCGCCGCTTCAGGAACCGGCGTATCAACCGTAACCGTCACGTTATCAATGGCAATGTAGTTGCTGCTGGCGCCGGTGGCTCCGTTGGCACGCATGACCAGGCCGATATACTCAAAATTCGTAAGGATGTAATTGGGGTCGGTAATGGTCAACGTCACATTCGGCGTGCTGCTGACTAACCCTTTTTTACCTTCGTAAAGATTGATAGTCAGAATATTACTCGTGCTGAGCGCCAACTCCATAATGACCGTTCTTGCGACGCCATCATTGCGAGCCGGATTGCTTGAGTATGTTGTTTTGGCTGTAGTGGACGTATTGCCCCATGCTCCCCACAACATATTGCTGCCGCTGGTATTTTGAATTGTTGTCAGTTGATCCGTCACGCCAGAGCCGATACTCAGCGCGGCCAGATAACCTTTCCAGTCGGCCGTCGTATTGGCATCCGTGAGCGCTCCGCCCCAGGCCGGAAACGTGCTCTTGATCATCGCGCTGCCGCTATAGATACCAAAACGCAGATTATACGCAGTGCTGGCATTGGCAAAATAATCAAAGCTCAGCGTCACTTTTCCGCCGGCCACCAGTTGCGCATTGGATGTCAGTGCCCGGGCGATATCATCGTCGTATGATGAGCCATTGGGCGTCAGATAGCTGCCGGTGCCAAAACCAGGATTGTTTGTTGATGATGTTTTGTATCCGTTATTGGAATAACTCCATCCTGCGGCTGAATCACCAGTATCAGACAATACCGTCGTGACCGTTCCCGCCTGCGCCAGGCTTGCGCTGAGTAAAAGTCCCGCTCCCACCGTTGCCAGACTCATTTTCATAATCAGTTCTCCCTTTTTGTTTTAGAATGAATATTGACTGGTGTTAATAATTCAAAAATATCAATTACAATAATTCTGATGCGTCTGTCGTCGTATTTCGCGTTCCTGATATTTGTATTTCTGATATATCAGAGCGCTCTGACATCCATTTAAATAAAAATTTACGATCCGCTTCGCTCATTTTTACAAATGAACGTCAACTTCATGAACGTGACTAATTTAACTTTGCCACCGAATTGCGTACGACCAATGACGGCTCAACAATCAAAGTTTGACGGGCAAGTTGCGGGGACTCAATACGTTTGTTCAGGCATTCAAGTACCAATGACGCCTGGCGGTCAATATGAAAATCAATGGTGGTCAGCGGCGGCACCATAAACGCCGATTCAAGAAGATTGTCATCGCCCATCAGAGAAACGTCTTCCGGAATTTTAACTCCCGCCTGCGAAAAGACATGTATGGCGACCATAGCTATCTGATCATTATGACAAATCAGCGCGGTAGGGCGCTCATCAGCGGGGCTGGTCATCCATTTGGCCAGCATTTCTCTGCATGCGCTTTGTATCTCTTCAAAGTTGCCCGTATCTTCGCGCCACACGACCCATTCCGGCCGCGCCACGCCTTTTTCCCTCATCACGCGATAGCTGTCATGCTCAAACATCGGTTCGCCATCGTGTCCTCGCGGTGAGGGCATTGCGATATAGCCGATCCTGCGGTGGCCCATTGATAAAAGATGTTCAACCGCAAGCCTGCGGCCCCTCATATGGTCAAGCGCCACCTGGTCAAATTCGCAATCAAACAAACTTCCGAAAAGTACACTGGGCAAATTGCGCCCCAGTGCTTTGCGATAATGCTCAAGATCTTTCAGTTGATATACGGGCCCGACAATCGCACCCTCAACCGCATCCGCGCGGAACTGCCGCAGCAATTCCATTTCAGACGTAATCCCGCCGAGCTCCGTCACAAGCTGTAAGCGATAACCGCATGAGCGGATATTTTTTTCAAGCAAAGACGCAAATCGCGCAAAGAACGGATTGTTAAAATCACGCGTCAGCAGCACGCCGATGACGCCCGATCTTCCGCGCGCCAATTGCTGGGCCGCACGCACCGGCATATAGCCAAGTGTCTCAACGGCCTTATGCACTTTTTCCCGCGTTTCGGCGCTGTAGCGATTGCCCTCATCACGGTTAATAATGTCTGATACGGTTGCGCGTGAGAGCCCGGTGTAATCCGAAATCTCCATCAGCGTGACCCTGCGGTTGCGCGTCTTAATTGTTGATTCGCTCATCATGTCACCGGCCACAATTGTTCTGCATCCTGCATCACTTCGCAACAGATGTTATATAAACATACATCAGAGCGCTCTGATGTCAAATAATTCTTATATTTTATAAATGCGAAATATTCAAGCACCACGGATTTACTCCGCAATTGTTCAGGAGAGGTAACCGCAAAAATAAAAAAACGCGGCCAGAGCGGAATGCCCCTGGCCGCGTGTGATCATGACAGGTGATCGGCAAACATATTAATTTTTTATATCAATTAATTGTACATCATATTCTTTCAGACTGATTTCCCTGCCATCAACACTGACTTTGGCCGGTTGATTTTGCAGATTGACGATCATTGCCTTTTCTTTTGTTGCCAGCACATCAATCATCGGGCTTGTGCTGGTGGCGGGGATGATCTGTGTTCCTTTGCCAAAATGTTCGTTGATCATCTTAAACACGTCATAGTGCGGGAGGGGGCGTCCGCCATCCTCGTCAGTGATGTTGCTGACGATTCCGTGTGATATTTCTCCGGCAACTGGATTCCAGAGCAACGCCACTTCCGTATGGCCACGGATCATATTGGCATAAATTGAGGCCTCAAACGCCGCCACGGCGGCATTTCCGCCTTCTTTTCCGCCGGCCGCATAATATTCGGCCCACCAGATCGGCAATTTCGCCACGTCATACACCTGCTTCCCCACATCCTGATACCAGTGCAGAAGCGATGCGAGTTCCTCAATCGTATATTTATTGTTATCGTGATAATCGCGCACGCCACGATCAAGGCAGACAAAATCCGCGCCATGTTTGTTTTTGACCCAGTATTCAAGGCAATACCTGTCTTTTGAGCCCACCGGGTTATAGGTATCAACGCCCGATTTGCCCAGCGGAACTGATCCTGTTCCCTGAATCACAAGGTAAAAACCGCCGACTTTCAGCGCCGGATCATATGCCTTGAGCGCATCGTACACTTTGTTGTACATCTCGGTATATTCTTCGACATCCCAGTTATTCTTTTGATTATTCCAGAAACCCTTAAATTCATTCCACACCTGGTAGGCGCGCACATCCGGATACCGTTTGGCAACTTCTACGCACAATCCGGCAAAATCATCAAAACATTCCCGCTTGGGCCGATCTTCCATTTTCCACGTATCGCCGCGAACCTTCATCCACCCGGGGGCCGTACATAACGTCAGCACCATCGGTTGCTTCATGGACCGCATATAGTCAACGCGCGCATCAAGGCTTTCCCATTTGTATACGCCCGGCTCCGGGTTGATGTCATATGCGCCCCAGCCGATGATGTGTGAATTTTGGATTCCCGATACGGCCGCAACCGCGTCTTTGGCGCGCTGCGCCGCCTCCGGCACGACGCGGGCCGCATTTTTCCCCGTGCGGTCCATTGATAAATGTGTGTGCGTGATGCCCAGCGTGATTTGGCTGGTAAACCCGGGATCATTACGGTGAATGGTGATTTTAACGGGTTCCGCCGCATGTACCGGCAGCGCCCACAAGCCAACCGACGCAAGCAGGGCCGCCGCCAGTGTTAACAACTTCATATTGGCTCCGTGATCAATCATTGATTCGTAAAACTTTGTCTGTTCCGCGTGTGTTGACGTTTGGTTACCACCACGTTGCCACCCATCCGCGGTTGGCAATGCTCAGATAGCTGCCGGCCTCAACATGCCAGTCGTAATACACCACGTTGGCTTTGCCATTATGAATTTCCGCAAAGTACTTTGACGACGACGGGCCGTAGCCGCCCGGAGCCACGGAAATTTCAGTATCTTTTTTGTAGGATGCGTACGGTTCTGAGGATGTCCAGGGGGTACCGGCATCAAAAAGGCATACCGCGTTGCCCGGATTTTCAAAGCGCGTCAGCTTGACTGCGCCCATGCCCATATTGGCTCCGTATTGCTTGAGCATTTGCATATTCAGCGAATAATCACGCCGAACCTTGCCGGGATTTCGTGATGACGACGGGCACGTGGTGATCTTGGCGACGTCAACCCACTTGGCATCCGCTTTGGCAATACCCATGTACGGCGCGGCGACATTGAGCCAGTGATAACCGTAATTCACGCTTGCCGATGTGGTGTTGCGCACAAAATCACATGCCGGCGAATATCCGTCCCACTCCACGGAATACGCGTAAAATCCCATGCCGATTGAGCGCAAATTGGATGCGCATGTCACATTCCTTGCCTGTTCCCGGCTTTTGTTCAACGCCGGAAGCAATATCGCCATGAGTGTGGCGATAATTGCAACAACAACAAGCAGTTCAATCAGAGTAAATCCTGACGATCTTTTTTGCCAGTGCTGATGCATCCTTAATTTCATATGCATTCCTTTTATATAGTATGTGCCAAAATGTTTTAGCACGTGACTTGCCGCCACGCTATCGCGGGGCTTTTTTGTAAGTTTGTCCGCCGTTTTTTGCAATCACGATCATAATCAGTTCAGGCAAACCGCATATTGATGTTTTGGCGCGGTTTGCTATTTTCGCTGATTGATATGTTCCTGACCGCGAATTTTATGTTTTTCGCGGATGTCCCGTTGAGCCGCGGATAACCAGTTGCTCTCCGAACACGATACGCTGACTTGATGTTCCCTTGCTGTGAATCTGCCGGATCAGCTCATCGGCCGCGCTGAATGCAATTTCCTGCGCCGGCAGCGCAACGGTTGTCATCGGCGGGGTGGTATAGCGTAAAAACTCAACATCATTAAAGGATGCCAGACTCAAATCATCCGGCACTTTGAGCCCCGCGCTCCACGCCGCCTGAAGTAATCTCGCAGCGACATGATGTTCATATGCAATCATGGCCGTGGGTCTGTTGGCCGCCGCATCGGTATTCTTCAGCGCGGCAATGGCCGACTCTTCACGCAATACCTGTACATGCTGCGCCATTCCCGCCTGGCTCATGGCGTACTGAAAACCCGCTCTGCGCTTGTTTTGCGACATATGCCAGTGAGTCTCGGCCGACATGACCATCGCAATCCGCTGATGCCCCAGCTCAAGCAAATGCCGCGTGATCCGCACCGCTCCGTCATAGTCATCCGGCAACACCTGCGTAAAGGGCAATTCCGATTCAACATTGACCAGAACGGTCGGTAATCCTGATTCGCGTATCACGTCAAGATTGGCAGGTATCGGCGCCAATACCAGACAGCCGTCAATGCGATCACTATTAATGATATCCTGATAGTTGGCATGATCTTCAAGAATGGGAATAAACAACTGATGATAATCATGTTTGCAGAGCCTGGCCGCCAGCGATTCCAGCAATGACTGGTTAAATCCCGTCGTAAATGGCGATTCTCCGGCATAAAGCAGACCGACCGTCCCGGTCTGCTGCTTGGCCAGCGCCCGCGCCCGCCAACTGGCGCGATATCCCAGTTTTTTGGCCGCCTTAAGCACAATATCCTGCGTCTTGAGCGCAATAGGGCACTGGCCATCATGCGAATTGAGCACCGTTGAGACCGTAGCCTGCGACAGGCCCGTCTCTCTTGCCACATCCGCAAGCGTCACCCGGCGATTCTTTTTGGTTATCTCTATTGTCATATCGCATACCTGAAGATTTGAAGCGCTTCAAAATGTATTTGAAGCGCTTCAAGAATACATCACGTATCACCGCCTGTCAAAATAATACTTGATAAATTCTCGGTACTTCGCGCACGATCTCAGAAGGGCGGCGCAATAATGATGAGAATTGCTCCGTTTTTACACCTTAAGTCCGGATTGCCTCATGATGTCATCCATAATCTCGTTTTTCTGGTCCTGAAAACGCTTGAGATCCTGGTTGAGTAAATTCAATTCTTCCTGGATTGGCTCAATTTTTTTACGATACTCAGAATCAATCCGATCCATTGACATTTGACGATGCCGTTTGGCGCTGGCATAGGCATTCCTGCGAAAGGCATTGCTGTCCCATGCCCCGGCCGCGTTCATTTCGCCTTTATAAACATCCTCAATCTTGGCCACATCCGCATTGTATTGCTGCTTGAGCGTATTGAGCTTGCCGTTATCCGCCGCAATATCCGCCTTGATCTCATCAATTCGCTGATTAACGGGCTGAAGCTTTGGCCCGTTGAGCTTGATCAGGTAATCGCGGCGCGCGTATTTTCCCTGTAAAATAATTCTACGCTGCACGGATATATCCGTCGCCCGGAATTTGTCAAAACCTAAAAACGGCATGAGTTTATCGCTTTCGGGAACCTGCACCGCCAATCCGTAACCGGCCGCTTCTTCGGTTGTGAGCATCAATACTTCACCACGCTTTTTGATTTGCCTGGCGCCCGGCATTGACTGCTCTGAAAGCAATATCGAGTTTCCTTTGATGAGCATGTAAAGTTCATAGTCTGAATTTTTCATGGCGCGCGCAAATTCACGATACTTGACCAGTTCGTTGATGGCGCGATCCTGCGCCTCTACATTCGCCTTGATTTTGGCCGCCAATTCCGGATCTTCTTTGGCAATGGCCTCAACGCGTTTGCTGAGTGACGACGTAAAGACGCCGTTTGTTACGACGGGCGTGGCCGCGCCGATTCGCGATCCGGGCGTCATGTAAATTTCCTGGCAGGTCAGTGCAATAAGTGCGCTGGCCGACCCGGCCGTATGCTCAACAACCGCCACGATTCTGAGTTGCGGATAGCTGCGGATCAATTTCATGATGGCCAGCATGTCGTCAAGACGTCCGCCGGGAGAATCAATTTGCAGTGCGACAATTTTGGCTTTTTGAATTTGGGCGTCATCAAGCGCCGGCTTGAGAAAAGCGGCCTGAACTTCAATGCCTATTTCGCCCTTGATTGGGATGACATAATAAAGCGGCACGATTTCGTTGGGTTCTGTTGCCACATCGGCCGAGATTTTTGGCGCAACAGGAACCGATTGCCCCAGCGAATCAGCCTTGACGCAGGCCGATGCGCACACCAGAAGTTCAACGCATCCCACGATCAGCAACTTTTTGATATTCACGGGGCACCTCACTGGCGGTTCAAAATTGCATCATTACGATTTGAGTATGATGCAATATTAAAATTATACGGACGAATTGGGTGAATACGGCAGATGGCGGGTATTATGATCCTGAACGAGTCAAAAGGGAAATCAATTCACGAGTTGAGCCACCCGGCCGGGCCGCCATATGATTCAGCCTGGCCGCGGCGGCATGGTATTTTGAGTCATTTGAATTGTGGCGAACCGAAAAAAAGAGGGCGACCGGATTAAACCGGTGGCGCCCATCTTTTGATATTCTCACGTTTTGGAGTGATTGTCAGAAATAAATCACGCATCACAAGTTTATCGGAGTTGCCCCGCGTAGCGTGGCGGCATGGCATATGTGATTCATTTTTAGCGCATACTATATGTGTCGTAATATGTTGTTGATATAGGATTTACGGGTCTTGTTGTGATTATTTAAGTTTCGGATTCAAAGTATCCTTTGGCTGATGGCGGCCGGATTTCCGTCAGTGCGCCGGTGTAATGCCGCAATTCGTGCGGTTCATACGGATGTTCCGCAAGACGCTCCCAGTTCAGGTCAATACCCAGGCCCGGGCTATCCGGAATCACCATTTCTCCGGCGATCAGTCGGACTTTTTCTGTGCAGATCTCACGCCGATACGCAACATCGGAGCTCATTGTTTCAAGCAGGAAAAAGTTGGGCGTGCTGGCCGCGATCTGCAAAGTGGCGGCGTTGGCGATCGGGCCGCTGGGATTATGCGGACAAAAAGCCAAATATTCGGATTCGGCAATGGCCGCGATTCTTCGCAAACCGCTGATGCCGCATGCGTGGCTGATATCCGGCTGAACATAATCCGCCGCATGTTTTTGAATCAGCCGCATGAAGTCTTTCGGCGTGTACAGGCGCTCACCGGCGGCGATTGCAACAGGGGACCGCGAACGTACTTCCGCCAAAGCATCAAGATTATCCGGCGGAATCGGTTCTTCAAACCAGAGTACGTCAAATTCTTTCAGCGCCTGGCTGATCTGTATCGCAGTAGGGACATTAAATCGTCCGTGACCTTCAATGAGCAAATCAACACGGTCGCCGACCGCTTTGCGTACTGCGCGGATGCAAGACATGGCCGCGCTGAATCCTTCGCGAGAGAGATTCATGTACGCGGAGCCAAACGGATCCCATTTGAGCGCCGTCCATCCGGCATCGGCGGCCGCCGCGGCTTTCCGGGCAAACTCATCCGGAGTTTTAGCTGGCGCAAACCATCCGTTGGCATAGCAACGGATTCTATCGCGGACTTTACCGCCAAGAAGTTCATAAACGGGAACACCCAGATGCTTGCCTTTGATGTCCCATAGCGCCATTTCGACGCCGGAAAGAGCGCTCATGAGCACAGGTCCGCCGCGCCAATAAACATCACGATAAGCGTCATGGCATATGGCCTCAATTTCAGATGCGGACCTGCCGATGAGCGTGCGCTCAAGATCCTTGATGGCCTGAACAACGGTCTGCTCGCGATATTCAAGCGTGGCCTCGCCAACGCCATAAAGCCCGCTATCGGTATGAACTCGCACGAATACCCAGTTGGTCCGATAGGCATTACAAATGGCCGTATCTATCTTGGTTATTTTCATGATCGTCTCATTTTTGGAAGAATAGTTCTTTCGTACACACGCAACTGGCCCGCTGTCACGACTTCTTTTTACTCAGAATAATGACCGCCAGACCGTGCTGATCAATTTCTACATTGATTGCAGCGTGAGCGGGCGAAACGTGAAATGATCCGAGTCCGTCATATTCCGTCATTTCGTAACCGGGAACATCAAGCGTAACCGACGCATGGGCGGCGTGGCTTTGCGTAAGAATGACGGCCATCCGGTTTTGATGGGTAAACGCGCGCGCATCAATCGTGCGATTGCTAAGCGTCAATCCATCTGTATCGCGATAGCGGCCGCACAGCAGCAATTCAGCATACTTGCCGCGCAGCTTATTGGCGCAGGCCAGATATTCACGATAATGCGGCGTATCGGCAATGGTGCGCCGGCAACGGAAAATTTCCACATCGCTGCGCAGGCCCTTGAGCAAGGCATGATTGACCCGGCGCTCAATATCAGTGTCATCGCGAATTTCGCGGTCGCTGATAATGACATCCGGAAAAATATAGCGGAACCACTCAATAAATCCCGCTGTCGGCGGCACGCTTCCGTCCGCGGGAATGGTTTCCGGTTCAGGGCATGCGCCCCAGGCATTATGAACATAATCCACATGCGCGGCCGTGATATCAACCAGCAATTCCGTGCCAAAACTCACATTGGGATTCCGGCTTTTAATATACTCCCGCAGTGCGGCCAGCAGATCCGCTTTGGCTTTGCCGATGGTTGTGAACGGGATCGGATGACCATGATGGGGATCGCAGCATTGGGCATTATCCCACGCGCCCATTTGATCGTAAAAAACGCCATCGCATTGCAGAGACATGGCCTGATCAGCCATTTTTTTAAGTTGCGTCAGCCATTCCGGCTGACTTGGGCACGCGGCGACAAACGTTTTGTGGCCAAATTGGCGCAGCGCAGTACCCCGGCCCCCAAAGGAATAAAATTCCTGGTACTCATTACCCTGAAAATCTTTTTCAGAAATAGCCGCGCCTGGGCCACGGTAAAATTCGGAAGCCCGATCAATCAGGTGACCATTAAAGTAAAGAAAAACCTGCCCGCCGGCCTGGCGAAATTGGCCGATGTTCTCTTTGAGCGCCGCATCGCCACCTTGCTTCTCATCTGTGGCGTAGTCAGGATAGCCGTTATCAAAACCATGACGCGGCCAGCCTTTGAGCAGCAAACACTCAATACCTGCGGCAGCGCCCTCATCATGAATCTGCTTGAGTTGATTGTATTTGTAAAAAGTTTCTCCGTATTGGTGCTTCAGAATGACACGCTGCCAACCCTTCATCAGCTTGATATTCTGGGGTTTTTCAACCGGCCTATACCACGTATCGGACCACGTGCGATACTTGTTTGCCGCAACATGCCAGCTTCCGCTGTAGGGCGATGTGACATAACCCTCAATGCGCGTTTCCTGTCCCGGTGACAAGAAAGGATACTTGACGAAACCGGCGGCAAGGTCATTCTGCTTCAGTTCAAACAGATGAATGGTCTGCTGAAAAGTTGAGTCATGACTGCCGAAATATAATCCTTCCTCACCGTCGGCCAGCACAAATGAATTGGTCGCCAGCGACATCGGGTAAAGACCCGAGAGCCTGATGCCCTCATTGTCGTTGCTCATGTAGAGCGTGTGACTCTTGCGAATTTTTTGGCGCAGATCCGTCACGCGCGCGCCGCCATTGTGCGACCATATCAATTCCTGGCCGGTTTTTATCTGGCAGGCGCCGATTATCGGAAAGTGAATTTCGCGAATCACCGTGCCCGGCCCGCGATTGGCAAGCTCAAGGGACCACCGGACCTCATCATGATGCAACTGAGCCGTTATGATCAGTTCAAAGCTCGTTTGCGGGCCATGCTGACTGTAACGAAGCGTTAAACAATCTTTTTTACAATCAATAACAGGTACGCAATCTTTCGCCAGGATCTGGTTTTCCAGCGCGTCCTGATCTTGATAGATCAGCCGCCAGAGACCCTCTTGGCCGGCGTAATTATGGTTGGTTTTAAGATTGGTCAACTCGCAGAGTCGGCCCTGTTCATCCACGGCCAGTCTGACATACTCATTGGCAACAGAAAACATCAAAAGTCCTTCAAAAAATCACCGCAAATACATGCCGCCATTGACATCCAGAGTGGCGCCAGTGATAAAGCGACCGCCTTCGCCGCACAAAAAGGCCACGGCCAGCCCGATATCACGACATTTCCCAAGCCCCAGCGGAATCTTTTTGGCAAGTTCCTGAACCTGCTCCGCCCCGTGCGTCTGATAGAGCAATTCCGTCTCAATAATCCCCGGCGCGACACAATTGACGTTGATTCCCAGCGGTGCGCCGGTCAGCGCCAATGTTTTGGTGAATCCGAACATGCCGCTTTTGGTCGCGGCGTAATGCACGTGCCCGTAAAGTGCGCCGCGATGGCCGACAATGGATGAAATATTCACGATGCGGCCCGATTTCTGGCGGCGCATCCGCTCCATAGCTTCCTTGCTGCAAAGAAAACAACTCGTCAGGTTCGTGCGGATGATCTCATCCCAATCGTTCAGATCCGCATCAAAAATATCCTGCGGCTTGGTTGTTCCGGCATTGTTCACCAGAATGTCGATGTGCCCAAATGTCGCATCAATTTGTTCAAACATGGCGTGCACATCCGCCTTTAAGCCGACATCCGCGCGAGCGATCATCGCCTTGCGGCCCAGTTGCCGCACTTCGTCGGCCAATGTTTCGGCGGGTTTGGGATTGGCGTGAAAATTAATGACGACATCGGCCCCTTGTTCGGCCAGCACAAGCGCAATGCTGCGCCCAAGCCCGCGCGACGCACCGGTTACGAGCGCGACTTTACCTTTGAGTTCATCCACGATACATCTTCCTGTAAAAACTTATGACGTAACAAGACCCGGCGCAGCGGCAAAACCACTGCGCCGGTCTAAATTATCAATCCTTGTGCACATCATCCGCATACAACATAAAAACCTGAATTTGAGATAAACAAGCCCCATTCCCTTTACGGGATGGGGCACAAACCAATGATCGTTGGCAATTGCTCATGATCCAAACAAACCGTTCACGCATAGTGTGGTTTTCTATAGATGACAATCGCTCGTACATCCATTGTGCCCCGCCCCATAAAGGAGCGGGGCTTGAAATTAAAGCCCCTTATCCCGAGCTCAGGTTAAAAGGTCACGATTAGCCGACAGCATTAATGTTTGATTGATCGGCTCATCAGCAGCGCAACGCCCGCTGATAAAATACATGCGGTCGATGCTTCCGGAACGGAGGCCTCGCTGATCACGAGGTTATCCAGATAAACACTCGGCGCAGACGTGCTGCTATTCCCAAGCTGAAACACAACCGTCGCAGATGTCGCAGTGCCGCTGACGCCATTTAAAATGTCGGATGTACCCGTTGCCGCCTGCGATCCATCGCTGATTTTGGTAACCACAAAAGAATATGTGCTGCCATTGGTCGTTAGCGAATAGTGATACCATGTATCCGCGCTCAATCCGCTGTAAAGACTGGTTTGCGTGGCGGTGATAGTATTCTGCTTTTTCAGCATGACATTCAGGCTTGATGTGGATGCAGTCGGCACGCTGCCCTGGTATTGAAAATCAAAATCCACCTGAAGAGTGGACAGATTCGGTTGCGTTGACGACGTGTTCAGGTACACATACGCCTGCGGTTTCCATGTGTCGGCTGCGGCTGCGCCTGATTTCGTCAACGCCATGACTTTGGTTGCCGATCCGCTGGAATTGGTGGTTGAGACAATCGAAACGCTCTCGTTTCCGCCAATGTTGAAATTCCATGATCTTCCGCCAATGGTCGCGGCGGTGCTATTTGAAAAGACTGTTGTATCCGCCTTATCCTCAAAATTGACATTGGCGTAAGTTGTCGGCGCTGCAAAGGACGAACTCGTGACGCCTGCCATGGCAAGCGCGGCCAGTGAGGCCACGTGTAGTATATTAAGTGTGTATGCTTTCATGAAAATTTCCCCTTTCCTATGGTATAAAAAAGACGATCCTCAGCCGAATACCGTTATCCGCATCATGGATTATGATGGATTTTTGATAATCACTGACTCATTCGCGAACAATTTCGTAATACATGGTTTTATCGTCCGGATGAATATCAAACGAAAGACGCCCGCCGTCTGATGTCGCCGACAATTGCGACTGGCGTTTGCCCGTGGCATCAAGCCTGTAGACATTGCGCGTGCCGACAATTTGACAGGTGACATGCCCTCGTAAAGCGGCGGCCATAACCGGCCCCACACCCCATTGACTTCCGATCGACGTGCGATCGGCATTCCACTTCATCTGATTGTTTACAAAGTGGCTGCCAATGGTCAAAAGCATTCTTGAAGATTCGGAAACAGGGCGATCATCCATCGCAACCAGCGTTACTGCGCCAAAATTAAACGGCATGTCTTGCATCTGCACTTCAAGCGCGCCTGATGCACTGGTGCGATTGGCGATGAGCCCCACAATAACCGCACATTGCGAACTATTGGCCGTCAGGATGCCGTCTGCGGAAACATTCATCGCCGAGTTTTCAGTAGGGGATGCCGGCTCAACAATCTTGCTTATCGGTTGATCTTCCGGCACGTTTTGCGGATCAACGGCCACCCGGTGATTGAAGATCATGCCCATTTCGCGATCGGCCATGACTTTATTCCACGCATCCTGAATACCATAAACCTGATACCAGGCATGCTCCGGCAGTCGCAATGTCATGCGCGCCGGGGCCGGCGATATCAACGCCTGGCGAAAGATCATGGCCGCGGCGGGATAAAAGCCTATTTTCCCGGGGTGATTGGTCTGATCAAAAAAGTTGTTGATTCCCGGCGTTTTAACACTCTCGCCGTATGGCCCGCAGCAGAACGTATAAATCGCATCCCAATCCTGTAGCGCGCCGAAAGCGGCGATCATCGGCATCATTTCGACTACATAATCATTGGGCGCCGGGTGATCAAATTCAGATATCGTAAACGGTTTGCCAACCACGCGGCGGCCGGCCAGAAGATAAAGCGAGCTTTTACGTGAGCCTTCACTTAATGCCGCGGTTGCCGATGAGTTTTCGATGGTCCAGTTCTGGCGATCCCAATTCTTTTTTCCAAAAGTCGGATGCTGCCAGTACTGATGCGTATCGACAAAATCCATATCCTTTTCGCGGTACAATCCCGTAACGCCGCCGTAATCAACCTGCGAGTCAACAATCGGAGCTTTTACGCCCAGATCATGAATCAGAAAAGACCGCATTTCCGTTGCGTATTGAAGATCCAGTGCGGCAAGGAAATCCATCCAGTCGCGATGCCGCTGAACGGTTCCGGGGCGGGCAATCTCAATGGTTTGATCGCGCAGCGATTCACCGTCTTGCAGAACCGGCCCACCCGGCATCAACTGAACATCCGCCAGATCAACCGTGCCTGCGGCCGCTCCCAGTGCAAAGGAAATTCGCACATGCTTGGCCGTTGTGTCATAAGCGGAAAACGCATAGGAATAAGTCTTCCATTCTGATCCGATATTCACACGCGCATCAAGCCCGCAGTTATGAAAATCACGGTCGTCATATAAACCCACCCGTATCTGGTGCTGCGTCTGCGCCTTGGCGCGGAACGACAGCGTATAGGTGCGCTGGTTCTCAAGCGTCAGGGCAGGCATTTGCGCTTCCACATGCCAGTCGGCATCGCCGGCCTTAAGCACGTTGACGCGTATATCTGGAGCAGACCGGCGAGCCGTATCCGTTACCGGCACTACTTGCAATTCCGACAAAGCGCCAAGAAGATTCTGCTTCTTCCATGAATTGGCCGAGGTCAAAATGGATTCTTCAAGATTCCCAGCCCCTTTGCTCCATGCATTGCGGAGCGCATCTTCGCCTTCGTAACGGGCCAGCAACCATTGATTCCATAATTTTCTCAGATCGCCTTTGAACGGTTCCGGCAATTGCGCCAGATCGCGCGCGTCATAGCTCCAGATGATGGAATTTTCATTGTTGATTTCCACTGTCATCACGGCCGGATCGTCAATCAATGACATGCCAGTATATGGATTTACATGCGTCAGCAAATCGCGCGCATATTTTTTCTGGAGCTCAATCCACCGCTTATTAAAACGATCCAGTCGTTTTTGATGGGTATACGGAACCTTGGTGATTGAATCAGGCATGCCATCGGCGGGAGTCAAACTGCGCGATACTTTCAGATTGACATTGAGGTAGATTCCGTTTTTCTTAAACTGCGCAATCAGATAATCAAGCCGCTCAAGATTTTCCGGATGAAGATGCTGGCGATCCGCCTGGCGGCCATCAATCAAAGTTGAGCCGTTTCCTTTGGCCAACCCGCCGGTGTAATCCAGATGATGAAGACGGACTACATTCATGCCGGATTTGGCCAGATGGGCGGCGATTTTTTCCGCCTCTTCATGCGTCGGAAAATTCTGGGCCAGCGCCATATTGGTGCCTAAAAAACGAATCCGCCGAGACGTTTCGGACTCAACGAAATGCCCGTCCTTGACGATAATTCTTCCATTCACGCCGGCCGGTTTGGCATTGAGAAAAGACAGATCCGTCGCCGTGCCGGACGTCACATCATCCCAGGGAATGGTAAACGCAAAGTTTGCGGTATCTGGCGCGGCAGGGGCCTGCGCCGACGCACGGACGCACAATGCCGGTACAAAAGGCAATGTCATAGCCGAAACTTTTAACCAATCCCAATTCATTCACACGTCCTCATTTCTTATATACAAATTGATATGCAATTAATACGAGGATCACCAACCCCATGCAGTATTAAGCGTTGCTCACTGATTACTGGCGTATAAGCGTCCAGTATTTGGACGTGACGGCTTTATAGCTGCTGATTTCACAGTGGCCATCCGCAAATAAAAAACAGGCTTGATTCATGTGCCGCAGATCAACACTGTTAGTGGCCGGAAGCACCGTTGGCATGATTCCCGATGCAGCCGAATTCCACGCCGGCACGATGTATCCGTCTCCGACCAGAATGCAATCATGAGGCATGGAAATCGTATTAAACCGCCAGAATGCGCTCGCAGGCCAGGTTGCCCCAATGTGCCCTGTGTACATGCTCAATCCATAGTGCGTTTTATTTTTAGCTGTGACGGCGCCCTGAACTTCCGGACAGGACAGAATGCCGCGGTCATTGGTGGTAGTGCGAAAAAAATTAAACCAATTGCCGTTCGTGGAGTCATTGTATATCGGCAGGGTATCGTTATATTCCATCCGATATGTGGAAAACAAAATTCCCCATTCGCGCAGATGAGACTGGCATACGACCGCTTTGGCCTGGCTTCTGGCCTTATTGAGCGCAGGCAATAATATCGCCATTAAAACGGCGATTATAGCGATAACAACAAGCAATTCGATCAGAGTAAACCCCAACCCTTTTTTGTTGTGACGATTACATACATGCGTTTTCACATTTATCTCCTTTGCTGAGACTATGTGCGTATAAAAATACATAACCCATATCAGGCACCGGCGGCCGCTGTCGACTGCCGTACAACCAGTGTTTCCGGTAAGACGCGATTGGCGCCCAGATAGCCCGCGTCATCAAAATTTTTGCCCAGCCATTCCACCAGCATCTGCGCCGCGATTTGGGCCATTTGACGCGCCGGAACCGCCACCGTCGTCAGCGGCGGAATCAGATATTCGCTCGGATACACATCGTTAAAAGCCACGATGCTGACGTCTTGCGGCACCCGCAGGCCTTTTTGCCACAGCACCGCCATGAGCTCCAAAGCTTCCATCTGCGAATAACAGACAACCGCAGAAACCTCGCCTGCTCCCAACTTCACCCGGGCCACAATTTCTTCCGCCGAAACTCCGCCGATTTCTTCTCCGCTGAGGCCCGCTTCAGCCAGGCGTCGCTTAAATTCCTGAACGCGTGCAATCGTGCTGTAATGCAGCGCGAAAGACGATAGGTGCCTGTAAAACAAGAACTTTCGGTGGCCGAGATTGAGCAGGTGATCCATGGCCAATCGGCAGCCCTGTTCATCATCCGCCAGAATCTGTGGAAAATAGCGCCGCTCCGTCATTTGATTGATCAGAACCGTCGGAATTTTCAGACGGCTTAACTCGTCGGCCACATTCTCTTCCAATAAATCAATAACCAGACAACCATCCACACGATGATCCTGAATAGCTTCCAGAGTACTGTTCAGATTATTTTGTGGAAGAAAAAGTACGTGGTATTCAGAACTTTCCAGAACTCGGCAGGCTTCGCCAAGTATTTCGCTGGCAATAGGATACATATAAGGAATGGCGTGCTTGATGAGCAAACCAATCGTGTTGCTTTTGCCTTGCCGAAGCATCTTGGCCCGCCAATTAGGGCGATAACCCAGCTCGGCAACGGCCTCAAGCACACGCGCCCGGGTTTCAGATGACAACCTGCATTCTGACTCCGATGCATTGAGTACATGACTCACCGATGATTTGGCCACACCGGCCCGCCGAGCCACCTCCTCAAGAGTCGGCCCCGAACGTACCATCAACTTAGACGCAGTAGTCATCACAACAACTTTTCCAAATGAACGGACTTGTAAATCGATTTAATTATGATGTAAATCGATTCAAAATCAAGTTTGTATCTTAAAAATTATTAATATGCTCACAACCATCACAATACTGAATATTCGCCCATATATGCTCTGGCAGTCTCATCTCCTTTTATATAATGAACATTTCTTATGCAATTGTAAGTTGTTTTTTTTTGTAATAGGTTATGCTTTTATAATTGTGGTTTTAGGAGGTGTGACAGGACTGAAAAGCGAACTGAAATGCACTACTTTCGGATGATTTATCAGTCAAAATTAACGCCGCCAACGTTCTGTAATTCATTATTACGTATTTTCTTGAATTAAGATTGAATCAAGCATGTGACCTGATTTGAACGGTCGATATCTTATTACTGCTACCAAACTGACACCGATGGCTGTGTAGTCAATTTCCGCTCGGTTGAACTTCACGATGGAATTACGCCTGATCCATGTCCGGCGATAAGTCCAGTCGGCCAGGATAAAAAGAGAATGTCCCGCTGTTCACCGTTCTGGTTGGACTTCCTCAGAACCGGCGGACGCTCCGAGATGGTAAAATAGTTGCGATTGAGGTTCAGTTGAGTCCGGCCTCAATTAACCCCGACTGCATGTCTATCGGTCTTGGAGAAGTCCAGTTGCGGCTTCCTGCCCATTGCCCTTTTGTGCCCTTTGCGTTATGGTTTTGACATTGGCTTTATACGCCATATTGATTGTCTTTCTGATACTGCACAGAAGTCATATAGATGGCGGCATAGAGCGGCATGAATATTGACACAAAAATTGAGTTCTAAATTTTAAGTCTTAAATTTATAAAGACTTAACACGCGGGCGTAATTCAGTGGTAGAATGCCAGCTTCCCAAGCTGGACGTCGCCGGTTCGAATCCGGTCGCCCGCTTTACCCAATCAAAATCTGAACTGCAAGCAGGGCAAGGGGTTATGAACTCTTTGCCGTGGGTGATATTATGGGTAGATTACCCGCAGTGAGACTTTCCAGTCTGTTTTCCAGCCAAATCTAAACGGATGGCCAGTCTTTTTGAGGTAACACGATGAATAAGCGTACTCGTCCGTTTCCCTCCCCTGGAGAGATATCCTTTATTGGGCAAAGTAATGGCATTGTGAAACAAATTCTCTCTCAATTTGAGGCCTGTCGGTCTCAAGACGTGGTTGACAACGTTATAAGGAAATTCAATAACCGACTCATATCATCCCAGGATACGATCCACATGCTTTATGCCAAAGCGCCTCATAATTATGACTGGGATGCAGGGGTTATTTTGCGGTGCATGTATGATGTATTGCTTCAGGGGCTGTACATTTTATCAGATGCAAATTCAGCAAATGAACGCGCTCAATTATTTGAGGATTATTATTGGATCGAACAACATAAAGCGGTTGAAATGATTGATTCAAACCCAAGCTTATTTTCAAAGCGCTTGGCTCAAAGCTCCCGCCGTTCACAAAATGAACCGGAGATTCAGAAAAAGTTTTCCGAAGTAGAGGCAAGATTTCACACGAAAAAAGGCAAGCTACGGAAACACTGGTATCCGCAAAATGACCTTCATGAGATTGCTAAAGACGTAGGATATGAAGACGAATACCGATGGTTGCAACTTTTTTTGAGCGGTGATACTCATGCTGGCCCATTCTCGGCATTACATGGTGGCCATACGCATGGATTTCAGTCCGTATGTTTTGCTGGAGAGTTTGTATTTCGTTTTTTAGGTGCTGCGTCGGCATACTTTGGATATCAACTTGACGAGATTGAACAACAAATTGTGGACGAGAGCAAGCAATCCGTAATCGACCGAGAGTGGAGAACCGACGTCATAAGTGAACATTCTGACAAGGCTGGATAGTAGTACTGATTCCTGCCGCCCGCTGATATTCGTTCTCGCCTACCTTCAAGTAGAACTGGGCGGTTGTTTCTTCACTGGCGTGCTCGGCCCATTGAAATTCAATATCTACTTCATGATCACGATGTGAAATTCACAGAATCTTTTGACGCGGCTTTTGAGCGTGATGATGGGGGAGTGGTCAAGACGCCGATCATGGCGCCGGTTGCGAATTGTTTTGTCGAATCGTGGATAGGCAGCTTTATAGATGGGGATGAAAGATCGGTTGCTGTGATAATAGCCCAAGTGTCGTAAGACGAGCATGTTATCAGGGAGCAACCGATCATGAGTGAGAATGTAACCATTTACGCGGGTCTTGACTACCATCAGAACTCTATTCAGGTCTGTTTAATGGATCAGACGGGCAAGGTCAGGCTCAACAAGGCCTGCAAGAATGACGTGGCGACGATAAGCGAGCTTCTTAAGTCTTCCGGAGATGTCCGAGCCGTGGCACTTGAAGCCTGCTGCGGGGCGGCGGACTTGGCTGAGCAACTGGTATCCCAGGGTTCCTGGCGGGTGGAACTGACCTTCCCCACAAAAAGTGGACGGGCCGGGGACGGTCGGATCGGGCATGGTA